>NZ_OZ248502.1:0-282433 GCF_965234445.1 Flavobacterium rarum (SeqCode) | reverse complement strand
TGCGGCTGGAACACCTCCTTTCTAGAGCTTTAGTGTTAGTATTTATACACGCTAAAGAAAGAAGACGAAAAGGAATAGAGGAAACAAATAATGAGATTATATTACTCTTGCTGTTAATTTAAATAAATTAAGATTTAAGAATTTAGATTTTAGATTGCTCTAGGGAGTGGAATCTAAAATCAGAAATCAAAAATCTACAATACTGATGTCTCGTAGCTCAGCTGGTTAGAGTACTACACTGATAATGTAGGGGTCGACAGTTCGAGTCTGTCCGAGACAACAAAAAAAGTATTAAGTACTTAGAATTAAGTATTAAGACAAAAGACGTTCATATATAGATTAAAGGAAATTTTAGAAGAAGAGTGAAATCACATTGAAGTGAGCACGTTACAAACTGCAAACTGCGACTGATAACTGCCTACTAAAACATGGGGGATTAGCTCAGCTGGCTAGAGCGCCTGCCTTGCACGCAGGAGGTCAACGGTTCGACTCCGTTATTCTCCACTATCTTTAAGAAGATAGAATATAGAAAAAAGAATATAGACTAAGTCTATTCTCTAAACTCTATGTTCTTTATTCTAAAAAAGAAGAAGTTCATTGACATATTGAGATAAGAAATAATAAAAAGTAGAAAGCAGTTTTACTATTTATTTAGTAAGACGAAACAAAACGGTCGTAATTGATTTTACGATTGGTACAATAAGCAAAATAAGGGCGTATGGGGGATGCCTTGGCTCTCAGAGGCGATGAAAGGCGTGATAAGCTGCGAAAAGTTACGGGGACGAGCACACATCGTATGATCCGTAAATACCTGAATGGGGCAACCCACTATGTTGAAGACATAGTACACCGATAGGTGGGCAAACCCGCTGAACTGAAACATCTAAGTAGGCGGAGGAGAAGAAAACAAAAGTGATTCCGTAAGTAGTGGCGAGCGAACGCGGATTAGCCCAAACCAATGTTGTTACGGCAATGTTGGGGTTGTAGGACCACGACATTTTATGCACAAAGAATTAGAATCTACTGGAAAGTAGAGCCAAAGAGAGTGATAGCCTCGTATAAGTAATAAGTGTAATAGATAGTGGTATCCTGAGTAGGGCGGGACACGAGAAATCCTGTCTGAATTTGGCGGGACCATCCGCTAAGGCTAAATACTCCTGAGAGACCGATAGTGAACCAGTACCGTGAGGGAAAGGTGAAAAGAACCGTGAATAACGGAGTGAAATAGATCCTGAAACCATACGCTTACAAGCGGTCGGAGCCCTTTCGTGGGGTGACGGCGTGCCTTTTGCATAATGAGCCTACGAGTTAACGTTGCTGGCAAGGATAAGTGGTTAAGCCACGGATCCGTAGCGAAAGCGAGTCTGAATAGGGCGCTTTAGTCAGTAGTGTTAGACGCGAAACCGTGTGATCTACCCATGGGCAGGATGAAGCGCTGGTAACACAGTGTGGAGGTCCGAACCGGTTGACGTTGAAAAGTCTTCGGATGACCTGTGGGTAGGGGTGAAAGGCCAATCAAACTCGGAAATAGCTCGTACTCCCCGAAATGCATTTAGGTGCAGCGTACGGCAGAAAGTTATATAGAGGTAGAGCTACTGATTGGATGCGGGGGCTTCACCGCCTACCAATTCCTGACAAACTCCGAATGCTATATAATGTTTCCGTACAGTGAGGGCTTGGGTGCTAAGGTCCAAGTCCGAGAGGGAAAGAACCCAGACCATCAGCTAAGGTCCCCAAATATATGTTAAGTTGAAAGAACGAGGTTTGTCTGCCCAGACAGCTAGGATGTTGGCTTGGAAGCAGCCATTCATTTAAAGAGTGCGTAACAGCTCACTAGTCGAGCGGACGAGCATGGATAATAATCGGGCATAAACATATTACCGAAGCTATGGATTTGTAATTTATTACAAGTGGTAGGGGAGCATTCTAACAGGGTTGAAGGTGTATCGTAAGGTATGCTGGACTGGTTAGAAAAGAAAATGTAGGCATAAGTAACGATAATGCGGGCGAGAAACCCGCACACCGAAAGACTAAGGTTTCCACAGCTATGCTAATCAGCTGTGGGTTAGTCGGGACCTAAGGCGAACCCGAAAGGGACAGTCGATGGACAACGGGTTAATATTCCCGTACTAGTTATAATTGTGATGGGGTGACGGAGTGATGAAAGTGTCGCGAACTGACGGAATAGTTCGTTGAAGTACCTACCTATAGGCTGCGCAGGCAAATCCACGCGGCTTGGGGAAATACGATAGTACTCGGAGTCTTCGGACAAAGAGATAGTACACCTAAGGGCTTCCAAGAAAAACCTCTAAACTTCAGATTATAAGTACCCGTACCGCAAACCGACACAGGTAGTCGAGGAGAGAATCCTAAGGTGCTCGAGAGATTCATGGCTAAGGAATTAGGCAAAATAGACCCGTAACTTCGGGAGAAGGGTCGCCAGCAGCAATGCTGGCCGCAGTGAAGAGGTCCAGGCGACTGTTTATCAAAAACACAGGGCTCTGCAAAATCGTAAGATGAAGTATAGGGCCTGACACCTGCCCGGTGCTGGAAGGTTAAGTGGAGATGTCACCCGCCTCGGCGGGGAAGCATTGAAATGAAGCCCCAGTAAACGGCGGCCGTAACTATAACGGTCCTAAGGTAGCGAAATTCCTTGTCGGGTAAGTTCCGACCTGCACGAATGGTGTAACGATCTGGACACTGTCTCAGCCATGAGCTCGGTGAAATTGTAGTAACGGTGAAGATGCCGTTTACCCGCAGTGGGACGAAAAGACCCTGTGCACCTTTACTATAGCTTAGTATTGACCTTGGATAAATGATGTGTAGGATAGGTTGGAGACTGTGAAGTGGCGTCGCTAGGCGTTGTGGAGTCATTGTTGAAATACAACCCTTTGTTTATCTGAGGCCTAACCCCGCGATTGCGGGGGACATTGCTTGGTGGGTAGTTTGACTGGGGTGGTCGCCTCCAAAAGAGTAACGGAGGCTTCTAAAGGTTCCCTCAGTACGCTTGGTAACCGTGCGTAGAGTGCAATGGCATAAGGGAGCTTGACTGAGAGACATACAGGTCGATCAGGTACGAAAGTAGAGCATAGTGATCCGGTGGTTCCGCATGGAAGGGCCATCGCTCAAAGGATAAAAGGTACGCCGGGGATAACAGGCTGATCTCCCCCAAGAGCTCATATCGACGGGGGGGTTTGGCACCTCGATGTCGGCTCGTCACATCCTGGGGCTGGAGAAGGTCCCAAGGGTTGGGCTGTTCGCCCATTAAAGTGGCACGCGAGCTGGGTTCAGAACGTCGTGAGACAGTTCGGTCTCTATCTACTGTGGGCGCAAGAAATTTGAGTGGATCTGATTCTAGTACGAGAGGACCGAATTGGACAAACCTCTAGTGTATCTGTTGTTCCGCCAGGAGCATCGCAGAGTAGCTACGTTTGGAAGGGATAAGCGCTGAAAGCATATAAGCGCGAAACCCACCACAAGATGAGATTTCTTTTAAGGGTCGTAGGAGATGACTACGTTGATAGGCTATAGATGTAAAGGCAGTAATGTCATAGTCGAGTAGTACTAATAACCCGTAAGCTTATGTACACCTTTTCCCCCGATGAAAATCGGGGGAAGAAACTTTCTCCCTTAAACTTTGCTCAAAGCAAGTCAAGGCTTTTTATATTCTTTATCTCAGTATGTTAAGATATTATGTAATGTTAATTGACAAAAGTCAATTACCCATTGCAATACGACCTTAAGGTGGTTATTGCGGCGGGGCTCACCTCTTCCCATCCCGAACAGAGTAGTTAAGCCCGCCTGCGCAGATGGTACTGCAGTTATGTGGGAGAGTATGTCGTCGCCTTTCTTTAAAGAATCCTATTCATTAATTTGAATAGGATTTTTTTTTGTTATAAAAATAAATTTTAGCTTCAAACGAATTTTCCATTTTTTTGGTAATGTATTAATAAGTGTGTATAATAAAATTTTTAAAAATACTTTTGTAAGTAAATTACACATAAATAATTATTACTCACGCGTGAGTGATGGAAGCGAGTTATCGATGTGACGTTTACTTAACGAAAACATTTTAGAATTTGGGCGAATAAGCGTTAATTAAATAACCTAGTTTCTTACTGGTGGTACGCTCAAACTTTTTGTACCAATTAATAAATAGTTTTTACATTAGAAGTTTAAAAAATGCCTTATTTTTACACTATAATTATTAATAATAAAAAGAATGGATTGGATAACTGCCAAAGAATTTGAAGATATAACCTATAAAAAATGCAATGGTGTTGCCAGGATTGCTTTTAACAGACCTGATGTACGCAATGCTTTTAGACCCAAAACAACATCCGAATTGTATCAGGCTTTTTATGATGCACAAGAAGATACTTCTATAGGAGTAGTTTTGCTCTCAGCCGAAGGACCATCATCAAAAGATGGTGTGTATTCTTTTTGTAGTGGAGGAGATCAAAACGCTCGTGGTCACCAAGGATATGTGGGTGATGACGGTCAACATCGTTTGAATATTCTTGAAGTGCAACGCTTAGTTCGTTTTATGCCCAAAGTGGTTATTGCGGTAGTTCCGGGTTGGGCTGTTGGTGGTGGACATAGTTTACATGTAGTTTGTGATATGACTTTGGCGAGTAAAGAACATGCTATTTTCAAACAAACTGATGCCGATGTGACTAGTTTTGATGGTGGTTACGGCTCTGCTTATCTTGCCAAAATGGTAGGGCAAAAAAAAGCAAGAGAAATTTTCTTTTTGGGACGCAATTATTCTGCTCAGGAAGCAATGGATATGGGAATGGTGAATGCCGTTATACCACACGCTGAATTGGAAGATACTGCTTACGAATGGGCGCAGGAAATTCTTGGAAAATCACCGATGGCTATAAAAATGCTTAAATTTGCCATGAATCTTACCGATGATGGTATGGTGGGGCAACAAGTATTTGCTGGTGAAGCAACAAGATTAGCTTATATGACCGAAGAAGCTAAAGAGGGTAGAAATGCATTCCTTGAAAAACGCAAACCAAATTTCGAAAAAAAATGGTTGCCTTAAAAAAATAGTTTAAGAGTTTTAAGTAGTTTAAGGGTTTCAAGTTTTGCGATTTGAAACCCTAATTTTATATTTAGTTAGAAAAAAAGAAATGGAAGACTTCACAAACGAAACTATTGATACTACTCAACTTCCTAAATTTGAAGTTGTATCATTATCTGTTTTGCATCCTGATTATTGGAAAGTAACATTGATAAACCTAGCTGTATTTTTTTTGATTATTGGGTCAGGAGTTGGACTTTTGTTATTTTTTAATATGGAGCTTTTTCCTTTTATTTTGGAACTCAGTATTGGCTTTGGAGTTTTAGTATTTTTGGTTCTTTTCTTTTCGAGAATAAGTTTCAAGAAAAAAGGATTTGCATTTAGAAACCACGATGTGTTGTTTCGACATGGAATGATAGCGACAAATACCATGGTAATTCCATATAACAGAGTTCAGCATGTAGCTTTACATGAAGGGTTAATTTCTCGTTTTTTTGGTTTAGCCAAAATTCAAATCTTCACTGCTGGAGGTGCTTCAAGTGATATAGAAATCCCTGGAATTGCCAAAGAACAAGCCGAAAACATCAAACAACTTTTGATGGGTAAAATTCAAAAACAATTGTAATGGGAGCCGATTTCAATGAACCCCAAAGACAATCTATTGTAGGGATTTTTGTTGTGTTTGCTTATACACTTCAAGGATATGCAAAAGCTTTATGGCCTATTTTAGTGATTTGGATTTTTAAATTTGATGAAATTAATAAAGGATATTTATTGGTAGGAACAATTGCTGTTTTTACAATTATTGGTTTCGTTTCGTATTTGAAATATTTGAACTTCACTTTTTATATCGATCAAAAAAATGAGGAGTTTATTATATCCGAAGGCATTTTCAACAAAACAAAAACAACGATACAACTTTATAAAATTCAACAAGTTAATATCAATCAGTCGTTAATTCAAAGATTGGTTGGCGTTTATGAATTGGCTGTCGATACGGCTGGATCCAATAATAAAGAAGGGAATATTAGAGCCATTTCACATGAATTGGCATTGGACTTAAAAGCCTGTTTATTGGAGAATGAAAATAAAAAAACTGTAAATTTCGATGATTCAATTAGTACTTCAGATGAAATGTTAACTGAAAAAACTATTGATACTGAAGCTCCGTTTATAAAAATCAGTTTTTTGAGTTTATTGAAAATGGGCATTACATCCAATTATGTAAAAAGCTTTTTTGTATTACTGGCTTTCTTTTTTACAATTTTCGATCATATTAAACAAATTACAGGAAGAGACGTTTTGCAAGATGAAAACATCGAAGATTATGTGGATAAAAGCCAAGTTGCTACTGCATTTTTATTGCTATTTATCTTTTTCTTTTTGGCTGTTATTGTTATTAACTTAGTTAAAATAATCTTAACTTATTTTGATTATAAAATTACTCGACAAAAAGGTTCTTTGCTTCTTTCATACGGATTGTTGAATACTAAAAGTACAATTCTAAAACCCGAAAAGGTTCAAATTACAAGTGTAACTCAGAATTTTTTTCAAAAGAAGTTGAACGTTTTACATCTTAAAATTAAACAAGCAACAGGTGGAGAAAAAGAGGATCATAAACTCGCTATCGAAATTCCAGGTTGTGACAAACTAGAAAAAGATGCGATATTAAAATTATTGTTTCAAAAGATTCCCGAAAAAGGAGTAATGCTTAAACCTAATTTTAGAAAACTCGGGTTTTCTATTTTCTTGACTATTGGATTACCGTTGTTGGGATTCTTTTTTGTGAGAGACTTGATAATAGAGCAATTGCCAATGATTGATTATTTGGTACTGTTATTTGTCGTTTTTGTTGGTATAATTCAGTTTTTTGCATTCAAAAACAATCGTTTTTATATTAATGAGGATTTTATAATTCTGCAAAGCGGCGCTTGGGATGTTACAAATAAAATTATTATACCCAGTAAAATTCAAGCGATTACAACTTCACAACTATTTTGGCATAAAAATATCAATATTGGTTCTTTAACTTTACATACCGCAGGAGGGAATATTAGTTTTCAATTGGGTAATTTTACAGCAATAAAACAATACGTCAATCTTTGGCTTTACGAAATCGAAACTTCCGATAGTAATTGGATGTAACGAAAAGTAGTTAGAGAATAGAAAATAAAGATTAGAAGTTTTTATTTAAACTTTTAAACAATTTAAACTTTAAACAAATTAAAAAATATAATGAAACACTGGATTGAAGCCGCAAGATTAAGAACATTACCATTATCTGTTTCTGGAATAATCGTAGGTAGTATGTATGCATTAGCAAACCCTACTGAAAATGTATTAACGCCAACAGATGTTTTTAACTGGGAAATATTTGCTTTTGCGTTATTGACGACTTTAGGTTTACAGGTACTTTCGAATTTCGCCAATGATTACGGCGATGGTATAAAAGGAACCGACAATGACGATAGAGTAGGACCAAAACGAGCCATACAAAGTGGTGTGATAACACCTCAAGCAATGAAACGTGCTTTGGTAATCACATCGATTCTAACCTTGTTTTCGGCAATTTTCTTGATTTTTGTTGCTTTTGGAGAAACAAATCTTATGTATTCCTTATTCTTTTTTGCTTTAGGAATTATGGCTATAATTGCTGCAATTCGTTATACCGTAGGCAATTCGGCATATGGATATAAGGGGTATGGAGATATTTTTGTTTTTGTATTCTTTGGTTTAGTGAGTACTTTGGGGGTTAACTTTTTATATTCAAAACAATTGGATTTAATACTTATTTTGCCAGCTACTGCAATTGGATTATTGAGTGTCGGTGTGTTGAATTTGAACAATATGCGTGACCAAGCATCAGATGCCAAATCAGGTAAGAATACCGTTGTGGTAAAAATGGGTGCCGAAAAAGCCAAAAAATACCATTATTCCCTAATTATTTCAGCTATGATTTCGGTAGTTGCTTTTGCTATATTAAGTGATTTTCGTTTTGATCAATATTTATTTTTATTGGCATACATTCCTTTAACTAAACATTTAATTACTGTGTCCAAAAATCAAGATCCGAAATTATTGGATCCTGAATTAAAGAAAGTAGCCTTGAGTACTTTTTTACTTTCGATATTATTATCGCTATGCATGATTTCTTTGATTTCGGATATTTTTGTTAATGTTTTCTTAGGAGGACGATAATTGATTTCAAAAATCAATGGCAATGTCAATAGCAAATTCAAAATCAAATAAAGTAATATTTTCTAATATTTTAAACTGATACTAAAATGAAAATAACATTCTACGGCCACGCCTCTTTGGGAATCGAAGTTAGTGGTAAAAACATTCTTGTAGATCCTTATATTTCGGCCAATCCAAAGGCATCGCATATTAACATCAACGATCTGAAAGCCGATTTTATTCTGTTGACACACGCTCACGGCGATCATATTCTCGATGTCGAATACATTGCGTCAAGAACCAATGCGGTGATTGTTTCGAATGCTGAAATTGCTGGTTATTATGGTAAAAAAGGATTTCAAACACACCCAATGAATCACGGCGGAAGCTGGAATTTCGATTTTGGAAAACTAAAATATGTTAGCGCCATTCACTCGAGCTCTTTCCCTGACGGGACGTATGGAGGGAATCCAGGCGGTTTTGTAATCGAGGGCGAACATAAAAACATTTACATTGCTGGTGACACCGCACTTACAATGGATATGAAACTAATTCCGATGCGAACCAAACTTGACTTAGCAATTTTGCCAATTGGTGATAACTTCACAATGGATATTGAGGACGCCATAATAGCCTCCGATTTTGTAGCTTGCGATAAAATTCTTGGTATTCATTACGATACATTTGGTTACATCAAAATCAATCATGAGCAAGCTATCAAAAAATTCTTCGACAAAGGAAAAGACTTAATGTTGCTCGAAATCGGAAGTTTTATCGAATTATAATTCGGAGCAATTTCCTACTGTCCACTATATCTTTTGTGCCTCCCGATAGCTATTGGGACCGGCACAAAAGGATGTCGTTCCCATCAGGGCTAAGACATTCCGTTATTTAATATCTTTTATTTTAAAGAAAGACCAATATTTTTATAATGAAAAAAAAATATTTTCTGTTATTGATTGCACTTCAATTCACCATTAACACTTTCTCTCAACAAGACGGTTATTGGGATAAAGACAGATCGACAACCAAAGAAATTAGTGTTTCTGCTAGAGACCGTATTGTCATTAAAACCGAAGATTTACCGCTCGGAACCACCGAAATTGTCTATAGAATCACCCTTTTGGACGAAAATCAGCAATTGGCCAGCAGTTTGGTTTCGGTTCTAAAAACAATTCCCGATCCTACCGGAATCAGTCAGGGTTCAGCTGGAGCAGTTTTTGTTTTGTCTAAAATCTCTGGTGACGATAAATGTACCTACGCTATTTTTTCATCCGATAAATTGGCTTTAGAATACAAAGATTCAGGAAAAAAAATGGAATCCTGTTTGGTTCAGGACGAACCAGTCAGTAAAGATGCCAAACGGCTTTCTGTTGAAAAATCGACTTGTTTGAATGGAAACGGAACAGCCTTATGGTTTGGTTTTGAAAGCAAGAACTGGATCATGAAGCAAAAAATTATTTTGGAAGTTGTGCCTTGGGTAGATAATAAATTAAGCCGAGGCTGGAGTCTGGATAATCGAAAATATATTATTGAGCAATGCAAAACATCCAATTTTGCACAAAAAATGACAAATTCGGATGATTTTTGCGTATGCGTTTTGGATAAAATTCAAACGAAGTACAGGTATCAGGAGTTTCAAAAGTTATTGACTGTAGAGCGATCCAAAGCTTTTAAAGATTCAGGAAACAGTTGTTTTGGCGAAACCAGCACTTCTAGTGCAATTTATGCTGATTTACGTAACCAAGCATTACTTTTGATGAAAAAAGCCAAATATGGAGATGCAATTGTGAAATTAGTGGTAATTGTAAACGATGGTAAAGCTACGGTTTTAGATTATAATGCAATAGGAAGCTGTTATTTGTTGACCAAGCAATACGGAAAAGCATTAAAGTATCTTCAAGACGGCGAAAAACTAGATAGTACAGAGTTATTGTTACAATTGAATTTGGCGCATGCCTATTTATTAAATGACAATTACAAAGAGGCAAAAAAAATCTACAAGAAATACCAAAATCAAAACGTTACTGATAGTTTGAGTTGGGTTCAAAAAACCGAGCTGGATTTCAAGGCTTTTCAGAAAGTAGGAATTCAGAATGAAGATTTTGAGAGAGTATTGAAGTTGATTAAAGAATAGTCAGTTTGTGGTTTTTAGTTTTCGGTGGGTAATTCTCTGTTTGTGCTTATCCTGCAAGGTTTTTTTTAACCTTGTAGGTATGAATTGAAACTTATGTGATAACAACAAGGTTTCGAAAAATACTTTGCAGGAATAATAAATACCTTCTTTTTTTTTAAAATAGTTTTTGTCTTGAATTAATCATTTCTTATTGATCTATAAAATATGCTAGCAACCTATCAAAAATACATTTTAAATTTCAAACGCCCATCTGGAACTTCTCGAGGAGTGATGACCGAAAAAGAAACCTGGTTTATTGTTTTGGAGCAAGACGATAAAAAAGGAATTGGGGAGTGTGGCATTTTGAGAGGATTGAGTAGTGACGATCGTCCCGATTATGAAGAAAAATTGCAATGGACGTGTGCTAATATTCATCTTGGTAAAGATCAACTTTGGGAAGCTTTAATTGAGTTTCCATCCATACAGTTTGGAGTTGAAATGGCGTTCCTGTCTTTGGCTAGTGAAACTCCTTTTTTACTCTTTCCATCAGACTTCACAAATGGTACAAAATCGATTACCATCAATGGGTTGGTATGGATGGGTTCAGCCATTTTTATGAAGCAACAAATCGAGGAGAAATTAGCCGATGGTTTTCGATGTGTAAAACTCAAAATAGGAGCTATAGATTTTGATAAAGAACTGCAATTATTGCGTTATATTCGGCAACATTTTACCCCAGAACAAGTCGAAATAAGAGTTGATGCCAATGGCGCTTTTGATTTAAATGAAGCTTTATGTAAATTGAATCAACTGTCTGAATTTGTGCTACATAGTATAGAGCAACCTATTCAGAAAAACAATACTGACAGTATGGCAGAGCTGTGTAAAGCCACCCCTTTTCCTATTGCTTTGGATGAAGAGCTGATTGGTGTATTTTCTGTTGCTGAAAAAGAAGAATTATTAATCAAAATTAGGCCGAAATATATCATTTTAAAGCCTAGTTTTGTGGGTGGATTCCGCGGTACCCAAGAGTGGATTTCTTTGGCTGAAAAGTATAATATTGGTTGGTGGATAACCTCTGCTTTGGAGAGTAATATCGGATTGAATGCTATTTCGCAATGGACTTTTTTGTTTAACAATTCGATGCCTCAAGGACTAGGAACAGGATCATTATACACCAATAATTTTGACTGTCCTTTGCAAGTTTCAAAAGGGCAACTGTGGTACAATAAAGAATTAAATTGGTTTTTAGATATTGATTCGTTTTAATTTTCAGATTCTAATAAAAACATCTTTTTGCGAAAGTGATGGAAGTGGAGCTCTTTTTTGACACCTTTTTTTTAAGGGGTCAAAAAAAGCGGGAACGGACAGCGCGACCCGAAGTTTTTACGTAGGGACTCGCCCAAATAAAATATGTTAAATAAAACTAAAAGTTGAGTTGAAAAAGGCTCCAAAAGAATGATTTTTGGAGCCTTTTGTATGATATTGAAGAATTGAATATTAATAAGGTAATACTCTTTTGTTTTTTACTTCTTCTAAAAGTTCTGCCATTGCCAAATAAAAAGCACTACTTCCGCAAATTATGCCAAGGCCTCCTGCTATTACTAAAATGGTTTCGCTTCCAGTGAATTTTGATACTGCCAAAAGGAAAAATAAAATGGTCAATGAGAGAAAAACAAATTGTTGTACTTTACTACCACCCCAAGTTCCCCACCACATAAAGGCAGTAAAAATCCCCCAAATAGTTAAATAACATCCAAAAAACGGGGCTGGTGTTGCTCCGGCCATTTCGAATCCTGTATTTGGTAAAAGCCAAATTCCGACTAAAGTGATCCAGAAAAAACCATAGGAGGTAAAAGCAGTTCCTGCAAATGTTTTTCCGTTTTTAAAAGATAATATTCCTGCAATAATTTGTGCTAATCCACCATAAAAAGCTCCCATCGAAATGATTACAGCACTGACTGGGAAAAAACCCATGTTGTGGAGGTTTAGTAAAATTGTGGTCATTCCAAAACCGAGAAGGCCTAAAGGGGCAGGATTAGCTAGTTTATTTTCCATTTTTAGTTTTTATTAAAATTAGTTGTAAAATTTAAAAATACGGTTAAAATTTGTAATCAATTGATATAAAAACATCATTATACGATAGAAAATATTTACTTCTAAAAACATTAAATTTAAGCATCTAAATCCAAACCAAAAGTAGTTCTCAATAATTCAATATTTGGATTTATTTCCAGTAGTCTGTTGTATCTGTCTTGATCAGTAAAACTTCTTCTTATTTCTATACTCTCGTTTACATTAACAGAAATTGTAATATCGTGATTGTGTAAATGACTTCTCATATGTCCTAAAAGTCCAATCAATTCACTTTCAAAATCAAGCTTAGACCCTTCGTTTGGAAGTTCAAAAGTAATGTCCGTACCTGATAATTTTGGGTCATTGATTAAAAGCAAAGATTCCATGATTTTATACCCTTTGCTACCCAAGCGTTGTGCATATTTGGTCCATTGCAAAAGCATATCTGTTTCAGTAAAAGATTCTGTAGGCAAATGAGTTGTTTCTTTTACAAATCCTTTTAGGTTTTCTTGTAAAGCCTTTTTTGCTCTTATGCTAGAAAGTGATAATGCAGGAATTTTTGGTTCATTACTTTGTGGATTTTCATTTGAAATATTTGCAGCAGTTGATTTTTCTATAGATGTAACAACTGGTTTAGCGATTTCAGAGTTTGAAATAGTATCAGATAGTTCAAATTTTGAAGCAGTTTCGGTGTTTACTTTATTATCAATGAAAGCCTGAGGTTTCTCCTTTGTAACTTCGGCAATTGAATAATCTGGTGCTTTTCTAAAATAGGTAGGTGGAATTATAAATTGTTCAACTTTTTTTTTTCTCCATCATAAGTGATAGAGGCAAGTTGCATCAAACAAAGTTCGACTAGCAGTCGTTGATTCTGGCTGGCTTTGTATTTCAAGTCGCAATCATTGGCAATTTCTATTCCTTTTAATAAAAAATCTTGATTGCATTTTTGTGCTTGAACTCCGTACATTTTTTGTGCTTGCTCACCAACTTCAAGTAGTACAAGGGTAGAAGGCGTTTTGCTGACCAATAAGTCTCTAAAATGAGTTGCCAATCCTGATACAAAATGATGGCTATCAAAACCTTTAGCAAGTATATCATTAAAAGCCATCAATAAGTCTGGTATTTTATTCTCCAGAATTAAATCGGTGATGTTGATGTAAGTTTCGTAGTCTAAAACGTTTAAATTTTCAGTTACATCCTGACGAGTTAAATTATTTCCGCAGAAAGAAACTACTCGATCAAAAATAGACAAAGCATCACGCATGGCTCCATCTGCCTTTTGAGCAATAATATGCAAAGCATCATCTTCAAAAACGACACCTTGACTAGTAGCGACATCAGCAAGATGATCTTTGGCGTCTTTTACTGTAATTCTTTTGAAATCAAATATTTGACATCGTGATAATATAGTTGGGATGATCTTGTGTTTTTCCGTTGTCGCTAAAATAAAAATGGCGTGTTTTGGCGGTTCTTCCAATGTTTTCAAAAAAGCATTAAAAGCTGCTGAAGACAACATGTGGACCTCATCAATAATATATACTTTATATTGCCCTGTTTGGGGAGGAATACGAACTTGATCAATTAAATTTCGAATATCATCTACGGAATTGTTCGAAGCAGCATCAAGTTCAAATACGTTAAATGCAAAATCTTCGTTCGGATCATCATAACCCGGCTGATTGATTTTTCGGGCCAATATTCGAGCGCAGGTAGTTTTTCCAACACCTCGAGGTCCTGTAAATAATAGCGCGGAAGCTAAATGATTGTTTTCTATGGCGTTCAGTAACGTGTTTGTAATCGATTTTTGTCCCACCACATCTTTAAATGTTTGTGGGCGGTATTTACGTGCCGATACTACAAATTGTTCCATAGGTTTTTTTATTCGAAAGCAAATATAAGGCTTGAAAAATCAAAAAACAAGTTCCAAATTTTTAATTTTTTTAGGGTTGTTATTTTCTTGTGAAATTATCACTTCAATTCTATTTTCAAAAATCATTTGTGTATTTTCACCATGTATTAATGGCTAATTGTTTTAAAAATGACTTTTCTATGGATGTTTCTATAAAGATTATAATAATTGGTGGCGGGTTGGCTGGACTAATAGCTGCCATACATTTGTCTAAGATTGGCTTAAAAGTTATTTTGATCGAAAAAAATGAATATCCAAAACATAAAGTTTGCGGAGAATACGTTTCAAATGAAATACTTCCTTATTTGGATTGGCTTTCGATAAAAATATCCGAATTAAATCCAACTCATATATCGAAACTAGAGTTTTCAACTGCAGATGGAACAATTGTTTATTGTGATCTGCCTCTTGGTGGGTTTGGTGTTAGTCGATATGCATTAGACGCTTTTTTAGGTAAGAAAGCCATCGAAAATGGATGTGAAATCATTCAAGATAGTGTAGATGATGTTGTTTTTAAAAAAGATAGTTTTACAATTTCAACTTTTAAAAGTGGGACTTTCTCCTCTTCGATTGTAATTGGCGCTTTCGGTAAACGATCCAATATTGATCAAAAATTAAAACGGTCATTTGTTCAAAAAAAATCACATTGGTTAGCAGTAAAAGCTCATTATTCGGGAGAATTTCCAAATGATTTGGTTGGTTTACATAATTTTGAAGGTGGTTATTGTGGGGTTTCAAAAGTAGAGGATGATACTATAAATATTTGTTATTTGGCAAGTTATGAGTCTTTTAAAAGATTTAAAAATATAGAGGATTACCAAAGACATATTGTAATGAAGAATCCGCATCTGAAATTGATTTTTGAAACGAGTAAAATTCTTTTTGAGGCTCCATTATCGATTAGTCAGATTTCATTTGGTAAAAAAGAAACAATAGAAAATCATATTTTAATGATCGGTGATACCGCTGGATTGATCCATCCATTGTGTGGAAATGGAATGGCAATGGCAATTCACAGTGCTAAAATAGTTTCTGAATTGGTTGGTGAATTTTGTCAAAATAAAATAAAATCACGTGAAGAATTAGAGAAAAGGTATATTCAGGAATGGAAAGGTAATTTTGAGAATAGAATAAAAACGGGACGTATTTTAACATTTATCCTCCAAAAACAAAAATTTTACAAGTTTTTGATGAAAATAATGATTAAATTTCCATTTTTAATACCAATTATTATTAAGCAAACACATGGTAAGTTAATTGCTATTGATTAATGCTTTTTTTTTAGCAATAGTAATTTTAATTTAAAAAAATAAAATTAGTGCTCATAAATACACAGTATAGAACAGATGAACCTGAAATAATGGATGATTTTTCATTGGAGGGTGAAGAGTTGAAGGACGCGTTGGATAAAATTGCAAGTATAAATCAGCTTTTAGGAGGGAATCAATTGACTTTGAAGGGTGTTAAGCAATTGCTTCAAAAAAAAACAAATTCAAGTCCAATAACTATTGTAGATGTAGGTTGTGGTAATGGTGATATGTTGCGAAAATTAGCCGAATTTGGTTTGCAGCATAATTTTAATTTGGTTTTAATAGGGATTGACGCTAATAGTTACACAATAAATTACGCAAGTGATTTGTCTGAAAATTATCCAAATATCAGTTATAAATGTGAAGACATATTTAGTGAATCATTTAATGATTTAAAATATGATATAGTACTTTGTACTTTGACTTTACATCATTTTAAAAACGATGAAATAGTTACGCTTTTGACTGTTTTTAAGAATAATTCAAAAATTGGTTTTGTTATTAACGATTTGCAAAGAAGTCTTATAGCCTATCGTTTGTTTCAAGCATTATGTTTTGTTTTTGGATTGAATAATATGTCAAGAGAAGATGGTTTAACTTCTATTTTAAGAGGGTTTAAAAAAGAGGAATTGGTTGCTTTTTCAGAAAAGTTAGAGTTTAAAAAATACTGTATTGAATGGAAGTGGGCTTTTCGGTACCAATGGATAGTAGATAATAGTAATCAAAATTGATTAAAATATAATAGCTAAAGAATAAAATGAGTGTAAAAATAAAATGTGTTGCCAAGCAATTGCCTAAGTTTTTTAGGACAACAGAAGAGATTCTTCCATTTTTGGATGTTTGGTTAGTAGGGCAGGAAGAGCGTTTTATTCGAAAAGTAAAGAAAATTTTTGAAGGTGCAGCTGTTGATAAGAGATATTCTATAATGGATCCGATTGAAGTTTTTGAAAGCAGTTCTTTTGAAGCTAAAAATGATATTTATGTCAGGGAAGTAATCGATTTAGGAGAAAAAGTCTTAGAAAAAGCCTTAAAAAAAGCACAATGGTTACCAACGGATCTGGATTATATTATAACAGTAAGTTGCACTGGAATTATGATTCCATCGCTAGATGCGTATTTGATTAATAGTTTGAAATTGAGGCAGGATATTGTTAGGTTGCCTGTTACGGAGATGGGATGTGCCGCTGGAATTTCGGGTATTATTTATGCTAAGAACTTTCTAAAAGCCAATCCCGGAAAAAGAGCTGCTGTTATTGCTGTTGAAAGTCCTACGGCTACTTTTCAATTGGATGATTATTCAATGGCAAATGTTGTTAGTGCTGCTATTTTTGGAGATGGAGCAGCTTGTGTTTTACTTTCGTCGATAGAAGACGAAGAAGGCCCTGAGGTTTTAGCAGAAGAAATGTATCATTTTTATAATAAAATTGATATGATGGGATTTAAGCTTACAAATTCAGGTTTGCAAATGGTTTTGGATGTAGAAGTTCCTGAGACAATTTCTTTTCATTTTGAAGATATTATTCATCCATTTTTGAAAAAAAACGGTTTAAATATTTCTGATATTGATCATTTGATTTTTCATCCAGGCGGCAAAAAGATTGTACAATTGGTAGAAGATTTGTTTTCATCTTATGGAAAAAACATTAATGATACCAAAGAGATATTAAAACTTTACGGGAACATGTCAAGTGCTACCGTATTGTATGTTTTAGAGCAATTTATGGATAAAAAACCAGAAAAGGGCTCAAAGGGTTTGATGTTGAGTTTTGGACCAGGATTTTCGGCTCAAAGAGTATTGCTGCAATTTTAACTATAATGGTTTAATAAAGTCGATGGAAAAAATAGATATACTTTCGAAATTACCTTATGATAAACCGTTTTTGTTTGTGGATAAAATTCTAAAAATTGATGAAGAAGGAGTTGAAGGAGAGTTTACGTTCAATGAAAAATTAGATTTTTATAAAGGTCATTTTAAAGCCAAACCAGTTACACCAGGAGTAATCTTAATAGAAGTTATGGCGCAAATTGGACTTGTTTGTTTGGGTGTTTTTTTATTAAATGAAAAACTGAATTCAAATACTTTAATAGCTTTAACATCAACATCTATTGATTTTTTAAAACCTGTTTATCCGAATGAAAAAGTTACTGTATTCTCAGAGAAAATATATTTCAGGTTTGGAAAATTAAAATGCAAAGTGAGTATGCAAAATGAAAAAGGAGAATTAGTTTGTAGTGGTACAATTGCAGGAATGTTGGTGTGAAGAATACAAAGGAAAATTGTAATAATATAAAATAGTGGCAATGATTCAATTTGTTTTGTTGAAAATTGCTATTGAAATTGCTATTGAAATTGAAAAAAAGAGTTGTTATAACAGGTTTAGGTGTAGTCGCTCCAAATGGTGTTGGACTTGATGCGTTTCAACATGCTGTAAAAAAGGGAATTTCTGGAATAAAACATATAGAGGAATTGGAACGTTTGAAGTTTTCTTGTCAAATTGCGGGATTACCAAATGTTACGACCGAATTAGCTTTAAACTATTTTACAGAATTGGAGCTTAGAAATTTTAATTCATCTGGGATTTTATACGGAGTTATCGCAGGTATTGATGCTTGGAAAAATGCTGGTTTGTCTTTGAATATAATGGATGAACCCGATTGGGATAGTGGTACTATTTTTGGAAGCGGTACTTCTGGGATTGAAAAATTCAGAGAAAGTATTTATAAGATAGATGATTTCAAAACACGGAATCTAGGTAGTACTTCTGTTATTCAAACGATGAATAGTGGTGTAAGTGCCTATTTGGCTGGGAAATTAGGTTTGGGGAATCAAGTTTCCACTAATTCTTCAGCATGTACTACTGGGACTGAAAGTATTATTATGGCTTATGATCGAATTCAATCAGGACAAGCCAAACGAATTTTAGCAGGAAGTACAAGTGATTCTGGGCCATACATTTGGGGTGGTTTTGACGCAATGAGAGTTTGTACGTTTAAACATAATGATTCACCTGAAACTGGTTCAAGACCTATGTCTGCTAGCGCTTCAGGTTTTGTTCCTGGAAGTGGTGCCGGAGCTTTATTACTAGAAGATTTGGAGTCTGCATTAAAACGTGGCGCTAGAATATATGCAGAAGTAGCAGGAGGAGCTTTAAATTCGGGAGGTCAAAGAGGTTTGGGATCTTTAACAGCTCCTAATCCTATGGCAGTTCAAAAATGTATTAAAAATGCTATTGCAAATGCAGGTATTATGGCTCAAGATGTTGATGCAATCAACGGTCATCTTACTGCTACATCAAAAGACAGTTTGGAAATTTCTAATTGGAGTTTAGCACTCGATAGAGTTGGTATTGATTTTCCATACATCAATTCATTGAAGTCAACTGTGGGGCATTGTTTGTCGGCTTCTGGAAGCATTGAAAGTGTTGCAAGCGTTTTGCAATTGCATCAAGGTTTTGTCTTTCCCAATATAAATTGTGAAGATTTACATCCTGAGATTACTTCAATAATAGATTCTTCTAGGATTTCGAATGAATTAATTGAAAAGGATTTGAATGTTGTTTTGAAAGCTAGTTTTGGATTTGGAGATGTAAATGGATGTGTGGTTTTTAAAAAATTTAAAAATTAATATCTAGGTTTTGTGATAAATAATAATAAATAAATATAATTTTATGGATAAGGAAACAGCATTAGAGCATTTAAAGAATATAATGAAGCCTTATATTCAAGATCAGGAAGCTTTTGATTCTCTTACTGAGGAAACCACTTTTATAAATGATTTGAAAATTAATTCAGCAAATCTTGTTGATGTGATTTTGGATATTGAAGAAAAGTTCGATATCATTATTGATAATGAGTCGATGGAAAAAATGGTCAATGTAAAAACAGCAATTGAAATAATAGATACTGAATTGGCGAAAAAATGATTGGGAATGATATTGTAGATCTGGATTTGGCTCAGAAAGAAAGTAATTGGAGACGAAAAGGATTTTTGAATAAAATTTTTACTTTGCAGGAACAAGCTTTGATTCTTAATGATTTCAACCCAGAATGTATGGTTTGGAATCTATGGAGTAGGAAAGAATCTGCATATAAAATTTACAATCGTAAAACAGGTATTAGCGGTTTTTTTCCTTTGAGGATTGAGTGTGATTTTGAAGATTTAAGTACCGGAACAGTACGTATTGATGATTTTATTTTTTATACTAAAACTCAAATTGAAGATGACTTTGTATATACTATTGCAGTTTCTAAATTTGCTTTATTTGATAATATAAAATCTTTGGAAACTGTCGAAAATATTCAAAAAGAAAAGGGAGTACCTTTTCTTTTTGAATCTAAAACCAAAGAAAAAATTCCGGTTTCTATAACCCATCATGGTATTTTTCAAAGAATTATAACATTATAATAGGATATGATATTATTTAATACCCAATCTCGTTTTTAATTTTAAAAATAAAAGGGCTATGGTATAAGCTTCTTCGGCTGGAGAGTTTCGGATGTTTTTAGGTAGTTTAAAAATATCAGATAATTCATCTAAAGAAAACTGTTTGTCATTTATATCCATTAGTTTTCTATACATAACATCGATATCTAAAGCTTCATTTTTTAATCTTCCACAATCCAATCTAACCAATGCACTGTTAATCATATCTACGTCAAAATCTACATGATGCCCAATTAAAATTGCGTTTCCGATATAATCGATAAAAGCTTGTATTGCTTCGGGTTCACTTAGTTTCTTCATTTTACTTTCCAAAATGAATTCATTGGATAAACCATTGTCATGAAAATATTTATATTGTAATAAAATAGATTCAAAACTATCTCCAATTTGAATGCTATTATTTACTATAGCAAAAGAACCAATAGATAAAATAACATCTTTGTCTGGATTTAAACCTGAAGTTTCTGTAGTAAAGACAACGAAGCGTTTTGATTTATGTTCGAACTTCTCAAGGTAAGTTTTCCAAAAATCAGGGTGTTCTTTATTTATGTTTTTTAGCCAATCGAGCATCATTATGAAAATTGAGTTAGTTTGAAATTACTTTTAATTAATTCTTCTAGATCTTTCATTGGGGCTAAGGCATTCTTTAGTTTTTCTTTGTCTAATTTGGTTAGTTCGCTAATATTGATGTACTGTCCTGAATTTTCATTTTTTAAGCCTTCATTCACTCTAACTTTTGATAAAGTTAAAAATGCTTCTGCACAATTTAAATAAATATCAGAATTTTTGGAATCAATAATTGCTAATTGTTTAAAACGTAAGTAAGTGTTGTTTAAACCTTTTATATTGAAGTGCAAAGCAAATAATCTGGCGCCATCAATAAGTGGCATTAATGCTTTGGTTTTTATATCAAACTTATCTTTATTAGGTTCGTCTTCTTCGAGTGCAAATTTCTTAAAGAACGTTAGAGGTGCATTTTTTCTTAAAGCATCATTGCCTAGGTAATCAAAAAACAAATTGTTGTGTTCTAGGTTTTTTGTAATGACATTTTCCAGAGCTTCGAAAATCTTTTTTTCTCCAAAAACGAGTTCTAGGTCAAAGAAAATACTACTAAGATCATTGCTGTTTTCACCTGGAGTATTCATCCAATTGTCATATTGTTTTGTCCAGTCTGTCAATGATTTACACCACAACATGTTGCTTGCCATATGACCGTTTGGACACAATTCATATCCAACTTTTTCCAGAATTAGTGTTGTTTTTTTGCTTAACCTCAAGAAGTAATCTCTAACATCTCTATATTTGTCAGAAACAACATCTTCAAATATTAATAAACTATCTTGATCAGTGAGTAGTAGTTGTTCTTTTCTGGCTTGACTTCCAATACTTATCCAAGAAAACCGAGCAGGAGGAGAGCCTAACTCCAAAATTCCTAGTTCTACCGATCGTTTCAATATAGCTGAATTAATTTCGCTTGCAATATTGTTGATATTGGAAAGCGGGATATTTTTGTGAATTGAATTCTGAATTAGTTCGGATAATCTTTCTCGAAGATGTTTTAATTCTTTAGCATTTGAAGCTCTTTTTATTTCTTTTATTAAAACTCCAGGATTATTAGCTTGAGCAATAATTAAATCATGTTCGGAAATCACCCCTTTTACGGCCGATTTGTCTGTTCCGTCCAAAGTTACGCACAAATGTGTAACATTGTTTTTTAGCATTATAAGTTGTGCTTCTGCCAAAGAAACATTTTCAACAACTGTAACTACAGGAGAAGACATAATTGCTTTCATTGTTACGGTAAGTGGAAATTGACCAGTTGCAATTTTGGAACACATATCGGTGTGTGTAACTATTCCGATAGGTAAATGATTTTCACAAATTACAACACTAGTAGAAAAGTTTTCGGACATACGAAAAGCAACGTCTTTGGCTATTTCTGAAGTAGTTGCAGTAAGAGGTGATCTATTATAAGTAAGCGATTGAAAATATTGCATTTCAGATTTTTGATCCACAAAATAGACATTATCAGAGGATAATTTACCTCGTAGATTTTCTTTATCCTTTGGATTCCATGTATTGGTAGCAAAACTTTCTAACAAGAAATTTAAAACATCCGGGTTATTTGCTACAAAAGGTCTGAATGTACTTATAGGTATGCCATATATAATGCTTTCTTCACGAGCCTTAGCAGTCATCATGTAATTATTTTTGGCGAAAAAAGGACGTAATCCAAATACATCGCCTTCATGGCATTTGTTCAATAAGGTTTCTTCGGCATCTGAAATGACAGACAAATGTATAACACCAGAAGCAACTACATAAAAGCAATCATGTAATTTATCATTTATTTGAAATAAAGTGCTGTTTTTTTCGAGATTCAATACCTGAATATTTGATGCAATCACAGATAATTCTTGAAAAGTCAAGTTGTCAAATGGCGGGTATACTTTTAGAAAATCGGCTATATGTTCTGCGATTGTATTCATAGTTTGTTTTAAAGTAATCTTGTAAAAATAATAAAAATAGGCTTTAAAACGAAGTTGAATTTTTTTATTTTTTAAATAATGCTATTGAACCAAATTTTCAGGTAATTTGAATCAATAGTATTAGACTATAGTACTTTTCAATTTATGAATTTAATTCAAACCTATTAATTAAAAATTGCTATTTCTAAAATTATAATCATTGATTGATGTTGTTTTGCGAGAGGGATAGACGGAAGCTACCGAAGTAGCCCAAATAGCCCGACCTGTTTATTGTAAGGGGGCGACTATGCGGTATGTTAAGTAGCCCCCTTGCGATAAAAAGGTCTCGCCCTAATCATCAACTTAGAATCTGCTAAACGATTGATTACAATTTTAGTTATATTTGTTAACTTAAATACAAAAAATAGTGTCTCAAATAAATAAATTAAAAATATTCAATGATCCCATTTACGGATTTATTACTATTCCAAATGAATTAATTTACGATTTAGTACAGCATCCTTATTTTCAGCGTTTAAGGCGGATTTCTCAAATGGGTTTGTCATATTTAGTATATCCAGGAGCAAATCATACTCGATTTCACCACGCGCTAGGCTGTATGCATTTAATGCAAAAAGCAGTAGAGGTTTTACGTTTTAAAGAAGTAATCATAAGTTCTGAAGAAGAAAATGCTTTATATATTGCCATATTGCTTCACGATATTGGGCATGGACCATTCTCGCACGCTATGGAAAGCAGTATTGTTGAAGATGTGCATCATGAAGAAATTTCTTTATTGTTAATGAATCAACTCAATGTTGAGTTTAAAGGTCAATTAAGTCTTGCCATTCAAGTTTTTAAAGGAGAATATCACCGCAAGTTTATGCTTCAGTTGATATCGAGTCAGTTGGATATGGATCGAATGGATTATTTAAAACGAGACAGTTTTTATTCGGGTGTTTCTGAAGGAAATGTCAATTCAGAACGATTGATACAAATGATGAATGTTGTAGATGATGTTTTGGTTATCGAAGAAAAAGGTATTTATTCAGTCGAAAAATTTCTAATGTCAAGACGATTAATGTACTGGCAGGTGTATTTGCATAAAACTAGCTTGGTAGCCGAATTGATATTAACCAAAGTTTTAAAACGTGCCAAAGAATTGACCGAAAGAGGAGTGATTTTGCCCTGTAGTAAACCGTTATTGTTTTTTATGCAAAATAAGGTGACTATTGAAACTTTTGACCAAAAAACATTGAATTTGTTCGCCAAATTAGATGATTTTGATATTATAAGTGCCTTGAAAGCCTGGGAAAGTCAAGATGATTTTATACTTTCCTCATTAAGTAAAATGATCATAAACAGAGATTTGTTGAAAATAAAATTAACGAATGATAAAGTTTCCTTGGAAGAGATACAAGTGCTTAAAGAACGATTTTCTATTCAAAATAAAATTTCACTAGCAGAATCTAGTTATTTTATATTCAAAGGAAAAATAAAGAGTCAAGCGTATAGTAAAGTTGCAGAACCCATAAGAATTTTGAATAAAGATAAGACAATTGAAGATGTTGTAGAAGCCTCTGACCAGCTGAATTTGAAATCATTATCAAAGTTAGTAACGAAGTATTATATTTGTTTTCCAAAACAACTGCTTTAAAATTAACATTTAAAACCTATTTTTTATATTTTTGTCGCAATTAAATAAGCCAATCTATTTTTATTTTATAAAGGGAGAACAACAAGCCGTATGTTCAATTTTATAATTTTTAAGAATACAATTCAATTAAATGAAATTTACAGCAGAACAAATAGCAACCATACTTGAAGGAGAAATTGTTGGTGATCCCAATATTGAAGTTTCTCGTTTATCTAAGATAGAAGAAGGATCTGAAGGTTCACTTACTTTTTTGTCTAATCCTAAGTATATTAACTTTATATATACAACAAAAGCTTCGGTTACAATTGTTAATGATAGTTTTGTTCCCGAATCACCAATATCTACTACACTAATAAAGGTTGCAGATGCTTATAAAGCTTTTTCTAAATTATTAGAATTTTACAATCAAGTTAAATTAAATAAAAATGGTATTGAACAGCCTTCTGTAATATCTGAAAGTGCTAAATATGGTGAAAATTTGTATTTAGGAAGCTTTAGTTATGTTGGAGATAATGTAGTTTTGGGGGATAATGTAAAAATATACCCAGGTAGTTTTGTTGGAGACAACGTAACTATTGGTAATAATGTTGTTATTTTTGCAGGCGCTAAAATATATTCTGAAACCATTATTGGTAACAATTGCACCATTCATTCTGGTACAGTTATCGGTGCAGATGGGTTTGGTTATGCTCCAAACGAAGATGGTACTTACAACAAAATACCTCAAATTGGAAATGTAATTATTGAAGACAATGTTGACATAGGAGCAAATTCTACCATTGACAGAGCAACATTAGGATCAACAGTAATCAGAAATGGAGCTAAAATTGATAACCTAATTCAGATTGCTCACAATGTAGAAATAGGAAAAAATACTGTAATTGCAGCTCAATCAGGAATAGCAGGTTCTACCAAAATAGGTGAGAACTGTATGATTGGAGGTCAAGTAGGCATTGTTGGTCATTTGACAATAGGGAATAATGTTCGAATTCAGGCTCAATCTGGAGTAGGAAGAAGTATAAAAGACAATGAAATTCTACAAGGAAGTCCAACTTTTGGATATTCGGATTATAGTAAATCGTATGTTCATTTTAAGAATTTGCCAAAATTGGTAAAAGAGATAGAAGAGTTAAAAAAACAAATTTTAAACCAAAAAAATGGAAACAATGGTTAAACAGAAGACCATCAAAACAGAAGTTTCACTTACTGGGGTTGGATTACACACAGGAAAAGAAGTTAAAATGACTTTTAAACCTGCTCCTGTTAATAACGGATTTACATTTGTTCGTGTAGACCTAGAAGGACAACCTGTTATTGAGGCTGACGCTAATTATGTTGTCAATACACAAAGAGGCACAAATTTAGAAAAACTAGGTGTCAAAATTCAAACTCCGGAGCATGTATTAGCTGCTTTAATGGGATGCGATCTTGATAATATTATTATCGAGTTAGATGCTTCTGAATTGCCAATTATGGATGGTTCTTCCAAATATTTTATTGAAGCAATAGATGAAGCAGGAATCGTTGAGCAAGAATTAAATAGAAATGTATATGTTGTAAAGGAAGTAATTTCATTTACAGATGAAGCATCTGGAAGCGAAATTATGGTGATGCCTAGTGATCATTACAGTGTAACAACAATGGTAGATTTTGGGACTAAAATTTTAGGAACTCAAAATGCTACAATGAAAAGTATATCTGAGTTTAAGGCTGAAATTTCAAATGCAAGAACGTTTAGTTTTTTGCATGAATTAGAATCGCTTTTAGAAAATGGATTAATTAAAGGAGGAGATTTAAACAATGCTATAGTATATGTAGATAAAGATATTTCTGATTCTACTATGGAAAGTTTAAAGAAAGCATTTGGAAAAGACGAAATTACCGTTAAACCAAATGGAATTTTAGACAATCTTACTTTGCATTTTCCAAATGAAGCAGCTAGACATAAATTGCTGGATGTAATTGGAGATTTAGCTTTAATTGGAACCAAAATTCAAGGAAAGATTATAGCCAACAAACCAGGTCATTTTGTAAATACACAATTTGCCAAGAAAATGGCTAAAATTATAAAAAATGAGCAAAGAAATTATGTTCCAACTTATGATTTGAACCTTGAACCTTTAATGGATATTCATAAAATTATGGCGGTGCTGCCACATAGACCACCATTTTTATTGATTGATAGAATTATCGAAATGTCCGATAGTCATGTTGTCGGAATGAAAAATGTAACAATGAACGAGAATTTCTTTGTTGGACATTTTCCAGACGCTCCAGTGATGCCCGGGGTTTTAATTGTAGAAGCAATGGCGCAAACTGGAGGTATTCTTGTTCTGAGTACTGTTCCTGACCCAGAAAATTATTTGACATTCTTCATGAAAATTGATAATGTTAAATTCAAACAAAAAGTATTGCCTGGAGATACGCTTATTTTCAAGTGTGACTTAATTACTCCAATAAGAAGAGGAATTTGTCACATGCAAGCCAATGCCTATGCCAATGGAAGATTGGTTGCTCAAGCCGAATTAATGGCACAAATTGCAAGAAAACAATAAATACAAGATGGTCCATTAAAAACAATGGATATGCATCGATATAATATTAATTTAAAAAAAAGCAGATGAATCAACCGTTAGCTTATGTTCATCCAGGTGCGAAAATCGCCAAAAATGTTGTAATAGAGCCTTTTACTACCATTCATAATAATGTTGTTATTGGAGATGGAACTTGGATAGGGTCTAATGTTACGATTATGGAAGGTGCGCGAATTGGAAAGAATTGTAATATTTTTCCAGGAGCAGTAATATCGGCTGTTCCCCAGGACTTGAAGTTTGGCGGAGAGGATTCTTTGGCAATAATAGGTGATAATTGTACTATTCGTGAATGTGTTACTATAAACAGAGGTACTATAGCTTCTGGTCAAACTACGTTGGGAAACAACTGTTTAGTTATGGCTACTGCGCATATTGCCCATGATTGTCATATTGGTGACAATGCAATAATTGTAAATGGTGTAGCGCTAGCAGGACACGTAATTGTTGGGAAGTATGCAGTTATAGGAGGGTTAGCAGCAATACATCAGTTTATTCATATTGGTGATCACGCAATGGTTTCTGGAGGTTCTTTGGTTCGAAAAGATGTACCGCCCTTTACTAAAGCAGCAAAAGAACCATTATCTTATGTGGGAATTAATTCTGTTGGATTAAGAAGAAGAGGTTTTACAACCGAAAAAATAAGAGAAATTCAAGAAATATATAGAATATTATATCAAAAAAACTACAACACTTCGCAAGCAATGGATATCATTGAAGCCGAAATGGAAGCAACTCCAGAACGCGATGAAATATTAGATTTTATTCGAAATTCATCTAGAGGAGTAATGAAAGGATATTCAGGGAACTATTAATTTTAAAATTAAAATTTCAAGTTTTCATCATAATTTACAACAAACATTATATAATAAATAACAAGAAATGGGTCTTTTTAAAATCTAAATTCTTAAATCTAAAATAAATTACAATGGCATCTACATCAGATATTAAAAACGGATTGTGCATAAAATACAACAATGATATTTATAAAATCATTGAATTTCTTCACGTAAAACCAGGGAAAGGGCCTGCGTTTGTAAGAACCAAATTAAGAAGTTTGAGCAATGGTAAAGTATTAGATAATACTTTTTCTGCTGGACATAAAATTGAAGAAGTAAGAGTCGAAAATCACAAATTTCAATTTTTATATCCAGAAGGAGATTTATTTCACTTTATGAATGTTGAGACATTCGAACAAATTTCTTTAAACAAAAATATTCTTGACTCACCAGATTTGTTGAAAGAAGGAGAAAATGTTATGGTAAGTATTAATACCGAGACAGATTTGCCTCTTTCTGTAGATATGCCAGCTTCTGTAATCCTTGAAGTTACTTATGCCGAACCAGGTATAAAAGGAAACACAGCTACAAATGCTACTAAATCAGCCACTGTTGAAACTGGAGCTACTGTAAATGTTCCTTTATTTATTAATGAAGGAGATAAAATCAAAATTGATACTACGTCAGGTTCTTATATGGAACGTGTTAAAGCATAGTTCTATGGTTTGTAAGTTTAAAAGTTTAGTTTTTTAATCTAAACTTTTAAACTTTAAACTTATAACCTCTTTCAAAAATGAAATTTCCCAAAACACAGACTTTACAACAAATAGCCAATTTACTTCATTGTGAGTTTATAGGTGATTCCAATTTTCCAGTTTATGGTATGAATGAAATTCATGTTGTAGAACCAGGTGATATTGTATTTGTAGATCATCCCAAATATTATGACAAAGCTTTAAACTCAGCTGCTACTGTTGTATTAATAAACAAGAAAGTAGATTGTCCAGAAGGAAAAGCACTTTTGATTTCAGAGGATCCCTTTAGAGATTTTAATACTTTAACCAATCATTTTAAACCTTTTCAGTACTCCAATGTTTCCGTTTCAGCTTCTGCCAAAATTGGAAAAGGGACAATAATACAGCCAAATTCCTTTATTGGAAATCATGTTGAAATAGGGGAGAACTGCTTAATTCATTCCAATGTCTCCATTTATGATTATACTGTAATTGGAAATAATGTAATAATTCATGCAGGTTCAATTCTTGGTGCGGATGCTTTTTATTACAAAAAGCGACCAGACGGTTATGATCAATTGATTTCTGGCGGGAGAGTTGTCATAAAAGATAATGTAGGGATTGGTGCTCTTTGTACTATTGACAAAGGAGTAACTGGAGATACTACTATTGGTGAAGGGACCAAAATAGACAATCAAGTGCATGTTGGACATGATACTGTTATTGGTAAGAATTGCTTAATTGCATCTCAAACCGGCATTGCTGGATGTGTAATTATAGAAGACGAAGTTACTATTTGGGGACAGGTAGGAACAACTAGCGGAATTACGATTGGTGCCAAAGCAGTAATTTTAGGACAAACAGGAGTTACCAAATCTGTTGAAGGCGGGAAAAGTTATTTTGGAACGCCAATAGAAGAATCCAGAGAAAAACTGAAACAGCTTGCTAATATTAAAAAAATTCCTGAAATTTTAAAAAAAATAAAATAATATGTCTGCAAAAGAAATCGTAAAAAGTTTTTATAAATCAGATGCCTTCATTAACACTGAGATTATGAAGGAGTATTTACATCCTGATTTTACATTGGATTGGCATAGTAGTAAAGGTTTTGTCCAAATGAATTATGATGAAATGATGAATATAACTTCCGAAATTAGTAGAGCTTATGTTCGAACTAAAGTCAGAATTACTCATATTTTGGAAGAAGACAAAATGGTTTCGGTTCGCTTTACTCAATATGTAAAAACGATTGAAAATCCAAGAGAAGAAATGTTTTTAGCGCATATAATGATTATTTGGGAAATAAAAGACAATAAATTATTCAAGGGGTTTCAAATGAGTCAAATATTGTAATGATTTTTATTTAAAAAAAAGGAATAAATAATTGCAAAAGCCTTACTTTTGCCACACAATTTTAAAAACTACATAAAAAATATATCATGAGTGTTTTAGTTAATAAAGATTCAAAAATAATTGTTCAAGGTTTTACAGGAAGCGAAGGAACTTTCCATGCTTCTCAAATGATTGAATATGGTACAAATGTTGTTGGAGGAGTTACTCCAGGAAAAGGTGGAACTACACATTTGGATCTTCCGGTTTTTAATACTGTAAAAGATGCAGTTGAACAAGCTGGAGCCGATACAACTATCATATTTGTTCCACCCGCTTTTGCTGCTGATGCCATTATGGAAGCTGCAGATGCTGGAATAAAAGTAATCATTGCAATTACCGAAGGGATTCCAGTTGCAGATATGATTAAGGCAAATAGCTACGTTAAAGAAAGAAATGCTAGATTAATTGGCCCTAACTGTCCAGGTGTTATTACTCCAGGAGAAGCTAAAGTTGGTATTATGCCAGGTTTTGTTTTCAAAAAAGGAACTGTTGGAATCGTTTCAAAATCTGGAACTTTAACTTATGAAGCTGCTGACCAAGTTGTAAAACAAGGATTAGGGATTACAACTGCTATTGGTATTGGTGGAGATCCAATTATTGGAACAACTACCAAAGAAGCTGTTGAATTATTGATGAATGATCCAGAAACAGAATGTATCGTAATGATAGGTGAAATTGGTGGTCAATTGGAAGCTGATGCTGCTAAATGGATCAAAGCTGATGGTAATCGTAAACCAGTTGTAGGTTTTATTGCAGGAGTTACAGCTCCAGCTGGACGTACAATGGGACACGCAGGTGCTATTGTTGGTGGTTCTGACGATACAGCTGAAGCTAAAAAACAAATTATGAGAGAATGTGGAATTCACGTTGTCGATTCTCCAGCAGAAATAGGAAAGAAAGTAAAAGAAGTATTGGGTTAATATTCAGTATTTTAAATTAAAATTCTAAAAGCTCCGTCTAGTTTAATAAACGAGATGGAGCTTTTCTTAATTTATCTTTTCGGATAAAATAAGTAATTATAAACAATCACTTTGTGCCTTAGTGCCTTAGTGGCAAATTAAAAAAAAATATGAACAAAGAATTAGAAAAGTTTACAGTAAAAGGAAATTTTACATTTACACAGGATGATAGTTTAGAAGAAGTTTGTAATGCATCAGAAGCTGGAAGCGGAGTTTTTGTTGTTTACGCTATTGCAAATGATGCAAAAGAATTAATCATGGTAGCTTCTACAGGAACTGTTCAAAATGACGGAACTTTGAAAAGCAAAAATGGTGGCTTACATGACAAAATTGTAAACGGTCATCAATTTGCAAAAACAGGAAGAAAATATTCTTGGCCTGCACAAATGAAAAAAGAAAATATCGACAGATTAGAAGTACTTTGGTTTGAAACTTTTAATACAGATGTAAAAGGGATTCCGACATCAGTTGAAGGTCAAATTTTACAAAATTTCTTAGATGAAAATGGTAAATTACCAAGATGGAATGTTGCTTTTTAATACATTCATTTTAAAACATAAAAAAAGCTTTATATATTTTGTAAAGCTTTTTTTATGTTTAAAATTTAGTTTTCTGATAAAGTAGTTATTTTTCTTTAAAATCAACCGACAAAGAATTGACACAATACCGTTGCCCTGTTTTTGTTGGGCCATCTTCAAAAACATGTCCCAAATGGCCTCCACAATTGGCACAAATAATTTCGGTTCGTTTCATTCCGTGAGTGTTGTCAACAATATATTCTACCTTTCCGGGTATAGACTCATCAAATGATGGCCATCCGCAATGAGCATCAAACTTTGAATTACTTTCAAACAAAGGTTCTCCACACCCTCCACAGCAATAAGTTCCGGCTTCATAATGAAGATTGTATTTACCTGTATGTGGATATTCAGTACCTTTTTGGCGTAGAATTCTATATCGCTCCGATCCAAGTTCTTCTTGCCATTCTTTTTCTGTTTTTACAAAAGGGAAGTTCATGTTTCTAGTTTTTTATAAAATTAATTATTTTTTCAATCACTTTATGGTCTGCAAGTATTTTTCTATGGCCTAATCCTTTTGTTAGCATTAATTCTCCATTTTTAAGATGGTCATAAATATGTAATCCTGCTTTTACAGGTACCTCAGGGTCGTCTTCATCATGTATGACCAAAGTAGGGATTAAAGTTTCTGAAGCGGCTTTAAATGCGCTATAGTCATCCATTTTTTCTTTATACTTTTTTTCAAAATGAATACGTAATAGTTGACTGAAATCAGGTTTTAATTCCAATTTAGCAATAAAATCATCTAATATATCTTGCACAATATCGCCGCTTCCTATTATAATTGATGTTCTCACTTTCAATCCTTCTTTTATAGCATTTAAAACTGACATACCTCCTAAAGAATGACCAATTGCAATGTCAAATGGCCCGTATAGCTTGTCAATTTCAATAATAGAAGCAATAAAATCAATCATTATTGTTGAATTCCCAGGAGATTTTCCATGTGCTGGGGCATCAAAACTAATAGTAGAATAGCCTGATTTTAATAATTCTTCTGCAATTTTACACAATTGCGTTCCTCTCCCTGACCAACCGTGTACTAGTAATGCTTTTTTATCGCTTATTCCATATTCATATATATTGATCTTTTTGTTTATTTTAGGAATTAGTATTAATTTTTGAAGACTTTTAAAATCCATCTCCAATTCTCTTTTTGGAATTTTATGTTTTATTGGGGTAACAAACAACTTAGAAGCGAATAGCGTAGCCAATTTGGGAGACAAATAAGCGAAAAAATGACTTGTAACCACTAAAAATCTAGGAATTTTCAATGGTTTTAGGTGATTTGCAGTGTTTTTTGTCATATTGATAAAACTGTATAAGTATCTTATAAATTAATTTTTTTTAGCTAAATTTAAAAAACATAAAAGTACAGTAAAATTAAAGTTAATTTAATTATATTTTATTCAAAGTATCAATTTAAATTTCGAATATTACATACTAATAATACTTACAAAAAATTTTATATATTTAAGGAAAAATTATATAAATGGAAATATTTCATATTGGTGCAGAATGTTATCCTGTTGCAAAAGTAGGTGGTTTGGCAGATGTGATTGGAGCATTGCCAAAATTTCAAAATGGTATTGAACACCAAGTGCGTGTTGTAATACCAAGTTATGATACAATTTTAAAAAAAAAAAATGACTTTGAATGTGTTCATTGGAGTACTGTAATATTGGGTAATTTTAATTTCCCTTTTTCAGTTTTTAAAGAAGTTAATGATAAATTGGGGTTTGAATTGTATTTAATAGAAATTCCAGAGTTATTTGATAGACCAAATATATATAGTTATAAAGATGATATTGAACGGTTTTTAGCATTTCAAATTGCAACACTTGATTGGATTATAGGAAGAAACTCTATCCCAGATGTGATTCATTGCCACGATCATCACACGGGATTGGTCCCATTTATGATGTCTTATTGCAAGAAATATGAAAAATTAATAAATGTACCAACTTTGATAACCATTCATAATGGTTTGTATCAAGGACAATTTGGATTTGATAACCTATATTATTTGCCAGAATTTGATTTGATTCATGTTCATCAATTAGAATGGGGAAATTGTATTAATTCTTTGGCTGCAGCAATAAAATGCGCCGATGCAGTAACTACAGTTTCGCCAAGTTATCTTAATGAAATTAATTATTCTGCTTTTGGGCTTGAATCTTTATTTCAAATGGTTCGATCCAAATCCAAAGGAATTCTTAATGGAATTGACACCACTGTTTGGAATCCAAACACAGACCCGATGATTGATGTAAATTATTCATTAGAAACACAAGAAAAAGGAAAACAAGAAAACAAAGAGAAATTATGCACTCAATTTAATTTAGATTCATCAAAACCTCTTTTTTGTTTTATTGGTCGTTTGTATAACGAAAAGGGGGCAGATTTGTTGCCAGAAGCTTCAATGTCAGCATTGAATGATAACAATAATGAATTGAATATTCTTATTTTAGGTTCCGGAATTTCAACAATTGAAGATCAATTAACTCAATTAGCAATTGATTACAAAGGGAGTTTTAATGCTTTTATTGGTTATGACGAAGAATTAGCACATAAAACATATGCAGGTTCAGATTTTATAGTGATGCCTTCGAGATTGGAGCCTTGCGGTTTGATTCAGTTGTATTCCTTACGATACGGAACAATACCAATTGTAAGGAGAACAGGAGGTTTAAAAGATACTGTTATTGATTTTGAAGACTCTGGGAATGGTATTTGTTTTGAACAAGCATCGGTTCAAGATATTTGTACATCCATTAAAAGAGCATTAGAATTATATCAAGATAAAACTAGAATAACTAAATTAAGATTAAAAGGAATGAAAACTAACCATTCTTGGGAAAATGTAGCTCAGGAATACATTGAATTATATAACTTAATTATCAATAAACGAAATGAGAATTAAAAAGAAAAGTGTTATCGCTATTATTTTAGGAGGTGGGCAAGGTTCAAGATTGTATCCTCTTACTGCAAGTCGTTCAAAACCTGCTGTTCCGATAGCTGGAAAGTATAGATTGGTTGATATACCAATTTCAAATTGTATGAATTCAGATATTTTTAAAATGTTTGTATTGACCCAGTTTAATTCGGCCTCCTTGAATGCACACATAAAGAATACTTATAATTTTAGTATTTTTAGTCAAAACTTTGTAGATATATTGGCTGCAGAACAAACACCTGACAATCCTACTTGGTTTCAAGGTACCGCAGATGCTGTAAGGCAATGTATGCCACATTTTTTGAATCACGAATTTGATTATGCCTTAATACTTTCGGGAGATCAATTGTATCAAATGGATTTTAATGAAATGTTAGAGGCCCATATTGCTGCAGAAGCTGATATTTCTATCGCTACTTTACCTGTAAACGATAAAGACGCTCCTGAATTTGGGATTTTAAAAACCAATTCCGAAAGTTGTATAGAATCTTTTATTGAAAAACCAGCAAAGGAATTATTGCCAGATTGGAAATCGGAAGTTAGTGAAGAAATGAAAAGCCAAGGAAAGCATTATTTGGCGTCTATGGGTATTTATATATTCAATAGAAAATTATTAATCGAATTAATGTCTAATCCAGATACTAAGGATTTTGGTAAGGAAATTATTCCTCAAGCGGTAGGAAACAAAAAATTATTGAGTTATCAGTATGAAGGATATTGGACAGATATTGGAAATATTGATTCCTTTTTTGAAGCCAATATTGGTTTAACAGATGATATTCCGCAATTTAATTTATTCGATAACGACAATAAAATTTATACAAGACCACGATTACTTTCTCCATCGAAGTTTCAGAAAACAATGGTTGAGCGATCATTAATTTCTGAAGGTTGTATCATTCATGCTAAAGAGATTACCAAATCGGTAATTGGTAATAGAGCTAGGATAGGTGAGGGTACTATAATACAGCATTCGTATGTAATGGGTAATGATTTTTATCAAAATATTAATGATATAAATGAAGATATAAAAAGCAATAAACCATTGATAGGTATAGGAGAAAGGTGTTTCATTCACAATGCAATTGTTGACAAAAATAGCAGAATTGGAAATGATGTTCATATTGAAGGAGGTAAACATTTGGAAGATGTATCAAGCGAATTGTATTGTATAAAAGAAGGTATTATTGTTATCCGAAAAGGAGCTTTAATTCCGGATAATTTTATAATTAAATAAACACACAGTAGCTTTTAAAATTTTAAATGCAAAGTAAACGGCAATTATTTATTTTTAAACAAGAGTTCGAAATTTGATACTTTTCTCAAATGGAGTAGTTTTTTTGTGTAAAAATAAGTAGTTGCCGTCTGTTTTTTAAAAGAGGTGATGTAAATCAAATAGTTTTAATAGAAAACATATTCCTTTTTAAAGCATTTTGCTATAGGAAAATGATTGATTGAAGTTATTTTAATTACAATTCACAATAAATAATAACTTATAGATTAATTTAATAAAATATGTGTATTTTTTGTATTTTATTTTTATAAATATTTAATAATCACTATTTTTAAATTTCAATTAAACTTATATAATGCAAAATCAAACGCGTATAATTATCGAGAATGTTTTGCCACAATTAGATGGTGGAAGCTTTGCTATAAAAAGAATTGTTGGTCAAAAAGTAGTGGTAACTGCGACCGTTTTTTCTGACGGACACGATATTTTGGAATGTTGTGTCAAATTCAAACATGAATTCTCAAAAAAATGGAAGGAAGTTCGAATGACTCCTACACAAAATGAGGAATGGATTGCCGAATTTCAAGTCGAAAAACAAGGCAATTATTCGTATTTTGTTGAAGGCTGGGTAGATTATGCTTTAAACTGGCAACACGGAACCGAACGTAAAATTAATGACAATCAATATGTAAAATCCGAGTTGCTAGAAGGTGCAGAGTATGTTCAAGCTATTCTTGCAAATGTTGATTCTTCTGAGAATGAATATCTCAATCGACTAATTCATTATTTTACAGCAGAATCTGAATACGACAACGCTGTTAAAGAAACAAAATCTGAAGAACTCAAAAGAATATTTAAAAAATACCCAGTCCGATTATTAGAGAATAAATCAAGCGAGCTGAAAGTATATGTAGATCGAAAGAAAGCATTATTCAGTACTTGGTATGAATTTTTTCCGCGTTCAGCTTCAGAAGAAGATGGTAAACACGGTACTTTCAAAGATTGCGAAAGATTGCTTCCTCGAGTTGCCGAAATGGGATTTGACACACTCTATTTTCCGCCAATTCATCCAATTGGAGAAGTAAATAGAAAAGGTAAAAACAATACAACAAACGCCCAATATGGTGATGTTGGTTCTCCATGGGGAATTGGTTCTCATCACGGTGGCCACAAATCAACACATCCCGAATTAGGAACAATTGAAGATTTCAAAGACTTAGTTCGCAAAGCCCAAGACCTTGGAATCGAAGTGGCTTTGGATTATGCTTTGCAAGCTGCTCCAGATCATCCTTACGTTAAAGATTTTCCGCAATGGTTCAAATGGAGGCCTGATGGTACGGTTCAATACGCCGAAAATCCTCCAAAAAAATACCAAGATATACAGCCTATTTATTTTGAAAGCTCCGATTGGAAAAATCTTTGGAAAGAATTACTTGACGTTGCTTTATTTTGGATTGAAGAATGCAATATTAAAATCTACAGAGTCGATAATCCACATACAAAACCCTTTTATTTTTGGGGTTGGCTAATTGCTGAAATCAAAAAGAAACATCCAGATGTTTTGTTTTTGGCGGAAGCCTTTACACGCCCAAAAATCATGAACGAATTGGCAAAGCAGGGTTTCAGTCAATCGTACACTTATTTTACTTGGAGAAATTCTAAAAAAGAATTGACGGATTATGTCGAAGAATTAACTAAAACAGAACAAAAAGAATTTTACAGACCCAATTTTTGGCCCAATACGCCAGACATTAATCCTTTTGCTTTGCAAAGTGGGAATGAATCGGTGCATTTGCAAAAATACTTTTTGGCAGCAACTTTGAGTTCAAATGTTGGAATATATGGACCCGTTTTTGAATATATGGTTTGTGCTCCAATGGCTTCAGGTAAAGAAGAATATTTAGATTCAGAAAAATACGAATATTACAAATGGGATTGGACTATTCAAAATAAGCTTACTGTTTTAATTACAAAAATCAATACCATTAGAAAAGAGCAAATATCATTGCAACAAACCAATAATATTGTTTTTTGTGATACTAATAATGATCAGGTATTAGCCTATTATAAGTTTGATGATGATATGCAAAATGAAACTTTAATGATTGTCAGTTTAGATCCTTATAATACAGGAAAAGCAATGATTCGAATTCCTGTAGAAAAAATAGGAAACCAGAATATTCAAGTATCAGATTTGATAACTGGTAATACCTATTCATGGGATAATGAATGGAATTATGTTGAACTTCCCCCAGAATTGCCTTTTCATCTATTTATAATTCAGAAATAATGGTTGATAAAATTAACGAAGCCGAATATCAAAACCCATTTGTATTTCACACCGAATGGGAAGATGCTCTTGAAGATGAAAATTTCATTAAAATTTTTGCCTCCGATATTTTAGAAAATTATATTATCAATAAAAGATGGTACGGTGGTAAAGCTAGTACCCTTAAGTATATTGAAATTGTACATTCTTTTAAAATATCTTCAAATGAGAATACTTATTACGGCGTTTTATTAGAAGTTAATTTTAAAGAAGCTTTTTATCAGCATTACTTTATGCCTTTGTCATTTATGTCTGAAGAAGATTTAGACACCAATACGGTTATTGCTCCAGTTGTAATGAACGAAAAGGAGGGATATCTGGTGGATGCTTTGCATCAAGAAGATTTTAGAAAATTGCTTTTTGATAAAATAATCCATTCAAAAAAAAATGAGGAATCGATAGTTACTTTTCACAAAGGAAAAGCATTGCATATCAAAGAGTATATTTCATCCCATTTTATGGGTGTTGAGCAAAGTAATACTTCCATTGTTTACAATGACAATTTGGTACTGAAAATTTTTAGAAGAATTTACATTAGTATGAATCCTGATTATGAAATTAGTCGTTTCCTTACCGAAAGAATGAAATTTAAGCATTCACCTGCTTACACTGGAAGCATAAGTATTGTTTCATCTGAGGGGAATATTACTCTTGGTTTGATGCAAGAATTGGTTCCTAATCAAGGTGATGCTTGGAAATATATGCTAGATGAAGTAGATCGGATTTTTGATAATTTGAATGCTAAAAAGATTTCCATCAGCAAACTTCCAGATATCGATTTATTCAAGAGACTTAAATTAAATGATGTTCCTCATGAAATCATTGATTGGGCAGGTTTGAGTATATTTCTAAAAATACAAACTTTAGCTACTAGAACTGCCGAAATGCACATCGCTTTAGGAAGCGATATTCACGAGACTGCATTTACACCGCTTACATATAATGGTGATTATTCGGTTTGGTTGAAAAACAGATTGACTTATCAATTTCAAAATCGCTTGAATATTTTAGAAAACAATTTACACAAATTGGATGGTTTAGCCTTAGAGTTAGCGAATCAATTTTTGGATCACAAAAAAGAAATCAGAAAAGCTTTTCTTGATTTTGACTGGACACAAATGAAGTCAGAACGCATTCGTATTCATGGAGATTATCATTTGGGACAGGTTTTAGTGAACGGTGATGATTTTTTTATTCTTGATTTTGAAGGAGAACCCGAAAGTACCATCCGAGACCGCAAAGTAAAACAACCTCCATTGAAAGATGTTGCAGGAATGTTTCGTTCTTTTCATTATTCTATTTATGCTACCATTTTTAACAGCAATGACAAATACCCATTCGAACAGGAAGAACTTTTTAAAGCAGGGGAAATTTTATACAAATATTTTGTCGGCGTTTTTCTGAATACTTATACAGAAGTCGCTCAAGGCGGAAATCTTAATATTGGATATAAAAAAGAAATAGATTTTTTATTGAAATATTGTCTTTTGGAAAAAGCCATATACGAATTGGGTTATGAGTTAAATTCCAGACCAAGATGGTCCGTAATACCTTTGACGGGAATTGCCAGTATAATGAATTTTAAATAAAAATTAGTTGATTACAATTTCAACAAAAAATAAAACACAAAAATGAACAAAGTACAAACCTATTCGCTTTTTACAGATTTCGACATTGATTTATTCAAAGCTGGGAAACATTTTAGACTTTACGAAAAATTAGGAGCTCATCTTATTGAAGTTGATGGGGTAAAAGGAGTTTATTTTGCTGTTTGGGCACCATCCGCAAGAACAGTTTCGGTAATTGGGGACTTTAATTTCTGGATACAAGGTGAGCATGATTTGCAAGTGCGTTGGGATTCATCGGGTATTTGGGAAGGTTTTATTCCAGGTATAGAACAAGGGACAACTTACAAATATAAAATACAATCTAATAACGATGGATTAATAACCGAAAAAGCGGATCCATTTGCTTTTTATTGCGAAAAGCCACCTCATACCGCTTCTGTTGTTTGGGATTTGGATCATAAATGGAAAGATAGCAAGTGGATGAAAACTCGTAAAGAGCATAATGATTTGGATAAACCATATTCGGTTTATGAAGTGCATTTGGGTTCATGGAAAAGACATGGTGAAGAAAATAGATTCTTGACTTATTTGGAATTTGCTGAAGATTTGGTTCAATATGTAAAAGAAACAGGCTTTACACATATAGAGTTTATGCCAGTGATGGAATATCCATATGATCCATCATGGGGGTATCAATTAGTGGGCTATTTTGCACCAACATCCCGTTTTGGTACTCCTCAAGAATTTATGGTTCTTGTGGATAAATTACATGAAGCTGGAGTTGGAGTGATTTTGGATTGGGTTCCGTCACATTTTCCTGATGATGCACATGGTTTGGGATTTTTTGATGGTTCCAATTTATTTGAGCATCCTGATCGTAGAAAAGGTTATCACCCCGATTGGAAAAGTTTGGTCTTTAATTATGGACGAAATGAAGTTCGTTCGTTCTTAATTAGTAACGCACTCTTTTGGTTGGATCATTACCATATTGATGGATTAAGAGTAGATGCGGTTGCTTCGATGTTATATCTTGATTATTCCAGAGAAGAAGGGGAGTGGGAACCAAATATTTATGGCGGAAGAGAAAACTTGGACACTATAAGTTTTTTAAAAGATTTTAATGAGGCAGTATATGCCAATTATGAAGGAGTACAAACAATAGCTGAAGAAAGCACATCCTTTCCGATGGTTTCCAGACCTACATTTGTTGGAGGGTTGGGCTTTGGAATGAAATGGATGATGGGTTGGATGCACGATACTTTAGAATATTTTCAAAAAGAAACAGTGTACAGAAAATACCATCAAAATGATTTAACTTTTTCGATGACGTATACCTATACCGAGAATTTCATGCTACCACTCTCACATGATGAGGTAGTGTATGGCAAAAAATCTATTCTGGGAAGAATGACTGGAGATGAGTGGCAGAAATTTGCCAATCTGCGTTTACTTTACGGCTACATGTTTACACATCCAGGTACCAAATTATTGTTTATGGGATCTGAATTTGGTCAAAGTAGTGAATGGGATTTTGAAAGCAGTTTGGATTGGCATTTATTGCAATATCCATTTCATAATGGTATTAAATTATTAATTACCAAACTTAATGAATTGTACAAATCACAGCCAGCATTACATGAAAAACAATTTAGCCAAGACGGTTTTGAATGGATAAACTATTCTGATCATGAGAATGCTGTGATGTCTTTTATTCGAAAAGGAAATAATCCAAAAGATGATTTGATTGTGGTACTCAATTTTACGCAAGTTGTGCGAGAGAATTACCGAATAGGTCTGCCAAAAACAGGAAAACTTGTAGAAATATTCAATAGTGATTCTACTGATTTTGGTGGCAGTGGAGTTGTAAATGCAAACAAATTAAAAGTAGAATCAATTCCTTATGACGGAAAAGATTATTCTGTTGCATTACTCTTGCCTCCACTTTCTGTTTTGGTCTTTAAATTTTAATAGATACTAATTTGATTTTTTTAAATGCCCCTTGCAAAATTTCAAAATGGAATTTGACAAGGGGTATTGTTGTATATAATCCAATAAAAATGATATGTTTTTTTTTAATTCTGTAATTTATTTAAACTGCTAAAATTTTAATTTTATAAATTAATAAAAAAAAATATGAAGAAGCAGAATATAATAATTGTGGTATGCACCATCGGATTGTTTTTGTCATGTGCGACTAATCCTGTTACAGGAGCTAAGAATATAAATTTTGTATCGAACAGTCAGTTGTTTCCTTCCTCTTTTCAGCAGTATGACACCTTTTTAAAGGAGAATAAAGTAATTTCAGGGACTCCTGAAGCCAACAAAGTAACAGAAGTTGGAATGAAAATTGCAGTTGCAGCACAGAAGTATTTAACTTCAATTGGGCAATCGGAGTATCTAAAAGATTATAGATGGGAATATAAACTAGTTGAAAATAAAGAAGTAAATGCATGGTGCATGCCAGGAGGAAAGATTGTTTTTTATTCGGGAATACTTCCTGTTACAAAAAATGATGCTGGGCTCGCAACAGTAATGGGTCATGAAGTTTCTCATGCATTGGCCAATCACGGAGCGCAAAGAATGAGTACCGCTCAATTACAAAGTATTGGTGCTGTTGGCGTTTCGCTTGCCACAGGTAATCAAAGTGCAGAGAACCAACAAATGTGGCAACAATATTATGGGATAGGATCTGAAGTAGGAGTAATGCTGCCTTTTAGCAGAAGTTATGAAAACGAAGCTGATAAGATTGGACTTACATTGATGGCAATTGCAGGTTATAATCCAGATGATGCTATCGATTTTTGGAGCAGAATGGCAACCGAATCATCAGGACAAAAGCCACCTGAGTTTTTGAGTACGCATCCATCTGATGTTTCTAGAATTGCAAATTTAAAAGCTTTGGTTCCTGGTGCAAAAGCTACAGCGGCAAAGTTTGGTGTAATTTTTAAATAAATAAAATACATCATGACTGTCCGTAAAGCTTACTGAATATATTTTTTTCGCTACTGATTATATTGATTTTCATAGATTTCAAGCGTATCATTAAAGAAAACGGTATAAATCTTTTTAATCTGTGGCCAGTTTTAAGTCGCGGATATTCATATGATACAATTTAAAAAATAACTCAAAAACCATTTCAATCGAAATGGTTTTTTTGCATTTAAGGTTTAAATTTTCACAGAAATAAAATGAATTGATGTAAAAAAATGGTTAAATGGTACTGTTTTTAAATCATTAAATTATGCAATTATTTAAAATAAAAGACTGCAATTGTTCTTAAAAATGGATACTTTAGCATGATAAAAAGATAAAACATGGAGCAATTGCAAAAAGGAAGTAAAAAATTATTAAACGCATGGGCATTTTATGATTGGGCAAATTCGGTTTATACACTTACAATTGCATCGGCTATATTTCCAATATTTTATGAAGCTTTGTTTTCAGATCGTGATCATTACATTGATGTTTTTGGACTTCATTTAAAAAACTCTGCTTTAATTAGTTTTATTACTGCTGCTGCGTTTTTAGTTATTTGTTTTATATCACCTTTATTGTCTGGAATTGCCGATTATGTTGGGAATAAAAAATCTTTTATGAAGTTTTTCTGTTATCTAGGTTCATTATCCTGTATGGGATTGTACTGGTTTGATCTCGAAAATATTTATTTAGGGCTTGCTTTTTATTTTTTCGGATTGATAGGATATTGGGGAAGCTTAGTTTTTTATAATTCTTATTTGCCAGATATTGCTTTTGTGGAACAACAAGACAAAATAAGTGCCAAAGGCTATTCATTAGGCTACATAGGGAGTGTACTCTTATTGATCATTAATTTAGCGATGGTTATGAAACCAAAACTTTTTGGAATTACCGGAACAGATGGTGAAGCAGCAATGAAGGCCATGCGTTATTCTTTTGTAATGGTAGGAGTTTGGTGGATTTTATTTAGTCAGTATTCTTATTATTATTTGCCGAAAGGAAATAAAAATACCAATCGAAAATTAACTAAGTCGGTTGTTTTTAATGGATTCAAAGAATTGAAAAAGGTTTGGTTATTATTAAATGAAAATGTTTCGTTGAGGCGTTATTTGGGAGGTTTTTTTGTTTCTAGTATGGGAGTACAAACCGTTATGCTGGTAGCTACATATTTTGGCGCACAAGAAATTCAATGGTCATCGAAAGAAGAAAGCACTATTGGATTAATTATTTGCATTTTATTAATACAATTAGTAGCTGTTCTTGGAGCTGTTTTAACTTCAAGAGCTTCTGCTAAATTTGGAAATATTCCGACCTTAATCGCAATTAATAGTGTTTGGGCAATATTTTGTGGTCTTGCCTTTTTTATAACATTACCATTGCATTTCTATATTATGGCAACAGTTGTGGGTTTTGTAATGGGAGGAATTCAATCTTTGTCCCGTTCCACCTATTCAAAATTATTACCTGAGACTAATGATACGACTTCATTCTTTAGTTTTTATGATGTAGCAGAAAAAGTAGGAATTGTAATAGGGATGTGCGTTTATGGAATTATAGATCAAATCACTGGAAGTCCTAGAATGGCAATTGTTATTTTGGCTGTCTTTTTCGTGATTAGCATCTTTTTATTAAGACGCGTTCCTAAAAAAGAGGCCTAGTAATTTCTGAATCATTATGGCTGAAAGTCTATAAAATTGAATGACAGATTAAAAGTCTTATGACAGAAATCATAAAAAATTACCGCAGATTCGCAGATTTTATTTAATCTATGAATCTGCGGCATTTTTTTTGCAAACTATTAGTTACAGTGTTTTTTATTACATCTTCGATATCTCACCCGACCCACTCACTTTTGTATCTTTTATTTCAGGATTTCCTTTGTAAGCAATATCTCCAGACCCAGAAACTCTGGCATATAAGCTTTGGCTGCAATTTACCTTCATATCTCCCGAACCTGAGATTGTAAGATTTGCATTTTTGGTAGCTAAATTGACCGCATCAACATCGCCTGAACCAGATATTTTAGAAATAAAACTATCCGAATTTCCAGTTAAAACAACATCTCCTGAACCACTTAGATTAGCTTCAAATTCAATTGTTTTAACATCCAAATTCAAATCACCGGAACCTGATAGTTTAGCAGAAAATTTTGAACTTTCAATAGTGCTTTTGGACTTGATATCACCCGAACCTGAAAGTGACACATAACTAATCTGTTCAAAAGGAACGGTCAAAATAATTTCTTTATTGGAACTGATGTTTACATTTTTCTCTGTATAAATTTTCAAAACATTTCCTGTAACTTCCACTTTGATGTATTGCATTAAATTTTCTTCTCCCTGAATGGATATTTCTCCTTCTTTTCCAGCAATTAAATTTACATCAAAGAAACCAGAAACATCAATTTCGTCATAACCCAAAGTAGTTCTTTTTTCGGTTATAATTTTACCATTTCCTTTAATTCTATTATTAGAAGACCATTGTGCATTTGCCATCGTTGTAATGAACAAAGCACTTAAAACGATGATTTGAATTGAATTTTTCATATTTGATTGATTTAAATTATAGATTGATACTTGAAACTTTTTTAAAATTCAAATTGCTATTGCTATTGAAGTTGCTATTGATTTTTATAAAGTTTTACATTGCCATAATCAGATGAAATTGAAACTTTATTTACTCCTTTTTTCTTATAATAACCACTTACTCTTTTAGTATAATTGGTTTCCTCTTTGGAACTAACTTCCATTTCATTTGAATCGTATTTAAAATCAGCATATCGAACAGAAACATCAAAATCAAAGAAATAATTGGGTTGAAAACCTATCGATATTCCACTATATCCAGATACAATAGAAATAGTATTTGCTTTGGCTTGTATCGCGTCAATAGAAATAGAACTGTATTTTGTATTTAGCTTTAATTGATTGGATAAGGTTCCAATGTCTATAGTCAAATAACCTCCATTTCCATCTAATGAGTTTACATTTTGGAGTTTTAAACTACCATATTTACTATTGTATTTTATATCATTTGCATTTATGATCTCCACTTCTGAATAATCTGAGAATAAATTTAGTTTTGAAACTTCATCTACTTTTATTCCAGAATATTTTGATGTAATAGTTCCCGATTTTAAAAAATCAATAGTCGATTTTGAGCAATAACCAATTTCAATATCATTATTACTTCCATTTAATTTTCCTAAATTAATTTTTCCATATTTGCAAGTAATGGCTGTTAATGAATAAAGATCCGTAGTGCTTATATTTCCGTATTTATTATTCAGTTTTACACTGCCATTTTTTGGTATTTTAATGGTATAATTGATTTCAAAGTTATTATTTCGGCCATTATTGTTTGAGGCGGTATGTTCAAAAACCGTTTTGGCGGTAACCATATTTTTTAAACCTAAAAAATCTACATTGATTCCTTCAAGTTTTTGATTCACCCATTTTTCGTTATCGCCACTTACTTTTATAAGTACTTCTATTTCAATTTTATCTTCATTCCATGTTGTAACAAAAATGGATCCATAAGAGTTGTCTATATTAATTCCTGCATCACTATTAACAATGTATGCTTTACTAATCGTTTTTTGTTTGGAATAGGTGAAATCATCATTTGAAAATCCAATAAAAGGTATCAATAATATAAGTAGGAGTAGGTTATATTGTTTTTTCATCGTTTAATTTTTTGAGTTTTTCTGATTCTTCAATATGTTGCAAGACACTTTGCAAAAATGAAATTCGGGTTTGTAAGTTGCTAATCATAGCAAAAATAATTGGCTTACTTTCGCCGTTGATTTCCAATTCATGCTTGATTTTTTCATAATCGCTATCTAGCGATTTCATTTGTTTTAAGGCATCACTGATTATTTTTTCATTCTCAGTTGATTTTTTTTCTTTGATTTTTCTTAATTCATTTTGAATTAAAACAGTAAAAATAGAGTCGGTTTGTTTTGTTTCTATTGAGGCAAATTTAAGCTCCTTTGGTTTTTCATTATTTTGGTATAAAACTGAAACACCTAGCATAACAACCAAAGAAGCAGCTATTGCGTAAATGAAGGTGTAATTCTTTTTTTGTTTTTTTAAAACTAGTTTTTTTGAAAATCGTTCCGAATGTTTGGGATTGATGTCATAAACATCCCATTGGTCTTCGTATTTTTCAAATAACTGATCTAATTTTTCATTTTCATTTTTCATTTTCATATTTCATTTAATTTTTTTCGTAAGCTTTCTTTAGCTCTACTTAAAGTTGTTCTACAGTTGGAATAACTAATTTTTAATATTTCGCTTATTTCTTCTTGATCGTAACCCTCAATATAAAATAAGTTTAAAATCATTGAATAACTATATTTTAAGGATTGAATCGTTTCTAGAATTTGTTTGACTTTTAAATCATTAAAGTCAAAGCTTTCATCTATTTCTTTTTCAGTTTCTTCTAGTTTGTAAAGTGTTTTTTCAAAATCTTCACTTTTAAATTGATTGTTTTTTTTATAAAAATCAATGCTGTAATTCACTATAATTCGTTTCAACCAAGCACCAAAGGCAACTTCTTGTTTGAAATCATTTATTTTGGTAAATGCCTTCAAAAAACCTTCTTGCATTACATCTTCGGCAAAATGTTCGTCTTTCACAATTCGATAGGCCACATTATACATCGCCTTGCAATAGCGATTATAAATCTCAAATTGTGCTTTCTGATTATTCTGTTTGCAGAGTAAAACTAAATCTTCGATATTTTGATTGCTTAAGCTCAAATAGTTTTTATGATTTTATATAAAGACATTGAATATTTTGGTTTGTTACAGTTTGTGATTTTAATTTACGAAAGATTGAAATATGTCATTTGTTTTTTACAATTTAATATTGGGAGTAATAAATTAAATACTATTTTTGTCTTATAAAATTATAAAAAAAAATATGAAAAAAATTACTAATTTATTATTGTTATCGCTTTTTATAAGCTTTTCTTTTTTTTCTTGCAGTAGTGACTCTTCTAATGATGAGGTAACTGGCGGAATTTCAACTGGCGACTATTGGCCAACTACTGTAGGTAATAGTTGGGTTTTTACTCAAGAGGGGGAAGAAAGTACTATGAAAATAATAGGTTCTGATGAAATGGGTGGAGCAAAGTATTACAAGTTTGACCAAATGGCTGGAGTTGGAGCTTCGCTTACTGGAGAAGTATCTTCTTGGATTAAGAAAAACCAAGGTGATTATTATTTAAAGTTAGGAGATATAAATATTGATTTACAAGGATTTACAGGTAAGGTCACTGGATATGAATTTCTTTTTTTTAAGGATTATTTGGATGTTAACCAAACATGGACTGGTAAATATACACATACAACAAGTTATAATATTCCTAATTTCCCAAGTATTGTTACCAACGTAAATTATACAGGGAAAATTTTAGAAAAAGGAGCTTCTGTAATTTTAAATGGGGTAACTTTTAAAGATGTTATTAAATTTAGATTTACCCAAGTTGCTTCTATTACTGGGCAATCAACTTCTGAAGTTATTTCTGAATATTGGATTGCTAAGAATATAGGTTTAATTAAGGCCGATAATAATGGAACTTTTACAGAACTTAAATCATATATCATTAAATAATATTTTAAAAGCTAAATTGAAAACCCAAAATTAATTTTGGGTTTTTTTATGCATTGATTTTTAGGGGATAAATTCAGTATCTATTTTAAAAACGCTTCCGATTATAATGGATGGAGTGGTTTTTACCGCTTATTTACAGCATTAAATTTTAATTTTTTAATATGTCTTAATTCGGTATTTTTTGGCTTCAGATAGAAAATACTTAAAGATAAATAGGAATGAGATTTATTTTGGCATAAAGATTGCCTTATTTTATACCTCAATATAATAGTGTATTTATACCTCGATATTAGCTCGAAATATTGTTGTGATACCTTATATTTGCGTTCCGAATTAATAAATTAATGACAAAAAGACTTAAATACTACTATGTCAAATCATAAAATACTTACCATTGACAATCTGTCACTTCAAGAATTTGATTCTGAAGCCGAATTAATTCCATTATTAACTCCAGAAGATGAGGAGGAAATGAATAACGAAGAATTACCCGATTCTTTGCCCATTTTACCTTTACGAAATACTGTTTTGTTTCCAGGAGTTGTTATCCCAATTTCTGCAGGACGAGACAAATCTATAAAACTAATCAATGATGCCAATGCTGCAGGAAAAGTAATTGGAGTTGTTGCGCAAATCAATGAGGAAGATGAAGATCCATCAAAAGATGATATTCATAAAATAGGAACTGTTGCACGTATTTTAAGGGTTTTAAAAATGCCTGATGGTAATGTAACGGTTATTCTACAAGGGAAAAAACGTTTTGAAATCACAGAAGTTGTTTCGGAGTCACCTTATATTACGGCCAAGATAAAAGATGTACCTGAAAAAAGACCAATCAAAAAAGATACAGAGTTTAATGCAATAGTTGATTCTGTAAAAGAGCTGGCTGTTCAGATTATAAATGAAAGTCCAAATATCCCGTCAGAAGCTACTTTTGCTATAAAAAATATTGGAAGTCCTTCGTTTTTAATTAGTTTTGTTTCTTCAAATATGAATTTGTCTGTAAAAGAGAAACAGGATTTATTATCTATTAATGGTTTAAAAGATCGCGCTCTGGAAACTTTGCGTTACATGAATGTAGAGTTACAAAAACTCGAATTGAAGAATGACATTCAATCCAAAGTGCGTTTTGACTTGGACCAACAGCAAAGAGAATATTTCTTGCACCAGCAAATGAAAACCATTCAGGAAGAATTGGGAGGCGTTTCGCAGGAGGAAGAAATGGACGAAATGAGTCAAAAAGCCAAAACCAAAAAATGGGACGAAAAAACGCAAAAACATTTCGAAAAAGAATTGTCCAAAATGCGTAGAATGAATCCGCAAGCTCCTGATTTTGGTATTCAAAGAAATTATTTAGAAATGTATTTAGAATTGCCTTGGGGCGAATATTCTAAAGATAATTTTGATTTAAAGCATGCCCAAAAAGTATTAGACAAAGATCATTTTGGATTGGAAGAGGTAAAGAAAAGAATGATTGAACATCTTGCGGTACTTAAATTGAGAAACGATATGAAGTCACCAATCATTTGTTTAACAGGACCTCCGGGAGTTGGAAAAACTTCAATTGGTAGATCTGTTGCCGAAGCATTGGGAAGAGAATATGTTCGTATCTCATTAGGCGGACTACGCGATGAAGCCGAGATTCGTGGACATAGAAAAACTTATATTGGAGCAATGCCAGGAAGAATTATTCAGAGTTTAAAGAAAGCTGGAACATCGAATCCTGTATTTGTTTTAGATGAAATTGATAAATTGTCTTCAAGTCATAACGGAGATCCATCTTCGGCATTATTAGAAGTTTTAGATCCGGAACAAAACAGTTCTTTTTATGATAATTTCCTTGAAATGGGTTATGATTTATCAAAAGTGATGTTTATTGCGACTTCCAATAATATGGCAGCTATTCAGCCTGCACTGGTTGATCGTATGGAAGTTATCAAAATGTCAGGATACACCATTGAAGAAAAAGTAGAAATTGCTAGAAAGCATTTGTTTTCTAAACAATTGGCTGCACATGGATTAAAAGCCAAAGATTTGAGTATTGGCAAAAAGCAACTGGAAAAAATTGTGGAAGGCTATACGCGTGAATCTGGTGTACGTGGATTAGAAAATAAAATTGCACAAATCATTCGTAATGCTGCCAAATCGGTTGCAATGGAAGAGGAATACAATAAAAAAGTAACCGACGAAGATATTTTAAAAGTATTGGGTGTTCCAAGATTAGAGCGTGACAAATACGAAAATAATGATGTTGCTGGTGTAGTAACAGGGTTGGCTTGGACAAGTGTTGGAGGTGATATTCTTTTTATAGAATCTTTACTTTCTCCTGGAAAAGGTTCTATGACGATTACCGGTAATTTAGGAACCGTTATGAAAGAATCTGCGACTATTGCATTGGAATACATCAAAGCAAATGCTGAATTGGTAGGTTTGAATTCAGAATTGCTTTCTAAATATAATATTCATTTACATGTGCCCGAAGGGGCTACTCCAAAAGATGGGCCAAGTGCTGGAATCGCCATGTTGACTTCATTGGTATCTTTATTGACTCAAAAAAGAGTGAAGAAAAATTTGGCAATGACAGGTGAAATCACTTTGAGAGGTAAAGTATTGCCAGTTGGTGGGATTAAAGAAAAAATATTGGCTGCCAAAAGAGCTAATATCAAAGAAATTATCTTGTGTCACGAGAACAAAAGTGACATTGATGAGATTAAGCCAGAGTATTTAGAAGGGCTTGCATTTCATTATGTAAAAGAAATGAGCGAGGTTTTGGAAATTGCTATAACCAAAGACAAAGTAAAAAATGCTAAAGAACTTAAATAGAGTAAAATAGAAAATAAATTGTTTTAATTCCAAATTCCAATCATTATGATTGGAGTTTGGAATTTGTTTTTTAGATTTAGCTTTTATTTATATTAATAATTTTATCTTCGCAACTGCGTATTATTTATTCCAAATAGCAATTATAGGCATGTCCCAAACAAAATTATTTTTATTTTTGACTCTTTTTTGTTCTGTTATTTACGGGCAAATTGGAGGGAAAAGTACTTATGAGTTTCTGAATTTGGTTACTTCGCCTAGACAAGCGGCATTGGGCGGAAAAGTGATTACCATCTATGACGAAGATGTTAACCAAGCACTTTTTAATCCAGCTTCAATCAATGAAGAAATGGACAACAGATTGGGTTTGAATTATGGTAATTATTTTGGCGAAGTGACTTATGGAACTGCTTCATACGCGTATACGTATGACCAACACTTACAAACCTTTCACGCTGGAATCAATTATATTAATTACGGAAAATTTGAAGGTTATGATGAAAGTGGCTTACCTACTTCATCATTTACTGGAAGTGAAATTGCACTTTCTTTGGGCTATGCATACAATATTCCTTATACAGACATACACATTGGTGCCAATGCCAAGTTTATTGAATCTTCATTAGAAACCTATACTTCTTTTGGGGGAGCTTTAGATTTGGGTTTTCTTTTTATTGACGAAAAAAACGATGTAAATTGGGCTTTGACACTTAAAAATATTGGAACTCAATTTACTACTTATGATGGTAAAAGGGAGGATTTGCCATTTGAAATAATTGCTGGAGTTTCTCAGGAATTGGAGCATGTGCCGATACGTTGGCACTTAACAGTCGAGAATTTGCAACAGTGGAATTTAGCTTTTTCGAACCCTGTTAATTCAGAAACTTCAATAGACGGAAGTGTTACAGAAGAAAAAATTTCTGTTTTTAATAATGCACTTCGGCATATGATACTGGGGGTAGAACTTTTTCCTAAACGATCTTTTAACCTTCGATTGGGCTATAATTTTCGGAGAGCTGTTGAATTGCAAATTCAAGATCAACGTAATTTTTCGGGACTTTCGTTTGGTTTTGGATTAAAACTGAATAAATTAAAACTTAATTATTCGTATTCGAGGTATACATTGGCAGGAAATACCAGTTTGTTTGGTTTGGTTGTTAATTTTGGGGAATGAATTTTTTAAAAAAAAGAGAAGAGAAAATAGAATAAAGAGAAGAGAAAAAAGAGAAGAGAAAAAAGAGAAGAGAAAAAAGAGCAAAGAATATAGAATAATGTAAGGCAAATAAATTAAACACATTTTGTCAAATTTAAAACAAAAACATGAAAAAAATAACCATAGCAATAGATGGATTTTCATCCACAGGAAAAAGTACTTTGGCCAAACAATTGGCTAAACATTTAGGGTATGTATATGTAGACACAGGTGCTATGTATCGGGCTGTGACTTTATTTGCCATGCAAAACAATTGTATTGGAATTGAATTTTTGGATAAAGATAAATTGATAAACAGTTTGCCTGCTATAAAACTGGTTTTTAAATTTAATGCTGATTTGGGTTTTGCCGAAATGTATTTAAATGATGTCAATGTCGAAACAGAAATTAGAACGTTGGAAGTATCGAGTTTCGTGAGTTCTGTAGCGGCAATATCAGAAGTTCGTTCCAAGTTGGTAGAGCAACAACAAGAAATGGGAGCAGCAAAAGGAATTGTGATGGATGGTCGAGATATTGGAACTGTTGTATTTCCAAAAGCTGAACTCAAAATATTTATGACCGCAGGAGCAGATACTCGCGCTGAAAGACGTTTTGATGAATTGCAAGCAAAAGGAGATCTAGTTTCTTATGAAGATGTTCTTAAGAACGTGGTTGAAAGAGATTACATTGATACCCATAGAGAAGATTCTCCTTTGGTTATGGCTGATGATGCTATAGAAATTGACAATTCATATTTGGATCGTAAGGAACAATTTGATGTTGTTTTGGAGTTGATAAATGATGTATTACAAAATGAATAAATATTTGCACGTTTGATTTTAAATAGTAGTTTTACAAGCTGATACTTTTTTATAATAAAAATACATTTTATGGGAATTAAAAATAGGTTAACATTAATGAGCTTTCTTCAATTTTTTGTTTGGGGAGCTTGGTTGATTACCATTGCAAATTATTGGTTTGGAACAAAGAATTGGGAAGGTACTCAATTTGGTTTGGTTTTTAGTACAATGGGAATTGCTTCTCTTTTTATGCCCACACTTACTGGAATTATAGCAGACAGGTGGATTAATGCCGAGAAATTGTATGGTGTTTTACATATTTTGTATGGTTGTGTTTTATTTTATTTACCCGAAGTTACCACTCCAACAACTTTTATTTACATTATGCTTGTTGCAATGTGTTTTTATATGCCAACTATTGCATTGAGTAATTCAATTTCATATAATGCCTTAAAAACAAATGGTCTGGACGTTGTTAAGAGCTTTCCGCCGATTCGTGTTTTTGGAACAATTGGATTTATTGTAGCCATGTGGATTACAAATCTAACAGGAAACAAAGCGACTGCTTATCAGTTTTATATTGCAGGAGTAGCTGCGATATTGTTGGGTTTATATGCCTTTAGTTTGCCAAAATGCAAACCCCAACGATTGATAAAAGAAAATGCTTCCTGGATGGAAACGATGGGATTAGAATCCTTTAAATTATTTGCCAATTATAAAATGGCTTTGTTTTTTATATTCTCAATGTTTTTGGGAGGAGCTTTACAGCTTACCAATGCTTATGGGGATGTTTTTTTGGATGAGTTCAAACATTTTCCTAAATATGCCGATTCTTTTGTAGTTGAATATTCTACTATTATAATGTCGATTTCTCAAATTTCGGAGACTTTGTTTATATTGGCTATTCCGTTTTTCTTGAAACGATTTGGTATTAAGCAAGTGATGCTGATTAGTATGTTGGCATGGGTATTGCGTTTTGGATTATTTTCTTTTGGAAATCCAACAGATGGATTGTGGATGATTATTTTGTCTTGTATTGTTTATGGTATGGCTTTTGATTTCTTTAATATATCGGGTTCTTTGTTTGTGGAAACGCATACAGATGCCAAAAACCGTTCTTCGGCTCAAGGGATGTTTATGATGATGACCAATGGAGTAGGGGCGATTTTGGGAAGTTTTACTTCGGGTTGGGCTATTGATCGTTTTTTTACCAAGTCTTTTGGTACTACAAAAGAGTTGGCTTCGTTTCTGGAAACAGAAAATACTAATCCTAATATGTTGGAATTTGTAAAAAGTCAAGGTAAAGTGATTTCTACTGATGGATTATTGGATTCGGCTTTGTTAATGAAAGATTGGCATACCATTTGGTTGGCATTTGCAATTTATTCATTGATTATTGCTATTGCATTTGCAGTTATGTTTAAACACGATCACGATCCAAATGAAGTGGAGAATGTGAATCATTAAATCACGATAAAATTTTAAATAAACCCGTCTTGTTTTTTAGAACAAGACGGGTTTGTCATTAACGGTAAATCATAGTTTTGATTCTGCCATAGCCCACGGTTTCAACCGTTGGTGATAATGCCGAGAAATATAAATGTTTTATGATACGTTACCCACGGTTGAAACCGTGGGCTATAAATAAACGTTTTTAAATACTGCTAAATCACAATATTACCTAGCTAGCCCCGATGGGAGGGAAAATCCTTTTATAAGCTTTGTCAAAGTTTAAAACTTTGACAAAGCTTATAAAAGATTGGAAGGACAGCGGGAACGATGCCAATAAAAATGCCCAATCTTTCGCTCCAAAACCTTTTATTGCTTCTTTTTGTGTTCCTAATAAATATCTCGCTTTAAATATTTTGCCATATTAAATAAATGAATTACTTTTGCACACCTTTTGGTGGATAGGAGTTTCCTTTAGGTATCAACAATTTAAGTAAAACAACTTCTGTTTTTTCTATCGCTTTGAGAAACTCAAGAAAAACAGAATACAAATTTTCAATCAGCATGTCTGAACAATTAAAATCACAAGAAGAGTTTTTAGCAAATTTTAACTGGCATAACTTCGAAGAAGGTATCGATGCAGTAGATGAGAAAAACTTATTGGAATTCGAAGAACTAGTTTCAAAAACATTTATCGCTACAGATCAAGAAGAAGTAGTTGATGGTGTGGTTGTTAGAATTACAGATAGAGACGTTATCGTTGATATCAACGCAAAATCGGAAGGTGTTATTTCATTAAACGAATTCCGTTACAACCCAGCATTAAAAGTAGGTGATACTGTAGAAGTATTAATTGACATCCGTGAGGACAAAACAGGTCAATTGGTATTGTCTCACAGAAAAGCACGTACTATCAAATCATGGGATAGAGTTATTTCGGCTAACGAAACAGGAGAAATCGTTAATGGTTTTGTAAAATGCAGAACTAAAGGTGGTATGATCGTTGACGTTTTCGGAATTGAAGCTTTCTTACCAGGATCTCAAATTGACGTTAAACCAATTAGAGACTACGATGTATATGTAAACAAAATGATGGAATTCAAAGTGGTAAAAATCAACCACGAATTCAAAAATGTTGTTGTTTCTCATAAAGCGCTTATTGAAGCGGATATTGAAGTACAGAAAAAAGAAATCATCGGTCAATTACAAAAAGGACAAGTATTAGAAGGTGTTGTTAAAAACATTACTTCTTATGGTGTGTTTATTGACTTAGGTGGTGTTGATGGATTAATTCACATTACTGACCTTTCTTGGAGTAGAATCAACCACCCAAGTGAAGTTCTTGAATTAGACCAAAAATTAAATGTTGTAATCCTTGATTTCGATGATGAGAAAACAAGAATTCAATTAGGATTGAAACAATTGAACGCTCACCCATGGGATGCTTTAAATGCTGATTTAAAAATTGGTGATAAAGTAAACGGTAAAGTAGTTGTAATCGCTGATTACGGTGCATTTATCGAAGTTGCTGAAGGTGTTGAAGGTTTAATCCACGTTTCTGAAATGTCATGGTCTACTCATTTACGTTCTGCTCAAGATTTCGTAAAAGTTGGAGATGTTGTTGAGGCTGTTATCTTAACTCTTGACAGAGATGACCGTAAAATGTCATTAGGTATCAAACAATTGACTCAAGATCCTTGGACTGACATCACTTCTAAATACCCAGTAGGTTCTAAACATACAGGTATCGTTAGAAACTTTACAAACTTTGGTATTTTCGTAGAATTGGAAGAAGGAATTGATGGATTAATTTACATCTCTGACTTATCTTGGACTAAGAAAATCAAACACCCATCTGAATTTGTAAATGTTGGTGAAAAACTTGATGTAGTTGTATTAGAATTAGATGTTGATGGACGTAAATTATCTTTAGGTCACAAACAAACTACTGCTAATCCTTGGGATCAATACGAAGATTCTTTCGCTGTAGGAACTATCCACAATGGTGAAATTTCTGAAATCGTTGACAAAGGAGCTACTGTAGAATTCGGAGATGATATCGTTGCTTTCATTCCTACTCGTCACCTTGAAAAAGAAGACGGTAAGAAATTGAAAAAAGGTGATACTGCTGATTTCAAAGTAATTGAATTCAACAAAGAATTCAAAAGAGTAGTTGCATCTCACACTGCTATCTTCCGTGAAGAAGAAGAGAAAAACGTGAAAGCTGTAACTGAAAATACTTCATCTGCATCATCTACAAACGCACCAGCTGCAACTTTAGGAGATAACAATGATGTATTGGCTGCATTGAAAGCTAAAATGGAAAAATCAGAGAAAAAATAATTTCTTGATTTTTTGAATATAGGAAGCCCCACTGCAATGTGGGGCTTTTTTTGTGCTATATTTAATTGTAACTAATTTCACTTTTTTATATTAAATGCTAATTGACCAGAGTATAATTTGTTTATCAACTACTATTTTAAATTATTTTACTAAAGAATGGATTATTACAAGAAAAAATATATTAAATATTAAGTTAATTGTATGTTAAGTTATGCGAAAATGATTATTTTTGAGAAAATCCTACATTTTATATGATTCCAAAACTATTTTCGTCAAAACATTTTACTTTCTACGTTTGTTTAAGTTTCTATATGTTTTTTTTATGCTCTACAGAAGTAAATGGACAATGTGCTGGAAATGACAAAGCTATTGACGTTTGTGATATTACAAATCCTGCTAGTCAAAATATTAATCTAAATCTAATATTAGACATAGGTCATACTCCTGGAGGAACATGGAAAGATGATGATAAATCAGGAGGATTTGATAAAACAACTGGTATTCTAAATGCACAATTAATCAGAAAAAGTGGTGTGTATCATTATACTTATACCGTTACTGGAGTTTCTGGTTGTCTTGATAACAATGCAATTGTAACAGTTACAATTGGAGGATACACAGGAGTACCCGCTCTCAATTCTTCTATTTGTAATGCCAATAGTGCTTATAATTTGTTTGAGGCATTTAATGGTAGTTTTCTCGCTCCTCAATCTGGTGGCACTTGGGTTGGAAATACAAGTTCTTTGGGTTTAACCAAAAACACTCTTAATGCTACATTTTTAAATTATGATACTACTTATGAATACACATATTCAATACCTGCTATAGGTTCTTGTGCGGCACCCTTAGATGCTAAAGTTTTTGTGACAATTTATCGTTCTCCAGAACCTGGAATTCCAACTGATTTAAGATTGTGCTCTAATGGGTTAAGTTCTTATACCAATTTTAATTTAAATGATCTATTAATAGGTGAAGACCAAGGTGGAGTTTGGACTGAAGTCTTAACTGATGAAATTGACAATAACGATGATACGGATTCTACTGTTGATATTCAAAATATTTATAATACCAAAGGTCCAGGAAGTTATCGTTTTACATATACGGTACTCACGGATAATAATGTTTGTTTTGATGAAACATCGAATTTAGATATCACAATAGAAAAACTACTTGATTATACAGGAGCTACTTTAACATTAAATGCTCCAATTTGTGAAAATGAAATTGCTACATCATCATTTTCTGGATCTATACAAAATGTTGTAAACATTCCAGACGGAACCTATTCTGTAACCTATACAATATCGGGTAATGGATCACCAATAACTAAAGCGAGTAGTTTTTTTAATAATGTTTTGACTTTTCCAATTGATAGAAGTAATTTTTCAGCTTCTGGAGATTATACCGTAACGGTTACAAATATTGTTAGTTTAGCAACGCTTAACATTTGTAACAATATAATTCCCTTAATTTCGGGAGTAATTCGAATTAACCCAATTCCAAAAATTAACAATGCTACACTAACAATTAATCCTGTATGTCAAAATGAAGATGCAGCGGTAGCTTTTTCGGGAACTTCAAATCTTTCTGATGGGACTTATGCAATTTTATACAATTTAACTGGATTAAATATAATAAGTGGCGTTTCGGGTGTTATGAATGTTATTGGAGGAATTTCTTCTTTTCTAATTCCAAGTGGATTAATACCTAAATCAGGAAAAACGACTGTTACCATAACTAAAATAACTAATACTACAACTGGTTGTACCAATTCGTCGACATTGAATAAAGAGTTTATCGTAAATCCTTTACCCGATGTTTCAAATTTGGCCATTGCTATAAAAGATGTTTGTCAAGGACAGCCCGCAACGATTGACCTGACTGGTTTAGGTACTTTGACGGATATTTCTATAGATTATACTATTTCTGGAGTCAATTCTGTATCAACTCTAACTTTAGCGTTGACTGTTGTTGGAGGTACAAAAAGTTTTGCTATTCCAGCGACGGACATTCCAAATGTTGGATTGACTACATTTACGATTACCAAAGTGACCAATGTATTAACTGGCTGTTCGATTACAACATTAATTCCTAAAGATTTTACTGTAAATCCAATTCCAATTATTCCTGCCGCAATTGACCGAAAATTTTGTACTTCCGATGCTGCAACAGTTGCCAATTTACAACCACAAGGTACACAATACCAATGGTTCGATTCTGCAGTAAGTACAGTTCCATTAATAAGTTCAGCTCCTTTATTATCTGGGAATTACTTTGTAAAAGAAGTAAATGCGTTAACAAAATGTGAATCTCCTTTAAAAATGATTGTAGTGCAAATCAATACTACGCCACAAATCAACACTGCAATATTAACAATTGTACCTATTTGCCAAGGATTCAATGCGGTAGTCAATTTTTCTGGAACTTCCAATTTGGCGGACGGGAGTTATGATATTCTTTACAATTTAACAGGCGCTAATATTGCTTCTGCCAAATCTGCGATTTTGACTATTACTGGCGGTTTGGGATCGTTTTCAATTGCTGCCAACTTAATTGCAAATGCTGGAAATACTACTATATCAATTACCAATATTACAAACTTGCTAACCCTTTGTACTAACAGTTCCACTCTAACGAAAGTTTTTATTGTCAATGCGGTTCCCGATGTCACAAATATGGTTGTGAATGTCAAAGATGGATGTTTGGGGCAAGATGTAAATGTTGATATTACTGGATTGGGAACTTTAACAAATATCTCATTGAACTATTCAGTAAATGGAGCGAATACAATAGGTTCTCAAACCCTTATTCTGACCGTAAGCGGAGGTAAAACAAACTTTTTAATTCCAGCATCTTTGCTTTCTACTACAGGGAGTAACACTTTTATCATAAATAATTTAACTAATATATCTAGTAGTTGTTTTGCGGTATTTTCAAGTCCTATATCCAAAAATTTTACAATAAATTCAATCCCTACTATTCCAATTGCAGCTGACCAGAAATTTTGTGAGACAGATTTGGAAACGGTAGCCAGTTTAAATCCAAATGGAAATCAATACAAATGGTACGATTCGCTTTCTAATTCAATACCATTGGCTAGTAATAAACTTTTGGTTTCAGGTACTTATTATGTGAAAGAAGCTAATGGTACAACTGGATGTGAATCAGCCGCGGCTTCAATTAATGTGCTTATAAATGTTGTACCTTCTCCAACTTTAAATCAAAACGGACAAGAATTTTGCGGAATAGACAAACCTACTATTCTTAATTTATCCAATAACACAAATTCCAATGGTAATTTAACCTGGTATGATAAAGCTACAAATGGTGCAGTACTAGCAAGTAGCGAGTTACTTTTGGAAGGAACAACTTATTATGGTTTTAATTTAGATACAAATACAAACTGTTATTCCAATCCAATGGTAGCAACGGTTACTCTAACCGATTGTACCGCCACAGAAGATAATTTCTTGATTCCTGATGGATTTTCACCAAATGGAGATGGAATAAATGAAACCTTTCAAATAGTGGATATCGAATTTACTTTTCCTAATTATACTTTAGAAATTTACAACCGTTATGGCAACTTGATGTTTAAAGGCAATATCAATAAACCTGCTTGGGATGGGGAAAATTCCAATTCCAACTTTATTTATGGTGACGCACCAACCGGAGTTTATTTTTATGTTATCAATTATAATAAAGACAATTTGTCTCCAAAACAAGGCCAACTTTATTTAAACCGATAATTCAATTTTTTACTTATAAATTATATTCTAATGAAGAAAATAATACTTCTAGTGTTTTTTTTCCTTTCTATACCAAAGGCATCCGCACAGCAAGACCCTCATTTTACGCAGTATATGACAAATATGAGTGCAGTAAACCCAGCCTATGTTACAAACACACCTTTTATACTTAATCTTGGAAGTTTGTACCGTTACCAATGGTCTGGAATTAAAGGAGCACCAAAAACGGTAACACTCTTTGCTCATACACCGATAAATGAAAAGATAGAAACAGGTTTCTCTTTAATTTCTGACGATATTGGTGATGGCGCCAAAAAGGAAACCAATTTCTTTGCTGATTTTGCCTATATCCTTCAATTGAATGAAAAACAAAAACTTTCATTTGGACTAAAAGCGGGTTTTTCGTCCATAAGCACCAATTTTAATGGCTTTCAATTGAATAGTGGTAATATTTCTACCGATGATGCATTTTCTCAAAACACAAATGAAACAGTACCCAATATCGGAGTAGGAGGGTATTATTTTACCGATAATTATTATGTTGGTATTTCGATACCTAACTTGCTTTCGGCAGAACACATCAAATCAAGAGCTCCTATTAATTCGTTTGGACCACAAGAAATACATACTTATTTTACTGGAGGATATGTTTTTGATATTGATGAAAACTTCAAATTCAAACCTGCTTTTATGTCCATTTTTGTAAAAGGTGCCCCAGTATCTGTTGACCTAACCGCCAATGTGCTGTATAATGAAAAGTTCGAACTTGGAGCTGCCTATCGTTTTGATGATTCTGTAAGTTTACTAATGAATGTCAATGTAACACCTAGTTTAAGAATTGGGTATTCTTATGATTACACCACCTCAAATCTAAGTCAGTTTAATTCAGGCTCCCATGAAATTGTATTATTATACAATTTGGATTTGTTGGGTAAAGGATATGATAAATCACCTAGGTTCTTCTAAAAAAGTAAAAATGAAATATATATATATACTCCTTTTCGTATTTTCAATCCAATTTGGACATGGCCAACAGCAAGATTTGCAACGGGCAAATGTATTGTTTGGTAAAAGCTATTATAGTGCTGCTATTCCTTTGTATGAAAAGGTAATTGTTAAAAATCGAACAGTTGAAGTAATTCAGAAACTGGGCGATTGTTATTATTTCACTAATGATTATAATAAAGCTCAAGAACAATATTCCTTATTAGCTCAAAACAAAAATTTGGATGAAGGTTATTATTTTAGATATTCTCAAACACTGAAAGCCAAGGGAAAATACACAGAAGCAAATGATTTAATGCGAAAATTTTATTTGGGTTCAAAAAATAAAGCAACGATTGAAAAATTAGAAAGGGATATAAAAGAACTTAAAAATGTGACTGCTATTGGAGAGCGATTTTCTATTCAAAATTTGGCATTAAATACAAAAAACTCAGAATTTGGAGGGGTTGTTTTTGATGACAATTTAGTTTTTGCTGCGGTTAAAAAGAAACCAACTCTATTGGATAAAAAGTATAAATGGAATAATGAATCATATCTTAATTTGGTTAGTATTTCATTAAAAAATATAAATGATTCTATAGTAAGCTATTTTTCTAAAGATTTGAAATCGCCTATGCACGAATCCAATGCTATTTTCACCAAAGATGGTAAAACAATGTATTTTACTCGAAACAATTCTAATAATGGAAGAAGAGGAAAGAATGCAGACAAAATTTCGAATATTCAAATTTTTAGAGCTGAGTTAGTCAACGGTAAATGGATAAATATTAAAGCTTTACCTTTCAGCAGTCCTGATTATTCAGTCGAACATCCTGCCTTAAGTTCCGATGAAAAGACATTGTATTTCGCTTCGGATATGCCAGGAACATTGGGTTCTTTGGATATTTTTAGCGTAACAGTAGATGGTTTTATTTTTGGTACTCCAATAAATTTAGGAGATAAAATAAATACATCCAAGAGAGAACAATTTCCATTTATTTCCAAAGACAACAAATTGTACTTTTCTTCCAATGGTCTTGAAGGTTATGGTGGTTTGGATGTTTTTGTTTCTGATATACAAAGCAATTCGTATTCCAAAGCTTCAAATGTAGGATTACCTGTTAATTCGGGTTATGACGATTTTGCTTATTATATTGATTCAGACTCCAAGGAAGGTTATTTTTCATCCGATAGGATAGGAGGCAAAGGGAAAGATGATATTTATTCTTTGAAAGAAACTAAAGATTTACTCATTGAAGATTGCAAACAATATATTGCTGGTATTATTACTGATGAGGATTCGCATTTAGCACTTGAAAATGCAATTGTAATCTTGAAAAATGCTGCCAATCAAGAACTTGAAAAAGCTACTACTTCAGCAGATGGAAAATTTAGATTTACAATAGAATGTGAATCCAATTATTCGGTATTTGCTACCAAAGAAAATTATACTGAAAATTCAAAAAGCTTCAATATTTCAGGAGAAAGAAACAAAGTAAATGATGGTTCTATGGAAATTCGTTCCTTAGAAATAATCAAAAAAGAAGAACAAGTGGCTTTGGAGAAAAAAGTTGCTGCCGATTTACTTATAGCGCAACAATTGAAAGCTGCCGAATTGGTTACTTTGGAACAAAAAAAGAAAGCAGATGCAATTGCTTTGCAGGAAAAGAAAATAGCGGATGCCAATGCTTTAAAACAAAAGAAAAAAGAAGATGCTATTGCGCTTGATGCGAGGAGATTGGCAGATATAGCATTAATCCAACAATTGAAAAAAGACAAATTGATTGCTGATAAAAAGGCTAAAGAAATAGCTGAAGCCAAGAAAAAAGAAAAAACAGCAGCCATTGTTGCGGCCGAGAAAGATGTTGTAAAAGATAGAGATCGTTTAATCATCAAGACCGATCCCATTTACTTTGATTATAATATGTGGTACATTCGAAAAGAATCAAAAAAAATATTAAATCGTGTGGTGGAATTGATGAATAAATATCCAGAAATGGTAGTCGAAATTGGTTCGCATACGGACAATCGTGGGAACGATAAATTCAACAAGGACCTTTCGCAAAAAAGGGCCGATGCTACAAGAACCTATATTTTGGAACAAGGAATACCAAAATATAGAATTTCTGCCAAAGGGTATGGTGAATCGGTTCCAATTGTAAAATGTATTCCAGAAAATTCCTGTGATGAGGAACAACACGAATTAAACAGAAGAAGTGAGTTTGTGATTAAGAATTTGTAAACTATCAAAAAAACGACACAGATTCCACAGATTGGCACAGATTTTTAGATATAAAAAAACCTAATTTCTTAATTGAAATTAGGTTTTTTTATAAAAAGTAAAAAGATTTTATCTCAAACTTGCTCCAAGTTCTGTTTCAAAATTCTTTATTAATTTACTCATAATTTTATCAATTTGAGCATCTTCAAGAGTTTTGGTAGCATCTTGAATAGTAAAACTTAAAGCGTATGATTTTTTTCCTTCGGGTAAATTTTGGCCTTCGTAGACATCGAACAAATTAATATTTTTTAATAAAGACTTTTCGGTTTGTCTTGCTACGGTATAAATACTATTATAGGTTACAGTTTGATCTACCAATAAAGCCAAATCTCTTCGGACTTCTGGATATTTGGGAATTTCAGTGTATTTAATTTTACTTGACATTAATTTTAAAACTATAGCCCAATTAAAATCGGCATAGAAAACTTCTTGTTTGATTCCGAAATGCTTTAAAACTGATTTTTTTACCACACCAAATTCTACAAATGAATCATTTCCTAATCCTAAAGCAATCCCTTCTGAAAACACATCAGATGTTACTGCTATATTTTTTGCATTAGAAATTCCCAATCTAGAAAGTATACCTTCTACATATCCTTTAAACAAAAAGAAATCGGAAGGTTTCTGTGCATTGGTCCAGTTTTCTTGGTTTCTGTTTCCAGTTTGAAACACCGTTAAATGCTTGATTTCTTCGTAACCAGATAAAAATTTATGGTATGATTTTCCAAATTCAAATAATTTTAAATCAGAATTTTTACGGTTAATGTTATACGATATCGCTTCCAATCCAGAAAATAATAAAGATTGACGCATTGTTGCCAAATCACTACTCAATGGATTTAGCATGGTAACATTGTATTCTTCTTTTAAAGTTTCAGAAAGTTGTACGTAAGAAGCAGTTGTCAACGAATTGGCCATCATTTCATTAAATCCTTGAGAATTCAATTGATTTGCAATTGTATTTTGTACTTTATAATCCTCATTTCGCGGAGAATTAGAAACAGTAGCATTTAATTTTTTAGAGAATACAATATTATTATAACCATAAACTCTAAGAATTTCCTCGATTACATCAATTTCTCTTTGTACATCAACTCTATAAGCTGGAATTGTTAATCCTAATCCTGCATCAGATACACTATTTATTTTAATTTCTAGAGAAGCTAAAATCTGTTTGATGGTATCTTTTGGTATTTCTTGACCAATAATTCTTGCTACATTTTTAAAATTCAAGAATACAGCAAAATCTTCCAATTTCTTTTGGTAGATATTGACAATGTCTGATGTTATTTCGCCTCCAGCCACTTCTAAAATCAATAAAGCGGCACGTTTTAAAGCATATTCAGTAATAGTTGGATCAATTCCTCTTTCAAATCTAAAAGAAGCATCAGTATTCAATTGATGTCTTTTGGCCGATTTACGGATGCTAACTGGGTTGAAATAAGCGCTTTCCAAGAAAATTGAATTGGTACTTTCTGAAACACCAGATTTCTTTCCTCCAAAAACCCCTGCAATGCACAATGGTCCCTTTTCGTCACAGATCATTAAATCTTCTTCGTGTAAAGTTCTTTCAACATCATCTAGCGTGGTGAATTTTGTGCCGCCGGGAAGCGTTTGTACTATGATTTTTCCAGTAATTTTTCCAGCATCAAATGCATGCAATGGCTGTCCTAAATCATGCAATACATAATTGGTCACATCTACGATGTTATTTTTCGGATTAATTCCAATTGCTTTTAATCTGTTTTTCAACCATTCTGGAGATTCTTTTACACTAATTCCAGAAATTGTAACTCCACAATATCTTGGAGCCAACTGAATATCTTTGACCTCAACATCTATTTTCAGTGTTCTTTTGTCTACTCTAAAATTACTGATCGAAGGAGTAATTAATTCTAAATTCACACCTTTTTGCAATAAACCTGCTCTCAAATCACGAGCTGTACCAAGATGGCTCATTGCATCTGCGCGATTGGGTGTTAAACCAATTTCAAAAACTTCGTCATTTTCTATTTTGAAAACGGTCGAAACTAATGTACCAGCCGGTATTGAATTATCTAAAATCATTATTCCGTCGTGGCTTGTTCCTAAACCCAATTCATCTTCGGCACAAATCATTCCAAAACTTTCTCTTCCTCTTATTTTACCTTTTTTGATTGTAAAAGGATTTCCTTCTGCATCATATAATACAGAACCAATTGTAGCAACGGCTACTTTTTGTCCCGCTTCTACATTGGAAGCCCCGCATACAATAGATAAAGGAATTCCGTCGCCTAAATCTACGGTTGTTATTTTTAAACGATCTGCATCAGGATGTGGTTCACAAGTTAAAACTTCACCTACAACTATTCCTTCCAAACCACCTTTTACGGATTGGTACTTCTCAACTATCTCTACTTCAAGTCCTAAATCTGTTAATAAAGCCGAAGTTTCATCGGATTTCCAGTCTATTTTAATAAATTGTTTTAACCAGTTGTATGATATTTTCATGCGAAGCTATTATTTTTTAAATGAATATGAAATCATTATTTTAGTTTCAAATTTCGATTTTGGAAACATTGTGATTTCATTGTATGTTTTTTCAAGATTGCAAATATAATCAATGTTTCTTGAGGGTCAAAGTTAGAAAGCATCAAAAATCGATTCTATTCCAACAAATATTGATTCTATTCTTAAATTAATTCTTCAATATGTTTTTTTATATTTTCCGCCATCTTTGTAGTTGGTAAATCATTGTCATCATACCCAAAAGGCTCTTCAATTTCTTCGGATATCAATTCAATACTGGCCAAAACATAAAATATAAAAGTAACAACAGGAATGACATAATATCCCAGTGTAAAAACATAAGCATACGGAAGGGTTAATACAAATATAAAAATGAACTTCTTAATGAATGTACTGTATGAATAGGGGATAGGAGTGTTTTTTATACGTTCGCAAGCACCGCAAATATCAGTAAAAGATTGTATTTCATTGTTTAAAATGATTAATTGATCACCAGTGATTTTTTGCAATACATATAAATCATTAATTTTTTGAAATAACATTTTAGCAATTTGGTTTGGCCTGTGTTTGTGGTGATCTAGGACTAAATCAACATTGTCAAACAGTTGCATACTGGTTTCGTCATCCTTTAAATGTTTGTTTAGTAAAGATGCATAACTTGGAATTAATTTTCTAAAATAGGCCAAATCTTTTTCGTCTTTCAATATAACAGATAGTTTTATGGCGAGATTGCGACTATTGTTGACCAAAGCACCCCATAATTTTCGACCTTCCCACCAACGATCGTAAGCAGAATTGATTCGATAAGCCAGAAGCAACGAAATAACAAAACCCAATGTAGTATGAATTACAAATAGATTTTTCACATGACTGGTTTCTGTTAATTGAAAACATTCAATTTCTAAATAGGCAATTGCAGCAGAATAAGCAGCAATTAAAACTAATAAAGGAAATAATTTTGAAAAAGTATCCGATCTGTGAAATCGGAAAATGTAGGCAAACCAAACTTTAGGGTTGTAAGAAATCATTCTGCTTTTTTTTGTACAAAAATAATTAAATCTGAAGGTTTCCAGCTATTTCTCTTAATGTTATTTCAGATAATTTAGCTTGAAATTGTGCTTCACTCAAACGAATTCTTGAATTAATATAGTTCAGCTGAGCAGCTCTAAATTCAACCGAAGTGATGGTTCCAATTTTAAATTTTTCGGCAGTAATTTCAAGATTTTGTTTTGAAATGGCGGTATTATTTATTTCTAAATCAATTAAATCCAAATTAGTCAAATATACTTGAAAAGCTATTGTCAAATTACTGCGCAGATTAATTGTTTGCTGTTCGATTGCCAAATTTGAATTGTCAACTTGCATTTTTGCAATTCTTTCATTTCTATTTTGAGCATCTCCATCAAATAAATTTAGAGAAGCTGTAAAACCATAATTCAATCCGCGTGAAGAAGATTGGGTGTTAAAACCAAGGCTAGAAGTTGATTCATTGAAATTATATCCTGTATTTAATTGTATTATTGGATAGCGTTCCCCTTTTATTTTTTTTAATTCTAATTCTGATATTTTTTTATTGATTATTTGTAATACCAATTCGGGATTTTGTTTTTCTGCCAATGCCATTAACTCGATGAGCTTTAGATTTCTATCCACATTAATTCCTTGTAGTACTCTAAAATTAGACTTTAAATCTCTAGCCAGTATTTTATTTAAAAGTGTTTTTTCGTTAGAATAAATTTGCTTTTCTTTTAATAAGTTACCAAGATCAGTGTTTAAATCCACTTGAGCATTTAAAACGTCTAGTTTTGAGCCTTTCCCAATTGTATATCTATTTTTGGTAAATTCTACTCTTTTTTTAGAGATAACAATTGTAGAATCTAAGTCAGATAATTTTTGTTGTTCTTGAATCAAATTATAATAAACCGAATTGACATTGCTAATGGTATTGATAATGGTCTTTTTTAATTGAGCATCACCCATATTTTGTAATTCCTTTAGTTGGTCGTATTGGGCAAACATTTTTAAACCATCAAAAATGGTCCAATTCAAACCAACTCCGTAATTTAAATTATTATTTTCTGCATTTTTTAAATCAACCGTTGATCCGTCAGAGCGTGTTTGCGAAGTATTTTGAATACTTTTATTGTCAGATGCTGTAGCACTGACAGATGGAAGCATACCTGCATTACCAATGGCTACATTGGTTTTATCGATTTTTAAATTGTTGTCAGCAATTTTTATTTCAAAATTGTTTTCCAATGCTATTTTAACAGCATTTTCGAGTGTCAATATTTCTTGTGCATTTCCTATTGAAAAGCAAAATAAAAACAGCAGGAGACTTTGGTGAAATAGTTTAGTATTCATCATTATTTTTTTAAGGTAGATGCTAAGTCACTAAGTGGCTAAGATTCTAAGTTAAGTATTTAATTTTTTCTAAACACTTGTTTGTTGATATTTCCAGTTGCAGATATTTATTCTCATTAAAACATCCTAAAATCTTAGTGGCGCAAAGTCTTAGTATCTTAGAGTTTTAGACTATTTTTTTACTTCGTTTTCATATTCTTCGATATGATCAAATTCAGGATAATGTTTTCTTGCTTTAGACCACATTAAATACAAAGCTGGAATAACAAAAAGAGTTAGTACCAAAGAGAAAATAGTTCCTCCAACAATTACAACTCCCATACCAATTCTACTAGTTGAAGCGGCGCCAAGTGATAACGCAATTGGTAAAGCTCCTAATGAAATGGCTAAACTTGTCATTAAAATCGGACGCAATCGAGCTTCGGAAGCTTCTAGAATTGCTTCTAATTTTGGTTTTCCTTGTTCCCGCAATTGATTGGCAAATTCTACAATTAAAATACCATTTTTGGTCACTAAACCAATCAACATAATGGTTCCAATTTGGCTAAATATATTCCACGTTTGATTGAACAGCCAAAGTGAAAATAAAGCTCCAGCAACTGCCATTGGTACGGTAAGTATAATAATAAACGGATCTACAAAACTTTCAAATTGAGCTGCCAATATTAGAAAAATCAACAGTAAAGCTAATCCAAAAGCAAATGAGGTATTCGAACTGCTTTCGACAAAATCTCTTGATTCTCCACCCAAATCGGTTGTAAATGAATCATCCAAAACTTTTTCTTTTATTTCATTCATCGCATTAATTCCATCGCTTATACTTTTGCCTGGAGCGAGACCTGCAGAAACAGTAGCCGACATATAACGATTGTTATGATACAATTGTGGGGGATTGCTCTGTTCTTCAATGTTAACCACATTGTCCATTTGAATCAGTTGACCTTTGTTGTTTTTGACATACATTGATGTTAAATCCAAGGGTTTTGAGCGATCTTGTCTTTCAAATTGTCCAATTACTTGATATTGTTTTCCATTTCTCATAAAATAGCCAAAACGTTGACCACTTAAAGAAAGCTGTAAGGTTTGAGCAATATCTTTTACAGAAATACCTAAACTTTCGGCTTTTTCTCTATTGATAGAAACATTAATTTCAGGCTTGTTGAATTTTAAATTGACATCTGTTATAGAGAACGTTTCATTCTTGCCTGCTTCTTCCATAAATAGAGGGATTTTTTCTCGTAATTTTTCAAAATTAGTAGCTTGAATGATATATTGAATTGGTAAACCTCCACGTCTATTGACTGCAATTGTGGGTTGCTCTGTAACTGCAGTTTTGGCAACCGAATATTTTTTTGTGATTTTCGTTAATTTTTCGGCTATTTCTTTTTGTTTTAATTCTCTTTTGGAAGGATCTACCAATGCAATACGAACTCTTCCACTATTTACTGTGGAAGCTCCAAAACCTGGAGAAGTAATGACCAAAGCAACTTTTTTCTCTGGTATTGAGTCATCAACCAATCTAGAAATTTCTTGCATAAAACGATCTGTGTATTCGTAAGAAGAACCTTCAGGTGCTGTTATTGACATGACAATTGCAGACCGATCATCATAGGGAGCAGTTTCTTTTTGTATTAAATTAAAAAATAAATAAATTAAGCCAAAACAAAAAATTAGAATTGGGAAACTCAACCATTTTCTTTTCATAAAAAGGGAAAGAGCATTGGCATAAGTACTATTCAACTTTTGAAAATAAGGTTCCGTTTGTAAATAAAATTTAGATTTTTTTTGCTCACCACCTTTCATTAAATAAGCATTCAGCATTGGTGTTAAGGTCAAGGATACAAAAGCTGAAATTAATACCGCAGCTCCTATGACTACACCGAATTCCCGAAACAATCGTCCAACAAAGCCTTCAAGGAAAATTACTGGAAGAAACACAGCTGCCAATGTGATGGATATCGAAATAACTGCAAAAAAGATTTCATTGGATCCTTTTATAGCTGCTTCAATTGGTGACATTCCTTCTTCGACTTTTTTATAAATATTTTCAGTAACAACAATTCCATCATCTACTACTAATCCTGTTGCAAGTACAATAGCTAATAAGGTTAAGACATTTATAGAAAAACCAAATAGCCACATGATAAAGAAAGTAGCAATTAACGAAACAGGAATGTCTATTAATGGCCTAAAAGCAATTGCCCAATCTCTAAAAAACAAAAAGATAATTAGTATAACCAAAACAATAGAAATCCCTAATGTTTCTGCTACTTCGACCACTGATTGTTTGACAAAAATAGTATTGTCAATTACTATGTTCAATTTAATATCTTTGGGTAAATCTTTTTTTAGTGATTGGTATTCTTTATAAAATTCTTTTGAAATATCTAAATAATTAGCACCTGGAAGCGGAACAATTGCTACACCCACTAATGGTAATCCAGATTGACTCATTTTGGTCTCTACATTTTCCGGCCCTAATAAAGCAGTACCAACATCGCTAAATCGAACTGTTTTTTCCCCATCAGTTCGAATAATAATATTGTTAAATTCTTCTGGTTTTGAAAGGTTTCCAATCGTTTTTACTGTAAGTTCTGTATTACTTCCGGTTAATTTTCCAGAAGGCAACTCAATATTTTGCTGATTTAATGCTTCTCTAACTTCCGAAACGGTACATCCATACGAAGCCAATTTTACTGGATCAATCCACAATCGCATAGCGTATCGTTTTTGCCCCCAAATTTGGATACCACTTACTCCGGGAATGGTTTCCAATCGTTGTCCAATAACATTTTCGGCATAATCACTAAGTTCTAAAGCATTTCTGGAATCACTTTGAACAGTCATCGAAATAATAGCATCTCCATTTGCATCAGCCTTTGAAACAACAGGAGGTGCGTCAATATCTTGAGGTAAATCTCGAATTGCTTGAGATACTTTGTCTCGTACATCATTGGCCGCTTCTTCCAAGTTTTTGTTCAAATTAAATTCGACCGTAATATTACTGCTTCCTTGAATACTAGAAGAAGTTACATTTCGAATCCCATCTATTGAATTGATGGCTTTTTCTAAAGGTTCTGTAATTTGAGATTCAATGATATCTGAATTGGCACCTGTATAATTAGTGCGTATCGAAATTTGAGCTGGGTCTATCGATGGAAATTCTCGAATCCCCAGATAAGTGTAGCCAATGATACCAAATAATATGATCGTTAAGTTCATAACGATAGTCATTACGGGTCTTTTTATGCTTAAAGTGGATAAACTCATAGAGATTTTTGATTTATGAATTAAGATTTTAGATTTAGTTTAATGATAGTGTTAAATAGTGCGGATTAAAATTACTCCTTAAAAACAACTAATGTCTGTAGCATTGGTCTAAGTTTAAAGGTAAAATCCTCAATCTAAATTCTATTGTTTTAAATCTAAAAGTACTTTTACTTTTGTAGAGTCTTTTAAGGACATTACACCACTTGTTAACAAAGTATCACCTGCTTTTAAACCAGAAAGAATTAGTATTGATGCATCAGTTCTTGTTGCGGTTTCTACCATTACTTCTTTAGCAAATCCATTTTTTGAAATATATACTTTCTTTCCGTTTTGTACAGGTATAATGGACTCTGTTGGAACTACAATTGCATCTTTCACAACACTCAACGGTAACAGTACATTTGCAAAAGTTCCAGGCAATAATTTTCCTTGGCTGTTTTTTGTAATTGCTCTTACTTGCAAAGTTCGTGTTGTTATTGAAACTTCTGGTTCAATAGCATACACTTTGGCTGTAAATTTTTCGGTAGAACCTTCAACTGTAAAACTTATAGAGGTGTTTGTTTTAACTTGAGATGCATATTTCTCTGGGATAGAAAAAGTGATTTTCAAATTACTGCTATTAACCAATTTAGCAACCAAAACTGTTGGAGTAATATAGGTGCCAGGGGAAATTGATCGAAGTCCTATTTTTCCTAAAAAAGGGGCACGAACCGATGTTTTTGCAATTTGAGCCTTAATCAATTGGCTCTGTGCTTGTGCCGATTTATAATCTGCTCTAGCAAAATCATATTCTTCTTGGCTGATGGCTTCTTTTTGCAACAATAACTTAGCTCTTCTTTCATTCTCAGAGGCTAAGCCTTCTTTGGTACTCGCCTGAGTCAATTGTGCTCTTAATTCAGTGTCATTTACTTTAAATAATAATTGACCTTTGGCAACAGTGCTTCCTTCTTTGAAATAAATACCTTCAACAATTCCCGAAACTTCTGATCGAATTTCTATTTGTTCATTGGCTTCAATAGAACCCGAAAGCGACAAATTATTATCAAAAGTTTTAGGTTGAACCACAATTCCTGTAACTGTCATTGGTTTGTCTTTTCCCTCTTTTTCTTTTGGACCATCACTTTTGGCATTATTAGAATTAATTCTATAAGCGATGAATCCACCAAAACCAACAATTAATACAGTATAAATTAGATGTTTTATTTTCATTTTTTTATGATAGTAGTTAAAGTAATTCCTTTCAATTGAGGAATACAAATTTAGGCTTTACAATTGTTAAAAGTGGAATTGTTAATTTTAATTTAACGTTTGTACATACAAATATTAAAATTGTGCCAAAAACTTCCTTTGGATTGAATCAATAAGACTGTAAAAATGGATAGGTTTAATGAGCGGAGAAAAGTTTCTTAGACACTAAGTTTCTTAGATTCTAAGTCTTTTTAAACTAAGAATATAAGTATGTAAGTTTTAAATGATTTTTTTGAATTTAGATTTTAAGGAGTTAAGTTTCTGTGATTCATAGTTTTATTATAAACGAAGCATTTAGTTTACAGTATTTTTTTAAACTTATAAACTTATAAACTTAGTGTCTTAGAATCTTAGCAACTTTAAAAGAAAAATTAACTGATGTAATTCCAAATATTTTTCTTTTTGGTTAATTCTATAAAAACGGCTTTTAGAGTCGCATTTTTAGGTTTTTGTAAAGGAGCATCTTCTTTTAAAATTTTAATCGCATAATTTCGAGCCAAAAGTAAAATATCCCTATCCCGAACAATATCTGCAATTTGAAGGTTGAGAACACCGCTTTGTTGGGTTCCCATTAAATCACCGGGGCCACGAAGTTTCAAATCGACTTCTGCAATTTCAAAACCGTCGTTGGTACTCACCATTGTTTCCATTCGGGTTTTGCTGTCGCTTGATAATTTGAAGGAAGTCATCAAAATACAATAACTTTGGTCGGCACCACGCCCTACACGGCCACGTAATTGGTGGAGTTGCGAAAGTCCAAATCGTTCAGCACTTTCTATAATCATAACAGAAGCATTGGGGACATTAACACCAACTTCAATTACGGTTGTGGCTACCATAATATTGGTTTTTCCTTCAGAGAAACGTTTCATTTCGGCATCTTTATCGGCAGGTTTCATTTTTCCGTGCAAGATTGAAATCGAATATTGTGGAAGCGGAAAATCACGAGAAATACTCTCGTAACCGTCCATTAAATCCTTGTAATCCATTTTTTCGGATTCTTGGATTAACGGATATACAATATAAATTTGGCGCTCCAAAGCAATTTCATCTCGAATGAATTTCCAAACTTTCAATCGGTTTGAATCAAATCGATGCACGGTTTGAATGGGTTTTCTGCCTGGAGGTAATTCATCAATAACCGAAATATCCAGATCACCATACAAACTCATCGCCAAAGTTCGTGGAATAGGAGTAGCCGTCATTACCAAAATATGGGGCGGAATGGTGGATTTTTTCCACAATTTGGAGCGTTGTTCTACACCAAAACGATGCTGCTCATCAATTACCGCTAATCCTAAATTTTGAAATTTCACTTTGTCTTCCAACAATGCGTGAGTGCCAATGAGTATTTGCAAAGTACCGTTTTCCAGTTCTTCGTGTAGGATTCTTCGAGCCGCAATTTTGGTAGAACCTGTGAGTATTTTTATATTGATATTTAAAGAAGCAGCCAATTCAGACAGACCTATAAAATGCTGATTGGCCAATATCTCTGTTGGCGCCATTAAACACGCTTGAAAGCCATTGTCCAATGCCAAAAGCATACTCATAAAAGCCACAATAGTTTTCCCGGAACCCACATCACCCTGTAGTAATCGGTTCATTTGGGCGTTGCTTCCCATATCGGTTCGAATCTCCTTGATTACTCTTTTTTGGGCATTTGTCAATTCAAAAGGCAAGTGGTTTTTATAAAAATCATTAAATAATTGGCCCACAATCGTGAAAGGATGTCCCTTAATTTTATGTTTTTGAATTAAATTCTTCGTGATCAATTGCAGTTGAATAAAGAACAATTCTTCAAATTTGAGTCGGAATTGAGCTTTCGCCAAAATTTCGGCACTTTTTGGGAAATGAATATTGAACAAAGCTGCATTTTTGGGAATCAGCTTGAGCTCATTTGTCAAGTAATCAGGCAAAGTTTCACTAAATAAAGCTTGTGTTTCGAGAAACAATTGCTGCATCATTTTGTTGATGACTCGATTTGTTATCCCGCGATTGGTCAAGGTTTCGGTCGATGGATAAACGGGTTGCATTGCCGATCGTAAGCTTTTTTCGTGTTCGTTCAACAACTCGATTTCGGGATGCGCCATACTGAATTGGCTTCCGTATTGAGCACATTTTCCAAAAATTACACAGACTTCGTTAAGTTTTAAACTCTCTTTAATCCATTTGTGTCCTTGAAACCAGTTAAGATCCATTTGTCCCGTATCATCTACAAATGTAGCGACCAAGCGTTTTTGATTGCGACCAAATTCTACCGTTTTGATATTGATGATTTTACCAATAATTTGTACCTCGGCAACGTTATTTTGCAACTCATTAATTTTATAATACCGAGTGCGGTCAATATACCGATTTGGAAAAAAATTGACTAAATCACCATACTTAAAAATACCCAATTCCTTACGCAACAACGCGCCCCGATTGGGACCAACGCCTTTGAGGAATTCTATTGGAGTTTCTAGAAGGTTATTGGACATTTTATACTTTTTTAGAATATAGTATTAACAAAATAGAGGTATATTTACAATGTTCTATTTTCTACGTTCTAACGTCTAAATTTCCATCTTTTGTGCGTCCACAAATAATATTCAGGAGCTTCGTAGATTTGTTGCTCAACCAATTTTAAAAATTGATCTGTTAAATTATAATTTGGAATTTCACGCACATTATCAGAAAGCAACTCAATAGTTGCTTCATAATAACCTCTTTTTACTTTTTTGGTTTTAAGAAATACCGCATTCATATTGTATCTTTTTGCCAGCATTTCGGCTCCTGTATGAACAGGAACTTCAATTCCCATAAATTGTGTCCAATGATAAGCACTGTTTTCTTTTGGAGATTGGTCACTAGCAAATCCGTAAACAGATAAAATACTATTGTTGTTATTTTCAATAATGGTAGGAATCGTTTCTTTAGTCGTAATTAGGTATGCTTTAAATCTACTTCGTATAGAATGAACTAACTTATCAAAATATGGGTTTTTAATTTTCTTATAAATTCCATAATTTTTAAAACTTGAGTAAAGGTTCAATGAAATTGCCCATTCATAACTTGCATAATGAGCACACATTACAGCAATACTTTTTCCTTTTTTTTCTATTTCCGTAAAAACTTCAATATTTGTAAAAGCATATCTTTTGGATATTTCTTCTTTTGAAATACTCATAGTTTTTATCATTTCCAGAAAAAGATCGCATAAATGATGGTAGAATTTTTTTTCTATTACAATACGTTCTTCTTTTGTTAAATGAGGCAAAGCCATTGCAAGATTTTCACGAACCGTTTTTTTTCTATATCCTATTATTAGGTAAACTAAAATATATACAAAATCCGAAAACAGATATAATATTCGAAAGGGTAGTATTGAGATACACCAAAGAAAAGGGTAGAAAAATAAATATAAGAGGTATTGCATTTAAAAATAATTTTTTACAAATATATATTAAAAAAATCTTTTTGTTTAACAGTTTATGATATTAGCAGACAATTCGATTTATTATCGATAAAAAAATTATTTTTTATGTTTCCAACGTTTATGGGTCCACAAGTAATATTCTGGAGCTTCTAAAATTTGATCTTCGACTAGTTTCAAAAATTGAGCTGTAATTTTGTGATTATCAGGTTCATTTGCATTTTCAGAAAGTATTTCAAAAGATGCTTCGTAATACCCTCGTTTTACTTTTTTTGTTTTTATGAAAATAACATTCATATCGTATCTTTTTGCAAGCATTTCGGCTCCAATATGAACAGGAACTTCGACTCCCATAAAATTTGCCCAATGCTGAGTTGTATTAATTTTTGGAGTTTGATCACTTCCAAATAAATAAAGACCATGTTTATGGTTTTTATTGTTTTCAATAATAGTTGGTATCGTTTTTTTTGTAGTTATAAGAGTAACTTTAAATATAGACCTGATGGTATGAACCAATTTTTCGAAGTAAGGGTTTTTGATCTGTTTATAAATAGGATAAACATGAAAGTCTGAATAAAAATTTATAGTGGGTGACCATTCATAACTTGCATAATGTGCCCCCATCATTGCAATACTTTTTCCTTTTTTTTCTAATTCTTTATATAATTCAAGATTGGTAAAAACAAAACGTTTGGTTATTTCTTCTTTTGATATATTCATAGTTTTCATCATTTCAAGAAAAATATCACAAAGATGATGATAGAATTTTTTTTCTATAATTAGCCTTTCATTAGCGGATAAATGGGGTAAAGTCAAAGCAAGATTTTCTTTAACCGTTTTTTTACGATATCCTATTAAGTGGTAAACAACAATATAAACAAAATCTGAAAACAAGTACAATATTCGAAAAGGAAGTATGGAAATTATCCAAATAAAAGGATAAGCAATTAAATAATTGAAATATTGCATTGAAAATAATTTTTGTAAAGATAAAATATTAATCACTATTGTTGGATAGTTTGTGACTTCGTTAGGAGTTAGAATTATAATATTAATTAGATTTACATTAAATTTTTAAAACCTATATTTTATGAATACCATTTTGATTGGAATTATTGTTACCAATGTTTTAATAAGTTATAAAGGATTTAATGACCTTTCGTTTTTTAGGAAATATGAATTTCACGTGGGTAGCATTCGGGCAGGAGAACAAATCCGAATGATTTCCTCTGGATTTCTTCACGTAGATATGAGTCACTTGTTTTTTAATATGTTAACCCTTTATTTTTTTGCTCCTGTAGTATTTAGTTTTTTGGGCAGTTTCTCGTTTGTTTTAGTTTATTTCGGAAGTTTAATCTTTGGAAGTTTATTGACAATGCTGTTTCATAAAGATGATTATAGTTATCGAGCTGTTGGCGCATCTGGTGCTGTGACGGGGGTTTTGTATTCGGCTATTTTATTACAACCAAATATGATGTTAGGATTGTTTTTTATAATACCTATTCCAGCTTATGTCTTTGGGATATTGTATTTATTGTATTCAATCTATGGTATGAGAGCCAAGAATGACAATATTGGACATACCGCTCATTTTGGAGGAGCTATGGGTGGTTATTTGATTACTATTTTAAGAAATCCAGAATTGATCCAAGAACACACATTAATGACTGTATTACTAGCTATTCCTATAATTATACTTTTCATAATGGCCAAAATGGGAAAACTTTAATAATTTATTTTTTAATCTTTAAAATTAATAGTATGAAATCGCTATGGCAAAAGTTGTCGGAAACACCAATAAAGATATGGCGATACCATATTCCATTTAAAAACAAATATTATATACATATGAAAAAATCATTTTTATTAGCAATCAGTCTATTTACAATTTTGGCTTACAGTCAAGAAATCAAACCAATTCCTCTAATTAATGTTTCTGGTGAAGGAAAAATTAAAGTAGTTCCAGATCAAGCAACAATATTGGCAACTGTAGAAACTAAAGGGAATAATGCTAAAGAGGTCAAAAAACAAAATGACATTCAAATGGAAGCCGTTTTAAAATTGGTAAAAAGTATGAATCTAGCTCCAGCTGATTATAAAACCAAAAGAGTTTCCTTGAACCCGCAATATGATTATGAAAAAAAGAAACATTCGTACAATGCAGCACAAACCGTAGAAATCCTTTTGAAAGATTTGTCTAAGTATGATGAATTAATGGAAGGTTTGGTCGATCAAGGGATAAATCGAATTGACAATGTGACTTTTCAATCCTCAAAGATTGCGCAATACCAATCCGATGCTAGAAAACTAGCCATGAAAGATGCGAAAATGAAAGCTGAGGATTATGTGTCTGTTTTAGGGCAAAAAGTAGGAGTAGGGTTTGCTATTACTGATAATTCGCAAATCTATTACCCACAGCCCGTTTATGCAATGAAAACGATGGCGATGGATGGAGTTGCAGGAGCTCCACCAGCAGAAACACTGGCGGTAGGAGAAATTGATATCATAGCCAATGTCAGTGTGAGTTTTAAATTGGAATAATATCCAAATGAAGTTTTGCCACTTATTTATGCTAAACATCATTTTTTAAAGTTTAAAACTTTGACAACGGTTAGAGAGGTTGAAAAAAAAATACCCCATCTACTATTTGAAAAAGGAGATGGGGTATTTTTTTTAAATATAATGCATAAAAAAAAGCTTCAATTTCTTGAAGCTTTTTTTGTGGGGAGAGTAGGATTCGAACCTACGAAGACGTAGTCAGCAGATTTACAGTCTGCCCTCGTTGGCCGCTTGAGTATCTCCCCTTAGGCCTTGTTTGGAAACGATTATTGCGTTATCCGGGTGCAAATATAGAGACTGTTTTTAGTATTACAAACTTTTTTTGCACTTTATTTTAGTATTATTTTTAATGTATTGGTATTGAATAAAATAAAAAAATCTCCACAAGGGAGATTTTTTATTTTTGAGTAGTAAAAGGAATTATTTAGCTAATAATTCAATAATTTTTGCTTTTAATTCTTCACCTCTTAAGTCTTGTGCAACTACATTTCCAGATTGATCTAGAATGAAAGTAGCTGGAATAGATTCTACTTTGTATTGTTTTGCAATTGGATCTTCCCAACCTTTTAGATTTGAAACTTGTGTCCAAATCAATTTGTCTTTTGCAATAGCTTCTTTCCATTTTGTAGCATCTTCATCTAGAGATACGCCAATAATGTTAAGTCCTTTGGAATGCAATTCAGCATAAATGGCAACTACATTTGGGTTTTCTTTTCGACAAGGACCACACCAAGAAGCCCAAAAATCAACAATTGTTACTTTTCCTAAACTCTCTTTTAAAGAAATTGTTTTTCCTTGAGGATTAGGTGCAGAAAAATCTGTCCTTCATTTTGCCGCAGGAGCAACTGGTGCTGCTGTAGCTCCAACAGAAGGTGTTTTTAATTCTGCCAATTTGGTCTTAATTGCTTTACCTGGTTTAGAATTTTTCAAAGACTCATCAAGTGTATTGTACATTGTTTCGATTTTTTTAGAATCAACAGTTGGATCACTGCTCATTCCTTGAATAATTAATGCACTAATAAAAGATTTTGGATGAGTATTTGCATAATCTGTATATTTTGATTTAGAAGTAGTACCAATTTCAGTTTGAATTTGAGTGTACTGTTTCATCAACCCATTGATTGTTGCAGTATCTTTGGCTTGTTGAGCCATTTGCATTTTTTGCATGTTTAATGTTTGGAAATCCATCAAAGGTTTTTGAATTTTTGTGATTTCTTCATTGAATTTTACATACTCATCATTATTATAGGTACCTGAAACTTTAGATTTTTGGATAGTGTCTTTGTTTACAACTATTGTGATATCTCCATTTTCTAAAATAAATGGTACTTTTCCTTGTGCTCCTTCAATTTGTACAGTATGGAAAGCTGGTTCAGTGATTTTACCTTTGATTTCGAATTTACCGTTTTCAATTTTTACTGTGTCAACAGCAATTAACATGCCTTTCTCGTCTTGAGTCTCTAGTACAACTGTTTTTCCGTTTTCGAATCCTGTAGCAGTTCCTGAGATTGTGTATTTGTCTTTGCTACAAGAAGTAAGTAATACTGTAGCAGTAAGAAATAAAATAATTTTTTTCATTTTTATTAGTTAATTGTTTAAAGGTTACAAAAGTATTTAAAATTATAAATTAACAATAACTTTTGTCGCTAAATTTATGTTATAATTTTAAGTGTTTTATGTTAGAAAAAAAGCAGTTCTTTCAATTATTAAAATTTAAGTACTGTTTTAAAAAAAAAGACATTCCTAAAATTTTTGATGGAATGTCTGTTAAAATATGTTTAAATAGCAATTAAGTAGTATGCATTTTTAAAATTTATATTTTATGATTCACATCCTTGGAGGTGAGATTCAATATGTTCTATTTCATTTAATGTAATCTTAATATTCAAATTTACTTCTCTTAAGTCTTTATGTAAGTGGGAACAAACTGGATCGGATTTTAATTTAAAATCAATATCTGATTTAATAAACATAAGTTTTTCGTATGTTTTGTGAGCGTTAGTGTATTGCCGTTTGTAAATTTCGGTAAAGTCATTCATGGTTGTTTGGTTAGGTTAAAAATTAAATAGGGTTTGCTAATTTACTAAAAAGACTGTTAAATAAATGCTAACAAGAAATAATTTTAATTTTTTTTCTTTTTGGTGTCTTTTTTAAAAAGTATATAAATAAAAAAAGCACTCGTATTAGGAGTGCTTTAGTATAATTAATGTGAAAAACTATTCTTGATTAGTTGTTTTTCTCCAAGTAAAGGCGTTAAGAATGTGTCTTTTTGCAAATCGACTTGGTGAATCTGCATTTACCATCTTTACATAAGTTGCTTTTGGAACACTGATATATTCATAAATACTTCCGTTTGAGAAATTGATAATTAATCGCCCTTCAACAAATTTGTAATCAGTTATTGTTGAAGTAGATATTGTTTCTGTATACTCAGGTAAGTTTGCTTTAGCAGTTTCTGGATTGATACTTACTAAAAAGTGGTATGCTTCAATAATTTTTTTGCTGTTTTCCTCAGCAGCTTTTAAACCAGCTTCATCTCCTTGAAATTTATCTGGATGCGCGTCTTTCATCGCATTGCGATAAATGGTTTTTAACTCTTTAAGCTCTACAGTTCTTTCTACGTTAAGCAGTTTGCGGTATTCAACTATTTTTTTCATAAATAAGGTAACTACTTGTCTTTTACTAATCAACCAATATTATTTGCTTGAAAATCGACAATTTTTTGCAAAGGTACACTTTTTTTTAACTTTTTAGTTTAGACCCAAAAAAAAATCAAAAAAAGGAGTTCTTTTTTTGATTTTTTTGGGTTATGCTTTTGCTAATTGCTTATTGTTGAGGCTTATTATTTGCTTTGTCAAAGTTTTTTGATTTTTTTGGGTATTTTTTATAGCTAATATCACTTGGGTTTTCAATGATACTTTTTATTGTTATCATTTCTCCAATGCTGTATTTTTGAGCCATTTTGAAATCCAAAAGATAAATTCCACAAAAATAATTGTTGTTCTCATCTTGCTCCATAATACCTGTAAAAACGCCTTTTTGCAACATTTTTTCTTCGTCTGCTTTGGTCATAATCTTGTAATTTTAATAAATCTGAATTGCAAAGTTAATGAATTATTAGTGATTAATTCGGGAATATAAAACATGATGTTGAATACTAGAGTTGTTAGCGAACTGCGTAAGGGGTAGAAGCTAGTTACCTTGTAACGCGGATGACCCGACCGCATAACGATAAGAGGGCGAATACACACAAAGAAAGTTTGCCCTCTTTTCGGGATGGGGATACGCCCGAATGATTATTGAATTTAGAATTTGGTATAAAGAACTGTTTGTGATTACCTTTGTTTGATGGAAAAAATTTTTCGCCCTAGTCCAAAATCTTTTAAAAATACGTTTTGTGTTTTTCACGAAGTATTGCCTATTGTTATTGAAGGTATGTCAGTGCAATATGATAGTAAATCGGGAAGTAAGTATTATTATTCAAAAGAGGGAATGTATCGTTTGTCTAATCATTGGGGACGTTTGGCCAATAGTAAATGGCGTTTGGAGCCATTGGAACCGGAAACCCATTTTAAATTTAAAATAGGTTTTGCTTCATGGAGCGAATTTTATCTTGATAATACAGAAGAAGAATTGTATTATTTGGAAGCCAATTTTGAAAAAAGAACGGTTAATTACCAACATCGTAATAACCCAAAATACGATTCGAAAGCCATATTAAGAACGAGTTTTAATACGGCAAAAAAAATCAAACAGATTCGGAATTTATTTGAACTAACTTCATGGTCCAAGTATTTTGATTATGATGATATCGATGCTTTACGCAAAGAAATTATTAATGAATTAATTTTTACCAATAAAACATTGGAAGAAATAAAGAGAGAATTAGTTTAATGGTTTGCGGCAATTAATATTAAGTCATTGTTGTTTATTGGTTTTGATAGATAGGCAATGATTTCTGGGTATATTTTTGCTTTGTTTTTATCTTCTAATGCTATAGATGAACTTACTATATATATCTGAATTGGATCTTTGATTCGGGATTTTAAGAGTACCAATTCTTCCATAAATTCCCATCCATCCATAATAGGCATATTGATATCCAAGAGTATTACATTTGGAAATACTTCTTTATCGTCAAGTGTATCTTTTAGAGCCTCTATTGCTTCTTTTCCATTTTTATAATTGGAAACACTTAAAAATAATTCTGATTTTTTGATGATTTTGTTAACGATAATTTGATAAATTGGGTCGTCATCTACTACCCATATTGTTTTTAGATTCATACTATTTCTATTTTAAATGTTGTTCCTTCATTGAGTTCGCTTTCTACTTTTATACTTCCGCCCATAGCTTCTACTTGGTTTTTTGTGATAAACAATCCAACTCCTTTTGAAGTTGGATCATTGCTAAAGGTTTTGTACATACCGAAGATTTTATTTCCGTTTTTCACCAAATCAATCCCAATTCCATTATCTGAAATTTGAAGGATGTTTTTATTTTTTTTTGTTATCCATTTTAAGTCTATTATTATTTTTCGTTCTGGATGACTATAGCGTATTGCATTTGATATGAAATTGTAAAGAATACTTTCTAAATAAGCAGGATTGTAGTTGATTACTAAATCTTCTGGGATGTGATTGAATATTGAAACTTCATTTGTTATTATTTGTTTCGAAAATATTTTCATAACATTATAAATATACTCTTTTAAGTTCAATGATTCAATTGTTAAACTTATATTTGTACGTATATTGATAACTTCGTTTAAGTGCAACATTGTTTCGTTAAGTAAACTTGAAACCGAAACTAACAATTCCATCATTTGTTGTTTTTCTTGCTCTGTTTCAGATGTTTGTAGTAAGGTAACTATTGAAGCTATATTACTGGTGTGAGATCTTAAATTATGTGATATAATATATGAAAAATTCAAAAGTCTTTCGTTTTGTTTGGTTACCAATTGGAATGAATTATTCAAATCCTCTTCAATATTTTTGGATTTTGTAATATCAATCATTATTCCATGCAAGCTTACTGCTAAACCATTTTTGTAAACAATGTTTACCATATCTCGTAACCAAATGACAGAACCGTTTTTGCAAATCATTCTATATTCTAAATCGTGATTTGAGAGTTCGTTTGTTTTTGCTGAACAATAGTCTATTGCCATTTCTCTATCTTCAGGATAAATATGCTCTTTCCAAAATTTGGGGTCACTTAACCATTCTTCAGAGGTATAGCCCAAAATTTGTTCTACTTTTTTACTTACAAAAGTAAACCTAAAGGTGTCAATGTCACATTCCCAAACAATTCCATCAATACTATTTATTATAGATTCAATCTTGTGTTGTGAATCAAGAATAATTTTTTCATTTTGTTTTTGAAAAGTTATATCTACTGTTGAGACTATTATACGGCCAAATGTTTTTTCATACCCACGTACAATATTCCACCTAAAACTAATATCTATTGATTCTCCATTGCTGTTTTTAATTTTTGATTCATACTCTAACTGGCTATTGTTTTGAGTAATAGCAGTCAATTGTTTAGTAAAATCATTTATAGTTTCTATATCAAGTACTCGTTTTAAATTTTCGGCTAAATCCTGTTTTTCTTTAATTTTAAGAAGTTCTAAGCATTTGAAATTGACAGCTATGATTCTGACTAGTTTGAAACATTTGAATACTACATCTGAGTTCTCTTTGAAATAGTTTTCGACAAATATTTCTTCCTTGCCAATTAGATTTAGTTCTTTGAGGTAATTTTTAATTAATGACATATCCACCTCCCATAATGGAATTGGAGAATTATTGAATAGATTTTTAAATTGATTTTCACTTTTTTTGAGATCTTCTATTATTTTTTGTTGCTGAGTAATATCTTCTATAATTGAAATATTTGTATTCAAATTTACGTTTGATCTAGAAAGAGAAGTCACAATCAAATTGGCCAAAATAATTTTACCTGATTTTGTAATGTAACGTTTTTTTAAATGATATCCATTAATTGCACCAATTTGAAGTTCCTTGGCTGCTAATTCATTTGTATGTAAGTCTTTTGGATGGGTAATTGATTGGTAATTTTTAGTTTTCATCTCATCCACAGAATACCCGGTTATTTCACAAAACTTATTGTTGATTTCTATAAAATTTCCAGTATTATCATCTACTAGAGCTATCCCAACTGGAGCTCGATCAAATATGGCTTTAAATTTAATTTCATTATTCAAAAGTTTTTCAGCTTGATTTATTACCAACTTCTGTAATTTTTTAGGTCTATTTAAAAGCATTGTTATGAAAGCCCCGAATAATGCAGCAAGCGTAATTCCTAAAATTGTTGGAATAATAAGATTTGAGTAATGATAATTTTGTTTTTTTTCAATCAAAGTTAATTTCCAATCCCCATCTGTAATGGTTGATGAAATTTCGTTTTTTTTAAGAGAATGATTTTTAATTGGAAGAAAAAACTCTTCTTTTTTGGTATTTGGATTTATTTTTGAAAATTGAAAATAATATTTAGTGCTGTCCATTGAATTAACTCCAGACATTTTTAAAAGTCTATCCAATTTGATTACAACGGCTGAAAATCCCCAAAATTTATTTTTTTTGAAAACGGGAAACCGACCAACTATTCCAATTCCACCTTGTTTTAAAACTAATGGACCTGCAAAATACATTTTTTTGGTTGCTATAGATTGTAATGCTTCTTTTCTAAGGTTTGGAGTTTTAAAAAGATTTAGATCTAAAGCGGACACATTTTCCTGAAAAGGATAAACATATTTGATTACACCATTTGGCACCAATTGTACAGCACTTATGCAATCATTTGATTCTAAAAGTTGAGAGCTTATAAAATCAAAATTATCAGGCTTACCGCTATCATTTATAGTTAATGCTAGTGTAAGTGCTGTATTAAATGAATTTTTGAGGCAAAGCTCAATATGTTGATGAATATTTTCAAGAGTATTTTGCATTTCATGTTGCTCATTCTCATTGATTATTTCTATTCGTTGTTGTATAACAAATGATACACCTATGCTTAAAATAAGAAAAATTAAAAAACCTGTTGTTTTAGGTTTGGTCCAAAACCATCTAATATAATTGGGCAATTTATTTATACTATCCATAAATATACGCAGAAAAGGATGAGTCTTACAAAAAAAAAGAATTTGACTTTATAAATGTACGATTTTTGTTTATTTAAAGTACGAAAAAATTGATTTAACTTTATTTTAATCCTTTTGAATGTGTATTTATCAAAATAAAAACAACCTTAAATTAAATAATAAACCCGAACTTTGTATTCATTTAATAATGATACGATTAAAAAAAATCTTCATTGTCAAATTATAAAAGTACCATAATGAGTAGGAATAACGAAGGAAATATCAAAAAGCACAACGACAAACTGCACAAAGCACAAGACAAAGCCAAAAAAGCAGCGATGGATCGTAAAGAAAAACTGAAACAAATTACAAAAAAATTCAATGAGGGTAGAGCTTCTGATAATTGTTAACGTATAGATTATGATAAACTTAGATTTGGAAAATTTAAAAAGTGGCGTTCAAGAGATTATTGATTTTATAACCAGCAAACAAACCAAAGAAGCCAATAATAAATTGCTTGAAGTGAGTGAAAAACTAGATGAAATTCTAGATCACACAGACGATGATGAAGATTTAATGCAGATTAGTCATTTTCAGGTTTTGTTGAATCAATTGCATATTAAAATCAATCCAACAGATTCTGAATAACGATTATGGAAAATACATCCTGTTATTGTGGCTCTGGAAAATCATTTGAAAGTTGTTGTTCTCCTTTTATAAATGGAATACAAAAAGCACCAACTGCTTTAACTTTGATGAAATCAAGATATTCGGCTTATGCAACCCATCAAGCGGATTATTTGCTAGCAACAACATATATTTCTGAACGGAAATACTATGCTAGAGAAGAAATTTTGAATTGGGCCACCTATAATAAATGGCAAAAATTAGAGATTATTTCGTTTACTGAAAATACGGTTGAATTTAAAGCTTATTTTTTAGATGCTAATAATGTGTATCAAGTACACCATGAGTTTTCTACTTTTAAACAAGAAAACGGAAGCTGGTTTTATGTGGATGGTAAGTTTAAATAAACAATATACAATATGAAAAAGTTTTCACTATTTATTCTAATAATACTAGTTATTGTAAGTTGCAAAAGCGCTTCTCCTAATTCAAAAGAAGTCCTAAATACGGAGCCAACTCTTGCATACAAGCAACAAATGGAAAATTTGAATCAAGGAATATATTTTAGAGGGGTAGGAAATGAACCCGAATGGAGTTTGAAAATTTCCGAGAAAACTATTGAGTTTACTTCTCTTAAACCTGGTTTTGAAGCCTTGAGTGGTGCGCACGTTGAGCCTATTCGTGCAATGGATGCCAATGTAAAAATGTATACAATCAAGACAGTTGCTGGTATAATGAGCATTCAAATTATGCAACAAGAATGTGTCAATACCATGTCTGGTGAAATTTCTCCGTATTCTGTTCGAATTGCAATTGAGAAAGACGATATTATAACCAACTTTAATGGATGTGGGAATTACATAACTGATCCTCGTTTGCACGATATTTGGGCATTAGAAAAACTAAATGGAGAAAAAGCGAGTTTAGATCAATTTACAAAAGAAATACCTTATCTAGAAATCAACAGCTCAACCAATCAATTTATGGGATATGCGGGCTGCAATCGTATGAATGGCAAAGTGTTTTTTGAAAAAGGATTGCTTCGTTTTAATAATGTCATCACAACAAGAATGGCTTGCGGACCAAATAATAAAGAAAACGAATTCGTAAAAGCGTTGCAAAGTACAACAACTTATAAAGTAGAAAACATGCGATTGACACTTACCAATCCATCGGGTGTAGAAGTAGTATTTAGAAAAGTGGATTGATTTTTTTTCTTAATTAAAAATATCAAATCACAGTTTAGGCTGTGATTTTTTTTATGATTGCATTTCAAATATTGCAAACAATTTTTTTAAACCATTAAGAAATTAAGTTTTATTAAAAACAACTACAGCCCTTAGTTTACTAAATATCTTAATGGTTCAAAATTTTTGCAAATTAAATTTTGATTAAACCCAGAATCCGTATTAGACTTCGTAGCTAAACTGAATTATTCAATAAAAGCTCCAGCTCACGGACTATTTTTGAAGTTGTAATACTTTTGTATTTTGAATTTAAAAATGGGAGTAAGTTCGTGGTTTTGAAGAAAAATTTAGTTGTAGTAGATTTCTAATGCGGAATCTGGGTTAAATTATTCTTCACAACATTACACTTGAATAATCCTTTTAACGTAAAATTATATAATGTTTGAGGTGGGGTCGTTAAAAATTGATGTATTTTTATATTTATGAAAGACGCTATCAAAAAAGGATTTTATTTCAAGACCTACGAAGCTCCGTTTCAATCTCCATTTGATAAACTTTTTGCCATTTTCAAAGAGCTTATCACGCATACTTCGGGAGATTTTGATGAAGCTATAGAATGGTTGCGTGAGCTCGACAAAGAATACAAACTCACAGATTCAGCTTACACAATCGACGATTTTATTGAAGATTTAAAGAAAAAAGGATACATCCGAGAAGAACTCAAAGACGATGGGACCTCAGGGATAGGCATAACCGCCAAAACCGAACGCGCCATTAGGCAACAAGCATTGGACAACATTTTTGGAAATTTAAAACGATCGGGAAGTGGCGACCACAAAACCAAATATGCCGGAAATGGTGATGAACACACAAGTGAGTTTCGAGAGTTTCATTTTGGAGACGGATTAGATCGTATTTCGCTGACCGAAAGTTTACGCAATGCCCAAATCAATAATGGTGTAGCCGATTTTATGCTGACCGAAAATGATCTTGTGGTCGAAGATGCTCAATACAAATCTCAAATGAGCACCGTTTTGATGATTGATATCAGTCACAGTATGATTTTGTATGGAGAAGATAGAATCACTCCTGCCAAGAAAGTGGCAATGGCTTTGGCCGAATTAATCACCACTCGTTACCCAAAAGACACACTGGATATTTTAGTTTTCGGTAACGATGCATGGACAATTGCCATTCGGGATTTACCGTATTTAAAAGTCGGTCCTTATCATACCAATACCGTTGCTGGCTTGCAATTGGCTATGGATTTACTCCGCAGAAAGCGCAATACCAACAAACAAATTTTTATGATTACCGATGGGAAACCAAGTTGTGTTCGCGAAAAAGACGGCTCCTATTACATGAACAGCAACGGCCTCGATCAATACATTGTTGACAAATGCTACACTCAAGCGCAACAGGCTCGAAAATTACGCATTCCAATCACCACTTTTATGATTGCCAATGATCCTTATTTACAGCAATTTGTCAATCATTTTACCGAAGCCAATCAAGGGAAAGCCTTTTATACCGGCTTAAAAGGTTTGGGCGAAATGATTTTTGAAGATTATGAAACCAATAGAAAGAAGAGGGTGAAATAAGTATTCAGTGGTCAGTTTTTAGTGATCAGTCTCGGTTTGACAGCTAGAGTATAAATTAAAATCAATTTCAATAGCAATTTCAATAGCAATTTCAATAAAAAATAAAATGAACAATATAAATACACTTGGAGAATTAAAGAAATCAGGATACCTAAGCAAAAGTATCAAAGATGAATTACGTCATAATTTAAGGGAGAAAATTAAATCAGGATTGCCCACTTTTGAGGGAGTTCATGGATTTGAAAACACGGTTATCCCCGAATTAGAGCGCGCTATTTTGTCACGTCATAATATTAATTTACTGGGACTTCGGGGACAAGCCAAGACCAGATTGGCTCGCAAAATGGTCGAATTATTGGATGAGTATATTCCGTTTGTAACGGGATCCGAAATCAATGACGATCCTTTTCAACCCATTTCGCGTTTTGCCAAAGATATCATTGAAATAAAAGGTGATGAAACCCCAATTTCGTGGTTGCACAGAAGTGAAAGATTCTTTGAAAAACTGGCAACACCAGACGTTACAGTAGCCGATTTGATTGGTGACGTTGATCCTATAAAAGCAGCCAATTTAAAACTATCTTATGCTGATGATCGTGTGATTCATTTTGGAATGATTCCGCGTGCCAATCGTTGTATTTTTGTGATTAACGAATTGCCCGATTTGCAAGCAAGGATTCAAGTAGCGCTATTTAACATACTGCAAGAAGGTGATATACAGATTCGCGGTTTCAAATTAAGAATGCCACTCGATATGCAATTTGTATTTACAGCCAATCCCGAAGATTACACCAATCGTGGTAGTATTGTGACTCCGCTAAAAGATAGAATTGGTTCTCAAATCTTGACCCATTATCCCGATACGATCAAAATTGCCAGAACAATAACAGAGCAAGAAGCCAAATTAGATCAAACACAAAGTGAGTTGGTGTATGTTCCTTCCTTGGCCAAAGATTTATTAGAGCAAATTAGTTTTGAAGCTAGAGAAAGTGAATATATTGATAATAAAAGTGGTGTAAGTGCTCGATTGAGTATTACTGCTTTCGAAAATTTATTGAGTACAGCCGAACGTCGTGCTTTACGATCAGGAGCCGATAAAACTATTTTGAGATTGTCCGACTTTATGGGAATTATTCCATCGATTACTGGTAAAGTAGAATTGGTTTATGAAGGAGAGCAAGAGGGAGCAGCAATTGTGGCGCAACATTTAATAGGAGATTCTATTCATACCTTTTTTCCAGCCTATTTCCCTAAAATCGAAAAATTAGAAAAACAAGGAGAAAAAACGGCTTATTCAGACACTTTAGATTGGTTTTTTACTGAAAGCGGATTCGAATTATTGGACGATTGTCCTGATGAAGAATATAAAAGGATTTTGGATAGTGTAACTCCTTTGGAAATTCTAATCAAAAAATACCAACCACATTTAGAAAAAAACGATAGCTATTTTATGAAAGAATTCATTCTGTGGGCATTAGTTGAATACAAAAAACTCAGCAAAGATCGACTTTCCGAAGGGTATCAGTTTAAGGATATGTATGGAAGTTATATTAGTAAATTATAATTGAACATAGGGCTTAGAATTTCTAAGTCCTATGTTTTTTCTTTTATCAATGAAAATACAAAGCAATAAAAATTTCAATTGCTATTAAAATAATCACAATCCACTCCAGTCGTGAGCTTTCCCGAACATTCAAAACATCCGTAAAAAGTTTTAAATTATCTTCAACAATTCCCAACCTATAGTCCAGATCTTTAAATCGAGGTATAATATCAAAATTTGTTTTAAGATTTCTATTCAATAAGTTCAAATCTTCGTGTTCCCATACTAAGTTTGGATCGTCTAGAATGTACAAATTATCGACTATACTATTTTTCACATTCAATACTTTACCAATATATTTCAACAGATTGGTTTTTGAAATACTTAAGCGTCCTCGCTTTTCCAATTCGAGAATATACTCCTTCGAGGATGTAATAAGATCATCAGATAGTGTTTCGTAAAACTCAAGTGCCACAGATTGTGCAATATTAAGCATTACAATTCTTAAAACTGAAGGATCTACAAAAGGTACAGTTACCGAATTGTTTTTAACATAGGTTTTCAAAAGTTTTTTATCAATCTCAATTGTGTATTCTTCAAAGAGGTTTAAATCTACAATCTCAATAGCATATTTTTTAATGAATTCAATAAACTCTTTTTTTTCGGATGCCATATAATTTGCAAAAACAATTACGCCATAATCAAAAATATATAAGTATTGATTCTTGCTTTTGAAAGCATAAAAAAGTTCTGAAGGAGAACTGGAATATGTTTCGACATCGAACTCCGTTCGGATTCTCTTTATATTAAAAGCTTCCGCAATTTGAATGGCTTCAATTTTTATTAAATCAGATTCTATCATAAACGCCTTTATTATTTATTGCAAAATGGCGTATTAAAATTAATAAATTATATTTTAAAAGAAAAAATTACAATAGTACTATTTTGATTTAAAAAAAAAACTCATATCAATCAGAATATTTTTATTTATTTTATTTTGTGACCTTTCCCATTTTTAATAGTCTACCTTGCCTCGTTGGCGCTATTTTAAGTCCATCAAAATAGGATATGGAAAATAGTTTTGAAGATTTGATTGCTACTTATATTGAAAACAAAGTGGGTATATCCGAGCATTTTTTGAGTGATGAGCTGGCCAATAATTTAAAACAAAATCTATACAATTTAAATGCAAACAGTCAATTATCGGCTGCTGGTATTGGAAATTCAGAGAAGCTGTCTTATGATGGAGCCATTCGTAGTGATTCAATTTATTGGTTGGACAAAAAACACAATAATGCTTTCGAAAATGAATTTTTCGCTCAAATGGAAGCTTTTATTTTATACTTAAATGAGAGTTGTTATGCCGGAATTACAGGCTATGAGTTTCATTATTCTCTTTACGAAAAAGGTGATTTTTATCTCAAACACCTAGACCAATTCAAGAACAATCCAAGCCGAAAATATTCAATAATTAGCTATTTAAACAGTGATTGGCAAGAAAGTGATGGGGGAGAACTACTGATTCATCAAGACAACAACAACCAAAAAATAAGCCCTACGCAAGGTAAAACTGTTTTCTTTAAGAGTGATGAGTTGGTCCATGAAGTACTCGTTACTCAAAATACCCGAATGAGCATTACAGGCTGGTTGAAGAGCGATAGGTAATTTTAAGATGAAGTAGTTTAAAAAAAATAAAACACTATTTTTGTGGGATAAATTTTAGGGCTATGTTATTTCTTATTCTGAGTATTTTTTGCAGTGTTACAGTAGGCGTGATTTTCAAGATTTCGCACCGCCATCAATCAAATACAACCCAAATCATAACGTTTAATTATGTGATAGCGCTGTTTCTGTGCTATTTTTTTTTCAAACCCCATTTTACAACATTAGCTACTTCCTCGGCTTGGCCTATTTATGTCGCTCTCGGAATTTTACTGCCCACTATTTTTTTTGTTTTAGTTCTTTCAATACAACATATGGGAATCGTAAAAACCGATGCCGCCCAACGATTGTCGCTTTTTATTCCCATTTTGGCCGCTTGGCTTATTTTTGACGAGCAATTCAACACTCTCAAAATAGCCGCTCTTTTGGTTGGCTTTCCAGCACTCGTGTTTCTACTCATCAAGCCTACAGCAAACCAAGAAAACAAGTGGATGTATCCTGTTTTGGTCTTGTTAGGTTTTGGGCTAATTGATATTCTTTTCAAGCAAATCGCATTGTACACCCAACTGCCATTTACAACCTCTTTATTTGTTATTTTTGCAATCTCCTTAGCAATAATGGTGTTAATTACCTTATACACCATCCTTCTCCAAAAAGAAAAATTCAGTTCCAAAAGTGTTTTTTGGGGACTACTAGTTGGGATTTTCAACTTCGGTAACATTTTTTGCTACCTCAAAGCCCATCAAGCATTCGCCAAAAATCCCTCCACCGTTTTCGCTGGAATGAATATGGGAGTCATCGTAATTGGCAGTCTTGTTGGAATCCTTATTTTCAAAGAAAAAATAACCAAACTCAATTTCACAGGACTTTTTCTAGCCTTAATTGCGATTGTTTTAATTGTGCTTTCACAAATTAGTTAAAACATAAGAAAGAAAATTTGGGCGTGCCCCCGTTGCACAAAGGGGCTTACTTATAGCGCCGCCCACAAAGCCCCTCTGCCCAACGCGGTCGGGCTATCACGAGCGCTTTGGCGCCTTGCTCTATCCCTCACGCGACGCCTGCTGAAAAACAAATTTAAATTTCTAAATAACAAATTCCAAAAGGTAAAAGGCAAAAAGCAAATTCCAAAAAACAAAAAGCAAAAAACAAAACCCATTACTCACAACCCATAACCGACAACATTACTTATCAACATTAACGCTTCTACTGTGGTTTCAAATTCTAGTTTTAACTAACTTTGTCATTCAAATACCATCAAAATGCCAATCCGAAATCCAAATACTGTTTCACTTGAATTCCTAACCTCTGATTTGAGTTCCATCAATGAAGTGCCTTATTTTGACGAAGGAATATCTGCTGGTTTTCCAAGTCCTGCCGATGATTTTCAGGAGCTTACAATCAGTTTTGATAAGGAAGTATTCGGCACGTCACCCTCCACCATTTTTTGTGCCCGCGTGAGTGGCTCATCTATGGAAGGAGCTGGAATTTCAAACAACGACATCATTGCTGTCGACCGCTTATTAGAACCTGAAGATGGCGATATTGCCGTTTGCTTAATCCACGATGAGTTTACTCTCAAGCGCTTACGGGTAGAAAAAGATTGCGTTTGGTTGATGCCCGAAAATGACAATTACAAACCGATTCAAATCACCGATAATGATTCTTTCCAAATTTGGGGAATCGTAATCAACACCCTCAAATACCACCGAAAAAAATAAAGTTATGTACGCTTTAATGGACTGTAACAACTTTTACGCTAGTTGCGAACGCGTGTTCAAACCTAGTCTACGTAACAAACCCATTGTTGTCCTAAGCAACAATGACGGTTGTGTTGTGGCACGCTCCAATGAAAGCAAAGCTTTGGGAGTCAAAATGGGTGTGCCTATATTCAAGATAAAAGAGATGGTGCAACAACACAATATTGTGGTTTGTTCCTCCAATTATACGCTTTATGGGGATTTGTCGAATCGCGTGATGAACCTAATAAAAAAATTTTCACCCGATGTCGAGGTCTACAGTATAGACGAAGCTTTTCTAAACTTCAAAGGGCATCAGTATGCCAATTTTGACCAAATAGGATTGGAAATGCACCGCATTGTAAAAAAAGGAGTGGGAATCCCCATTTCTATTGGTTTCGCGCCTACCAAAGCTTTGGCCAAAGTAGCCAATAAAATTGCCAAAAAATATCCAGAGCGAACTCAAAACTATTACATCATCGATACCGAAGCCAAACGTATTAAAGCCTTAAAGTGGACCAAGATTGAAGACGTTTGGGGCATAGGAAGACAGTTTACAAAAAAACTGCAATCCATTGGCGTAACCAATGCGTATCAATTCACACAATTGAGTGATGCCTATGTTCGAAAATATTTTAGCGTAGTAGGATTGCGACTCAAAAAAGACCTAGAAGGCGAACCTACCATTCAGTTTGAAGACATTAAACCCAAACAAAACATCGCCACTACTAGAAGTTTTGATATAATGATGCAAACCCAAGAAGAATTACGGGAGCGTATTGCCACTTTTTCGTCCCTAGCAGCTGTTAAATTGCGCAACCAAAAAAGCAATTGCGAACTGATTCAAGTGTTCATCTACACCAACAGATTTCGACAAGATTTACCGCAATACAGTGGCTACAAGACCGTAAAATTACCGTTTCCAACTTCTTCGACTTTTGAGTTAAATAAATACGCTCAAAAAGCACTGAATGAAATTTTTAAATCTGGATTTCATTACAAAAAAGCAGGCGTCATTTTGATGGGAATTACACAAGATCAAACCCAACAATTGTCAATGTTTGAATACGAGAATCCAAAACATAAAATCCTAATGCAAGTGCTCGACAAAATGAATGTAAAAATGGGAGAGAAGGTCAAATTTGGCGGACAAGATTTAAAACGCAAATGGAAAATGAGACAAGAGCGTCTTTCTCCTTGTTACTCGACCAATATAAAAGATATTATCACGATTAATTGTCAGTAAATATGTGTTTTACTATTCAACTCAAAACCACAGTCAAAAAAGCCGAAACTCGATTCAAAGCCAAAGTAGATAATCCACTTCAGTTTCTAGAATCGGATGCTATTAGCGGTTTTTCACATTTAAATACTCCAATTATAGTAAACAAAACTCCCGAAATTATTTCTACCAATTACAGTTGGGGACTCATTCCTGCTTGGGCCAATGACGACAACATTCGAAAAAACACCTTGAATGCCCGAATAGAAACAGTTGGAGAGAAGTCTTCTTTCAGAAATAGTTTAAATAATCGTTGCCTAATCCTAGCTACCGCTTTTTATGAGTGGCATTGGAATGACCCTAAAGGAAAATCCAAAGACAAATACCAAGTCTACTCCCAAGAAGAAGAGATTTTTGCATTCGCAGGATTGTACAACCATTGGGTGCAACCTCAAACAGGCAAAACAATTGCTACCTATACAATGCTCACCACAGAGGCCAACGAATTGATGCAATACATTCACAATACCAAACAACGTATGCCTGTTGTTTTGAATCGAAAGGACGAAAACGCTTGGCTGGATTCTTCGAATGCTATACACGATTTTGCTTTTCCGTATCAAGCGAATTTGGTCGGGTTTCCAATTCCTAAACCTCAGAGCAACAACACAGCAACACTTTTTTAAGCATTTTGACTATTCTATTTCAAACTTAAACCCTGATATTACATCATAAAAACCTATTTTTGCACCGCAGACCGCCTTATCGTCGTCTTGTCTTTATGGACGAGAGGGAGGAAAGTCCGGACACCATAGGGAAGCATAGCGGGTAACACCCGTCGGTTTCGTCTTTACGGGCGAGATTAGGACAAGTGCAACAGAAAGTATGTACAGGTAATGCTGTAGTGAAACCAGGTAAACTCTATGCGGTGAAATATCAAGTATATCAGCATTCAAGGGTTCCCGTCCGTTGCTGAAGGGTAGATAGCTTGAGTCTTGTAGTAATACAAGATCTAGATAAATGATAAGGTATTGTTAGTAATGACAAGAACAGAATCCGGCTTATAGGTCTGCATTTTTTTATGTTGAGAAATACTTTTTCTATGAAATCGCCATGACAAAATTTGTCGCAATTGAAAATCATCGAATTCCAAAATAAAATAGTAACTGATGAGATAAACACCAATGAAGATCTGGCGATACCATATTCCAACAAAAACAATATTATCTACATATGAAATCGCCATGACAAAATTTGTCGCAAACACCAATGAAGATCTGGCGATACCATATTCCAACAAAAACAATATTATCTACATATGAAATCGCCATTACAAAATTTGTCGCAATTGAAAATCATCAAATTCCAAAATAAAATAGTAACTGATGAGATAAACACCAATGAAGATCTGGCGATACCATATTCCAACAAAAACAATAATATCTGCATATGAAAACAAGAATTGGAATTTTAGGATTGGGTGGAGTAGGCGGTTATTTTGGAGGATTATTGGCCAAAGAATATACTAAATCGAATACTGTCGAAATTATCTTCATCGCTCGTGGCGAAACACAAAAAAATATTGCGGAATCGGGTTTAAAAATTAGTACAGACGAAGGAGAAACTATTGTTTTCCCAGATTTGGTTTCGGACAATCCAGAAATAATTGGCTCCCTTGATTATCTTATTTGTGCCACCAAAACGTACGATATTGAAGAAAGTTTACTTTCAATATCAAAAGTAATTACAAAGAACACCATAATTCTTCCTTTGTACAATGGGGTAGATGCTCCAGAGCGCATCGCTACTCTTTTTCCAGACAACGAAGTTTTGCAAGGTTGCGTCTATATTGTTTCAATGATTGTTTTGCCTGGTGTGATTAAAAAAATAGGTCCATACGAAAAGTTGTTTTTCGGATCGGACATGGCATCCATTTCCAAAATGAATGCTTTGCAAACCATTTTCAAAAATGCGTCTATTGAGAGTTATTTGGTGGATACTATTGACGAAACCGTTTGGGAAAAGTTCATCTTTATTTCGGCTCTAGCCTCTGCTACTGCATATTTGAATCAGAATATTGGGGAAATTATAAATTCCGAATCGAGTAGAAAATTTTATGTTTCTTTATTAGAAGAAATAACTATGATTGCGGCTGTAAAAGGATTGAATTTACCCAATGACATTGTGTTTCAAACTATATTAAAACTCGAAAAATCGCCTCATGAAGCCACTTCTTCCATGCATAGGGATTTGTTGGCGGGACGAAAAATTGAAGTAGCCTCTTTGACCGAGTTTGTGGTAAATGAAGGGTTGAAATATGAAATTGAAACTCCGACATACCAAAAGGTATTGGAGAAATTATCACAACAAGCCATATAATTTAGCTGTTGATCTTAAATTCCAACCCAATATTACGAACACTTTCGATGCTTATTCGAGAATCTTCTTTGAAATACTTGCGAATTTTACTGATATAGACATCCATACTTCTTCCTGAAAAAAAATCGTCACTGCCCCAAATCGTTTTCAATATTTGTTCTCTTTTAATCAATTGATTTTTGTGATTATAAAAAAAATGAATGAGTGCCGCTTCTTTTTCAGTTAGTTGTTGTGTTGAAGATTGGTTTTTAAGACATAATCTTTTGGTATCAAATAGATAAAGTCCAATTTGCAATTCATCATTTTTTGAAAATTCTGATTGTTGCTGTTTGCTCCTTTTTAAAATATTATTCAGGCGCAAAACAAGTTCATCGGCCTCAAAAGGTTTTACTATATAATCGTCGGCTCCCAATTTTAATCCGATGATTTTGTCTTCTTTTAGCTTTCTTGCTGTTAGAAAAACAAAAGGAATATCGGGATTGATTTTGATGATTTTTTCAGCAAGGGTAAATCCGTCCATTTTGGGCATCATGACATCAAAAACACATATATCAAAGTTTTCAGTTTGGAAAATAGCCAATGCTTCTTCGCCATTTTCTGCCCAACTGATCTCATATTGGTATAATTCTAAATATTGTTTGAGAACGCTTGCAAAATCAGCATCATCTTCGGCTAAAAGTACTTTTTTCAATGGCAGATTATTAAACTTTAAACACAATTGTAAATTCTGAACCTTTACCTAAATCACTTATAACATCAATTGTACCCTGATGTGCCTTTATAATTTGCTTTACATAAAAAAGCCCCAAACCTAATCCTTTTGCATTATGCAAATTGCCTTCTTCGACTCTGTAGAACTTATCAAACAATAAGGAATGTTTGTTTTTTGAAATTCCAATTCCATCATCTTTAATACTGATATTAAATTGGTTTTTGAGTATATCGGTTTTAATTGTAATAGTGTTACTTCCATATTTCACAGCATTTTCGAGTACATTTAAAATAGCTGTTGTTAAATGAAATTTATCTAAAACCAAAGATGTTTCTTTTGTGTTAAAATGAGTTTCGATATTTACTTTAGGAAATGTAACCTCAAAATCGACAACGATAGCTTTTAAAAATAATTCTGCATCTATTTTTTCTTTTTGAAGTTCAATTTCATTTTCCCCAAAGGAATTCGCCATTACTTGATCAATTAAATTTTGCAATCGATGATTTTGTCGGGAAATAGTTTTCAAAACACTATTGAATTGCTCTTCATTGTTACGGATATCTATACGTTCCAATATTTTTGTAGAAATTCCTAAAGTAGTCAAAGGAGTCTTAAGTTCGTGTGTGATATTGTTGATAAAATCGGTTTTTACGTCGCTTACTTTTTTTTGTTTTATTAATGCTTTAATGGCTATCACAAAAAGAGTTATCAGCGTTAGAATCGATAGGAATGATAATAACAAAATCATTCTCATTCTTTCGAAAATGATCATTTCCCAATCAATCACGGAAACGTACATTGAATCTTCGGTAAGCAATTTATAATCTTGCATTTGGGATGAACCATTTGTTGTACTAACATAATTTCGAACCAAAAAAGCATTATTCAAAGACTTTAAATTACCATAGATTTTATTCTGTATAAGAGGCTTTTCAGAAAAAACAGTATCACTTTTTTTATAGCTATTGTAAATGACAAACTTATTCAGAACAATGGCAAAATCAATGGCAATATTTGGGAAATCTCTTTTGAATCTAAGCTGTATTTTTCGAGTTAATGCGTCATTAGATTCATCTAAAATTAAAGTGTTTTTAATTGCAGTCTTTGACTTTTTATCCAAAATATAATTTTGTGCCAATAGCTTATAAAGTCTTTCCTTTTTATTCACGTAAGCCGAATCAATATCGCTGTAATCATTCGTTATTTTGGCAATATCCTCTTTGATCTCCGAGTGAAACTGGGCTACTTTATAATCATAAGCTGTTTTAACCAAATAGCATTGCACAACCGATAAGGTAATCAGAGCAATAATAGAAAATGCGATTAATAAATTGATTCTTTGCTTCATTTGATGAAAATTGAATTCAAAAATAATTCTTTTATTATTCAAATTAGCCATTAACGCCGCATTAACCTTCGGTTAACTCACAAAACGGGTATTTAGATTCATTTTTGCAGTGTTTCATAATCACAAATCATACTTTTTAATGAAAAAAAAATTAAGAATTCAGAATGTAAAAATTATAATCTGTCTTATTATTTCAGCCTTTAGTTACGGACAAAATACGACAGCAACTGATAGTATTTTCAATAAATTAAGCGAAGTAGTGATTACCAAAGAAAAGAAAATGTTTACCAATAAAAATGGAAATATCAAAGTTGATGTGGCCAATTCGATTCTGAATGCAACTCCAAATACAATAGACTTGCTTTCTAAATTGCCCAATATTAACGTCAGAGCCGACAAGGAGAATATAACAATCATAGGGAAAGGAAACCCATTGATTTATATTGACAATCAAAAAATAGGAATGAACGATTTGAATGCGCTAACTGTAGACGACATTAAAACCATTGAAATTATAAATAATCCGTCCTCGAAATATGAAGCCGAAGGAAGAGCAGTTATTTTAATTACCAGAAAATTTAGCAAAAAAGAAGGTTCGCAGACCAATGTTTCCGAGGTGGTTTCGTTAAAGAAAGAATTCAATAATTATCTGGGCATAAATTCAAGTTTCAAAAAGAATAAATTCGAATGGAGAGCTAATTTTAATTACAATAAATTAAGTCCCTGGGAAAGCCATAGTATTGATTATCAAATTCCAAAAGCTGATATAGTTTCAAATTATAATGTTGCTACTGCAAATACCAAAAGAAGGCAGTTGATTTTTGGAGGTGGTCTTTTTTATAAAATCAATGAAGATGATTATTTTTCAATTAGCATTAATAGCAAGTTACAAAGCGAACCTTTTGATATAAACACCACAACCTTTAACAAAAAAGGGGGTGTACAAAATAATGTTGTGACATATAGTGACAACAAAAGCGAAAAGAATTTTATTAACTCTTTTATTAATTATTACAAGAAAATAAAATCAATAAACACACAATTGTTTACTGGTTTTCAATATTCAAATTTTGATCAAGATATAAGGTCTTTAGCCGAGAACAACTTCAATGACACTCAATTTCAAAAGGCGCAGAACAGTGAACAAAAATTTAATGTTGCTGTTTTTTCGGGCAGGGCAGATTTTGAAAAGAAATTAAAAAATGAAATGAAATTGGAATACGGTGGACTTTATTTGTCTGCAAAAGCAAAAACAGATTTTGAAATCTTAAATTACGAGAACAATACTACAATCAGCTCGATTTATAATTTTAAAGAGAAAAATAGCGCAGGCTATACCCAATTATCAGGAAGTTTGAAAAAAAATAGCTATTCAGTTGGTTTAAGAGTCGAAAATACCAATATTGTTGGACAATTTAAGAATGACAATGCACCTTTGATCAGCAAGAATTACACTGATTTTTTTCCGAAAGCGCAGTTTGACATACCTATTGACAGCACCAAATCGATAAGCGTAAATTATTCCAAAAGCATCTCGAGACCCAATTATTCATCGACAAGTCAAGGAGCCACGTATATCAATCCGTATTATTTGTATTCTAGAAATATCAATTTAGATCCAATAATTAACAATCAGATTTCATCTAGTTTTCAATTTCATGACAAATCGGTAAAACTAAGCTTTTATCAAAATACAGACCCTGTTTACAGTAGTTTTGTATATGATAATCAGACTGATATAATGATTTTTAAAGAAATTAATTTTGAGAAAGAATCGGGATTCAATTTAGAATTTACTTTGCCTTTTGCTTACAAAATCTGGAAATCAACCAATAGTTTAAATATGATTTTGAATAAAATTGAAGATCATTCTGCAGTTTTTATTGCATCAAAACCGTATTTGTACTATTATTCAAGTAATGAATTTAAACTGCCAAAGGGGTACGCTTTTGTTGCTACAGCTTGGGGTTTGACCAAACAAAACGAAGGTGTATTTGAAAGAAAACCAATGTTTGTAGTGGATTTAGGAGTTTCAAAAACATTTTTGAAGAATTGGAACTGTACCTTAAGTTATAATGATGTTTTTAGAAATACAATATACGAAGAAAGCTTTATCATCAATAATATCAGTTCAAAAGCAAGATATTTAGTTGACTCACATGAATTTGCTATAGCCATTAAATATTCATTTGGAAAAATAAAATCAACTGAATACAAAGAAAAAAACATTGACGATAATTCGAATAGAATTCGATAATAATAGAAAAACTAATTTACTTAAGATGGATAAATTAAACAACTAAAAAAACTACAAAAACTTTTTATCTGTACTAATTATATTATATTTGAGGAGAAATTAATAATTATACTATTGTTTATGAAATGGTCTCTTTCTATTGTTCTTTTTTTACTTTTTACTCCTTTATTTAATGTCGTTGCTCAAAAAAACCCTTCAGTTGAGAAAAATCTATTCAAAATTAATTTGTTATTGCCAGGTGTCGTATATGAACACGGATTTGATACAAAAAACACGCTTTATTCAGAAATCAGTTTAGGAGTTGGTTATGAAAGTAATAGCTTTTTTGGAACAAATTGGTCCTATTATCCAACGATTAATGAACAATTTCGTCATTATTATAATCTCGAAAAGAGAGCCAACAAAGGAAAGAGAACTATTAATAATTCGGGTAATTTTTACGCTCTTAATGCAATTTATCATTTTGAATCCACTAATTCAAATGATAGCTTTTTACCTTCAGATCCCTCATTTACAATTGCTCCAGTTTGGGGTTTTCAAAGAACCTACAAACATAAATTCAATCTAAACTTAAATGGTGGACTAGGGTACAATGTAAGCAAAGATGAAAATAAATTTGTTCCAGTGTTAAACTTTACTTTGGGTTGGGTGATTGGTAAATAGTTTATTATGAAGAAATTATTTCTAATTATTTTACTTGCAATTTCATTTTCCTCAAAGGCACAAATTGTCAGACCATTTATAGGTTTTTCGTCTTACCTGCAATGGGATTTTGAGAAATCATCTTACTTAGGTTTAAATTCGGGAGTGGAGTTTAAAATTAATCGATACCTTTTACCCGAATTGGAATTCAGTTATTATATCGGTAAACTCCAAGAGGAATCTCTTGTCAACAATCAATATGAAAAAGTGGTGTTGTATTCCAAATATGCAAGTTCTTTAAATTTTAGTTTTTGTCCCAAAATTGCCATTGGTAATAAAGAAGATGGATCAAACTTCTTAACTATTTTGCCAAGATATACTTTCTCTAAAATTGTAGCAAAAGGTAATTACGCTGAGCGAAATAATGATAATTCCATAACTGAACAAAAAGAATTGCAAAAGGACTATCAACATTCTCTTGGCTTAGGTGTTGGATATGATATTTCCCTTTCAGATGAAAACACAAGTTCTTTGTCACTTATTCTTTATTATAATGGAGTAAGTTTAGGAAAAGTAGTAAACAAATTAGATCATAGTAATGAATTCCAAGTTAGTGAAAGCGGTGTTTTAGGCGCAGGAATAAATTACTATTTTGGCTTTAAAAGAAAATGGAAATGAAAGCAAGGAAATAAAATCTTAATCTTCGTCGTCTTCTGTACTTTTTGTATTGGTTTCGTCATCCATTTCTTCTTCTTCGGTTGAATCCAATTCGAAGAAACTAAAAATAGAACCTCCATAACTTTTTTGAAAAGAGAAATTGATCATGTGATCCAGTTTGGTATATTTTGAGTGTTCAATAACCATCATACCGTCTTCATTAAGTAATTCTTTTTCGAAAATCAATAATACAATTTTCTCAAAAGTTTTTTGGTCTAATGCATACGGAGGATCGGCAAAAATAATATCGTATGAAGTTTTACATTTTTCCAGGTAACTAAAAACATCACTTTTTGTAGCTGCAATATTAAAATCATATTCGGCAGCGACTTGCTTAATGAATTTTACACAACCAAAATCACCATCTACAGAAGTAATTGGTGTACTCCCACGTGAAGCAAATTCATAACTGATATTTCCTGTTCCAGCAAATAAATCCAATACTTTCAACCCTTCAAAACTAAAATGATTGTTCAAAACATTAAACAATGCTTCTTTGGACATATCGGTTGTAGGTCGAACAGGCAAGCCTTTTGGTGGAGAAATGCGTCTTCCCTTAAATTTTCCGGATATAATTCTCATGAGTTAAAAAGTATAAAATGTTGCTGATTTTGTGCGGTTGAAAACGAATTGATTTTTTGCAAATCAGTTACATCAAAGAAGGATACATTTCGAATGTATTTAAATGCGATTTTGTAAAAATCATCATCTTCAGAAATGGTTCCTAATAATTCCAGTTTGAAACTTTCTGGATTCATATTTAACTGCTCGGCTGTAAAAAGCAAATAGTAAATAAAATCCTCATGCGTTTTATATTCGAATGAATTGAATAACAGTAATTTTTGATTCTGAATCACAATAATTTCAAAATGTCCAGGGTTAAAGTGAACAATCATCTTTTTATTATCATTGTTTTTGGATGCATCCAAAAGCTTGGAAACCAAAATGGTATTGGCGTGTTTGTAATCGAAAGCGCCGAATTGATCTATGAAAAAGTTATTGATATTCACATACGGAATGTAAACCGCATTCATTTGATAATTGGTGATTTCATCAAATGCAAAAAAATCGGTTTCAAAAACTTTGGTATTGTATTGCAAATAACTGCCTAAAAATTGTTCATCGAATAGAGCAGTGGGAACAAATGTTGAAAGATTATTATTGTGAATTACCTGAATTTCATCATAACTGTCATTTAGTTCTGGATAATTCCGAAAAGCATCCGAAAACAATTCTTCAATCTTAGTCGATTTATGAAAAGTATCAAAACTAATTTCATTTACAGACACAATCCTGTTGTGAAGCGTGTCAAAGCAACAAAAGGAAAGTCCTGTGAGTGAAACTTGAATAGAAAGTTTTTTGTATTTCTTATCGGTTATAATAGTATTCATAGTAATTTTTTCAACATTGCAAACTTACGAATTTAAAGATCAATAGCAATGGCAAAAAAAAATAGGAATAATTCAAAGTGTATTTAGTAAAACCTTTTAAATAGTATTAGAAGTCTTATTTGGCAGTGTAACTCCGTTATGAAAAATAAATTCTGGAGAAATATCATAATTCCATTTTTCATTATTTTTAGTGGTAATAATATTCGCCCAAAAAATTTCCCCCATTTCTCCAATAGCAACGCTTTCAAAAACAGCTTTATTTTTTAATTGATCTATGCCGTCAAAATTTGAATGCTTTTCTATCAAAGGCAAAATGTCGATTTTTTTTGTTATTCCATTATTCAATTCACATACAATCGAATAAGGAGACACTTCTACTATTTTCTTTACTTTAAACATCTTTAATATTATTTTAACGGTGCTACTTTATGAAATTCTTTAGAATCCCACATTTCCAAAAGTTCATTTTTATGAATTTCTGCCCACGCTTGAACTAGTTTTAATTTGCTAATTGGTAAATCACCATTTAATAAATTACCACTTTCTATTAAAATATTTGCCTCAAATTCGCCATATTTCACTTTAAAATGTGGCGGATTATGATCGTTGAAGAACATATAGGCGATTATTCCATAAAAGCGACTTATCTCTGGCATATTTTTTTCTTTTAACAAAGTTATGAATATTTACATTGGAGTGGAGTTATAATTAAACTAATTTAAATATCAATGACAATTTTAGTAATTAATGACTAATGGATTATATATTAAAAATGAGAATCCATTTTGCAATTACTTACAAATTCCTTTTTTTTCATTGCCATTGGCATTGATTTTTGAAATTGCCATTGAAATAGCCTTACTTTGCTATCAAATTAAATCTAATGAATTCTTCCTCGTTTTACAGCCTTTTACAAAAGAAATTTCCTTTTCAACCCACGTATAATCAGGATATTTTTTTTCAAAAAATAGCTATTTTTTTGACTGATACCCATAATGAAACGATTTTTGTACTGAAAGGATATGCAGGAACGGGAAAAACAACGGTTATTTCTACAATTGTAAACAGTCTATTAGAGATTAACAAAAAGTATGTTTTGCTGGCTCCGACTGGGCGCGCCGCCAAGGTAATTGCTAATTATTCGAACAAACTGGCTTTTACAATTCATAAAAAAATCTATTTTCCGAAGAAAAATTCGGGAGGTGGAGTTTCGTTTACTTTACAACAAAACAAGCATAAAAACACCATTTTCATTGTCGATGAAGCATCGATGATTTCGGACACCAATTCGGATTCCAAATTGTATGAAAACGGTTCTTTACTCGATGATTTGATTTCGTATGTGTATTCGGGAACCAATTGCAAGATGATACTTTTGGGAGACACCGCCCAATTACCACCAGTGAATTTAGATATAAGTCCCGCTTTGGATATCCATTCTTTAAGTCTAAATTACAACAAAGAAGTTGAATACATTGAACTCGACGAAGTAATGCGTCAGGAAGAGAACTCGGGAATTTTGCATAATGCGACCGAACTTCGAGAATTATTAAAGGATACTTTTATTACCGAGTTTAAATTCAATGTTCGAAAATTCAAAGACATTGTTCGGTTGGTGGATGGCTACGATATTCAAGATGCAATTCATTCTTCCTACAGTAATTTTAGTATTGAAGACACTGCTTTTATTGTTCGTTCCAATAAAAGAGCGAATCAATACAATGAACAAATCCGAACCAAAATCCTAGATAAAGAAAGTGAATTGTCTACAGGGGATTTCCTGATGGTGGTGAAGAATAATTATTTTTGGCTAAAAGATTCGGATGAAGCGGGATTTATTGCCAATGGTGATATTATCGAAGTTCTAGAAATGTTTGGTATAAAGGAATTGTACGGTTTTAAATTTGCGAAAGTAAAAATCCGAATGATTGATTATCCCGATCAGAAACCTTTTGAAACCGTGCTTTTGATGGATACCCTAAAAAGTGAATCACCGTCTTTGACTTTCGAGGAATCGAATCGTTTGTATCAAGAAGTGATGAAAGATTATGAAAACGAAACTACCAAATACAAAAAGTTTCAGAAAGTAAAGGAAAACGAATATTTCAATGCCTTGCAAGTCAAATTCTCGTACGCGATTACCTGTCATAAATCGCAAGGAGGGCAGTGGAATACTGTTTTTATCGAACAACCGTATTTGCCAAATGGTATTGACAGAGATTACATCCGATGGTTGTACACCGCTATGACAAGAGCCAAAAATAAGCTATATTTGATAGGCTTTAAAGATGAAAGTTTTACAGAATAAAACAATAAAAATGAAACAAAAAATTGCTCATATTGCATTGCTAGTTGCTGATTATGATGATGCCATTGTATTTTACACTCAAAAATTACATTTTGACTTAATAGAAGATATTACCCTTAGCGAGACAAAACGTTGGGTTTTGATAGCGCCAAAAGGAACTTCTGGTTTTAGTTTGCTTTTAGCGAAAGCGGACAATGACGAACAAAAAAGTAGAATTGGAAATCAAACTGGAGGCAGAGTTTTTTTATTTCTAAATACAGACGATTTTGATAGAGATTATCAAAATTTAGTAGACAATAAAGTGGCAATTATCAGAAAACCAATAGAGCAACCTTATGGAAAAGTAGCTGTATTTGCTGATTTATACGGGAATTTATGGGACTTAATTGAACGAAAAGAGATTTTGTAAAAGTTTTTTATTATGAATAATTTAAACGATTTACACAAAATATCAGGCTCCTTTTCGAATAGCGAAAAAATGCCAGTTTTATTCTTGGGACACGGAAGCCCAATGAACGCTATTGAAGAGAATCAGTTTGTGACTGGTTTTCGTGATTTGGCAAAAACGCTACCCAAGCCCAACGCCATTTTGTGTATTTCGGCACATTGGTTTACTAACGGAACCAAAGTTACGGCTATGGAAATACCGAGAACGATTCACGATTTTGGAGGATTTCCTCAAGAATTATTTGATGTACAGTATCCAGCCAAAGGAAGTCCCAAATTGGCTAACGCAACACAAGAATTATTACTTCCAACCGAAGTAGAATTAGATCAACATTGGGGTTTAGACCACGGTGCTTGGAGTGTAATTAAACATTTATATCCCGATGCCGATATTCCTGTAATTCAGATGAGTATCGATTACACAAAATCAGGGCAATATCATTTTGAATTGGCTAAAAAATTAAATGCTTTACGAACAAAAGGAATCCTAATTGTAGGCAGTGGAAATATCATTCACAATTTGAGAATGGTCGATTTTAGAAATATCAATACGGATAATTACGGATACGATTGGGCGATTGAAGCTAGATCCAATATCAATGACTATTTGCTCGATGGCAATTTTCAACCACTTATTGATTTCGAAAAACAAAGCAAAGCTTTCCAGTTGTCAATTCCGACACCCGAACATTATTTACCCTTAATTTATACCTTGGGATTAAAAGGAAAATCAGAGGAATTGAGTTTGTTTAATGACAAATTGGTAGCTGGGTCGTTGAGTATGACTTCGGTTAAAATTATGTAGATTCATTTTATAGAAAAATCTTATATTTGAGAAAAAATATAATTTAGAAAACTCATTAGATGGCTAAAATTAAAGTTAAAGATACCGAAATTACTATTGTTTCAATCAATGACAATGATTATATTTCTATTACAGACATTGCAAAACACAAAACTGACGATACAAGTGCAACCATTGGAAATTGGATGCGAAATAGAAATACATTAGAGTTTTTAGGGCTTTGGGAAATATTATACAACCCCAATTTTAAACCCCTCGAATTCGAGGGGTTTAAAAAAGAGGCAGGTCTGAATGCTTTTACAATGTCACCACAAAAATGGATTAATACAACTGGAGCCATTGGCTTTATCTCAAAATCAGGACGATACGGCGGGACGTTTACACATAAAGATATCGCCTTTAAATTTGCCAGTTGGATTTCAGTTGAGTTTGAGCTTTATATTGTTAAAGAATTTCAGCGTTTAAAAGAAGAAGAACAAAAACATATTGGTTGGTCGGTGCACAGGGAATTAACAAAAATAAACTATCATATTCATACTGATGCTATTAAGCATAATTTAATACCCCAAATACTTTCTGATTTACAAATTTCAATGGTATATGCTAATGAAGCCGATGTATTAAATATGGCTTTGTTTGGGGTAACTGCTAAAAAATGGCGCGAACAAAATCTTGGTTTGAAAGGAAATATTCGAGATTATGCCTCAATAAATGAATTGATTTGTTTATCAAATCTTGAAAATTTGAATGCTCATTTTATCAACGAAAATTTACCGCAAAAAGAACGATTAGTAAAACTTAATAAAATAGCAATACAGCAAATGAGCATTTTAAAAGAAGTTGAAACCAAAAAATTGAAATAAAAATGAAAATAATAGCAGTCATTCCCGCCCGTTACGCATCTACACGATTTCCAGCAAAACTCATGCAGGATTTGGGAGGTAAAACGGTTATTTTAAGAACCTACGAAGCAGCCACAAACACTCAATTGTTTGATGATGTTTTTGTGGTAACCGATTCGGATTTAATTTATAATGAAATTGTTTCCAACGGCGGAAAAGCCATTCGAAGCATCAAAGAACACGAATCAGGAAGCGATCGAATTGCCGAAGCTGTAGAGAATCTGGACGTCGATATTGTTGTGAATGTTCAAGGAGATGAACCGTTTATAGACGCAGCACCTTTGGCAAAAGTGATTGAAGTCTTTAGAAATGATGAATCAAAACAAGTTGATTTGGCTTCTTTAATGCGTGAAATAAAAGAGGAGAACGAAATCAACAATCCAAATAATGTAAAAGTAGTTGTCGATCAAAACGGATTTGCATTGTATTTTTCACGTTCGGTGATTCCATATCCAAGGGAGAGAGAAGTGGGCGTTCGTTATATGCAGCATATTGGTATTTATGCTTTTAGAAAACAAGCCTTATTGGATTTTTATAGTTTACCAATGAAATCATTGGAAGCCTCCGAAAAACTGGAACAATTGCGCTATCTTGAATTTGGAAAACGAATCAAAATGGTAGAAACTACTCATGTTGGAATAGGAATTGACACTGCTGAAGACTTGGAAAAAGCCAGAAAAATGATATAGATCAATCTTGGTTTTCATGGTCAAAATAGCCTTTGGATTTAATTTTGGCAGAGAAAAAATTAAGAAAAAGTACAATAAAAAACAGAAACAGTAAAGCTTGAGTGGTTACCAAAAATTTCCCTATAAAAGTGACCGGATGGTAATCTCCATATCCAATAGAAGAAGAAGTAATGATACTGAAATAGATAGCATCAAACCAATACAGAAAAGGTTTGTTTAAATAATTACCACAAGAATACAGCACGGCAAAAGCAAATGAGATTTCCAGATAATTAAAGAAAAGCAAAAGCATAGATCGTTTGTAAGAACGAGGTCTAGAGAACATATCGGAAGCGAAAATAAGTGTTGGAATGTATAAAACGGTTTCCAAAAAGACATAGATTAAAATCACTACAACCCAATGATACTGTTGCCAATGGTTGATTAAAATCAGTAATGGAAAACAAACTTTGAGTAAAACATAAAAGTCCAAAGCCAAATCTTCGTATTCAACTCCTTTTTTATGAGCCAAATATTTAATGTAAATTCCAGGAAAAAGCAATTGCGAAGAGGAGAGAAGTAAGCGTACTATTTTCTCTAAACCATTATCGTCTTCATGATCGTTATTCCAAATGGCTTTAATATTTTGAAATCGTTTTTCCAAAGGATTAAATTTTGATTTTGGTCCTCTAGTAGTCTTACCAAGCAGTAATTTCTTTACTATTGATTTCATATTAAATAAAAATATTGTTGTAAATATAAAGTTTTAGAATCTTATAATGAAACAAAATCAATTCAATTTTTCTATAACGATCAGTTCATTATGTTCTTCAATCCTCGGAATAGAATGGATTCTAAAATGCTCAATACAAAAATTTTTCATACAATTTTGATTCCTAAAATTGTCTTTTGCAGTCAAACACATTGTGTTAAATAAGACCACGCCATTACTTTTTAAAAGGTAACAAATTCTATTGATAAAAAAATTTTCAAACAAAAAATTAGGCATAGTTGTATCCTGAAAAATGTCTATAATTATCAAATCGTACCTGTCTTTTGTTTTCAATACAAATTCAAACGCATCGTCTATTATAATTTCTAAATTTTGTATTTCATTTAAATGAAAGTAGTCATTGGCAATTTTAATAATGTCACGATCTATGTCAACTCCAGTGATTTTTCCTTTAAAATGAATCTCATCAACCAAAGTTTTAATTACGCTACCTCCCGCAACGCCTAAGACTAAGATCGAATTCATTTTAGAAACTTTTTCAAAGCCAATATAAAATAATCCTTTTCTTAATATACGTTGCAAACTGCCATAGGAGTAATTGGTGTTTTCGGAATCGATAACAAGCTCTCCATTTGTCCAAGTGACTTCTATTGTTTTACTTAGAGCTGAATTAACTTTGAAAATTTTAATGGGAATTATATAACTTAATAATTTACGAAGCATTCTTTTGTGTTTTTATCAAAAATAAGATAATAATTATTTAATTTGTATAAAATTAAAGGCAAATGAAGAAACAAATCTACAAATGGATTTTTCATTCTATTATGGGATGGAAAATAGTGGGTGGTCTAGATGAAAATATAAAAAAGTCAGTATTAATGGTAATGCCACACACAAGTTGGCATGATTTTTATGTAGCTATGTTTTGTAGAGGTGCAATTGGAATAGATATCAATTGGGTTGGAAAAAAAGAATTATTTCGTTTTCCTTTTGGCTTTTTCTTTAAATCATTAGGAGGAGCACCACTAGATAGAACGGGTGGATTAAACAAAGTAGAGTCTATAGCAAATATTTTCAATACAAGAGAAACTTTTCGATTGGGACTATCGCCAGAAGGAACCCGAAAAAAAGTAAATCAACTTAAAACTGGTTTCTATTATATAGCTGTAACGGCAAAAGTGCCTATAATTCCTGTGTCTATAAATTATGAAAAAAAAGTAGTTGACTTCGGGAAGCCATTTTACCCAACAAATAATATTGAATCCGATTTGAAAAGCTTAAATAGTCATTTTATTGATGCAAAAGGTAAAATTCAGGAAAATGAGTATAAAATATCTTAAAATATACTTTTCTGATAATTGAATATAATATTTTAAATAGAATTAGGATTGAAAATTTTAAAAGTTCCATTTTTATAAAAAAAAACAATTTTCTCAATCTCATCAGAAATTTCAAAATTCACATTAGATGGTAATTGTTTTGAATTTGTTTTATTTACATTTTTCTCCATTTCAATTGGAGCTTCAATTTTAGGAAACAAATTAATTGGAGTAGGGGAATCAGAATTCAAAATCGGACTTTGTACATTTTCATTCGAGGACTCTATTTTAGGAAAATTTCCTTTGCCATTCAAAATCCAATATAAATCTACTTCTGGAAAAATATCATTTATTTTAAGTATAAAATCCAAACTTGGTTTATTTCTTCCTGAAAGTAAATGTGATAAACTAGATCTTTGAACGCCAATTTTATCAGCAAAAGAGGAGGCATTTAAATTATAATAATCTAGTATTTTTTCCAATCTTTTTATAAAATCATCCGTGTTTACCATTGTAAATTTTAATTTAAATTAGCCTATTTACAAATGTAACAAAAACAGATTGCAACACCTAATATTAGATGTTAAATTCTGATAAAGTGTTTAATATACATGATCTATAACTATAATTAAACATTGCAAAATTCTTAATCACTAATACATTACGATTGTTTTCAATGTTTATTTACTTTTGGAAACTCACAATTTGATTAAAGGAAATAGTTTCATATAAAGCAGTTTACAATCATAAACTTTTAAATTTTAAAGTTGTTTACAAATGTAAATGTAAAGATGTTTACTTTTGTAAATCAAATTTTAAAGCTGTAATTAACCATGATTTTATTTTATAAAAAGAAATAAAGAATGGTGACTGTAACCGGTGTCTTATATAAAAACAAATAGTATCTATAATATGAATTTAGAGGAAATATTCTATCAAAATAAAGAAAAGTCAATTCAGGGTCGGTATATAACATTAAACAATATCGAGCCAATATTAAATAGAGAGTTCATTACAAATGATGTAAATATAATTGGTAAATCGGTATTGGAAAAACCAATTTATAGTTACAAAAAAGGACATGGAAAAACTAAAATCTATCTTTGGTCTCAAATGCACGGAAACGAAAGCACTACAACCAAGGCACTTTTTGACTTTATAAATCTATTAAATTCTGAAACTGATTTAGCAAAAGATTTATTAAATTCCTTTACTTTTTATTGCATTCCGATGCTAAATCCTGATGGAGCTGAAGCTTATACTCGAGTAAATGCAAATAATATTGACTTGAATCGAGATTCTCAAAATTTAACACAACCAGAAAGCAAGATTCTTAGGGCTATTTTTGAAGATTTCAAACCTGATTATTGTTTTAATCTTCACGATCAACGTACTATTTTTGGAGTTGCCAATACCGGAAAACCTGCAACTGTTTCATTTTTAGCTCCTTCATATAATGAAGAAAGAGAGATAAACCCTTCTAGATTAAAAGCGATTAATTTAATTGCAGGAATAAATGATGTATTACAAAACTATATTCCTGGACAAGTTGGAAGATTTGACGATTCTTTCAATATTAATTGTATCGGAGATACTTTTCAAAACCTAGGAGTGCCAACAATATTATTTGAAGCTGGACATTTTCAAGGCGATTATGAGAGAGAAGAAACAAGAAAATTCGTGTTTATGGCTTTGTTGACTAGTTTTGTTATTCTCAACGAAAACGATGTAGTTAGCAATATAACTGATAAATATTTGAACATTCCTCAGAATAATGTCGTTTTTTTTGATTTTATGTATAAAAATGTCAAAATAAATTATGATGGTATTGAAATAATCACGAATTTTGTTGCTCAATATAAAGAAGAGTTAATAAATAGTGAATTATTTTTTAATGCTTATATAGTTGAAGTAGGCGATTTGAAGGAGTATTATGGTCATTATGAGTACGATGCAAAAGAAGCATTGTATAAAGACGGCTTAATGAACTATCCTGCACAAAATCAAAAAGCTAATTTTAATTTTGACGATAAAGTGTTTTTTAGTAATGGAAAAATGAAAATACAATAGTTTTTGCCATTGATTTGATTTTTATTTATAATTTAACTTTTTTAGTATCAAATAACCATATAATAAAAGAATTATGAGTAAATTCCGTTTAGATGAAGTAGATCACCAGATTTTAGATATGTTGATAGACAACACAAGAGTTCCGTTTACTGACATTGCTAAAAAATTATTGATTTCAGCAGGAACAGTTCATGTTAGAGTAAAAAAAATGGAAGATGCTGGGATCATTATGGGCTCTTCTTTAGTCCTTGATTATGATAAATTAGGATATTCTTTCATTGCTTATGTCGGTGTGTTTCTTAATAATACTTCACAAACTAAATTTGTTTTAGAGCGTATTAATGAAATTCCTTTTGTGACTGTTGCTTCTGTGACTACTGGAAAATTTAATATTTTTTGTAAAATTAGAGCAAAAGACACTAAGCATGCAAAAGATGTAATCTTTATGATAGATGATATCGAAGGAGTTTATAGAACCGAAACAATGATTTCATTAGAAGAAAGTATAAACGATAAAAAGCGTTTGATGCATACTATTTTTAAAGAAATGTAACAAAACCTTGAATGCTATATTAAAAATATAACCTCAAGTACATTCTTGAGGTTTTTTTATGCCATATTAACCAACCAATTAATTGTATAATTATGTACACTTTACCAAAAATAGAACGTTTTAATCAAAATGTTTTATCCAAATACCATATTTATAATAGTGTATTTATTACTTTGCCCTTTGATTCTGTAGACAATACAGGTGTTTTACTTCCGATTTTTACAGATCTTTGTGATAATGGTTTTAAAAAACAAGAAACTCCAAAGGAAATATTTGATTTTTTCTCTGATAAATATTTGACAAATGCAACCGAGAAAGATAAAATAAATTTAATGTTTCATTTTATTCAATACATTGAACGTCAAATAGTTTTGTTTGATGCTATTGAAGATTCCGCTTTTCCTATTGTTAATAATATGGAAGGAAGAGGATCGCTTCGAGATATAAAAGAAAGATCGGATATTAAAAATAATAAAGAAGAACTGATTCATTTTTTGGAAAATTTTAATGTTCGTACTGTTTTAACAGCGCATCCTACACAATTTTATCCAGGTGCCGTATTGGGTATAATCAACGATTTGACGGAAGCTATTAGAAATAATAATCTGCTAGAAATCAAACAGTTACTTGCTCAATTGGGAAAAACTCCATTTATTCAAAATGAAAAACCAAATCCTTTCGATGAAGCCGTTAGTTTGATATGGTATCTTGAAAATGTTTTTTACAACACTTCTGGTGAAATGGTTCATTATTTACAAAAAAATGTTTTTGAAGGTGAATCAATCAAAAATCCTTTGATAAAACTTGGTTTTTGGCCTGGTGGTGATCGTGACGGAAATCCATTTGTTACTACAGAAATCACTTTAAAAGTAGCCGAACGTTTAAGAACTTCAATATTAAAATGTTATTATATTGAAATAAGAAATCTTAAAAGAAAACTGACTTTTCCAGTTGTTGATGCGCTAATAATGGAATTGGAACAAAAGTTGTATCGTTCTGTTTTTTACTCAAAAGGAGATATTTTTATAACTTACGATGAATTTAAATTGCAATTAACTAAAATTAAAACTATTGTAATTGAACAACATCAATCATTATATGTAGATCAAATTGATTCCTTATTAATTCGATTGAATCTTTTTGGTTTTCATTTTGCTTCGTTAGATATAAGACAAAACAGCAAAATTCATGATGCTGTTTTTAATGATATTTTTCATTATTATTCTAAATCAAATTCAAATGTTTTTCCAGCAGATTATTACCAATTAACGGAGAAAGAAAAGTTTGAAGTTTTATCAAATATAAAAGGAAATCTTGATCCTAATGATTTTGAAAATGAAATGACAAGATCTACAATTGAATCCATTCATGCCATTAAAACAATTCAAGAAAATAATGGAGAATCTGGTGCAAACCGTTATATTATTAGTAATAATGAAAGTGCATTAAATGTTATGGAGACTTTTGCATTATTTAAATTAAGCAATTGGGAAAACGCATCTGTAGATATTATTCCGCTTTTTGAATTTGTAGATGACTTACAAGATGCACATAACATAATGGAAAAATTATATAACAATGAGTCTTATGCTAAACATTTGTTACATAGAGGGAATAAGCAAACTATAATGCTTGGTTTTTCGGACGGAACAAAAGATGGTGGCTACTTAATGGCGAACTGGAGTATTTATAAAGCAAAAGAAGCTTTGACTGAAATGTCTAGAAAATACGGAATTCATGCTATCTTCTTTGATGGTCGCGGTGGACCTCCTGCTCGTGGTGGTGGAAAAACACATAAATTTTACGCTTCTTTAGGTCCGAAAATTGAGAATAATGAAATTCAAGTAACAGTTCAAGGGCAAACAATTAGTTCTAATTTTGGAACTTTGGATTCTTGTCGTTATAATTTGGAGAACCTTTTGAGTGCAGGTGTTGCAAATCAGGTTTTCAACAAAGGACAAAATGAGTTGTCTATTGATGAAAAAGAAATTTTGGATCAATTGGCAGAACTTGGTTATAATAAATATCTAAGTTTTAAAAACCATCCCAAGTTTATTCCTTATTTGGAGAAAATGAGTACCTTGAAATATTATGCAAAAACTAATATTGGAAGTAGACCCTCCAAAAGAAGTAAGTCTGAAACTTTAGATTTTTCAGATCTTCGTGCCATTCCATTTGTAGGTTCATGGAGTCAATTAAAACAAAATGTTCCAGGATTTTTTGGAGTAGGTTCTGCTTTGAAACATTTTGAAGATACCGATCAATGGGATAAAGTTCAAGATTTGTACAATGGTTCTTTGTTTGTAAAAACACTTTTGGAAAATAGTATGATGTCATTGGCAAAATCGTTTTTTCCTTTGACGGCTTATATGAGTAAAGATCCTGAGTTTGGTGATTTTTGGCAAATTATTTATAATGAGTTTCTTGAAACCAAGAGATTATTGTTGAAAATTGCTGGGCATACTGAATTAATGGAAAACTATCCTGATGGTAAAGCTTCAATTCAAGTACGAGAACGTATTGTATTGCCATTATTGACAATACAACAATATGCATTGTTGAGAATTAATGAAATTAACAAAGAAGAAAACCCGGATTTGAACTTAATTAAAGTGTATGAGAAAATTGTAACACGTTCGTTATTTGGAAATACCAATGCGAGTAGAAATTCTGCTTAGTGAAGTTAGAAGTTTAAAGTTAAATGTTAGAAGTTCCAGTTGGAGATATTTTAAAAAATAAACAGACATGAATTCAAATCAATTGCCGATAAATGAATATTCAAAATTCAACGCTACTTATATTAAAGCGATTGAAAATGTTGAACTATTTGAAGAATTAGAAATAAGTTTGCATGACTTTATAAAATTTGTTCAGAATATTCCAATGGACAAATTTGATTATAGCTATGCGGAAGGAAAATGGACTATCAAAGAAATTATTCAGCACATTATTGATGCCGAAAGAATTTTTAGTTACCGCGCTCTTCGAATTTCAAGAAATGACAAAACACCATTACCTGGATTTGAAGAAAATGATTATGTAGTCAATACCAATGCAAAAAGCAGAAGTATTCAAGAATTATTAACTGAGTTTTCGGCAGTACGTCATTCCAACTTATTAATGTTCAAAAGTTTTTCTGAAGAACAATTAGCAAGAATAGGAATTGCATCCGAAAACGAAGTTTCTGTGAGAGCTTTGGGTTTTTTGATTATTGGTCACATGAAACATCATAAAAAAGTTTTTGCTGAAAGGTATTTATAAATTACTCAAAGCAAGTTGACCAAATTTTCAATTTATTTTCAAAAGACATTGTATTTGCAGGACTAGTCGAAGGCATCACATAATACGTGATGCCTTCTATTTGTCCGAATCTTTTAGAAAAAAAAGCATGACTTTGTTTTCCATTAAAAATAATTTTTGTTATCGATGGAAATTCGTTGAATAGCGTTTCAAAATCATTTTCTTTTTGATTCTTGATATGAATATCTAAACTTCCTTTTCTTTCGCAATTTTCTAAAACATCCCATAAACCAACTTTATTTGATTGGAGGAATTTTACTTTTTCGTCAAAAACTTCATCAATTGGTAATCCATCGAATAGAATATACATGATTTTCCAAAAATGGTTTCTTGAGTTGGCATAATATTCTTGTTTTGCAAGAGATACCGCACCAGGCATGGTTCTCAAAATCAATATTTTGGTATTTGAATTTATAAAGTATGGAAATGAATATAATACCATAAAATTAAATTGTAACATTTTCTTTTTCTATCAAAGCCAATCCAATTCTGATTTTATCATACGGAATCTGCTCTTCAAAAAATTCAAAGTAGGGCTTTAATGCATTTGGAGATTCTAATTTAATTTTAGCTTCCGCAATTTTTAAAATTTCAGCTTCTGTAATATAAATACTCAAATCGATAGGATGCCCATCAAGATATAACTTTGCCAAATGTGAAGTGATAGTGGTTACTCCTAATTTTCTTCTTTTCGCAATTTCTTCAACCGTCATTCCACTTTGAAAAAAATCTAATGTTTCTTTATAAGTGCTTCCTTCTTTTTTCTTACGAGTAACTTTATTTTTTTGAAATTCTATAATTGCTTTTATAAATGCATGTCCATATTTTTCAAGTTTGGTTTTTCCAACTCCATCAATGGCAAGGAAATCTTCATCACTCATTGGTCTTTGAATTTCCATTTGTTTCAAAGTGGCATCATTAAAAATAATATATGCTGGAACTCCTTCTTCTTTGGCAATTTCGGAACGAAGTTTTCTAAGTACTTCAAAAAGAGAATTAATCGTTCTTTTGCTTTCGCGTTCTGTAATTTCTGATTTTTCTTTGTTAATTTTTTGAACAGTTGTTAATTGTACTTTTTCTCCTTCAAACAAAACTTTCTTAGCAAATGGAGTTAATTTAATTTTGTTTTGCTGATGAAAAGCAATTTCACAATATCCTAAATTAATAAGTTGAATGATGTATTGGTTCCAATCATACCAAGATATATCGGCACCAACATTATAGGTTTTTAAATTTTGATATCCTTTGTCATAAATGGATGCATTTTTTGAACCTCGCAAAAAGTCAACAATTACAGGTAATGCTTCCGATTCCTGTAAACGCATTACTGCCGACAACGCTTTTTGAGCAATAATAGTTCCATCAAAAAAGGCGGGTGGATTTTTGCAAATATCACAGTTTCCGCAATTTTCTTCAACCAATTCTCCAAAGTAAGAAAGTAATATTTTTCTACGACAGCTCAATGCATCGGCATATTGCTTCATTCTTTCCAATTTTGCCAATTGCACCTCGGCATTTAAACCTTCGGATGCAAATTTTTGCAACTGAATCATATCACCATAACTTTCAAACAATACTGTTTCCGATGGCAAACCATCACGGCCAGCACGACCAATTTCTTGGTAATACCCTTCAATATTTTTGGGTAAATTATAATGAATCACCCAACGAACATTCGATTTGTCAATTCCCATTCCAAAAGCAATTGTGGCACAAACAACTTCGCAATCATCATTTATAAATTCATCTTGAGTTTTTGAACGTATTTTATTATCCAAACCCGCATGATAGGCTTTGGCCTTAATGCCAATTTTTTGAAGTTTTTCTGCAAGTTCTTCAGTAGTTTTCCGGCTCAAGCAATATACTATTCCGCATTCATTAGGCTTGTCTTTTATAAAATCAATAATTTGTTTTACACGATCCAAAGCAGGACGAACTTCTAAACTTAAATTTTTTCTGTCAAAAGATGCAACAAAAATTTTGGGATTAATTAAATTTAATTGATTTGTAATATCCGTTCGGGTTGCTTTGTCTGCAGTTGCGGTCAATGCTAGGATTGGAGTAGAAGGGAAGCGGTTTTTGAGATAGCCCAAATTGGTATATGCTGGACGAAAATCATGACCCCACGCCGAAATACAATGTGCTTCGTCTATTGCAATCAAGCTTATAATTAATTGATTAAAAGCATTTTCAAGATAGGATAAACTTTCTGGGGCAATATACACCAGTTTGACTTTATTGTCAATTAAATTCTGAATATGGAATTGTTGCTCTTCACTTGACTGGGAACTATTGATGTAACATGCATCGATTCCGTTGGCTTTAAGACTATCAACCTGATCTTTCATCAAAGCAATCAACGGTGAAATCACAATTGTAACCCCCGGTAATACTAATGCAGGTAGTTGAAAACAAATTGATTTTCCTCCTCCAGTTGGCATAATTGCCAATGTGTCTTGTCTCGAAAGGATACAATTTATAATGTCTTCTTGATTGGGTCTAAATTTTTCAAACCCAAAATTCTCTTTTAATTTGGCGTGTAAAATTTCTGTTGTCATTTGGCGTGTATTTATGTTAAGTAATTATTTAAAAGTAACTAAGTCTCTAAAAATCTGAGATACTAAGATTTTTGGCTTAGAGAAAAAGTGTAAATGCTATACGTATCAATATTTTATGAAAAATTTAAATTATATACACTTAGCATCTTATTGTTTATACAAAAAACTGCTGATTGTTTCTAGATATAAATCTAATAAAAAAAGGAACCCAAATTTGAGTTCCTTTAATTTTATTTAAAAAGTATAATTACTCTTCGTCATCTTCATCTTCGTCATCGTCTGCAATATCTTTTTCATCTGCATCATCGTCATCGTCTCCATCATCACCACTATCAGAATCTGGTTTGTCAAGATTGTCATCGTCGTCGTCGTCGTCATCTTCTACATCAAGTTCCAAACCGCTTATTGGTTCAACAACATCATCAATTTCATCATCTTCGTCGTAATTACCAATTCTATCAGCTAATTTTGTACTCACTTTAACTAAATATATAGTGTCTTCTGTGCGTACTTCAACAGCTTCAATTAATTCATTTTTAGCATTTCTGAATCGTATAATGTCTGAATCATCATATCCATCAGGGAATTTTTCAACCAAAAGATTTAAAATTTCGTTGGTCAGTTTTGCGTAATCAACTATTACTCTTTTCATGTGTAGCTACTATTTTTTTTTATTGGAACATGGTATCGCAAGATTATCATTTGTATTTGCTACAAGTTCTATATTTTGCGACTTCATAAATAATTTTTATAAATCTAACAAATAAGCAAAAATTAATGGAGCCACGATGGTAGCATCAGACTCGATTATAAACTTTGGAGTGTTTATGTCTAATTTTCCCCAAGTTATTTTCTCGTTTGGAACAGCACCAGAATACGAACCATAACTAGTGGTTGAATCTGAAATCTGACAAAAATAACTCCAAAAAGGAATATCGTGCATTTCCATATCTTGGTACAACATTGGAACAACGCAAATAGGGAAATCTCCAGCGATTCCTCCTCCAATTTGGAAAAAACCAACACCTTTAGAACTATTTTTCGGATACCAATCTGATAAGAAGACCATATATTCAATACCGGATTTCATTGTAGAAGCTTTCAATTCTCCTTTAATAACATACGATGCGAAAATATTTCCCATTGTGCTATCTTCCCATCCTGGAACAATAATAGGTAAATTTTTCTCAGCTGCAGCATACATCCAACTGTCTTTTAAGTCAATTTCATAGTATTCTTCCAATACACCTGAAAGTAACATTTTATACATAAATTCATGAGGAAAATATCTTTCACCATTGTCATCTGCATCTTTCCAAATTTTGTAAATGTGTTTTTGAAGACGACGGAACGCTTCATGTTCTGGAATACAAGTATCAGTAACACGATTTAATCCTCTTTCTAATAAATCCCATTCGTCTTGTGGAGTCAAATCTCTGTAATTTGGTACTCTTTCATAATGAGAATGTGCTACCAAATTCATAATGTCTTCTTCAAGATTGGCTCCTGTACAAGATATAATTTGAACTTTATCTTGGCGAATTATTTCGGCAAAAATCTTTCCAATTTCGGCTGTACTCATCGCACCCGCCATACTTACCATCATTTTTGCACCATTAGCTAATTGCTGTTCATATGCTTTTGCAGCATCAACTAAAGATGCAGAATTGAAATGCAGATAATGCTTTTCAATAAACTGACTGATTGGTCCTTTACTCATTTTCTTTTCTTTTTTTATTTAATATTCAAAAGGTTGAATGAAATTTGGATTTACAAATAAAAGAAATTTATAAATATCAAATTCCTAAATTACAATTAATTATTGTTATTTTTTATAACCTAATATTTTTAATACATCTTCTGATGTTTGTTGTTCTGAAAAAACTTCTGTTGCTAGAATTCCATTTTCATCTCTATCAATTAAGATGTGTTTGGGTTGCGGAATCAAGCAGTGGTGTAAACCTCCATATCCTCCAATAGTTTCTTGATAGGCTCCAGTATTGAAAAAACCAATATACAAAGGTTTTTCCTTGTTGTATTTGGGTAAATATATGGCATTCATGTTCTGTTCGGAATTGTAATAATCATCGCTATCACAAGTCATTCCGCCTAACAAAACCCTTTCATAAGTATCGTTCCAACGGTTGATTGCCAACATAATGAAACGCTTATTAATTGCCCATGTATCTGGTAATGTTGTAATGAAAGAGGAATCAATCATGTTCCATTTTTCCCTATCATTTTGTTGCTTTTGATATAAAATTTGGTAAATAGCTCCACCACTTTCTCCTACAGTAAAAGATCCAAATTCTGTGAAAATATTGGGTACATCTACTTCGGCTTCATCACAAGCAATCTTAATTTGATTGATTATTTCATCAATCATATATTGATAATCATATTCAAATGCCAAAGAATTTTTGATAGGAAAACCACCACCAATGTTCAAGCCGTCTAGAGTAGGGCATTCTTTTTTTAATGCAACATACACTTTAATACATTTTACAAGTTCATTCCAATAGTAGGCATTGTCATTGATACCAGTATTGATAAAAAAATGTAACATTTTTAGTTCCAAATTTTTATTCTCCTTTATTTCTTTTTTATAAAAAGGAACTATGTTTCTGTATCCAATTCCTAATCTTGAAGTATAAAATTCAAATTTTGGTTCCTCCTCGGCTGCAATTCGAATTCCAATTTTGAATTTCCCCTTAATTTGGCCCTGCAACAAATCCAATTCCTCATAATTATCAATAATAGGAATAGTATTTTTATGACCGTTGTTGACCAATCTAGCTATGTTTTCTATGTATTGATCTCTTTTGAAACCGTTACAAATTATATAAGTGCTTTTATTAATTTTTCCTTTTTCTAATAAATTTTCAACAATATTAATATCAAAGGCAGAAGAAGTTTCAATATGAATGTTATTCTTGAAAGCTTCATTCATTATATATTCAAAATGAGAGCTCTTTGTGCAATAACAGTAGTAATATTTGGCCTCATACTTATTTTTTTCCATCGATTTACGAAACCAACTTTTGGCTTTGTTGATGTTATTTGAAATTTGAGGCAAGTAAGTAAACTTTAAAGGAGTACCATAAGTTTCTACCAATTTCATCAAATCAATGTTGTGAAACTGAAGATTGTCTTTGTTTAATTTAAACTCTTCTTGAGGAAAATAATAGGTTTGATTTATTAAATCGGAATATTTTGTATTCATCTGTAAATTTGTGTTTTGCAATTAATTATATTAAAAATAGAACTAATACAAATTCAAACCCTAATGTTTGCATAAATAATTTGTAACTTCTCGTAATCGGCTTTAAAATATTGAAAAACGTCAAAACTAAAATTTCCCTTAATACCATAAAAGCGTTTCAATAATCTCAAAAAAGATTTATTGTTGCGCATTCTTTTGGCGGAAAAACTTTTATTATTTTGATTATTATTCATTAGGGCAAATGTAAAAAATAATATAGACGTAAAGCAATCCTTTTTATTAAAAAAAATTAAGATTTGTAATCTTGAAATGCTTTTAAAATCAATTCATTTTCAACTAATTGATTGATTTTTATTTTTCCTATTCCTTCAATCAGTGCAAATTGTATGGTACCGTATTCATTTTTTTTGTCATGAATCAGTAATTCAAGTATTGGATCTATGTCTTTTTCTTCAAAAATGATGTCATCATAGATTGATTTCAATGTCTTTTTGATTTGATTGTATTCCTCTGGAGTAATTAAATTTTTATGCAATGAAATATAGCTCTCTAAAATCATACCAACAGCAATTGCTTCACCATGCAATAATGTGGTTTTATTTTGATTTTCTAAAAAATAACTTTCGATCGCATGACCTAAAGTATGACCAAAATTTAATGATTTTCTAATGTTTTTTTCCATTGGATCTTGCATTACGATATTGTTCTTAATTTCGACAGAACGGTAAATTAGTTCATCAAAATCGGCAAAATCAATAGCTTTTAAATCTAAAAATGCTTCCCAATACAGTTTATCAAAAATCAATCCGTGTTTTAACATTTCGGCGAGTCCAGAACGCATTTCGTTTTGAGGAACCGTTTCAAGATATTGCGTATCTATTAAAACCATTTTTGGAGTATTGATTACACCAATTTGATTTTTTAAATTTCCAAGATCCACACCATTTTTGCCTCCTACAGATGCATCAACCATTGATAATAATGTAGTTGGAATATGTATAAAATCAACTCCTCTTTTGAAAGTAGAAGCCACAAAACCGCCTAAATCAGTGACAACACCTCCACCAATATTAATAATTAAAGTTTTTCTATCCGCACCCAATTCCGTAAGAACATTCCATATTTCAATACAGGTTTCTATGTTTTTGTTGATTTCACCTGCTTCAAATTCAATGATTTCAATAGTTAAATTTGTTTCCAATAAAGGAAGTAATTTAGGCAAGCAAAAGTCATTTGTATTGCTGTCTACAATTATAAACAAATTTGAATATTTATTTTCTTTTAAATGTTGATTTAGTTTTTCATATCCAGTTTCATTAAAATGGACAGGATAATTATTGGCTTGAATAGATTGCATCTTTATAATTTTATTGAAACCGCAAAATAAGGCAAATTTTGCTAAATATAATCCCTAACAGTCTTTATATTTGCATAAAAAATATAACAAATAATGGGTAATATATTTAATAATACACAAATTGCGTTTGCTTTAAAAAGTGATACCGAACTGGATAGAGCTTATTTTCTTTTTAAATTAATTAATAATCAACCTTTAGTACGAATTGGAACTGCTGTTACCAATTTTGCTATAAAAGCAAATCTTCCTGTCGAAAGCTTAATTCGCGCAACAGTATTTGATCATTTTTGTGGTGGAGTTAATGAAAATGATTGTTTGTCGGTAGTTGACAAAATGTATACCAAAGGCGTATCTTCTGTATTGGATTATTCAGTTGAAGGTAAAGAAGAGGAAAACCAATTTGATGCGGCTTTGGAAATGACTTTAAAAACCATTGAGTTTGCCAAAGAACGTAAAGCAATTCCATTTGCAGTTTTTAAACCCACAGGATTGGGGCGTTTGGATTTGTATGAAAAGGTTGGAGAAAAACAGGCTTTAACTCCAGAAGAACAACTAGAGTGGGATAGGGTAGTAGCTCGATTTGATTTGGTTTGTGGTGAAGCTCATAAAAAAAATGTTGCTTTATTAATTGATGCTGAAGAAAGCTGGATGCAAGATGCCGCCGATGATTTGGTTACCAAAATGATGCAGAAATACAATAAAGAAAAAGTTATTGTTTTCAATACACTGCAAATGTACCGTTGGGACCGTTTGGATTATTTAAAAAAATTGCATGAACAAGCCAAAGTTGAAGGATTCTTTATTGGGATGAAATTGGTTCGTGGTGCTTATATGGAAAAAGAAAACCTTCGTGCTGAAGAAAAAGGATATCCAACACCAATATGTGCTACCAAAGAAGCTACAGATATTAATTATGATGCTGCAGTTTTGTATATGGTAGAACACTTAGATACAATGTCCATTTTTGCTGGAACTCATAATGAATTTAGTACTTATACTTTGATGGAATTAATGAAATCCAAAGGAGTTCCTTCTATTGATGATAAAATTTGGTTTGGACAATTGTATGGAATGAGTGATAATATCAGTTACAATTTGGCTGAAAATGGATATAATATTGCAAAATATTTACCCTTTGGTCCTGTAAAAGATGTAATGCCGTACTTAATTCGACGTGCAGAAGAAAACACATCAGTTGCTGGACAAACAAGTCGTGAACTTTCTATGATCAAATCAGAACGCAATAGAAGGAAAGGGAAGATGTAGTTTTAGAGGTTAGAAGTTAGAGGTTAGAGTATAGGTTATAAAAAAACTCGATTTGAAATTTCAAATCGAGTTTTTTTATGTTTAATATTTTGATTGAATAGGGTTTTGAATAGTTAAGAATTACTAAACTGTAAATTGCTCAAATTTTTATACAAACCGTTTTCAAGATTAATTAATTCTTGATGGGTTCCTTGTTCGCTGATTTTTCCGTTATCAAGGACCAAAATTTGATCGGCAGATCGAATCGTAGAAAGTCGGTGCGCGATAATAATACTTGTTCTTCCTTCCATCAAAATTTCCAAAGCTTCTTGAACCAGTTTTTCACTTTCACTATCCAATGATGATGTAGCTTCGTCAAGAATTAATATGGATGGATTTTTCAATAAGGCTCTGGCAATAGCAATACGCTGTCTTTGTCCACCAGAAAGTTTAATTCCTCTTTCTCCAACAATAGTTTCGAATTTTTCAGGAAAACCTTCAATAAACAGATATGCATTGGCTTGTTTGGCTGCTACAATAATTTCTTCGTCTGTAGCATTCGGTTTTCCATAAGCAATATTCTCTTTTATAGTTCCTCCAAAAAGAATTACGTCTTGCGGTACTATACTCATATTTCCACGAAGATTTTCTAAATCATAATCGTAAATATTTTTGCCATCAATTAAAATTTCACCACTATCAATAGTATAAAAACGTAACAGTAAGGATGCAATCGTTGATTTTCCCATTCCGCTTGGACCAACAAGTGCTATCTTTTGACCAAAACTAGCGGTAAAATTGATTCCTTTTAAAACTTGAACTTCTTTTCTTGAAGGATAGCTAAAAGCAACATTATTGAAGGTTACATCTCCTTTAATTTTTTCTATTGAAGGAATATGAACATTTGAATTTATTTTTTCGGGTTCTTCTTCCAATAGTTCAAAAACTCTTTCTGTAGCGCCAATTGCTTTTTGCATTTGCGCATATAATTCGGCAATTCCTCCTGATGAAGCTCCCACATAACTCGAGTATAAAATAAAGGTAAACAATTCTCCAACTGTAATTTCTCCAGCAATACTCAATTGTACTCCATACCAAACTACAGCTACAATTGTACCAAATAAACAGATAATAATAAAGGACGCAAAATAACCTCTAAAAAGTCCGCCTTTTATCCCCATTTTGACTACCTCGTTAATCTTGTTTTTATAACGAGAAATCTCATACCATTCATTAGCGAAAGCTTTAACAATACTGATTCCTTGCATTGTTTCTTCAACCACCACTTGACTTTCTGCCACTTGATCTTGTACTTTTTTGGAATATTTTCTAATAAATCTACCGAAAATTACGGCAGCTACACCAACTAATGGTACTACAGAAACCATCATTACAGTCAACTTGATATTGATACTGGCCAACATGGCAAAACTTCCAATTATTAAAATAAATTGTCTTAAAAATTCAGCAATTGTAGTGGTTAATGTATCTTGTATTTGTGTAATATCATTACTGATTCGGCTATTTAATTCACCGACACGTTTTTGGGAAAAAAAAGACATTGGTAATTTTACTAAATTGGTATAAAGAGCCAAACGAACATTGGCTAAAGTATTTTCGGTAAAATTGACAAATAATGAAAGTCTAAAAAAAGAAAATATAGATTGCAACAATAATACTAGTCCCAATCCCAAGGCAATCTGATTGGCTAGATGAGCGTCTTTTTTGTTAACACAATCCACTAGCATTCCCATAAACTTTGGAAAAGCAAGGGCAGTAACACTAGTAAGTAATAAAAAAACCAAACCTACATAAAATTTCCATTTATGATTGTTAGCATATTTGAAAATAAGAATTGCTTTTTGCAATGAATTTGCATTAATTTTTGATTTTGGTAAATCATTTTCTTGAAATCTCGCCATTATATTTATTTTATAGTACAAATGTACAGTTATAAGGAGTTGATAGCAAAAAAAAACTAAGATTCATTTTAGACCAAGGCACTGTTTATGAGTAACTAAAGAAAAAGACGTTATTTTTTATTACAATTTTCATCAATTTTACTTGCAATTACGAGTTCTAGTCGTATATTTGCACACGCAATAACGAAAGACATTGCAACCCGAAAGGGCGATTAGCTCAGCTGGTTCAGAGCACCTCGTTTACACCGAGGGGGTCGGGGGTTCGAACCCCTCATCGCCCACTGTGAGGGATAACCGAAAGGTTGTCCCTCTTTTTTTGATATATAAGATATCCCTTTTCCTCCATTTTACTGGCATTATGAGATAATAAATCTAACTTTAAAATTAATTCTATTTTGCTTAAAAAAACATATTACAAATCTAAAGGTTAAGGAAGCGAATGGATTAGTCGGATTTATAACCCTGAAACCAATGCATTTAATATTTTGTTTTAGTTATTTGAAAGAGTTAAAAAACGCCAAGATTGGAACGAGGTGTTCAACTGTAATCTAAGACATTCCCACAAAGACAAATAAAGCCACTGGAAGACAGTGGCTTTATTTTTTTCTTGAAAAGCTTATATTAACATAAACCATGAAACTCAACAAAATAAGAGTTTTTAATCACTCAAAAATAATGATGTTTTTGTTGAACCCAAAAAAGCCTCTAAAAAATGCTCTACAGGCTTTTTAATTTTTTTGTAACCTTGACGATATAGAATTCGAGCTTTTTGTTAGAAGATTTAAAGATAATAGTTGATTTTTTAAAATATAAAATTAATCGATAGAAAAAAATGAGAACATTAATTAATATCCCAGAATTACTTCTTTTTTCAATAAGGGAGTGGTCTATATTCTTTTTAAACTTGTATGATAAAGGGATAGTCGGTATAACCCCTAGCTGTACCGCCTCCAAACAAAGTATGATTGTCTGAAATTTCATTTAAGATTGAATTTTGTTTTACTCTGGCAGGATAGTCCGGATTGGTTAAAAATTTTCTTCCAAAACCAATTAAATCCACTAAATTTTCTTCCAGCAACTTCTCTGCTTCATCAGGGGTTTTATTTCCGGTAGCAATTATAGTATTTTTAAATGTACAACGTAGTTCAATTCTAAAATCATTTGGAATTTGCGGAGCGTCGTCCCAATCGGCCTCACAAAGATGAATATAAGCAATATCAAGTTTATCTAGTTCAGATGCTGCTAACATGATAGTTTGCAAAATTTCAGGGTCATTCATATCCTTAAAACTAATGAATGGTGATAATCGTACTCCCGTTTTTTCTTTTCCGATCGCTAATGCAACTGCTTTTGTAATTTCAATTAGCAAACGAATTCTATTTTCTTTTGTTCCGCCATATTCGTCGGTTCTTTTATTACTGTTGCTTCTTAAAAACTGATCAATTAAATAGCCGTTTGCACCATGAATTTCAACACCATCAAAACCAGCTTCGATCGCATTTTTTGCGCCTTGCACAAATTCTTTGATTACAGTGTCAATATCAGTTTTAGTCATTTCTCTGGGCTCTTCTACAGGTACAAAAGTTGCATCGCCGTTTGGAGCGCCGTCAAAAATGTAAACACTTGTATTTTGAGCTGTTAATGCAGATGGTCCTATAGGCTGCAATCCGTTTACTTTAGAACTGCTTACTCTACCTACATGCCATAATTGAAGAAATATTTTACTTCCTTTTTTATGTACTGCATTTGTTGTTAATTTCCAGCCTTCTATTTGTTCCTTGCTGTAAATTCCAGGCGTTTTGGAATAACCCATTCCTTGTAAAGAAACCTGAGTAGCTTCTGTAATTATAATTCCAGCCGTACTTCGTTGTGCGTAATACTCAGACATTAAAGCATTTGGAACATCACTAGGCTGCGAAGCTCTTGAACGTGTCATTGGAGCCATTAAAAATCGGTTTTCTAATTGAATTCCGTTTAAATTGTACTGTTGAAATAATTTCTGATACTTCATTTTAATTATTATTTTAATATGTTATATATTATATGTTAGATTATTATTTTAAAAATTCGACAGTTGAAAAGATCAATACAGTTTCTCCAATATTCTCTAAATTGTGTATGAAAAAATGATCAGAACTAAGATCGTGAAAATAAGCCGTATCTCCATTCTCATATTCTGTTTCCTTGACTGATCCATCGTTATAATAAGAACGAGATTTTCCTGATGACATAGCGGTCCAGAAATAGCGCAGGCAATGTTTATGAAACGGAAGTTTTTGACCCACGGGTAAATGAATACTCCAAACCTTAAATTCATCATTTTCAAAAACTAATTTGTCACCAACTGAGGTATTACTTTCAGTTTTTGCCAATTCTTGTTTTTGCTTGTCTGTCCAAAATTCCCAATTTCCCTCAGGGTTTATAATTGTTTTAAACATAATATAAATTTAGATTTAGAATTTTATGGCAATCTTACCTATTGTTTTTCCGGATTCTAAAAGCTTGTGTGCTTTTTTAAAGTTCTCGGCGTTGAATCCTATAAGTATTTCTTCAAGCGTAGTTTTGATTGTTCCGTTATCTAATAAATCCGCAATTTTATTCAGGATATTATGCTGCTCAATCATATCTTCTGTCTGAAACATAGAACGTGTAAACATCAATTCCCAATGGAAGCTCACACTTTTGCCTATTAATTGTCGAAGATTTACACTTTCAGCCGGATCACTTATAGAACCAATATGTCCTTGCGGTTTTATCAATTCCACAAATGCAGACCAATATTGGTTTACATTAACAAAATCTACTATAAAATCGACCTGCTGAAATCCAATAGCACGAACTTCTTCGACCAGATTTTTATGATTCACTACAAAGTCAGCTCCCTGCTGCTTACACCATGCCACAGATTCTGAACGGGAAGCTGTCGCAATTACTGTTAAGTTCGCTACATTTTTGGCAAGCTGAATTGCAATAGATCCTACTCCGCCAGCACCGCCAATAATCAAAATAGTTTTTCCTTTGTCTTTTTCCGGGTTAATTCGGATACGGTCAAATAATATTTCCCATGCCGTTAAACTAGTCAGCGGCATTACAGCTGCTTCTTTGCTGCAAAGTGTTGCTGGTTTTCTTCCCACAATTCGCTCATCTACAATTTGATATTCGGCATTACTGCCTTGTTTGGTTATATCTCCTGCATAAAAAACGGAATCTCCAACTTTAAAAAGACTTACATTTTCGCCTACAGCTTCAACAATTCCTGCGGCATCCCAGCCTATAATTTTGGGGTTTTCAAGAACAATATCTTTTGCAGCACTCTGACGAATTTTATAATCTACCGGATTTACTGATACTGCTTCAATTTTTACTAATAAATCATTTGCTCCTGGTGTTGGTTTTATTGTTTCAAATTCAATAAAACTATCTTGATCCTCAATTGGTAATGACTTTTTAAAACCTATTGCTTTCATATTATTACTTGTTATGTTTAACTTTTATTTTATTCATTTCTAAAAACAGCCTCCAATAAAATACCTGCAGGCGTATGAAGAAAAATTCTTTTTTCATTAATGTCTTTCAATTCCATTGTTGTATATACAATAGCCAATCGATCTAATTTTGATTTAAAACTTTCGTAGTCCTTCATGTAAAATGCGGTATGATCGATTGCTTCTGTCCCATAATTATTGACATTCTGAAATCTTGCGGCAGCCTGAATAATATGAACTATCGGGTTATTGTCTGCATATAGCCAGTAACCTGGTATCGATTGTTCGATTACCTCCGGGCGCTTTCCTTCTTTTAAATCAAATACTTTAATAAAGAAGCTTTTAGCAGCCTCTATATCTCTTGTTCTAATGGTGGTATGATCAATGTGCATGATAATTATATTTAATTATTATACTTTTCTTCTGAGTTGTCTATTGGGGTTTTCGGGTCATTGATTACCATTTTCGCAATATCATCTTTTCTCATAAAGACTACCCCTTTTTGCTTCTTGGCGTATTGTATAAATTCATCCATAGCATGTACCATAGCTGGTGTTCCTCCAATTCTGTCATGAAAACTTATAGACATCATTCTGCGTTTTGTCGCTCCTTCAGCATACAATTGGTCAAATTCCATTTTTAATTGTGCCAAAAATTGATCAGGACTCCAGTGTTTCCCTTCAATATTTACGATATCATTATTACGCAGTGTATATGGCATTACTACAAAGTTTTTACCATTTACTTTTGTAACAAAAGGTTCATCGCGGCTTAAATCATCTATATGATACAAAAATCCAAGTTCTTGTAATACTTTGAGCGTGTTGGGGCTTCTGCGCAGCCAATTTGCATTATATCCTACACCTCTTTTTCCTGTAATAGCTTCAACAGTATCTACCCCTTTTTTTACAAAAGCCAATTCTTCAGCATAACTCATATTCCATTGATTGTTCCATGAATATCCGTGTGCTGCAATTTCATGACCTCCATCAGCTATAGCTTTTGCTACCTCAGGATATTTTATTGCCGCTTCTCCCACCATATGCGAAGTCACTTTAATGTCATATTTTTTCCATAAATCCAGCATTCTGTAAATCCCCTCTTTGGCTCCGTATCTAAACCAGCTTTCGGCAGCCAAATCCGGATTACCTTTCGGTAAAGGATTATTAGAAAACGGACTTTCGGCACCTTCGGGCTGGCCTCCTGTTTCAAACTGCATGGACACCGAAATCACTAACTGTGCACTGTTTGGCCAATTTTTAGCTTCTTTTGCTGATTTATTTTGTGCTGCAACATCTAAAGATGAAGTTAACAAACTCATTACTAACAAACAACGCAATCCTATTAAATATCTTTTCATTTTTTATGTTTTAAATTATAGTACAAAGATATAGCAGGTAATACTGATTATTTTTGTACAAATCAATTGTATATTTGTACATATCCATCAAAATTAAATTACCATGCAGCGGTTTAACAGCTTTCATTCAATTAATGTATTTTCACTAGAATTAGACACATGGATCTATGAATTGCATAAGCATAATTTTTACGAACTTATTTTTATAGAAAAAGGTAGTGGAATACATATTCTTAACGGTATTTCTTTTCCGTACAGTAAAGGAGATGTATTTATGTTAACTCCCAATGATGCTCATGAATTTGAAATCAATACGAAAACTAAATTTACTTATCTAAAATTTACCGAACAGGTTTTTTTAGAAAAGTTAAACACCAACAAAAAAACGTATTGGGAAGAAGCACTTAAAAATGTAATGCTGCAAATAGATAATATAGCAGGCAGCATAATTAATAATGGACGGGATAAAGAACATTTATTTTCATTAGTAAGTATCATACTATATGAATTTAAGAATAAAGCTTTGTTTAATAATGAGGTAACTCTGGAACTTTTTGGCACTATAATGGCCATTATTACAAGAAACTTAAATCAGACTAAAGCTTCAATTAAAAACTACGAAAAGGATTCAGAAAAAATAAACAGCATTCTTACCTACATACGAATTAACGCTATTGATAATGACAAAATGGATATAAAAAAAATGGCATCCAAATTCTTTATGTCTCCTAATTATATTAGCATCTTTGTGAAAAAACATAGTGGTATTTCCATCCAGCAGCATATTATTCAGGCCAAATTGAAATCTGCAGAAAAACTTTTGAGGCAAAACCGATTTACTATTAATGAAATAGCTGAAAGATTAGGATTTAATGATGCAAGTCATTTTAATAAAATATTCAAAAAATACAATTCAGTTAGCCCCACTAATTTTAAAGTGGAGTTACTATATTAATTAGACATTTTGTTGTCCGATTTAAAAACAAATAAATGATGAATAGCCAATTATTAACTTCCAAAATTTCTCTTTACATTTAAGATAAAAGCAAGAATTATATATTTCTGGTTAAGTTTAAAACTCAAATTATGGTTAATTAATTTGTGTTTGATAAAGCCCTCACACATTAAATGTAGACGATTGAATCCTAATTTTAATGGTAATTAAAAAGAGTTCTTTTAAAAAAATCACAAAATATAAATTGATCTACAGAAAATTACACCTAATACGCAGTAAATTAATAAATTATATATTTTAAAACGCATTAAATAGAGTTAAAATAGAGATTAGGTGTTCGACTGAAATCCCTGACAGCCCACAAAACTTCTCAAGAAATTGAGAAGTTTTTTTTTGCTCAATATTTAAATATTTATATGCAAATAATGAATACATTTGTTGATTATGTTATTAATACTAACCTTAAATAAATTTATAGAAACATGAAAATATTAAAAATTTCACTTTCAATTGTATTAATCATCTTTTCCATTTCATTTGCAAATGCACAAGAAAAACCAAAAAGTACAGCAGAAAAAGTGACCGGAATAGTTAACGGTGCTAAAATTGAAATCAATTACGGAAGTCCTTCAGTAAGAGGTAGAAAAATTTGGGGAGAATTAGTTCCTTTTGGAGAAGTTTGGAGAGCAGGTGCTAACGATGCAACTACTTTTGAAACCAATAAAGAACTTATAATTGAAGGTTTAAGATTGCCCGCTGGTAAATATTCTTTTTTTGTAATTCCAAACAAAGAGGAATGTATAGTTATTTTTAATAAAGAAGCTAAACAATGGGGAGCATACAAATACAAGGCAAAAGACGATCAACTTCGTGTTACTGTAAAACAACAAACTGCAGATTCGGATACAGAAAAATTAACCTATATTATAAATGCTACTGATGTTGAATTGGTTTGGGAAAATTGGATTATTGGTTTTTCTGTAAAATAATTTATATTAACCCGTTGGGTGAAATTATTTTTGACCACATAGAAACATAGAATTTATAGTTTTTAAAAGAAAAAGATAGACGTTTTACTACTCACATAGCTATTCTATGTGTGAAATAGTGCTATTTCTATTTATTCTTTGCCTATTTAGCATCCATCTATGATTCTATGTGGTTAAATTTTTATTTTACTTGAATTTCACCCAACGGGTTATATTAAAAATTTAATGAAATCATTGTCATAACGGCAATGATTTTTTTTTATTTTGAATTTTATAGCCTATGATTTTTCATTTTTATTTTAGAATTAAATGATAGGCGTTATTCCATTAATTTATAGGAATAAAATGTAATATATTAGGATAGTATTATTGTTTTTAAATAAGTTCTATTTTACATAATATAAATTATAGTTCACTAAATGACAGTAGGTTAGAAATAATTTTCGCACAAAATATCTACTTTTTTTTATCAAATATAGAAAGATATTTGTATTACACAAACATTTTTTTGAAATAAAAAAAACCCCTATTTCGAGGGGTTTATGTTATTTTTTTGAAGAATGAAAAAACTTTATCAATTCGGAATTTAAAAAAGTGGATGATTCTGAATAAGCTGTAATCATTGGCTCATCCCATAACTCTAACTGCTTATAATACGGTTTTAATAATTCCTGATTATCGACAGGAATAGCCAAATAATAAACATTTGACCATATTTTCGAAGTTGCACGAAGAATAACACCAGCCAAAGAATTGTCCGCTTCACGTATTAAAAGTTTATAATCAAAAGTGTAAGATGCAGTATTATAAGTGGTCAAGTCCTTGATTTGATAGCCTTTTTTAATATCCAAACCCGAACTAATTGTAACACCGTAACCCTTTGTCATATAGTTATATTCATCTATTGAAGTCTGAGAATAACCGAAAGAAACAGCGAATAAGAATAAGAATGCAATTTTTTTCATTTTATGAATTGTTTTTTGTTAGTAATAATTTAACATATTCAAATATAATACCAATTTTAACAAGAATAAAGGGTAAGAGATAAAAAAAATATTATTTCAAAAATAACCCCCTAAAATACCGTAGCAAATTAAGGGGGTAAGAGATAAAAAAAATATTTACCAATTAGATTTTCGTCGACCCATATTGCCCGCATCGGGTTTCGAGTGGAGATAATCGCCATTCTTGTAATAACACATAATTTGCCTATCTCTACGGCAAAAAACGAGTAAATAATCCCACATAATACCGTTTCTTTTTAACCATAGTGAATATTTATAAATATCGTGTACAAACTCGGAAAAAAGACGTTTTTGCCCATCCTTATACACATACACAGAATAGTCATTTTTATCTTTTAGAAAGTAAGACATATTTGTTAATGATAAACAGATTTACAGGTTAATTCCAAACCCGTAGGATAATAAACAGCATCAAAACCTTTATCTTTTGAATTGTCCACATATTCGTAAGGCAAAGCAAAGGATTGAGACCTATCAGAATTATACAAAATTAAATAAACCTCTCTTGTATAATTATTAGTATAAATATCCAAAAACAAGAAAGCCCCGTTTTCTACTGAGTAAGATGGAAACTTAAATTTAAAGTAATTATTTTGCACTCTAATACATTGCGCATAATTATACAAGGTTTGGTCTAGCATACCATAATCAACAACTTCAAGATCAGTTCCAAAATGGTCATGATGAGAACTATATTCTAATTGATAAAAGAACTCATACAACCTAATTGTTGTTTTTAAAATAGCAGGATTATAAACACCACCAACATTGACAACGTTTTCCCTAAAAACAGGATGCTCAAACATTGGATAAGTTTTTGATGAAACCAAAGAACCACCAACCGAAGAAGAATGACCAGCTAAAGGAACAAGACCAAAAGTAAATAATCCGCTTTGATTATAATCAGTCAATTTGACAAAACGACCATCAAAATTGTTATCATTTACAATAGCCATCTGAATAGGGTTATCAGGCAGAAGTATAGAGCGTTTTACACCATCTATAAAAACAGCAGTTACTAAAAACTGCTCATTTATATCTTTTTGCGCTTCACAACTACCCTCATTAACTGTAACAGGCATATAAGCCAAAGCACCGTTTTCATTAATATAAACAAAGAAATTTGACATAGTTTTTTAAATAAAAGTTTTACCATATTTTTTTTGTACCGCCCTGATTTGGTCTAAATCTTTTTTAGATAAGTACTTTAATAAATCGTTTTTCATGTTTCTTGAACGTGTATGCACATTATAATATAATTGCTCAACAATCGGAAAAGTAGTTGGAACGGTTTTCAGAAGCCTTACTACTTCGTCCTCATTTTCAGTTAAAGCCGAAACATTAAAAAATTCAAATGTACCACTTAAGACAATATGATTATCCTCAACATTAGTTCCAAGAGCCTTAGCCACACCTTGAGCAACAGTACTATATCTTTGCATGTCTGTAGTAGTTACATTAGGATATATTTTTTGAACAGCATCTGTTTTTTTCTTTATTGTTACTGGGTTCGCTGTAGCATTTTGAGCAGTATTAACTATTGCTTTATTGGCTTCTGTATTTCCTTTCATAAGAGCTATTTGAGTACGTATATAACGAATTAAAGGAGGTAATCCAAAAAGCAAGACAAGCATTAAAAGCCAATATTTCGATAGAAAAATTTTAGCTTTATTAAAAAAGAGGTCTAATTTAGACCCCCCTTTCCTCATATTTTTAACTGTCATTTACTTTCTTTTAGCAAGACGATAGACAACATAAACAGCAACAAGACCGATTAAAATATTTATATACATTTTGTATTCAGTATAATAATTTTTGATTTTTTCTAACATGATATAGTTTTTAAGATTTTTTATTTAATTTCTCCGTTTATTTAAAGGCTCACGGTAAGCCAAGTATAAAAAAAAAGCAAGACAGGAATCAAAGCAATTAAAGGATTAAGTACCGTTGTATCAATTTTCAAATCTTTTGGAGTGTTAAAAGTACCAAGTATCGAAATAGCCTTTCTGATATCGGAATCAGTAACCAAATGTTTTTCTGATGCTTTTACTTCATGAGAAATAATAGCTTTAGCAATAGCCATCAAAAAAACAGCATCAATTTTTTTTATTTTTTCATCGGGTGTCAAACCTAATTTTTTTGAAACCCCATTAATATATGATTCGGTATTGTTTTCAGTTGGTGGCGCATATTCAGAAATTAATTTTCTGATTGTGTTTTTACCTTTCAAAATGTCGTTAACAACATCACGAAGCATAGCCCTTACACCGTATTTCATCTCAATAAATTGCTGAAATGACTTATCGGTGTTTTTATCCAAAGAAACCATCCCTTGCCATTTGTCGGCTGTAATCCTTAGATTACCCGGATTATTATTCCGAATACCCCTTGAAAGATTGCTTTTACCTAAATAATTACTCATTTTCAATTGGTTTTGTTGGGTTATCAAAATCAATCTTTTGTAATTCATCGTAAGCAACTTGAACACCTTTAATAATTGCCATTACAATAGCGGAATATTTAACAACTAACCCAATTACAGCAATAACACCTTTTAATTTATTCATGGTTTTTGATTTTTTTGTTTTCGTTTTTCTAAATACTCTTTGAGTAAATCAACCCCCTCATGAAGTATAAGAGGGAGAAACTTTAATAATACTTTTAACATGTTATTTATTTAAAAAAGTTCCCGAGTAACCGCCATTTTTAGCTTTTGGATTCATAACGAAAGCCATTTCATTAATTACGACTTTTCCCGTTTTTTTCTCCATAGTACCCCAATGAAATTGTTGCGCACCCGTTTTAGTATTAGTAAAAGTTACAGCAACAGAACCAAACCAACCCTTCTCAGATTCTTTAGATTTTGAAGTTGTTACCGCTTTAATAGAAATTAATTCTTTATTAGAAAGTCTCCAACCCGTTACTAAAAACTGCTCAACACCAGCATTAATACCCGATTTGGGGAAATACTTAGTTAATTTTGCGCCCGAATGCTTTACAAAATCGCTTTTTCTTTGCATTCTATTGTAACCAGCATTTCTTTGCTGATAATCATTTTTAAAAGGAGTAAAAGGGTGTTGATTCCCACCATCCCAATGATTTGGTCTTTTCATGTTATAATCCGCCATTAGTGAAATATATTTTTAATGTTTAAAATAATTTGTGTGATTTTTTTTATAACAATTACAACGGAATCAATTATAAAAATTATGATATATAAACGGTTGTAATTGAATTTTTTTTGCATTACCTAGAGCGTTTACGAGCGTGTTTTTTTCTAAACTTGAAAAACCAAACTAAGAAACCAACCAACAAGACAGCACCCGCAATTATCCATTTTTTATATTTCAACCATTGGCTTTGTATCCATAGTTTAGACATAAAAGTATTTGCATCCTGTACCGCAGGAATTGAAGCAATAGACTTCACCAAATTTTGTTGATAAGTTGAATCTTGTGCCTTTAATACATCCTGTACAGGTTCGGGAATAACAAAATTTTTATCAGTTAAGGAATTAACAGCTACCGCATTTTTAACCGTTCTAGGGTCTTGTGTTGTCATAACTCTTTTAACATCATCGGCAACAGCGGAAAAGTTACCCGTTACACCCCTAACAACATTTTTTAAAGAAACAACTCTTTTAAGTTTATTTCCAACGTCTTTAAAAAACCCCATTACTCAACAGATTTATAATTTCTAACTACAAAATTTATTACTTGACCTTGCGCTTTATTAATTTCAATTTCATCTACATGAAGCAGAGGCAACGCTAAACGGTCAGGAACTGATTGCAAAACCGCAGTACTTTTAATAGCCTGTATTGGGTCATTATCACGGCTTAAAGTTTGTAATTCAAAAGGAAGATATTTAACAACTTGACCATTTTCGAAACGATAAGACAAATCTTGTACACTTGCGTGTGTTGTCATAATTGCTAAATCATAACCTTTCACATCGATTTTTTTAGAAAAATCCTCACTAGCAACGGTCTTTTGTTCGAAAAAAGCCAAAACGTTAGTTTGGTTAGGTTCCTCAACTCCGTATATTTCATAAATTTTTGTAGAATCTAAACCATCTAAACTCAATTTAATACTTTCTTTTTCGGCTAGAAAAGCACCACCTTTATAAGCAATTTCACAAAGTGCAATTGTTTCAAAAGTACCATCTGATTGAACAGCCTCTGAACCGTAAGAAGATGAAATAATATAATCCGTTAAGGGAATTTTATTTGCCAAAACAACATTTGAACCGTTTGCCCTCTCAATATGGTAAGATATTTTTTCCGTTGTCAATTGGTCTAACGCTAAACCATCAACAGCAATAATAAAAGCCCCAATTGATTTTGTAATATTAATATCATCAATTTTGGTAACCCCTGTAATCGTTTTAATTTTCATTTTTTATAATTTTTTTGTGATTATTGAGTACAAAGGTTATTACAGAATAAAAAAAGGGTTTTCTATTTATTACTATTAATTGCGTTTTTTTTCTATTTTTTTCTAGTTTTCAAGACAAAACACCATACAAAACAAGGTCGGAAATAGTGAGATATTTTCTTTTCAATTGCAATGAATCTATAATGGTTTGATAGTCTTTTCGAGCCGTTGGATAGCTAACTTCTAAAATATGCATTAACTGTACTTTTGTTACTTTTTGGCTTGGATTTGGTTTTGTTTGCGTTTTCATTATTCAATAAATAAATTTGATTGTTCGGCGTATAGTTCCGCATCAAAGCGGATATTTAATTTTTCAAGTTGTTTAAATTCTGATAAATAAAATGTCATTTTTTTATCGAACCAACTTTGCAAAGAGGTATTGTCAAAAGGGTTTTTTTCAAGTAGTAAACGGTTTAAAGCAACGATATAAGAAACATTTTGAAAGTTTGAAACATATTCCCGAAATAAGGCTTTTGCCAATCTTTTACGCTTTATTAAATTTGGAACATGCGTACTTTTTAACCTGACAAAAGTCGGTTTGTATTCTGAAATAGTGTGCAATAAATAGTCAAAATCAATAATAAACGGTATAGTCTTTTCTTTGTTTATTTGGCTTTTACCCGTATTTTCTTTTAATTCGAAAAAATTTGTTTGCGCCATTATTACCAACTGAATCAAAGTGGAATAGTCGAAAATAGAATACGTTACATCCTGAAAAGGAAGTACCAACTTTTCTTGGATAACATCAAAAAAATCTTTGTCATGACCGTAATTTTTTAAATTAGAAAAAAATTGAGCATTTAACTGATATTCAAAACGCCAAACATTTTGATTTGAAAAATTATTCTTTTTATAAAATTCTTGTATATAGGGTTTTTCGGTTATTTCTAAGGATAGTGATTTATTGTAAACCCTAAGAAATTTAGAGGAAGTTCGAGAACCAAAATTAAATCCATTATTTATACAAACACCTTTAACTAATTCATTATGAGAGGAAAAAGATTTTTTTCTACCCGAAATACGCACATTACCATTTGACAAATCAGTATTTAGTTTTCTATAGTACTGATTATTATCATTTATATCAAAAGCAATATCCAATCTATTGATCGCAGTAAATTCTAAAGCGTAAGCATCTGTAAAGGAATCTATAATTTGTTTTAACTCGGGTAGTGATTTTGTGTAAAAAACATGATTTTCAAATTGCATTTGATTTAAATACTCGGGAATAATAGCGGAACGTGGCTGACTCAAAATACTTGCAATAATTTCTTTTTTATATTTAACAATATGACGACACGCAAAAGTTTTTGTGCCAAAAGGTTCGGAAATAAGTTCAAAATCGAGTGAATTAGTACCCTTTAGAGGTCTTAATTCGCCCATTAAATTAATAATAAGGTAATCAATTGATATTAAGGTTTTTGGATGCATTTGGCGTAATTTATTGAGTGAGTTGATAGCCGTTTTACCTAACGGCTATTTTTTTTATTTGACTTGCTTTATATCGGTTTTCTAGTAATTCACCAAAGTGACAATTTGTAAACCTCTATTAACACGATACGTCAAAACAAATAAGTTATTAGAAAGAGCATATTTGTAAGCATAAGTATAAATAGTTTGCTTTGTAGCATGTGAATCAAAATGTAATTCAACATTATAAGGAGAATATACAATATCAATTAAATGTTTTTTCATTTTTAAAATCTTAAAGCATTAATAAATTCAATTTCAAATTGTTTTGGATTTTCGGGCGCAAAATGTTTCTGTAATTCCTTTTCTAAATTTGAAAAAGTAATATTTATTACATTTGAAGTATAATGCTGATGATTAACAATTGTTAAACCCTTTTCATTTTTTAAAACCTCAATTTGATACAAAGAAATTTCAGGTGCAGAAATTTTGTAAATCTTATTATTTAGAGTTTTTAAATAATACAAAAATGTTTTTGCGCTTAGTTGGTAATCAACAGGAACGAGTATTTTTAAAATATCAATCATTTTCAAAAGGATTTAAAAGTTGGAATTTGTGATTAATTTTTTGCATTAAATCAAAAGTGTTTATTGCAGAAAATTGTAGATCAAATGATTGATAAGAAGAAGAAACTATTTTAAAATAGTGGCACTTTTGAAATACATAAGGCGGTATAAGCTGTATTGACAAAGATTTTTCAGTACCTTTCAATCTAACGTACAAATGCACATCATTAGAAAGGACAGTTTTACAAAAAGGTCGTAAAGTTCTTTGTAATTGAGATAAGGAAATTTTAGAATGATTCCTTATTTTATCACAAGCCAAAATATAGGCGTTGTAATTTTTTAGCACTTTTTGTTCGTGCCTAATTTTTTTTGAATCCATTACTTTTTAGTTAAGTTAGACTTAAAAAAAAGTAGGATATTTAATGCAAGAAATTAATTAATTTGATTTTCAAATAGTTCTATTGTCATACTGTAAAACATACTATAAATTATAGTTCAATTTATAATGTTATTAAAATTATTGCAAAACCTGCACAAATACTAATTTCTTAGTTATTTGTATCGGCTTAAAAATAATCAAACCTTATGTTTTTTGGTTACTTTTGCAAAAAATAAAAAAGATTCCTAAAAATGACAAAAACTAAATACATACAACTGATACTGATTTTAGGTTCAATGACGGCACTTGGACCGTTTTCAATTGATATGTATTTGCCGGGATTTTCTGGAATTGCCAATGACCTTCAAACTACTGTAGCTGCTGTTTCTATGTCGTTATCCAGTTATTTTATTGGAATATCGGCGGGACAATTATTATATGGGCCATTATTGGATCGTTTTGGCCGCAAAAAACCATTGTTTATTGGATTGTTGGTGTATATTTTGGCTTCGCTAGGTTGTGTTTTTGTTGCTGATATCAATACATTTATTGCTCTTCGTTTCATACAAGCAGTTGGTAGTTGCGCCGCTACAGTGGCTTCGGTGGCGATGGTTCGGGATTTATTTCCTATAAAAGAAATACCAAATGTTTTGTCCAAATTGATGCTGGTAGTTGGACTTTCACCAATGTTAGCGCCAACAATTGGGGGTTATGTGACGAGCTATTGGGGCTGGCATATTGTTTTTCTAATTTTAATGTTCATGGGTATTTTTGTATTGATTACTTCCCAAGTGGGATTACCTAAAACACATGAACCCGATTTATCCATTTCCTTGAAACCCAAACCAATCATTAATAATTTTTTGTCAATTATCAAAGTGCCACAATTTTACACCTATGCTTTGACAGGTTCGATTGCTTTCTCAGGATTGTTTACGTATGTCGCTGCCTCTCCTATTTTGTTTATGGATATTTTAAAAGTAGATGCAACCATTTACGGATGGATTTTTGCTTTTATGTCTTTGAGTTTTATAGGTTCTAGTCAATTGAACTCTTTATTATTAAGAAGATTTTCTAGTGAACAGATGATTTTTGGTGCTTTGATTGCCCAAATAATCATTAGTCTAATTTTTTTGATTCTGGCTATTAATGATGTTTTGGGATTGTATGGCACCATTATAATGTTATTTCTGTTTTTGGCTTGTTTGGGTATTTCCAATCCCAATACGGCTGGATTGACCCTTGCTCCTTTTGATAAAAATACAGGAAGTGCATCTGCATTAATGGGAGCTATTCAATTGGGAATTGGAGCTTTAGCTTCGTTTGCTGTGGGTGTTTTTGTGAAAGATTCTATGGTGTCGATGGTTGCAATTATGACTTGTACCACGATTGTCGCTTTCATTATTTTGAATATTGGCAAAAGAAAAATCAAGAAAACCATTGTGAATTCTGGAGATGATGAAATTATTGTGGGGTATTAATTATAATAAATCAATAGTATTAAAATTAGGCACTTTCATCAAACATAATTTCGTCTGAGCTGCCTATTTTATACAAAGGTTTCTCAATAGGTAATGTAAAATAAAAAGTAGACCCCTCCCCTTCGATACTTTCTACCCAAATTTCACCGCCATTTTTTTCTAAAAAGCCTTTTACCAATAACAATCCAATCCCGGCTCCTTTATCCTTTTTTCTTGTTTCGGAAAGCGTTTTCATTTGGGGAGTAAAAAGTCGATCCATTATTTCTTTGGACATTCCAATTCCGGTATCCTTAATCTGGACAATAATTTTATCTTCTTTACTTTTTGCTGAAACTGTAATTGTACCCCCTTTTTCAGTATGTTTTATCGCATTTGAAACGATATTTTGAATGATGGAAATCAGCATTTTACTGTCGGCAAACACAGAGGTGTTCTCTTCGATTTCGTGATGTAGATTTATAGTGTTTATCGAAGCCGTTTCATTTAAGGTTTCAAAAACTTTAGTAATGTATTCGATTAGTTTTAATTTTGTTGGAGAAAAAGTGTCTGATGCGTATTTTATTCTTGCCCATTCTACCAAATAGTCTAGCATTTCTAATTCATCTGTAGATGATTTATGAAGCAAGTCCAGCATTTCCTGCACAGCATCAGGATTCATTTTATGGAAATTATCTTTTAGATATTTTGCAGTTCCAATAATTGCAGACAGCGGACTTCTTAAATCGTGCGAAAGGATTGCCATAACGCTCTCTTTGTGAGTATTAAGATCTTCCAGTTCTTTGACGTAATTTTTTATGGCATCCTCAGATTGCTTTCTGTCAGTCAAATCCCTTAAAAACTTGACGTAGCCAAGCATTTCTCAGTTTAAACCAATGAGAGGAAAAACCAATCCATAAGCATAAAACAGGCTTTTGTCTTTGGCAATGTGCCATCTATTATCGGTTGCTCTGCCTTCTTTTAAAGCGGTTTCGATTTCTTTTTTAGGAACACCATTCTTTAAATCTTCCTCTGTAAAAATCAAATCAAAAGGTTCTCCAATAACTTCATCTGTTTCGTATCCAAATATTTTTGATGAACCTGAACTCCAACTGTTTATGATAAAATCGTTATCTAAAGTAAAAATGGAATAGTCTTGTAAACTATCTATTATTTGACTATAAAACTCAGCTGTTGGTAAGTATTTATTTTTAAGAATTTTTGTGAAGTTTTGTTTGATTTCCATTGGATTTATTTTAGTCATTATCTTGAAATAGTAGGTATTGTACAAACCATTTAACCTCAATATTTTGGCTAAAATAAGCCTAAACTTCGGATATGTAACCTCTAATAAAAACTATTTTTTAATTAAGATATGTATTGAAATCAAATCTAAGTCCAGGAAGTTTTTGTTCTTAGTATTGAAAAATAACAGGATAATCTTGATTGCGGATTTGCTTTGTGGGCAAAGATTGAAAATCCAGCAATCGGGTTTGATCATTTATAAAAGTTGTTTTCTCGAAAAGTGGGGAGACTTTTATCCTGTTTATTGCTTTAAAGAACTATTAAAAAACGCAAAGTCAGGAGACTTTGCAGCAGCGGGGGTCAGTGGCTGCCCTTTATTCTATTGTTATTACTCTTTTCGCTTTTTTGTTCCAAAGTATTATTTTTTGTTCCATACTTGACGTAATAATTTTGTTTCCTTGTTCATTCCACGAAACTCCCCATAAATAGTCTTCCGAATTACCTTCTGAAATGAGGTTTCCTTTTGTGTCCCAAATTCTTAATGCGTCGCTTGCTGATGCAAGTCTATCTCCTTTTGGATTCCAAGCCAAATTCCTAAACTCACCTTTACTTATGTCAATTGATTTTATAAGTTCGCCTTGTTCATTCCAATATTGAAGCAATGATTTGTCTTTTTCGTCGCCATAATCACCTGTCACAAAAAAATCGCCTGATTTGTGCCAAGCAATACTCAATAACATTACATCTTCGGGTCTATGTTTGATTGATTTTATTAAATTTCCATTAATGTCAAGAAAGCGTATTTTGTCAGTTACGGTTGTAAGAATATTTTTTTTAGGATGCCAATCAAGAGCAGTAATTCCTTTGGTTGAGTTAATTTGATTTAAAAATTTCCTGACTAATTTACCTTTAATATCATAAATCAATATTTGTCCATCATTATCTGCAACACCTAAATACTCGCCTGTATAGTTCCAATCTACTCCTCTTGCTCCATCTGGTGAGATGTCATTTAACTCAATTTTTTCATTTGTTTCTAAATTGAGAATAAATGATTTTTCGTCAGACATTTGTGTTGCAACTGCAATAATGTTCATTGACGGATGCCATTTGATACGTGTAATAGTATTCTTTACTAGAAATAACTTGTGTGTTTTTAGACTTTTTTTGTTATAGATTTTTAAAGTGTCAATATTACCTCCAATTGCAATGTACTTTCCATTAGGACTCCAGTCTGTTGTCCAAAGTTTTTCCTTTGTCAAGGTATTTTGTCCAAAGGTCTGATTAGATAGAACAAAAGTCAGAAAATTTAGGATGACTAATATTTTAATTCTTTTTGTCATTGTGCAGTTATTTTGTAGAGCTGTCACTAACTAAATTATTTGTTTGTATTAATTTTTGCTTTATCAAAAAAAACATAATCCAAACTAAATTTTCCTGAACCAAAAAACAAAAACAAAAGGAACAAAAGAAAAAATGTAGAAGCAGTTCCTCCGTTAAAGAAATTACCATCTGACATATACCACACTATTGTTAGCATAGTCATCATTAGTGGAAATACTACAATTCGAGTAAATAGACCAACTATTAGAAAAGCTCCTCCAATCAATTCAGTTAATTTTGCAAGAGTTAGCATAAATCTTGGTGAAGAAAAACCAACATCAGTAAGAAATTTGGTGTAGTCATTCATAGTTGCTTCATCAAAGATTTCTTTGCCAAACATAATAATCATTATCCCTGAACAAATCCGTATTAAAGAAATTCCATTTTCCCAAACAGGTTTAGAAGTTAAAATTTTTGAATTCATTATTCCTTTTATTTATTGATATCATGCAAAAGTATTTTCTCCACACTTAAATGATTTAAAAAATATGTAAAAGGATTGTAAATAAATGTAAAATTGTGTTATGTCTTTTATATTTATGTTGGTTTTTGTTTACTCCCTATCGTATTAGGGTTGCCACTAACATTCTCGTAATCATCGGGTTTGAGACTAAATTAAGCCCATTATTCGGATTTGTTAAATCTCCCAAATACAAAACTAACTTTCCATTAAGCCTATTGTCCAAATCCGTTGTAACTGTTGTATGCCGTTTATGTTTAATATGTTTCCTCAGCTTGTTTAAAAATAAATTTTGTTATTGCTTTACTATTTGTGAAAAGTAAATAACCAATTAATGATTTTAGAAAATAAGCAACAATCCATTTTGAATTTTCGAAATCTATAAATAATGATTTTTGTCTGAAAAATTCGAAAAGAGTTTCACATAACATTGGTATACTACCAGCCAACATTAATCCTCCAGTCACAGCGATTGAAATATTAAGAATTGTTGAAGCTTTAATATTCAAATCAATCTTTTCCTCAATGTTTTTTTCAAGTTTCAGTTTTTCAATTATCCATTCAGGTTTAAAGACAAATAATCTTAGGATCAATAAATATATTAGTAAGCTAAAAAATAAAAAGAATGATATTTCTAGATGGTTATTATTTCCATCCTTGAATGTTGCGTAAAGAGTTGAGAAGAATTGTGGAATAACAGTTAAGGTTGAAAATAATATTGATATTCCCAAAATCTTTATCAGTATTGTCCAAAATGTTTTTGTTTTCATATTGTTTGGTTAAATGGCATACAACTAGTAAATACACAAAATAAACCTTCGCACAGCAACCCAAATTGGGAATGTTATACGAAGGTTTGTTTTGTTTTGTATTTCTCAGATATATAGCTTTTTATCAGAAATTACCGCCTGAATCAAAACTATTTTGAGCTATACATCAACTTTTGTTCTCTTCTCCGGTCTGATAATCATGCGTAAAGATTGGTCTTTGGAGAAATACGCAATCATCCAATGGTAAAAAGTATTCAATCTGTTACGATACGTTATCAAAGACATCAGGTGCACGAATAACCAAATCATCCAGGCGAAAAAGCCTTTGAAATGCATTTTGGGTTTGGGCAAATCGACTACGGCTTTGTTTTTTCCGATGATAGCCATAGAACCTTTGTCTTTGTATTTAAACGGTTTAAGTGACTTGTTCTGAAGTGTTAGTTTAAAATTTTCTGCTAAATTTTCTCCCTGTTGGATAGCCACTTGTGCTACTTGCGGGTGACCGCTCGGGAAATCTACATCGTTGAGTTGGATGCAGGTATCGCCAATGGCGTAGATGTTTTCGGTACCATTTACTTTGTTGAAGGCATCGGTAGCCATTCGTTTGCCACGACCGTAACTTTCTGCAGGAATTCCTTCAAACTCCCTTGCTGAAACTCCTGCTGCCCAAATTAAGTTTTTGGTTTGAATGGTTTTTCCATCGGCAAAGAATACGGTGTCGTCTTTGTAATCGACCACACGGGTGTTTAGCTTTACGACAACACCAAGTTTTGTTACTGCTTCAAGTGTATCTGCTTGTGATTTCAAACTCATAGGCGACAGCAAGGCGTCTCCCCCATCGACCAAATAAATATTACTGGCGGTGGTGTCTAATTCTGGATATTCTTTGAGTAAAATATTTTTGCGCATTTCGGCAAACATGCCTGATATTTCTACTCCTGTTGGTCCGCCACCAACAACAACAATGGTTAACAGTGTTCTTCGTTTGCGAATGTCTTTGCAAATAACAGCTTTTTCGAGATTTTTCAATAAAGCATTGCGCATTTCAATGGCATCATTCAGCGTTTTCATTGGAATGGCATTTTTCTTGACATTTTCCATACCGAAATAACTGGTTTCGGCGCCCGTTGCAAAAACCAAGCGGTCATAATGCAATTCTCCGTTATTGAGAACAATTTTGTTGTCGGTAGGAATCACTTTTTGTAATTCGCCCAAACGAAATTGCAGATTCTTTTTACCTGCAAAAAATTTACGGAAAGGATAACTGATACTTGAGGGTTCCAGAAAAGCGGTTGCAACCTGATAGATGAGTGGCGGAAAAAAATTATAATTGTTTTTGTCAACAAGAATTACTTCGATTCCTTTGTGGTTGGCGAGTACTTTGGCTAAATTAATTCCAGCAAAACCACCGCCTATGATTACTATTTTCATATTGAGACTTTTATGAGAAAGATTGTTTTAATACTATCTCATAAAAGTACAATATATATAAGGCGCAAAATTTAGTTTTTGAATTTTTTAACAGGCTTTTCTGCTATTTCGGTTTTGTTTTGCAACAAATAATTGGCCAACAATTTTTCTATTAATTCATCTTTCGTTAAGTGATGAAAGATGGTTTTTATTTTTGTTTTCAACTCGGCATCCACATCGTGATTGGGTTTGGTTTTGAAGATTTGCTTCGCCCACAAAAGGGTGTTATTTTCTTCAATACTCGCAACAGACGGTTTTTTGTATTTGGTAAATTGGATTCCCAATTCTTTTTCGAAATCTGCTATTTCAGCAACTTCTTCAGGTTGCAAAATAGTCAAAGAAAGTCCCTTGGCTCCTGCTCTAGCTGTTCTTCCGCTACGGTGAACATAGTTTTCATAGGTGTCAGGCAAATGATAATTGACTACATACGCCATTTCCTTTACGTCGATTCCTCTTGCAGCCAAATCGGTAGCCACCAAAATATTAATGTGTCCCTCACGAAATTGTTCCATAATTCGGTCACGTATACCTTGTGATAAACTCCCGTGCAAAGCACCTGATGAAAATCTGTTTATCGCTAGATTTTTTGCCAGTTTGTTGACAGCAGCTTTGGTTTTGCAAAAAATAATACCGCGCTCTCCGTCTTTAGAATTCAAGAAATGCATTAAAACGTCTAGTTTTTCTATAGGATCTACCACAATATAGTTGTGGTCAATTCCCTGATTACCGACGGTTTCCATACTAGCACTTACCTGAACTACATTTTTGTTTAGGTAATTCTGAACTAACTGTTTAATTGTTCCGGGCATAGTCGCCGAAAACAAAAAGGTTCTGTATGTTTTGGGTAATTCGGTTATGATTTCGTCCAAAGCTTCTTTAAGGATGGATACCATTTCATCGGCTTCATCGAGAACAAGGAATTTGGTTTCTTTTAAGCTAATGGCTTTGCGTTGCAATAAATCGATTAATCGACCTGGTGTTGCCACGACAATATGTGTTGGTGTAGCTAAACGATCGATTTGTGGTTTGATTGGGATACCACCACAAACAGAAGCTATAGAAACTTCTGGAAGGTATTTTGCATAATCTTCTAGATTGCGAAAAATTTGTTGCCCCAATTCTCTTGTAGGCACTAATATTACAGCTTGAACTGTTGGTAGTTGCGTATCTAACAATTGCAATAACGGCAATCCAAAAGCAGCCGTTTTTCCTGTTCCTGTTTTGGCAAGACCAACAATATCTGTTGAATTTGCTAAAAGTAACGGAATCGTTTTTTGCTGAATTTCGGTTGGGGTTACAATTCCCATTTCGGTAATCGCTTTTAGTATATTTTTTGAAACACCTAAATCTGAGAATTGTACTGACATGCTTTTTTGTTTTTTAATTGTAAAATGCTATTGAATAGCAGAATGTTGTTGTAGCCCCGATAGCAGTGAAAATCCTTTGTGGGCTGGGGTTCAGCCCACAAAGATTGTAACGTATAGCGGGATTAGCTCTTGAAAAATATCACCCTCGATCGCTATTTGATTCCTATTTTTACTGAATACTAAAAACGGATCACTGATCACTCTTTTTAATCGGCTTCGTTCATGATTTTTTCACGATACTTTTTCCCTATTAACAAAGTCATTTTTAATCTATAATCATCAACCAACCATTCTCTATAGTTTTTGCTGCATTGGCTTAGACATTTTGAATATCGCTTAACACGGCATTCAATATCGGCTTCTAGTTCTTTTGATAATGCTTTTGCTTCTTGCAATTCTTCGGTATTATCAATACACATAGCTGCATGTTGATCTATCGATTTTTCTAGTACTACTTTGGACCTTAAATTTTGAGCAATAGCCAGTTTGTGTTCTTCATCTACATCAAAAGTTACATCTGCAGTTTTACTGAATTTGGCACGTAATTCTGGAGGCATTTGATATTTAAAATACAATTCTATTTCTTGATCATCACGAAGGTTTTCTAAATAAAACTCTGGTGATTTAAAGATGTGTTGCCAGTTTACAGGCTCACTCCACAATCCAAAACGTGCTGCATTGTTACCTAAATCGATAACACTAAAGACGTCTTTGTTTGGTAATTTACGAGAACCACGGCCAATCATTTGATAATATAATGTCAATGATTTTGTTGCTCTGTTTAAAATTATAGTTTCTACTGTTGGTTCATCAAAACCGGTAGTTAAGATTCCGACCGATGTTAAAATAGCATCTGGAGTATGTTTGAACCAATGCAAAATCTCTTTTCTCTCTTCGTTATTACTGGTGTTATCCAAATGACGAATGGCATAACCTGCTTCTCTAAACGTCTCGTAAACATAAAGTGAAGTGTTGATTCCGTTATTGAAAATCAAGGTTTTCTTGCCCAAAGATTTTTCTGTATAAGCATGCAATAACTTCTCTTGCATAGCCATATTGGTATACAAATCATCGGATGATTTTACCGTATAATCACCATTGATACCTACTTTTAATGAGGTTAATCCAACATCATAACTGTAGGTAATTGCTTTTGCCAAGAAACCATTTTCTATTAATGAACTGATGGTATCTCCTACGATTAATTCATCGTAGCTTTCGTGCATTGGTAATTTTATATTGGAACTCAATGGTGTTGCAGTCACTCCAAGTATGAAGGCATTTTTGAAAGAGCTCAATAATTTTCTAAAAGAATTGTAATGTGCCTCGTCAATAATCACTAAACCAACATTGTCTAAATGCAGTTTTTCGTCATTGATACGGTTTTTTAAGGTCTCAACCATTGCTACAAAACAGGAGTAATCGTTTTGGTCTGGAAGTTCTTTTACTTTACTGTTGATGATTTTGTTTTTTACGTCAAAACCTTTCAACATTTTTGAAGTTTGCTTGCATAACTCGATACGGTGTGTCAAAACAACTACTTTTTTGTCGTGTTGTGACAAGTAACGGCGTACTATTTCGGAGAATACTACTGTTTTTCCACCACCAGTAGGCAATTGATATAATAAGTGATGTTGTGGTGGAGCATTGTCTATTCGCTCAAATATGGCGTCAATATCTCCTTTTTGGTAAGCGTAAAGTTCTTTTTTGCTTTCAGTTTCAATTTCTAACGTGTCTTGATGCATTGTATTTTGTTGGATTTTTGCAAAAATACGCCTAAAAAACAGTTATTCAGCCAAAATTTAATTAAAAAATATAGGAAGGATTAAATAAAATTGATTTCAAAAGTAATATTTAGTCTTCCAATATTTCGATACTGGATTTAAAATCAGCATTATTCTTCCATTTTTGAATCAAAGCTTCATCACAAATGGCTATTAATCTATTCTTAAATTCACTTATGATTCCATTTGAAATAATAAATTTTAAAGCTTGTTCGAATGAGTTGAACATGCTTTTGTAGAATAATTCTTGTTTTATGATATTTTCTGAAGCAAAAGTTTGAGCAATTTCGATATTGTAGAGCATTACATCGGCAATTACAAAGGGATCAACTCCCAAAAGCACAAAATGCTTGATGTATTTTTGAGCTACCGAGCGTCTCATTTTGGGTCTTTTTCTTTTTCCTTTAGTTTGTATTGGAAAGTATTCATGCGAGATTTTGAGTTTGCATTCCTGCAGAAGGGTTTCTTCTTTTGGATTGAATACAAAATTGTAATAGACCTTTACGGGAGGAAACTTTTTATATAATTCAAGAATTTGTTCTTCGAGTTGTTCTTTATTGAGGTCGTTTAAGTATTTTTTTAAATCGCGTTTGCTCATTTCCAAAGTTTAAGAATACAAAAGTAATTTAGTTTTGTTTTGAATACCGTAATAATGAATGTTATTACTTAATTTTGGTCATTATAATTGAAAAAAATCTACAAATGCTTAAAATTTTTAAAGTAACTGCCATTTTAGAAGGCATTTCTTATTTGGTTTTGTTTTCTAATATGCTTTTTATTAAACCCACAAATTTAGTTATTTACAAAACACTTTTATATCCTATCGGAATGAGTCACGGGATATTATTTATTGGTTATATTTTGTTGGCTTTTTTGTTGAGAAAAGCTCAAAACTGGACTATTAAAGTTTTTGGAATTATATTGCTTGCATCACTATTGCCGTTTGGTACTTTTTATATTGAAAAAAAATATTTGTAAAATATGAACAATCTCATTCATACCGTTTTTAGTTTCCTCTACCCTATTTTTAGACATTGGGGAATGAGTCGAAGCTCATCGACTTATTTGAGTTTGTTTTTTAATATAATTACACTTTGTCTCTTAACTTATTGTATCTATTTAGTTTTCCGATTTATTTTGGTAACAATAATGGCTTTAGTTGCTCAAAGGACAAAAACCAAGTTTGATGATTTATTGGTAAGCAATAAAACTGCCAAATACATTGCTTATTTATTTCCTTTGTTTTTCATTTTCAGATCTGTTCCTGTAATTTTGGATAAATTCGAATATTGGGAAGAGGTTTTTGGAAAACTCGTTGGTATTTATATTGTATTGCTGATTTTATGGATCATTCGAACGGTATTTAATTCGCTTAGGGATTATCTTAAAATGATTCCACGTTATAGCGACAAACCTATTGATAGCTTCGTTCAGGTTATAATGATCGTGCTTTGGATGTTTGGGATTGCTTTGATAATTTCAAAATTATTTGATATTGATCAAAAAGAATTACTAACCATTCTTGGAGCTGTTTCTGCAGTGATCATCTTGGTTTTTAGAGACACCATTCTGGGTTTTGTGGCGAGTGTTCAAGTGGCGATAAACGATATGGTGCGTATTGGTGACTGGATTACGATGGATCGTTATGGTGCCGATGGTGATGTGATTGAAATCAATCTTGCAACCGTGAAAGTTAGAAATTTTGATAACACAACTACTACAATTCCAACCTATAGTTTGAGTTCGGATTCTTTTCAAAACTGGCGCGGAATGCTCAATTCAGACGGAAGACGTATCAAGAGACACATTATAATTAAAGCCAATAGTATTCGGTTTCTAAAAGAAGATGAATTAATAGATTTGAAAAAAATCGAACTTTTAAGCGCTTATATTGATTTGAGAAAATCCGAAATTGACAACTACAATCGCGGACATAAAATTGACAAAAGTCTTGATATAAATGGTCGAAATTTGACCAATTTGGGTTTGTTCCGAAAGTATATTACGCAATACCTACAGCAATATCCTGGGTTAAATAAGGATATGCTGATGCTTTGTAGGCAATTGCAAGCTACTCCTTATGGTGTTCCTCTTGAAATTTATGCTTTTTCTAGTGACAAACGTTTTGAGAATTACGAATACATACAAGCCGATATATTTGATCATATCATTGCTTCGATTTCCTATTTTGATTTAGAAATTTTTGTAATGCCTTCAGAAAATGTAATGAAAACTTAGCGTTTTTTTTAAGATGCACAATTTCGGGTGCACGGCAAATTGCATCTTCTATCAATTCGTAATGAATTTGATTGTGTAATAATTACATTTATGGTACATTAACCAATCAAATCTGCGTAAATCTTATTGCCAATTTCCACGCAGATTTGGCAGATTTACGCAGATTTAAAAAAAATATAGAAATGTAATTTGTCGTTCACCCAACAAGATCTAATTTTAAACATATAAAATATAAGACCATTTAAACCCAGATTCCGCATTAGAAATCTACTACAACTAAATTCTTCTTCAAAACCAAGAACTTACTCCCATTTTTAAATTCTAAATACAAAAGTATTCCTTCTTCAAAAATAGTCCGTGAGCTCTTGCTTTTATTGAATAATTCAGTTTCGAAACGAAGTCTAATGCGGATTCTGGGTTAAACTGGGTATAAAACAATACCTTATATTTCCTATTTGGTTAATCTTTTCATTCCAGTCCACATTATTGATACGTCTGAGCGTATTTTTCATTATCTATTTAAAAGCAAATATCTTGAAAAAGCTATTTATAATAGAATTTAACAAATCTTAGCGACTTAGGATCTTAGTTTCTTAGCCTCTTTTTTTACCCTATCCTATCTTTTACATATTCAATCTCCGTTTTCCCATGGGCTTTCGGTTTGCCATCCTCTCCCAAATTGACCATTGTTGTGCTGGCAATAGTAATGATTGTTTCGCGTGTCATCATATTTCGGGCTTCGCATATCAATTCAATCGAACTGCGTCCAAATTTTACCACATCTATCCCAATTTCAATTATATCTCCTTGTCTTGCAGAGCTTCTAAAGTTGATTTCGGACATATGTTTGGTAACAATTCTGGAGTTTTCGAGTTGTATAATGGTGTATAATGCCAATTCTTCGTCTAACCAAGCCAACAATTTCCCTCCAAATAATGTGCCGTTAGGGTTTAAATCTTCTGGTTTTACCCATTTTCTAGTATGAAATCGCATATTTGTTTATTTAATAATGCTAAAATAAGCAATTGCTAATAGTTATTTTTATAATTTTAAAGAAAAAAATGAATCAGAGAGATCAATTAGTAAAAGAAATTCGCGGAGAATCACTAGGAAATGCTGGTATTCAATCATCTTCGGAGGAGTTGTTTCAGAATGAAGTACTTAGGCCTATTTTGAAATTACAGAACGATTTGTTTATTGCTTCCTTTTTGAATTACATCAGCAAATACAAACGAGATTTTAATACCAAAACAGTCGAAAATAAATTGTCCATTATAGAAAACGCAATTCAAAAAGACATCAAGTATAGAAATGCTTTAAAAGGAATGATAATTGGGTTATTTACAACCGATGAATACACACTTTATATACAGAATTCTTCCAGTCTCAACAAAAGAATGATGAATTTATTAATCGAAAGATTGAAAAGTCAGGTGCAGCTGTTTGATAATTCTGAAAACTAAATAAGTGTGTTTGTATTACAATCGAAATTTTAATTTCTTATTATAAAAAAAAAATGACCCAAACTTAAATTAAGTTTGAGCCATTTTTTTTAGTTTTATGGTTTATTTTTTAATGATTTTTTGTTTGTATTCTTGTCCGTTTTCAAATAGAATTTGGATAAAATAGAGACCATTATTTAAATTACTCATGTCAATACTATTATTATTTGCAATTCCAGATAGAACAACTTTTCCGTTTGTAGACAAGATTTGAAAATCCAATGCTTTTGAACTTGAATTGATTTGCAACGTACTGCTTACAGGATTTGGAAATACAAAAACTGAAGTGTTTTCTGTTTTAATTTCGGTTTTTGAAGTTAATTTGGCAGTACTAGCTCCCCAAGTATAAGAATATCCATTTGTTTTGTTTAATAAATCTGCAGTTTGATTTGCTGTTCCGCTAGACCCATTATTGAAAATTAAATTAACAGATGTTGGGCCAGTTATGGTATATTTATAAAACCCATTGACATCTGCTATCATTGTAATACCAGGCCAAGTTGTATTAGCAACACTTCCAGCAGGAACAGCATTCCAATAATGAACTTTTGGTGCTCCAGTCCAAGTCGTTGGTGGTTTAAAATAAACTGTTAAAGTGGGTACAGATACAAAAGTATACACTTCCGATTTTACTATTGAAGAAGTCCCTGCTGTATTTACAACCAATGCTTTTACTGTAGTATTTGCAGTAACTGAGAGTGTTTTTGTCCCAACAGCAGATGGTGAAGATGGTGTAGGTGTTGTACCATTTAAGGTGTAATAAATTATTGACGTATTTACATTCGCAGTCAATACTACATTAACAGTTGTACCTGCGGTAAAGGTCCCTCCAGCTGGTGAAATGGTCAAATTTGGAGTAATAACAGGACATCTGTTTGCAGGCTCCGCACTTAGCCAGGCAGCATCATAATATTTGATTCCAGCAGTTGCTGTAAGATCGACTGTTTTTAAAGTTCCGTCATTAAATATCAAATTTGTAGCGCTTACCGTAGATGGAAAAGTGAATTTGTACCAATCACCACAATCTTGAGTCATTGCTACTCCCGGCCAAGTTACCGCTGTAGCAGTTCCAGTTGTACCCCAATAGTAAATTTTAACTGCTGCATTCCAATTTGTAGGCTTTTTGAAGTAGACCGTAAAAGTTGGAGGTGTTCCAAAAGTGTAGGTTTCGATATAGACTGCAGAACTTACTCCTGCTGTATTTTTTACAAACGCTTTTAGAATTGTATTAGAAGTAATTGTTAAAGTCTTTGTACCAATCGCAGAAGTTGATGAAGTTGTTGGAACTGTTCCGTCTAATGTATAATATATAGTGGAAGAAGAATTGTTAGCAGTCAATACTGTAGATACAGTTGAACCTGAATTAAATGTTCCACCTGTTTGTGAAATAGTTAAACTGGGAACATCAACAACAGTTCCTTTTTCCCAAATTGCAAAACCTGTTCCAGAAAGCTTCAAAGTCCAACCAGTTCCAGAAGGAGTCCAATTATCGGATCCTAATTTCATTGCTACTTTGTTGTCAATAATAGCTGCATACAGATTATTTGATGCGGCAACAATGGTTAAACTAGAAGTACTACTTAACAAGTTGTCTTTTCTTATTTTAATCATTGCATCTATTTGAGATTTAATACCCCAATTAAAATAATGAGGCCACCAAACCATAGGCGTTCCAGGATGAGTAAGTATATAAGCATATCCTTTCAAAACATGGTCTCCTGGAAAAATCCAATGATTTTGTCCATAAGGTGTAGGTCCTGTATCGTGATTGTCCAAAAAAGTAACTGAATTTGATGCCCAAACCCCAATTAATCCAGAAGCTTTTCCAGTGCCGTCATTTAAGTAACTTAAGTTGTTTTGATTGAAGGCGTCTTGTAATGATTTTTTGGTTGCAAAATCAAATGCTGTTGAAGCAGCAGTTGTAGTTCCTGCCTTTGTATAGTCTAACCATTTTATAATTCTATTTCGATCTCCTTCTAATAATTCTCCTACTGAGAAATAAGGATTGGTAGCATCATTGTATTCTTTTATATACTTACCATCATATCCATGAACAAAGTCATAACGCCATCCATCAAACCCAATATCATTTTTCAGCCAATTCATCCATGTTTTGATACCATTACGAACTTCTACATTTGAATGATCGATGTCTCTTCCAGCAGAGAATAAACCAGACTCTCCAGGTGATTTTAAACCCGCTGCAACTGGATCATAATCTGTGTTTCCTGTTCCTTTTTGGCCAGAGGCGCTAATATTAGAATTATTACATATAGACCAAGTTTGTGTCGGTGTATTCCAGGAAGGAGTAGAAAAATCATACCATCCTGTAACTCCTCCACGGTGATTTATAACAATATCGGCTATAACCTTAATATTTTTAGCGTGTAATTCCGTAATAAGCGATGTTAATTGTACTTGTGTACCATGCGCATTATTTAAATCATACCAAACAGTTGGTATATATCCCATTCCGCCAGTTGATTTACTTGGTGGGGGTAGCCAAATAGCATCAAAACCAGCAGTTTGTAATGTTGCTGAATTACTTTTTATGACCTCATACCATTTGGTAGTAGATACATCAGTTGTCCAGTGAAAGCCCTGCATCATTACTTCTTTTCCAGTGGCTTTTGTTTGTGAAAAAACAAAGGAATGTAGTAATAATAAAAAGAGCATCGAAAAATAATTTTTTAATTTCATACGGTTATTTTTTTGATTAATCTGAGTTAATAATTTATGAAATTAACAAATTATTCGTATATTAATTACTGTATATGTTTTTTAAATCTTGGTATTTTAAAGTTATCACAACTCTATCGTTGTAGTGAAGTTGAATGTTAATAAATTATTACGAAATCGATTAAGCATATGAATGTCAATGAACTAAAAATGGATTAATTTGATTTGTTTTTGATTAGTATATCATAAATGTTTTAATCAAAAATTATACTACAAACACTTTAATTTTAAACAAAAAAAAGCTCAAACTTTTGTTTTGTTTGTGCTTTTTTAAACCTACAATATTTAATTAAGATTCTTTTTTATCTAAATATTTGGAATAGAAAGATCTTATTTTTCAATCTTTTTATTCAAAACATAGAAATTAGGATCCAATACAACACTTTTAATTTTTGTATAGTTGTTAAATTCAGTCCATTCTGATTTTGGATTCAAAGTAACTTCTGTCCCGTTTAGGGAAACTTTTACAGGCATATCAAAACCTGCAACGATATTCGTCCAACGGTATTTTAAAGTGTTGTCTTTAAAAGTATATTCTAAGGTTGGAATTCGAATATCTCTTAAATATTGAATGAAGAATGGATTTAAATCCAAACCAACTTGCTGACTCAAATAATCTTCGATTTGTTTGGTTGTTACCGTTTGATGGTAAAAAGTACTATTCAAGCCTCTCAAAATAATTCTCCATTTCTCATCATTATTTACAAGCTGTCGCAAAGTATGCAACATATTAGAACCTTTATAATACATATCTCCGGAGCCTTCATTGTTTACATCGTAACGTCCGATAATAGGCTTGTCATTTTCAATGTTTTTTCGAATGCCTCTTATATATTCATTTCCAGCTTCTTTCCCGTAATAATATTCCAAAAATAGACTTTCAGAATAACAAGTAAAGCTCTCGTGAATCCACATATCAGCGATATCTTTATAAGTAATATTATTGGCAAACCATTCGTGTCCAGATTCATGGATGATGATAAAATCGAATTTTAATCCCCAACCCGTTCCGCTCAAATCGCGTCCCAAATATCCGTTTTTAAATCCATTGCCGTAGGTTACGCAACTTTGGTGTTCCATTCCTAAATACGGAGCTTCTACCAGTTTGTAACTGTCTTCATAGAAAGGATAAGGACCAAACCAATGCTCAAAAGCTTTCAGCATTTTGGGAACATCTTTGAATTGCACTTTGGCTTTGGCTAAATTATCTTTCAAAACATAATAGGTACAATCCAAAACTCCTTTTTCTCCTTTGTATTTTTCAGAAAAAGTCACATAATCCCCAATATTGATATTTACCCCATAATTGTTGATTGGGTTTTTTACTACCCAAGTATAAGTTTTAGTACCGTCTTTTAATGTTCTTACACTTTGTAAACGACCATTGGAAACATCTGTTAATTTCCCAGGTACATTGATGCTTATTTTCATACCTTCGACTTCATCATACATGTGATCTTTATTTGGCCACCATACACTGGCGCCTAATCCTTGACAAGAAGAAGCAATAAAATCATTTCCATTTTTGTCTTTTTTCCATGTTATTCCTCCATCCCAAGGTGGGTTTACAGCAATCTTTGGTTTTCCATTATAAAAAATCTCAACCTCTTTTAAAGCGCCTACATTTTGTTTTGAAACTAATGTTATAAAAAAAACATTGCCATCTCTTTTGTATTTTAATGGCAAACCATCTTGTGTAACCTTGGTGATTTGCATTGGATTTTGCAAATCAATTTGCATTACATTATACGGCTGTAATACTTTATATTGAATAACATTAGACCCTGTAATTGTACTATCTGCAGGATTTATTTTTATTTTTAAGTTATAATGTTTTACATCCCACCAAACTCTTTCCTTGGTGACACTACCTCTTAAAGAATCTTGACGGCTAAAATGATTTTCCGGCTTGTTTAGCAGTCCTTGTGCTTGAATTCCATTAGAGATTAAAAAAGAAATCAATAATAACTTAAGATGTTTTTTCATGAATTTGATAATTTCTCACCAAAACTACATACTTTTTTTGAGTTTTAATAACCAAAAAGAAGCCCAATAACAATTAATTTTGCTATTGGGCTAGAGTGTATCATAAATTGTTTTAAAGTTTAAAACTTCAGTTTTTTTGCTGAGATTCAAAACAGATAACAAAAAACTTTTTTACTTCTGACGACTTTTCAAAACGTCAACTACGTCATTCAATTCAAAACCTTTGGCTTGGAGTAATATTAAATAGTGAAACAATAAATCGGCGCTTTCGCTCAAGAACAAATCATCATTGTCATCTTTGGCTTCAATAACGACTTCTATGGCTTCTTCTCCTACTTTTTGGGCAATTTTGTTGATGCCCAATTTGAATAAGGAAGCTACGTAACTTTTTTCAGAATCTGCATTTTCTCTGCGAGTTTTGATGGTGTTTTCAAGATTGGAGATAAAACCATAATCGTGCTTGTTTTCGGTTGCCCAACATGTATCAGTTCCATTGTGGCACGTTGGCCCTACTGGTTGTACTTGAATTAGTAATGTATCGTTATCGCAATCATTTTTGATGTCAACCAAATTCAAAAAATTACCGCTTTCTTCGCCTTTTGTCCAAAGTCTTTGTTTGGAACGGCTGTAGAAAGTCACTTTTTGGGTATCAATTGTTTTTTGGTAAGCTTCGGCATTCATGTAACCCAACATCAAAACATTCTTGGTTTCACTATCTTGGATAATTGAGGGAATTAACCCGTGTGCGCTTTTTGAAAAATCTATTTCCATAATATAAAGTTAGAAGTTAGAAGTTAGAAGTTGAAGAATTGAAGAATTGAAGTTTAAAACTTTAATTCCAATCAACCCTAAAGTCTAACCTCAATATTGTTATTTTTAAGTTCTTTTTTTAAAGCTTTGATTTCAATTTCTTTAAAATGAAATACGCTTGCGGCCAATGCAGCATCCGCTTTTCCTTCTATAAAAGTATCTACAAAATGTTGTATATTTCCTGCTCCTCCTGAAGCAATTATTGGAATATTAACCAATTGTGACAATTTAGCCAAAGCTTCATTTGCAAATCCGTTTTTGGTACCGTCGTTATCCATAGAGGTAAAAAGAACTTCTCCTGCTCCTCTTTGTTCAACTTCTTTTGCCCAATCAAATAAATTTAATTCGGTTGGTACTTTCCCTCCTACCAAATGCACGATCCATTTACCATCTATTTGTTTGGCATCGATGGCCACCACCACACATTGGCTTCCAAATTTTTGTGCCAAATCATTAATCAACTGCGGATTTTTAACTGCCGAAGAATTTATAGAAACTTTATCCGCTCCATTTTGAAGCAAAACTTCTACATCTTCAACCGTTGAAATTCCACCGCCCACCGTAAACGGAATATTTATAGTCGAAGCCACTTTTCGAACCAAATCTACCAAGGTTTTTCTGCGTTCTTCAGTTGCGGAGATGTCTAGAAAAACTAATTCATCTGCACCTTCATCCGAATAGATTTTGGCCAATTCTACAGGATCGCCAGCATCACGCAAATCTACAAAATTTACACCTTTTACGGTTCTTCCGTTTTTAATATCAAGACAAGGTATTATTCTTTTTGTTAACATTATTTAAAGTTAGAGGTTAGAGGTTAGAATTTAGAAGTTCGTAACCGAGAAAAATTACTTTAATTTACTTTTTGCTGTATTTATAGAAGCTACTATTATTGCAACTAATTCGTTAGCTTCTTTGCATAATCTTACCATTTCATTTTTTATATTTTCATCTCCTAAATCATATAGTTCCAATAAAATTTCAATAAAAAAATGGCTTTCATCAGCTTCTTCCTCAACTATTTTTAATTTATTGATGAAATCTGCTGTAGATTTTCCTCTTTGAGATGCCCTATAATTTGCACCGACAGAACTCGAACACCTTATTAATTGATTAACATAAGCATTGTATTCTCTGGAATGAGGAAAATTTCTGCACAGTTTGCCACAATCAACAGCAAATTTTTTAGTTCTTGCTTTTAAATCTTGAGCCATAATTTTAAAGTTAGAGGTTAGAGGTTAGAATTTAGAGGTTAGAGGTTAGAAATAAATAAGAAGAAAAGATGTGAAATTAAATCTTGAAAATTTAGAACTAAAAATATAATTAAAATGATTCAAAATATTTTTTCATTCCGACTACTTCTAACCTCTAACTTCTTATTTCTTACCTTTTTTTCACTTCTAACCTCTAAATTCTAACCTCTAACTTTGAATTATATAATTCTCCAATTGTTTCAATGAAATTCGACCTTCGTAAATGGCTTTTCCGATGATGGTTCCTTCGCAACCCATTTCCGCCAACTTAGGCAATTCATCAAATGTTGAAATTCCACCAGAGGCAATTAATTTTATACCGTTAGCTTTCATTAAAATTTTGGCATACAAATCAAAACTTGGGCCTTCCAACATTCCATCTTTGGCAATATCTGTACAAATAACGTACTGAATTCCTTTACCTTGGTAATCTTGGATAAATGGCACCAAATCCTCGTCAGAATCTTCCAGCCAACCTGAAACGGCTACCTTTTCATTATTAGCATCTGCTCCCAAAATGATTTTATCCGAACCGTATTCTGAAATCCATTTTTCAAAAATCACCCTGTTTTTTACAGCAATACTGCCGCCAGTGATTTGGTTGGCACCACTTTCGAAAGCAATTTTCAAATCGGAATCCGCTTTCAATCCGCCTCCAAAATCAATTTTCAGTTTGGTTTGAGTAGCTATTTGTTCTAATATTTTATAATTGACAATTTTACTTGATTTAGCACCGTCCAAATCCACCAAATGCAAGTATTCGATTCCGTGGGCTTCGAATGATTTGGCGACTTCAAGCGGGTTTTCATTGTATATGATTTTGGTATTGTAATCGCCCTTGGACAAGCGAACACATTTCCCTTCTATAATATCTATTGCGGGTATTATTCTCATTGTAAAGTTAGAGGTTAGAGGTTAGAAGTAAGAAGTTGTTGAGGATTTGCTCTCCCATATCACCGCTTTTCTCAGGGTGAAATTGTGTTCCGTAGAAATTGTTATTCTCTAAAGCCGATGAATAGGCTACTTCATAATTTGTAGTTGCGATAGTCTCTTTGCAAATTGGTGCATAAAAACTATGAACCAAATACATGTATTCATTCTCGGCAATTCCTTTGAACAAATCCGATTTTAAGTTATAAATATTATTCCATCCCATTTGTGGAACTTTTACTTTTGGAGAAAATTTGATCACATCTACATCAAAAATACCCAATCCTTCCGTATTGCCTTCCTCCGATTTGTTGCACATCAATTGCATTCCTAGACAAATTCCGAAAACGGGTTGTTTTAGCGTTGGAATTAAAGCATCCAAACCACTTTGTTTAAGCATTTTCATCGCATAACTCGCCTCTCCTACTCCAGGAAAGATTACTTTATCGGCAGCTTTTATTTCTTCCGGATCATTGCTCAAAACTGCTTTGAATCCCAGTCTTTCGATGGCAAACATAATGCTTTGAATGTTTCCTGCTCCATAATTTATGATTACTATTTTCATTTATTTCTTGTGTTTCTCCTGCAAGGTTTTTTTCGAACCTTGTAGGTATGTTTGTAAAATCGATTAAATACCTACAAGGTTTTTAAAAAAAAACTTGCAGGAAATCAGTTGTTTACAACATTCCTTTCGTACTCGGCAAAATCATCTTCTCTGTATCGCGTTTTACGGCTACTTTTATTGCTTTCGCAAAAGCTTTAAAGATGGCTTCAATTTTATGATGTTCGTTGGTTCCTTCCGCTTTGATGTTGATATTGGCTTTGGCACCATCTGAGAAGGATTTGAAGAAATGGTAAAACATCTCTGTTGGCATTTTACCTACCATCTCTCGTTTGAATTCGGTTTCCCAAACCAACCAGTTTCTGCCTCCAAAATCAATGGCAACTTGTGATAAGCAGTCGTCCATTGGCAAACAAAAACCATAACGCTCGATTCCCAATTTGTTTCCCAATGCTTTGGCAAAAACTTCTCCAAGCGCAATGGCTGTATCTTCAATTGTGTGGTGTTCGTCAACTTCTAAGTCTCCTTTTACCAAAATCTCCAAATCCATTTGACCGTGGCGCGCAATTTGGTCTAGCATGTGGTCAAAAAACGCAATTCCAGTTTCGATTTTGCTTTTTCCGGTTCCGTCTAGGTTTAAATTGATGTAAATATCGGTTTCATTGGTTTTTCTCGAAATTGTTGCTGAACGCGCCTCGAGTTTCAAAAACTCATATATTACTTTCCAATCGGTAGATTGTAAGATGATCACTTCATCTAATTTCTCTCTTTTTGTTGCAATTTCATTACTTCCAGCTCCTTCGGTGGTATTCATGAAAATGGCTTTAGCACCCAAGTTTTTAGCCAATTCTACATCGGTCAAACGATCCCCCAAAACAAATGAATTAGCTAAATCATATTCAGGATTGTCAATGTATTTAGTCAACATGCCCGTTCTTGGCTTGCGGGTTGGCGCATTGTCTTCTGGAAAAGAACGATCCACAAAAATATCATCAAAAAGAACACCTTCGTTTTCAAAAGCTCTCAAAATAAAGTTTTGCGTTGGCCAAAAGGTGTCTTCTGGAAAACTATCAGTTCCTAACCCATCCTGATTGGTCACCATAACCAATTCGTAATCCATTTCTTTGGCAATTTTTGCCAAATACTGAAAGGCTTTTGGATAAAATTCTAGTTTGTCTAAACTATCTAATTGATATCCTTCTGGTTCTAAAACTATGGTTCCGTCACGATCTATAAAAAGTACTTTCTTCATTTTCTGTTTTTTAAAATTTAGCTTATTCCCACTTCAGGGGGTTAGGGGGCTAATGCCTCAATTAATTTTTTATTTTCTTCCTCTGTTCCAATAGTTAAACGCAAACAATTTTCGCATAAAGGCTGTGTTGTTCTGTTGCGGATTACAATTCCTTTGGCTATCAAATCATCGTATCTTTTATTAGCATCATCCACTTTTATAAGTATAAAATTAGCCTCAGTTGGAAAGATTTTTTCGACAAATTTAATATCAAGTAAAACTTTAAGTAATTCCTCTCTTTGTTTTATAATTGATTCGATTTCAAATTTAATGGCATCGGTATTATCTAATCTTTCTAAAGCTCTTCTTTGAGTCAATTCATTTACATTATAAGGTGGTTTTATTTTGTTTAAAACCGCGATTATTTGAGCGGAAGCATAACAAATTCCTAAACGAATACCCGCCAAACCGTATGCTTTTGAAAGAGTTTGTGTGATGATTAAATTAGGATATTGCTCTAATTTTTGTAACCAACTCTCTTTTTCTGAAAAATCAATATAGGCTTCATCTATCACGATCAAACCATTAAAATGTTCCAATAAAGTCGTAACGCTTTCTTCCGAAAATGAATTTCCTGTTGGATTGTTCGGGGAACACAAGAATATTATTTTGGTATTGTCATCGATTGCCTTGAAGATTTTCTCTATTTGTGGTTGAAAGTCAGTTGAGAGTAAAACTTCTCTATTTTCTACTGCATTGATATTGGCCAAAACGCCATACATTCCGTAAGTTGGTGGCAACGTAATCACATTGTCCACTTTTGGTTCGCAAAACGCTCTAAAAATTAAGTCTAATACCTCATCACTACCGTTTCCTAACAGCATTTGGTTTGGATTTACTTTTTTTTGTTTGGCAAGGATACTTTTTACAGAAGCTTGTTGCGGGTCAGGATAACGATTTACACCATTGTTAAACGGATTTTCATTGGCATCCAAAAAAACCATTTCGGCCGTGTCAAAATCTTCAAATTCATCTCTTGCCGACGAATAAGGCTTTAAAACCTTGACGTTGTCACGAACTAAACTATCTAAATTAAAACTATTTATCATTTTTTTTAAATTTTAATAAAAGAGTTAAGAAAAAAGAGAATAGAATATAGACTTCGCTACAGTTTTAAATATTATGTCTATTCTCTTTTTTCTATATTCTATGTTCTTTACTATTTATTCTTTTCTATCTGAGTTAATCTCAAAGTAACTGCATTTTTGTGAGCTTGTAATCCCTCGGCTTCAGCCATAATCTCAATAGCAGAACCAATATTTTGTATTCCCTTTTCAGAAATTTTTTGAAAAGTCATCGATTTGGTAAAACTATCTAGGTTTACGCCACTATAATTTTTGGCATAACCATTCGTTGGTAAGGTGTGATTGGTTCCCGAAGCGTAATCACCAGCACTTTCTGGAGTGTAATTCCCGATGAAAACAGAACCAGCATTGGCAATATTATCAACGTAAAAAGCTTCGTCTTTGGTGCAAATTATAAAATGTTCTGGACCATATTCATTAATTAATTCTAAAGCGATTGTATCATTTTCGACAAAAATTAATTTTGAATTGGCTATGGCTCTTTCGGCAATGGCTTTTCGGGGTAAAACGTTCATTTGAGAGTAGATTTCCAGTTCGACAGCGTCAATCAATGTTTTTGAAGTCGAAACTAAAATTACTTGGCTGTCTGTTCCGTGTTCTGCTTGAGATAATAAATCGGAGGCAATAAAAGCGGGTATGGCAGTGTCGTCAGCTACAATTAACAACTCAGATGGACCAGCAGGCATATCGATGGCAACACCAAACTGAGTAGCCAATTGTTTGGCAACCGTTACAAACTGGTTTCCAGGTCCGAATATTTTGTACACTTTTGGAATTAATTCTGTACCAAAAGTCATTCCTGCGATGGCTTGAATCCCTCCCACTTTTAGAATTTTGGTGACACCGCATAAATAAGCCGCATACAAAATAGCAGGATTGATGTTTCCTTTTTTATCTGGAGGCGAACACAACACAATTTCGCTACATCCTGCTAGATTAGCGGGCACGGCAAGCATCAAAACCGTTGAAAACAAAGGGGCTGTTCCTCCAGGAATGTACAAACCAATTTTTTGAATCGGTCTTTTCTCTTGCCAACAATTAACACCTTCAATGGTTTCAACAACTATTGGATTTGTTTTTTGTGCAGCGTGAAATTTTTCTATGTTTGATTTTGCCAATTGAATGGCTTGTTTTAATTCTTCTGAAATGGATGCAATCGCAGTTTCTATTTCTGCTTTGGAAACTTCTAAATCTGGAACTGAAACACCATCAAAAAGAGACGTATATTTTGCCACAGCAATATCCCCTTTAGACTGAACTTCCTTGAAAATTCCTTTTACAGTTGCCTCGATATCATCAACTGTTTTTGTTGGTCTTTCTAAAATAGTTGACCAAGTTTCTGGTTTTGGATTGTATATTTTGTTCATTGTTTACCCCCTAGCCCCCTAAAGGGGGAATTGATACAGGAGAGGTAGCCTGTATTTTATAATGTATTCCTAATATTTTAAATTTTTATTCTTATTTTAAAATTCCCCTTTAGGGGTTAGGGGTCTAAAGTACCATTTTTTCAATTGGGCAAACTAGAATTCCTTCGGCGCCAACTTCTTTGAGTTGGTCAATTACTTCCCAAAAAGTATCTTTATCAATTACCGAGTGTACACTGCTCCAGCCTTCTTGGGCTAATGGTAAAACGGTTAAGCTTCGCAATACAGGTAGAATTTTTCCAACAGCTTCAATTTTGTCATTTGGAATATTCATCAAAATGTATTTCGATTTTCTAGCTCTTAAAACTGATTCTATTCGGAATTTTAATGTGTCAATTATTTTTTGAGATTCCGGGCTTACTTTTGGAGAAACTGCTAATACGGCTTCGCTTTTAAAAATAACCTCAACTTCTTTTAAATTATTTTTAAATAAAGTGCTTCCGCTAGAAACAATATCGACAATTGCATCTGCCAAGCCTATATTTGGAGCGATTTCTACTGAACCAGAAATTTGGTGAATGTCAACCGTTACTCCTTTAGAATTAAAAAAATCAATTACCGTGTTTGGATAAGAAGTTGCAATGCGCATTCCTTCTAAATCTTTTACGGATTTATAATTAAATGCTTTGGGTACAGCAACAGAAACTTTGCATTTTGAAAAACCTAATTTTTGAATTACCTCAATGTTTTTCCCTTTTTCAACCAATAAATTATCTCCAACGATAGCAATATCTACAACTCCATCAATTAAATATTGAGGAATATCTGAATTTCGTAGATACAAAACCTCTAAAGGAAAATTGGAAGCTTCTGCTTTTAATTGATCGATTCCATTATCGATAGAGATACCAGCATCTTTAAGAATTTGGATACTTTCTTCGTTTAAACGTCCTGATTTTTGAATGGCAATTTTAAGTGTACTCATTTTTAGTTTTTTTTGTATTTTGTTTAGATTAAAGCTTGAGTACAAAATTTGGGTAATAAAAAACCCGTTTGATGTACTCAAACGGGTTTAGATTATTGTGATTTACACGCATACCATTAACACATCGCTTGAGAGCAATTATGAGAATGATGATGATGTAATTGAATTGATAACATAACTTTATAAATTTAGATAACTCTTTGTTTCTTTTGCAAATATAGAGGATTAATTAAATACAAACCAATTATTATTTTAACGTTACAATAATTATTTGTTAAATAAAAAACATCTACTGATATTTTTATGCAATATCAATAGATGTTTTAAAACCAATCCTAAATAATTATTTTTAACTTACTAATTTAAAACAGCTTCCAAAGAAGGTCCAGCAGCGACTAAACGTTTTCCTTCTTCATTATCTGTGTATTGTTCGAAATTTTTAATGTAACGCTCTGATAAATCTTTTGCTTTACTTTCCCATTCCGCTACATCTTTGTAGGTGTCTCTTGGGTCAAGAATTCCTTCGCTAACATTGGTTAATGCAGTTGGGATAGTCAAATTCAAGAACGGAATTGTTGTAGTTTCGGCAGCATCGATTTCACTGTTGATAATAGCATCAATGATAGCTCTTGTGTTTTTAAGCGAAATTCTTTTTCCAGTACCGTTCCAACCTGTGTTTACCAAGTATGCTTTAGCTCCGTGTTCTTTCATTTTTCCAATTAATGTTTTAGAATACATTGTTGGGTGTAATGTTAAGAAAGCTTCACCAAATGCTGGTGAGAAAGAAGGTTCTGGAGCAGTAATTCCTCTTTCAGTTCCTGCTAATTTTGAAGTGTATCCGCATAAAAAGTGGTATTGAGCTTGATCTTCGTCTAAGATTGATACTGGAGGCAATACTCCAAAGGCATCAGCAGAAAGGTAGATGATTTTGCTTGCATGACCTGCTTTTGATGGCAATACAATTTTGTTAATATGATAAATTGGGTAAGAAACTCTAGAGTTTTCAGTGATTGAGTGATCGTAGTAATCAATTTCTCCGTACTCGTCAACGATAACATTTTCTAATAAAGCATCTCTCTTGATCGCTCTCCAGATGTCTGGTTCATTATCTTCTGATAAGTCAATTACTTTCGCATAACATCCACCTTCGTAATTAAATACTCCATTGTTGTCCCATCCGTGCTCATCATCACCAATCAAATATCTTTTTGGATCGGCAGATAATGTAGTTTTTCCTGTTCCAGATAGTCCGAAGAATACAGCAACATCGCCTTTTTCACCTACGTTTGCAGAACAGTGCATTGAAGCCATTCCTTTAAGCGGTAAGTAGTAGTTCATCATTGCGAACATCCCTTTTTTCATTTCTCCACCGTACCAAGTTCCTCCAATAATTTGAATTTTTTCAGTAAGATTGAACATTACAAAGTTTTCAGAATTTAATCCTTGTTCTTTCCAATTTGGATTTACAGTTTTTGAACCGTTCATTACGATAAAATCAGGTTGTCCAAAATTTTCCAATTCGTATATTGATGGTCTAATAAACATATTAGTAACAAAATGTGCTTGCCAAGCCACTTCCATAACAAAACGAACTTTTAATCTTGTATCTTCATTTGTTCCGCAAAATGCATCAACTACATATAATTTTGGAGAAGTAGAAAGTTGTTTTAGAACAAGCCCTTTTAAATCTTCATAAATTGATTGAGTTGTTGGAAAATTTACTTTATCGTCCCAATATATAGTGTCTCTTGATGTTGCGTCTTTAACAATGTATCTGTCTTTAGGAGAACGTCCTGTAAAAACTCCTGTTTTTACAGCTACAGCACCAGTGTCAGTTAAAGCTCCTTTTTCGTATCCTTTTCTTTTATTAGAAACTTCAGCTTTAAATAATTCTTCATAAGAAGGGTTGTAAACAACTTCATGGTAACCTGTAATTCCTAAATTGTGTAATTCCTGAATGATTTTGATGTTTTTCATGGTCTTTTGTATTTATATAATTCTTAGTTTTAATTTCTACTCAAAGATACTTTAGCTATTGAAGATAAAAGCTGACATTTATCATGTTCAAAGAAAAATATACGCAAACGTTTTCGTATTTTACGGGGGGTACAGAGGGTTTTGATTTATTCTTTATATTTAAATTAATGAGTTTATTATTATGAAAATTTTTATTAAATGATTTTTATCATATAAAATTAGTAAATTTATTGATTCATTTACATCATTATTCACCAATAATCTTATATAATTATGTTTGAATGGTTAAGATTTTTGTTTACTCCGACAGATGAGCCGGAGATGACACAGTCATTGATAGTTTTATTTATGGCTATTAGCGTTGGTTTCTTTGCAGGTAGACTTAAAATAGGGAATGTTTCTTTAGGTGTTTCTGCTGTAATGTTTGTAGGTCTCTTTTTGGGACATTTGGGATTCACAATGAATTCTGAGTTAATACAATTTGTTAGAGAGTTTGGTTTAATTCTTTTTGTATATGGTATAGGTATTCAAGTTGGACCAACATTTTTTTCGTCTTTCAAAAAAGAAGGATTGGTTTTTAATGCTTTGGGCGTTGGAACTGTGTTCTTAGGAGGAATTATTACTTATTTAATTCACTTACTTGCTAATGTGAAAATTGAAAATGCAGTTGGATTAATGTCTGGTTCTGTTACCAATACTCCTGGTTTAGGAGCTGCAAAATCAACCCTTATTGAAATTCAAAAACAATTGAATCTTCCAGTTGATCACTTTTCTGACCCTGCTATTGCTTATGCTATAACTTATCCAATTGGAGTTTTTGGAATAATCATTCTTATAATTTTGTCAAAAAGCTTTTTAAAAATTGATTTAAAGAAAGAAGTGACTTTGCTTAAAGAAAAAAACAAAGACCATGAAAATGTAATTGTTCGTCAAAAATGCAGAGTAACAAAATCGGAAGTTATTGGTAAAACTATCAAGCAAGTATTCAAAGAATTCAAAATAGAAAATGTAATTATTTCTAGACAAAAACAAAGTGGTACAAAAGTAGTTTATGCTCCCTCTTTGGATTCTGTCATTAAAGATAAAGATGTTTTAATGGTTGTTGCAAAACAAAAAGACATTGATTCCTTTGTTAAAATCGTCGGAAAAGTTTCTACGGATTTATTTATTGAATCTGAAGATGATGTAACTACAAGAATCGTTAGTGTAACTCACAAAACCGCCATTCATAAAACATTAGCAGAGTTGGATTTATACAATCAATATGATGTAAAAGTAACTCGTGTAATCCGATCTGGTTTAGAAATTTTAGCACAGCCTTCTTTGGAATTGTTTTATGGAGATACTTTAATGGTGGTTGGAGATAGACAAGCCATTCTTGAAGTAGAAAAAGTTATTGGAAATTCAAAAAAATTATTATTAGAACCTGATTTTCTTTCCCTTTTTGGCGGATTAATTTTTGGTGTTATTATTGGTTCAATTCCTATTATGATTCCTTCTTTGCCAGTGCCACTAAAATTAGGTTTGGCTGCAGGACCGCTATTAGCAGCTTTATTCATTAGTAGATATGGCGGTGTTGGGGCAATTCACTCTTACATCAATAATGGAGCGATTCATTTTATGAAAGACTTCGGAATTTGTTTGTTCTTTGCTGCAGTGGGTATTAAAGCGGGACATGGTTTCTATGATAATTTTATTTCAAATAATGGTTGGATGTGGATTTATTATGGTTGTTATATCACTTTTATTCCATTAACAGTTTTGGTGTTGATTAGTAGATTTGTATTCAAGCTTAATTTTTATCAAATGGTTGGTATTATGAGTGGTTCTTATACAGATCCTGCAGCTTTGGCTTTTAGTACTAAATATTTGGATTCTGATATCCCTAATCAATCGTATGCTACGGTTTATCCTTTGGTTACCATTAGTAGAATTCTGGTTGCACAATTGCTTATTTTGCTCTTTGCGAGTTGATGTTGTATCTGTTTATTTCAATCAAAAGAGGCTGTCTAAAATTTAGACAGCCTCTTTTTTTATGGATTTTGCCAAGGTTTTAAACTTTGACAAAGATAAAATTCCAATAAATATTGTTATGAAAACGGGATTGCGAGAGGGATAGACGCTGGCTACCGAAGTAGCGCAAATAGCCCGACCGTATTAGGGTAAGGGGGCAAATGAGCGGTATGAGAAGTAGCCCCCTTGCCCTAATGGGGTCTAGCCCTAATGCTTTTTATCAATACTCCAAAAGCGCTTTCAATTCCCTTTCAAATCGGCCTTTCGGCAAATATTGATCTTCCAGTGCTTTTGTAAACGGAATCGGAGAATCCAAACTCGCCACACGTTTTACAGGTGCATCCAAGAATTCAAAGCAATTTTCCATAATCAATGCCGAAATGTCGCTAGCAATACCGCCAAACATTGAATCTTCCTGATAGATTATAACTCTTCCCGTTTTTTTAACCGATGTAAAAATAGCTTCGATATCCAGAGGTTGAAGTGTTCTTAAATCCAATACATCTGCTTTTATATCCCGGTTTTTGTCTAAAGTTTCCAAAGCCCAGTGTACTGTAGTACCAAAAGAAATAATAGTGACATCATTTCCTTCTTTGAGTAAAGCTGCTTTCCCCAATGGAATGGTATAATAGTTTGTTGGGACATCCTGCGACAAACTCCTGTACAATTGTTTGTGTTCAAAAAATAGAACAGGATTTGGGTCATTGATAGATGCATTCAGCAACCCTTTTACATCATACGGAAAGGCTGGATAAACGACTTTCAAACCCGGTGTTTTGGTAAACCAGGCCTCATTGGTTTGCGAATGAAAAGGACCTGCTTGAGTGCCGCCACCGCAAGGCATCCTGACCACAACATCGGCTTTCTCCAGCCAACGGTAATGTGACTTTGCCAATAAATTCACAATTGGGTTGAATCCTGTCGAAACAAAATCGGCAAATTGCATTTCGACAATCGCTTTGTAACCGTTAATAGACAATCCCATGGCCGTTGAAACGACAGCGCTTTCGCAAATGGGTGTATTCCGAACACGATCTTTACCAAATTGAGATACAAATCCATCAGTGATTTTAAAAGCACCTCCGTATTCAGCTATATCTTGTCCCATAATAACTGAGTTCTCATGCCTTTCCATAGATTGACGCAAACTACTCGAAATGGCATCTATAAAACGGATGTTTTCTGTTTCCGAATTCGGTTGAAATTCTTCATGAGTATAATGCTGATAAACATCGTTTAATTCTCCTTCATAAGTAGGTGTGATTTCGGATTCTGCATTGGCCATAGCCCAGCTTTCATCAATATCTTTTTTTATTTCTGAATGTAAAAAATCATCATATTCCTTGGTAAGAATATTATTTTGAAGCAAATAGTTTCTGTAATTGTCCACAGGATCTTTAACAGCCCATAAATCCATTAATTCCTGCGGAACATATTTGGTACCACTAGCCTCTTCATGTCCTCGCATTCGGAAGGTTTTGAACTCCAATAAAATGGGGCGTGGATTTTCGGACATTGAAGTTTTTAACTCGGTAATTAGATTATAAACTTCTAAAATATTATTCCCATCTACAATATAACTCTCGATTCCGTATCCTATTCCTTTGTCGGCTAGGTTTTCGCAACGGTATTGTTCATTGGTTGGAGTTGATAAGCCGTATCCGTTATTTTCGATTACAAACAGAACGGGCAAATCCCATACTGCTGCTATATTCAAAGCTTCATGAAAATCTCCTTCGCTGGTTGCCCCTTCGCCAGTAAAAACGGCTGTTACTTTTCCGTTTTTCTTAAGTTTATTGGCTAATGCTATTCCGTCTGCAACACCCAGTTGAGGTCCCAGATGCGAAATCATTCCGATAATTTTATATTCTTGTGTTCCAAAGTGAAAACTTCGGTCTCTTCCTTTGGTAAAACCATTGGCTTTGCCTTGCCATTGCGAAAATAATCGAGATAAAGGAATATCTCTTCCTGTAAATACTCCTAAGTTGCGGTGCATAGGTAATATGTATTCGTCATTGTCTAGTGCTGCGGTAATTCCAACAGAAATTGCTTCTTGTCCAATGCCCGAAAACCATTTGGACACTTTTCCCTGACGAATGAGAATTAACATTTTTTTCTCAACAAGTCTTGGTTTTAAAATTCTTTTGTATAAATCTAATAAAGTATCGTTGGATAGGTTTTTTTGGTCAAAATTCATTTTTGGTCTATTTATTGGTGCTTTTCAAAGATAGAAAAATATAACAGGATTGATGTTAATTGTTATAATAATTTAAATTATACCTAATTTTTGAAATGACTTATCTGTTTTATTCTTTATATTTGTAGTTACGAAGTTTAAGACTTCTAAAGTATTAAATACAGACATAATATGCAAAACATTCCTAGTGTTGACTTGCGTGATTTCCTTTCGGACGACCCGAAACGTAAACAAAAATTTGTAAATGAAATCGGAAGTGCATTCGAAGATATTGGCTTCGTAGCGCTCAAAGGGCATTTTTTAAACGATCAATTAGTTGATGAGTTGTATGGTGAAATTCGAAATTTCTTTTCTTTACCATTAGACACCAAACACAGCTATGAAATTCCAGGAATTGGAGGACAAAGAGGTTATGTTTCTTTTGGAAAAGAACATGCCAAAGGCCGAAAAGAAGGGGATTTAAAAGAGTTTTGGCATTTTGGTCAATATGTGGATGAAGATTCCAAATACGCTTCAGAATATCCAGATAATGTTGAAGTAAAAGAATTACCCCGTTTTAATATTGTAGGTAAAGAAGCCTATCAAATGCTTGAAAAAACAGGAGTTTATGTATTGCGAGCCTTGGCTTTGCACCTTGGATTGGATGAATTCTATTTTGACGAATATGCCAAAGATGGAAATTCAATCCTAAGGCCTATTCACTACCCTCCTATTACATCAGAGCCAGAGAATGCAATTCGTGCTGCAGCTCATGGTGACATCAACCTGATTACTTTGTTGATGGGTGCTCAAGGCAAAGGATTGCAAGTTCAAAATCATAATGGTGATTGGATTGATGCCATTGCAGAACCGGATGAATTGGTCATTAATGTAGGTGATATGTTGTCACGTCATACCAATAACAAACTAAAATCTACAATTCATCAGGTGGTAAACCCGCCTAGAGAATTATGGGGAACTTCACGTTATTCTATTCCGTTTTTTATGCATCCCGTAAGTGACATGAAATTAAATTGTTTAGAAAATTGTATTGATGCTGAAAATCCAAAAAAATTCGAGGATATTACTGCAGGAGACTATTTATACGAACGTTTAGTTGACTTAGGACTAATTGCCCCTCTGCCCCCGAAGGGAGAGTAAATGAGAAACAAATTTCATTCCAAATTCCAATGTATTACAATTGGGATTTGGGATTTGTTTTTAAAATTTGAGATTTTTTTTTAGAATTAAAAATATATGGATTTACAAGACCAATTAAAAAATCTTTTTCCGGATCATGAAATAGCTCCTGAGGAGGAAATTGAAAAAGAAGCGCATGAATTATACGTTCAAAAAGAACCTATGATTTGCAAATTCGAAAAAAGAAAAGGTAAAGCAACTACTATCATCGAAGGGTACGAAGGAACCGATGAAGATTTTAAAATCCTAGCCAAAGAAATTAAAACCAAACTGAGTGTTGGCGGTACTTTCAAAGATGATTCCATTATTATTCAAGGCGATTATCGCGATAAAATAATGATCATTTTAAAAGAAAAAGGCTTTAAAGTAAAACGTGTTGGAGGGTAAAGCGAAGGGTTTAATATGATTTAAAAATGGTTTAAAAGTTTAAATCTGTTTTTATGTCTTAAACCACCCTAACCGTTAAACTATATTAAACATTTAAACTCTTAAACTTTTTTTAAAATGGCTATACAACAATCCGAATTAATACTCAATCCTGATGGGAGTGTGTATCATCTTAATTTAAAACCAGAACACATTGCCCACGATATTATTTTTGTAGGGGATCAAGATAGAGTGTCAAAAATCACCAAACACTTCGATTCCATTGAATTTACTACCCAAAAAAGAGAATTCAAAACTCAAACAGGAACTTATAAAGGCAAACGATTAACGGTGATGTCCACCGGAATTGGTCCTGATAATATAGATATTGTCATCAATGAACTGGATGCACTTGTTAATATTGACTTAGAAACCAGGAAACCAAAAGAAAAACTAACGTCACTAAATATTATCCGAATAGGAACATCAGGTTCTTTGCACGCTGATATTCCTGTGGATAGTTTTGTGATGTCTCAATTTGGATTGGGACTAGACAATATGCTCCGCTCTTATTTGATTGATGCTGTTTCTAATGACGATATGGAAAATGCATTTATTCAACACACCAATTGGGATTTACGAAAAGGAAAACCTATAGTTGTTCCTTGTTCTTCTGTATTGGAAAAAAGAATAGAAAGCGACAAAATGCACAAAGGAATCACGGCTACAGCAGGTGGTTTTTACGGTCCACAAGGTCGAGTTTTGCGTTTGAATATACAGGATTCAAGTTTAAATTCTAAAATGGATAATTTCCTTTTTGAAGGAACCAGAATCACCAATCTTGAGATGGAAACATCTGCTATTTATGGGCTTTCGGCACTTTTAGGGCATCAGGCGCTGTCACTGAACGCCATTATTGCCAACCGTGCCAATGGAACTTTCAGTGGTGATCCATACAAAGCAGTGGATGAGTTGATTGTATATACGCTAGAAAAATTAGCAGAAAATTTATTTACTATATGAAATTAAGAATAGCAAGACATACCCATAATATAGTCAAATTAGAGAATTTCTATGTAAATATTCTAGGTTTTGAGCGTTTAGGAGGTTTTCAAAAGCACAATAATTATGATGGAGTTTTTATTGGTAAATCAGGCTTAGATTGGCATTTTGAATTTACTCAATCAGAAACAAAAGCGCAACATACTTGCGATGAAGACGATGTAATAGTGCTTTATCCCGCAACGATTTCAGAATTTGATTTGTTTATAAATAGACTTACTGATAATAATATTTCTTTCATTACTTCAAAAAATCCATTTTGGAATCACAACGGAAAAATGTTTCTTGATCCCGATGGTTTCAGAATTGTTGTTTCAGATTTAAAGGCAATATAAATGACTAAAAAAGTATTTTCGTCTTCAGATTCATTTACTCAACATATTCAAAATTTAGGAATTAATTCTTGGGAAGACTTATTGATTTACGTAAAAAACATACCCTACGGTCGAAATACCAATCGAGAAGATTTGTCATTAATTTTAAAAGAAAACAAAGGAACTTGCAGTTCTAAGCATGCTTTTTTAAAAGAAGTGGCAGATCAAAATAAAATTCCAAATATTAAACTCATTATTGGAATTTACAAAATGAACGAAATCAACACCAAAATTGGAACCATTCTCTCTGATAACAGCATTGATTTCATCCCAGAAGCCCATTGTTACTTAAAAATTGATGAAAATCGAATTGATTGTACAACTCCCAAATCGGATTTTGTTAAAATCGAAAAGGATATATTAGAAGAAATCGAAATAGAACCTTATCAAGTAGGAAAATTCAAAATCGAGTATCATCAAAATTTTATTAAAAATTGGTTACTCAACTCAAATAGCACAACCAATTTTGAACAATTGTGGGCTATTCGTGAGCAAAGTATCGCATTTTTATCTCAATAAATATGAAACAAAGTTCTTTTTTAAGTCCACTTTTTTAACTTCTTCATTCCTTTTTTTAAAACTATCTTTACTTTTTGAAAAATTCAACAATGAAAATAATACTTACGGGAGCTACAGGAGTTTTGGGATCGCATATTATGTATGATATTCTGGAACTTTTTATAAAAGACAACAAAAACGGGAAACTTTTTATAATTGCCAGAAACAAAGGAAAAGTCAGTGCATTAGATCGTATTAATGAACTTTTGACCAGCGATTATACTCCTTTACTTTTGCAAAAAAGTGGTTTAGTAAACCTACATCAATATATCGAAATTATTGATTCGGATTTAGCAAATCTCCAAGATACTTTTTCAGAAAAAATAAAAGGAGGGTACTTTATTCATTCTGCGGGTTACGTTAATTTATCTACGGACGAAAACCTAAAAGAAAAGATTTTTGATGAAAATGCTGAAATAACCAAATCCCTTTTTAAAACTTTTTCGCCTTTTATAAAGAAATTCATTTATATCGGCACCGCTTTTTCATCCGGAATCCGAGAAGGGTTGATTGATAATGATTTTCACAACCTCGATTTTACTCCCGAGCACCGCAATGCGTATGAGGATGCCAAATTCCATTCCGAAAATTTCATTGCACAGGAATGTAAAGCTTTGGAATTGCCTTTCCAGATTCTCAGACCAAGCGTGATAGGTGGTAAAATGTTAGGAACGGAAAGTCCTTATTTCATTCCGAAATACATGGTGTTTTATCTTTTGGCAAAGTTTTTCCACTTTACCTCACAACGAAAAGGCGAGCAAGAAAATGTTCGTTTTATTATAAATGAAGAAACTGGCTTGAACATTATTCCTGTTGATTATGTAGCCCGAGTGATTGTTAATACTTTTGAACGTGACGATATCGAACAGTTAAATATCGTAAATGATAAAAGTTTCAATATTGTAAAAGGACTTCAGTTGATTATGAAAGAGGTTGGATATACCAATTTTACTTTAATCAAAAATCCAATCGATTTCCAATACAGAAATACCATCGAAAAGTTGTATTATGAAAGTATAGGTAAGCATTTAAAACCTTATTTTATTACCAATCCCAACGAGTATGATACTACTTTGCTGAATTCAATTCTTGAAATCCCAAAATTGGACAGTGAGGCGTTTACCAATATGATTCGGTATGCCATTTTGAATGATTTTAAGGATATTAATGTGTGAAATGAGTTGCTGAGATTCTAAGTTTCTAAGCTCCTAAGACTCTTAAAGACTTACCATATATGTAGCTTAGCAACTTTGTAATAACTTAGTAACAAAAAAAAGCTTAGTGACTTAGAAACTTAGTATCTTAGTAACTTAAAAAAAAGCAATACAAGCCCCAACTTTTGGGTATTATGATACAACTTAACAAAGAGAATTTTTATCTGGTAAGGTCCAAGTTTCTTCCTAAAAAGGATTTAAAATCTGGTAGTCAGGAACCGCTTTTAGATTTTAGTTGGAAGAATATTTCATCATGGCGGTTTCAGTTGAAAAAACCTTGGGATAGTTTTGTTATCTTTTTTTTAAGTATTCTCATTACCATTCCAACATTTATAGTACTTCACCAAAATTTAATCGATCCGCATTGGTTTTTCAATCTGGATAGAATACTACTTTTTATCATCGTTCTAGCATTAATTCATTTCGCTTTGTACACATTGCGAACCATAATTATCGTGTGTTTGGCGCTCTATTTTTTGGTGCTTATTTATGGAAGTTTGTTTGGGAATTTTAGTTTTAATTCTGTTTTTGACGATTACAATTCGATGCTGTATACCATGAATAATAATCCATTTCCACAGGATATCATCATTGCCAAGTTACTGCCATTTCCCAACAAAGACGAAATCGTAAAAGCCATTGAATATGAAAACCCCAAAGTGCGAAATTTTGCCATCATGGCCACAACCAAGCATTTTAAGAACATTAGAGGCTATTCTGATTATAGAAATCTGATTCAGTGTTTTGCAGTTTTCAAAGAAATCAATAGCCGATGGAACTATGTAAATGATCCTAAAAATGGAGATTACATTGCCACCGCACGTGAATCGTTGCTCTTTTTTTCTGGTGATTGCGATGACCATTCCGTTTTAATGGCTGCCGCAATAAAATCCATTGGAGGTACACCAAGATTGATTCATACAAAAGGCCATATTTATCCTGAAATTTTAATCGGCAATATCAAAGATCTTGAAAAAGTAAATTACATTATCAAAAACGTTTTATTTGTCGATGAAAGCCAAAATAAGCAAATCAATTACCACATTGACGAGCGCAATCAAGTATGGTTGAATCTAGATTATACTGCAAAATATCCAGGAGGTCCCTTTCTATCCGAAGAAATCTTGGGAGCTTTAACATTGGAATAAGCTACAGAATTGCATCTAGAGTCTAATTTTTTATTGGAGCTTTTCCCGCTTTCCGTTTCAAGTCCTCATCTCGCTAGCAACATTTTTATACAGTTGCAAGAGCTTCCTTTGGTCGCTTTGCCCCTTCATAAAATGTAAGCAAGCGAGTCTCCGGGCTTTTCACTTCACTCGGGGCTAAGGCATTTGGTTATTCAATTTACTTTGTGTTCAACAAATAAAGTTGTCTTCCCAACTCAGCCAAAAACGGAAAGCCAACTTCATCATATTCATAGATATTATCGTTAAAAATTCCATCTTTATTCACCAATAATGTAGCCGAAACCATAAATTCAATATTTTTTTCAGAATCGACAATGTAAGCGCAATCGGTAAGCGTTCCATACGCATCACCTACTTTATTGTATATTTTAATTGAAGCCGGAATATTTTCTTTCGTATCTCCAAACATGAAAAATTTACAATAGCCATCATAATATTCTACAGGATCGTAACCTGCATTTTTGGGTAAGTTTTGCATCGAAAAGAGGATAAATTCCCTGTCTTTTTCAGTAATATAAAACCGTTCGCTTTCTTTGAAGTTATTTGGAAATACGATTCTTTTCAAAGTATTATGTAAGGTTTCAAGCGGATAGTAATTCTTATTCGAAAAGTCAAAAGGTTCTTTTACAAGTGTATCGTTTTCTAAATATCCATTTCCTTTTTTGGTTTTGTTTAATTGCAAAGGACTGTATTTTTGGGTAGTATAGGAAGGGAAATTTTGTGTGGTTTGATCATCTTTTGTTAATGTAATAGATTTAATGGTCTTACGGCCTGAATTTGGAGTTGATAACCGATGATTGACTCTGAATGGCTTTAATCCTTTCGATTCCATATTTTTGTTCAAATAATCAAAGCCTATAAACTCAAACAAATTATTACTCGCATCATTATCACTCACGGCAAAAATTTTAGAAATTTCCTCTACAAAATTTATGCTATTAGGATTCCCTTCTATCGTAAATTGACTGTTTGTTGAAGTATTCGGAATACTATTTAATTTTTCTAAAGCCATAACAGCAATAGGAAATTTAACCGTGCTGGCAGGATAGAAATAGTGGTCTTTGTTGAGGTTATAAGTATAATCTTTTAAGGTGATTTTATTATTTTTCCCTCGAATAATTTGAGTATAAATAATCTGAAGTTCAAATGCTTCAGGATGATCCATTACTTTTTTTATCTTTTCATTATCTGTCGCCAAAGCTTTTTTAAGCACATTTTGTGCATTACAAGTAACTGAAATTACACTGATAAATAGGAATGTAAATACTATTTTAAATTGATTTTTGATCATATAATCCATTGAATTGGTACTAAATTATTTTTCTCTAAATATAAATTTGCTTGACTAAAATGTTTATTTCCAAACCATTTCCCCTGATTGGCGCTCATTGGCGAAGGATGCCCGGATTCTAAAATCAAATGCTTTTCCCGATTGATCTTACCCCCTTTTTTTTGTGCAAAACTACCCCAAAGCATAAAAACTACATTCTCTTTTTCATCAGATATCTTATGTATTACAGCATCTGTAAACAAATTCCATTTTAGGTATTTATGACTATTGGGACTATCTTTTCTTACCGTTAAAGAAGCATTCAGAAGTAAAACACCTTGTTGGGCCCAACACTCTAGATTACCTGTTGTTGGCAAAAAAATAGAATCGAGATCTACAGTTAATTCTCTATAAATATTACGCAACGAAGGCGGAATTCGAACTGCATCATTTACCGAAAATGACAAACCATTGGCTTCTCCCTCTCCGTGATACGGATCTTGGCCAATAATAACCACTTTTACTTCTTCAAACGAACAAGAATTAAAAGCCGAAAAAATCAATTCTTTTGGAGGAAAACAAACCGAATTTTTATATTCTTCATTAACAAGATCCATCAATTCCAGGTAATAAGGTTTCTCTATTTCCTCAGATAATATAGTTTGCCAAGAAGGATTTAAGTTGATTTGCATATTAAAAGTTTATTTCACAAAGATACATGAAGATTCAAAAGAGATTAGAAAAATTGACAAACAAAAACATTAATGTTCTTAGTAAGTCGCTGTGGTTTATAATATGTCAATCTACGTGAAATAACCCTATGTTTCTTCCTTAAAATAGTCTTATTTTTGTAATGAAAAATTAAAGCATAATAATGATCTCCATTACCGAAAAAACGTTACAAGATTTACAATTTCCAACGGTTCTCGAAACGATTTCCGAAATTTGCAATACTGATATTGGAAAACAAAAGGCTCTTGAGATAATCCCTTTTAAAGACAAAGAAACCTTGATGAGTGCCTTAATGCAAACTTCGGAGTATGTTTCGTCTTTCCAAAATAACAATGCGATACCCAATCACGGTTTTGATGCAATTACTTATGAAATAAAATTCCTAGCTATAGAAGATAGTTTTCTTGAAGTAGGAGGATTTAGAAAAATTGCTACAATATCAGAAACTACTAATTTTTTATTGGCTTTTTTAAATAAATTCAATGATTATTACCCTTATTTGTGTACCAAAGGTTCTGGGATTCAACTTACCAAAGAAATTATCACCAAAGTAGATGTTGTTGTTGATAAATATGGTGAAATAAAAGATAACGCTTCACCAGAATTATTAAACATTCGCCGCAATATGAATTCAGTTCGTGGCAAAATGAACCAAAGTTTTGGAATGGCATTGTCTCAATATAATGGATTGGGTTATTTGGATGATATTAAAGAAAGTTTTGTTCAAAATCGCCGTGTTTTGGCCGTTTTAGCAATGTATAGGCGAAAAGTAAAAGGTTCTATTTTGGGAAGTTCCAAAACAGGAAGCATTGCTTATATAGAGCCCGAAGCTACATTGAATTATTCTCGAGAATTAAGTAATCTTGAATACGAAGAAAAAGAAGAAATCACTCGAATATTAAAGCAATTATCAAATGATATTCGGCCTTTTTTACCATTATTGATTCAATATCAAGATTTCTTGAGCGATATTGATGTGATTGCAGCCAAAGCAAAATATGCGAACAGAATAAATGGAATTTTACCAAAAATAACAGAAGACCGTCGTCTTTATTTTAGAGATGCCTTTCACCCTATTTTATATTTAAGCAACAAACAAAAAAAGGAAATTACCCATCCACAAACAATTGAACTGAGTCAGGAAAATAGAATAATTGTTATTTCAGGACCGAATGCAGGTGGAAAAACTATTTCGATGAAAACCGTTGGATTGTTGCAATTAATGTTACAATCGGGTATGTTAATTCCAGTTCATGAACGAAGCGAAACTTTTCTTTTTGATAGAATACTGACAGATATTGGAGATAATCAATCTATTGAAAATCATCTAAGTACTTATAGTTACCGTTTGAAGAACATGAACTATTTTTTGAAGAAGTGTAATAAGAAAACCATGTTCCTTATTGATGAATTCGGTACCGGTTCCGATCCTGAATTGGGTGGTGCTTTGGCCGAAATATTCTTGGAAGAGTTTTACCACCGTGAAGCTTTCGGATTGATCACAACGCATTATTCGAACCTAAAAATATTAGCAAACGAACTGCCTTGCGCTACGAATGCCAACATGCTTTTTGATGAAAAATCATTGGAACCAATGTACAAATTGGCATTGGGACAAGCGGGAAGTTCATTTACTTTTGAAGTCGCTTTAAAAAACGGAATTCCTTTTAGCTTAATCAACCGAGCCAAAAAGAAAATTGAAGTTGGGAAAGTTCGTTTTGACAAAACAATAGCCAACTTGCAAAAAGAGCGCTCCAAAATGGAAAAAACGTCTCAAACACTTAAAGAAGAAGAGACCAAAGCGCGTGAGGAAGGCAAGAAAATGGAAACTATCAATGTCAAAATCAAACAAAAACTGGAAAGCTATCAAGAATTGTACGACAGCAACCAGAAAACGATTTATATAGGTCAGAAAATTGAAGATATAGCCGAAAAATATTTCAATAATAAAAACAAAAAAGACCTAATTGGTGAGTTTTTAAAAATTATAGAAATAGAAAACTCAAAACGCATAAAGGCGACTCCCAAAGAAGTCAAAGCCATTATTGAAAAGAAAAAAGAAATCATTCAAGAGGTTACAGTCGTTGTGGAAGAAATCCGAAAGGAAAAGAAATTAAAGAAATTAAAGCCTGTAATTGTAAAACCGAATGTTATTTTAAAGGTGGGAGATCGCGTGCGTATGCTAGATGGAAAATCGGTTGGAAGTATTGATAAAATCGAAAAAAATAAAGCTGTTGTGAATTATGGCGTGTTTACTTCGAAAGTAAGTTTGGATGAATTGGAATTTGTTGAACACGGGAAGAAGTAATATTCCGTAACACAACTTTGTCAAAGTTTTGAACTTTGACAAAGTTTTTTAGAAACTTTAATAATGCAAAACCTCCCTCTCCATAAAAAAATAATACTCTTCGACGGTGTTTGCAATCTCTGTAATTCGGCGGTGCAATTTATTATCAAACACGACAAAAAAGATGACTTTCGATTCGTGGCATTGCAATCAAAATTGGGACAAGAAATCCTTACTTATATTGGAGTTGATTCCAAAAATATTGACAGTGTTATTCTGTACGAACCAGGTGTAGCTTATTACTACAAATCGGATGCTGCTTTGCAAATTGCCAAAAATTTAAATGGATTATTTTCGCTTGGAGTTATTTTTAAAATTATACCAACTGGAATCAGAAATCATTTATACGACAACATTGCCAGAAATAGATACAAATGGTATGGCAAAAAAGAAAGTTGCATGATACCGTCGCCAGAATTGAAAATAAAATTTTTAGAATAATAGTTTAACATGATAAATGTCATTTCTTAACACGTATTGATGTTATAAATTTGATTATTCTAAATAATTTATTTTTATGAAAAATCTATCACTTTATTCATGGGAAAACGGTGCATTTATAATGGTAATTGTTTTCGGTTTGGTAATTATTGGTTTAATTGGAACTGTGGTAATGATGATAAATTCTGGTAAAAAGAAATGATTAGTTTTTTTGTCTAAAAAAAAGAGGATGCCTTTCTGTGGACATCCTCTTTTACTTTTTATATAAAAAGACCGAATATTATCGAATCAATTTTCTGTATTTTAATCGTTTTGGAGTTAAATCACCACCCAAACGTTTCTTCTTATTTTCTTCGTAATCAGAGAATCCACCTTCAAAATAATACACTTCAGAATCCCCTTCGAAAGCTAGAATGTGCGTACAAATTCTATCCAAGAACCATCTGTCGTGCGAAATCACAACGGCACAACCTGCAAAATTTTCCAAACCTTCTTCTAGAGCACGAAGTGTGTTTACATCCAAATCATTCGTTGGCTCATCCAGTAACAATACATTTCCTTCTTCTTTCAAAGTCATAGCAAGGTGCAAACGGTTACGTTCTCCACCCGAAAGCATAGACACTTTCTTGTTTTGTTCTCCACCACCAAAGTTGAAACGGGATAAATAAGCTCTTGAATTCACTTGTTTTCCACCCATCATAATTAGTTCCTGTCCGTCGGCAAAATTTTCCCAAATGGATTTATCAGGATTGATATTCGAATGTGCTTGATCTACATAAGCAATTTTCACAGTATCACCAACCAAAAATTCACCACTATCTGTTTTTTGCTCTCCCATAATCATTTTGAAAATGGTTGATTTACCAGCACCATTTGGTCCAATAATCCCAACAATTCCAGCTTGAGGCAAAGTAAAGTTCAAATTATCGTACAATAATTTTTCGCCAAAAGCTTTGGCTACATTCTTGGCTTCGATAACATTGGTACCCAATCGTGGACCATTTGGAATATAAATTTCCAAGTTTTCGTCCAATTGTTTTTGGTCTTCATTCAAAAGTTTATCGTAGTTCTGCAAACGTGCTTTTTGTTTGGTTTGACGGCCTTTTGCACCTTGACGAACCCAGTCCAGTTCACGTTCCAATGTTTTTCTGCGTTTTGAGGCTACTTTTTCTTCCAATGCCATTCTACTTGATTTTTGATCCAACCAAGAAGAATAGTTTCCTTTCCATGGAATACCTTCTCCTCTATCCAATTCCAGAATCCAACCAGCAACATTATCCAAGAAATATCTATCGTGTGTTACAGCTATTACTGTTCCTTTATATTGTGCCAAATGTTGTTCCAACCAAAGTACACTTTCTGCATCCAAGTGATTCGTTGGTTCATCCAGCAGTAATACATCAGGTTGTTGCAACAACAAACGACATAAAGCTACACGACGACGTTCTCCACCTGAAAGGTTTTTGATAGGTGTATCTCCTTCTGGCGTACGCAAAGCATCCATCGCTATTTCTAGTTTGGTATCAATTTCCCAAGCACCAAGAGCATCAATTTTATCCTGCAAAGCAGCTTGACGATCCATTAACTTGTCCATCTTATCAGCATCTTCGTAGTTTTCCGGAAGACCAAATAAATCATTGATTTTATTGTATTCTTCTAGAACAGCCATAGTTTCTGCAACACCTTCACGAACAATTTCGATAACGGTTTTTGAATCATCAAGGATAGGTTCTTGTTCCAAATAACCTACTGTGTATCCCGGTTGAAAAACCACATCACCTTGATAATTTTTATCAACTCCTGCAATAATTTTCAATAATGAAGATTTCCCAGAACCATTTAGACCTAAAATACCAATTTTAGCTCCATAAAAGAAACTTAAATAGATGTTTTTAAGAACAGGTTTATCCGCTCCTTGATAGGTTTTACTCAATTTTTGCATCGAGAAAATTACTTTCTTATCGTCTGACATAGTATATGTTTTAATTTATTATGTAATTAATTATTGATTTTGAATACAAATTATACCCTTCCTTTAAGAGCATTAAATACCCAAGCATTAGCTAAAAATCCAAATCCTACAGCGGCAAATCCCCAGCCAGCTACATCATCATATCGAAAAGCACCTAATCCAATAAGTAATAATCCCATTAGTATCATTATTAAGGTTGCCCATCCTAAAATAGTGTTTTTATTCATTCCCATAATTGTGGTATTTGTTTTTTTGAAAGATGCAAATATCGGTATTTTTCAGCATACTTTTTGTTTAAAATAATTATTCCTGATACAAAATTATGGCGCTTTGACCCGGAATGATAATGCTTTGATTCTGAATGGTTTCTATTCCACCTAAATTAATGATTGAACCATTACAAATCATTGTCCAATTGCCAACTATATCTTGTTGTATTCCTTTTTCATCACCATTAAAATACACTCTAATATTCTTCCATTGGTCTCCATTTGCATTATTTTTCAAAGTATATCCAATTAAAAAAGGAGAATCAATGGTCAAGAACTCCAAATGTTCCTGAATCATTTTTTCGGTAGGCATTTTAAAAGCGGGATGATTTTTTCGTAATGTTATAAGATTTTTATAATAGTGAAACAGCTCAATATTTTCATGTTTTAAATTCCAATCTATTTTATTGATACTGTCAGCAGATTTATAAGAGTTCTCGACTCCCATTTTGGTGCGTTTCATTTCTACTCCCATGTGCAGAAAAGGAATACTTTGCGAAGTCAAAATGATAGTATTTGCCAGTTTATCCATTTGCACTAAATCAATTTCACTAGCCTCTGGATTTGCTTTTTTAAGTTTGTCATACAAAGTGTTGTTGTCATGGCAAGACACATAACCAATTACCTTTGAAGGGCTATCTGAGTATGGAAATTGTGCGTAACTGCGTTTGGTGTCGTATTTAATTTGTGGATGATTCGTTGATGCTACAATTCCAAATTGTATTACTTCTTTATAATTAGGATTTCCACTCACAAAGCCTTTCTCTTCAACATTTGACCAATGCCCTTTTACACCATCTCGAATATCATCTGAAAAAACGGCTATATCATTTAATTTTTTGACGTTGTTTTTTAAAGCCCTTTTCTCTATTGGCAATGGTGAATCCCCCGCTGTCCAACCTTCACCATATAAAAATAGGTTTGGATTTATTTTTTTTAATTCTCTAGATATACTATTCATCGTTTCAATATCGTGCACCGCCATTAGATCAAATCGAAATCCATCGATATGGTATTCTTTTACCCAATATTTTAGAGATTCCAACATAAATTGGCGTCCCATTATTCGATCTGAAGCAAATTCATTTCCGCAAGCAGTAGCATCCGAACGTTTTCCATTAGGCCAACTTCTATAATAATAACCTGGAACCAGTTCATCAAAAATAGCTGTTGAACTGGTATGATTGTAAACAACATCCATTATCAAGTAAATATTTACTTTATGCAAAGCCACAATCATTTGCTTGTATTCCTTGATGCGAACTAGCCCATCAAAAGGATTGGTTGAATACGATCCTTCCAACGCATTGTAATTTTGTGGATCATACCCCCAATTGTATTGATTTTTGTCTAATGTTGTTTCATCTACACTTTTATAATCAAATACTGGAAGTAAATGCAAATGTGTAATTCCTAATTCTTGCAAATGGTCTAATCCAGAGGATTCTCCCAATTCGTTTTTGGTGTTTTTCTCTGCAATACCTAAAAATTTTCCTTTGTTTATAATACCAGAAGTTGAATCAATAGAAAAATCTCTAACGTGCGCCTCATACAGCACAATATCCGAAGCCGATTTTAAAGCGGGTGCTTTGTCTGTTAACCAATTGGTTGGATTTGTTTTTTTTGTATCGTATATCAAACCCCGATTTCCGTTAACGCCTACCCCTTTTGCATAAGGATCGGGCATTGCTGCAGACCAATTCCCTTTATTTTTTACTTGTAGCGTATAATAAGTATTGTGATAATTACCTTTTAATACAATTTGCCAGACTCCAGTTATTTTGTCATAAAGTAAACTTTTAACCGCAATTGCATTACCTCCATTTCCATGTTTGTATAGGTTGATTCGTGCTTCTTCAACATTGGGGCTCCAAAGTTTTACAACTGTTTTATTTTCAGTAAAGGTCACTCCTAAATCATCTTTTAGATAAACTGGGTAATCATCAAAAGATTTATATTTCTTTGAGTTTGTTTTTGAAAGTTGTGCCATACTGAGGTTTGTTATAAAAAAAATAAAACAAAGTATATTGCTGATTTTTAAATTGATGTAAGGCATTATTTCTTTTTTTAGTTGAATATTTTGTATAGCATTTCACGCAATAAATCGGCTTGAGACAAACTATTAGCACCTACCCCTTTACTTTTGACATCGGTATCTCTTAGAGAAGCAACAATTTGACTTACTTTTTTCATTGGATAATTTTTGAGAGCCACATCATAATCCTTAAGAAAAAAAGGATTAACACCCAATACCGAGGCCACATTTTTAGGATTTTTATCTTTGAGACCGTGGTATTTCAGTAATTGAATAAAAAAACCAAAAACCAATCCCGTAGTCATAACGATTGGATTGTCTTTGGGATTTTGCGCAAAATTATCGGCAATTTTATACGCTTTCAGTTGGTTATTTTCACCTATTGCCTTTCGGAGTTCAAATACATTATAATCTTTACTAAATCCGATGTTTTCTTCAATATCTTTAGCAGAAATAGTACTTCCTGCAGGTAATATTATTTGAAGTTTTTCGAGTTCGTTGTTAATTTTACTCAAATCGGTTCCCAAAAACTCTACTAACATTGCCGATGCTTTAGGTTCGATGGTGTATTTTTTACCAGCAAGTACTCGTTTTATCCAATCACCAACTTGATTTTCATAGAGTTTTTTACTTTCATAAACAACTCCATTTTTGGCTAGAAGTTTGGTTACTTTTTTTCTTTTGTCCAACGTTTTATACTTATAACAAAACACCAAAACCGTTGATGGCATTGGGTTTTCTGCATAACTTTCAATTTTATCAATTGTTCTGGACAAATCCTGTGCTTCTTTGACAATCACCACTTGTCGATCTGACATCATTGGATAGCGTTTTGCTGTAGAAACCACATCTTCTATGGAAACATCTCTACCATACAATACGGTTTGATTAAACCCTTTTTCGTCTTCAGTTAAAATGTTTTTTTCAATATATTCGGATAGTTTGTCAATATAATAAGGCTCTTCTCCCATCAAAAAATAAATTGGTTTAATGCTACCTCCTTTTATATCATTAACAATCTTTACAACTTCATCCATTTTTAATTTTAGATTTCAAATTTTAGATTTTTGATTCAAAAACCTTAAAACTTATTTAATACTTTTGTGCAATGCAAAAACTCAATTTTCCTTCTTATTCTTTTCGATTCAAAAATAGCGAAAATAAAGTATCTATTTTTGATAGTATCCGGAAAAAATTCATCATTCTTACACCCGAAGAATGGGTTCGACAGCATATTGTTCAATATTTATTAGAAGAAAAAAAATATCCAAAGTCTCTTATAAACGTTGAAAAAGTACTACTGGTTAATGGTTTACGAAAACGATATGATGTTGTGGTTTTTAATTCTAATGGCTCCATTTTTATATTAATCGAATGCAAAGCACCAGAAGTTAAAATTGCTCAAGCGACTTTTGACCAAATTGCAAGATATAACATGACTTTGGAAGCTGAGTTTTTGATGGTTACCAATGGACTAAATCATTATTTTTGTCAAATGGATTTTGAAAATGAAAAATATGAATTTTTGAGAGAACTGCCCAACTATCAGACAATTTAGACAACTTAGACATCTTAGACAATTTAGAATTTTAGATTTTTAGACTTCAAAAAATCTGAGATAATTAAAAGTCTACTATACTATTTTTCTAAAAATCTAATAATCTAACAATCTAAGAGTCTAAAAATCTAAGAAGTCTAAAAATCTAAAATCTAAAATGAAAATAGCCGTAGTCATACTGAATTGGAATGGAGTACAACTTTTAGAACAGTTTTTGCCTTCAGTAGTTAAATATTCTCCTGAAGCAACGGTTTATGTTGCAGATAATGCTTCGACAGATGAATCAATTGCGTTTATAAAAAACAATTACCCAACAATTAGAATAGTACAAAACAAAACCAATCAAGGATTTGCTGGTGGTTATAATGAATCTTTGCAACATGTTGATGCTGATTTTTTTGCACTAGTAAATTCGGATATTGAAGTAACAGAAAATTGGTTAAAACCGATTTTGCAAACATTTGAATCTGAACCCGAAACAGCTATAATACAACCAAAAATTCTGGATTATAAACGAAAAGACTATTTTGAATACGCTGGAGCTGGTGGCGGTTTCATTGATCAGTTTGGGTATCCTTTTTGCCGTGGTCGCATTTTTGATACTTTAGAAAAAGACAGAGGTCAGTTCAACGATAAGAAGGAAATTTTCTGGGCTTCTGGTGCTTGCTTTTTTATTCGATCAGCTGTTTACAAAGAGTTAAATGGTTTTGATCAAGATTTTTTTGCACATCAAGAAGAAATTGATTTGTGTTGGAGAGCCATAAATAGAGGTTACAAAATCAAATACAATTCGGAGTCAATAGTATACCATGTAGGAGGAGCCACTTTGCAGCAAGCCAATCCTCAAAAAACATTTTTAAATTTTAGAAATTCTTTATTGATGTTAACCAAGAATTTACCGCAAAAAACACTCTTTCAAGTACTTATCATCCGAATGCTGTTGGATGGTATAGCAGGAATTAAATTCATTATTGGAGGTCAATTCATTCATTTTTGGGCTGTTATCCGTGCACATTTTTCTTTTTATAGGTTATTTTTAAGAAACTATAAAAAAAGAGAAAAAAAACAAATTGAAATATACTTTAAAACCAAAAGCATCGTTTATGAGTATTATGTTAAAAATGGCATAGTTTTTGCTGAAGTAATTTAACAATAAATTACATTTAAAATTAACATTTAAAAACTAACTTTGTAACTCACACGTTTAATTAAATTCGCATTTTATGAAAAAAATAATGATTACATTATCGGCTTTGGCACTTCTAACGTCTTGTGTTTCTAAAAAAGAATACGCAGCTTTGGAAGCTAAAAATAAAGAAACTCAAGATTTGTTAAACACTTGTACGGTAAAACTTAATTCTTGCTTGGAAGAAAAAGCAGGACTTAAAGCTACAGTAGATGGTTTGAAAGAAACCAATCAAAACTTGATTACAACATCTAAAGACATGACTATTTTGTCTACTAAAGGTGCTGAAAATATCGAGAAAGCTCTTGAATCTATCAAAGAGAAAGATTTGAAAATTAGTAGAATGCAAGATGCTTTGACTAAAAAAGACAGTGTAACCCTTGCAGTTGTAACTAGTTTAAAATCTGTAGTAGGAATGAATGATACCGATATCGAAATTAATGTTGATAAAGGTGTTGTTTTCATCTCAATCTCTGATAAAATGTTATTCAAAAGCGGTAGTTACGAAGTAAGTGACAAAGCAAAAGGAGTTTTGGCAAAAGTTGCTAAAGTAGTAAACGATAAACCTGACTTTGAATGTATGATTGAAGGTCATACAGATTCTGATTTATTAAAAGGAAATGCTTTCTTGATTGATAACTGGGATTTAAGTGTAAAACGTTCTACTGCAATTATTCGTTTGTTAACTGCTGAATTAGGTGTTAAACCAGAGCAATTAATTGCTGCAGGTAGAAGTTCTTATGTTCCTTTGGTACCAAATGATTCTCCGGAAAATAAGGCTAAAAACAGAAGAACACGTATTTATGTAATGCCAAAAATTGATCAATTCTATGATATGGTTGAAAAAGAAATGAAAAAACAACCGGGTGCAACAACTGCTCCAGTTCAAAAATAATTCATTTTCAATTTCTATACTAAAACGCCTCGAAATTTTCGAGGCGTTTTTATTTATTTACTTTTTATAAACCACAAAAAAAAAGCAGAACCGAAGTCCTGCTTTTACGAATCCTTAATTTTTTCTTTAACAACCAATTAAATATAAATTAAGAATAACATGCTATGTATTCCATAAAGAATGTACTTGTTTCAAATATTATACTAAATAAGCACTAAATTCTCAGTTATCCAATTAAAACATAGAAAATTTATAAAAAAATTAATATATCTTACATTATATCAAGGCTTCCCTTACCTTCCCTTATCACAATTGGCTCATCTCCGGACAAATCGATAATTGTAGAACCTGTATTATTTCCATAACCTCCATCTACAACCAAGTCTACCAAATTTTGCCATTTTTCGAAAATTAATTCTGGATCGGTAGTGTATTCGATCACTTCATCTTCATCCCTTATAGAAGTTGAAACAATTGGATTTCCTAATTCCCGAACCATTTCTAGTGCAATAGCGTTGTCTGGAATCCTTATACCAACTGTTGTTTTCTTTTTGAACTCCTTTGGCAAATTATTATTTCCTGGAAGAATAAATGTATAAGGCCCTGGCAAGGCTCTTTTGAGTAACTTAAATGTCGAAGTATCGATTTGTTTTACATAATCGGATAAATTGCTTAGGTCGTGGCAAATAAATGAAAAATTAGCTTTCTCTAGCTTTACTCCTTTTATTTTCGCTATTTTTTCGAGTGCTCGAGAATTAGTTATATCACAACCTAGACCGTAAACTGTATCTGTTGGATATATCACCAAACCACCGTCTTTCAATACCTTAACTACTTTTGCAATAGCAGCTTCGTTGGGTTTATCGGGATAAATTTTTATAATTTGAGCCATAATATTTTTTTGTTTAAAGTTTAAAAAATTAAAAGTTTAAAATCATACGCAATGAAATTTGAAACCTAAAACATTTTTTAACCTATAATATCCAATTTTGCAAAACGCAATAATAATTTTTTAAGCCCACCTACTTCAAATTTAATTTCTGCTTTTTTATCAGCACCGACACCTTCAAGATTGATGACTTGTCCTTTTCCAAAACGTTCATGCATTACTATATTTCCGGCAGTCAACTTATTATCAAATAAATTTGCAGGTCCTGATGTTGATGGATTCGCTCCTGTAACTGGTTTCAGTTTTCTAATACTTACTTCTGGTTTTACACCACCTACAGAGGTCGGCGGGCTTCCTCCTATGGGTTTAGCCAATCTCAATTTTGATTTGTCTATATCTCCAAAAATATCACTGTCAATGGTAGGTTTATAACGGTAATTGCTTTCGGCTGGCGTAAGGTATTCCAAATATTGTCCGTCAATTTCTTCTATAAAACGAGAAGGTTCACTATCAGTCAATTTCCCCCAACGGTAACGGGATTGTGCATAAGTCAAATACGCTTGATGCTCCGCACGTGTTAAAGCTACGTAAAATAATCTACGTTCTTCTTCCAATTCGCTTCGAGTACTCATACTCATGGCACTAGGAAACAAGTCTTCCTCCATTCCAACCACAAATACATGAGGAAACTCAAGTCCTTTGGCCAAGTGAATTGTCATCAAAGCCACACGGTCTTCGTCACTGGTGTCTTTGTCAAGATCCGTAGCCAAAGCCACATCTTCCATAAATTCAGACAAAGCACCACGAGCACCATCTATTTCTTTTTGACCTTCTGTAAAATCTTTGATACCGTTTAATAATTCTTCTATATTCTGGATTTTTGCCATTCCCTCGGGAGTAGCATCTTTTTTTAATTCTTGAACCAATCCCGTTTTTTTGGCTACATGGTCTGCTAGATAAAAAGCATCTTGATTTTCATTAATTACTTGAAAACTCTGAATCATTGTTACAAAATCCAATAGTTTATGCTTGGTTCCTGCATTCAGTTTCAAATCAATGCGCTCTATGTTTTGCATCACTTCAAAAATGGATCGTTTGTAGTGATTAGCCGCAATAGTCAGTTTTTCAATTGTAGTGTTACCAATACCACGAGCGGGGTAATTGATCACGCGCACCAAAGCTTCTTCGTCTTTTGGATTAATAACCAATCGAAGGTAACACAATACATCTTTTACTTCTTTTCTTTGGTAAAAAGATAGTCCCCCATAAATACGATACGGAATATCTCTTTTTCTAAGCGCATCCTCCATTGCACGGGATTGTGCATTGGTACGATACAAAATGGCAAAAGCACCATTGTTCAATTGATGATTCATTTTTTGCTCCCAAATGGTTCCTGCAACAAAACGACCTTCCTCATTGTCTGTCAAACTTCGGTGTACTTTAATCTTTGGACCGAATTCATTGGCTGTCCATACAATTTTGTCAAGTTTTACTTTATTTTTATCAATAATGGTATTGGCTGCTTCTACAATATTTTTGGTCGAACGGTAATTTTGTTCTAGTCTAAAGGTTTTTACCCCTTCGTAATCTTTCTGGAAGTTCAAGATATTATTGATATTTGCACCTCGAAAAGCATAAATACTTTGTGCATCATCCCCTACTACACAAATGTTTTGAAATTTATCCGACAAAGCACGAACAATTAAATATTGAGAATGGTTGGTATCTTGGTACTCATCCACCAATAAGTATCGAAAACGGTTTTGGTATTTCGCTAAAACTTCAGGGAAACGAGTTAATAATTCGTTGGTTTTCAATAACAAATCATCAAAATCCATTGCGCCCGACTTAAAACAACGGTCTACATAATGCTGATAGATTTCTCCCATTCTTGGTTTCTTGCTCATTGCATCAGCCTCTTGTAAATCTGGATCGTTGAAATACGCTTTTACAGTGATCAAACTATTTTTAAAGTTCGAAATCCTCCCCAAAACCTGTTTGGGCTTGTAGACATCACGATCCAATTGCAATTCTTTGATAATTCCAGAAATGGCGCGTAATGAATCCTGCGAATCATAAATTGTAAAGTTCGAAGGATATCCCAAATGCTCCGCTTCTGAACGCAAAATTCGAGCAAAAACAGAGTGAAAAGTACCCATCCATAGATTTTTAGCTTCGCTGGCTCCCACAATATCCGAAATACGTTTCTTCATTTCTCGCGCCGCTTTATTTGTAAACGTCAATGACAATATACTAAACGGATCCACACCGAGATGCATCAAATAAGCAATTCTAATGGTAAGTACACGAGTTTTTCCTGACCCAGCACCGGCAATAATGATCATTGGACCATCCTTTTGCAATACCGGCTCGCGTTGTGCCTCGTTAAGTTGTTCTATATATTTTTGCATCGAAAAATTTCTGTTTGATGCAAAAATAAGAATTTTAGAATGAATAAACGAGTCTTATCAGAATTCAGATTGCAGAATTGAGAACGTTGTTTTCTATCGATTATCGAAGCTAAAAAGTAAAAGATACTGTTTTCGGTTTCTATTGTTTTATTTTTTATCATACCGTTTATTTTACGATTTGTATTTGAATAGTTTTCGGAACTATAAAAATTTATAGATAAAAAAAAGCTATGATTTTTATAGATCATAGCTTTTAGTTTTTATGAATTGTAAAATATATTTACCGATTCAAAGCGAAAGCACATATTGCTTTTGCGTGATAACAAAAAAGAGTATTATAATTTATTAAACTTAAACTTTTGACCACCAACCGAAGCCTCATACATAAGGCCGCCTTTTTGCATTGTAAATACCATAACACCATCAGTATATTTCGCATTTCCTGAGGCTCCCGCCTTTACAGCTACTGCAGAAACCTGGGCTGAAAACTCGTATTTACTTTCTTTAAACCGATCCATAGCTTTTTTAGAATCAAAAAATATTACCTCTCGATATGCTTGCCCACCTGCCTGAAATCCTATGCTCAATTGTGACAACTTTGCCATACCTACCAAATTATTTTTTTCATAAACCGCTCCATTACCAGCTGCTCCCCCAACTCCAATTCCTCCCTTTCCAACATTTGGAAAAATGACATAGCCATAAGCATTGTTAAAAATTGATTTCATGAGATGGTCGGTTTTTATGAACTCTGCCTTTGAGGTATTGCTGTCTGCTATAATTTTATTTTTTTTAGACTCTGATTGCCCAAATATTGATGTCATATTTATAAAACAAACCATCAGCATTATCCAAATAATATTTAATTTTTTCATAGTATAAGTATATAAAATTGTTTATAAAATTTCTAAAGTCAAAGTTAATACAAATTTCTTATCTAATTGTAAAATATAATTGATTATCAGCATAATACCAATATTTTTTCTGTAAAATTATATAATTAATTATGGTGCTAGGTACAATTATTTTATTGCGTTAATTATTTGTCAAAATATAAAATGCCGAATCCATTAATGCATGTTTTTTATTCGTAAATTAGCTATGTTATTAGTTTATAAATTAAATCTAAATACTATGAAAAATTTAGCCCTATTTTGTTTGTTATTGGCTTGCCTTGGATTCCAAAGCTGTAAAAAAAATGAAATCCCAAAAGATGTTGAAACAACCAAAGCTGAGGCAGAAAATCCGATAAGCATAACATGTTTCAAAGCACTGTATGAAAACGACACTATCGATCTAAAAATCAATATATTAAAAAACAAAAAAGTAACTGGTGATATGGTAATGAAAATCATAAATATGCCAGAAAAAACAGGAAAAATTACAGGTGAATTTCATGGAGACACATTATTTGCAGATTACTCATTTATTCAAGGAACAAATGAAAAAGTAAAATTCAAAAATCCAATGGCTTTCTTAAAAAAAGGGAGTGAACTCATTTTAGGAAGTGGTAAGATAGAAACCTATTTGGGAAAATCTTATTTTGCTAAAGACACGCCTTTAGATTTTGAAAAAGTAAAATATAGATTTACTGCTGTGGATTGCTTGGAAAAATGATATTGAGAAAAAGGATAAAATTAGAGCTCTTGCTAGCATAAGTAAAATTTTAGCAAAGTCTATTTGCTTTACTAAAAGAGTTACTATTTATTGAAAACAAAAACCGCAAAACAACAGATACGTCACTTTGCGGTTTTTCTTTTTTATTAAAGATTGATTTATATATATCTATAAATTCTAGAATATATTGAGTGTCAAACTGTTTTAAACACCAGTAAAATTAAAATATTATTTAAAAAACACGTCATAGGAAAAACGAAGCAATGTGCCAATCACTACAACTAAAAAGAAGATTCGGATGAATTTGTTTCCTCGATTGATGGCTAGTTTTGCACCAATCCACCCTCCAATTGCATTACAAGCAGCCATAGGTAATGCTATTGCCCATATTATTTTTCCTTTTAACAAAAACAAACAAATGGAACCAAAATTAGTAGCTAGGTTGACCATCTTGGCATTGGCAGAAGCATGCAGGAAATCAAATCCCATTATGGCGATGAAGGCAACAACAAAAAAGCTTCCCGTTCCTGGACCTATGAATCCGTCATAGAAACCTACTACAAAACTAATTCCAACTGCATTCAATATTTGTGTTTTTGGTAAAATCTCTTTGGCTTGGTGCTGACCAAAGTTTTTCTTAGCATAAGTATAAATAGCTAATAACGAAAGCACTACAAGCAACAAAGGTTTCATGAAATCATTGCTCACATAAGTCAATAATGTAGATCCCAAAAATGCTGCAGGAAATGCCAATACCATCATAGTGCCAAGAATTTTCCAATCGACATTGACTTTTTTAATGTATTGGTAAGCTGCAAATGAAGTACCACTAAATGCTGGAACTTTTAAGGATCCTATGACTGTAGATACCGGAAGATTAGGTAGCAGTATGAGACCTACAGGAGTTTGTATGAGTCCGCCACCACCTACAATAGCATCAATAAATCCCGCGAAAAAGGCAGCTAAACAAAGTAATACGATGATGTAGGTTTCCATTAGTGCTGTACAGTAAAGGTTTTGAATCTTGAGGGACAAAAATACTATTCCACTTTAAATTATTGCGATAAATTAGCCATTGTTTTAGTTTCAAAAACATTATTTTTGTTTTTTATAAAATGAAAACAAAATGGATTTATCAAAAATGCTAGAATTACTGAGTTATACTTTACCTGCTATTATTACTGGAATGGTTGCTTTTCACTTTTTTAATTTACATACCAAAAATGAAGAAGGTAGACGCCGTTATTTATTGATGAAAGACGGTCAAAAAAACTCAATGCCCATGCGATTACAAGCCTATGAACGCATGACTTTGTTTTTGGAACGCATTAGTCTTGCTAATTTATTGACGCGTATTTCACCGATTTCGACTGATAAAAATGATTATGCCAATTTTGTTATTGCTCAAATCGATCAGGAATTTGAACACAATTTGGCGCAACAAATCTATATGACCGATGAATGTTGGACTATTATTACTACAGCCAAAAACGCTACGAGTCAAATGATTCGAAAAGCGGCTTTGAGTCCAGTTGTAAGTAATGCAGACCAGTTGAGAGAAACACTATTGAATGATTTATTGGAAAAACAAACCCCTAGTAATGCAGCTTTGGGTTATATCAAAAAGGAAGTGAGCCAGATGTGGTAGATTTTTGAGTTTTTAAGACTCTGAGAGGCTAAGTTTCTAAGTTTTTGTCTTAGAAACTTAGCTTTTTTTTTTTCTTTTATAAAATTCTTATAGTCTTAGTAACTTAGAATCTTAACATCTATTCTTTAAGTAATCGATCCAATTGAAATTGTTCTTTTTCGTTTAGACTAGGGAATATAGTTTGAAAAGAACTTCTGATTTCGGAATTTTTCAATAAAACTCGAATGTTTTCTCTTCCAAATTTAGAAAATTGCCACATGTGATGTGTTGTAGCATTGACTAAATTCTTCAATACTGCATCGTTAATCACATTAAAATTAATCAAGTATTCCAATGCGTTTTGTCTAGTTGTAGCTTCATAATTGGGAGAAGAATAGTTGACCAATTCTTGAAGGTATATTTCTTTATTGGCAGCATATTCGGATGTTGAAACAGCCAAAGATAACCACAGAATTCTTAGATTAAAATCATTAAAACCTACCCAATCTTTTGACTTTTCTAAATACACTGCTCTTTTATTTTCAAAATTGTTCCATAAATTGTACAGAGCAACTTCTTGTGTTTGATAGGATTTGTCATCGAGCAACATTTCATATTCGGTTCTGAACTCTTCAGGGATTTTTTGAAGAGTGCTTGCCACAGCCTGACGAACCTGAATGTTTTGAGTTTGCAAAGCCAATAGCAATAATTGCTTTTTGTCTTCAAATTTCTCTTTCACGAGTTGACCAACAATAGCTTCTTTTACGGTGAAATATATATCCGATTGTAATATTTTTTCGAAAAAGGCATATTTCTCTTCCAAAGGTTTGTTTCTGAGTTTGGCAACTTCAAGCTGAACTTGCATCGCTTTGTTTTTGGCCAGTAATTCATTGGCAATCTCGCTGCTAAAACCGGGTAATTCCAACCATATTTTACTAAAATTCACCAAATCATAATCGGACACTTTCCTGATTTCATCGAAGAAATTTTCTGTCTTCACATTTTGATAAGCATATTTCTTCAAATAATTCTTCACTGCTTTTTTAAAGGCTTTCTCTCCTATTCCTTCTCGTAAAACGTGCAACGCCCATGCTCCTTTTTGATAGAATGACAACGAACTTGCTTTGGCATTCAACACTGGAATGGTATCTGTTTTGGAGGCTTGTTTGAGTTGCATTGATGATTCGTACAATTTGGAATAAAAATAATCCTCCCCATAGATTGCTTTTTCGGCCAGCAAAGCATAATAAGTAGCGAAACCTTCCTGAATCCAATGGTCTTTCCCGCTTTCGGCCGTAATTAAATCCCCAAACCATTGATGAGCCAATTCGTGTGCATTGACATTGGTGTAACTTCGATCTTCAAAACCTATGGCATCAACTACATAACGAGTGGTAAACAAAGTAGAGCTCGTATTTTCCATTCCTGCATACAGAAATTCAGAAACAGGAATTTGGCGGTAAATTTCCCAAGGGTACTTCACTCCTATTTCCTTTTCCAAATAATCAAATATTTCTTTGGAATACCGATAGGTTGGCTCATGTTTGGCAACATCTTTCGGGTCGATGTACATTTCTAATGGTATTCCCGATTTGGCTCTCAGCGTGTTTTTATCAAATTTTCCAATAGCAAGCATTAACAAGTAAGAGCTCATTGGCTTTTTCATTTGATATCTCCAATAGGTCACACCATTATTTTGGACTTTACTTTTTAAGAGTCCGTTTGATAGTACTTGGTATTTGGAATTGAAAACAATATCCATATTGAAAATTACTTTCTCATTGACATCATCAAAACTAGGGAACCAATGACTAGTATATTTACCTTGTCCTTGAGTCCAAATTTGCAAGTTATTTGAAGCTTCGGAACCCACAAAATAGAGCGTTTGTTTGGGTTTTGCCGAGTAATTAAAAGTTAGTTTATTACTTCCTTTTTTAAATGGAAATACAAGCTTTAATTGCTTTGTTGTTGTTATAGTTTGAATATTGTTCCCATTTAACTTTACATCTGCAAACACCATATTTTGAGCGTCAATTTTGATAGTATCCGTAGGACTTAGCACTTCAAAATCATAAATAACATCTCCAGTAATTAACTTATCTTTTGGGCTTATATTTATTTTTCCCAATACAGACTTAAAATCTACTGATTTGGTTTGTTGTGCGAATATAAAAGTGGAAAGAAGAAGTAATAAATATTTCATTAAGAATTAAATTTGGCTATAAAGTTATTCAAAGTTACAAAGGTTTGTAGAACAAATGCAACATAATTTGTAAGTTTACTTCCGAAATAAACAAATACTAAACCATTGAAAAATAAAGCTTTATTTAATTGGAGCAGTGGAAAAGATTCTGCTTTAGCCTTATACAAAATACTTCGTAACAAAGAATATGATGTTACTTGCTTATTAACGAGTGTAAATCAAGAATTTCAACGTATTTCTATGCACGGAGTTCGAGTAGAATTATTACATCAGCAAGCCCAAAGTATTGGACTGCCTCTTGAAATTATGCAGATTCCAGAAATGCCAACGATGGAAGTGTACGAAGCAGTTATGCAAACTACGCTTTCTAAATTAAAAGAACAAGGCGTAACGCATTCCATTTTTGGTGATATTTTTTTGGAAGATTTAAGAAAATACAGAGAAGATAAATTGGCCGAAATGGGTTTTGAAGGTGTTTTTCCGCTATGGAAAGTACCAACAGTTGATTTGATTCATGAATTTATTTCATTAGGATTCAAAACTATTGTGGTTTGTGTTAATGAACGCTTTTTGGACAAAAGTTTTGTTGGTCGGGTAATTGATCAAGATTTCATTAATGATTTACCTGATAATGTTGATGTTTGTGGAGAAAATGGAGAATTTCATACCTTTACTTTTGATGGGCCAATTTTCAATAAACCGATTGAATTTGAAATTGGTGAAGTGGTTTATCGCAAATATGAAAAACCTAAAAAAGAAGAAGCATCAGACACTGCTTGTGATACATCTGCATCGGATGCATTTGATTTTGGTTTTTGGTATTGTGATTTGGTAGAGAAATAAACTAAGACAAAAGGCTCCGTAGTCATCAGATCGCGGAGCTTTTGGTTATTAAAAAATTCAAATAAATATTCTAGTCTAGCTTGGGTAAAATAAAACCATCCAAAACACTTTTTTCTTTCATAAGTGCTTCAATTTCATTTGATTCTCTGGGTGCTTCCGCAGACAAATTAATAGGTTCATTTGCCGTTACCAAAATATCATCTTCGATTCGAACTGCTATTCCCCACCATTTTTTGTCACAATCACTTCCAATCGGAATATAAATTCCCGGCTCAACAGTTAGCACCATATCCTTCTCGAAAGTATTGTACATTCCAGGATCGTGTACATCTAACCCAATATGATGCGAGGTTCCGTGAGGAAAGTATTTTCTGGAATCTTCTGCTGATTTGATAATTCCAAGTTTTAATAATCCATCGGTAATAATTTTTCGAGCAACTTGATCAGGAGCAGTAAAACTATTTCCAATTTTAACCGTTGCAATACCCGCTTCCTGAGCATCATAAACCAAATCATAAATTAATCTTTGCTCTGTTGAAAACACACCGTTTGCAGGAATAGTTCGGGTTACATCAGCAGTATAACCGTGGTATTCTGCACCTAAATCCATTAAAACTAAATCATTTTCGACTTTCGTTTTGTTATTTTCTATGTAATGTAAAACACAACCGTTGTTCCCTGCACCTACAATAGAAGGATAACCTTCGAATTCGCTTCCATATTTTTTATAAACAAATTCATGAACACCTTGAATTTCGGCTTCAGACATACCCGTATGCATTGCTTTCATTGTTTCCCGTTGTCCCATTGCAGAAATCCGAATAGCTTTTGTCAACAAAACCATTTCTTCTTTGGATTTAATCTCTCTTAATTTTTTCATAAACAAATCAATAGATTTGGTGTCAACATTTGCTTTTTTAGAAGTAACATTTTTGGTCAAATTTATTTCATTTTGAATATTTGAATCTGTTTTTAAGTTTGTCTTTGTATTAAAACCTATTTGATTTTTGAAAGACCCAACGAGTTTAAAAACATCAGCTTCTTCTCTTTTGGATTCGCGATAATCGTCTTTAAATTCCTCAAAATATACCGAACTAAAACTATAAAAATCAATACCCGATTTTAAAATTTTTTTTCCATTAAAGGCCCTAGAAAAACCTAATTCTTTTTGGGCTCCATCGATTCCCAATCGAACTCCTGTCCATTGTTCTGCTCTTGGATTTTTTTCTTGGACGTATAAGATTTCATTATAAGATGAACCTTCTTTATCCATTTGATCATTCGAAAATAGAACTAAAACACAATTGGGTTCTTTGTATCCTGTCAAATAATAAAAATTGGGATCTTGATGATAGACAAAATCTACATCATTGGCACGATTCCGAATTGGATTTCCAAAAAATACAGCTACACTATTATTGGACATTTTTTTTCTAAAAGCTTCTCTTCTCTCTTTATGAAATTGAGCCGTTAAAAAATCTGTTGGTGTTCCGTTTTGAGCAAATGTGCTACAAAAAAACAATATGGTAAAAATTATAGAAAATTGAAATTTCATCTTTATTTAGGATTTAAAAGTTGAATGGACGCGGTATCTTTTTGATAAATTGAAAGTAAATATACTATTTTTAACGATGCCATTTATTTAATCTATTTCGTTCTTAGGGAGAATGTAATAAATAAAAAAGAGAACAATATAGCGTTGTGCCTTAGAGTTCTCTTTTAAAAATTTGTCATAAATTGAAATTAACCAAAACATCAAACTATTAACAAAACGCACTAAACAATTCTTATTGGATTACTTTTTTGTATTCAGTTTCAAAAATATTCAGTATCGTTATTTATATAGATGCTGTTTTATAAAAAAGGTTGCGTGAGGTAACAATTATTTCTAGTTTGTGTTAAGTTTTCTATCGCTTCAATGCAAAGTGACTTTTGAAAGATTTAGTATTATTATCGAAATGTAATACAAACCAATAATCATCTGAAATTAGCATTTCACCATTATATTTTCCATCCCAACCAATATCATTTGAATTTAAATTTTTTAATATTTTTCCAAATCTGTCAAAAATTAATACTTGAGCATTTGGGTATTCTTCCAAATTTTTTATTTGCCAAAAATCATTAAGTCCATCATTATTTGGAGTGAAAAATTTAGGATAATCCAATACTGTCACTTCTTTTGAATCTTCTCCACATCCATCTTTATCTCTTAAATAAACCCTATAATTCCCCATAGAAACAGTGTCAAAGAAATTACTATCCTGATAATTTATTCCATCAATTGAATAATCAAAATTACCATCCCCTAATGCGATAATTTCAATAAAGTTATTACCAAACTGGGCAAAATTAATTTTTTCAATCTGCGGTTTAAATGTTTTTTCTAAAATAAAGCTAAAAGAATTTTCACAGGATATACCATTATCATTTTTGGTAACCAAAATTGTATAATTACCTGGGTCTATAAGTTTAGCCTCATTCGTAACTGAAATTATATCTTTGCTTTCAAATTTCCAGTTATAAGAATCATAATTAGGATTTATGGAAATTGGTAATGATGGTTCTAATTCACATCTAGAATAATTTTTCTCCAAATCAATTCTAGGCAGTTTATTTACAATTAAATCAAAATTAGTTTCAGAAAAACATAATGGATTTAAACTATTTTCAACTTTTACAAAAACCGTTTGGACATTTGCAATAGTATTTTTGAAAGTTGTAGGTAAAGGACTCGGTAGTATATTACCATTGACATCTTTATAAAAAATGCGTAAACCAGATTGATTATTTATGAGTTGCGATTCAATTAATGATGTGTTAAAACTAGTAAATCCGTTGCCTTCATCACAGGCATATAAATTCTGAGGTTTATTGATAACCGGTTTTGAAGACGTTTTAAGAGTTAAAATAGTCTCGGAAAAGCATTTTGTTTTTGAATCGGTTACCCGCACTACTATATTTTGAGTGTTCTTGATTGAGTTTGTAAATGGATTTTGCAGAGGATTTGTTAATTTATTTCCAAGATTATCATAGTATGACACTTGCATTCCAGATTGGTTACCTATTACATTATTTTCAATATTTGTGGTGTCAAAATACTCTGAAACACCATCATTATTATCATCACAACCAATCAAAATAGACAAATTATTTGCTATTGGTAAAGGACTTGCTATTAAATTTACAGTGGTTTCGAAATAACAATTATTAGAACTAATTAATTTTGCTTTAATAAAATCTTTTTTCAGTATTATATTGCTATAACTTGTTGACAATGGACTAGAAAGAAAATTATTATTACTATCGTAAAATTCAATTTTTACATCTGTCTGATTTCCTAAAATTTTGCTTTCAATAGTACTAAGATCAAATGATTCAATTCCATCATTGTTAAAATCACATACATATATATCATCTACAGCATTTGCTAACGGCGAGGGTAAGACCTTGATCACAAAATCTTTAATTATATAACAACTGGGATTGCTCTTACTTTGAACTCTTATAAAAACATTTTGTGTTGCGCTTTGAATGGTATATAAATTGGATAGTTTATTGCTATTACTCTCTGCCTCTTTTAATGATAAATGATAACTTATATCGTAGTCTAATGAAGATAAACCATTTAGGATTTGTAAATCTTTCAAAGCATGGAAATTGAATTGATCATTTACTATGCAAGTATTTACATCAGACGGTTCTGCAACGATTGGTGTTCCACTTATTGATATCGTTTTAAAAAATGTATTTGTAATAGATCCTTTAGTATATGTTGCGGATACTGAATAAGTACCATTTTTTAAAAAAAGATGTGTGGGTCTTGGCAAATTGGATGTATTTAATATTCCTGTAGCTGTATCATTAAAATCCCATTTTACACTATCTACAGAATTGTTTAAAGAAAAAGATCCTTGTAAACTACAGCCACATCCTTTATCGTAAAGAATCTCAGTCGGAAGTTCAATGTTTAAGGTTTTATTTTCGAAAATCTGTGTAATCTCATCATCTCTTGGATTTTCGGTTCTGCCATAATAAAGTATATCCAAATCTTTATCATTGTCATAATCTCCAAAGTCGATACCACCACTATAACAAACAGGAAGAGAATGATTTTTTTCAGAAAAAGTATTATCTTTATTATTTATATAAATTCTCGTGACTTTAAAACTATCTCCTGAACCATAATTTATAAAATCTAAAAAGCCATCATTATTTAAGTCAGCAAGTTTTATTTGAGATAATATAACACCTTCATTATTAATACTAGTGGTATTATTAAAACTCATATTTCCTTTATTAATATAAAAATAAATTTGGGCACCATAATCGGCACTATCTAAATAAAGTTTTGTGCTTCCTGTAAAAACAAAATCTACAAGACCATCATTATTAATGTCTCCAACATCCATTTTTACATAACTAAATTGAGGTAAGTCTAAATTAATTTTTTCAAATTTAAAGTTCCCTAAATTTTTATATATAGCAAAACGCCTCTCTGTATTAGTTGACGAAGCCATAATTACATCTTTTAAACCATCGCCATCAAAATCAACCCATTCTGAATTATTAACGGTATGATTGCCCGAACCTCCATTTATAGCAATTAAACCTGTATTTTCAATTTTTGTAAAGGAATCATCTCCATTGTTTTTAGAAATACCTAAATCAAATTTATCTCCAGAGTTAATACCTTGATAATGAATATCCAACAAACCGTCATTATTAACGTCAACCCAATCAATCGAGCAACTACTTAGTTTTGGAATTGAATGTGAAATTTCTACAAATTCACACCCATTATTTATGTTTTTATAAATCTTAGTAATGTTTCCATCCTTACCACCAGATACAGTACCAGTATATATAAGATCCTGTGTACCATTATTATCAAAATCGCCCCAAGAATAATCACCGTATACAATTCTAGGAATATTGGATATATTACTTTCTGTAAAAGTTTTGTCACCATTATTTTTATAAAAAATAGCATGCTTAAAATCACCTGCAGCACCAAAATCTAATCCTGTAACAAAAATATCCAATAAACCATCATTGTCATAGTCCACAAATGAAGAGAATCCTAAGTAACCTCCCATCAAATCTATCGTAGGGACTCTATCGAAGTTTTGAGAATTGGCAGAATTATAAAACAGAAAAACAAATAAAAAGAGAAGTAGTTTTTTTAACATATAAATTTTAATTCAATAAGATTTTAATTTATCGCTCCTCATACATTTTCAACAGCTGTGTTACCGTATTCCAATTTCGAATAGTGGCTGTTACATTTAGTTTTTTCTCGATGTATTTTTGGTCAAATCTTGTTTTCCCTGCTCCCACTGCATATTTAATGTAGATTCTACTTTCGTCGATGCTGGCTTCATCGGGTTTGAATTGGCTAATTTTCAAATCATTTATATTGTCGCTTCGTAAAGTTGTGGAAATAAAAGCCACGTACAACTTCTTGAGATCAATTTCCTTTTCCCTCAAAAAAGGATTATTTTTTAAACAGGCTTCTAAATCAGCTTTTTCAATAACCACAATAGGTACTTCGTGGCCAAAAACTTTAAAAATTTCTTGTTTGATTTGGAAACCAACTTTTGCGGGACTTTCTTCATCAGTATCTACAAAAACATTTCCAGATTGTATATACGTTTGTACATTTTTAAAACCAATGGCTTCGAGAGTTGTTTTCAAAGCGTCCATTTTTATCATATTATGGCCCGAAACATTTATACCACGAAGAAGTGCGAGATGAGTTGTCATTTTTATATTTTTTAGAATTGCAAAAGTATTGTGCTTATTGGCAGTAATTAAGTATTTCTTAAATTTTAACCTTCACAACCACTTTTTTGACTTTCGAAATTTGCCCTGCTTTTACACCAGGTCTGTGAAGATCTTCAGGAAAAAATAATGTAAACATTCCTGCTTCTACTCGAAGCATTGATGTTTCTCCATTATAGAAAGTGTAATCTTTTTCTAAATTTTCTTCAACAACTTCTTGATTGGTCAAAGGAGTAAATCCCATTAGCTCAACTCCTTGGATTACGTATTGAATGTCTATGTATTTATGATGACCTTCCAATACAGAATCTTCCTGTTCTTTGGTATCATATTCCTGAACGATTGCAAAAATGGCATCATTCTCGATTTCGTATTTACCTGGGGCTATTGCTATTAAATCTGTATTATTAATAAATTCAAATCCTTTAGCTAGTCTTTTAGTAAGCGTACTATAAAGTCTGTAATTTTCAATTTTGTCGATAACCATTATTTTCGTGTGCTTTTTTTAATTTAAATCTATTTTGTTTTACTAAAGTCTATTGGCAAAAATAAGGTTTCTTTTTAGAATAGTATTGCTTGTACTTTCATCTTTTAAATTCAATATTTCTTGGCTTTAGTCTAATAAATATAAGTATTTTTTCAGCCACAGATTACACAGATTACAAAGATTAGCACAGATTTTGCTATAAATCACAGAAAAAAATCTTTTTAATCCTTTAAATCTGTGGCAAAATAATTTGAAAATCAATATGTTTTTTAGACCAAAGGCTATTTTTTTAATTACTTTATTTTCTGCTGATAATCTTGAATAATTTTATAGTCCTTATTTTTAACAATTATTCGATAATCGCCTTTGTTCAAAACTAAATCTACTTTTTCATCTTTATTCTTTACTTCAATAACATCAGCTGGGATTCCTTCTTGCTCGAATTCATTATTTCGATACGCCATAACTAGAACAGGATATTCTGTAATTGAATTGGAAGTGAAATGAAAAGTTTTTCTTTGTCCATCTAATGTAAGCCAATCTGGCCTTTGATTCGTATAAGTACTTACGGGGTAAATAATACTACAATCTGCTCTTTCTTTCCCAATTTCTCCAAAATACGTTTTACCTTGCACATTTACCATTATCGAAGGTTTTTTGATATTAGCCATTTGAATATAAGGAGTATTAAATTTTAAATCTCCCTTTTCAGAACATGGTATTTGGTCAATTGTAAACGGATTGATTCCTGATAAATCATGTACTCTAGAAGCCATCGCTTTTTCCCATTCTTTTATACCTGGAGTTCCTTCATTCAGATGGTCATAACCGCAGTGAATCAAAAATTTGGCATTTGGGTTTTGAGCCATAATCTTAGCAATATTTTCTGCTTGTTCTCTTTCTCTATCCTTTTGTGTTTTGCCTTTGACCCATTTATATTCATAATTGAATAAAGTAAAACCTATATCCAATGCTTCTTTGATTAAATTTCCATATTGAGATTCATGTATATACATACTTCCTCCCTTTAAAACAGGAAATTTTCGTTGATTTATTAAAGTGTCATCAAGTGCTTCTATTCCCAAAAAATGATATCCATTTTTATACAATCCTTTTAATAATGATGTAGTGAATACTCTATGTCTCGAATTATTGTGTGCTTCATTAATTATGATAAGCTTTTCATTTTTGGAACGATATAGAATATACTCTTTAGCATCTTGTGGTTGAAATTGGTTGAAATATAAACTGTCTTGAGTAGTAATAGAAGGGACTTTAGACATTGTTTTGTCCCATGTTTGTAATGCTTTTTTATAATTTCCGTTTATTGAATAATAAGTTGCTCCATATTGAAATCTCCATGGAACAGTGTCTTTTTCCATATAAGTCTCAATATCGCCAGAAAATTTATAGTTTTCTTTACTTAATTGAGCGTTTAAATTGATGCTGAATATAAGCAAAACTAATAGAGTGGTTAGGGATAATTTCATTTAGGTTATTATATTAAAAATCATTGCATTTTTCAAATATAATAATTTTCATATTAGATTTCCTAAACATTCCCATTTCCAAATTTCCAAACAAAAAACTATTTTAGCTTTTTCAAAAAGAGCAAAGAATATTGAACAAAAAAATAAAACAACTAAAAACTCCCCTTTTAAAGACCATTAATATGAAAAAGTGCATTTTTTATTCTTAGTGACACCGTATTTATAACGAAAACCAATCTTGCACTAATTTATCTTCAGTTGCAATAGTATTTTTGTGTATGAACTCATTAGTGTCTTTATTATAAATGTAATCTAAGTCCCAAATTTTGTGATTATGGGACAACGATTTAATGCTGTTGCAAACATATTCAATTTCGGCAGTTGTAGTTGTCGGATGGATGGACATTCTAATCCAACCCGGTTTCCGTATCAAATCTCCTAAACTAATTTCGTCTATCAATTTGTTGGAAGCTTCTTGATCTACGTGCAACAAAAAATGACCGTAAGTCCCTGCACAACTGCACCCACCACGAGTTTGAATTCCGAATTTGTCATTCAATAATTTGACACCCAAATTAAAGTGCAAATCTTCAACAAAAAATGAAATTACACCCAATCGATCGTGATGTTGACCAGCAAGAATTTTTATATTTGGGATATTTCCTAAGGTGTCAAAAACATACTCCACAATTTCATGTTCGCGTTTGAGAATATTTTCAATTCCCATTTGCTCTTTCAACTGAATAGCCAATGCCGTTTTGATCACTTGAAGAAAACCTGGTGTTCCACCGTCTTCCCTATCTTCAATATTATCAATGTATTTGTGTTCTCCCCAAGGATTTGTCCAAGAAACTGTTCCTCCGCCAGGACAATCTGGAACCATATTGTGGTATAATTTTTTATTAAATACCAAAACACCAGAAGTTCCTGGGCCTCCCAAAAACTTGTGTGGTGAAAAGAAGATGGCATCCAAATACGATTCGGAATCTTCAGGATGCATATCAATTTTCACATAAGGACCTGAGCAGGCAAAATCAACAAAACAAACCCCGTTATTTTGGTGCATTAACTTTGACGCTTCGTGATATGGCGTTCTAATTCCAGTAACATTCGAACAAGAAGTAATAGAAGCAATTTTGTATGCTCTATTCTTATATTTATCTAATAAAAGGGCAAGGTTTTCTAAACTAAAAAGTCCATCATCAGTAGCAGGAATTACTTCCACATCAGCTATTGTTTCTAACCAAGAGGTTTGATTTGAGTGATGCTCCATGTGCGAAATGAAAACAATTGGTTTCTTTTCGGCTGGAATATTGATAAAATCTTTTAGATTTTCGGGTACTTTTAATCCCAATATACGTTGAAATTTATTTACAACTCCTGTCATTCCGGTTCCATCTGTTATTAAAACATCATCCGAATTTGCATTTACATGATGCTTAATAATGTAACGGGCATGATGATAGGATTTGGTCATTGCCGTTCCGGAAACTGTCGTTTCGGTATGCGTATTGGCAACAAAAGGACCAAATTCGTTCATCAATTTCTCTTCAATAGGTCGGTACAAACGACCGCTGGCTGTCCAATCGGTATAGATTATTTTTTGCTGCCCGTAAGGCGAATCAAATTCTTGATCAATTCCAATTATATTCTTACGAAATTGTTGAAAATATTGTTCTAATGAAGTAGAATTACTATTATTTGTCATCGATATGTACATTTGATTGCAAATATATTGTTTTTTAAAAGAATACATTATGTTAAAATCTAAACTATTTCAAAAACAATAAACCCTTTCAATCCATCATAAAGAAGAAATCTGAAAGGGTTAATTTTATAAAAAATAGAATTTATATTCCAGCTACAGCTTTTATTTCATCTATAATTCGTAAAGCCAAATCATCTGCCAATTGCTGACTTGACGCTTCGGTGTAAATACGAATAATCGGCTCTGTATTCGATTTTCTTAAATGCACCCAATTGTCAGCGAAGTCAATCTTCACTCCATCAATAGTAGTGATATCTTCATTTTTGTATTTTTCGGTCATTGCGACAAGAATTGCATCAACATCAATTTGTGGTGTTAATTCAATTTTGTTTTTGCTCATATAATATTCCGGATACGAAGCCCGCAAAGCGGATACCGACATTTTTTTATTGGCTAAATGAGTAAGGAACAAAGCCACACCCACCATACTATCACGACCGTAATGTGATTCAGGATAAATAATTCCTCCATTTCCTTCACCTCCAATGATAGCGTTATTCTTTTTCATCAACTCCACTACATTTACTTCACCTACAGCACTGGCTTCATAAGTACCGTTATGTTTGTTGGTCACATCACGTAAGGCACGGGAAGATGACATATTCGAAACCGTATTTCCTGGCGTTTTGCTCAACACATAATCGGCACAAGCGACCAACGTATATTCTTCTCCAAACATTTCACCGTCTTCGCAAATAAAAGCCAAACGATCAACATCAGGATCAACAACTACGCCTAAATGCGCTTTTTCTTTAACCACCAACTCCGAAATATCAGTTAAATGTTCTTTCAAAGGTTCTGGATTGTGCGGAAAATGTCCGTTGGGTTCACAGTATAATTTCACCACTTCAACGCCCATTAATTCTAATAATTTTGGGATAATAATACCTCCTGATGAATTCACGCCATCAACAACTACTTTAAATTTAGCCGCTTTTACTGCTTCAACATCTACCAATGGCAAGTTCAAAACTTCATCGATATGAATATCCATATAGGCATCATTTTGTGTGATTTCCCCCAAATTGTCTACATCCGAAAAATCGAAAGCTTCATCTTCGGCAATCTCGAGAATTTTTTCTCCTTCTGCGCCATTCAAAAACTCTCCTTTTTCATTCAATAATTTCAAGGCATTCCATTGTTTTGGATTGTGGGATGCAGTTAGAATAATTCCACCATCCGCTTTTTCTAATGGAACAGCTACTTCAACGGTTGGAGTTGTAGATAATCCCAAATCGATTACATCAATTCCGAGTCCAACAAGTGTATTAATTACCAAATTGTGAATCATAGGCCCCGAAATACGGGCGTCACGGCCAACTACAACAGTCAGCTTCTCTTTTTTGGAATAATTTTTTAGCCAAGTTCCATAGGCCGAAGCAAATTTTACTGCATCAACAGGAGTTAAATTATCTCCTACTTTCCCTCCTATTGTTCCTCGTATTCCGGATATTGATTTTATTAAAGTCATTTTTTTGAATTAATGGTTATTTTAATACAAATATAAAAAAGTTGCTGAGTTTCTGAGGTGCTGTGTTGCTAAGTTTTTATAAAAATAGGTTCTTCAATGCTTGAGTTTCTGAGAATATGAAAATCATTCATTTACTCTCTTGGTTTAATTTATAAAATAATCAATAAAAAGTTGGTTCTGCCTTGAATTGTGTGCATAAGAAAAAATGAAGAAAAATTTTCACCATTAAGTTATTAAGAAAATTTAAGTTTTATAGGACTTAATGAATCTTAATAACTTAATGGTAAAAAGAAAAAATTAAATTTTTAATTTTTAAAACCCACATGATTGAGTGTAGATCCAAAAAGTTTATACATTTACAAAAGAGAATTCAGAATCTCAGCTTCTAAGAAACTTAGCAACTAATAAAAATGAACTTCCTAGCCCACATTTATTTATCTGGTGATAACGATTTGATAAAAATCGGAAACTTTATGGCGGATGGAATTCGGGGGAAACATTTTGAAAATTATCCATTAGAAATTCAAAAGGGAATCAAATTGCATCGTTTTATTGATACGTATACCGATGCTCATCTTGTTTTTAGGAAAAGCACCAAGCGTTTGCATCAAAATTATCATCATTATGCAGGTGTAATTGTCGATGTTTTTTATGATCATTTTTTAGCCAAAAATTGGAGTAATTATTCAAGTGAGTCTTTGGTTGATTTTACCGAAAACTTTTACCAATCGTTACGTGATAATTATGATTTTTTATCCGAAAGAACCAAAGGAATGATGCCTTATATGATTGAATACAATTGGTTAGTCAGTTATCAAACCGTTGAGGGAATTAGTAGGATTTTGACACAAATGGACAGCCGAACCAAAAACGAATCCAAAATGCGTTTTTCACCAAATGAACTTATTGAATATTATACCGAATTTGAACAAGAATTTACGTCTTTCTTCGAAGATGTTAAAATCCAATCCCAACAAAAATTAGTATCCCTATGAGAAAATACATTCTTCTAATCACAGTATTGTTTCTAAGTTGCAAATCCAATGAGAAAGTTGTTGAACCAACAGGTTTAGTGACTTCAAAGGCTATGGTAGTTTCGGCTCGAGAAGAAGCATCCAAAATTGGTGTTGAAATCTTAAAAAAAGGAGGAAATGCCTTTGACGCTATGGTTGCAACCGAATTGGCTTTAGCGGTAAGCCATCCTCAAGCGGGAAATATTGGTGGTGGCGGATTTATGGTTTTCAGAAAGGCAAACGGCGAATCAGGAGCGTTGGATTATAGAGAAAAAGCCCCTTTATCAGCATCAAAAGATATGTATCTGGATGAAAAAGGAAATATCATTGACGGAAAAAGTACCGAAACGGCTTTAGCGTCTGGAATTCCAGGTACAATCGCAGGTATATTTGAAGTACATCAAAAATATGGTTCATTACCTATAAGTGAAATTTTAAAGCCTGTAATTGCTCTAGCAGAAAGAGGCGTTGTCGTTACTGAATATCAAGCTCAAAGTTTGGCAGATTACCGAGCTTCTTTTTTAAAAGCCAATGGGACAAATAGTTTGTTTTCGAAAGTATATAAAGTTGGGGATACCATCAAATATTTGGCTTTGGCCGAAACATTGAAGCGAATTTCAAAAAATGGGGCAACTGAATTTTATAAAGGAGAAACGGCACAGAAATTGGTTGCTTTTATCTCCAAAAAAGGCGGTCTTTTCACTCTTGATGATTTAGCCAAATACCAAGCAAAATGGAGAACACCAATTACTTTTAATTATAAAGATTTAAAGATAACCTCGATGTCACCTCCAAGCAGCGGCGGTATTTGTTTGAATCAAATAATGAAGATGATTGAGCCGTATGATCTTGCCGAAATGGGACACAATAGCATCAAAACAATTCAGGTGATTACGGAAGCGGAACGAAGAGCCTACGCCGATAGAAACTATTTTTTGGGCGATCCTGATTTTGTAAAACTTCCGATGAAAGAATTAGAAGACTCCACTTATTTAAAAAATAGAATGAGTGATTTTTCATTTGATAAAGCCACAAAATCTTCGAATGTAGCTCACGGCACTATTCAAGGTTATGAGAGCAAGCAAACAACCCATTATTCGATAGTGGATGCCAAAGGAAATGCAGTTTCTGTAACGACTACTTTAAATGACAACTATGGTTCTAAAATTTATTGTGATGAATTGGGTTTCTTTTTGAACAACCAAATGGATGACTTTAGTGCCAAAGCGGGTGTGCCCAATTTATATGGTTTGACAGGATCAAAAGCCAATAGCATTGCACCCGAAAAAAGAATGCTAAGTTCTATGTCGCCAACGATTGTTGAGAAAAGCGGAAAGCTCTTTATGGTTGTGGGAACTCCTGGAGGTTCAACTATTATCACTTCTGTTTTACAAACTATTTTGAATGTTTACGAGTTTGATTTGAGTATGCAGGAGGCGGTAGATTCCCCACGTTTTCATCATCAATGGTTACCGGACGAAATTGTTTTTGAACCGAATTCGTTTTCAAAATCTTTATTGGATGATTTAAAAAACAAGGGATACATTATCAATGAAAAAAACAATCAAATTATTGGTGAAGTCGATGCTATTCTAGTACTTCCAAATGGTAAATTAGAAGGTGGAGCAGACAAAAGAGGAGATAATAACGCATCTGGATACTAGTAAAAATCTTCTATGATTGCAATCAATTCTACTCTTGCAAAATAAAAACTAAATAAAATCACCATTAAGATATTAAGTTTATTAAGCTTAATGACTTTTAAAATCTTAATAATAATTTAATTTTAAACAATCAATACAACGCTTATTTAAAGATTACTTGAAAGAAATATGAAAAATATTAACTTACTATTACTATTGATCTGTTTGAATAGTTTTTCGCAAACAAATTCAACAACTAACGGTCTTGTTGCCAACAAAGCAATGGTCGTTTCTGCACGAGAAGAAGCATCAAAAATTGGTGCCGAAATTATGCAAAAAGGCGGTAATGCATTTGACGCCATGGTTGCTACAGAATTGGCTTTGGCAGTCGCCTATCCTTATGCAGGCAACCTCGGAGGTGGTGGATTTATGGTATTTCGCAAAGCAAATGGCGAAGTTGGCTCGCTAGATTACAGAGAAAAAGCACCATTGGCCGCCACCAAAAATATGTTTTTGGACAAAGACGGAAATGTAATTAAAGGAAAAAGTACTGAATCACCGCTTGCCATTGGCGTTCCGGGAACTATTGCAGGAGTATTTGCCGTTCACGACAAATATGGTTCTATGCCAATATCCGAAATTTTGAAACCTGTTATTGCATTAGCAGAAAAAGGAGTTATTGTTACCCGAAGACAAGAACGCCGACTCAATGATTATAGAGAATCAATTATAAAAGCAAATGGAGAAAAAACTAAATTTGCCACTGTTTACAAACAAAATGATACCATTAAATATCTTGCCTTGGCTGAAACCTTAAAAAGAATTGCCCAAAATGGTCGAAATGAGTTTTATAAAGGACAAACCGCCAAAATTTTGGTTAAATACCTTCAAGATAAAGGTGGAATTATTACTATGAAAGATTTGGCTAAATATGAAGCCAAATGGCGAACTCCCCTTTCTTTTAAGTATAAAGATTTAAAAGTAATTTCGATGTCACCTCCAAGCAGTGGCGGTATATGTCTGGCACAAATTTTAAAAATGATTGAGCCTTATGATTTATACAAAATGGGTCACAATTCGGCCGAATCGATTCAGGTAATTGTGGAAGCCGAGCGAAGAGCTTATGCCGACAGAAGCTATTTTTTGGGTGATCCTGATTTTGTAAAAATCCCTTTGAAAGCATTAATGGCTTCGGATTATTTAACAGAAAGAATGTCAAGTTTTAATGTAAATAAAGCAACTCTATCGGCTGAAATTAAAGAAGGAAAGGTTAATTACAATGAAAGCACCGAAACAACTCACTACTCCATCGTAGATCAATTTGGAAACGCAGTTGCAGCAACTACAACCCTAAATGATGGATTTGGTTCCAAGTATTATTGTGATGAATTGGGCTTTTTTCTAAACAATGAAATGGATGATTTCAGTTCCAAACCCGGTGAACCCAATATGTTTGGTTTGGTTGGAAATGAGGCCAACAGCATCGCACCTCAAAAAAGAATGTTGAGTTCTATGACTCCTACAATTGTTGAGAAAGGCGGAAAATTATTTATGGTTGTCGGATCACCTGGCGGTTCAACTATAATTACTTCGGTTTTGCAAACGATTTTAAACGTTTATGAATACAATTTAGGAATGCAAGAAGCGGTAAACGCTCCTAGATTTCATCATCAATGGTTACCAGACGTAATTACATTTGAACCCAAAACTTTTGATACCAATACTTTCGAAAAATTAAAAGCCAAAGGATACATCATCAATGAAAAAACAACTCCCGTAATTGGAAAAGTGGATGCTATTTTGGTACTACCAGATGGAAAATTAGAAGGCGGTGCTGATTTTAGAGGAGATGATAAAGCTAGTGGATTTTAGATTGTTAGATACAGATTGCAGATTTCATCATTGAAATTGCCATTGATATTGCCATTGATTTTTAATTATATGAATTTTATAACCTCATTAGAAAAAGCTTTCCTAGCAAACAGCAATGCCGAAAATGCAATTGCTATGTCAAAATACATGAAAAATAATTTTCTTTTTTTTGGCATAAAAACAGAGGAAAGAAGATGTATATTTAAAGCTATTTGGGCAGCAAACCAAAAAGAAGTTTTCGATAATACAAGAGATATTGCTTTGTTATTATATTCTAAAAAAGAACGGGAACTTCAGTATTGCACCTTAGAAATGGTAATCAAAAATCTCAAAAACAATTATATAAAAGAAGATATTCTGCTTATTGAAAAACTCATTACCACTAATTCTTGGTGGGACAGTGTTGATGTTATTGCCAAATTTATTTTAGGAGATTTTTTAATACAATTTCCGAATGAAACTGATGCTGTCATTGTTCGTTTTTCCAATTCAGATAATATGTGGCTCAATCGATCCGCGATTCTTTTTCAGTTGGGTTATAAAGAAAAAACGAATTTTAATTTATTGAAATCCATATGTGAGAAACACAAAACATCAACTGAATTTTTTATTCAAAAATCCATAGGCTGGGCATTGCGGGAATATGCCAAAACAAATCCGGATGCAGTCAAAGATTTTGTTTTAAGTTCCAATTTAAAAAAATTGAGTGAGAAAGAAGCCTTGAAAAATTTAGGATAAGAATCTGTTTGCCAGTTCATATTGAGTCTAGTATTTTGTTCTTTAACCCAGACCTTAATTAAAGGTAATGTATGAGAAAATTAAAATTATAAAAACCTATTTTTGTATTTAAACCAATTAGAAATAAAATGCTTAAAAAGATAATTTCAAAAATAGAATATTTAATTGTTTTAGCACAAACACTTCTTACTCCTAAGCAATTTATTTTTTTATCCAGTGTTTTGGTTGGAATATCTGCTGCTTTAGCAGTTATTGTTTTAAAGACATTTGCACATTGGGTTTTTCGTTTCGCAACATATATGACTATTCATGCCAATTTTTTTAAGTTGGGAATTCTAAAAGTGATGTTGCCTGTTATAGGTATAATGCTTACCGTATTTGTTGTAAAACGCTTTTTAGGAGGTACAATTGAAAAAGGCACATCCCAAATCTTATATGCTGTAGCCAAAAAAGCGAGTATAATTCCAAAAAAGCAAATGTACGCCCAAATTGTAACTAGCTCACTAACAGTTGGATTAGGTGGTTCAGCTGGATTAGAGAGTCCTATTGTTATTACAGGAGCAGCTTTTGGGTCAAATTATGCACAACGTTATAAGTTAAATTATAAAGATAGAACGCTTCTCATAGGTTGTGGTGTCGCAGCAGGAATAGCCGCAGCCTTTAATGCGCCAATTGCAGGAGTTTTGTTCGCTATTGAAGTTTTACTGGTTGATGTTAGTATAGCAGCATTTACACCCATTATGATTGCTGCAGCTACAGGTGCTTTAGTCTCAGCAATTGCTTTGGATGAGACTATTTTATTGAATTTTACGGGCAGACAAACTTTTAATTATCAAAACATCCCTTATTATATTCTTTTAGGAATATTTACAGGATTTATTGCTGTTTTTTATGCTAGAAATTTTCAAAGAACAGAGCATTTTCTGGGTCGTTTAAGACTCTCAACTTACAAAAAAGCTTTTTTTGGAGCTTCGATATTAGCTCTTTTAATCTTTATTTTTCCAACTTTATTTGGAGAAGGATATGAGAGTATCAAAACATTAGCAGATAGCGATCCGAATCAATTACTTGAAGATACTCTTTTTAGGGATTTTAGAAATAACAGCTGGGTTTTATTAGCTTTCGTTGGATGCTCTTTTTTGCTAAAAGCTTTTGCTACGGGAATTACTTTAGGCAGTGGTGGAAATGGAGGGAATTTTGCTCCTTCTCTATTTTTAGGATCTTATGTTGGCTTTTTCTTTTCTAAATCGCTGAATTTAACTGGTTTAACCCATTTGCCAATTACAAATTTTACATTAGTTGGTATGGCAGGTATTTTGAGCGGATTGTTCCATGCTCCAATGACAGCTATATTTTTAATTGCTGAAATTACAGGCGGTTATGGTCTAATGATTCCACTAATGATTGTTTCTTCCATCAGTTTTGCCATTTCAAAAACATTTGAAAAACACTCTTTGGATGTCAAGAGTCTAGCAAAAAAAGGGCATGCTTTTACTAGTAATAAAGATTCAAATGTACTTTCGACCTTAGATACCCAATCTATTATTCAAACCGATTATCTTACTATCTCACCTGATGATAACCTAGAAAAGTTGGTTGATTTAATATCCCATTCCAATCAAGTTATTTTCCCTGTGGTTTCAAAAGAAAAACAACTATTGGGTATTGTACATTTCAATGACATTCGTGAAATCATTTTCAATCCCTATCGCGTAAAATATACTTTGATTAAAGAAATAATGATAAAGCCTGTTGCTATTATACATCCTTCAAATAGTATGGAAGTCGTTATGGACAAATTTGAATTATCCAAAAAAGCGTTTCTCCCTGTGATAAGTGATGAAAAATATTTTGGTTTTATATCCAAATCGGTGGCTCTTGAAGCTTATAGAGCCAAGCTAAAATCGATGACTATAGAATAGTTTATTATCGGATAGATTAAAATTTAATTTATCCGATAATAAATGTATCTTTGTGGTCTTATGTGGGATATCAATTTAACATACCGAGAAGAACTTCAATCAACCTTTGACAGATTGTATGAAAAAAGACAAGATTTGCAGTCCAGCAGACCATTGCCTAATATTGCTTTACATAAAATTCGGGAAAGCCTTTCGATAGAATGGACATATAATTCGAATAGTATTGAAGGAAATACAATGAGCTTACGCGAAACTCAAATGGTCATACAAGAAGGGATAACCGTAAAAGGAAAATCACTTCGAGAGCATTTTGAAACACATAACCACGATAAAGCCATTGATTATTTGTACTCAATCGTAAATGAAGATTATACTTTGCGCAGTATTGATATTTTATCTTTGCATGGTTTGGTTTTACGCTCAATTGAAGAAGATTTTGTAGGACGTATCCGAAATGCAGGTGTTCGAATTACAGGTGCCAATTTTACACCACCGAATGCCAATAAAGTACCCGATTTATTGGATGAATTGATTGATTTTGTAAATACAAATCCTTTAAACCTAAATGATATTGAGTTGGCTACTGTTTTTCACCATAAATTGGTATGGATTCATCCCTTTTTTGATGGGAATGGTCGAACTGTCCGATTGGCTATGAATTTAATATTAATGCGCTGTGGTTTTCCACCTGCTATTATTCTTAAAAATGACCGAAAGAAATACTACGAAGCATTGAATCAAGCCAATGGTGGTAATTATCAAAAATTAACGTTATTGATGTGTCAGGCATTGGAACGAACCTTAAATATTTACAAAAGAGCTATGCCTGATAATTACACAGAATATCAGGAAATTTCTGATATTGTTCAAGAGCCTAATTTTCCATACGGCCAGGAATACATCAGTTTATTGGCGCGTCAGGGAAAAATTGATGCTTACAAAGAAGGCAGAAACTGGCTTACTACTAAGGAAGCGATAGAAGATTATATGGAAACCCGAAAAAGAAAACGCTAACTAAAATTAGCGTTTTTTTTTATTCTAATTTAACACAATCTTCCATACTGTTCTATTAAAAGTAGCAATCAAAATGGTAACTTTGCTTTTTTGCAAAAACTATGCTAGATACAAACAATACGATTGAAGTTCAAGGTGCCCGCGTTCACAATCTAAAAAATATAGATGTTTCCATTCCCAGAGAAAAACTGGTAGTTATTACCGGACTTTCGGGCTCTGGAAAATCCTCTTTGGCATTTGACACTATTTATGCCGAAGGGCAACGCCGTTATGTAGAAACATTTTCGGCTTATGCGAGACAATTTCTTGGCGGATTAGAACGTCCCGATGTTGATAAAATTGACGGACTCTCCCCTGTTATTGCGATTGAACAAAAAACAACAAGTAAAAGTCCACGCTCTACGGTGGGAACCATTACCGAAATTTACGATTTCCTGCGTTTGCTTTATGCCCGTGGAGCCGATGCTTACAGCTACAATACTGGAGAAAAAATGGTTTCGTATTCGGATGATCAAATTAAAGATTTGATTATTCAGGATTTTACTGGGAAAAGAATCAACATACTTGCACCGGTTATTCGAGCCAGAAAAGGACATTATGCGGAACTTTTTCAGCAAATAACCAAACAAGGATTTTTGAAAGTCCGTGTCAATGGAGATGTTTTGGACCTGGTTTCGGGAATGAAATTGGACCGTTACAAAACCCATGATATCGAAATTGTTGTAGACAGAATGGTAATCGAAAACACCCCCGACAATGAAAAACGGTTGTCCGAAAGTATCAATACAGCGATGCATCATGGAGAAAATGTGTTGATGGTGCTGGACCAAGACACCAATGAAGTCCGCTATTTCAGTAGAAACTTAATGTGTCCTACTACTGGAATATCGTATCAAAATCCAGAACCGAATTTGTTTTCTTTCAATTCCCCAAAAGGTGCTTGCGATAATTGTAACGGATTGGGAACTGTCAATCAAATTAATGTTAAAAAGATCATTCCGAATCCTAAATTATCCATCAAAGCTGGTGGTTTTGCGCCTTTGGGCGAATACAAATCATCTTGGATTTTCAAGCAATTGGAGATAATTGGTGAGAAATATGATTTTAAACTAACTGATGCTGTCGAAAAAATTTCTGCAGAAGCCATGGAAATGATTTTGAATGGCGGTAAAGAAAAATTCACCATCAATTCTGAAGTTTTAGGCGTTGCGAGAGATTACAAAATTGACTTTGAAGGGATTTCTCATTTTATAAAAAACCAACACGACGAAAGCGGTTCGACAACCATAAAACGTTGGGCAGCAGCTTTTATGGACGAAGTAAAATGTCCCGTTTGCGAAGGTTCGCGTTTAAAAAAAGAAGCGAACTATTTTAGAATCTACGAAAAAAGCATATCCGAATTGTGTGATATGGATATTTCAGATTTGACGGCTTGGTTTTTGGAATTAGACCAACATTTATCCGATAAACAAAAACGAATTGCAACAGAAGTTATCAAGGAAATTAAAGATCGTTTGGCTTTCTTGATGAATGTAGGTTTGGATTATTTGGCTTTGAGCCGAAGTTCCAAATCGCTTTCGGGTGGTGAGGCACAACGTATTCGATTGGCGACACAAATTGGGTCACAATTGGTGGGTGTTTTGTATATTTTGGATGAACCAAGTATAGGTCTGCACCAAAGAGACAACGACAAATTGATTCATTCCTTGGAACAGTTACGAGACATTGGAAATTCTGTAATCGTGGTGGAACATGATAAAGACATGATAGAAAGAGCCGATTATGTAATTGATATTGGTCCCAAAGCAGGAAAATATGGCGGTGAAATCATCAGTATTGGAACTCCTGCTGAAACCTTGGCTTCCAATACCATTACAGCTCAGTATTTGAATGGAAAAATGAAGCTGGAAATACCCGAGAAACGACGGGAAGGAAATGGAAAATTCCTAAAACTCACTGGCGCTACAGGTAATAATCTAAAAAATGTTACGATTGATTTGCCTTTGGGCAAAATGATTTGCGTTACGGGTGTTTCGGGAAGTGGAAAATCCACCTTAATCAATGAAACCCTCTACCCTATTTTGAACGCTTATTATTTTAATGGTGTCAAAATTCCGAAACCGTATAAAAAAATTGAAGGTTTAGAGCATATCGACAAAGTGATTGATATTGACCAAAGTCCGATTGGGAGAACTCCGCGTTCGAATCCTGCAACTTATACCGAAGTTTTTACCGAAATCCGAAACTTGTTTACGATGACTTCGGAAAGTATGATTCGGGGATACAAAGCGGGACGTTTTAGTTTTAATGTAAAAGGCGGGCGTTGCGAAACCTGCGAAGGTTCTGGAGTTCGAACCATAGAAATGAACTTCTTGCCCGATGTGTATGTAGAATGTGAAACCTGTCAAGGAAAACGATTCAACAGAGAAACACTCGAGATCCGTTACAAAGGAAAATCCATTTCGGATGTACTGAATATGACGGTGGATGAAGCGGTGCCCTTTTTTGAAATGATTCCGAAGATTTATAGAAAAGTAAAAACGATTCAGGATGTAGGTTTGGGTTATATCACTCTTGGTCAACAAAGCACCACACTTTCAGGAGGTGAGGCGCAACGCATCAAACTAGCAGGTGAATTGTCTAAAAAAGATACCGGAAATACGTTTTATATTCTCGATGAGCCAACAACGGGTTTGCATTTTGAAGATATTAGAGTGCTAATGGATGTGATTAATAAATTGGTAGATAAAGGAAATACCATCTTGATTATCGAACACAATATGGATGTTATCAAACTAGCCGATTACATTATTGACATTGGTCCCGAAGGAGGAAAAGGTGGCGGACAGCTTGTAACCAAAGGAACGCCTGAAGAAATTGTAAAAAATAAAAAAAGCTATACGGCGCAGTTTTTGAAAAAAGAGTTATCTTAGTATACATCTTTGACAAAGATTAACAAATAAATAAAAGCTATTATTATTAAATCGCCATGACAAAAGTTGTCGCAAACACCAATGAAGATCTGGCGATACCATATTCCATTAAAATCAAATATTATCTATATATGAAACTTCAATATTTATCCGACAACTTTGGCAATAAAACTGCCGTAGTAATTCCTATAAGTGATTGGGAAAAAATAACTAAAAAGCATAAAGATTTAGTTGAGGAATTGGAAGTTCCAACAATACCGGAATGGCATAAAGATATTATCGACAAAAGACTAAAAGACTACAAGGAAAACCCAAATAATGTTACTGAGTTTGATTCTTTTTGCGATGAATTAGAAAAAGAACTTTTATGAGGTATAAATCAGTTATTGAAAACCTTGCCAAAGAAGATTTGAGAGAAGCTGCAAAATGGTATGATTCGCAACAAATTGGGTTGGGCTAAAAATTCTTAGCTACTGTAAAAAAAACAATTGACCAACTTAAATCATACCTGGATATTGCCCAAATTAGATATTATGAAGTACATACAGCAGTAATAGAAATTTATCCTTATTTAATTCATTATTATGTTGATCCAACGGTAAAGGCTATTATAATAATTGGAATTCTTCATACTTCGAGAGATACTTCCATTTGGGATAAACGAAAATAAATAAAAATTTTAAAGTATAAGAATTAGATACAGTTTTCGCAAATTTAGGACAACTGAATAAATAATTAAAAAAAAATACTGATACGTCTTTGTCAAAGTTTGGAAGTTTGACAAAGTTTAATTCTTAGAACAAAAATTAAATTGGAAACAGATGCCCTAGCCCCGATAGCAGTGAAAATCCTTTTTATTTTTTCTTTAAAAATAAAAAGATTGAAACGAATAGCGGGATAAAGCTCCTAAAAATAAAATATATGAGATTAGAAGATTTTGATAACGATGAAGACAAAGTAATCCAAGACAAGCTCAAACAGAAAACTTGGAACGAGATACGAAGCAATGATAGCTGGGGTATTTTTAAAATTATGTCCGAATTTGTAAACGGATATGATGCGATGGGACGTATTGGACCTTGTGTGACTATTTTTGGTTCGGCGAGGATAAAACCAGAAGATCATTATTATTTATTGGCCGAGAAAATTGCTTTCAAAATTAGTAAATCTGGTTATGGTGTGATTACTGGTGGTGGTCCCGGAATTATGGAGGCAGGTAACAAAGGAGCTCATTTGGGCGGTGGAACCTCTGTGGGACTAAATATCGAATTGCCTTTTGAGCAACATTTTAACCCTTATATTGACAGAGATAAAAACCTTAATTTTGATTATTTCTTTGTTCGAAAAGTAATGTTTGTAAAATATTCACAAGGTTTTGTGGTTATGCCGGGTGGTTTTGGAACTATGGACGAGCTGTTTGAAGCGATTACATTAATCCAAACCAAAAAAATTGCTAAATTTCCAATTATTTTGGTTGGGACTACATTTTGGTCTGGCTTGATTGATTGGATAAAAACAGTATTGGTAGAAAGAGAACATACCATAAGTCCAGAAGATTTAAACTTGTTTAAACTTGTAGATACTGAAGATGAAGTAGTTGATGTTCTGGATAAATTCTATAAAAAATATGATTTAAGTCCTAATTTTTAATACAGAGAGCCGTCTCGTCTTTTGGTGACAAGACGGCTCTTTTCGTTTGACGTTTTTCTGTGTATTTTAACTTAATAATACCGAACTTTTCTTAATTTTTTGTAACTTGTTTTAGTTTTGTATTTTTCAGTTAACTTATTCGTCCCCAAATTGAAAATCTATTGTAAAATCCTGTTTTTTATTGTTTTGTTGGTTTACCAAAAACAATATGCACAGCATCACTCCAAGATGGCTGTTGTTGTGAATATGGATGTTAAAACCCTGACTGTTGATCAGGAAATTACTTTTTATAATCAAACCAATGACACCTTAACTTCTATCGTATTAAACGATTGGAATAATGCTTTTTCGGATAGAAACAGCCCGCTTGGAAAACGATTTTCGGATGAGTTTTATAATAAGTTTCACATGGCATCTGATGAAGATCTTGGCGGAACAGATAATTTGATTATTGAAGACAAAGACAAAAATGTTTTTACTTGGGAAAGAACAATGAAAAATCCTGATTTTATAACCATTTTGCTACACCGAATATTGCTTCCAAACCAAAAAGTAATATTTCACCTTAGCTATGTTTCCAAAATACCAAGTAATAAATTCACCAAATACGGTCATTTTGAAAAGTATGGCATGCACCTTAAAAACTGGTTTCTTACCCCTGCCCGCTATGAAGAACATCAATTTATAAAATACAGCAACGAAAACCTAGATGATATTGCCAATGCAGTTTCGGATTTTGAAATTGATTTGAAGATTCCTAGTGCAAATGACATTACTACAGATTTAGAAATTTCTAATTTGTCCAAAACAGATGCAGAAACAAGCTCAAAACTTACGGGCAAAAGTAGAACTGATTTTGACATTGTCATTGAAAAAGAATCTACTTACACCAGTTATAAAATAGGCAACTTAGAATTGATGACCAATATCGGTTCAGGAAGATTCAGTGATTCTTTAAAATCAGTAATTATCAATAGAATTGTGGCTTTTTCGAATGCGAAAATTGGGCAATATCCATGTAGTAAAATCATAATTTCGGAGGCCGATTATGAAAAAAATCCGTTTTATGGGCTGAATCAATTGCCAAAATTCATGCGTCCTTTTCATACCGACTTTATATACGAAATAAAAATTTTAAAGACTTATTTGAATAATTACCTTAGAAATAGTTTGCGCTTAGATGCCAGAAAAGACAATTGGATTTATGACGGTATACAAATGTTTACCATGATGAATTATATTAATGAATATCACCCAGAAAGTAAAATGATGGGTTCGGCATCCAAGTATTACTTATTAAGAGGATTTAAATTGGCTCAAACTGATTTTAATGATCAGTACAGTTATTATTATATGCTTATGGCTAGAAAAAATCTAGATCAACCGCTAAATGCTCCCAAAAATAAACTCATAAAATACAACGTACAGATTGCCAATAAATACAAAGCTGGTTTAAGTTTACAGTATTTGGACGACTATCTTGGTCAAGATTTGGTTTCATCCAGTATTGTGGAGTTTTATGCTTTAAATAAGGAAAGACAAACCAACAGAAGAGATTTTGAAAACCTTTTAAAAACAAATTCGGCAAAAAACATCGATTGGTTTTTTAATTATATAATAGATAGCCGAGAAACTATTGATTATAAATTTGGTGCTATTACCAAAACAAAAGACAGTTTGACATTTACTGTAAAAAACAAAGGAGTTCCGCTAGTTCCAATGCCTATTTACGGAATTAGAAACAAGCAAGTAATTTTCAAAAAATGGCTGGAAACCAATCAAATCGATACTGTTTTGACATTCGATAGAAAAAGTGTCGACAAACTGGTACTGAATTATAAAAATGAAGTTCCCGAATTTAACTTAAGAAACAATTGGAAATCATTGACTCCTTTTTCATTAAATCGTCCTTTAAAGCTTACTTTTTTTGAAGATTTGGAGGATCCGCACTATTCGCAATTGTTTTATGTTCCTACCCTATTTTTCAATAAATACGATGGTTTTGCTCCTGGAATCAGTTTTTACAATTATAGTTTTTTTGATAAACCATTTGTATTTAACCTGAATCCAATGTATTCCATTAACACCAAATCAATTGTTGGGAGTTATACATTGGCCATTAATCAATATTTGAGAGAAGGAAGATTGTACAATATTCGGTATTCGGTAAACGGATCTTATTACCATTATGCACCAGACGCGGCTTATTTAAAATTATATCCAAGTGTATCCCTGTTTATTAGAGAACCTAGCTACAGAGACAATAGAAAACAAGCTATAACACTAAAATACAATATTATAAATAAAGAACCTTCGGCAATAGTTATTGACAGTACAGATAATTATTCGATATTAAACCTAAAATATTTTAATATAAAAACAGAGATAACCAGCCATGTCAAATTCTTAACGGATGTGCAAGTTTCGGCTTATTTTGGAAAAACCTCTGCAGAAATGGAATACCGTAAATTGTTCAGTGATAAGCGTTATTTTAACGTTAGAGTATTTGTTGGTACTTTTTTATACAATACCAATAATACGCAAAACTATAATTTTGGGATTTCCAGAGCAAATGATTATTTATTTGATTATGCCGCTTTTGCACGATCTGATGAGACTGGAATACTAAGCCAACAATACTTTATGTCGCAAGGAGGTTTTAAATCATTTGTAAATCCATCTGAATCGAATAAATGGCTGGCAACAACTAATTTGAGCTATAGTTTATTATGGAATTGGGTTGATGCTTATGCAGATCTCGGTTTGGTAAAAAACAGAGGACAGCAAACTGAATTCTTATACGATAGCGGTATACGACTTAATTTGGTACAAGATTACTTTGAATTATTCTTTCCGGTATATTCTTCGAATGGATTTGAAGTCTCACAAAAGCATTACGGAGAAAAAATACGATTTGTCTTTGTTTTTAATCCAAAATCATTAATTAATCTTTTTACTAGAAAATGGTTTTAATTCAAAACAAAAACTTTAAATTATTAAACAATTGCTCAGTTTTTTAAGTTAAAATTATATATATCGTAAAAATACATTCGTTTTACTGGAAATTATTTCATAATAAATTATAAAAATACAGAATGGAATAATGATATATACGTAGTTTTTCATTAGATTTGCAGCACTAAAGCTATACTTTTAATATTATGATTAAAGAGAAAGTCAATACTAGTTTAACATTCGAAGATTTTAAAACCGAAGTCTTAAATGATTACCGAATTGCCATAATAAGCAGAGAATGTAGTTTATTAGGTCGGAAGGAAGTATTAACTGGAAAAGCCAAATTTGGTATTTTTGGAGATGGTAAAGAAGTTCCACAGCTTGCTATGGCTAAATTCTTTAAAAATGGTGATTTTCGTTCTGGATATTACCGCGATCAAACTTTTATGATGGCTATTGGAGAATTGACTATTCAACAGTTTTTTGCCGGATTGTATGGTCATACTGACATTGAACAAGAGCCAATGTCTGCTGGAAGACAAATGGGAGGTCACTTTGTAACTCATAGTTTGAACGAAGACGGATCTTGGAAAAACTTAACACAACAAAAAAATTCTAGCGCTGATATTTCCCCTACAGCTGGGCAAATGCCAAGATTACTTGGATTGGCGCAAGCATCAAAAATATACAGAAACGTTCAAGGTATTCCAAATGCAGATCAATTTTCTATTGATGGAAATGAAATTGCATGGGGAACAATTGGAAATGCGAGTACTTCTGAAGGTTTGTTTTTTGAAACAATCAATGCAGCAGGGGTTTTACAGGTTCCAATGGTAATGAGTGTTTGGGATGATGAGTATGGAATTTCTGTTCACGCAAAACATCAAACGACCAAAGAAAATATTTCTGAAATATTAAAAGGATACCAAAAAGAGGAGAATTCTAATGGTTTTGAAATCCTTAAAGTTAAAGGTTGGGATTATGTTGATTTGATTGCGACATATGAAAAAGCTTCAGAAATTGCAAGAGAAAAACACGTTCCTGTTTTAATACACGTAAATCAGTTAACCCAACCGCAAGGACACTCGAGCTCCGGTTCACACGAAAGATATAAAAATGCTGCCCGATTGGCATGGGAAAAAGATTTTGACTGTATTCGTCAAATGAAATTATGGATGATTGCCATAAATATTGCTTCTCCAGAAGAAATTGATGCTATTGATTTGGAGGCTAAAAAAGAAGTTTTCGAGGGTAAGAAAGCTGCTTGGAATGCTTTTATTGGTCCAATAGTTGAAGAACAAAAAGAATTAGTAGCCATTTTGGAAAGAGTAGCCGTAACCAGTGCAAAAAAAGAAGATATACTTAAAACTATTTCTAGTTTAAAAAGTATTAAATCTCCTTTGAAAAAAGAAATATTGGTAGCTGCACGTAAAACATTACGTTCTATTATCAATGAGGAAGACAAAATAGAATTATCGAGCTGGATTACTAATTATATCAATAAAACTCAAATCAAATTCAGTAGTAATTTGTTTTCTGAATCGGATAAAAATGTTTTTTCGGTTAAAGAAGTTTTACCGGAATATTCAAATAATGCCATTGCAGATACCGATGGAAGAATGATATTGAGAGATAACTTTGACGCTATTTTTACTAAATATCCCGAAACTTTAATCTTTGGAGAAGATGCAGGAAATATTGGTGATGTAAACCAAGGTCTTGAAGGAATGCAAGAAAAATATGGCGAGTTGCGCGTTGCCGATGTTGGAATTCGTGAAGCTACTATATTAGGACAAGGAATCGGAATGGCATTAAGAGGTTTACGTCCTATTGCCGAAATTCAGTATTTGGATTATTTATTGTATGCTATTCAAATAATGAGTGACGATTTGGCTACTCTACAATATAGAACTGTTGGAAAACAAAAAGCACCGCTTATTATTCGTACTCGTGGGCATCGACTAGAAGGTATTTGGCATTCTGGTTCACCAATGGGAATGATTATAAATGCTATCAGAGGAATTCATGTTTTGGTTCCAAGAAATATGACACAAGCGGCAGGTTTTTATAATGCTTTGTTAGAATGTGATGAGCCTGCTTTGGTTATTGAATGTTTGAATGGGTATCGTTTAAAAGAAAAAATGCCAGAGAATTATGGTGAATTCAAAACGCCAATTGGTGTAGTTGAAACATTAAGAAAAGGAACTGACATTACACTAGTTTCTTATGGATCTACTTTAAGATTGGTAGAACAAGCCGCCAATGAATTGTTTGAAGCGGGTATTGATTGCGAAATTATCGATTTACAATCCTTACTTCCATTTGATATTCATAGTGATATTGTAAAAAGTATTGCAAAAACCAATCGATTATTGGTAATTGATGAAGATCTTCCAGGTGGAGCTTCTGCTTATATTTTGCAACAAATTATCGAGCAACAAGATGCGTACAACTTTTTAGACAGCAAACCTCAAACATTGACTGCCAAAGCGCATAGACCCGCTTATGGAACAGATGGCGATTACTTCTCAAAACCTTCTGCTGAAGACATTTACGAAAAGGTATATGAAATGATGCATGAAGTAAATCCTTCGAAATATCCTAGCTTGTATTAAGCTTTTAATTTAATATTCATAATCCCATTCGCCACGGTGAATGGGATTTTTTTTATCTTTATTCAAAACTTATTTTCTATCCCAAATGACACCATTAGAAACTTTATTTTTAGATTTAAAAGACATCAAAGTAATAGACAGCACAATCCTCTATTTTCAATATACTCCATTGGATTTATCTCCTTCGAATCTGGAATTGAATAAGCTGAATATTTCTGATGCTACTGAATTTGAAACCTATATTGAAAATCTTTTAGCCAAGAATAAAGCTTCAGTTGCTTATGGAGGTTATAATGAAGTACGCAATTTATACAAAAGAAGCACCGTTTTTAATGATACGAACACAGAGGAACGCAATATTCATATTGGTTTGGATTTATGGATTAAAGCGGGAACTTCTGTTTTGGCAGCTTTGGATGGGAAAATACACAGTTTTCAATATAACAATAATCTAGGTGATTATGGTCCGACCATTATATTGGAACATCAATTAGAAAATCAAACTTTCTATACTTTATACGGACATTTGGCATTTGAAAGTATTGCTTCTCTCAAAGTTGGCGATTTTTTTGCAAAAGGACAACAATTAGCAACATTAGGAGCTGCAACCGTAAATGGTGATTACGCCCCCCATTTGCATTTTCAAATTATAATTAGCATTGATGATAATTTTGGAGATTATCCAGGTGTTTGCAGTAAAGATAAACTGACTTATTATTTGGAAAACTGCCCTGATCCCAATTTGTTATTAAAGATTTAATAATAATCTAATATTTGTTTTAGAGTAAACAAAAATTAATAAAATGATTTCATCGCTTATTTTGCTACAATTTATATACTGTTTCTAAGCTATCTTATTGTTTTTTTTACAAAATTACTAAGCTACTAACCTTACGATTTCAAAAATATAAGTCCTTTATTAATAGCTATTGGAATTAGTTATGTTTACATTTGATATGGATATTCCCTTTTATGGGATAGGTCAAAGAGTATACTTCTTTTTACCTAGTTGTCCGAAGTAAATATTGGTACAATGAAATCAGTTTTGACCATAGACGACAATAGTTTACTTGAATCACTTCCTATCAAGAAATTAATAGCAACAAAAGAAATCAAAATCACAAAAGTCCCTACAGAAATACTTTCTTTTTCAAAGAAGGAACTCAAAAAAAAATCTTTTACTGTTGTAGCTATTGGTGCCTCTGCTGGTGGTCTTGAAGCAGTAACCCAATTATTGAAAAATCTTTCTCCTACTACTGGTATGGCTTATATCTATGTTCAGCACCTAAGTCCTGATCATAAAAGTTTGCTCGATGTGCTTTTGTCAAAAGTTACCCAAATGGAGGTTCAGGTGATTGATGATATGGAAATGATGAAACCCAATAACGTTTATGTAATTCCCAATGACAAGGAAATTGAAGTAACTGACCGTCATATAAAACTGATTCCTAGACCTACAAATCGGACCTCCAATTTCTCGATTGATCTCCTTTTCTCATCCTTGGCCGAGACGCATCATGAAAATGTAATTGGTGTTATTCTGTCGGGATCTGCCAATGATGGTACGCGCGGTTTGAAAGAAATTAAACAGGCAGGCGGAATCACTTTTGCTCAAGATGAATCGGCTAAGTTTAGTAGTATGCCTAATTCGGCAATTGCAGCTGGCATTGTTGATTTTGTTTTGTCTCCTGCAGCTATTGGAATTGAATTAACACGAATCAGTCAGAATCCAGCGCTAAAAAGGAGTTCTTTAAAAAAAACACCCGAAGCCGAAATTGAAAATAGCAATCCGGAGTTGAAGATAATTCTTCAACTTTTGCACAAAAGGAAAAATGTAGATTTCAGTCATTATAAAATGAATACCATTAAGAGGCGAATGCTTCGTAGAATGTTGGTTCATAAAATTAAAACTTTAAAAGAATACGCCGAGTTACTTTCTAACCAAAGCAATGAAGTAGATATTCTTTACCAGGATTTATTGATTAATGTAACTGCTTTTTTTAGAGATACAGAACCTTTTTTATATTTAAAAAAAGCAATTCTTCCTAAATTACTTGAAACCAAAACTACTGGAGAAACGCTCCGTATTTGGGTAGCCGCTTGCGCCACTGGAGAAGAAGTGTATTCAATTGCCATGCTAATGTTTGAATTACAGGAAAAGTATCCAAACAGTATTCCTTTTCAAATTTTCGCTTCCGACCTCAGTGCCGATGCTATTCGGATAGCTCGAATTGGCGAATATTCCACCACACAATTGGCGTCACTTTCTCCGGAAAGATTGGTTCGTTTTTTTGAAAAATCAAAAAATAAATACCGTATTTCAAAAGAGTTACGGGATGTTTGTGTTTTTGCAAAGCACAATATTTTGCGTGATCCTCCATTTTCAAGAATGGATTTTATCAGTTGCCGAAATATGCTAATCTATTTGGACACGATAGCTCAGAAAAAAGCCATTTCTACCTTTCATTATGCCTTAAATGATGGAGGATGTTTGATGTTAGGGAAATCGGAAACCATTGGAACATCGGCACAACTTTTTACTATTATTGATAAAAAAAATAAATTATATTCCCGAAAAAAAAATTCGGGATTACGAACCATTCCAGATCTTACATCACGTCTTTCCCATATTACTATGCCAGATAAAAATACAACCCCGACTTCAACATTCAAAAAAGTAGCTACATCTGTAAACGGTACCATCGGTCTGGCTTTTGATACCGTTTTGCTAGAACATCATGTTCCTGCCAGCGTTATCATTAACTACGATTTGGAAATTCTGCAATTTCGGGGATCAACTTCTTTGTACTTGCAACATTCTCCAGGCAAGGCCAGTTTTAATATTTTGAAAATGGCACATATCGAAATCTCATTTGAGTTACGAAACGCCATTCATCATGCCATAAAAACAAAACTTCCCATCCGGAAAATGGGGATAGAAATGAATCGAAATCCTATAGACAATACGATTCAGATTGTAAATATTGAAGCCATTCCCCTAAATATTGAAGGAGAAGAACCGCTGCTGATTGTTATATTTACTGGATACATTCAGCAGGAAACTGAAGAAGAATCCATCAAGGGAGAACAAAATAATACCATTGCAAAAGACCGTAGGATAAAAAAACTGGAAGAAGAATTGGCTGCAGCTAGAGCAGATATGGGTTCTATTACGCACGATCAGGAAGCCGCCAACGAAGAACTGCAAAGTGCCAACGAGGAAATAGTGTCCAGCAATGAAGAATTACAAAGCTTGAATGAGGAATTGGAAACATCCAAGGAAGAAATTGAATCGACCAATGAAGAATTGGTAACCAGTAATCAAGAATTGCATTCCAGAATCCAGCAAGTAGAAGAATTATACCAATATAATGAAGCCATACTTTCTACGGTTCATGAACCTGTGCTTATTTTGGATAAAGACATTAAAATCAAATCGGTGAACAAGTCTTTTTACAAAACATTTCATGTGACCGAGGAAGAATGCATTGGAGAATCATTGTATAAATTAGGAAATAACCAATGGAATATTCCAAAATTAAGAGAGTTAATTGAAGAGATCGCTTCGAAAAATAAGCATTTTCATGATTTTGAAGTAGAACATATTTTTCCGGTAATTGGCAAAAAGATAATGTTACTTAACGCTCATAAAATCATTCAGGCACGTGAAAATGAAGAACTGATTGTCCTTACCATTATTGACATTACCGATGTTCGAAATCTTGCCATTGAACTCCAAGTCAAAGAGAAAAAAGTATTGGAAGTACAACTTGAGGTTGAGAAAAAAGCACTTAAATTAATTGAAGACAGCAACAAACGCTACAGCATGATGCTGATGCAATCGCCTTTTTCTTTTGCTATATTAAAAGGAAAAGAAATGATAATAAGTTTAGCCAACGATAGTATTAAAGAGCTTTGGGGAAAAGGAAATATAGTAGAAAACAAATCTCTTTTTGCTATTTTACCCGAGTTAAAAGGAGGTGTTATTCCAAAAATGCTAGAAGAGGTTTACACAACAGGTGTTGCACAAGAGGGATATGAACTGCTTGTTCCTTTGATGCGGAACGGTCAATTGGAGGATGTTTATTTTAATTTTGTATATCAGCCGTATCTCGATGCCGATGAAACCATAATTGGAGTTACCATAATTGCTTATGAAGTTACGGCTCATATTAATTTAAAAAATGAATTAATTGACGCCAAACACATTGCGGAAGAAAACACAAAAATTGCCGAAAATGCCTTAAAATCAAAGCAACAATTTTTGTCTAATATGAGCCATGAAATTCGGACTCCAATGAATGCCATCATTGGTTTTACCAATGTAGTATTGAAAACGGATTTGAACAAAGAACAAAAAGAATTCATTACTGCCATTAAATCCTCAGGAAGTGCCTTGATTGTTTTAATTAATGACATTCTAGACCTTGCGAAAGTCGATGCTGGAAAAATGACCTTCGACAAGAAAACCTTTAATATATTCGAATCAATTGCCGACATCTTTTATTTATTTGAATCTAAATGTTTGGAGAAAAATCTAATATTAGAACAACAATATGACACTCGAATTCCTGAATATATCGTAGGTGATTGCATGCGTTTGAGACAAATTATTTTGAATTTAATAAGCAATGCCATCAAATTTACTTCCAAAGGAAAAATAATTTTAAGTGTTCAAATGCTAAAAGAAGATGCTGAAAAAACCACAATAGAATTTACCTTAACCGATACAGGAATTGGGATTGCAAAGAATAAATTGGAACACATTTTTGATAATTTTGAACAGGCTTCTACCGAAATTTCGAGGTTGTATGGAGGAACTGGTTTAGGACTTGCCATTGTCAAACAATTGGTAGAACATCAAGGTGGGACATTAATTGTAAAAAGTGATGAAGGTAAAGGTTCTACTTTTGGTTTTATAATGGATTTTGAAAAATTCTGTACCGAAATTCCTTCAGAAGTAGAAAATAGTATTCATGCCATAGAAGGATTAGAAAACATAAAAATTTTGGTAGCAGAAGACGTAACATTGAATCAGCTTTTGATAAAAATAATATTGGAAGAATTTGGTTTTCAATGTGATATTGCCGAAAATGGTAAAGTAGCTATAAAAAAACTTAAAGAAAATAGTTATGACATTGTTCTAATGGACATACTAATGCCCGAAATGAATGGGTTTGAAGCGACAGACTACATTCGGAATACTATGAATTCTAAAATTCCAATCATTGCGCTTACTGCAGATGTAACCACTGTAGATGTACAAAAATCTAAAACCGTTGGTATGAATGATTATATTTCTAAACCCATTGATGAAAAGCTTTTGTTTGAAAAAATAATTAAACAGCTTAAGAAAACGGTTCATAAGAAATGAAACCGCAAACCTTTGTCAATCCCGATAATTATCCTAATGTGTGGACACAAATATATTCTACTTCATAATGGGACACAGAATTAACAGATTAGACAGATTAGCACTGATTCTTTTGTGATAAATTAAAAGTTTGAGTATGAAATAAACATAATCTGTAAGGTCAAATATAGATTAACTAATTTTTATCTGTGTAAATCCGTCCAATCTGTGTTCTATTTTTAGATGTGTCCAAACGACAGGATAATTATCGGGATAACCTTTGACAAAGGTGTTATAAAAACAATCAACAATCAGTGAATTATACAACAATCTTGTAAATTCTATAACAGCGGTTCTTGATTTCTAGACGACCTTTACTCTATCCATTAAATAACAAAGAACTTGAAATTATACATCAAATACATGGTTAGTAATCGCTGCAAAATGGCAGTGAAAGAAGAGTTGAAAAAACTTGGTCTGCACTTTATTGTGGTTGATTTGGGCGAAGTAGAAATCATGGAGACTATTTCTATGTATCAAAGGGAACAACTAAAATTGGCCTTATTGGATTCCGGTCTCGAGTTGATGGATGACAAAAGAGCGATGCTTATCGAGAAAATAAAAAATGTAATAATTGAACTCGTTCACCATACTGACGAAAACATTAAAATCAATTTTTCGGATTTTTTGCATGAAAAACTAAACCACGATTATACGTATATGTCCAATCTTTTTTCGGAAGTGCAAGGAACAACCATAGAACAATTTATTATTTCGCACAAAACCGAAAGAATCAAAGAATTGATTATTTATGGCGAACTCAATATCACCGAAATCGCATGGAAAATGGGATATAGCAGTGTTGCCCATTTATCAAGTCAGTTCAAAAAAGTAACAGGACTATCCCCTACCCACTTTAAACAATTAAAAGACAAAAGACGTAGTCCGATTGAAGAAATTGGTAATTAATACGACTACCCTTTTGAAAACCCAACGATAAATAAAAAAAACAATACCACGCCTCCCCATGCAAGAATCACATTACTCCAGAAGTTTAATTGAAGCCAGTTTGGATCCTTTGATAGCCATAAGTGCCGAAGGAAAAATTATAGACATGAATGAGGCTTTTATGCATATCACAGGAGTGTCTAGGGAAGAATTAAAGGGCACTTTTTTTAATAATTACTTTACGGAACCCAACAAAGTTCAAGACGTTTATCAACAGGTTTTTGAAAAAGATTCGGTAACGGATGTTCCACTTATCTTACGCCATAAAAATGGAAAACTGTCCGAAGTACAATTTAATGGTTCTGTTTATAAAGACAATTGTGGTAATATAATTGGTGTAGTCATTGTAATAAGAGATATTGCAGACCAAAAATGGGCACTAGAATTACGAAATGCCAACAAAGAATTGGCTTTTCAAAATGACGAAAAAGAAAAAAGAGCCGATGAATTGGGTATTGCCAACAAAGAATTGGCTTTTCAAAATGAAGAAAAAGAAAAACGTGCCGACGAACTAGGAATTGCCAATAAGGAATTGGCTTTTCAAAATGAAGAAAAAGAAAAACGTGCCGACGAACTTGGGATTGCCAATAAAGAATTGGCTTTTCAAAACGAAGAGAAAGAGAAAAGAGCCGCTGAATTAGGGATTGCCAACAAAGAACTGGCCTACCAAAATGATGAAAAGGAGAAACGTGCTGCAGAATTATTCATTGCCAATAAAGAATTGGCTTATCAAAACGACGAAAAAGAAAATAGAGCAGCAGAGTTGGTTATTGCCAATGAAGAACTCGCTTATCAAAATAAAGTAAAAGAAAAAAGAGCAGCAGAATTGGTAATTGCCAACAAAGAATTGGCTTACCAAAATGATGAAAAAGAGAAAAGAGCAGACGAATTATACATTGCAAACAAAGAACTTATTTTTCAAACCGGAGAAAAAGAAAATAGAGCTGCTGAACTTGTTATTGCCGATTTGGAATTGGAGTTTCAAAACAAAGAAAAAGAGAAACGCGAAATTGCCAACAAAGAGTTAGAAGCTCACAGCTATTCACTTATGTTGGCTTCCCAATATTCATTGAGTTTAATTGAAGCCAGTCGGGATCCATTATTTACCATTTCGCCCAATGGAAAAATTACCGATACCAATGATGCAACCGTCCGAGTTACCGGTGTATCCAGAGAACAGCTAATTGGTTCCGATTTTATTGATTACTTTACAGAACCTCAAAAAGCAAAAGAAGGTTATAAAAAAGTTTTTTCAAAAGGCTTTGTTGTCGATTATCCACTCACCATAATGGATGGAAAATTAACAGATGTTTTATTCAATGGTTCGGTTTATAAAGATGATTTAGGAAATGTAGTTGGAGCCGTTGTGGTTGCCAGAGATATTACAGAACAAAAAAGAATTGCAACAGAGTTATTTGAAGCCAAAGTTTTTGCGGAATTGGCAACAGTTATAGCCGAAGAAGCAAAAAGTAAAGCAGAATTGGCTACTAAAATTGCAGAAAATGCAGTAAAAGCAAAACAACAGTTTTTGTCAAATATGAGTCATGAAATTCGCACTCCGATGAATGCCATTATAGGATTTACAAAAGTGGTTTTAAAAACCGAATTATCAGCCAAGCAAAAAGAATATTTAATGGCCATAAAAATGAGTGGAGATGCCTTAATTGTACTTATTAATGATATCTTGGATTTGGCAAAAGTAGATGCTGGGAAAATGACTTTTGAACAAAGCCCTTTCAAGATAAAAAAATCATTGTCGTCGATGCTTCATTTATTTGAAACAAAAGTTCAGGAAAAAAACTTAAAGTTAGTTTCAGAATACGACGATAAAATACCAGAAGTATTAGTTGGAGATGCAATTCGTTTGCACCAAATTATTTTAAATTTGGTTAGTAATGCAGTGAAATTTACAATCAAAGGTATCATTACTGTAAGTGTTCATTTAATGTTTGAAGATGATGAAAAAGTAATTATTGAATTTGCAGTCAATGACACTGGAATAGGAATAGCAGAAGATAAAATAGACCGAGTTTTCGAAAATTTCCAGCAAGCATCCAGTGGTACCTCCCGATTGTATGGAGGAACAGGACTTGGGCTTGCCATTGTAAAACAATTGGTAGAGTCCCAAGGAGGAAATATTAGGGTTAAAAGTAAAATAAACGAGTATTCTCGTTTTAGTTTTACGTTGCCTTTTCTAAAAACAAAAGAAGATGCAGTATTAGAAAATGAAATAATGGAATTGGATAATAAAATTAAAGGCATCCGAGTACTGGTAGTTGAAGATATGGCGCTAAATCAATTGCTGATGAAAACAGTTTTGGATGATTTTGGCTTTGAACGTGATATAGCCGAAAACGGAAAAATTGCCATCGAGAAACTTAAAACAAATCAATACGATATTATTTTAATGGACTTACAAATGCCTGAAATGAATGGCTTTGAAGCCACAGAACATATTAGAAAAACACTGAAATCGACAATTCCAATCATTGCTTTAACCGCTGATGTTACTACGGTAGATTTGGAAAAATGCAAAGCAGTAGGCATGAACGATTACATTGCAAAACCCATTGATGAAAGGGTATTGTACAGTAAAATTGTTAGTTTAATACAAAAGCCTCAAAACGCATTGCCCAGTAAAAATAAAAATATAGAGGTTACAGAAGCAGAAATAGTAAAATACATCAATCTGGATTATTTAAATCACCGTACCAAATCCAATCCAAAATTAATGATTGAAATGATTGGTTTGTATCTGGAACAAACGCCACAATTAATCAATACATTGAAGCAGAGTTTGGTTGATCAAGATTGGAATTTACTCAACGCCGCTATTCACAAAATGATTCCGTCTTTTTCAATAATGGGAATCCATTCCGATTTTGAAAATATGGCCAAAAAGATTCAGGAATTTGTTGCCATACAACAGCAAAATGATGAAATGGAAAATATGGTATTAAAATTGGAAGACGTGTGCATGCAAGCCTGTAAAGAATTGGAACTAGAATTAGAAAAATTAAAAAAATCCCTAAAATGAATACCGCAAACAAAATAAAACTGTTCTTAGTAGATGATGACGCCTTATTCTTGAAATCTTTGGAAATCGAGTTTCTAGATCATGCTGATTTTGAGATAGAGACCTACCCTACTGGCGAACTCTGTCTAGCCAATTTGTCTCATAATCCCGATGTAATTATTTTGGATTATCATTTGGATGGTATTGATTTGAATGCCATAAACGGTATTGATACCTTGGATAAAATAAAAGCATTCAATCCTGAAATCGAAGTGATTATGTTGTCTTCCCAAGATAAAATAGAGGTTGCAATTGATTGTATGCACCATCAAGCTTTTGATTATGTAGTAAAAAGTGAAACAGCATTTGTTCGCTTAAAAAAAATAATTTCTGCTCTTTTTGAATTTAGAAAAATGAAAAAAGAATTGAATTGGTACATGGAAAGGATGTAAAAAACTAACTTTTATTTTACCACATAAGAAATATAAGTTCATTTAAGCAGGATCCAAAGAGCAATAACTTATCTGCAATTTTTCTTCTTATACTGCAAGGTTTTATATAAACTTGTAGGTATAAATGTCAATGATAAGATACCTACAAGATCCAGAAAAAGACCTTGCAGGAATAGTAAGCAACATAATTTATCTGCAAATTGGTTTTAGTGTATTAACTGGATTCTAAATATAAAAAAAAATGGAAAATTCAAAACAAACTAACTTGCATAAAGCAAATGAAACGGAACCTTATCTACTATCGGATTATCCTGAAAGTGAAGACATCTATAACCAATTTCATAAAGAGTCGGATATAAATCCAGAGGATATTTCTAAAATGAAAGAAAATCTAAAAATCCAACCTTTTGAAAAAAGGAACGAGAAAGATTTCAAGGATGATAAAACAGGAGATGATTTAGATATTCCAGGGGCTGAATTGGATGACGATCAAGAAGCAATTGGTTCTGAAGATGAAGAAAATGATTACTACAGTTTGGGCGGAGACGATCATAACGATTTGGAAGAAGACATTCCAGAATAAACGATAATTGCATACAGTATAAATTATTAAAAATAGGAATTATGAATATTAAAAGAATCTTTGGTGCATTATTAACGGCTCTCGGAATAGGCGGTCTTATTTATGATGCGGTTATATTTACAAATACATCTGGTAGCGACAGAGACATTAGATCTCTAGTAATTTATGGTATTTTGGGTACGGTTTTCTTCATTGCTGGAATTAGTTTGATACGCACTACGAAAGATGAGTCTTAGATTTATGCGGTGCAATCTAAAAACTTTTTCAAAATATAGTTGCTAACGCAAATCAAGAGTTAAAAATTTATTTTTTGTGCCGTTAGGTACTAAATATTGGTAGTTAATTAAAATTGTAATGGTTTCAATTTCCCGTAGGGACTAAACATTTTTACATAATTTGATATAAATAGGGATTGGTTAGTCCCTACGGGACAAAAAAGCAGGTGAAATTATTTTTCTACCAATATTTAGTGTCAAACGGCACATTTGAGTCCTTGATTCGCATTAGTAAAAAGTATTAAAAAAATTCTTCATTTTATTTCAATAATTCACAAATAGTTTACAGTTTTTATATTTAGATAAGCATCAAGAACATACTGTCTAGGTGCTCCGGTAGGAATTTCAAAACTAACAATTTCTTCTTTACTAATCACTTCTAGATACATCACTAGCGCTCTCAGACTATTGCCGTGAGCAACTATCAAAACATTTTGCCCCGCTTTAAGTTTTGGTTCTATTTCTTTTTTATAATAAGGAACAACTCTTTCATAAGTGTCGGCTAAACTTTCGCCTTCTGGGGGACGAATATCATAACTTCTTCTCCAAATTTCTACTTGTTCAGCGCCGTATTTGTTGGCAATTTTATCTTTATTCTGTCCTTGTAAACTTCCATATTTTCTTTCATTTAATGCTTCATCAGCAATAATAGATATTTTGGTTTGGTGAATAACTTTCAATATTATTTCTAAAGATTCCTGTGCTCGTTTAAGAACCGAAGTATATGCAATATTGTATGTGAAATTTCTCAATTTTACACCAGCTTTTTCGGCTTCTTCTTTTCCTAAAGCAGTGAGTTCGACATCGCAATTTCCAGTAAATCGGTTTTCAAAATTATAGGTCGACTGTCCGTGCCGAATAAGCGTCAATATTGCCATAATTCATTTTTTATTAAATTTTTTAAACCAAAATACTAGGAAATCTAATCGAGAATTCAACACTCTAATATCGGGGAAATTATGTTATAAAGCAGGATAAATCAATTCTATTTATAATTATAAAATATTGATTATAAGTTAAATACCGATAAATATTTATCTGTAAATTCTATAACTATTATCAAAAGTTATGTAACCCAATTTCACACCTTAGTTATCACCTTTGTATAACAACGATTTCAGTATTCGGATGATCCAAATCAGAGAATCAAAACAAATAATTGAAAAAAACAAGAAATTATGGAACCACAAATTGGAATTAGCAAGCAGAATTTACAAAAAAGCATTGATTTTCTATCTTCCATTTTGGCAGATGAAATGACATTATACATTAAAATAAGAAAATTTCATTGGAATGTTTCGGGTAATAGTTTTATGGAATTGCATAAATTATTTGAAAACCAATACAAACAATTGGAAGCCTCAATAGATGAAATTGCAGAACGCATCAGTAAATTGGGAGGCAAAACAATTGGAACTATGAAAGAGTTTTCGGAACTGACAAGACTCAAAGAAAATCCTAATAAATATCCCTCACAAAAAGATATGATTTTGGAATTACTAGAAGATCAAGAAACTGTAATTGTGCAATTACGTGAAGATATTAAAGTATGTTCTGAAGAAAACAGAGATGCAGGTACAGCCGATTTTATGACTGGATTAATGCAAGATCATGAAACAATGGCCTGGATATTGAGGCGTTATCTGAGTTAAAAAAAATTGAAACACTAAAAATTATGATGATGTTTAAAGCAGAAAAAGAATTAATATCTAGTTCCAAAAGTCATTGCAAAGTGGGTAAAATTTTTACTCCAAAAAACGGTGTAGGCGATTCATGTGCTGTGCAAATTGATTTTAAAACTGAAGCTTTTAAAAAATCTAATATTCAGTTTACAAAAAGAGTACGAACACTTTAAGTCCAAAAATGTTTTTCTATATATAAAATATAAATTGTTTTTTAATTGCAAAAGTACAATCTGAATTTGGCAAATAGAGAAATGCAGTTTATAAAACAGACAAACTTACTTCTGTTTTTGTAAAAGAGTAGCTTTGGTCTATTGAATTGATTATAAAGAGTTGTATCTCTAAAATGTAAAGAGTTTTAAAAAATAAATAATTGCAATTCGAGTGTTTTTTTGTTGGAAATTTTCCTCAAGAAAACATTCGAATTTATATTTTGGATAATTCACCACCAATAAAAATTTTTTAATATAAAAGAAAAATGACCACCTCCTCCACTACTATTGCAAAAAAAATATTTTTAATTTTTTTGATTATTACTGCTTTGTATTACGGACAAGTTTTTTTGATGCCTTTTGTAATTGGAGGAATTTTGGCAACACTCTTTTTACCTTTTTGCAATTGGATGGAAAAAAAGAAAATTCCAAAAGGATTGGCGGTGTTTTTGTGCTTTTTTGCATTAGCACTTTTTGTTTTGGGTTTAATTGCACTACTTAGTTGGAAAATATCCGAAGTAATGAATGATATTGCTCTTCTGAAAGAAAAAGCGGTAGATACTGTAGCCTATATTCAAAAATACATTTTTAACCATTTTGATATTTCAATTGAAGAACAATCCAAAATTTTGAAGGAAGAAAAACCTTCATATTCTAGTATGATGCAAATGATATTGAGCTCTTTGGCAACCATCTTGACCAACTTAGTTTTGGTCACGGCTTATTTTTTGTTTTTATTGTATTATCGTTCCCATATTAAACAATTTATTTTAAAACTTACAGCGATTTCAGAACAAAAAGCGATGGAACTAATCATTCATAAAATTGCAAATGTATCGCAACAATATTTGGTAGGACTTTCAAAAATGATTGTTTGTTTATGGATTATGTATTTTCTGGGTTTTAGTTTTATTGGCTTGGAAAATGCATTCTTTTTTGCTCTTCTTTGTGGATTCCTTGAAATAATTCCATTTGTAGGCAACCTCACAGGTACCGTACTTACTGTCTTGATTGCCGGTATGCATGGTGGAAATCTAACACTTTTGGGAGGTATTGTTCTTACATACGGAATTGTACAATTCATACAAGGCTGGTTACTCGAACCTTTGATGCTTGGACCTCAAGTAAAAATTAATCCGTTGTTTACCATTATTGCATTGGTATTGGGTGAACTCCTCTGGGGAATTCCCGGAATTATTTTGGCAATACCATTAACTGCCATGCTCAAAATTTTATGTGATCACATTGAATCATTGAAACCTTATGGTTTTTTGATAGGAGAACTTGAAGCTACAAAATCAACAAATTCTAGTTTTATAAAAAAAATTAAAAGGTTTGTAGGGAATCATTTGAACTACAAACCATAACTAAAATTACACCTTAATTTTTATCTACAACCAACGTAATTTGGTTTTCCATTAATTTTGGCGAAGACGCATTTTTTTATATATAAATAATTGAATTATAGTTAATTAAAAATAATAAAGTGTAAATCATATAACTAATTGTAAAAATTATGTAATTACTTAACCTTATTTGTTAATGACCTTTGGTTTAATATTTAAACAATAACAAAATGAAAAAATTTATATTGGTATGTACCTGCTTGGCATTTACATTTAGTTACTCCGGAGAAACAAAAGATTTTAAAAGCAATATTGATTTGTTTGATGGTGTAATTTCCTGTAACCGAGAATTAGGAATGGTATTTTATAAAACGGATACAACAATTTATGGAAATGGAAGTTTTAGAGCAACATTTATAGAATTAAAAAAAGATTCGGATAATGATGGTGTTGCTGATAAGAACGATAAATGTCCTGGAACTCCAGCAGGTGTAGCAGTAGATAAAACGGGCTGTCCGTTGGATAAAGACTTAGATGGTATTGCCGATTATCTGGATAAATGTCCAGATGTATTTGGTTTAGGAACCTTGAATGGATGTCCAGATAGAGATATTGATGGTGTTGCCGATGCTAAAGATCGTTGCCCAGATATTGCAGGAACCCTAGCTTTAATGGGATGCCCCGATGTTGATAATGATGGTGTAGCAGATATTGATGATAAATGTGCAAATACAACTGCAGGATACAAAGTAGATGCAACAGGATGTCCTTTGGATACAGATAAAGATGGTTTGGCCAATGAAATGGATATGTGTCCTGATGCATTTGGACCACCAGCGTTAAAAGGTTGTCCAGATACTGACGGAGATGGTGTTGCCGATACTATTGACCGTTGCCCTACCGAAAAGGGTAATATTGTAGACAAGGGTTGTCCAACATTTGCAGAAGCTGATGCCAGAAAAGTAGCGGATATAGCAGGTAAACTTTTCTTTGAAAATGATAGTGATGCCTTAAAAATATCATCTTATGTGGAGCTTGATTATTTGGTGGCTATTTTAAATCGATACAATGGAACCTTTTTGCAAATAGAAGGTCATACAGATAGTAATGCTGGTGAAAAACACAACATCGACTTATCTCGTGAACGTGCCGTTTCTGTAAGAGCCTACTTGATAAGTAAAGGTATTTCTGGAGACCGATTGTCTGCTACAGGATTTGGTTATACAAAACCAATTGCTAATAATAAAACAGCTTCTGGCCGAGCCAAAAACAGAAGAGTCGAATTGAAAACGTCTTATTTGAAAGAGTAAATTAATTGGTTGTTAGTTCACTTTAAAGCCGAGGCTGTTGCAGAACAGTCTCGGCTTTTTATTTTATAAAATTGAAAAAAAATGGAACAAATGATTGCCAATAAAATTAAACGCAAAGTTGTTTGAATTAGATTATGTCGCTGTTTAACCCAGAATCCGCATTAGACTTCGTAGCGAAGCTGAATTATTCAATAAAAGCAAGAGCTCACGGACTATTTTTAAAGATGTAATACTTTTGTATTTTGAATTTAAAAATAGGAGAACCAAGCGAAGCGTATCTTGAACTCCAAAATAAAATATGCAATAGTGAAAAAAGCTCTTGGTTTTGAAGAAGAATTCAGATGCAGTAGATTTCTAATGCGGAATCTGGGTTTAATTGAATTAAGGTGTGAATGATGCAACTATTAACAAAAGTTTTGTAACTCAAACATTCGATTTGTGAATGACCTTTGACTAAATAATTAAACAAAAACACAAAATGAAAAAATTACTATTTTTATGTACGTGCTTAGCATTTACATTCATTACGAATGCACAAACCGAAGATCGAAAATGGAATATTGGTTTATCTGGTGGTGCAACACAGTATAACGGAGATTTGGGAAATGACTTTTACAAAACCGATATGACGTTTTATGGAGTTGGAGGTTTGTCTGTTTCGAGATATTTAGGAAAATATTTTGATTTGAACTTAGCCGCAAACAAAGGAACTGTAGCTTACAACCGACCTGATGGTTATTTCAACAGTGAGTTTTCATCATTGGCATTGAATCTAAAAATTAATTTTTTAAATCCAGAATATGTGGTAAGACCTTATGTTTTTGGAGGTTTGGGAGTGATGCTTTTTGACAAAAAACTAGATGTCAACAGTAAAAAAATTGATTATCTATTGCCTACAGCGGGTGGTGGATTAACTTTTAAATTGAGTCCAGTTGTGATGCTTAATGTACAAGAAACATTCATGTTTACAGATGGAGATGACAGAGATGGTGTTTCTGGAGGAAGCAATGATGCTTTTTTGATGCATACTGTGGGATTGTCTTTCAACTTAGGAGAAAAAAAAGATGCTGATAATGATGGTGTTTCAGATAGAAATGACAAATGTCCAGACACACCAGCAGGTATAGCAGTAGACAAAAATGGTTGTCCTCTTGACAAAGACAAAGATGGTGTTGCCGATTATCAAGATGAATGTCCAGATGTTGCGGGCTTAGCTACTTTGAATGGTTGTCCAGACAGAGACAATGATGGTGTGGCCGATGCTAAAGACCGTTGTCCTGATGTTGCTGGACCAGTTGCTTTGAAAGGTTGTCCAGATTCAGACAATGACGGTGTTGCAGACATCGATGATAAATGCCCAAACACAATTGCTGGTTATAAAGTCGATGCCGCAGGATGTCCATTGGATAATGACAAAGATGGAGTAGTTAATAATGAAGATCGTTGTCCTGATGTTGCTGGACCAGTAGCCCTAAAAGGTTGTCCAGATTCTGATGGAGATGGTGTTGCCGATATTGATGACCGTTGTCCTACCGTAAAAGGAACAATTGCAAACAAAGGATGTCCAGATATAACGCCACAAGATGTAAAAAGAATTGCTTATATCGCGGGTAAAATTTTCTTCGAAAATGCTAGCGCGAAGTTAAAAGGTTCGTCTTTTATTGAATTGAATGAGTTAGTTTTAATCTTAAACCGTTATAGTGGAACCAATTTGCTGATTGAAGGCCATACTGATTATAATGGTAGTGATACATACAACTTAAATTTATCACAAAAACGAATGGATTCTGTGAAAAATTATTTAGAAAGTAAAGGTATTAATAGTGACAGATTGACAGCTATTGGATATGGTGAAAGCAAACCAATTGCAAGTAATAAAACTTCATTGGGTCGTGCCAAAAACAGAAGGGTTGAGTTGAAAACAACGTATTAAAGAGTGCATTTTATTGGTTTGAATTCACTCTAAAAAAGGGAGGTTGTTGCAATATACAACCTCTTTTTTTTGTTTAAGAAAATGCAATGCTAAAATGCAAAAATTAGCACTCAAAGAATGAATTATTAAAAGTGTTCAAAATCTCCAAATCTGTGAATTGTATAACTTTTTAAATTAAAATTGTAATCCCTTTTTACTTTATAAACAGACCTTTACACTTCAAATAAATAGTGGGTTAGTTACAAAAATAATTATACCACAAAAGCATTTTAAATATAATATTCAAAAATAAAGTTTCGTTTTTTAATAAAAGGTAGGTTTGGGTGAAGGGGGCTGTTGGAAACGACAGCCCTTTTCTATTGAAAAAAAATGCTATAACAAAAAAACTAAAACACAAAACGCAAACACTTGATAATCTGTAAATAATATAACTTATTCGAAAAGTATTACAACTCTTTTGGACATAAAAAAATGACCTTTATGATTCTAATTTTTATGAAATAAGTCAAATACACTATCATGATAACTGTAAAAAAAGAAGGTATTCTAATTCAAAAAACAGAACTCGTTTTTGAGAACGAAGGAGTTCTAAATCCTGCGGTACTAAAAGAAGGGGAATATGTACATCTTTTTTATAGGGCTGTAAGTATGGGCAATTATTCTAGCATTGGGTATTGCAAGCTCAAAGGGCCACTAACCGTTGAAACTAGACTTACGGCTCCTGTAATTGTTTCTGAATTTGATTATGAATCTCATGGTGTTGAAGATCCTAGAATTGTAAAAATTGATGATACCTACTACCTATCGTATACTGCTTTTGATGGTGTAAATGCTCTGGGAGCTCTTGCTATATCTACAGATTTGGTAAACTGGGAGAAAAAAGGAATAGTTGTACCTCAAATTACTTACGATGAATTTGATGTTCTAACTACAAACAACAAAAGAATTAATGAAAAATACTCCCGATACAACAAACATGAAGTACTAACCGTAGAACAAGATAAAAAAGTATTACTGTGGGATAAAAACATCATTTTATTTCCAAGGAAAATTGATGACCAATTTGTTTTTCTGCATCGCATCAAACCAGATATTCAAATTGTAGTAAGTGTAAAAACTTTAGAAGAATTAAACGCTCAATTTTGGGCTAACTACTTTACACATTTTGATGAATGCATTGTTATGAAACCCAAATACGATCATGAAGCCAGTTATATTGGTGGAGGCTGTCCTCCTATCGAAACAGAACTGGGTTGGCTCATTATCTATCACGGTGTTCAAGATACTATTAAAGGGTATGTCTATTCTGCATGTGCTGCCTTATTGGATTTAAAAAAACCGATGAAGGAAATTGCCCGACTACCCTATCCCCTTTTTAAACCTGAATTAATTTGGGAATTAAAAAGTGAAGTTAATAATGTTTGTTTTCCAAGTGGAACTGCATTATTTGATGATACACTTTATATCTATTATGGAGCTGCCGACGAACGCATAGGCACCGCTTCTATGAGTATATCCGAATTATTAAAAGAACTAATGCTTAATACTGAAAAAAATGAGAAATAGAATCACCACACAAAGCCCAAATATTCTTTCGGCAAGGATATTAAAAACAGAGTTTAATACCGCAGTTTCCAACCATTTAATTTCTGAAACAACAGTAAAACTTCCTGAAATATTGTTTATGACCACTTTCCCTCCAAGAGAATGTGGCATTGCAACTTATTCGCAAGATTTGATTTTATCTCTAAAAAATAAATTCAAAAATTCGTTCAATATTAAAATTTGTGCATTGGAATCGGATACCGAAAAACATCACTATGACGAACCTATAAAATACATACTCAACACGGATGAGCCAAATGCTTTTTATAATTTATCCGAAAAGATCAATGCCAGTATTTCGATTCAAATGGTATTACTGCAACATGAATTTGGGCTTTTTAGAAATAATGAAGCTAATTTGATAGAATTTTTATATAAAATTAATAAACCTGCCATAATTGTATTTCACACTGTATTACCTAATCCAGACAGTTCATTTAAAGTAAATGTACAGGTTATAGCACAACAAGCTCATTCTATAATTGTGATGACCCATTCGGCCTCGCGAATTTTGACTAAAGATTATGGAGTTGATCCTGAAAAAATAACTGTAATAGCACACGGAACCCATTTGGTACCGCACTCTGACAAAGAACTTTTAAAAGCGGAATACAATTTGTCAGGAAAAAAAGTGCTTTCCACTTTTGGACTATTGGGTTCTGGAAAAAGTATTGAAACAACACTTGATGCCATGCCAAGCATTATAAAAGAAAACGAAGATGTAGTGTTTTTAATAATTGGAAAAACACATCCGTCTGTTAAAAAGCAAGAAGGTGAAAAATACAGAACGATGTTGGAAACAAAAATTAAAACTTTACAACTTGAAAATCATGTTTTGTTTGTCAATTCTTTTTTACCATTACCCCAACTTTTAGACTTTTTGCAGCTTACAGATATTTATTTGTTTACGTCAAAAGATCCAAATCAGGCTGTAAGTGGTACATTTTCTTATGCATTAAGCTCTGGTTGCCCCATTATATCCACTCCAATTCCCCACGCAAACGAAGTCTTGAGTGATGGAGCCGGAATCATAATCGAGTTTGGAAATTCCAAACAATTGGCCAAAGAAGTCAATCATTTATTATTGGACAATAAATTAAGAAAAAATATGGGTAACAACGGATTGCACAAAATTGCCCCTACCGCTTGGGAAAATTCTGCCATTGCTCATGCTTTATTATTTGAACAAATAGGAAACAAAAAATTGAACTTAGAATATAAAATTCCTGAAATCAATCTTGATCACATTAAAAAACTAACAACTGATTTTGGTATGATCCAATTTTCTATTATCAATCAGCCCGACTTAGATTCTGGATACACGGTTGATGACAATGCCCGAGCGATGGTAGCTATATGTGAACATTATGAATTGACAAAAGACAAAACAGATTTAGAGTACATCAAAATCTATTTAGATTTCATTGCCTCCTGTTTGCAAGACAATGGTTCATTTCTAAACTATGTAGACGAAGATGGTGATTTTACCGAGCAAAACAAGGAAACCAACCTGGAAGATTCCAATGGGAGAGCCATTTGGTCATTGGGATATTTGATTTCATTAGGAACAATTTTGCCAACAGCTCTGATTGAAAAAGCGAAATCAACCTTAGATCGAGCAACCGTTAATGTAACTGAAATTCATTCGACTCGAGCAATGGCTTTTATAATCAAAGGGCTTTATTACGCCAATACTAAAGTAAAATCATCTCAATACACAGCAATTATAAAAAAATTAGCCTATAGAATGATCGAAATGTACAAACACGAATCCAATCCCAATTGGAATTGGTTTGAAAGTTATTTGACTTATGGAAACAGTATTTTGCCCGAAGCAATGCTTTGCGCTTATTTGAGTACAGGTGATACCATTTACAAAGCAGTGGCAAAAACTTCATTTGATTTTCTTTTGGAAAAAATTTTTGAAAACAACAGCATCAAAGTTGTATCCAACAAAGGATGGTTACAAAAAGACGACAAAGTCAATAAACAAGTAATCGGAGGCGAACAACCTATTGATGTGGCTTATACCATTTTGGCATTAAGCAAATTTGCTATAGCTTTTGAAGATCTGGAATATGAACGTAAAATGAAGATTGCTTTTAGTTGGTTTTTGGGCAATAACCATTTGCATCAAATCATTTACAACCCTTGTACTGGTGGCTGTTATGACGGGTTAGAAGACACTTATATCAATTTAAATCAGGGAGCAGAATCTACAGTAAGTTATTTAATGGCTCGACTAACAATCGAAAAAAATAAGAGAAGATCTTTCAAATTGCACACGTCAAATTTACCGAATAAAGAATTTTTCTTAAAATTAAATCATAAAAAAAGTATTGATCTAATATGTGAATAATATAAGATTTTTCGAAAGTTATGGAACACTTTTTTTTACTAAAGTACAAACCTTTGTCTATTGAAAATTTAGTCTTTTATATTTAAAAATAACCAAACTTAATTTGAATTTTATGAATACAAAAAAATCAATCGATGCTTTAAATTTATTTATTGCCATCAACAACAATAGATTTGAAAGTTATCTCACGGCATCAATAGAAACTAATGATATGGATTAGATGATGTTGTTTGATAATTTTCAGGAAAAAACTAGAATATGCAAAGCCGAATTGATTTCTGAAGTTCAAAAATTAGGAGGAAGACCAAAAAAGGATTCAATCATAATGAAGTCCATTTCTAGAATTTGGAACAAATTAAAATCAAGATTTAACACTAATGACCGAGAAGATATCTTAAATCGTTGTGAATATGATGCTGATGTCACCTTCAATAAATTCAAAAAAGTGTTGAGTAACAATATAGAACATCTTACTGAAAAGCATCAATACCTATTAAAAGCGCATCATCAATGCATAAAGAAAGACCATGATACTCTAAAAGGTTTAGGAGATCTGCTGGTGATCTGTAGAAAATTCAACTTGGAAACTTAATGAGTAATTTTCAAGAATTAGATTTTATAAAATCAACTGTACAATTATATTTTTAAAACCATGAATAGCTCTATAAATATCATAAAAGTATCTATGGCAAAATCTTATTTGAAAAATATTTTTGAAGAGATTGGCAAAGCAACACTATTTACAATTCGTTTTTTTAAAGAAGTTGTAAAACCTCCATTTGAATTCAAAGAATTTTTATGGCAATGTTATGCCATCGGATACAAATCTTTGCCTCTTGTGAGTATCACCGGTTTTATAATGGGTTTGGTACTTACAATCCAAACCCGACCAACAATGGCCAAGTTTGGCGCCGAATCCTGGTTGCCAAGTATGGTTGGACTTTCACTAATACGAGAAATTGTACCGGTAATTACTGCCTTAATTTGTGCCGGAAAAATAGCTTCTGGTATAGGAGCCGAATTGGGTTCCATGAAAGTAACAGAACAAATTGATGCTATGGAAGTTTCGGCTATAAATCCATACAAATACTTGGTGGTATCCCGAATTCTGGCCACCACAATTATGATTCCTATTTTAGTGATTTACGCCGATTTTATCGGAATTTTTGGTGGCTACATCGGTTACAATATTCATGAAAACATGGGGATTTACCGATATTTCTCCAATGTATTAGAACATCTGGAGTTTTTGGACATTTTACCAGCTGTATTAAAAACTTTTTTCTTTGGTTTTGCAATTGGTTTAATAGGCTGTTACAAAGGATTTAATGCCGAAAATGGAACCGAAAGTGTTGGAAAGGCTGCAAACACTGCAGTAGTTACTGCCTCTTTAACCATCTTTATCATTGATATGGTTGCTGTACAAATAACCGACTTATTTTATTAAAACCATGATACAGGCCAAACCATTGAAAGATAAAAAAGTAGCAATAAATACATCGGAAACAATCATAGAATTGAAGAATGTATGCAAAGCTTTTGGAGAAAATGATGTTCTAAAAGGGGTCTCCCTTACCGTAAAAAAAGGAGAAGGATTGGTGATTTTAGGACGTTCAGGTTCTGGAAAATCAATCACCATAAAATGCTTGGTGGGTTTGGTTCCTGCCGATGAAGGTGAAATCAATATTTTTGGCACTGATATTACAAAATTAAATACTACAGCATTAAATGAAATCCGGGTGCGTATCGGTTTTCTGTTTCAAAATGGTGCGTTGTATGATTCGATGACAGTTCGACAGAATTTGGAATTTACGTTACAACACCATTCCCCAGATGCAAAATCCTCCGAAGTGGACAAAGCCATTCTTGAAGCTTTGGAAAGTGTTGGACTGGAAGAAGCTATTGACAAAATGCCATCCGAATTATCAGGAGGAATGCGAAAAAGAATTGGTCTTGCCAGAACACTTATCATTAAACCCGAAATCATTTTGTACGACGAGCCCACTTCAGGATTGGATGCTATCACCGCTAGAGAAATTAGCGATTTGATATTATTTGTTCAAAAAAAATACAAAACAACATCTATTATTATCACTCATGATATGGCCTGTGCAAAATTAACAGGCAATCGAATCATGATTTTGAATGATGGAGTCATAGGTGCAGAAGGCTCTTATGAAGATTTAGAAAAAAGTAAAGACAAATGGGTTCGTTCTTTTTTCATTTAATGAAACAACTATCCCACACTTAAAATAAAACAATAAAATTTGTCACAGATTAAAAAAAAACCAAAGATTATCTTCTAATGCGTCAAAAAAATCAGTGTTAATCTTTTTAATCTGTGGCAAAAAAAATACTCAAATTATGTATAAAGAATCAGGGTTTACATGGAAATTAGGAATGTTTGTAACAATTGGATTGATTCTCTTTGTTGGCACCATATACTTTGTTGGAAAACAGAAAAATTTATTTGGATCTACTTTTACCTTAAAATCTCAATTTAAAACAGTAACTGGACTAAAAATCGGAAATAATGTTCGATTCTCAGGTATAAATGTAGGAACCGTTAGCGAGATTGAACTCCTTACCGATTCGGCAGTTGTGGTAAAATTAGTTATAAAAGAAGAGGTAAGACATTTTATAAAAACAGATGCCAAAGCCAGTATTGGTTCTGATGGTTTAATGGGAGACAAAGTACTAACCATATCACCAGGAACAACATCCAAAAGTGCTGTAAAAGACAATGCCACAATTGCATCTCTAAGTGCTATCGAAATTGAAGATATTATGAAAGGAGTAAAAACCACGGTAGATAATGCGGCCGTAATTACGGATCAGCTTGCTGAATTTAGCTACAAAATAAATAACGGAAAAGGAACTTTGTCCAAATTGTTAATGGATGAACAAATGGGAGATAAACTAAATGCCACAATGACAAATTTGGAAAAAGGAACCAAAGGTTTTAATGAAAATATGGAAGCTGCAAAACACAACTTTTTGCTGAAAGGGTATTTCAATAAAAAAGAAAAAGCAGCTGCCAAAAAGAAAGAAGAAAAAGAAAAAGAAATTCAAAAAGTAAAGGATTTAAAAGCTAAATCAGATAATCCGTGAATTATGAAACCTTTATAAGTAATAGTATAACATAATTATTGAGGTTCTGTTTCACCTTTGTAGTATAAAATTTAAAAGGAGAATGTTTTCTCGATCCTCTTCAAAATGAATAGGAATAAAAATATTTAAAAATGAAAAAAATGAAAATAGTAAAACTAATTACCCTAGCCCTATTCCTTTTTGCCTCGACAACAAATCACGCACAAGTGTCTATAAATGTTAATTTTGGAACACCTCCACAATGGGGCCCAGTTGGCTACTCTGAAGTATCATACTACTATCTACCAGATGTACAATCCTATTATGATATTCGTGCCGAACAGTTCATCTTTTTGAACAATGGAGTTTGGATCAGATCTCATAATTTACCAAATCGTTATAGAAACTATAACTTATATAATGGGTATAAAGTAGTTTTAAATGATTACCACGGATCAAGACCTTATGGACATTACAAAGAACACAAAGTCAAATATTACAAAGGGTATAATAAAGGTCACCAAGAAAATTATCGATCTGCATCCAATCATGACAATGGAAATCATGATAATGGAAATCATGGAAAAGGAAACAAAGGACATAAAAAAGATAAAGATTAGTTTCTAATGCTATGAAATTGCCATTAACAACTAGTTTGTTGCAAACAAACACAAATATAATCTAGATATGAAATCCGAAAAAGAACTCAACCAAAAAATATTGAAGACAACAATGCTTATTCGAAAGGAATATCCAGAGTTATCAAAATATCTACTAGAAATGCCAGAAACCATTCCAGATGTTAAAAACCCTGAAATGAACACAAAAGTATTGAAAGACTATTTGAGTTCCTTAAAAGAAATTCTGGATAAATATGCTCCAAATCACAAAATTGATATTTCATAATTTTATAAATAAAAAATGAAAACAGAAAAAAAATTAGGCATTTGGATGGATCATTCAATCGCTCATATCATAGAATTTGATGTTCAATGGAAAGAATTAAAAACCATTGATTCCAATTTTACACATCAAGATAAAGTAGAAAGCCTTGTCAAAAGTGAATCATTAATGCACAACAAAGAACAACAATTGCAGACAGAATATTATAAAAATCTCGAAGCTGTTATCTTGAATTATAATGAAGTACTCCTTTTTGGTGCTACTAATGCAAAAACAGAGCTATTTAATAAAGTGCGAAAAGACCATCACTTTGACACTATAGAAATTACAGTCAAAGAAGCAGATAAAATGAGTGATCCAGAAAGAATCAGTTATGTTTCTGATTATTTCAAGACTTCAAAAGCATAATGTTATAAAAAAATAAATTTTAGACAACGGGAACGTTTTGTTGAAAATTTAAAATAAGCCCTGCTATTAAATTGGCAGGGCTTTTATATTATTTACAATATTGAAGCTATTCGAGCATTATTATTTAGTCATTAAGATGCTAAGTTAAAAACCTCGTATATTAATTCTCTTTTTTGAGGTTGTCATCATCGTGAGTACGATCTGCCTAATAATCAAAAATTAGAAACTTAGAAACTACAAAACTGGATAAAATAAAATAATCATGAACAAAATATACAATCATACCGAAAATCTTTTCGAAAAATTAGTTTCGATTGCAACCACAATATTAGGGAATTCAATTTCATTTCTAATAGCATTATGCTTAGTACTTTTTTGGTGGATCAATAGTTTATTTATTTACAATGACATTCATCTTATTATTGGTGACATCATTTTTGGGTTTACTTTCTTGAGTCTATTTGTTATTCAAAAATCCTTCAATCGGTTTTCTGCTTCTTTGCATTTAAAAATAAACGAATTGGTTTCATCACATGAACCTGCAAGCAATTCGGTCATGAATGCAGAAATTAAAACAGAAAGAGAAATTACAGAATTATCCAAAGAGTATTCTGAACTGGCTGAACAAATCAAAGAATTGGATGAAGATTTAAAAGGTGGATTTAATTGCGAACTGGATAAAGCTTTGGATGACGAAGAAAATCATATCAAAGAATGAAAACAATAAAATTAACGAATCAAAAACTGTAAATGATGCAACTCTTTGCAAGAATATTGTAACTCTTTTAATTCAAATCTGCCCCATCTTTGTAGTGTTGTGAAACTACTTTCACACTTAATAATAACAAAATGAATACAACAGAGCTAGAAGGAAATTGGGACGAACAAAAAGGGAAATTGAAACAAAAATTTGCTGCCTTAACTGATAATGATTTATTATTCGCCGAAGGTAAAAAAGAAGAAATGATGGGTAAACTCCAAATCAAATTGGGTAAAACCAAAGAGGAACTCTACAAAATTATTCAAGCACTTTAAAATAGTGATTGGAGATTGTATCCATTTAATTTATAAAAATATAAATGGATACAATTTTTACAAAAAAACGTAAAAACCATAAATAGTTTACATATGAAAAAATCAATTTTTACCCTTGCAGTTGCCACTTTTGTAATTGGATCTTCCATTACAAGTTGCAAACCAAATACCGAAAAGGTTCAAGATGCACAAGAAAATGTTGACAGTGCAAAAGTTGCCGTAACAGAAGCCGAAGACGATTTGGATCAAGCCAAAAGAGTGGCAACTGCCGAAGAATGGCAACAATTCAAAGAAGATACAAATGCAAAAATTGAAGAAAACAATGCTCAAATAGCCGAGCTGAAATTGAAAATTAAAAAAACGGGTAAAGACATTGATAAAACGTACCAAAAAAATATCGATACAATGGAACAAAAAAATAAGGAACTTAAAGTCAAAATTGATTCTTACAAAAATGATGTCGACAGTGATTGGAACTCTTTCAAAAGAGAATTTAATCATGATATGGATGAACTTGGTCAAAGTTTAAAAGACTTTACCGTGAACAATAAAAATTAAAATAAATAAGTTACGTCGTTGTAATAGTGATGATTGCAACCAAATATTAATAATTTAAAAAAAAATAAAATCATGAGCAATCTTCTTTACACAGTAGCAGTAATATTAGTTATTTTTTGGGCAATTGGATTTTTTGCATACAGTGCAGGTTCTATAATACACATACTGCTAGTAATTGCATTAATAGCTGTAATATTAAGAATAATTCAAGGCAGAAAAATTTTATAACATTAAAAACACAAAAAAATGAAAGCAAATAAAATAGCATTAGGAGTTTTGGGTGGAATTGCCGCTGGAGCTGCATTAGGAATATTGTTTGCTCCTGCAAAAGGAGTTGATACCAGAAAAAAAATTCAACAAAAAGGCAATGATTGTGCCGATGATTTGAAAAATAAATTGGATAATATATCTGGTGTATTAAAAGACAATTATGAAAAAATGGTTCAAGAGGGTAAAAACCGTTTTGCCGATGGAAAATCAAAATTTGAGGAAGTTAAAAATGAAATTAAAAACGAAAGTGTTTAATTTTTGAATAGTAAAACAATAACAGTAGTGAAATTTTTTATAAAGATAAAACCACAATCAACTAAATTTTAATCTTTTGCAACTATTGCTTTAGATGTATCGTTTGTTTGTGTTTTTTATTAGGCTCTCAAATTATTTTCATTATTGTTGTTGTTTTTTTTATACATAAATCAGTGTAAACTATTTTTAAGATATGAATTGTATCTTCATAGTATACCATTTGTATTTACGCGAATTAAGAGTTAAAATCTATTTTTTTGTGCCGTTAGGCGCTAAATATTGGTAGTTAATTAAATTTGTAATGTTCTCAATGTCCCGTAGGGACTATACGTTTTTCATAATTATATATAAATAGTGATTGTTTAGTCCCTACGGGACAAAAAAGCAGCTGAAATTATTTTTCTATCAATATTTAGTGCCTAACGGCACATTTGAACCCTTAATTCGCATTATTTATTAAATAGTCCAATAGCAAGTGGTATTATGCCGATATAGTATAAAAATAGTCCATTTTTTCGGATTGTATTGACCCGATCGATAGCGAACAGGCGAAGCAATACATAATCGGTACTGCATTTTATGAATTTAAATTTCAAAAACAACAAATTTGATGGATGCAATTAATAAAAATGAAATGATAAAGACTAATGAAAAATTGATAATTCAAAATCAACAGATTGAAAAAAGGGTTGCAAAATTGATTATTGACAATCAAAAAATTATAAGTCAAAATGATGAAAATGAAAAACAAATTACAAGATTAAAAAACATTAATAAAGAATTGATTTTTCACTATCAAGCAAACAAAAAATGTAATGAAGAGTTGACTATTACTCATAATGAGCTTCTCTCGAAAAATAAAGAAAACAAAAAACTAAGTGAGTTAGTTTCTAAATCAAATGAAAAACTAAAAAAAGTCCAAGAAACTCAAAAAGAATATATAGAAGGACTGGAGTCTATTTTGTTTATGACATCCCATCGAATAAGACAACCTATTGCAAATATTTTGGGATTATCGTATTTACTGAATGATTCCAAAAACTCAAAAGAAGAAATTAAAGTTTTCATAGAATTCATTAAACAGTCTTCTTTGATACTTGACGTTTATACTCAAGAATTATCTTCTTATACTTTTGACCTTAAGAAAAAATTATACGAAAAAAACAAAAAACTATAATCCTTCAAACAAGAAGTAGAAAAAGCCAAATTGTACAAAAGCAATTTGGCTTTTTTTATGCAAATGATTTAACCCAGAATCCGTATTAGACTTCGTCACGAAACTGAATTATTCAATAAAAGCATGAGCTCACGGACTATTTTTGAAGATGTAATACTTTTGTATTTTGATTTTAAAAATAGGAGTAAGTTCTTGGTTTTGAAGAAGAATTCAGATGCAGTAGATTTCTAATGCGGAATCTGGGTTTAATACTCCATATTTGTAAAACTGCATACAGCGAATTATACAACTAAAAGCTTGAATTCTATAACGAGCATTTGAGGCTATCAATTCATCTTTGCTGTATAAATAACCTAATACATAAAAAAATGAATACTAAAAAAATAGTCTCGATAATTGCAATAGCACTTGTCTTTATAATTACTGGATGCTCAAAAGATGATGCGCAAGAAACAATTGGTTTATCTCCAATGGTACTATCTGCAAATCCTGAAAATGGAACTCTAAATGTTCCATTGGACAAAAACATATCGGTGGTTTTTGACCAAGACATGAAAAACGCTACTATTGATGCAACATCTTTCACTTTACAAGGAACCGCAGTTGTTGCAGGAACAGTTTCCGTAAGCGGAAAAACAGCTACGTTTAGCCCAACAGCTCCTCTTACAGCAAATACTACCTATACAGCAACGATTAAAACAACTGTTCAAAATGCATTTGGTCAAGCTTTAGAGGCCAACTATATTTGGACATTTAGTACTGGTACAACTTTAAATCCAATGGTATTATCAACAGATCCAATCGATAAAGCAACCGATGTAGTACTAAATAAAGTAATTGTTGCAAATTTTAATATGCCAATGGATCAAACTACCTTAAACTCAAACTCCTTTACAATTAAACAAGGAACAACAGTTATTGCAGGAAGTGTTTCATACGAAGGAACAGCAACTTATTTTAAACCAAATGTTTCTTTACAAGCAAATACAGTATATACAGCAACAATAACAACAGAAGTCAAAAACATTCAAGGTACGGCATTGAATTCAAATTATATTTGGACGTTTACAACAGGTGCTACAACTGCCCCGACGATCGTTTCCACTGATCCTTTAGACAAAGCAAAGGCAACCCCTATTAACAAATCGATTTCAGCAACTTTTAATATCGCTATTGATCCTAAGAGTGTCAATGATAAAACATTTACCGTAAAAAATGGAACTACACTTCTGACTGGAAATGTTACTTACTCAGGTACAACAGCCACTTTTGATCCAAGTACTGATCTATTGCCTGGTACAACTTACACGGCAACAATTTCAGGCGCCAAAAACTTAGCAGGTATAGCTATTGCCAATGATTACGTTTGGAATTTCAGTACAAGTTCATCATTAGTTGGTAACACCGTAAATCTTGGATCTTCAGAAAGATTTGGTATTCTTGCAGGCGTTGGAGTAAGCAATAATGCTGGTTTTAGTGAAATAAGAAACATGGATGTAGGTATTTATCCTGGTGTACGTTCATCGGTTACAGGATTTCCGCCTGCAATCATTGTTGAAGGAGCTATTTATGCATCTGATGATATTGCTCCTCCAGGAATAGGAGCTATGCTAATAAAAGCCAAACAAGATTTAACAAACGCCTATCTTTTTGCCGAAGGAGCATCTACTCCAGCACCTGCAACAGTATCTGGTGATCAAGGAGGAAAAACATTGGCTCCTGGTATTTACAAATCGACCTCTACCCTCTTAATTCAATCTGGAGATTTAACACTTGATGCGCAAGGTGATGCAAATGCAGTTTGGATTTTTCAAGTAGCATCCGATTTTACAACTGTAGGTGGAGCTGGTGGAAATGTAATACTAAGCGGTGGCGCTCAAGCAAAAAATATCTTTTGGCAAGTGGGCAGATCTGCAACTATTGGAAACTATACTATATTCAAAGGAAATATATTGGCCTTGACTTCTATAACAATGAATTCACACGCCACTGTACAAGGAAGAATGTTGGCTAGAAATGGTGCTATCGTTATGACGCACACTAACATAATCTCCAAACCATAACATTTTTAATTATAAAGTCAAATAGCCATAAAATGCTATTATAAAATACAGAAAGATAGGCAATTAAAAAGCCTATCTTTTTTTTTGTTTAAAAATCACTATTTTTACTTTCAAACTTTAGTATAATGAACACAAACGAAACGACAATTCATAAATTCTATACAGCTTTTGCAAATTCTGATGCAAAAACCATGTGCGAATGTTATCATTCCAATATTCAATTTCAAGATCCAGCATTTGGTAGTTTAAATGGAAATGATGTTTGCAACATGTGGAAAATGTTGATTGAAAAAAGCAAAGGAAATATCAAAATTGAATTTATGGATCTAAAGGCAGATGAATTTACAGGTTCTACAAAATGGATCGCTACCTACAACTTTAGTAAAACCAATAGAAAAGTCGTTAATGTGATTTCCGCAGAATTTCAATTTAAAGAAGGTTTAATCATAAAGCATACGGATTCATTTGACATCTGGAAATGGTCCAAACAAGCCTTGGGTTTCAAAGGATTATTATTAGGATGGACGGGTTTTATGCAAAACCAAATACAAAAGCAAGCAATAGCATCTCTAACTAGCTTTAAAAATAAAAACCTTTGAATCAAGAGGCAATTAAAAACATATATTAACCTTCAACCGAACTATTTTATCTTTCCACTTACTCGTTTTTGATTCTTAATATTTAATATTTGAATTTTGAATTCGTTAAAAGAGTCTTTTGTTGAAATAAAGAATAAAAACCTTACTAATTTAAAATGATATAAATTTATTCTATAACGTTATAGAAAAGAGAAATAGTTATCAAAAATTAATAAAATCAAAAAAAATAACTACTTATACATTAATACTTTAATCATACTTCAAAAATCATTATTAGCGTGTTTTCAATCCAAAAAATTCTTAAATTTACTAGTATAATGGCTGATATAATAAATAATAAGGACTGATAATATTTTAATATATAAAAAAATGAAAAGTACATCTGAAACAGTAAATTTTAAAACTGGAAACTGGAATTTATCCATTGATGTTTATGATTTTGTAATGCAAAACATTGTTCCATTTGAAGGCGATGCCAAATTTTTGGTAGGTCCATCAGATAAAACTAAAAATTTGTGGAATGTTTGTAAAGAAAATTTACTTCTGGAACGAAAAAATAATGGGTGTCTTGCAATTGACACAAATGTAATTTCTAATTTGACTTCTTTTGGACCTGGATACATAAATAAAGAAAACGAAGTTATTGTTGGTTTACAAACCGATCAACTATTAAAAAGAGCAATGAAACCATTTGGAGGAATCAAATTGGTTGAATCTGCAGTAGCCGAAAGAGGATTAAAAGTTTCTGAGGAAGTAGTCAAAATATTTAACTACGCTAAAGATCATAATCAAGCAGTTTTTAGTGCTTATGATAGTGAAATAAGAGCATATCGATCCAAACATTTATTAACAGGTTTACCCGATAATTATGCTAGAGGCCGTATTATTGGAGATTTTAGGAGAGTTGCGCTTTATGGTGTAGATCGGTTGATTGAAGCAAAAAGAGCTGATTTTAATGCAACAACAGGCGAAATGTCTGATCACAAAGTACGACTTAGAGAAGAGATTTCAAATCAAATTAATGCTTTGCAGGACATGAAAACAATGGCCAATGCTTATGGTATTGACATTTCGGTTCCTGCTACCAATGCGCACCAAGCAGTTCAATTTACTTACTTAGCTTATTTAAGTGCTGTAAAAGAACAAGACGGAGCTGCAATGTCACTTGGAAATGTTTCTTCATTTCTAGACATCTTTATAGAAAACGATTTAAAAACAGGATTAATAACAGAAGAAGAGGCCCAAGAATTTATCGATCAGTTTGTTATGAAACTTCGATTAGTACGTCACTTACGTCCGAGTGCTTATGATGAAATTTTTGGTGGTGATCCAACTTGGGTAACTGAAGCAATTGGTGGACAATTAAATGATGGTAGAACCAAAGTAACCAAAACTTCTTTTAGATTTCTACAAACTCTTTATAATTTAGGAGCATCACCTGAACCCAATTTAACCATTTTATGGTCTCAAAATTTACCAAAAGGATTCAAAGACTTTTGTACTCAAGTTTCTATTGATACTTCTTCATTGCAATATGAAAATGATGACTTAATGCGTACAAACAGAGGATCAGATGATTACGGTATTGCTTGTTGTGTTTCGTATCAAAAAATAGGAAAAACAATTCAGCATTTTGGAGCACGTGCCAATTTACCAAAAGCCTTACTTATGGCTTTAAACGGCGGAAGAGAAGAGGATAACGGTTCTGTTGTCATTCGAAACATACCACAAATGAAAGATGGCGTTCTGGACTATGACACTGTAATTGACCTATTCAAAATAACCTTGGCCGAAGTAGCTAGAGTTTATGCAAAATCAATGTACATCATCCATTATATGCATGACAAATACTATTATGAGCGAGCTCAAATGGCATTAATTGATAGTGATCCAAACATAGACATTGCTTATGGTGCTGCGGGAATTTCTATTATTGCTGATTCGCTTTCGGCCATAAAATATGCAAAAGTTACTCCAATTAGAAACGAAATAGGATTGACAGTCGATTTTGATATTGACGGCGATTTCCCTCAATTCGGGAATGACGATGATAGAGTTGATAGTATAGCTCAAGAAATTACAGCAGTTTTTATTGATGAATTGAGAAAACACATAGCATATAAAAATGCTACTCCTACCCTTTCTTTACTTACAATCACATCAAATGTTATGTACGGTTCCAATACTGGTGCTACTCCAGATGGTCGAAAAGGTGGAGAAGCATTTGCTCCAGGTGCAAACCCCATGCATGGTAGAGATGTTAATGGTGCTATTGCTTCTTTAAACTCAGTTAGTAAATTAAATTACGAAGATGCTCAAGATGGTATTTCATATACTTTTACAATGGTTCCAAAATCTTTGGGATCGGATAAAGAAGAACAAGTGTCAAATCTAACAACAATCTTGGACAGCTACTTTGGACGTAATGCACATCATTTAAATGTCAATGTATTGGACAAAAAAACCTTAATGGACGCCTATGAACATCCTGAGAATTATCCGCAATTAACCATCAGGGTTTCTGGATATGCTGTAAATTTCGTAAGATTATCAAAAGCCCATCAGTTAGAAGTCATTACAAGAACTTTTCATGAAAACTTTTAATAAATCAAAACTATAGTTTCTAATTAAACCGCATAAACCTGTCTAGAAAAATAATTCAATTGCAACAATTCAACTATTTTTCAGTCTCAGTTTTCAGTCTCAGTTTTTAGCTCAAAAAAATGAAGTTTATTAAAATATTTCTTAAACAGAATCTCTATTTTATTACTATTTTAAAAAAAGTAAGCTGCTTTGTTTTTATATAATTCTAATAATTGATACTTAAAACTGAGACTTGAATTGTTATTTTAGACCCGTTTTTAATTTTATAATTTAATGTACTTTCCGCAACAACATTCTACAGACAATTCAATAGATATAATTCATTCTGATTCGCTACGTATTCATTCCATTGAAACATTAGGAACCCATGATGGGCCTGGAATTAGAATGGTTATTTTTGTTCAAGGATGCCAATTTAGATGTTTATATTGTCAAAATCCCGATACATTAGACATTAATGGCGGCACTTTTATGCCCATTGAAGACTTAGTTGACAAAGCTTTACATCAAAAATCCTATTTTAGTAAAAAAGGAGGTGTTACCGTTTCTGGTGGTGAACCCTTGTTGCAAAGAGACAAATTAATTCAACTATTTGATCGATTGCATGAAAATGGTATAAACACTTGTTTGGATTCAAATGGAAGGGTTCTGGACGAAAGAACAAAAATACTTTTAAGCAAAACCGATTTGTTGTTATTGGATGTCAAACACATCAACAATGAATGGCACAAAAAACTTACTGGATTAAAAAACAAAACAACCATTAGTTTAGCCGAATACCGAGAAAGTACAGGGAAACCAATGTGGTTACGATATGTTTTGGTTCCAGGTTGGACAGACCAAGAAGAATACCTAAATGAATGGGGGCAATTTTTTACCAATTATAAAACTATAGAAAGAGTAGAAATTATTCCTTTTCATCAAATGGGTAAACATAAATGGGATAGTTTAGGCTTTGAGTATCCGTTGGAAAACACACTACCTCCAACCACAGAAGAAAAAGAAAAAGCTTTATCTATTTTTAAGCAATATTTTAAAAACGTAAAAATAAAATAATCTACAAATCTTTAATGAAAACTTTTTTTCATTATCTATTACCACAATTATGTCAAAAAGTAAATACCTTATGGTATTGGCAGGAATGATTATGCAACTGTCAATCGGGTCCATTTATGCCTATAGTAAATGGATTGAACCGTTAACTAAAGAATTGAATTGGGAAGCTCATGATACCAAAACTGCATTTAGTTTGGCTATATTCTTTTTGGGTATTACAGCCGCATTTATGGGTAATTATGCCCAAAAAATCGGTCCAACAAAAGCTGGATTAATAGGTGCAGTATTTTTAACGCTCGGTTTGTTAGGAAGCTCAATAGCTGTTAAGGTAGATTCAATAACTCTTTTTTACTTAACATTTGGAGTATTGCAAGGTATTGGTTTGGGTTTTGGATACGTTGTTCCTGTGTACACAGTTGTCAAATGGTTTCCAGATCGTCCAGGATTGGCTTCAGGTATTATCATAATGTCATTTGCTTTGGGATCATTATTGGCTTCATTTTTAATTGGCCCTTTATATACTTCATTAGGATTAGAAGGAGCCTTTTTAACATTAGGAATTGGTTATGGAATTTGTATGTTATTTAGTGCTTTGTACCTAGCCAATCCAATAATTATAGTAGAGTCAAAGCTGGAACACACAGATTTAAAACCAAAACAAATTGTGACAGACAAACGTTTTTTAGCGCTATGGTTCTTATTGTTTTTAAATGTTTGTGGTGGTATAGCCATTATATCCAAAGCTGCCATTTTAGGAAAAGAATTGGTAGGAATGACAACAGCGCAAGCTACTATTTTTGTGGCGACAATTGGTTTATTTAATGGTTTGGGAAGATTGTTTTGGTCCAGCATATCGGATAAAATTGGTTGTTGGTCTACTTTCATGATTTTTATTGGGATTAACGCTATTTGTTTTGCTTTAATACCAAGTTTAGCAACAAATCAAACGTATTTCCAAGTTTTAACTTTTATTATAATAGCTGGATATGGCGCAGGATTTGCAACTATGCCCTCTTTTGTTAAAGACATTTTTGGTTCCGAAAATTATGGACAAGTACTTGGCTATGTATTGACAGCTTGGTCCGCAGCAGCTTTTATAGGGCCAATGCTACTTGGTTTGGCCACAGAAGTAACAATTTTTTACCTGTTTTCTGGTCTCTTAATTATAGCTTTATTCGTTGGAATTTGGCTAAAAGGATTATTGGTTCCAATATTAAAACAACAACAATAATTCATAAACTTTCCAGTTTTTTTTTAAAAATTTAAATTTAAACCCAGAATCCGCATTATACTTCGTAGCGAATCTGAATTATTCCCTAAAAGCAAAAGCTCACGGACTATTTTTGAAGATGTACAACTTTTGTATTTTGAATTTAAAAATGGGAGAATCAAGCGAAGCGTATCTTGAACTCCAATGTAAAATATAAAAGCGTGAAAAAAGTTCTTGGTTTTGAAGAAGAATTTATACCAAACACATATATAAATTAGTCCAATTATTTATCCTCAAGCCAAACTCTCTCCCCAAGACAAACGTATGAGTAGTTTTACCGCAGATTCGCAGATTTTAAATATAAGTTAATCTATAAATTAGCCGCTTACAGCGGAATTAGCGCGAATTAATTTCTTTAAAAAAAAATTTTTTTTTAAGGAATAATCTGCGTCCCGATAAATATCGGGAGTGGTTGCTTTTTTTACTATTGATCTCCAAATTAGAGTGGGCCTTTGGACTATATAGTATTTGTGTTTTGTATTAGTTGTAGTAGATTTCTAATGCGGAATCTGGGTTAAAACCAAAAAGCCCACCTAATTTATCTTAATTAAGTGGGCTTTTAAATATAATTTAGTTTCCTTAAGGTATATTTTTTTCTAACAATTACATTAAAGAGAAATCACATTTCTAATTTTAAATGATTTCATATACGTCCATATGTCAAACTGAAGGCGATAAATAGTAGTTGACAAATTATTTTTTAAATTTTACCGTAATACATCGCTTTAACTATTCCATCGGAAAGTCCAATTTTTGGAACATAAATTTGTCTGGCACCACTCCATTTCATAGCATTTAAATAAATGCGAGTAGCTGGAACAATTACATCGGCACGATCAGGATTTAAACCCAATTGAGAAATCCTTTGTTCGTAAGTAAGCGAATTCAAATAAGCATATTGAGCATTCATATAAATGTATGACAAAGGTTTTTCTTGAACTTTTCCAGACATTTTAAATAGTTTATTGATATTACCGCCAGACCCTATTAAAGTTACTTCTTCATAATCTTCAGTGTTTGTTTTTATCCATTTTTCAATTTCATCCCAAACAACATCACAAACCATCTCATTTAATAATCGAACAGTTCCTGCTTTGAAAGATCTTGAATTCACCATTTTACCATTAGAAAATAATGTAAACTCAGTACTACCACCACCAACATCTACAAACAAATACGTTTCATCTGATTTTAATAAATGGTGTAAATCTGTTGAAGCAATTATAGCAGCTTCTTTTTTTCCATCTATAATTTCAATCTTAACATCTGCTTTCTTTTTGATTAATGCTACCACTTCTTTTGCGTTGTAAGCCTCTCGCATTGCAGAAGTTGCAAAGGCCATATAGCGTTCCACTTTATGTACTTTCATCAAAAGATTAAATGCTTTCATTGCATCACACATCCTTTCGATATTCTCTTGAGAAATTTCCCCTACTGTAAATGCATCTTGACCTAAACGAATTGGAACACGAACTAAGGAACTCTTATTAAATTGAGTTTCTTTGCCTTCTTCTTCAACAATATTGGTAATTAATAAACGCATCGCATTCGATCCAATATCAATAGCAGCGTATTTTTTTATTTTAATCATTTTATAATGGGTCCGATTAATGGTTTTAAGTATTCTATTTTGTTTAACTTTTTAACCCGTTGGGTGAAATTATTTATACGACATAGAAACATAGAGTTTATAGTTTTTAAAAGATTGAAATAGACGTTTTACTATTCACATAGCTATTCTATGTGTGAAATATTGCTATTTCTATTTATTCTTTGCCTATTTAGCATTAATCTATGTTTCTATGTGGTTAAATTTTTATTTTATTTGAATTTCACCCAGCGGGTTAACTTTTTAAATTAAATTGATTCTTCAAAAACTTCAATTTTATTTTGATAATATTTGTAGGTTTCCAGTTGAGCTCTAAATATTGGGTTGTCGTTTCTAACCTTATATTTATTATCTAGCTTGCTTGAATGATAACGCGCTTTGACATTACCTTTCCAACCTAAATCAAAATTTTCAATCAATTCGTTTTTTATATTTTGATCATAAATAGGGCAAGTAACTTCTACCCTAGCATCGATGTTTCTTGTCATAAAATCGGCTGAAGATATATAGACTTCTGGTATTCCTGCATTTCCAAAAATATAAATTCGAGCATGTTCAAGATAATTATCTACAATGCTAATGGCTTCTATATTTTCACTTAATCCTTTTACTCCTGGAATTAGTGAACAAATCCCTCTAACTTCAAGTTGAATTTTTACACCAGCCTTACTTGCTTCATAGAGTTTATCAATCATCAACAAATCAGACAAGCTATTCATTTTAAGCTTCATGTAAGTTTTTCTACCTGCTAAAGCATGAACAATTTCCCTATCAATCATTTTTACAAATCGATGTCGAGTATATTGTGGCGAAACAATTAAATGTTTATAACGTTGTGCTTTATAATTTATATCAAAAAATTCAAATACTTTTGTAATATCTTTAAGTATTTGAGGGTGACATGTAAAAAGGGTTACATCTGTATAAATTTTAGCAGTGGATTCATTAAAATTACCGGTGGATATAAATCCGTATCTTTTAATTTTTTCTTTTTCAATTCTTTCAATTACACAAACTTTACTGTGTACCTTTAATCCTTTTATTCCAAATATTAGTTGAATTCCTTCTGTTTGCATTTGCTCAGAATAGCTGATATTTGAAGCTTCATCAAATCGAGCTTGCAATTCAATTTGAACAGTTACCTTTTTTCCGTTTTTGGCAGCATTAATCAAAGAACTTATTATCTGTGAATTTTTGGCTAATCGATACAGTGTAATTTTTATTGTTGTAACCTTTGGATCTAATGCCGCTTCTCTCAAAAACTTTATTAAATAAGAAAAAGATTGATAAGGCGCATTCATTAAATAATCTTTCTCTCTTATTTTTTCCAAAATACTTCCTTCAAGACTTAGACCTGGAATTGGTAATGGATCATTTTTTTTATATAACAAATCAAATCTTCCCAAGTTTGGAAAATCCATATAATCTCTACGGTTATGATATCTTCCTCCAGGTATGATACTATCTGTTGAATCAATATTCATTTTGTCTAAAAAAAATCGAAGAGTGTCTTTTTCAATTTCTTGATCGTAAATAAAACGAACGGGCTCTCCAATTCTTCTATCTTTTACACTACTCGAAATTTTTTCTAGCATACTTTTACTTAAATCACTATCAATATCCAATTGAGCATCTCTTGTGATTTTAATCATGTGAGCCGTAACACTTTCGTAATTAAAAATATTAAAAATATTGTTTAAATTATGTCGAATCACATCATCAATTAAAATGACGTATTTTTTTTCATTATTTGAAGGTAATACCACAAAACGATTGATCATTTTAGGAATCTCAATTACTGCATATCGAATTTCATCATTTTTTTTCATTACCAATTTTACAGCTAAATATCCCAATGAGTCTTTTAGAATGGGGAATTCAGCCAAATCGTTTAATATAATCGTAACTAATTCTGGGCTTAACTTTTGTATAAAAAAATCTTTCAAAAATATTTCTTGCTCCTCATTGATACAAAATTCATTTATGATAAAGATGTTTTCTTTTTCTAATTCTGATTCAATTGTACTCAAAATTCTCAAACTCTCAGATTGTTGTTGGATTACGATCTCTGTAATGTCTTTTATCAATTGTTGAGCTGTAACACCTCCAAAATATTTTTCTCCAGAAATACCGCTTAAACTTAACCTGCGAATAGCAGCAAAACGAACTCTAAAAAATTCATCTAAGTTGTTTGAAAAAATTCCTAAAAATCGCAATCGATCTAATAGTGGAACTGTATTATCTCCTGCTTCCTGAAGTACTCTTGCATTAAATGCTAACCAACTTTTCTCTCTGTCTATATATTTTTGTTCTGACACGTTTTATTTTATTTTAAATCTCTGGGGAATATCGTTTTTTTTGTTTTTCCATTTTCAATTTCTTCCCAACTTTCAGATTCAAATTCCAAATGAACAAATCCTGCTGTTGGTACATTGTCAATAAAAACATCCCCAAATTTATTAACAAAATTTGTAATAGCTGCATTATGCCCGAAAATAATTATACTATCATAACCATTACTATAAGATTTAATAACTTTTTCTAATTTTCTTTCATCAAATGTATATAGCTCTTCTTTATATAATATACTTTCCAATGGGAAATTAAAATTTTGAGCAAAAATCAAAGCCGTTTCTATTGCTCTTTCAGCAGTACTACTCCAAATACTAAATACTTTTGGAAGATAATTAATTACATGTGAAGAAACCGAATGAGCAGCTTGCATACCTTGTGAAGTTAAAGGACGGTCTTTGTCATGCAAAGGTGCATCCCAACTTGATTTAGCGTGTCTAATTAATATTAAATTTTTCATAAATAACAACTGTTTATCATATTAAAGAAAATCTTTAATTGTAGTAGGTAAAAAAAAGGAAATTTGTTTTTAGAATAATTTTTTAAGTTTTAACAGAAAGTATTAAACTATATTAAAACTTATATCAATCCTTTAAGAAACAACAATTTACAAAAAAAATTGATTAGTAACTTGTTTTAATTTTAAAATTAATTAAAAAATATTTTGAGTTTAACTTTTCTAATTTTTATTCCAAATTAGACTTCGGTACAAAACCTTAATTATAAAATCAAAACAATGGCTTGATTACTATATTTAAAAACACAAACAAGGTTTAACAAATACTTTTAAAAACTAAAAACCGAGGCTAAGTTACTTTTGTATTTTAAATTTACAAATAAAAAAAAACTGATTCTTTAACTCCGTTTTAAACTTAAAATCGTAGAAAAAATAGTTTTTAATGAAGAAAAAGAGTTCTGAAATTTACAGAAAAAAGCCAAGACAAATAATTTTATTGAACTCCTCAATAAAAATATTTTGCAAATTTTTATTTACAGAAAACTGTTTTGAGAAATTCAAATAAAACAAAACAGGTGCTTGGCCAAAAACTGTGGAATTCAAAAAAAGACTATTATCAATCCATAAATAGATTTCGAAATAATCGAAAAAACCTTTAAAAGCCAAGACATTCGCATTGATTAAAATAGCACTTTGCAATCTTGCTAAGCTATCCAATTAACACTAGGATGACAGGGATATAAAAGATTAATACGGATCTTTTTATTAATTGAGTTAAAAGGAAAGGCGAAATCTGTGCGAAATCCTTTTGATCTGTGTCATCTATTTGGTGTAAAATAATTACACCCAACGGGTTATAATTATAATGTTTCTATGAAGTATGAATTGATTTCTTACAACAAGTTATACTAAATTTCTAAAGCAGAATAAGGTTTTAAAACTTACGTTTTGAAATTAAATAAAAAAAGCTATCAATTTATGATAGCTTTTTTAAAAACAAGTAAACAAACAAACAAATACTTATATTTTTACAAAAATATTAGTGTAGTAATTTCTACCATTTACTGGATTCTGTTTAATAGCAAGACCAAAATGAGTATAATTCCCTACTATATTATCTCTGTGGCTGGGGCTATTCATCCAAGCGTCAAAAACTTCTTGAGCATTATTATAATTATAGGCTATATTTTCACTTACTTTTACGGCTCCCAAAGCTTTTATTATATTTTCTGATCTTGCTACAAAATCATTATGATTTACAACATTATTTGCTATCATATAATCATCATGTTCTTCAGATTTAAATGAAACATGATTAATTTTTTCTAAAGCATTCAGACCTTTACTCACTCTGTAATTATTAATTAAAGTCATTGTTTCTAATTCTAATGGACTATAATTGTATACCGTTACAATTGATAATTTTGCTTCGGGTTCTGTATTATCTTCATCAGATGAACACGAAATTAATAAACTAAACAAAGCAAAAAAACTAAACAAAATAAGCGCTCTTGATTTCATAGTAGATATATTTAAAATTAAAGTATATAGTTTGGTAAAATCCTTTATTGATTTTTTTATTATCAATTGAATTATTTACCAAAATAACAATATATCCGTTTAAACGCAAAATTTAATCGATGAAATACATAAAAATAATTATTTAATATTAATTTACCTTACAAAAAAATGTATTTATCTGATAATCAGTAATATTATTAATCTTAAAATAAATAATATCCAATGCTTATACTTTTACAAATAAAAAATACAGTATAATACCATTTCAATTCAGAATTTACTTTAGAGTAGAATTTTTCTTAATAGAAAAAGAAAAATCAAGAATAGCTGTCATACGTATAATAACACAGTTGATAGTAAGATTTTTAAAAAAAATATAATGACTATAGATCTACGGGATAAAAATATTTCACCCAACTGGCTAATTCGTAAAAAATAGGAATCGTTAGAAATATAAATTATTGAACTTATGTCTTATTAACTCATCTTACGCAAAAAAGTCCTCGAATTTTCACGTTTTAACATTTGCATTGTTAACAACTTACAATCCATAAAACCCCATCTCTTAAAATATAATTACGCAGCCTTTCTTGGTTTTTTCAATATTTCCAATTCTGCATGTGCGGCTTTTTGAGCAGCTAAATATATTTGAGCTTTCATCGCAAAATGATTTGTTTGTGTTCTTTGTTTAAGCCATTCTAGTTTTACGTAAGCTACTATGGATAAGACATAATGATTGGTTTGTGTTTTGATTGTTTTTGTTGGTGATTTTGCAAAGCCTGTATTGCTTTTTGTTGACTTATGATATTCTTCTACTCCCCACCGTTTTTTGTAGATTGTATTGATTTGGACATACGATAAGTTTGAATCACTACTAGCCAAGTACAACTCGCCGACTGTGTCGTTCTCGTTTTTGAAAACTTGCTTTGTAAGCAACAGCGGAAAATCTAATTCTTCGAGCCAAATCTCCACGGTTTGTTGCCCTGGCTGTAGTGTATCAATACTTATGTATTTCTTATTCACTTTGTCTTCTTTTGATAAAGCAACATTTCTATTGCTTTTTAAAGCCATAATAAATTCTCTTTTTAGCTCTTTTTTACAGCAAATCATATTCTCAGTAGAGGAATACCAGCTGTCTGCCAAAACATAATCAAAACGAAATTTGCCTTCACATTCTCTTAGCATTTTCCTAAAAAGTTCATTTTTAGTAACACTAGATTTCCGTTTTAACTTACCTGTTTTTGAATCTGTTACCCACGCATCTTTCAGTATAAATTCAACAGAACAAGGCAATCGCATACCTCCAACCTCTACTAAAGCCGTAAGGAAATTTACTCCTTTGACTGATCTGCCAAAACTATGATCATAATGCCAACAATTAAGTTCACTTTCATCTGTATATCGTTTTTCTTCAATAGAATCATCAAAACTTAAGGTTATCAAGTCTTTAGAATGTGTTAATTCTTGAATGTATGGTTTTACTCGTTTCCATAAATATTTACTATCATAATTCTCATTGGATAATTCACGGGTGATTTTGTCATGCTTTATTGATAAAAGTTTAGCCATACCAGTCGCAGTAGTATAAGATGTAGAACATATCAAGTAATCACTATATAAATCTCCAAAATTAACCATCTAGCTATTTGTTAAATCTTATCAACTTCTCAAATGTTAAAACTATGGAATTCTAATGTATTTCTGCGTAAGGTGAGTTATTAAGAAGTGATAACCAATATGTTTTAATTTGTTTGATAATTTCTTAAAAACAATTTTACCTTTCTTTAGTGAAAAATCTTATAAAATAAATAATAAAATCCTCTCAAGATTTATATTTTTTGATCTAATTAAAAAATGATTAGATAAAAATATAAATAATAATGTTAAAAAAATAAAAAATACTTTACAAAACAATTCTTTACGTGCTAAACAAAAAGAAATTTTATGCGAAAAATTTAATCATTATGCTACAATTTTAACTTTTCAACGAGTATTTAGGTTATTTGAAGACATTGATATTTTAATTTAATCAATCTTTATAAATTTGAACTGTAAATAAATACTAAGTGACTGAATTAATTTTGATTATGACCCCAAACACTTTCAAAAAGTCATTTGTTTTTTTATAATAAACCTGCTCCCTTAATTAAGTTTTTAAAAAATTTAATTAAAAATTTTTGATTTAAATCCCCAATTTAAGTCAAAGATTAAGACAAAAACATACTATAATTTTAATTAAAACTTCAAATAATTTTGAAGTTTTGCAATAGGTTTTTATTTGATAAATCCAAGCAATTTAATTCAAATTTAAAAACTTGTAAACCTACAAATCTAGTAAAAAGTCACTATTCTTAAGGGGATTTTTCTCCATTATTAAGTTTTAAAAAAAAATATTTTAACGAAAAAATTAAAGTTTATGAAACCTAAAACTACTCTAAACCTATTAAAAGTTAATTGTGCGAATGGAATTCTAAAAATGAAATTGATTTATTCATTCATTTTTGGTAAAAAATTTCCTTTAACTCCTTATAAAATAGTTATAATGATTGCTTTTGCATTCATAACTGCTAATTCTTATTCACAATCTTGTAAAGCTACACTACAAGTAGAAAAAAATAGATTCACAAAAAGTGTACCTCCAGAAGGTATATCCTATTCTTTACTAATCTCAAATACAGGATCTAGAAATGCTACTTTTGATTTGAGTGCTTCAAATATAAACAGTAACTGTTCCAACAATGACGGAAGTAACACTTCTAGTAATGTGATTTTAAGCATGTCATTTACTGATACAAATTCAAATTCAATAAATCAAATTTCTTTGAATCCAGGGGAAACAGTTACATTTTTAGTAAAAGTTAAAGCTCCTTTTGGGACCGCTGTTAATAAATGGAATTGTTCTCAAATTACGGCAACATCTATAGAATGCCCTTCTTACAAAGTAAACACTGTTTTACATACCTTGGTAAGTGATCCTTCCGAAGAATAATTGATTAGAAATACTCTTGAAATATATTAGGTTTTTCACCTTAATTTTTTTTAATATGAAAAAAACATTACACTTTAGCAAAAACATAGAAATTTTAAAAAAAGGATTATTTTTAATTCTATTTATATTTTCAAACTTACTTGGTTATTCACAAACAATCACACCTACTAAAACAGTTACTGTAAGACCTGGTGTATGCGGTAAAATTGATGTGGAGCTGAAAATCCAAGGAGCTAATCCTGTCAATAGACCCCTTGAAGTGGTTTTAGTTATTGACGTTTCTGGGAGTATGGATGATGATATTCCAAATGATCCGAAAAATTCATTAGAATATGCTCAAGATGCAGCAATAGATTTTATAAACAAAATTTTTTTAGCAGCCAATAACCCAACTGGGAAAAATAAAGTTTCGATTGTAAAATACAGTAGTTCAGCAAATATTGTTAATGGATTAACTCTTTCTTCTGGAAAAGCCGGTTTAATTACAACTATAAATGGTTTAACTGCAAATGGAAGTACGAATATTCAAGACGGAATAGTAAAAGCTGATAATGAATTGACTGCAAACGGCACATTTGATTGTGTAACTTCTAGAAGTATTTTGTTGTTAACCGATGGTGTTGCAACTAGAATTGGTAATGATCAATCTTGTACTAGTGGACAAAATGGAACTTGTATACAAAGTGCAATTGATGCTGCTACAAATGCAAAAACTACTACTGTTTCTAGTGTAGTATACAACAATCAAATTTTTTCGGTAGGTCTTTTTGGAGCGATCTCAGGCCAACCACAAACAGATGCAGAATTTGCTCTAAATCAAATACAATCTGGGGGTGCATTTTTTACTGAAAATTCAGCTAATTTAACTGGTATCTATAATCAAATTTTTACTCAGCTCTCTTGGGTTGCTCAACAAATAACAGGTACGCCATTTGATAAAGAAACGGTTAGCAATGATTTTACTATTGGAACAATAACTCCCTCAAAAGGAACAGCGTCTGTTTCAGGTCAAGTTATTTCTTGGAATATTGATTTTCTTAATGTTGAAACCATAACATTAAAATATGAATTAACTCCAAAGACCAATGTTTGTGGCACAAAAACAGTGAGTACTTCTAGGTTAGATTATAAAAATTCAGCATGTGCTACAGCGTTTTTAGATATTACTACACCTTCTACAAATGTTCCTTGCCCTGCTGTTACTTTAGCTTCTCAAACCAATGTTAATTGTTTTGGAGCTGCAACTGGTGCAATAAATTTAAACGATGCAACGGGAGGTAGTTCACCATATACTTATGATTGGACTGATATAACAGGTACAGATAATCCAAAAAACAGAACTGGCCTAATAGCTGGAACCTATACCGTTACTGTAAAAGATGCAAATGGTTGTAGCACTACTCCTTTATCCATAACAATTACTCAACCTGCTTCGGCTGTTGCGGTTGCTAAAACTTCTCAAACCGATGTACTTTGTTTTGGTGCCGTTACTGGTGCTATTAACATTACCGCTTCGGGAGGAACTGGTGTTTACACTTACGACTGGACCGATTTAGCAGGAACCAATGATATAGAAGACCGTACAGGATTGGCTGCAGGAACCTATACCGTTACTGTAAAAGATGCAAATGGTTGTAGCACTGCTCCTTTATCCATAACAATTACTCAACCTGCTTCGGCTGTTGCTGTTGCTAAAACTTCTCAAACCGATGTACTTTGTTTTGGTGCCGCTACTGGTGCTATTAACATTACCGCTTCGGGAGGAACTGGTGTTTACACTTACGACTGGACCGATTTAGCAGGAACAAATGATATAGAAGACCGTACAGGATTGGCTGCTGGAATCTATACCGTTACTGTAAAAGATGCAAATGGTTGTAGCACTGCTCCTTTATCCATAACAATTACTCAACCTGCTTCGGCTGTTGCGGTTGCTAAAACTTCTCAAACCGATGTACTTTGTTTTGGTGCCGCTACTGGTGCTATTAACATTACCGCTTCGGGAGGAACTGGTGTTTACACTTACGACTGGACCGATTTAGCAGGAACAAATGATATAGAAGACCGTACAGGATTGGCTGCTGGAACCTATACGGTTACTGTAAAAGATGCAAATGGTTGTAGCACTGCTCCTTTATCCATAACAATTACTCAACCTGCTTCGGCTGTTGCGGTTGCTAAAACTTCTCAAACCGATGTACTTTGTTTTGGTGCCGCAACTGGTGCTATTAACATTACCGCTTCGGGAGGAACTGGTGTTTACACTTACGACTGGGCCGATTTAGCAGGAACAAATGATATAGAAGACCGTACAGGATTGGCTGCAGGAACCTATACCGTTACTGTAAAAGATGCAAATGGTTGTAGCACTGCTCCTTTATCCATAACAATTACTCAACCTGCTTCGGCTGTTGCGGTTGCTAAATCTTCTCAAACCGATGTACTTTGTTTTGGTGCCGTTACTGGTGCTATTAACATTACCGCTTCGGGAGGAACTGGTGTTTACACTTACGACTGGGCCGATTTAGCAGGAACAAATGATATAGAAGACCGTACAGGATTGGCTGCAGGAACCTATACCGTTACTGTAAAAGATGCAAATGGTTGTAGCACTGCTCCTTTATCCATAACAATTACTCAACCTGCTTCGGCTGTAACTTGTTCCATAACACAAGACAAAGCAGTTTCTTCTAACGGATTAAGTGATGGACAAGCAACAGTTACTCCACTTGGTGGAAGTGGCGGATACCAGTACTTATGGGATAACGGTGAAACAAATGCAAAAGCAATTGCATTAAGTGCTGGTTTGCATACAGTTACTGTTACCGACTCAAATAACTGTAAAACAACTTGTGAAATCACTATTACTCAACCCAATGTTTTATCGTGCAGTATTACTCAAAACGCACCTGCAAAATGTTATGGAGATAGTAATGGAGTAGCAACCGTAACTGCCATAGGTGGAAATGGAGACTACACTTACTTATGGGATAACGGAGAAACTACACAACAAGCCACTGGATTAAATGCAGGTTTACATACAGTTACTGTTACCGATAAATTAGGATACAAAACAACATGTACTGTAACTATTGGTCAACCACAAGCAGCTCTAACCTGTTCCATCGTTCAAGATAAAGCCGTTTCTAATAATGGATTTTCTGATGGTCAAGCTACAGTAACTCCTCTTGGTGGAAATGGTGGATACACTTACTCTTGGGATAATGGCGAAACTACACAACAAGCCACTGGATTAAATGCAGGTTTACATACTGTGACTGTTACTGATTCAAAAGGATGTACTACTACTTGTCAAGTGACCATCACTCAACCTGATGTACTTTCTTGTAGCATTGTTCAAAATAATCCTGCAAAATGTTATGGAGATAGTAATGGAGTAGCAACCCTAACTGCTATTGGAGGAAATGGTGAATACACTTACTTATGGGATAACGGAGAAACTACACAACAAGCCACTGGATTAAATGCAGGTTTACATACAGTTACTGTTACCGATAAATTAGGATACAAAACAACATGTACTGTAACTATTGGTCAACCACAAGCAGCTCTAACCTGTTCCATCGTTCAAG
>NZ_OZ248501.1:0-416360 GCF_965234445.1 Flavobacterium rarum (SeqCode) | reverse complement strand
ATAGAACGAGCTTTGTCATTGGAATTAAGACCAATCAATACTTTTATAAAGACGATTTATGCACATTACAATGGAATAATCAAATCAATCACAACAGGGATAACTAATGCCGTTTCAGAAGGACTAAACAGCGTGATGCAATTAGCCAGATCTAGGGCAAGAGGCTATCGAAATTCGGAAAACTTCATTGCTATGATATATTATCTTGGAAACGTATAAAAGATGTACCCACTAGTTTAGGCGAAGAGCCACGGAAAAGTATGCTGTAAAATCCCAAAGTCGCACCTTTGAAGGGATTACGCTGCTTAAACACGCACTGGTTAATACCACGCCTGACATTACCAAAAAAGTAATGTTAGGCGATCAGGAAGTGAAAGTTAGGGATATGGAAGCAATCCAAATGGCTAATACCAAGATTGATGAAATCCGCAAAGCATTTTCTGAATGGCTCTATGCCCAGAACGATGAATTTAAGAACCGCCTGACTGATAAATACAACGAGACCTTTAATTGTTTTGTCCGTCCACAATATAACGGTAGCCATCAAGGCTTTCCCGGACTAGACAGAAGAGCATTGGGAATAGAAGACCTGTATTCCAGCCAAAAGGATGCGGTATGGATGATCAAACTAAATAGGGGAGCCATTTGTGACCACGAGGTGGGTGCAGGAAAAACACTTATTATGTGTACGGCTGCTCAGGAAATGAAACGTTTGGGATTGGCACATAAACCGATGATTATAGGGCTAAAAGCCAATGTACATGAAATTGCAGAAACCTACCGTACAGCTTATCCCCATGCTAAAATATTGTATCCAGGTAAAGAAGATTTCACACCTCAAAAACGCCTGCGTATTTTCGGGGATATTAAAAACAATGATTGGGATTGTATTATCCTGACACACGACCAGTTCGGGATGATTCCGCAGTTACCCGAAATGCAAAAGGAGATTTTGCAAACAGAATTAAATAGTGTTAAAGAAAACCTCTCAGTGCTTGAATCCCAAGGAAAAGAAGTATCACGTGCTATGCTTAAAGGAGTTATTGTTCGAAAACAAAACTTAGAAGTCAAACTCAGAACACTTGAACATGACATTGAAAATCGTAAAGATGATGTTGTGGATTTCAAAATGATGGGCATCGACCATTTACTGGTAGATGAAAGCCACCGTTTTAAAAACCTCATGTTCAATACCCGCCATGACCGTGTCGCTGGTTTGGGCAATATGACGGGTAGCCAAAAGGCATTGAACCTGCTATTTGCCATTCGCACCATTCAGGAGCGAAGCGGAAAAGATTTAGGAGCTACTTTTCTTTCTGGAACTACTATTAGTAATTCGCTTACTGAATTGTATCTTTTGTTCAAATACCTGCGTCCACAAGCATTAGAGAAACAAGGCATCAATTGTTTCGATGCTTGGGCTGCTATCTATGCACGTAAGACTACCGATTATGAATTCTCGGTTGCTAACAATATTGTGCAAAAAGAACGCTTCCGATATTTTATAAAAGTACCGGAACTGGCTCAGTTTTACTCAGAGATTACGGATTACCGCACGGCAAAAGATATTGGTATTGATCGTCCGAAAAAGAATGAAATACTGCATAATATTCCACCAACCCCGCAGCAGGAAGTATTTATAAAAAATCTGATGGAGTTTGCCAAAACGGGGGATGCGACACTATTGGGAAGATCAAAATTGTCTGACTCCGAAGAAAAAGCAAAGATGCTAATTGCTACCGATTATGCCCGCAAGATGTCGTTAGACATGCGGATGATAAGTCAGAAATACGACGACCATCCGGATAGCAAGGCTTCTCATTGTGCGGCAAAGGTGGCGGAATATTACTATCGTTTTAATGCCCAAAAAGGAACCCAGTTTGTATTCTCCGACTTAGGCACCTACAAACCGGCTGAGTGGAATGTCTATTCGGAAATCAAGCGAAAGCTGGTTGAGGATCACGGACTTCCGGCACATGAAATACGTTTTATCCAAGAGGCAAAAACTGATAAGATGCGCAGGGAATTCATTAGCTCGATGAACGAAGGAAAAATCAGGATATTATTCGGATCAACCGATATGCTAGGAACAGGTGTCAATGCCCAGAAGCGTGCAGTTGCTGTACATCATTTGGATACGCCATGGCGACCGAGTGATTTAGCTCAAAGGGATGGTAGAGCCATTCGTAAAGGCAATGAGATTGCCAAATTTTTTGCAGAAAACAAAGTGGATGTGATTATCTATGCAGTTGAAAAATCTTTAGACAGCTACAAATTTAACCTGTTGCACAATAAACAATTATTTATTGATCAGCTCAAAAACAATAGTCTTGGTAAGCGTACCATTGACGAAGGAGGTATGGATGAAAAATCAGGAATGAATTTCTCAGAATATGTCGCCATTCTTTCAGGAAATACCGATTTGCTGGAAAAAGCCAAACTGGAAAAAAAGATTACTTCCTTGGAAAGTGAAAGGCAGGCTTTCAACCGTTCCAAGTCTATGTCAAGATATAAACTGGAAAATAGTACGGCAACCCTTGAATCTGCAAAATCCCTGATGGAAAGAATGTCTATCGATTGGCAGAATATTGAAAAACGCCTCCGGGAAAATAAGGATAGTATTGTATTGAATCCTGTCAAGCTCATTGGATTATCGGAGGATGCAGATATAAAACAGATTGGTCAAAAGCTCAACCTGCTTGCTGATAAAGCGCGTACAGAAGGTCAGTATAATGAAATAGGCACATTGTATGGATTTACACTTTTGGTAAAAACAGAGGTTTCGCAAAAAGAAGGGGTTAATATTAGAGATAACCGATTCTTTATACAAGGAAAAGGTAATATCAAATATACCTATAACAACGGGCAGATGGCGACTGATCCTAAACTGGCATCGATGAACTTTTTAAATGCATTGGAGAAACTACCGGGATTGATAGGACAGGAACAGAAGAAGATAAGTGAAATTGAAAAAGATGTTCCTGTCCTTGAAGAAATAGTAAACAGCGTATGGACTAAAGAGAATACTCTGGGGGAATTAAAAAACGAATTGGCAGCAATGGATCGAAAAATTCAATTATCAATTGCTTCTGAACAACAAGTCCAGAATCCCGAACAAAAGCAACAAGAGGATAAAGTGTCACAACCTCTTCAGAAAGTGAAAATCTCCTGATTGCAGCTCTGAAAAGTTGTGTTTATTTAGGAGTATTACTTTTTTTATCAACCGCCTTTGGTACCAAATGTTGCAAGTCTGGGTCGTTTTTAATTCGCTTAAGTTCATCCGACACTATTGCAATAATATCTAGTTTGATTTGTTTATAATTAGCTTCAATTTCAGCTTTCATCCTATCTTCTCCCTGCTCATTTATAAAAGAAAGTATCTCCGGGATTTTATGATACATTTTGGTTTCAGTATCTACTTTTTCATTATCTACGACAATCTCCGCATGAAAAATCTTTTGTTCGATACGCTCATTAAAGTTATCGGAAACAGCTCCTACAAACATTCCCTGAGTCAGGGTAGAGATTTTGGAAGCAGGTATAAGGCTTTCTAATTGCGTAGAAATGGAAGTTGATTTGTCGTTACGATTTATGGTCAAACTTTGACGTCGCTGCAATATTTTACCAAAGCGTTCCGAAAGACTTTTAGCAGTTTCACCTACAACCTGCCCGCTAAAAATATTTCCCACAGTATTTTGAATTACTTTACTCTCCTTATCTCCATAATCTCTTGTCAATTGCGAATAATCCTGAAATCCCAAACATACTGCTACCTTATTGCTTCTTGCAGTGGCAATCAGATTGTCCAGACCGCGAAAATATATGGTTGGTAGCTCATCTATGATTACCGAACTTTTGAGCTGTCCTTTTTTATTGATTAGTTTTACAATTCTGGAATTGTACAATCCCAAAGCAGCTGAATAAATATTTTGCCTATCAGGATTATTGCCCACACAGAGGATTTTAGGGGCTGCGGGATTATTAATATCCAGCGAAAAATCATCACCTGTCATCACCCAGTACAACTGTGGCGAAATCATCCTTGACAAAGGAATTTTAGCAGAAGCAATCTGACCCTGCAACTGATCCTGAGCGCCGCCCTGCCATGCATCCATAAATGGGGAAAGATAGTTTTCTAATTCGGAATAGGTAGTCAGGATGGTAAAGACGTCTGCGTATTTTTTGTTTAGCAGTTCAATCGCATGAGGAAAAGTACAATACTTTCCATTATCATAAATCTTCAAAAACCAAATGATGGCCGCCAAAAGGATAATTGGGCTTTCGACGAAAAAATCACCCTGCTTCTGTATCCAAGAGCGGTTCAGGTTCAGCATGATGGTATATGCTGATTCATAGGCATCGGAGATGTCGGTCATGAAATCGGGATTTATAGGATTGCATCGATGGCTTCTTCTGGGGTCATCAAAATTGATTACGTAAAACTTTGGTTTGACTTTGTATTTGTCGGCATGTTTCAATAGATGGTTGTAAGCAATGGTGGAAAGATCATCAAACTTGAAATCATAGATGTACATCGAAAAGCCTTTCTCGATTTGTTGTTTAATGTAATTGTTTACAATGGCATAGGATTTACCGGAGCCGGGTGTACCTAGTACAATAGTCGCGCGGAAAGGATTTACAATATTAATCCAGCCATTATGCTGTTTTTTTTGATACCAGAATTTGGTTGGCAGATTGACAGAATACTCGTTTTGCATCAATTGGGTTTCCTGCATGAAACTTTCATTCTCAGTGTTAAAGACGTCATCCATGAGGTTGTTTTTGAGTAACCTGCTCATCCATACACCAGCCATCAGCAGTGAAATATACCCAAAACTCAAGGTAAAAATATATAAGAACGTAGCCATTTCAGTAGGCAGACGAAGTAATGGCGTATTGAGAAAGAAAAGAAGGAAGCCTATCGTGAGCGCTATATAGATTTTGCTCCAGGTAATCTTTTCGTTTTTCACACCTTTACTGCCTAAACAACTTAATCCCAAAAGAACCAAAGTAAATAGTTTCGTATACATTGTATGGGAAAATAGACCAGCCGTTCGCTGGAAGTTATTCAATATTTTATCAATGATAGCTAATGTCCACTGTTCTTCTTTGAAGAACCCATAACAAAACCAATAGGAGTGCATCAATACTAATAAAATACTCACGGCACGCATAAACTCCATAATCTTGGCTAATCCTCTTAAGTCATCTTCTCCCTGCATAATTCTTGTTTTAAGTAGTATTTCTTCTCTTCTTATTTTTCTTCAAGCGGTCAGCAAATTCCTGTCCCTCATAATCTACTCCCTGAGCATCTGGTAATAACCCGCCGAAACATTCTATAATGCTATGTCCATCGTCAACTTGCACAGGACCTTGATTACTTAGGAAATCAAATAAATCGTGAGGTTTGTCAGCTGGTAAACTTTCGGATACTGTTTTTGTCAAAATTGTTTCTGTATCCTTTGTGTTTTTGACCTCCGGTTGAAGCCCGTTATTCCACCAATCATTGAATACATTGGCTGAGAGTCCTTTTCCCAGACGCGAACCATTCCATACTGTTTTGGAATTGTGGTCAATAAATGTAATTCCATAAATGCGTCCCGTATCATTTTTACGAATAATTACATTAATGCCTTTTTTAGTCAGTTGTTTTTTAAAGCCCTGTTCCTCAGTGGCCGATTTTAGGGTCATTTCAATTGTTTTTATAATTGAAAGTCTCGCATCACTTTCTTTAAGTGCGTCTTTTGACGCTGTAAAATGATTTTGGAGTGCTATGTATCCTGCACTTTTTCCAAAAAGAGATGCTTTAAACGGGTTACTTGATTTTTCTCCGTTTTCGTTCAGGGCTAAATAGACCAGACCTTGTTTGGGCTGCCCGTGCAGTTCTCCTTTTACCTCTTCTGCCGTAATATTAAAAAGAGACAGCAAAGCATTGTATTCGCCCAAAGTTTGAAACTGATAGTATTTGGGTAGATACCGAACGACCGAAGCGATCTGGCCTTTAATGTCATTGGTCATATAATTCACTGGGCGGAAAGCTTTCTCATTTTTTTTGTGCTTCTTCTTTGTTGCGCAGGCTAATCCGTATTTTCGCTCTAGTTCACGACATAAATTCATCGAACGTTTACGCTCATAACTATCCGAAATTTTTCTGCCTTGTTCGTCTATGCAAACCGAAACGATATGAATGTGGGTTCGCTCAATATCTGTATGCTTGAACACTACGAAAGGCTGTTCCCCGTATCCCATTTTTTGCATATACTCCTGTGCAATAGCATTAAATTTTTCATCACTGACATAGTCCTTTGGATCCGGGTTGAGGGAAATATGCAGTACCGTTTTCTCTGTTTTGCGATTTGCCAGCAAATAGGGCTCAAAAGAACGGAACATTTGAGCAACAGAAAAATGACCGTCAGCAGTTTCCAACATCTTATTTGTAAAGAGAATGGTTGCATTTTCTTTCTCTACTTTGAGTTGATTATAAGAAAGCGCACCAGTCAAATTTTGTCCTCTGCCAATTTTAGCCACCATATCAGTCGTTTTTTTTAAGATATTTTGTTTCAAATTCTCCTGTAAGCTTTATGATTTGCTGACATAATCCTGCCATTTCAGTCGTATGTTTTTCCAGTTTATAGAGATAAGCGGATGCTTTTTTCTGAGAAAAATTTCGATAAAGAAGCTTTACAATCTGGTTGTAATTCACTCCTATCGATCGGAACTGCCCATAAAAAGTGGTTAATCGCATATAGTAATCCATTGTAGCCTTGTCCACTTTGATAGTTTTAATGGTCTTCTGAAAGATACTGGCTGTGATAAAATGTGCTATTACATTCATTTCTGATTGCTCAAAAAGGGAAAGAAAGCGGGCGTTTTCTTCAGCGTTCAATGATATTGAATATCGAAATACGGCAGGATCCTTTTTAGGATTACGTCCAGATTTCTTTGATTGAATGTTATTATTTTCGTCCATAAAAATCCATTTATAATTTTATTAAACATCGACTTCGGAGGATGTTTTTCAGCTCTCAGCAGAGCAAGTTGTTTTGAGCAGCGGAATTCATTTCCAGCAGCTCAAAACACAACTTGCTCCTTTCTGGCGAAAGGAAAATCCGCCCTTCGGGACGGATTATAGTTAAGAGGGAAAAACGGCTTGAGGCCGTTCTAGTTGTCATCCACAAATTGATTTGATCTTTTCATCAATTCAACAGATTAAAGCCTTTACAAAGGAAAGTCCAGAATAAGTAACCATTGCAGTGTGTTGCACTGCCAAAGAGAGCCACTGAATGTCATTAGAGGCCACAGTTCAAGAAGCAAATTAATCAATGGCTTTATTTGCTGTACAGTTTTAGTGCAGGTAGTAAAAAATGGATTTTAACAGGGAAACAAAAGAGGTTTGCATACATAGAGTTTGGAGTAAAAGCATAAGGTTTTAAAAGTATAAAATTGCTAAAGCATTTTACTTTTTGCAAAACTTATCATTTGCTAAAGAATGTACCTGATAATGCTGAAAGGAACGCAAATAATTATACAGGTAAGTACCCAAATGGAAATGAAGAAATAACGGAATGAAGAAATATTGAGATACAGAATTATTCATTCTCGCAAAACAGAAAAAGAAAGCAACAATAAAATTTTGAATAATGGAAACAAGAAAGAAAACTTTAAAAATTAGCTTCTCTACTCAAAAAGGCGGAGTGGGAAAATCTACAATGACCACCTTGACGGCAAGTGTTCTTCACTACCGTTTAGGTTTTAATGTACTGGTAATGGATTGCGACTTTCCGCAGCACAGCCTAACCAATATGCGGGAACGTGATAAAAAGACTGTCATGCAGAGTGATTACCATAAAAAGGCTGCAATGAAGCAGTTTCAAACTATCAACAAAAAAGCATATCCTATTATCAAGTGCAAAGCTGAAAATGCTTTGGAAAGAGCATTGGAATATATGAGTCAATTGGCAGTTGAGCCAGATGTTATATTTTTTGACTTGCCGGGAACAGCTAATACAAAAGGGGTGTTGACCACATTGAGAGCAATGGATTTTATCTTTTCGCCAATCACTGCTGATCGTTTAGTGGTAGAAAGTACATTGAGCTTTACCAAAGCATTTCTCGGTCTTCCACAAACGGAAGAAGGCAACAAGGAACAAGCTATGTGGCTGTTTTGGAATCAAGTGGACGGCAGGGAAAAAACAGGTTTGTATGAAGCTTATCAGAGCGTCATCAAAGAACTCAATTTGCCCATAATGAAAACAAGGATAATGGATAGCAAGCGTTTCCGAAAGGAAACGGACGACACCAACAATTATGTATTTCGTTCAAGCCTAATGGCTGCCGAATTACAGCTAATGAAAGCGACCAAAATGGATCTGTTTATTGAGGAATTTTTAAAAATAATCCGTCTATAAAATCATAAAGCTATGAATACGGATACGACAAGAAAAGATTTTGAAAAGCCCAATGTTGACGAAGACTATCTTATGAATGTTATTGATGGTAATGAGTCAGGTATGCCACCAGAGAATAATCAGCAACAGGAAGTACCAAAGGAAACTAAGTCCAGAGAAAAAGTACGAAACAACACATCAAAGAAAGTGGACTATGAAGAAATATTTTTGGTCAATCGGTTTCCGTCAGGGCGTAACGGGAAAGTTGTCTATATACGTCCTGAATATCACGAAAGATTACTCCGCATTGTTCAATTAACAAGAGAAGAAAAGACAACCCTCTATTCCTACATTGACAATATTCTAGAACACCACTTTAGGGAATTTGGGGAGGATATTACCAATTATTTTAACGAACACTTTAAACCCATTTTATAAGCTATGGAAATGCTAATAGTGATTTGTCTGCTGATAATTATTGCTTTGTTGGTTCAGGATAAAATTGTTATCAAGAAAAGGACGGAGCAAAAACCAAGACATGAAAAACCTAACCCGAAACTGCCTGATATCATGGGGCAACCAAAACCCAGAAGAAGCCTTTTATTGCCAAACAGTGCCAACGAAAGCCAAAAGAAAAAACAGGAACAGGAATCGGATAATTTTGATATTGAAATCGACGGTGAAGAGGTCGATATACAAATTCCGCAGGAAGAACTAGATGAAGTTTTTGGAAATATGCCTGATTTTGAGGAAGAGGAAGAATGGAACAGGTACGGAATATCCAGTGGAGATGATAGTTTTGGTTTTGCTTCAGGGGTTACCTTTGAAGAACTAAGTACCGTGGGGATGTTGCTGCAAAAAGACATATTGGAGCCTTCTCAAAAGGAAACAGCGGTTGCGATTGTTCAGAAAATACAGGGAACCGAATTATTCAGCCTACTGGAAAATTCCATGGAAAGTGCTTCCCGTAAAATAGCCGAGCTATTGGACGGAAGCCTTTCTTCTGAAACTAATTCCGGTTCTTCCACTTTACGGAAAAATGATTGGGAGGATTTTGATATTGGGGAGTATTTGTGAATAAGTTGTAAATCAAATTAATTTGGTTCAATTTCTATCATGGTCACTTGATGGGACAAAGAATAAATATCCTTCTTCGTTCCATTTTTATTTGGGTTCGAACCTCATTTGTTGAATTGTGAAATTTTTGGCGAATATCGAACCAACCAAATCTCTAGATATCATCAAATCTTCCGTATCCCAGCATTTGTAAGGCTTTAGAAGGTTTTTAACTCCAACTTTAAATAAATCATTTAAATCTACCAGATTTTCATTTAAAGCAGATAATTTTAAATCCTGTCTATTTTTTTAATATCATAATAGTCTTTCATTTACACCCGAAGAATATGCAAAAATCAAAAGCAAATTAAGAGCTAGCACCTCCCGAAAATTAAGTGATCATATTCGAAAAAAAATATTCAATAAACCGATAGCAACCACTTATCGAAATCAATTTTTAAAAGATTTTATTACAGAAACAATTACGCTTACCAACGAGTTAAATTCTATTGGAAACAACATTATCCAAATTGCTAAAAAGATTAGTACACTAAAGTAAATTCTAGAATTTAGCGAACAGTTACTCCCTTTCAAATTTGAGAAGAGAATTGCTAACAAAATATTATTGATAACAATTTTTTAATAGATATACAAAAGGCAATTAAAATAGTAATTTAGTACATTATAAAAAGATCTTAAATGGATGAACAAAATAATGTAAGAATTTACAAAGACAGATTAAGAATATTTTTAATATTATACTTCTTTGCTGAAGATTATTCAGACTCTTCTCATCCAACTTATAAAAAACTTTTCAAAAGTGAAGTTAGAATTCAAAAAATAGATTTTTTATTAAGAAACCCAGATTATCTAGCATTTGAATTGCTAAACATTGCAAAAAAAGAAAGCGCAAAAAGTTTTGGAATAAAAAACATCGTAACAGATATTTTTAAGAGTAAGGAACCAACGATAAGACGGCTCGAAATGGAGAGATTCTTTTTTGGAGCTTATGAAGATATTGATGATGTTATTGGGTTTTTAAAAAGTATAGATTTTATAGACTTTTCCAGTAAAAAAAGTACAAATTTAAAAACAATTGAAAAGCATTATTTTATTACAAGTACAGCAATAAATAAGATGGATGATAATATTTCGGCACTTCCTTCTTTAAAATGGTATGTCGACAGATGCCTGTTAATAAAAGAATATTTTGGTGATTTAAGCGGCACTCAATTAAAAGTTGCTCAATATCAAGTTGAAGAATACAGAGATACGTCTTATAAAAATTATATTGGAAGTATTCAAGGTTTAGTAGTTGATGAATATAAAAAAATATACAACGAGCAATTATGAAATTTGATTTAAAAAAATTTACTCAAGAACTACAAACAGAATTTCAAGATTCATTATCTCCGAAGGAAGTAGAAGATCTTTTAGAAATTAATGAGCCCTATAATAAAGACAATCCTTTGTCCACTGGTAAAAGTCTTGAATTGAGCCATATTTCTTTCTTTGGTGAAAAATCAACAAGTGAAAATCAAGATTATTCAGGTAAAAGGATCGATTATCATCAAAACATCGAAACTGGTATTAATATTTGGATAGCAGATAACTTCAAGGGAAAATCAAGTGTTCTGAAAGTTATTAAATATGCACTTACAGGTAGAGATTCATTGAAGCCAAATATTAAAAAGTGGATTAAACATATTTTATTGAACTTCAGTATTAGCAATAAAGATTATACAATATATTTAAATATTGAAGGAAGATTAAAGGCACTTCTATTAAATGGAACAGTTAAAACATTAGCCGAATTAGAGGAATATAAAAATGAGCCTTTAATAAATACAAAAAGCGAATCTGAATATCAAATACAGATTCAAGATTTTTTCTTTAAACAGTTTTCTTATTATTCATTAAAATGGACACAAAAAAGCTCGGTAAAAGAAAGTAATGAATTATTGGAATCAAGTGCAAGTTGGAGTACGTATTTCAAATCCATTTTTCTTGAGTCAAAAGATTCAACCAGTTTTTTTGGTGGACAAGATAAAAAAGTATTTCAAATGTTGTTGGGTTTGGAGCTAACATATCCAATAAATCAATTAACAGTGAAAAAGGAAATGCTCAGCAATCATAAAGGCAAGCAACAACTATTTTCCGAAATGACTATTAAGAAACAATCAGGAAATAAAATTGAACTAGAAGATGAACTTGGCAAAATCAACAAATTAATAATTGAATTAAATCAAAAAAATTTAGAAAAAAGCAACATCAATGAACTTTATTCGCAGTACAATATAATACTACAAGAAATTGAAGCTGAAAATAGTAAATTATTAACAAATGAAAATGAAAATCAGTCTTTAAGAAAATCATTGTCTTCTTTTCAATCAAAACTTTCATATAATGAATCTGAGTTAAAAAGAATAAAAAATGAAATTGTCAAAAATGATAGAAAGACAACTGACTTAGAAGAATATTTAGACATTGGTATTTTCTTTTCTAATCTTGACATCAAACATTGTCCAAGTTGTAATCATACGGTTTCAGAAAATAAAAAAAAGATCAAATTAGAAGAACATAAATGTGCCTTGTGTAGTGAGGGAATTGAACATTCCGAAACTGATTTAGATAAAGAAATTTTTACTAATAAAATTGCAAACTTGAAAATCGCTGGTATTCAATTTGCCAAAGAAATAGAACTTTTAGATTCAGATAATGAAATTCAACAAAATATATATAATGAAATCCATTCTAAACTAAATAATCTCACAGAGCAGAAAGAAAGCTTTAAAAACACAACGTTACTTAACAAGCAATTAAAAGATATTGAAGGAATTATAAATATAGAAAAAGAAAAAATTAAACCTGATGATTCAGAGAAAGAAAAGTATATAGCCAATAAGGCAATTATAGAATATAAAATCTCTGAAATAGAAAATTTAGCAATTACTAATGATGTTATTAACTACGATAAACAAATTGAATTGCTAAGTAATGCAATAAGTAAACTAAATGTAATGCGATATGAATTAGGCAAAAATGTTCTAAAAAGATTAGAAGAATTGATGTTAAACGAAATTCATGAATTTGGCCTTAACTCTATCACTGAAATATATATTTCTGAGAAGTTTGATATTCAATATAAACAAGACGGAGATTTTATCTCATTTGATAATATTGCAGAAGGAGAACAATTAAGAACAAAGATCGCTTTCTATTTAAGCTTAATTCAATTAGATATTGAGTATAATTTTGGGCGACATACCAGATTTTTAATGATTGATAGTCCAAGTAAAGAAGAAGCAGATGCAAAATATTTAGATGGTTTATCAAATGTTCTTAAAAGCGTTCAAAATAGATTCGGAAATCAATTGCAAATATTGATTGGAACTGCCGAGAGAGGTTTTATTGATGTTATAGAGAATCAATATATTACACCACCAGAAACATATGTCTTTTAATGTGTAGCTCAATTAACTTATTGAATTTTAATTTTTTATCACTTTCAGAAAAATTTTATTTTTTTGATTGCGAAGTCAACGAGATAGTAGACTCATCTGAAAATATTGATTTTAATGTTCTTTTTAGCAAAATAATTCTAGATGATTCTGAAAACAGTAACATTAGAAAAAGGGCACTAGAAATATTTATAGAATGTGTTTTTTTAAAGAAAATAAAAACAAGGCAAGTATTAAATTTATTAGTAGATAACTGGAATAATAATTCTGATGTGTTCTTAAAATTACAACGCCTAAAGGATTTATTCTTTTTTTATGACCAAGAAAGTAGTGAAATAGAAACGATTTTTAAAGACCATTTAAAAGAAGAGGAAACAGAACTAATTTCAGAGGCATATTTTAATCTCGGCTTAATAAATATGCAAAAAGGTTTTTTATCTTTAACAAAAGATGAAACCTTAAGTTATCTAAAAGAAAGCGAGATTTTCTTTAGATTTTCAAATGAGTTTATTGAAAATAGAATTGATGCTCAATTTTATATAATTATAGTTTCATTATTGACCGATTCTATGAATAGTCTAAAAGGTAATTTTCAGCAAAGTTTAAAGATGGCTGCTAATATATTATTCAATAAAGAAGCTTTTTCAAATATTCACCCTAATAATCCATTTTATTTAGGATTTTATAGAGTGTTGAATTCGGTTTATTTAATAGAGCAAGAAAATCCCGAAAATTGGCTTGATTATAGAATTAGTTTGACTCAGCTCTACAACCAATATTCTGAAATTAATAACCAAACATTAAAAGAGAGATTAAATAGAAGTATTTTATCTTCAACTTTTACCTCGTTGGTTAGCAGCCAATTTATTGAACCATATTTTTCTTTAAATTTTAATTCTCAAATTTCTAAAATCGATACAAGACTTTTTGAATTAGATTCGAAAAGTGAGGAATTCATTTTTCTGAATTACCTCAAAGAGTCAGCAAGTAATCAAGATTCTAATAAGAAGGCTGCATCTGATTCAATAAGACAATCTCTTAAAAACTTATTTCCACAAAGAAGTTATACCAGCATAGATGAAACATTACTGAAAATAAAAAATGATAGAAGTACTTTGGATTTTTTAAATGTAATTGAAGAACTAAAAGCTCCTTCGATTAAAGAATTTACCGACAAACTAGTTAATGCATGTATAAAACTTCAAGGAAATAGAATATACCGAGGAAATTATTCAGAAGATGATAGAAATACTTTCATAGCTTCTATATTAGAAGCTAGCGATTACAACACAAAAGATCAAACGAGATGGAGTACATCAGCTGCTGGTAAATCGGCTGGAGAAATCGATATTTTTATATATGACAAGAAAGGTTCCCCATTTACAATTATTGAGGCTTTAAATTTAGATTCACTTAAAACTGATTACACAATACTTCATATAAATAAGATTTTTACATATGACACTTCTGGTCTTGAATGCAATTTTATTTTAGTCTATTCATCAGCTAAAAAATTTAGTGAATTTTGGACTAAATACACCAAGTTCATTTCCAAACATAAATATCCGTATCTATTTTTGTCATTTGAAGAGGTAAATGACTACCCATTTACTGATATCAGAATAGGAAAGGCTAAACATTTAAGAAATGGCAAGGAAGTATTATTATATCATATAGTAGTCGACCTTTTATAATTTATATTGTAAACCTAATTAGTTGTGTTGAATCATTTCCTTCTTCAATATATGCTTTGTGGAGAACCCCGAGCTATCAAGAATTCCAGTGCATTTTGCAACAGTTTCGATATCCCATTGATTATAATTCTGTCTATTATAATTAAGGATAGGATAAGATTTAGTTGAACCACCTGTATAACCTTCACCGACGCCAATAATAACCACATAAAGAAGTTAGATCGGATTAACTGATCGTCCAAAACTATTATATTTACTCCAATCATCTTTGTCTTTTGGCTAACCAGGAGATGAAACACGTTAACTACATAAATAACATAAATAATTAGGGACTAGGATATTAAAATGCTATTTGTAATCGCCACTCACTGCTAAGTAATTCCTCTCACTGCCACTTTGTTATAACATCCCTTTTTCCATTAGAAATTTGTCCCCGAAAGACCGTAAGGTGCGGGAAGACATAATAATTTAATGTATTTAAATCATGGAAAAACAAAGAAAAAAAGTCCTGTTGGTAACAGTGGTAATGTTTACAGGTTTCAGTGCGCTGGCACAAGGTAACGGTACGGCGGGTATCACCGAAGCTACTCAAATGGTTACGTCCTATTTCGATCCTGCTACCCAACTTATTTATGCTATTGGAGCTGTAGTTGGATTAATTGGAGGTGTTAAAGTGTATGGCAAATTCAGTTCAGGTGATCCTGATACAAGCAAGACGGCGGCAAGCTGGTTTGGTGCGTGTATCTTCTTGATTGTTGCAGCTACCATTCTTCGTTCCTTCTTCCTTTAAAATTGATTATATGAACAATTACAATATCAATAAAGGAATTGGAAGGACTGTCGAATTTAAAGGGCTCAAAGCGCAATACTTATTCATTTTTGCAGGCGGTCTGCTAGGTATTCTTGTCCTTGTAATGATTCTGTATATCATTGATATCAGCTCTTACATCTGTTTGGGACTGGGTACAGCTGGGGCATCATTTATTATCTGGCAGACCTTTTCTCTAAATAATAAGTATGGAGAACACGGACTCATGAAAGTGGGTGCACGAAAAAGACACCCCCGCTATATTCTATGCCGTAAGCAGATCAACCGTTATGTTTCATCAGTAAAAAACAAGCAGTTATGAGAAACACCTCCAAAGGCACCACATTGGAAAGTAAATTTCCTTTACTGGCAGTAGAAAATCATTGTATTCTTTCTAAAGATGCAGATATTACGGCTTGTTTTCAGGTACATCTGCCAGAGCTTTTTACAATAGCATCAGCGGAATATGAAGCAATACATTCAGCTTGGCACAAAGCAATCAAAACACTTCCGGATTTTACAGTGGTACATAAACAGGATTGGTTTATCAAAGAGGATTATGCTCCAAAAATGGATCAGGACGGACTGAGTTTTTTAGGAAAATCGTATCAGCAGCATTTCAACGAACGTCCTTTCCTAAATCATTACTGCTATCTTTTTTTAACCAAGACCACCAAGGAGCGAATGCGCACGCAAAGTAATTTCTCTTCATTGTGTAAAGGATCGTTAATACCCAAAGAAATTCGGGATAAAGAAACTATTCATCGTTTTATGGAGGCTGTGTCACAATTTGAAAGAATCCTGAACGATTCAGGATTTGTAAAATTGAATCGTCTAAGTGAAGAGGAAATCGTAGGGACAGATGAAAAACAGGGATTACTGGAGCAATACTTTACACTGTCAAAAGAGGCCGAAACCCCTATGCAGGACATCGCAATAGGAGCTGAAGAAGTACGTATTGGAAACAAAAGGTTGTGTTTGCACACCTTGTCCGATACAGATGATCTGCCGGGAACTGTGTCGGCTGACACTCGTTATGAAAAGCTGTCAACCGACCGAAGCGACTGCCGCTTGTCATTTGCTGCTCCAGTAGGATTGTTATTGAATTGCAACCACATTTACAACCAATACCTGTTTTTAGATAACAGTGATGAGAACCTAAGAAAGTTTGAAAAGTCTGCAAGGAATATGCATTCTCTGGCTCGCTATAGCCGTAGCAATCAGATAAATAAAGAGTGGATTGAGCGTTACCTGAACGAGGCGCATTCCTTCGGACTTTCTTCAATACGGGCTCATTTCAATGTAATGGCATGGTCTGATGACCCCAGTGAATTAAAACAACTCAAGAATGATACTGGTAGCGCATTGGCTTTAATGGAATGCAAACCAAGACATAACACTACAGATGTAGCGACCTTGTACTGGGCAGGTATTCCGGGAAATGCAGCAGATTTTCCGAGTGAAGAAAGTTTCTACACTTTTATTGAGCCTGCACTTTGCTTTTTTGCAGAAGAAACCAATTACCAGAATTCGCTATCTCCCTTTGGGATAAAAATGTCAGACCGCCTGACTGGAAATCCGATTCACTTGGATATTTCCGACCTGCCAATGAAAAAAGGAATTATTACCAATCGTAACAAATTCATATTAGGGCCATCAGGTTCAGGAAAATCATTCTTTACCAACCACATGGTACGGCAGTACTACGAACAAGGAGCTCATGTACTTTTGGTAGATACAGGTAATAGCTATCAGGGATTGTGCGAACTAATCAAAGGTAAAACCAAAGGCGAAGACGGCGTATATTTTACCTATACAGAGGATAATCCCATTGCCTTCAATCCTTTTTATACGGATGATGGTGTATTTGATATTGAAAAAAGGGAAAGTGTCAAAACACTGATTTTGACACTCTGGAAACGGGATGATGAACCGCCAACACGTTCGGAAGAAGTGGCATTGTCCAATGCTGTAAGCGGTTATATCGAAAGGATCAAACTGGAAAATGTCCAACCCTCATTCAATGGTTTCTATGATTATGTGCGTACCGATTACCGCAAGGTATTGGAAGAAAAGCAGGTCAGGGAAAAAGATTTTGACATTGCCAATTTTCTGAACGTCTTAGAACCTTACTACAAAGGTGGTGAGTACGATTACCTGCTCAACTCCGAAAAACAGCTTGACTTATTGTCCAAACGCTTTATTGTGTTTGAGATTGATGCTATTAAGGATCACAAAATCCTTTTCCCGATAGTAACCATCATCATTATGGAGGTATTCATCAACAAGATGCGAAGACTCAAAGGAATTCGAAAATTGATATTAATTGAAGAAGCATGGAAGGCGATTGCAAAAGAAGGAATGGCAGAATACATTAAATACCTTTTTAAAACTGTTCGTAAATTTTTTGGTGAAGCAATAGTGGTTACTCAGGAAGTGGATGATATCATTCAGTCACCGATTGTCAAAGAGAGTATCATCAATAATTCCGATTGTAAGATACTGCTGGATCAGCGTAAGTATATGAACAAGTTTGACGATATACAGGCAATGCTCGGTCTAACTGAAAAGGAAAAAGCACAGGTATTATCCATCAATATGAATAATGACCCTTCACGATTGTACAAAGAAGTCTGGATTGGACTCGGTGGAACTCATTCTGCTGTGTATGCAACTGAGGTAAGTCTTGAAGAGTATCTCGCTTATACTACCGAGGAAACTGAAAAGCTGGAAGTAATGCAACTCGCCCAAGAGTTAGATGGTAATGTAGAACAGGCCATTAAACGTATTGCAACCGAAAGAAGAGAAAAAGAAAAATAATTAGTAATTCTTAAATTTTTAAAACAATGAAAAAATTAATGCAATTGGTGTGTGTGGCTATGGTATTGGCCGTTGCACCGGCAAAAGCCCAATTTGTGGTTACAGATCCTGTTAATCTGGCACAAAGTATTCTTAATACAGCGCAGGAAATAGTACAGACCTCCTCCACAGTGTCTAATGTAATCAAAAACTTCAAGGAAGTAGAGAAAGTCTATAATCAAGGAAAAGAGTACTACGACAAATTAAAGGCGGTAAACAATCTGGTCAAAGATGCCCGTAAAGTTCAGCAGACGGTGTTATTGGTTGGCGATATTTCTGAAATGTATGTTTCCAATTTTAACAAGATGATAAACGATCCCAATTTCTCACCACAGGAACTAAATTCCATTGCCTTTGGCTATTCCAAACTGCTCAATGAAAGTTCGGAACTACTGAAAGAACTAAAACAGATTATAAACGCTTCGACTCTTTCACTCAATGATAAGGAACGTATGGAAATCATAGACAGGGTTTACAAAGAGGTAAAAGACTATCATAATCTGGTACGCTACTACACCAACAAAAATATCTCAGTGAGTTTTCTTAGAGCAAAAAAAAAAAATGATACCCAACGTGTATTACAACTCTACGGAACTGCTAATCAAAAATACTGGTAAACTGAACGCTTATGTTATTAGTTGAATTTAATAATCTTCATGAGGTATTACGATCCTTGTATGATGAAATGATACCTCTATCTGCTGATATGGCTGGTGTAGCTAAAGGTGTTGCCGGACTGGGTGCTCTTTTTTATGTGGCTGTAAAAGTTTGGCAAGCCCTTAGTCGTGCAGAACCGATTGATATGTATCCGCTATTGCGTCCATTTGCCGTTGGGCTCTGCATCATGTTCTTCCCCACGATTGTACTGGGAACCATCAATGGGGTTTTAAGTCCTATTGTAACTGGTACACACGGTATATTGGAAGGGCAGGTAATGGATCTGAATGTGCTGCAACAACAAAAGGATCTCTTGGAGCGCGAAGCCATGCTTCGAAACCCCGAAACAGCTTATCTGGCAACAAACGAGGCCTTTGATGAGAAATTGGAAGAACTAGGCTGGTCGCCTGAAGACCTGGCAACGATGTCAGGTATGTACATCGAACGGGGAATGTACCAATTGGAAAAGAGTATGAAAGATTCCTTTAGGGAATTATTGGAAATCTTGTTTCAGGCAGCAGCGCTAGTGGTTGATACTATTAGAACTTTTTTTCTTATTGTTCTTTCCATATTGGGACCTATTGCTTTTGCCATTTCAGTCTGGGATGGTTTTCAATCCACATTGACACAGTGGCTCACGCGTTATGTAAGTGTGTATCTGTGGCTGCCCGTTGCCGATCTGTTCAGTTCGATGCTGGCTAAAATACAATCACTCATTCTGGAAAAGGATATTGAAAGTCTTTCAGACCCAAACTTCATTCCCGACAGTTCCAATACGGTGTATATCATTTTTATGATTATAGGAATCATTGGCTATTTCACCATTCCAACAGTAACAGGATGGATAATCCAGGCAGGTGGTATTGGTAATTTTAACCGTAATGTAAATCAGACGGCTCAAAAAGCAGGAAATATTGCGGGTGCAGGTGCAGGTTCCGCAGTGGGAAATATTGGCGGACAGCTCCTAAAGAAATAATTAACCTTAAAAATCAAAACAATGGAATTTAAGACCCTTCGAAATATAGAAAATAGTTTTAAGCAAATCAGGCTCTTTACTTTAGTATTTATCCTATTGTGCGCTGGAATCACTGGATATTCTCTTTGGAAATCCTACTCCTTCGCTGAAAAGCAAAGAGAGAAAGTATATGTGCTGGATAATGGCAAGTCTTTAATGCTCGCCCTTTCACAGGATGCTTCTATAAACAGACCTGTAGAAGCCCGTGAACATGTACGTCGTTTTCACGAACTCTTTTTTACACTGGCACCAGATAAGAATGCTATCGATAGTAATATGAAAAGGGCATTTAATCTGGCTGATAAAAGTGCTTTTGATTACTACAAAGACCTTTCAGAAAAAGGATATTATAACCGTATCATTTCAGGTAATGTACAGCAGCGTATTGAAGTGGATAGCGTGCAATGCAGCTTTGATCATTATCCGTATGTAGTAAAAACCTATGCTAAACAGTTTATCATACGTTCGAGTAATGTAACTCAAAGAAGCTTGATAACATCCTGTTTTCTGCTTAATTCGGTCCGTTCGGACAACAATCCCCAAGGGTTTAATATCGAAAAATTCAGTGTGCTTGAAAACAAGGACATAGAGATTATCGAACGCTAAATAATGTTGTAGAAATGAAAAATATAAGAACATCTATAAGCAATTGGGAGGAGCGATTAGAAGATCGCTGGGTTGCAACCTCACGAAAAAGTCAAAGGAAAATTATCCTGCATTGCTTTATTGTATATATCCTGATCAATTCAGTTGCAATTGTTCAGGTATGGTATGAAGTACATAAATCGAAGAAGGATATTCAAATGGAACATATAAGTCCGCTTCCAAAAAACAAAGTGCCTGTTGTAGTTCCGTTCAATAAAATAATTAACAATTTTAAAACCTAAGGTTATGAAAGAAAATGAAAAAAAGAAGCCTGATGTATTGATTACAGAAAGTAATCATCAATCAAACCCCAAGGTGATAAATGACAATTCCAGTACCAGAATGGAGCGTTTTAAAAAACCGCTTATCTTCTCACTACTGGGGATCGTTTTTTTAGGATGTATGTACTTGATTTTTGCTCCATCTTCCTCCGATAAGGTTAAAAAAGAAGATTTTGGGCTTAATGAAAATGTTCCACAGGCTAGTGATAAAGGCATGCAATCCGACAAGCAAAAAGCCTATGAGGAGGAAATTTTAAAACAAAAAGAGCAGGAAAAACAAACGGCACTTACATCACTTTCTGATTATTGGAATGCTGATGGTCATGCTTCAAAAACTTCTGATACTTTGAAAGGTGGAGAAGAAATGATAAACAATTCCGGTCATCCTACACAAACAAAAACAAACCCAGCACTAACGAGTTACCGTAATGTCCAAAGTACAATAGATGGATTTTATCAGGATAACAACAGTGAAAACAGTAGTCTTCGTAAAGAGTTGGAAGACTTAAAAAAACAATTGGCAGTTAAAGAATCTGCCCCTGCAAATCCAGTGGAAACACAATTAGCTTTAATGGAGAAATCCTATCAAATGGCATCGCGATATTTTCCAAAACCATCTCAGGACGATGCAGTCCAAAAGGAATCAACACTAAAAAGTGCGACCGCAAGCCCAAAGAAGCAATCTTTTGTTGCTTTTCTTCCTTTAAAAAAGGATGTAGTATCGGAATTGTACAGAGAACCAACTGATACCGAATTTTTAAAGAATTGGAAGGAAGAGAGAAACAGGAGATTCATTGATTCCGACACGATAAGTGAAGTCATTCAACCCAAAAACAGTATCCGCGCCTGCATACACGAAACACAGACAGTTACTTTGGAAAGCAACGTCCGTTTACGAATATTGGAAGATGCAACGACAAATGATAGAACAATTCCAAAAGGAACGCTATTAACAGCAATGGTTAAATTTAAAGAAGGACGCTTACACCTTCAGGTAATTTCTATGGAATTGGAAGGTAACATTATTCCAGTAGATATTAGTGTGTATGACCTAGACGGGCAACAGGGTCTATATGTGCCTTACTCTCCAGAGATGAGTGCATTAACAGAAATGGCTGCCAACATGGGTACTACTGCAGGAACGAATCTGATGCTCTCTTCTTCTGCTGGTCAGCAAATAGCGGCAGATATGAGTAAAGGGGTAATTCAAGGAATTTCAAGCTATTTTTCTAAGAAAGTTAAAACTCCCAAAATTGCACTAAAAGCAGATCATCAGTTATTTCTAGTGTCCAAAAAATAAATCAATAATCTCAAAAAATCAATACAACATGAAACAGTTTTTAAAATCAATCTTGGCTTTAACCTCACTTACAGGTTTTACCATTACCTCTTATGCTCAAGACAATAATAGTATTCCACTCGCATTAGGAAAAATAAATCCTTACCAAATGGAAGTTACTTATAACAAAACCTCCCATCTAATTTTCCCTTCTGCTATCCGCTATGTGGATTTGGGAAGTAACTATCTGATCGCTGGTAAAGCGGAAGATGCTGGAAATGTATTGCGTATAAAAGCAGCCGTCCGCGATTTTGAGGCTGAAACAAATTTTTCGGTGATTACTGATGATGGTCGTTTCTACAACTTCAACGTCTTATATGATTCTTGTCCTAGTACCTTGAATTATGACTTGTTAAAAATGCAGAAATCTACAGAAGAGGAAAACGCAAACGATGTCCTCTTTGAAGAACTGGGTAGCAGTTCGCCAACCCTAACTGGATTGCTTCTTGAAACAATTTATAAAAAAGATAAAAGGATTGTTAAGCATATTGGCTCAAAGAGTTTTGGCATTGAATTTTTATTGAAAGGGATTTATATCCATAATGGCAAATACTATTTCCATACACAGCTACGCAATGACAGTAACGTTCCATTTCAGATTGATTTTGTGAATTTCAAGGTAGTGGATAAAAAAGTAGCCAAACGTACAGTTTCGCAGGAAAGAGTATTGAAACCTCTAAGAATATACAAGCCGTTGGATACTATCATTGAAAATGGAACGGAGCAGAATGTCTTTCTGTTAGATCAGTTTACCATAGGGGATGACAAAATACTTCGGATCGAAATTTTCGAAAAAAACGGTGGCAGGCATCAGGTATTACAGGTAGAAAATAGTGATTTGATAAATGCAAAGCTTGTCAATAATATGCTTTTAAAAATATAGCAATTCAAATAAAACAGTCAATGAAAAAATATCTATTTGCAGTGATGTTTGTATTAACAAGCATCACTATTGTACAGGGACAGCGAATGCTACCCAAACAAAAAGGGTTGGAAATAAATACAGGAACCTTATCCGCTGATAGCTCCGCTCAGAATCATTACCTCAACATAGGTTTGATTATAAATGGCAGAAACGGCAATTACAGATTATGGTCACTGGAATATACAAAACAATATTCAGAATATAAAGAACTGAGAATACCGCAGGAAACCTATAGTATTGAAATGGGTTACAGTTTCTGTCTGTTGGGCGATAGAAATAAAACTATTTCCTTGAATACAGCTATCACCGGGGGTATCGGTTATGAAACGATTAATCGTGGAAATAATTTACTATATGATGGAGCAAAGATTCTAAATGAAGAAAACTTTATCTATGGCGCGGGAGGAAGATTATCCCTAGAAACCTATTTATCCGATCATTTTGTATTACTGGTTCAAGCAAGAGCAAAAGTATTTTGGAGATCATCGCTGGAACAGCTTCGACCGTCTGCAGGTGTGGGTTTACGATATAACTTTTAAAACAGAAATTATGAAGCCATTAATCAATTATAACAGTATCCTTTTTAGAGTACATTTTAAATGTAAATGGGCGTTCCTTTTTGCAATAGTGAGTGGATGCCTGTTTTCTTCGTGTGATAAAGATAATTTGGAAATCAAAAAAGATTTTCCATTTGAAGTTAGTGTAATGCCGATTCCTAAGGAAATTGCCAACGGTAATACCATTGAAATAAGGCTTGCGATTCAAAGAACTGATAAATATAGCGGCACTCAGTATTTTATCCGCTATTTCCAGTATGATGGTCTGGGTCTGCTGAGATAATACCACCAGCACGCTTATCTTCCCAATTATTTATATCCATTAACAGCTGAGCAATTCCGATTGTATTATACATCACAATCCACTGTGACACAATCTTTCACTATTTGGATTTCTGATAACTTTGGTAATGAGAAGCAATTGAGTTTTGAGTTAAACAGTAGTAATTAATAATATCCATGATTCTATTAACCTGCTGTATGCCAGCAGGTTTTTTTTGTATGTCATTTGTTCTACATATTTTTGTTAATTTAACTCTTTTTTATTTTACTATTAAATTGTAACTCTTAAACATATAAAACATGGATTATACATTGCTTATTATGGGAGTTCTGGCATTGTCAGTAGGACTTTTTTTACGGTATTGGATCAATAAACGGCAGTTCAATAGGCGTAACTTTGCAGGTGTTGAAGGCTTTACAAGCTATGAAAAATCAGTACTGATTCGTTTTTTGGAACGAATCGGTCGTTGGCTTGCTTTTATATTCATTATTGCTGGACTGGTATTCTTGTGGGGTTTTTCTAAAGGAAAAAAGAAAATGGAAGAGGTTGCAATCCAAGACCTGAATTAAGAAAATGGATAGTATATTATAAGGTTTCTTTGTTACTTTCTTTTTCGATGTACTCACGAAAGAAAGTAATAAAATAGACAAGTCCAAAGCGAGCTTCTTTTGCTTCTTATCTTTGGCCGCCATATAGAAGAAAGAAAAGAAGTCTGCAGAATTTATCAATTGGGGATGTGTATCCCTAACGCAAACTACACAACCTCTTTGGAAAAATATAAGAGAGGAGTTTACGGATTGGCCTATATTTTACCAATGTGGTTGTACCGTTTTTATGCAAAAAGACAGTCCCGACCAATAGGAAGGGTCTGTTTTTTTGCCGCCCGATATTGGTTTTCAGGTTATTTTTATGGGTTGTGAACGGAAATCCCTTAGATTGAGAAAAAAACCTCTATTCTCTGTCATACCACAACGAAATAAACTCCATAAAAGAGAGCATCCCATTTGAGCCAATGTAGAATTGATAAACAAATCCTGTTTCTCCAACGCTTCAGCCAAAGAACAACTTGGTGTGTCGTCTATAGCTTCGGACTCTTGGAGCAGTTCACCAAATTCTTCGGTAACAAATGGCAGGCTTGCCACCGTTTCGTACTTCTCGGACTTGGGTTGTTTTATGGCTCCGATAGTGGATAAGAGAACCTGTCCAGTATGCTGGCTGTTTCCAAAATCCAGCCAATATTTTGGTTCATCTCTGTGGTGTCTGCGGTCGTTTTGTAGGTTCAAAATATCCGCAATTTCAAAACGAGCCTGTACACTATCCACACAGGAAACATAAATAGTTGCTTCTGAGTTACTGGGCAATCTTCCCAAACTGTCTTTTTCAAATTTCACGGTTTCCGCTTTCCAATTCGTTCCCATAAAACGGTTTGCACGGTTTACAAGGGCAACGGATTTGTACAATCCTGTTTCACATTCTGCAAACCGCTGTCTGCCCAAATTGGCACTCGTTACAATATCATCATCCCAAAGACTAACAGATAATCCTGCATGTCCCAATTCAATTAGGCTGTGGTCGATTTCCATTAAGGCGGTTAATACTTTTGAGCCTGTACCACCCGCACCGATTAGGTTTACGGTAATGGGGTTTGTCGGACTTATTAGGTAATTGTCTGTAAAATGTATTTTTGTTTTCTCGTTATTCATCACAGTAGATTTTTAAGTGTTTTGTTATTCTTTTTCAATACTTCTTTAGGAAAGGGTTTTCTTGTTTGGATAAGGTCTTTCCAAAGATTTACGCAATTGCCTTTTATCGGACTGCGGTTACCCAATAAGTGGCTGAAATAGCTGTTGAAAAAGTAGTTTTCCCAAGCGGTAGTAAATTCTTCTATTGAAGCGGAATTTTTGATGTCTATGTTTACCGTTCCCATGCAAACTTTTCCGTCTTCGTAGATGTTGAAAAAAGGGGAGAAGTACAAGAGCGTTTTCTCTGTTGGTCTTCTGTCGCTTGTCAATGCAAATACCGAAAGACTGTTTTTATTGGCATACCAAATCATTGGTGGTACAAACGCCATACCGCTCGGAATGACCAAACCGCTTACAAAATACAGTTGACGCCTTTGTGATTTTGTGTACCACAATACTGCACCTTTATCGGTATTGATATGCAAAATGTTGGTCGGCAAAATCCCATTGGATTTTAAAAAGCCTTTGTCCTTGTCCTTTTCAATCTGCAATGCCTTTGCCAGTGCCTTTGCTTCCCGCTCGGTCAATGGATGAGCATTAATAGGATAGCCGTTTTTGTCCATATCAAAATGCTCCACATATACATCGTTATCAGCTGTTTTGGCTTCATAGAAAACCAAAGCGGATTTTGGGTGGTATAATGTTCCAAAACTCGTGGTTATATCTTTTGTGTTTTTCATTTTCTTGTCGTTTCATAATTATACAATAGACTGCACATATCGTCCAATAGGGCAAATAATCTGTTCTCAAAATCAAGACTCGTATTCATTATGTCTTTGCCGTTAAAGTATTTACAAATCGTTGGTTCTTCCATTCCTCCATACTCGTTAAATTCGCTGTTGATGCTGTCGATAATGCTCTCGTACAGCCATCCTTTAGTTTGGGATATAAAGGAAATATACTTTTTCATACCAATGGTTTCGTTTTCATCCGCTTCGTTTTCAGGGTCATCCTTTATTGGTGCGTTTCGGAAAATGCTTTCCTGTGGGTATTGGGTGTATAAAGCAAAGGCTTTGCAAGCCACCTGCCGACAATCGTGGTCGAAGGTATCACGGCTCGTAAAAGAATTTAATCGTTGTTCAAATACCTGAAGATTGATACGGTTAAAAATCTTTTGTTCTATACAATCCCCAATCAATTCCGCTTTGCTAAATTCCTGTTTGTACGTTTCTGCTTGGTCTGTTTCATCGTCCTGCTCTAACCAATCTTTTTGCATTTCGTACATCCAGTACAGATAGCTTTCTTCCTGTCTGAAATAGGGAATGTCTGCAATATGGTACAGGTAAGAGCAAACGGAAATAAGCAGTTGGGCATTCCTTTTGCGCTTGGGGTCGTGTAACATTTGATACAACGGTTCAATCGGGATATAATACAGGGTTGTGCCTGTGCTGTATTTTTCCTCGCTGATAAAGTAGGTTTGCTTACTGTCCTGTACCAGACGTATTTCCTTCCAATTTAAAACACGCTGTTTTAGCTTTTCCTCCATGTCCCATATAGCCAATACCATATTGTAGGGATAGTCAAATTGGCTGGTCTGCATCGGCTTTATCTTGTAATGCTCTGCAAGTTGGAAAAGGGATTTATAAAAATCCTTTTCCGTTTTTGCTATTTTCTTACAAGCCTGTACCATTTTAGTTTCTTTGAGTTTAGGCAAGAAAGAAGTTTTTAGAAAACCATTGGCAACATTTGCGTTGGTACTGATTTGCGTTTGTCTTTCTGAATCTCGTTTGCATCTTTTGGTTTTTGCATCCAATGTGCAAACTCGCTGAGTTGTTGGTACAACTGCCTTTGTCTTTTTTGTTCGGGTGGGCTGATTGTTCCCGATATAATGTGTTTGTGCATAATTCATCGCTTTTAAATTTAGGTTTAACCTTTAGTACCCATTACACTTTCAAATCGATATTCGATTGCATCGTCCCTGATGGCGGGTGCAGATATTTTGGCAGTAGTCAAAATGGGGTAAGTATTGGCATAAAAATTCAATACCGCTTCCACGCTCCAACGTGGTTCAGGGTCGGTCAGTCTGATGTCCTGTCCCTTATCTTTGAGTACAAACACTCGTTCCAATTGTGTTGCTAATAACATGATTTCTGAATTTAGTGGTTATACATTCTGTTGCTGTTCCGTTCCAAAAAGACTTGGGGCGGAAAACTTGTCGGACAGTTCCGTTTTGCGTCTGCGTATCTCGTCAGCCTTTTCGGGGAACTCCGTTATTTCGGGTACTTTCATCCACGCATCACGGAATTTACCTGCTGCCTCCAATTCTTCCGCCTTTGTCATGCCGTCTTTAAACTTCTTGTCTTTGGTTTCCTGTTCTTTCTTCTGCCTGTCGACTTTTTCTTTCTCCATTGCAGACTGCTTTTTGGCTTCTTCCAATTGCTTCATAAATCCTTCCATATCGACCATTAAGCCCGATGCGGTCTGTATAGGCGTGGTTATCTTCTCAAAAAAACCGTTGTCAAGTTCTTCTGCTGTTCCCCGAAGATTAAGGGGCGGTATGATATTCTTTGCGTTATCTCCGCATTGTTCGTTTTGGAGCATAACCGATACAATAAGGTTGTTTTCTGCTCCCTTTGCTATGGTCAGGTGTAAATCTCCTTGCATGTCCATCTTTGCTATCTGATTGAAAAAATTTGTGTTCATCGTGCTAAAAATTTAATTGTCCATTTTATTTAATGGTTTAACCTCATAAAGTTTTTAAAGGCTACCACCATTTAAGGCAGTAGCCCTATGGTTATCTAATTAAGGTTTAAGATTTCTGCTCCCTCTGTTGCAAAAGAGGTACAGAGTTCAAAAGCCTTTTGGGACTTTAGCTGTGCCGTACCGCCCATTACAATACTCTGTAGTTTGGCTTCATTATCTTTGTAACTGCGCACATTCTGATAGTAGCCCGTCACGGCATTATACGCCCCAAACAATGTGCCTTTAGTGGTGTTCATTTGCTGTGTATCGCTTACCATTGCATAGGCAAAAGCATCTTCTACGGTATTTTTGCACAAAGTAGAAACTTCATCTTCAGCACCTTTTCTGAGTAAATCGAAAGTCTCTTTATTCGGGCAAAGTGCCAATTGGATTAGCTTTCTCACTTCTTGGTCTGTAACCTTAACTTTTGCCCATTGGTTGAATATGCCTTCTAACTGAGTACTTAGCTTATTTGCCAATCCCATAACCTTGTGAGCATCATCCAAACGTTGTTTTGCTCCCGAAGTATGTTTGATGCGCACCACGTTACTCATATTACGGAGCGAAGCGTTAAGGGTGTTTTGGCATACGATGCGGATAGGGGTAAAAGCGGCTGTGATACTACCGCTACCATCATGTGAAGTGGTTAAGAAAATGTACTTTTCCATTACATCGTCGCCATTGCCTACTCGGATATAGTCGGGCAGTTTTGCTGTGATAAATATGCGTTCGCCGTTGCCCAAAGCTCCTGCAGTTTCATACAAAATTCCCTCTTCACCGCCTACAATTTCATCAAAGAAGTTGAATGCTTCACGGTTTTGTACAATGTGATAGTCTTTGCCCACAACACCTAATACTGCATTGTTATCAGTACGGATGTTGGCAAAATAATTGGGTACTTCCAATTCGCTGTTGCCTATCTCAATACCGTTTGTGGTTTCGATAATGCTCGAACCTTTGGTATATAAAGGTGTTTTGATGACTTCGTAGTCTAATCCTGCGTGTTTGATAGCTTCTTCGCTTGTTGGATATTGCTCCACGATTTGTCCTAAGCTGTGCCATGCTTTTTCTTTTACGCTAAAGAATGAATAACGTCCTGTGTTGCTGTTGAAATTGATATTATGTGCCATGATAAAATGATTTAAAAAGTTGAAAAATTGTTTAATTACACGGTACTAAAATGGGAGATCGTCCTCTTTCTTGCTATTGTTGGTTTCTGTAGTAGCTTGTGCCGTTTCTGATTTTTTGACACCTAAGTGTAGTTTGATTTGTGAGGTATTGAAATTCAGCCCTGCATGTGTTTCTCCGTCATTGCCTGTCCATGCTCTTGCACTTATCCTGCCTGTTAGTTCCACAAGAGAACCTTTAGTGAGTATATTCGCAACCTTTGAGCTAATCCAGTAAGCACAATCAAAGTAAGTTGTCTGCTCTATACGTTCGCCCACTTTATTTCGGTAGCTGTCGTTGGTTGCTACTGAAAAGTTTACTACCTGTTTGCTGTTTGATAATGTGCGTACCTCTGCATCTTTTGTTACTCTTCCGATGATGTTCATAATTTCTACTTTTTTTAATTAATTAATTTTTTTGAAATTTTATTTATTCGGCAATGAGAGGTGGTGCTGTTTTGTTTCATCATTACCATTTCTACTATTTTATTTCTCATTGTTGACATTTTTTTTATTCGTTTAAAGAGCCGGAGTATGCTATGTTTTGTTTCATGAGCAAAAAAAGGTTAGTGTTTAGCCATAGCAGGGCTTTGACAAAAAATACAACCCGTATGGGTGGAGATTTTTTATCAAATCCGAAGGACCAGGCCTTGCTATTGCGTTAAGAACACGTAGTACCTTTGCTCCTGAAATAAGACAGAAGCATATTGGTTTTTGAATAAAAAAAATGAAGGGGAAGCAATGGTGATTGTATTATACAAGTGCAAATAAGATTAAAATAATGCATCTGCTTTAACGGGAAAGGGAGTTAAATTTAATAGAAGCAAACCAGCTTTTTGTTTTTTTTGAAGAATACTAAGTATAGGATAATAATTAAAAATAAATAGATTGCTAAGAGCATTCTGTAAGATAATGTAGTTTTAATTGGTGGTACTAACCAACTAACATAATGATAAAAACAGGAAGAAATGATCAATGTACGCTTGTATCCGCGCTGATCGGTCAGTAAATAAGAGACACTACAAAAGTTAAGATACAGAATCCGGGTTTTGTCATCCACCAGAATATCAAGGGTCAGATTACCTATTGGAGTGGTTGCCGAAATGATTGCGTACACAGTGAGAACAACTCGATAGAGGAATCCCATGTGGAATCGTTCTGGAGTTTCTTAGAAAGCAACCTATGGAAGATTACCGTTAAAGATGATAGAGCTACGCTGGTAAATAGGTTTTACAGGCATTATACTTTTTGGTATACATCTACAAATACTGATGTTTTGCCGTTAATAAGAGAGATTAAACATGCTATTGAAAAAATGGCGATGCTCGATTTCTTGGGTGCTATATTTATAGGTGCAACAAATTTTTAAATTATTAACTATAGGTCTGAGCAACGAATCATATAAAACTCACTTAACATTGCTCACTCCATCCAACAGTTTTTGGATATCGTCATAGCGGTAGTACATTAAACCACCTATCTTATTGTAAGGAAGTGTGCCATTGATTCTTAGATTCTGTAGGGTACCTGCCGAGATGCCTAACAATTTACGTACCTCAAAGCTTTTTAGCCATACTCGCATTTCCTGAGTTGGTTTGCGCGGATACAATTGGCATCTGCGAATTTCCTCTAAAAGCTCTTTTTTGAATCTCTCAAGGTCATCTTTTGTAATCAGATCTACATTCATCTTTCCCATTTTTAAATTAAATACCCTCTAGCTAGTTTTACTTTTGGCTGTTTTCCATTTGTCAGTAACAAAGTAAGGGCACTATATTATTATAAAATTAAATTGTGTAGCTTTGTCTGACTTTGGCTTCTTTTTTCATGTTAAATACAAGTAATATGAAGTAAAAAAACGATAATGATTCGGTTCATTTCAAAGTTCTCTCGAAAAAGGCGGTTGTTATCTACCGCCTTTAAATATTAAATTTATCTTTTTTTTTTGCCTTTATACTTTAGCTGATATTCGCTGTTTAAGATTTCGCATATCCTCACTGAGTTTTTGCTCCACAACCTTTGCGTAGATCTGTGTTGTCCGAATACTGGTATGGCCCAGCATCTTTGATACGCTTTCTATAGGTACACCATTACTAAGGGTAACAGTAGTTGCAAAGGTATGACGGGCGATATGAAAGGTCAGCAACTTGGTTATTCCGCATAGGTCAGCAATCTCCTTCAGGTAACCGTTCGTCCTTTGGTTGGAAATTACGGGGAAGACTGTACCCATATTTAATGCTCTTGGATCATCACGATATTTTTCTATTAGCTCAGTTGCTTGAGGTAATAACGGTATACGTACACCTGTATCTGTCTTTGCTCTGCTCGTGAATATCCAAAGTCCTCCATCTATACCTGTAGTAATATTGTTCGGTCTTAGTTCAGCGAGATCAATATAAGAAAGCCCTGTATAGCAGCTGAACAGGAACATATCACGAACATGCCTCAGTCGTTCTATAGTAAAATGTTTGTTCGCCAATGCTGTAAGCTCTTTACTGTTCAATGATTCTCGTTCTACTTTGTCAAAATGCTTCTTAAAACTAGCGAAGGGATCTTTAGTCAGCCAATCTAACTTAACAGACATATTTATCATTTTGCGTAGCCTTTCAATATGCTTCATGATGCCGTTATTGTTAAGTGGCTTTTGGTGGTCTTTGGGAACATAATTAAAAAGGTAACGTTCAAAGTCCAAAATAAATTTATAAGTAAGTTGTGAAAGGACTATATCATTCCTATAGTATTTTTCTCTGAGGAATTTTATGAGATACCGCTGCGTTGTATAGTAGTTCTTCATAGTTCCTGCAGCCAATTTAATTTTCTGCTGCTCATTATGATATTCTATCAGCGATACTAATGTTGGAGCCAAGTGGTCCGTGCCCAATACTTTATCACGGATTGCAGGGCCGTCTATCACAGCATCACTAAGTATCATCTGCTGATACGTATTTATGATCTTGGCCTTGAACTGGTTTAGGAACATGTTGAGTTCGATAGTTTCCTTACGGTTTCCCTTCGCCATACCTTTTCTTTCATCCCATTCATTTGCGTTCACCGATCGCTTTATAGAAATCTCGGTTCGCTTTCCGTTTACAGTAACTCTGGCGCAGATTGGCGCCTTGCCTTGCATGGAGGTTTTTTGTGTCTTTAGGTAAAATAGTACCCCAAATGTTGTAGTAGCTGCTTTCATATCTCAAAAAATTTAATGTTTCAGATCATTTGCACATTAAATGGGTCCCAATAGTGCTGGTTTTTAAGATGAAAACGCGCACTTTTCAGGAACCATCAAATGTTAAAATTTGATAGCAATTGACTGATAATTAAATAATTAAATTAATTTCTGGGACCTAAAGGTAAAAAAAGAAAAGGGGTAGCCGAATAGGTCCCATTTTCTTTGATATAACTTGAACATTTTGTAGTTGAATAAATAGAAAAACCCCTTAAATCATACGATTTAAGGGGTTTTGACTGCCTTTAAGAGGCGTTATTGTCGGGGTGGCAGGATTCGAACCTGCGGCCTCCTGCTCCCAAAGCAGGCGCGATAACCGAGCTACGCTACACCCCGTAATTCGAGTGCAAATATAAGTTTTTATTCTGCTTTTCAAAGCCATTTTTAAAAATAAATAAAATTTATTTCTGCATTGTTTTTTAGGATTTATTTGGTTGTGAATTTTTTATAATAAAGAGTACATTTGTATTTCAAAAAACAAAAAGATGTCAAATACAATAGAAAAAATCAAATGCCTTATTATAGGTTCTGGTCCAGCGGGTTATACTGCGGCCATATATGCTGCAAGAGCCAACATGAATCCAATTTTGTATCAAGGAATGCAACCTGGTGGTCAATTGACTACAACTAATGAAGTAGAAAATTGGCCAGGGAATCCAGAAGGAATCACAGGTCCCGAAATGATGGTGCAGTTACAAGAGCAATCAAAACGATTTGGAACTGATGTTCGAGATGGTTGGGCTACCAAAGTAGATTTCTCAGGCGATATTCACAAAGTTTGGATCAACGATAGTATCGAATTGCATTGCGAAACAGTAATTATTTCTACTGGAGCTTCGGCAAAATATTTAAATATTCCATCGGAACAACATTATTTAAAAATGGGTGGAGGGGTTTCTGCATGTGCAGTATGTGACGGATTCTTTTATAGAAATCAAGAAGTGGTAATCGTTGGAGCAGGTGACTCAGCTTGTGAAGAGGCACATTATTTATCTAAATTATGTTCTAAAGTAACCATGCTTGTTCGAAGTGAAAAATTTAGAGCTTCCAAGATTATGGAGGAACGCGTTCGTAAAACCGAAAATATTACCATTTTGATGAATCACGATACTGTTGATGTATTGGGTGACGAGCAAGTGGTAACCGGGGTAAAAGCTAAAAATAAAACAACTGGTGATGTGTTTGATATTCCAGCAACAGGATTCTTTGTTGCGATCGGACACCAACCCAATACAGAAATTTTCAAAGATTTCTTGACACTAGACGAAACGGGGTATATTATTAATACACCAGGGACTTCAAAAACAAATGTAAGTGGTGTCTTTGTAGCGGGTGACGCTGCTGATCATGTATACCGTCAGGCAATTACAGCTGCAGGAACTGGCTGTATGGCTGCTCTTGATGCCGAAAGATATTTGGCTTCTAAAGAGTAATTTTTCTACTTTTATAAAAATGAAAAAGTCCCAATTTTTTTAAGTTGGGACTTTTTTTATGAAATAATGAAACTAAGCGTTTTGTATTTTTGGTGTATTCTTATAATAGGTTAATCCTCATTATATTTTAGACTAAAAACTGTTTTACTTTACTTTTTTAATTAATTGTGCTTCAACCAGAAATTTACGGACTTCAATTTTTGGTGTTCCAAGCAAGTTAATTTTTGAACTGTCTGTAGCATCAATTATTAATGTAGTATCGGCCATAATATTGCAAACTGAATTGCTTTCTGTGGTTACATCTGCATTTTTTATGGTGAAATTAAATCCATTGAAAACCGAGTTGTTGTCTTGTCGGATAATTGAATTGATTGCATCTCCTTCTATTGTTGCAATAGTTTTTTGGTACATATCAAACGCCAAATCTTTTGTAGAAATAAGTGCTTTAAGTTGCGCATTTTTACTCAGTTGAATTTTGGATTTTTCCGATTTTAAATTCAGTTCAATTTTAGTTTTATCATCTGCTATTAAACCAAAGTTTTTCGAATTGACATTCAGATATAGTTTGGCAAAATCCAAAGAACTAAAAGTAATATCATCAAGCTGTACAGCTTCTAAGGCATTTATAATAGAAGCATTTTTGGCTACAACCGATTTTAAATCATTGGTGTATTTTATGTGTAAAATCATTTTTTTAAATACACTAGCTTCTTTAGAAGTGTATATTCTAAGTGTTTTTTCTTTTAGATCAAAAGAAATATTTTCATGCAAATTATCGTCTGCTTCTATTTTTATTTCGTTTTTTGAGCCTTTTTCCAAGAAAACTGTCAGGTTGTCTTCAATTTCTAATGCTGTAAATTCACCAATTTCTTTCGGTTTCTCAACAACTATTTTGGAGCCTTTTATGCGTTCTTTATTCTGACCTATTGTAAATGTTGTTGCTAATAGGAAAAATACAAGTAAGTGTTGATATTTCATTTTATAATTTAAATTTGGGTTGGTGCAAATATAAAAAAATCACCCACTTTTGATGGATGATTTTTGAAATATTTAATATCTAAATTGCTTAATCCTGATGAATGCTCCCGCCAGAATGTTCTTCTTTTTGAATTGTTTTTGGGGTACTGTCAAAATTAATGTTTCCACCACTAGATGCCTCTGCTTTTAAACTGATTATTGGGTGCGTTTGAACTGACCCGCCACTCGATACGTCAGCTACCACTTCATTTGCTAGTAGTTTACTAGCGTCTGTTACGCCTCCACTTGATGCATTAGTTTCTAAACGGATAGCTTTTCCATTGATAGTTTGTGAACTTCCGCTACTTGCTTCACTTTGAATAGATTCAAATTCTGCTGCTACATTTATGGATGCAGCACTCGAAGAGGATATGCTGAGGTTGTCTCCTTTTAGAGTGTTATTGCTATTTATAGTTGATGCAGACGAAGCTTCTAGTCCTTCAATAATTGGCATTTTTACTATTACCTTTTTAGACTCTACATTAATAAAATTGCTGTATTTACAAGAGATAATTAATACCCCATTTTCTACTTTTGTTGTAATTTCTTTTTGTAAATTATCATCAGCTTCTACTATAATCTCTGTTTTGTCCGATTGTTGAATAACCAAATCAATAGCATTGTTTACCTGAACGCTTTTAAATTCGCCAACAACAGTTCTTTTTTCTTTAGTTACTTTTCCACTTCCTGTAATAGAATTCAAATTAGTACAGGATCCAAAAAGTAAAGCTACAATTGTAACAATTATAAACTGGGTGATTAATGTGATGATTTTTATCATGACTATTCGGTTTTAATAATTATACCATCTTTGTTAATTTTCAATTCTTTGAATTTTTTATTAGTTTTTACAGTCGAATCAGTTTCAACCGTAACTCCATCTTCATTAATAGTGACATTTGTTTCGTTGTCATTATTGTCAACATCATTGTATTCATTTTCATCGGCCGGACAATTCATACATTTTGCTTTCGTGGCTTCAACTTTATAAACATAATCATCTGAGCTATAGTGTAAGTTAAAAAACTCATCATCAGATCTGTCGTAATTTTCAACGCTTGAATCGGTTTTGAAAACTACTCCTTCAGGTAAGTAAAGAGTGATTTCAACTTCTTGATCTCTGAATTTGTTTTTCAAATCAGTAATCAAATAATTGTCTAGAATCAATTGATTGCCCACAATTTTATATCCATATTTTATGGCGTTAGCTCTGTTTTTAGCTTCAGACAATGATTTTCCTTTTGCTTCTTTCTCAATTTTTAGATAAGCATATTTTTCATCCGACTTTTCGATTTTAAAGCTTACTTCATTCGAATAAATAATGTCATTTTTTAAAGAATCTTGAGTAATTATAAACTCATCTCTGTCATCTACATCTTTTGCAAAATAATCATTGTGTTTGAATTTAATCATAAGCGTGTCAGTTGGTTTCAAATTGATGGTTTCTTTTTGAACCGATCTTCCATTTACTGCAAATGCTGTGGCTTGTTTAACTCCAATAGATATTGCCAATGAAACTGCAATTAACCAAAGTGCCAACAAGGTATATTTTACTATATTCCCAATGGATTGCATATTTGGAGCCAACAATTTGAAACCTAATAGCGTCATGAAAAAGAACGGAATCCCAACGGCAAAGAACATTATAAGTCCAAAAACCCAAACAGGATAATCAGTAAAGTTCCCCGCCTCAACAAAACTTTGCCATGGAAAATCCATAGAAACACTAGTTCCCAATGTAAAAACTCCTACTAGCAACATAACAAGAACGGCTAATCCTGACATAATTAATACCACTCCCAAGAATTTTGCAAAAATTTTAAAAACGGTCATGATAAAATCGCTAAAGCTATTTCCCAATTTCTCGGCGCCTGTTTTTACTTGATTTCCAAATTTGTCGTAATCTGCATTTTTTATTTTTTCAGAAACGTTTTCAAATTCTTCACGTACTTTTTTTTCGATATTCGAAATGGTAACAGGTTCACCAGTCATTTCCAATTTTTCAGACGTTGTAAGGGCTTCTGGCATCACAATCCAAAGTATGATATAAGCCAAAACTCCAGTTCCCCATGCAAAAATTAGTATTAAAAGAAAAATGCGTAACCATACTTTATCAATTCCAAAATAGTGTCCTAATCCGGCCAATACACCTCCAACCATTCCGTTTTCTTTGTCACGATATAATTTTTTGGTACCGCTTGGAGTAGCATAATTGTTAAAACTTGAATTTGTTCCAGCTTCTTCTTCTATGATGTAATCTTCAGGTTGACCCATTACAGTGATCACTTCGTCAACTTCTCTAAGAGTAACTACATGTTTTTCTGTTTTTTGTTTATCAGTCAATAATTCAGAAACTCTCATTTCTATATCCTTGATAATCTCTTCTTGTCCAGATGATTTCGACAGCGAACGTTTTATAGCATCAAAATATCGAGTTAATTTTTGGTATGCATCTTCGTCAATATGGAAGAACATTCCACCTAGATTTATATTTACAGTTTTGTTCATGACTATAGTTTTTGGTTGGTTATTAAGTTTACGGCATCCGACAATTCTGTCCAAGTACCATCTAGTTCTTTTAAAAATGTTTGTCCTATTTCGGTGAGCCCGTAGTATTTTCTAGGGGGTCCCGATGTGGATTCTTCCCAACGATAGTTGAGTAATCCGTCGTTTTTTAATCTAGTCAATAGCGGGTAAATGGTTCCCTCTACGACTAATAATTTAGCGTTTTTCAAAGTGTCTAATATTTCTGAGGTATATGCATCTTTTTCTTTTAATACAGATAAGATGCAAAACTCGAGAACACCTTTACGCATCTGGGCTTTTGTGTTTTCAATGTTCATAATTCTTTGATTTAATTGGAGTTGATTTGTTGATTAAACTATTCATTTTTTGATTGATTAATATAATGATGATTTGGGCGTGACCCCGTCGAGAAAAGGGGCTTACGTATTGCGCCGCTCATTCAGCCCCTTATCTCGACAGGGTCGGGCTATCCATGCTACTTCGGTAGCTTATTTCTATCCCTCACGCGATTCACGTAAATCGAGGTATTTAGAATGTATAAGAACTTTTATTAATTACAAATTACTTTATGAAAGAGATGGTCAAAGGATAGTTGTATTCCTCACCGTTAGAGGCTTTCACAGCAGCATAAATTACCAAAAAGAATTCGGCTATTTTTATGCAGGCAAATCCAAAAAGAGCCAAAGCTCCCACCGTCAAAATTCCGATGCTGTTGCCATAATCAAAATTTTCAAAAACAATGTCATTATTGTTAATCAAATCATTGAAAGAGACATTTTTCAAAACCGTATACAAAAATACCGGAATAGCGATCATTGCCAAGACTAAGGAATAAATTAAAATACTCAATTGAAAATTCAAAGCTTGTTTACCATTATGATCCACAAATTTTGATTGGTCTTTCTTTGAAGTCCAAATGATTATTGGAAAAATATAATTCCCAAACGGAATAAAATATTGACTAAAGGTGCTCAAGTGTGTAAGAGCGGCTGTGTTTCTTTCGGTTGATGTTTCCATGTTTTGATTTTTTTTGATTGATGATTGAAATGACGCTAAATGATTTACCTAGTAATTTCTTATGCAAATATATGTCTAAAGGAGAGTATCTTGTATCGCATAGTAGTGTATATTAACATTTAATTAACAAAAAAACACTAATTTGAAAGAAATTATCCTTTAATTATGTATGTATGCTTTGATTGTTGATTAGTGTTTCTTTGCTTTTGAAAATGGATATCTTAATTAGTCTATAAATAGATTTCTATTATTTGGATAATTCTAGACTGTTTTTGATTGTAGTTTGAGTGTATGAAATCGCCATGACAAATTTTGTCGCAATTGAAAATCATCGAATTCCAAAATAAAATAGTAACGAATGAGATAAACACCAATGAAGATCTGGCAATACGATATTCCAACAAAAACAATAGTATCTGAATATGAAATACAAGTATTAGCGTTAATTTTCATTTTTTTATATGTACGCATAGTATTTTTTGTATTTTAGCAAAAAAATCCAAAAATGAAATTAACGGTATCAAAACTAAATCGATTTATATTTTTTAAATTACCATCGGCATTTATATGTGGAATTCGTGTAAAACACATTGATAGTGATAAATGTATTGTTGCGGTAAAGCACAGATGGATCAATCAAAATCCGTTTAATTCTATGTATTTTGCTGTTCAAGCAATGGCTGCAGAGATGACTACAGGAGCAATGGTAATCGATAAAATTCAAAATAGCGGAAAAAAAATATCGATGTTAGTGGCCAATAATAAATCCAATTTTTCTAAAAAAGCAACTGGACGTATCACTTTTGTTTGTCAAGATGGACATTTAATCGAAGAAGCAATTCAAAAAACGATTGCCAATGGTGAAGGTCAGACATTCTGGATGAAATCTATTGGTACCAATGAACAAGGTATTCAAGTATCAGAAATGGATTTTGAATGGAGTGTTCGTTTAAAATAGATTCTTTGATTTTGAAAATAAAAAAAAGCTTCGTTTTGAAAACGAAGCTTTTTTTAATATAAGGCAATGATGAATTAATAATTATATAGAAAACAACCTTAAATTTCTTTTTACGAGTTGTATTCTTAGGGGGTGAATAAAAATCATTTACAAATATATACAATACTACAACGTAATAGTCTTAAATTTTTATTAAAATTTTTAAAATTTTTAGGGCTCTATGTTAGTGTTAATTGTTTGAAATAGAAAATAGAGGAAAAAAAATGTGACAATTTGGCAATTTTTAAGTTTTGGCAGTACTTTTGCAATCCATAGTAAAGAATGAAAAAAGATGTTTAAGAATTTTTTTAAAAATAAAAGTAATATGACAACAGAAAATACAGAATTCGATCAAGAAATAGATGATGTGACATTAGAAAATAATGCAAATGGAGAACAACTAATTGTTGAAGAATTAAGTGTTGAAGAACAATTAACTCATGACTTAGCGAAAGAAAAAGATAAGTTCTTAAGGTTGTTTGCTGAATTTGAAAATTACAAAAGACGTACTACAAAAGAAAGAATCGAGCTTTTTAAAACAGCAAACCAAGAGGTATTATTAGCTATGCTTCCTGTTCTTGATGATTTTGATAGAGCAATAGTTGAAATCAATAAGTCAGATGATGAGTTGTTGACAAAAGGAGTAGAGTTAATTCACGAAAAATTAAAAAGCACATTAGTTTCTAAAGGTTTAGAGCAAGTTGATGTAAAAGCTGGAGATGCATTTGATGCCGATTTTGCTGAAGCTATTACTCAAATCCCAGCTGCATCTGATGCTATGAAAGGAAAAATTGTTGACATTCTTGAAAAAGGATACAAATTGGGTGATAGAATTATTCGTTTTCCAAAAGTGGTAATAGGGAATTAAAATTAATAAAATTATAAATTCAAAACTCCTATTCGTTTTAATTGGAATTTGGAATTTAAAAATTTGGAATTTACTTTATTTATGAAAAAAGATTTTTACGAAATATTAGGCATTTCAAAAAATGCAGATGCTGCCGAAATTAAAAAAGCATATAGAAAAAGTGCTTTGCAACACCACCCTGACAAGAATCCTGGCGACAAATCGGCAGAAGAAAAGTTTAAATTGGCTGCAGAAGCGTATGAAGTGTTAAGTGATCCTGCCAAAAGAGCAAAATACGATCAATACGGTCATCAAGCATTTGATGGTTCTGGTGGATTTGGCGGAGGCGGTCACGGCGGTATGAATATGGATGATATCTTTAGTCAATTTGGAGATATTTTCGGAAGTGGTTTTGGAGGTTTTGGCGGTGGCGGTGGCGGAGGCCCTCGTCGTGTTAAGGGAAGTAATTTGCGTATAAAAGTAAAATTGACTCTTGAAGAAATTGCCAACGGCGTTGAGAAAAAAGTAAAAGTTAAACGTAAAATACAAGCTCAAGGCGTATCATACAAAACTTGCTCTACCTGTAACGGACAAGGGCAAGTAATGAGAGTTACCAATACAATTCTGGGTAGAATGCAATCTGCATCAACTTGTCCTACTTGTGGAGGTTCTGGTCAGATTTTGGACAAAAAACCAAATAATGCCGATTCTCAAGGAATGGTAGTAGAAGACGAAACGGTTTCTATAAAAATTCCTGCAGGTGTTGTTGATGGTATGCAACTTAAAGTTTCTAGTAAAGGAAATGATGCGCCAGGAAACAGTGTTCCAGGAGATTTAATAGTTGTTATTGAAGAAATTGAACACGAATTCTTGAAACGTGAAGGCGAAAACCTGCATTACGATTTATACATCAGTTTTGCCGAAGCTGTTCTGGGTATCTCAAAAGATATCGACGCTGTAAATGGTAAAGTGCGTATAAAACTAGAAGAAGGAATTCAATCTGGAAAAATCCTAAGACTTAAAGGAAAAGGAATTCCTGGTATCAATGGTTATGGCAGCGGAGATTTATTAGTGCATGTAAATGTTTGGACTCCTAAGACATTAAACAAAGAACAAAAACAGTTTTTTGAAAATGCTTTAACAGACGATAATTTTATTCCAAACCCTGAAAAATCAGATAAATCATTTTTTGAGAAAGTAAAAGATATGTTTTCTTAAATTTTGAAATAAAATAAATTCTAAAACCCATCCTTAATCTTATTTAGGATGGGTTTTTTGTAGCATTATTATTTATTACAACCACTAATTTATTTACTTTTACACCAATTAAAAAAACAGCATGAGTAACATACTTGAAGTGAACAAAGTCGTAAAGCGATATGGTGATTATGTAGCGTTAAACGAAGTTTCTTTAACCGTTCCCAAAGGAAGTATTTACGGACTTCTGGGTCCAAATGGAGCCGGTAAGACTTCACTAATCCGAATCATCAACCAGATTACTATGCCGGATAGTGGCGATGTTATACTAGATGGTGAAAAATTACAACCCAAACACATTCAATACATAGGGTATCTTCCAGAAGAAAGAGGATTGTATAGTTCTATGAAAGTAGGGGAACAATGTTTGTATTTGGCGCAAATGAAAGGGTTGTCCAAAGCCGAAGCCAAAAAACAACTGGAATATTGGTTTGATCGTTTGGGAATTCAAGGTTGGTGGAACAAGAAAGTACAAGAATTATCAAAAGGGATGGCGCAAAAGATACAGTTTGTAGTTTGCGTATTGCACAAACCCAAATTATTAATTTTTGACGAACCTTTTTCCGGATTCGATCCTGTAAATGCCAACATAATTAAGGATGAGATTCTTGCTTTGAGAGAAGATGGTGCCACAATTATTTTCTCAACCCACAGAATGGAGAGTGTAGAGGAATTATGCGATCATATAGCATTAATTCACAAGTCAAATAAATTGATCGAAGGAAAATTGCTTGATGTCAAAAGACAATTCAAGACCAATAGTTTCGAAGTCGGAATTCTATCGGATAATGTCGAAGGTTTAATGTTTGATATTACCCAAAAATTCAAAATGGGGCAAGCAAATTTCAAATCCATTAATGACGAAATAAAATTAGAAATTCAACTCGGAAATTCAACCCCAAATGAATTATTGCATGTCCTTACACAACGCGGTCAAGTAACTCATTTTGTTGAAAAAATACCAAGTGTTAACGATATTTTTATTCAAACAGTAACAGAATAGACTACTTAGACTTTTAGATTTTTAGACTTCTTAGATTATATTAGTCTAGAAATCTAAAAGTCTAACGAAATCCTAATAATCTAATTAAGTCTAAGTAGTCTAATTAAGTCTATTAATCTAAAAAGTCTAATAATCTAGTAATCTATATATGAGTATAATTTCATTAATCATAAAAAGAGAATTTATTGCCAAAGTTCGCAATAAGTCTTTTATTGTAATGACTTTTTTAAGTCCCTTGTTGTTTGTTGGAATAGCAGGTTTTGTAGGGTATTTAAGTGCTATGAAAGCCGACACAAAACGTATTGCAATTCACGATGAATCGGGGTTATTTGTCAATGAGTTTGTAGCTCAGAATTCCAAAAAATCAGAGTTTAAATACTTGGATTTGTCCACTATTGATCTGCAGTTTTTAAAAGATAGTATCTCCAACGAAAGTTTTGAAGGATTGCTTTATATCCCAAAAACGAAAACAAATAAAGATTTAGAAAATAAAATTCAATTCATATCCAATAGTAGCCCTAGTATTGTTTTTATAGAAAAAACACAAAATTTAATTGCTGATAAATTAACAAAAGAGAATCTAGAAAAAGCACATCTGGACACTTTGGCTATAAAAAAAGCTGAATCGGAGGTTAATATCAGTTTGTCAAAAGCGTCTGGAGAACAAAGTATCAAAGGATTAAACGAAATTAAGATAGCAATTGGTGGTGCTTTTGGATATTTAATCATGATGTTTATCATTATATATGGAAATATGGTAATGCGCTCTGTGATTGAAGAAAAAACCAATCGCATTGTGGAGATTATTATTTCTTCGGTAAAACCTTATCAGTTGATGATGGGGAAAATAATTGGTACTTCGTTGGCTGGATTATTACAGTTTATCATTTGGGCCATTATAGGTTTGTCTTTAATGTTTGCGGCTTCGGCGTTTTTCGGTGTCAATGTTGGTCCTACTGCTCGAGTATCTCCAGAATTAATAGATGCTGGCCAACAGGAATTTTCGGGAACGGCTCAATTGTACATCAAGGAGATTTGGAATTTGCCTATAGCGAGTATATTGATTAGTTTTATAGTATATTTTATAGGAGGGTATTTTTTATACAGTTCGTTTTATGCTGCCATTGGTGCGGCTGTTGACAACCAAACAGATTCGCAACAATTTCTTTTGCCTATTATTATGCCATTAATGTTGAGTGTCTACATTGGATTCTTTACTGTAATCAATGATCCTCATGGAACCATTGCAGTTGTTTTTTCGATGATACCATTGACTTCTCCAATTGTAATGTTGATGCGTATTCCTTTTGGCGTGCCATGGTGGCAAATTTTAATTTCAGTATCTTTGTTGTTTGCTACATTTTTTGGTGTAGTTTGGTTTGCTGCCAAGATTTACCGAGTAGGTATTTTGATGTATGGAAAAAAACCAACTTGGAAAGAATTGTATAAATGGTTAAAATATTAGAGGATTGTTCTGAAAATTAAATTAAAAAGCCAAAATTAAACTGCTATTTATGTCAAAAATTTTAATCATTGAAGACGAAGAACCAATCAGGAGAGTACTTGCACGTATTCTAACTGAAGAAAATGAGTCTTATCAAGTTGAAGTTGCCGAAGACGGAGTAATCGGACTTGATAAGATAAAAAGTAATGAATATGATTTGATTTTATGTGATATAAAAATGCCAAGAATGGATGGCGTAGAACTTTTGGAAGCAGTCAAAAAAATAGATTCTGAAATTCCGATTGTGATGATTTCTGGGCATGGAGATATGGAAACAGCAATTAATACCATGCGATTAGGCGCTTTTGATTACATTTCGAAACCACCCGATTTAAACCGATTGTTGAACACGGTTCGAAATGCTCTAGACAAAAAAAAACTTGTTGTTGAGAATAAAATACTGAAGAAAAGAGTCAGTAAAAAATACGATATTATAGGAGATAGTGAACCTATTAATCATGTAAAAATCATGATAGAAAAAGTAGCTAGAACAGATGCTAGAGTTTTGATTACAGGACCAAATGGCACAGGTAAGGAGTTAGTAGCGCATCAGTTACACGAAAAAAGTGATCGGGCAAATGCACCGATGATAGAAGTCAATTGTGCAGCAATCCCAGCAGAATTAATAGAAAGTGAATTGTTTGGACATGTAAAAGGAGCATTTACATCTGCTGTAAAAGATCGTTCTGGAAAATTTGACGCAGCAAACAAAGGAACCATTTTTTTGGATGAAATTGGCGACATGAGTTTGTCTGCGCAAGCCAAAGTATTGCGCGCTTTACAAGAAAATGTTATTTCACGTGTAGGAGCTGACACTGATATTAAAATAGATGTCCGGGTTATTGCCGCAACAAACAAAAATTTAAAAACAGAAATTGCCGAAGGTCGTTTCCGTGAAGATTTGTATCATAGATTGGCTGTCATTTTGATAAATGTTCCTTCTTTGAATGAAAGAAGAAATGATATTCCTGCATTGATTGAATATTTTACAAATAAAATTGCTGATGAGCAAGGAAATACGGTGAAGCATTTTTCCAAAGAAGCAGTAGGCTTATTACAAGAATACGATTGGACTGGGAATATAAGAGAATTAAGAAATGTAGTGGAACGTTTGATAATCCTGGGAGGAAACGAGATTTCTGAAAGTGATGTCAAGATTTTTGCGAGTAAATAAAAACAACGAAAGTATCTAAATAATATAGAAATCTAAAAAATAAAATAAGTGAAGCCTTTTAAAGTGAATTTTTTTGCTTTTTTCAATTTTTTGCTTTTTTAAATTAATAAATAAATGAAACTAAAAAAAATAAACGAGGCCCTGCAATTGGCATTAATTGAGAACGGATTAGTTGAAGCAAATGCAATGCAACAAGAAACTTTTTCTACTTTAAAAAGTGGTGCGGATGCTATCATTATAGGAGAAAAAGGAAGTGGAAAATCGGTTACCATTGTCTTAAATGTAATTCATCAATTGAAATGTGAATGGGAAGAATCTCCCCGTGCCTTAATTATTGTAGAAGACAAAGCGAAAGTACTTGCAATGGAAGAACTTTTCGAAAAATATGGCAAATACACTAATTTAAGAGTCTTTGGTGTACATGATAAAGGAGATATGGAATATGACAAGAATTATGTTTCGACCGGAATTGATGTGCTTATTGGAACTCCGAATAAACTGAGTGATATGTTTACAACGGCAGGATACAATATTAATAAACTTAAAATGTTTATATTGGATGATGCTGATCCTATTTTGAAACTCCGTCATGAAACAAAAATTATGCGTATTTCTAATAGTATTGCCAAAACACAGCGAATTATTTTCACTGAAAAGCTTACCGAGCGAATTGAAATTTTGGCTGAGAAAATGTTGTTGGAACCTTTTGTTTTTGATTTTGATGAAGAATATGATGAAGATGACGAAGATCTAGAAGATGTAATTGAAAACGATGATATTGATGATTTTGAAGAAGAAGAGGGTGAAATTGACGATGAGGAAGAGTAGTTATTACGCAAGTATAAGTGGAAATTGATGATTGGGTTAATTAAACTTTTTTTAAAAGAAATTATTAATAATTTAAAAATAAAAGAATCATGGGATTAATGAAAGTGTTTTCGGGAAGTGAAATTTTAGCTTTGGCTTTACAAGAAAAAATAGAAGCGGCAGGAGTTGAAACTGAAATTAAAAATAATATTCAATCAGCTAGAATGTCAGGTTTTCCTAACTTAGACTCAGCTGTTGAAGTGTTTATTCAGGAAACTGATTTTGCAAAAGCAAACCCGGTTATCGAGGAATTCAGGTTGAGTATCTAGTTAAAGTAAATTGATATTAATTTTTTGAAAAACCTTGGTACTTATTGAAGTGTCAAGGTTTTTTTATACTATACTATTTTATAATGAAACAAATAAAATACAAAATGATTGTTTTGGATATGGATGACACGTTGTTAACAGACGATCATACGATATCTGATGAAAATGCAGCAATGATTTTTAAAGCTCAGGAAATGGGAGTTTATGTGGTTTTGGCTTCCGGAAGACCAACATCGGCAATGACGGCTTATGCCAAAGATTTGAAAATGGATCATTATAATTCATTTATGCTTTCCTATAATGGCGCCGTAATTACCGATTTAAAAGAAGATAAAATTCTTTTTGAACAAACCTTGACCAAAGAGCAAATACACGAATTATATGATTACAGCTTAAAAAGCAAAACACATATTATTACCTATATAAACAACGAAATTGTAAGCGAAACCGATTCGGAATACATTGATGTCGAAAAACACATTACGGGTTTGGCGCATAATAAAGTAGCGAGTTTTAAAGACGCGGTAAAAACCAATGCTGTAAAATGTATTTTACTAGAAGAACCCTCTTATCTTAAAACGGTCGAAGACGACTTGAAATTGGCTATGCCGCATTTGAGCGTGTCAATGTCAAAACCCTTTTTTCTGGAAGTTGCCCAACACGGTATTGACAAAGCCTTTAGCTTAAAAAAATTAGCGCAACAATTGAATATTGATCAAAATGAAATCATTGCTGTTGGAAATGCGGGGAATGATTTGACTATGATTGAATACGCGGGTTTAGGTGTTTGGGTAGACAATGTAACTCCTGAATTAAGAGATAAAGCAGATGTTATTGTAGCATCAAACAATAATCACGGCGTTGCAGAAGTGATTAAGCGTTATATTTTAAATTAATGAAACCCTTTTTAGAAACCGAAAGATTGATTTTAAGAGAAATAATTTCTTCGGATGTTGAAGGTATGTTTGAATTGGATTCGAATCCGGAAGTGCACCTTTTTTTGGGGAACAAGCCTGTAAAACATATTGATGAAAGTCATGCTTACATTGACAATGTTAGGCAACAATATACAGATAATGGTATAGGGCGTTGGGCCGTAATCCTGAAAGAAACTGATGAATTTATCGGTTGGTCTGGAATAAAATTAATTAAAGAAGAGATAAACAATCATCAGAATTTTTATGAAATTGGATATCGCTTTATTCAAGAACATTGGGGGAAGGGTTATGCTTCCGAAGCGGGATTGGCTTTTGTAGATTATGCATTCAATGAAATGAAAGTAGAAAAGTTGTATGCTTACGCAGATGCAGGAAATGTAAATTCTAGACATATTCTTGAAAAACTAGGAATGCATTATGTGAATTCTTTTGAACACGATGGAGAAGAAGAGGTTTGGTACGAAATGAATAATCCTAATATGTGATACTACCTCTGTGATTATATCAAATAAAAAAATCCGTAACGTTTAGAACGAGACGGATTTTTTTATAATTTTTTGTTTTAAAGGCTCACTAAAGTTCGTTTGTGTATTACGACACGATACGCTATTATTTTTTTGCAACCGAAATAAAATAGTTGTTTCCATCACCCATTGTCAACTTTACTCTTTCATCACAAACATCGATTACGAATTTTCCATTGTCATAACAGGTGCAAGTTGTTTTTTTGTCTTTTGACATTTCGTTGTCACATTTTCCTGTTTTGTAACCAGCCAATTGTGGTGTGTAATAAGAAACCAAGTCGGTTGAAGCTGTTACCAATGAGATAATACTTGCCGAATTGTCATTTGCAATTCGATATACAATTCTATCTGTGTAGTTGATATTGTCTATCGAAACTTTTCTTATGTATGTATAAGAAGTGGAGGCAGTCTCTACAGATTTTTCTTCAAATTTAAAACCTAAAATTCTGACATCTAGATTGAACCTTTCTTGTGAGTTATGACTAGCCCAATTGGTCAAAGTACTAATCGTCGGAAACGGATTTTTAGGGACAATAGTTGTTGCAGTTTGAGCTTGTGTGTAAAGGGTAATAAATAATAGTGTAATTGTAAAGTAGAATGATTTCATTTTAGTCATTTTGTTTGTTGTTTGCCTACTCTTTATGGTTTTCGGCGTTCCCATTTTTTTGTTACTATTATAGTTTTAATTCAAAAGTGTGATTTTAAAGCTGATGAGGTTCATTATTTGAAAAATGTGATGTTTTATACTGAAACTTATATTACAACTGATAAAGCCTTATAATATTACTTTTCTTCTGAATTATTTTTTAAATTAATAGTTTTTTTTGAATAAAGGCAAGTTCAAATTTATTTGGTATGAGATATAGTTACTCCTGTTAATTCGGTTTAGGAGATGTGAAATTAATATTTATATGAAATCGCCATGACAAAATTTGTCGCAAACACCAATGAAGATCAGGCGATACTATATTCCAACAAAAACAATATTATCTACATATGAATAATAACAAAATTGAGTATGATAAAAAAAAAGCTGTTTTAATGCAGTTTTGAATGTTTTTTTTACAATTTTTTGTTCTGTTTGTAAGTACTTAAAAGATATTATTAATAATGCTATATGTAAATTATCCGATATTTTTATTTATGTACAATATAAATTATCTGATATTTTTAAAATAAATAATGAAATTATCGGATAATTTGTGTTATGTTTCTATATTTGTAATATGGTAAGAAGAAAAAAACATACTATTATTTTGAATCATATTTCTAAAAAGGAATTCACGATTCTTATTGGTGCAAGACAAATAGGGAAGTCAACCTTGTTAAAGCAGTTGCATGCCGATTTAAAACAGCAAGGAGAAGTGGTTTATTTTTTGAATTTGGACAGGAAAGATATCTTAGATGAATTGAATCAAAACCCAGAAAACCTATTTGCTATTTGTCCGTTGCAAGAAGATGGGAAAGTTATTGTTTTTATAGATGAAATTCAATATTTAAATGATGCTACGTCTTTCTTAAAATTGCTTTTTGATGAATATTCGGATCGATTGAAAATTGTTGCTACAGGAAGTTCTGCTTTTTATATCGACAAGCAATTCAATGATTCGCTTGTAGGCAGAAAGAAAATATTTCAGATGGGAACCTTGGATTTTGAAGAGTTTTTGATGTTTAAGGGGAGGGAAGATTTGGTTTTGGAACTTCAACAATTGCAAAATAAGAAAAAGACGAAATCCATTCAAGAAAATTTGTTTTGGACGTATATGGATGAATTTATGAATTATGGCGGATATCCTGCTGTGGTTTTAGAAAATAGTATTGAAGATAAAATAGAATTGCTCAAAGAAATTCGGGATTCATACATCAAACGGGACGTTTTGGAATCCGGTGTTTCAGATCAGGGCAAATTTTACAGAATGTTATTGCTTTTGGCGAGTCAATCTGGAAATTTATTGAATGTCAATGAGATTTCGAATACCTTGCAAATAACCAATGCCACGGTGGAGAACTATTTGTATATTTTGCAAAAGTGTTTTCATATTACCTTGGTTCGTCCTTTTTATAACAATATTCGAAAAGAATTGACCAAAATGCCAAAAATTTATATTAACGATTTGGGCTTGCGCAATGTGTTGATTAATTACTTTTCTCCATTAGAACAAAGAGCCGATAAAGGAGCGGTTTTAGAGAATTTAGCTTTTAGGGTGTTGTCTGAAAGATATGATCAAGACCAAATAAAATATTGGCGCACAGCTGATGGAAATGAAGTCGATTTTGTTGTGGAAACCTCCTATTTGAAAGGCTTTGCTGTTGAGGTGAAATTTAACGAACAAGATGCCAAACCAAGTAAGTACAATAAATTTACCCAAAATTATCCTGATTTTTCTTTGGATTTTTGGTGGTGGAAAAAAATGGATTTGATGGTTTAGTTTCGGTTTCTATTAAATGCTATAAACGATTGGTTGATATATGCGATGAAGAAACAATGGAGCAAATGTTTACCATTAGAAACTGATACGTTTGTCTTGTTTAATTCCATGATTACATTCTGTTTTATAAATTTTTGTTCGTAAATTTGCACACTTAAATTTTTTGACAACGATTTCATTAGTTTAAGATTAAAATATGGAAAATAGAAAAAGAGTAGCTTTTTACACTTTAGGTTGCAAACTGAATTTTTCAGAAACATCGACCATTGCTCGTAATTTGCAAGATGAAGGGTTTGACCGAGTAGATTTTGAAGAAGTAGCCGATATGTATGTAATCAATACGTGTTCGGTTACAGAGAATGCTGATAAGCAGTTCAAACAAGTGGTACGAAAAGCGATGAAGCTAAATGATAAAGCTTTTGTGGCTGCAGTGGGATGTTATGCTCAACTAAAACCAGAGGAATTAGCCAATGTAGATGGTGTAGATTTGGTTCTTGGTGCTACTGAAAAATTCAAACTGGCAGATTATATCAATGATTTATCGAAGAATGATTTTGGAGAAGTGCATTCTTGCGAGATAGCAGAAGCCGATTTTTATGTAGGTAGTTATTCCATTGGAGATAGAACACGTGCTTTTTTGAAAGTGCAAGATGGTTGCGATTATAAATGTACCTATTGTACAATACCCTTGGCTAGAGGGATTTCTCGAAGTGATGAATTAGAAAATGTTTTGAAAAACGCGTCAGAAATCTCAAAACAAAACATTAAAGAAATTGTACTTACTGGAGTAAATATTGGGGATTACGGAAAAGGTGAATTTGGGAATAAAAAACACGAACATACGTTTCTAGAATTGGTTCTTGCATTGGATCAAGTGGAGGGAATCGAAAGATTACGAATTTCGTCGATTGAGCCTAATTTATTGAAGAACGAAACGATTGATTTTGTGTCGAAAAGCAGAACTTTTGTGCCACATTTTCATATTCCGTTGCAATCTGGGAGCAACGAAATTTTGAAATTGATGAAACGCCGTTATTTGCGTGAAGTTTATACTGAGAGAGTGAACAAAATTCGGGAAGTGATGCCACACGCTTGTATTGGTGTGGATGTGATTGTGGGATTTCCTGGAGAAACAGATGAACATTTCTTGGAAACCTATCATTTTCTAAATGAAATGGATATTTCTTATTTACATGTTTTTACGTATTCAGAGCGAGATAATACTGAAGCTGCCGTGATGGAAGGTGTTGTACCAGCCAATGTACGTGCGAAAAGAAGTAAAATGCTTCGTGGTTTATCGGTTAAAAAACGTCGCGCGTTTTATGAAAGTCAGTTGGGAACCAATAGAACGGTACTTTTTGAAAGTGAGAATAAAGAAGGGTACATTCACGGGTTTACGGAGAATTACGTAAAAGTAAAAACACATTGGAATCCCGAATTGGTCAATACTTTACACGATATTAATTTAACCAAAATTGATGAAGATGGAAGCGTTCGAATGGAATTTAGGAATGTTGAGGTTTAAAATATAAGGTAAAATTCATTTTAAAAACATAAAAAAAGCATCATTATACTTTTATAATGGTGCTTTTTTAGTTGGTAAACATTATACCTCTCCCAATTGGCTACTTATTATTGCGCAGTGATTAATTCATTCCAAGAAAAGTATTCGTATTTAAAGTGCTTTGTAATAATACGTTTTTATTAATTTCTTTAATGTTTAAAGGGCTAACTTCATTAGAAACGGTACTTTCAATGATCAATTCAAGTTGTGCTATTTCAGTTTCAATACTAGTTTGAAAAGAAAGTGGATATGTTTCATTCGAAATTGTATTTTCAATGATTAAGTCAGATTGGGCTATGATGTCTCTCATAGAATCTTCGTAAACCATAAACTCGAGTTCCTCTGATGTTGTATTCTCTGTTATTTTATCGTTTTCAGTAATGATTTCTTTTGTTGTTTTACCAACGAATTCAAGTACAGTTTCTGGATTAAAAGTTTCTGAGTCAGTAACTGTTTCTGGTTTTGCTATTGTTGTTTTTTCATTTGATGGTTCGATTTCATTATCGCTCAATAAAGCAATTTCTTGAAATGTTACTTTTTGAAAGTTTAGCACATTCGAAGCATTAGATACATTTGTTAACGATACTAAAGCGATTCCTAAGATTAAAATTGAATTTTTCATGATACTTGATTTTTGATTGATTTTTTTTTGATAGATGTTTTTTGTTCAGAGATTAAAATCATATAATAATATCCTATGCAAATATATATCTTAAAAAAGGTATTGTGTATCACATAGTACTTAAAATTAACATTGTTTTAACGAAAAAGGTCTTTTTATTGACTTAGCATAGTTTTGTAAAAGGCGCAATCTGGGTTTAATCAATCTGATAATACTTCCTTACATTATGTAAAACGCTATGTATAATTGGTTTTTATATAAAAAAGCCTCCAAAAAGTGTGTGACTATTTGGAGGCATGTTTATAATGAAGTAATTTTTTCTATTATACGCTTGTAAAAACGAGCGCATTTTTAAATTAGAATTGTTTTTCTATTTTTTGGTTCTACACCCAAATGAGTGGGTTTTAAAAATCATTATTTTTTTTTTGCAACATTAAGAGATTAAGGTTCATTAAGTACTAGAAAACTTAATTTTTCTTAATCTCTTAATGGTGAAAATTTTCTTTATTTTTTTCTTAGACACATACACAATTCATGGTAGAACCTATTTTTTTAATGTCAATTTATAAATATTCGCTTCCAAAACTTCCGTGTCGTTATCCTCGCAAAGTAAAAATTCAATTGTATCAGAAGTATTTTGATAAACGGTTAATCCTTCAAATTTATGGGTGTCACTAATTTTTTTAGTAAAATCAATTTTCATGGTTTTGGTATCGATGCACCCAATGAAGCTTCCCAGAATTTCTCCGTCATTGTAAGTAGAATCGGTGTCTTCGGCAGTGGATAAAAAATATATTTTATCATCGACTGCAACGGCATCGGTGAAACTGCTTCGAACTCCTTTTATTTTGGGCAATTTGTAATTGTTGGACAACATATTGAATTCGTTGACCAAGTTTTTGCCTTGAATAGTAAAGAGTACGTTTTTGGCTGATTTTCCGTTGCCTCGATTCAATAAATACCATTCTTCTCCAGTATAAATGGCGCCTTCAATATTGAAATCTTCGGGTTTTATTTCGCCAAAACTTTGCATCACGCCATACAAATCGGTTAAATCATTTGTGGTAATTTCTTTTATCAGCGTATTGATTTGAACCATTTTGTTTCTTTTTTCGGTAGATCCGGAACCAAAAACATAGAGATTGTCTCCAAAATGGGTGATGGCTTCAAAATCGGGTTTTTCGCTTTTTGCAATATTTTCGGTGGCGTTTTCCAGAATTTGATGTTTTTCTAAGTTTTTGGTTTCGATATTATATTCATACAAATAGCCACTATTGTCTCCAATAATAAATAAAGAATTGTCTTTGTAGATGAGTCCGGAAGCAGAACCGATTCCGATGATGTGAAATAGGATTTCGAGTGTAAATTTTTCCATTAAAAGTTGTTTTGAAAATGATAGCCCTAGCCCAGATGGTAGTGGAAATCCTTTTGAAAAGAACAGCTATTTTTTCTTGTTCTAGTAGAGCGACCAGAGGAAGCTACATCTAGGACTTAGAAAAAAGCAGTTCTTGAAAAAGGTTGAAACGAACAGCTGGATTAAGCTCCTTCAAAAGTAATCTATTTTGTTGGTAGCGGAAAATTGGAATTTGCTTTTGATGGAATTAAGTGTTAAATAGAAGTATCTTAAAAGTTGTATTTTCGCTACTAATTTTATATTTATGTGATATTATGTTTAAATTTTTATTCTTTAGTAAGTATTTATTTAAGTTTTATTAATGTTAAATTGATTTTTAGTTTAAAATATGGAAGTTCCTTTGTTTTGAATTATAACAAACAAACAAATGAAAAAAATTATTCTATCAATGCTAGCTGTTGCATTACTAGTGTCATGTAACGATGATAAAAAAGAAGAAAATCCAATTAATGCAACTGTTTTGACTACAAATCAATCCAAAACACCTGTTTTATTAACTAAGAAAGCGGGATTTGAAAAACTTGAATTATTTTCTATCATTACTTCTGACGATGTTTTGGCTGGAAGTCCAAGTTTTGTGTTTGGAGGTTCTGCAGACGGAACAGGATTGTTGAAAAATGAAGATGGGACGTTTACATTTTTAGTGAATCATGAAGATAACTTTTCGGTATCTAGAGTAACATTAGACAAAACTTTTAAACCTGTGAAAGGAGAATATTTATTGAATTCAAAAGGAGGAACTTGGAGATTATGTGGTGCTACCATGGCAACACCTGCAGAACATGGTTTTGGACCAACTTTTTTGACTTCAGGAGAATCTGGTGAGGAGTCACGTACGCACGCTTTAAATCCGTATGGAGACGTTGGAACTGCGAGTGTTTCTAAAGAGTTAGCCAGTTTTGGGCGTTTAAGTGCTGAAAATGCTTTGCCTTTAAGAAAATCTGCATTCGCTGGTAAAACCGTTGTAGTTATTGGAGATGATGACTCTGGAACTAATGGAGGTCAAGTATTTATGTATGTTTCTAATACTGTAGGGGATCTTGCAAACGGTTCTTTGTATATGATGAAAAGAACTGATGGCAATCAAAGAGAGAAAGATATGGCGACTGGAAAGGATTACCCTGTTTCTTTTGTAAAAATTGAAAATCATACTACTTTGACAGGAGCTCAAATTAATGCTTCGGTAAATACTTTGTCGGCTATTAAATTTGGTAGAGTTGAAGACCTTGATTATAGAAAAGGTGGAGCAGGAGCAGACAGAGAAATCTATTTTAATGTTACAGGTCAAGATTTGGTTAAAACAAATGCTGATGCTTCTAGAACAAAATACGGTAGAGTTTATAAATTAAATTTAGATGCAACAAATCCATTAGCAGGTACTTTACAGGTTTTACTTGATGGAGACGATCGTACAGGAATTGCAGGAAAATTTCAAAATCCTGATAATATTTGTGTAACTAAAAACTATGTGTATGTTCAAGAAGACGCCAATGGGTATGGTGACGAAACACACGATGCTTATATTTATCAGTACAATATTGACACAAAACAATTGAAAGTAGTAGTTGAATTGGACCACCGTCGTACCGCAACTGATGCTGCAAAATATAATGTAGGAGGTACGTCTAAATTTGGAGATTGGGAATATGGTGCAATGATTGATGTTTCTGAGCAATTGGGAATTGATGATACTTTCCTGTTAAGCGTTCAACCGCATACTTGGAGAGGGGATCGTTTTAAAGGAGTCGACAATGGTGGTGGTCGTCCTGATGAAAACCAAGCCAGTCAAATTGTTTTAATCAAAGGATTAGCCAGATAAATTATTTTTTTTTTTTCAGAAGTCCACGATATCATTTTTTTGAAATCGTGGCTTCTGTTTTTTTTATTTAAATCAAATTCATGAAAAATATTGTTTTCTTTTTTATCTCTTTTTTACTGTTTTCCTGTTCTGATTCTAAATCCAAAGCAGAACAAATTAATGTTTTGTATAAGTCTGATTTGGTTATTTTGCAAAGCGAGGTTATTCAATTGCAACATTTAGTACAAATTGATGCAACGCAAAAACAACTGCAAATCCAATTCTTGAAAGCACATCAAAGTTATAAAAGAGTGGAGTCCATTTGTGAGTATTATTTTCCAACAGTTTCCAAAGCAATAAATGGCCCTGCACTGGATGAGTATGAAGAAAACGATGGAATTACAGTTCCTCCCGCAGGTCTTCAGGTTATTGAGGAATATCTTTTTCCAGTGTTTCAAAAGAACACTAAAAAAGATTTATTAAAAGAAATTGGGATTCTCAATGCTAATTTGTACCGTTTGGAAATGATTTCAAAAACCAATGAGTTGACGGACTCTTCTGTTTTTGATGCTATGCGTTTGGAAGTTTTTAGAATAATTACTTTGGGAATTACAGGCTTTGATTCTCCTATAGCGCAAAATTCTTTGCCTGAAGCAATAACTTCAATGGAAACTATCGAAAAACAGCTCATCATTTATGAGGAAAATCAAGTAAATTCTTCGGCTCTTAAAATACTAAAAGAAGGAAAGGCATATTTGTATAAAAATTCAAACTTCAATAAATTTGACAGAGCTTATTTTATCAAAAAGTATTTGAATCCTTTGAATAAAGCAATTTATAATACGCAGTTGGCTTTGAAAATTCCTTTTTTTAAAGAAAGCCGAGGATTAAAAGTGACTGCTCAAACTTTATTTGACAAAAATGCTTTTGATGTCGAAGCCTTTTCGGGATTTCCGGATTATAAAACGACAAAGGAGAAAATTGAATTGGGTAAATTATTATTTAATGATCCCGTTTTATCGGGTGATAATTCCCGTTCGTGTGCTTCTTGTCATCATGCTGATAAAGGGTTTACGGATGGTTTGGAGAAAGCAATTTCATTGGATGGAAAACAAATGGTAAAAAGGAATACACCAACACTTTCTAATATTGCTTTTCAGCGTAGTTTTTTTTACGATTCTAGAGTTAATTATTTAGAAGATCAGGCGGTTGCTGTAATTACAAATGAGAATGAAATGCACGGTTCGTTGGAGAAATCAGTTTTGGATTTAAAAAAGAGTGCAAAATATACCGCCAATTTTGAGAAAGCGTTTCCAAACAAAGAAATCACTGCTTTTGCTATCAAGAATGTGTTGGCCTCTTACATTCGGTCTTTGAGTAATTATGATGCCAGATTTGATGGTTTTATGAGAGGAGAAGAAAAACTGAATCTCGATGAAATTGTAGGTTTCAATCTTTTTGCAGGCAAAGCCAAATGCGCCACTTGCCATTTTATTCCGCTAACAAACGGAACGGTACCACCTAATTTTGACAGATCAGAAAGTGAAGTACTAGGGGTTCCCGGAAAAAACAAAAAGATAGATGTTGATTTGGGTAAATTTGATTTAACAAAAGCTGAGGTGAATCGCTATTCTTTCAAAACACCAACAATTCGGAATATTGCATTGACAGCGCCTTACATGCACAATGGAGTTTTTAAAACCTTGGAAGAAGTTGTGGATTTCTATGACTTAGGCGGAGGAAGTGGTTTAGGTTTTAATTTACCGAATCAAACTTTGCCAACTGATAAATTGAATTTGACCCCGTTGGAAAAGAAACAGTTAATTGCTTTTATGAAGACCTTGACGGATAAAAAGCAGTACTAAACAACAAAAAAATGCTCTGAATTCAGAGCATTTTTTTTTGGAAATTATTTTATTACAAATCAAATCCATACGCGATACGTAATGCAATTTGATCCGTATCATAGTCGGTATAGGCTTCGTAACGCAAACTAATGTCAATATCTTTGGTAGCATATCCAATTCCTGGAGACCAGATATAAGTGTTTTGATCATAACCATTTGTTACTGCAAAACCACCACCTACTTCTCCTAAAACATAAAATTGGTCTTCCCACACAAAGGCTTTGAAACCAATTTTTGCAGGAATAAAACCTAAATCTTTTACATTTTGATCGATAAATAGATTGGTGAAACCAGTAGTCAATGTTATTGATGCTTTTTGGGTCAAATCATATTGAAGACGCACATCACCACCTAAAGACCAATTGTAAGTATCGTTATCAGTTGGAATACCTCCGTTAAGTCCAATTCCTAATCGAAAACCTGGATCGAAAGTTTTTGTTTCTTGAGCTTGTGAATTGTTTGCAAATAATAGTGTAATTGCGAATACGAATAACACTTTAATTTTTTCTGTAATTTTCATAATTTTATTTTGGGTTGATAAATTAGATCGTTTTTTTTGTTTTTGTTTGTTTCAAAACGACATTGCAAATGTAATGTTGAGGTTTGCTTGTGATGTTATAGAATTATGATGGACTATTACAGAATTACTTCATTTACGTAAAAATTAGCGAATAAATGGCTGTTATATTTTCAATAGTATTGATGCAATTAAAAGCTTCTAATTATCTTTGCAGACTTAATAAATTAAAATGAACATTTCTCAATACACCAAAGAATTCTCGTATAATATCAAATTGGCTTATCCCGTAATTTTAGGAATGCTTGGGCATACTTTAATAGGAATTGTAGATAATTATATGGTTGGAAATCTGGGTTCAACAGAGTTAGCTGCCGTCTCTTTGGGGAATAGTTTTATCTTTTTGGCTATGTCAATCGGAATCGGTTTTTCTACTGCGATAACGCCGCTTACTGCAGAAGCCGATGCTGAAAAGAGCGATAAAAAAATAAGAACTACATTTCATCACGGTTTGTTGTTGTGTACAATCCTAGGAGTTTCATTGTTTATGTTGACGGTTTTGTCCAAGCACTTGATGTATTTTATGAATCAGCCTCCTGCAGTAGTGGCATTGGCTGCGCCTTATATTGATTGGGTTGCTTTTTCTTTAATTCCCGTGGTAATGTATCAAGGATATAAACAATTTGCTGATGGTTTGTCTTTGACCAAGTATTCTATGTATTCGATTGTTTTGGCCAATGTGGTACATGTTTTTTTTAATTATGTATTGATTTATGGTTTTTGGATTTTTCCAAAACTGGGAATTATCGGAGCTGCTTTAGGAACCGTAATTTCTAGAATTATGATGGTTGTTTTTATGCATTATTTGATGAAACACAATGCCGTTATGAAAAAGTATTTTAAAAATTTCACTTTTAAAGAGATAAAAAAATCAATCGTAAAAAAAATTATAGCGCTTGGTTTTCCTTCAGCTATGCAAATGTTGTTTGAAGTAACACTGTTTACAGCTGCGATTTGGCTTTCGGGGACTTTGGGGAAAAATAGTCAAGCAGCCAATCAAATAGCGCTTATCTTGGCTTCGTCTACATTTATGGTTGCTATGGGTTTGAATGTTACCGCTATGATACGTGTGAGCCATTCTAAAGGCTTGGGTGATTTTAAAAACTTAATCATTGTGGCAAGATCAATTTTTTTATTGGCCATTATACTGGAAACTTTTTTTGCTCTTATTTTTGTTGTTTTTCATAAATTCTTACCGCATTTGTTTTTGAATATGAGTGATCCGGCTCAAGTAGTTGACAATGCTGCAATAATTTTAATTACTTCAAAATTATTGTTGATTGCTGCTATTTTTCAAATATCAGATGGAATTCAAGTGGTAGTTTTAGGCGCATTAAGAGGGTTGCAAGATGTAAAAGTTCCAATGTACATCACTTTTGTAGCCTACTGGATAGTTGGGTTTCCTGTTTCTTTTTACTTAGGGAAATATACAGATTTAAAAGCAGTTGGAATTTGGATTGGACTTTTGGCTGGACTGTCGACGGCAGCTGTATTTTTGTACATTCGATTTGCGCGATTGACTAAAAAGTTAGTGCTTGAAAATAGTGATAAATAAAGTATATGTAAGAATGTAACTTATAATTGGAATTAACGTATAATCACTGTACCAACTAAAAAACTATAAAATGATACTATTTATTATTCTTGGAATAATTTTACTGATTCTTGGATTTGCATTGAGTAATAATGTCAATCCGTTTTCAAAATTTGCTGGTTTAATGAAAATAATTGGATTTATTCTAATTGTTTTAGGATTATTCTCTTCAATGTTTAAACAAATCGATGCTGGAAAAGTAGGGGTGAAGTCTCTTTATGGAAGTGTTGAGCCTGGAATTCTAGAAAGTGGTTTGCATCTTATCAATCCGCTTCTGGATGTAACAGAGTTTGATGTGCAAACTCAAAATTATACCATGTCTGCCGTTCATAATGAAGGAGCTCAAGAGGGCGATGATGCCATTCGGGTTTTGTCCAATGACGGACTAGAAGTGGTTATTGATTTGACTGTTTTGTATCGTGTTGTTCCTACTGAGGCTCCAATCATTTTCAAAAAAATCGGTGTGGATTATACGGACAAAATTGTGCGTCCTGTAACACGTACCCGTATTCGTGACAACGCTGTTTATTATGATGCTGTGGCATTATATTCTACCAAACGAAATGAATTTCAACAACGAATTTTTAAAAGTATCGAAGCCGATTTTAAATCAAGAGGTTTGGTTCTGGAACAATTATTAATTCGTAATATCAATCTTCCAACATCAGTAAAAGCATCGATTGAAAGTAAAATCAATGCCGAACAAGATGCTCAAAAAATGACATTCGTACTTCAAAAAGAAAAACATGAAGCCGAACGTAAACGTGTGGAAGCACAAGGTATTGCCGATTATCAAAGAATTATTTCTTTGGGATTGACAGACAAACAATTGCAATACGAACAAATAAAAGCCCAAAAAGAGTTGGCTGCGTCTCCAAATTCTAAAATCATTTTTATGAATGGAAAAGGAAATGCACCGGTTATTTTGTCGGATAAATAAATTAAAAAGACTTTTAGAGAATAGAATATAGAGAATAGACTTTTAAAAAAGTTCTGTGTATTTATCTTTATTCTATTTTCTGTATTCTAATATCTAAAATTTTTAAACATGGAATTACCAAAATTTTTACTGGGAGACAATACCGATTTTCCAGATGACATCTTCATCATTCACTTGGATTACCCAAGATTTATCATCAATTTAAAAGACGATGAAGTAGAATTTATGGAAGAAGCCGAAGACCTAGATGAAGCTGAATTGAACGCCGAAATGGAAGGACTGATTGTTCTGGCCAATGAATTCTATGATCGTGAAATGGAGCGCTACGAGAAGGAATAAATATTTAATATTAATCATATAATTTATGAAAAAAGTTTTTGTTGTTTTTTTAGCTTTATGTGGAATTGGAATGGTGATTAAAGGTTTTTATGCTTTTTTTCCTTTGAATTTTTATTCTATTTTAGATAATAATATTGCCTACAGTATTGGCCATAATGTCGGAGTTGTATTCAGGAAAATTGCTAAAATAATCATAGGAGTTTTTTTGATTAAATATTGTTATGATTGGTTTTGTGATGAAAATAAAACTCAAAACATTTAAAAATTATTTTCTTGTAAGAGTATAATAAGAGCTATCAAATAAAAAAAAGAGATCTAAGATCTCTTTTTTTTATTTGATTTTTTATAGTTAAACAAATAATCTCCTTTTGGAGTTCCTAAATCAAAAGAGCTCCATTTAGTTATAAGATGAGTGCTTTTTCTCGCTTGATCTGGATCCATATTTTCATATTCAATTCTGTAAAGAGCTGAAAACAATTCTGCCCGACCAACTCCATGATGACAATGAATTAATACGGGATAGTTTTCTTTGTTATCCATTATAGAGAAAAATAGATCCAAATTTTTCTTGTTGGGGATCTGATCAGAACCATCATTGTAATAATTGACTCCTTTTATTTTGGCAATTGCCTTTTTTTCTTCTATTAATTCTGATGGTAGTTCAGGATTATTTACATCATCTCCCGTTCCTGGAAAACGTAAATCAACAATTGATTTTATCTTATACTTTTTTACGTAATATGAGATTTCATTTGGTGGAATTTGACCGGATTTATATACCTTATCTTGTGTGATAACCTCAAAATTGTGATTGATATTCATGTCATATACATATTTCCCTATCCCAAATAATACAATAAGTATGACTGCAATAATTAGTTTTGTTTTCGATTTCATTTTTATAGTATTTTAATAGTTCTATATTTTATTTGATTTTTTAAAATGAAAATAAATTCCAAAAAAAGAAACAAAAGCGGTTAGTGTCGAAAATAAAAGACCAATTGTTACTGCTTTCATTGAATTAAATGCAAATAATGTAGATGCTTGATATAGTATCATTTCTCTTACTCCTATTCCAGAAAAAGAAAAAATTGAAAGGACAGATGATATTAAAAAAGCAATAACATAAGTGATGTAATTGTCTGTTTCGGATAAACTCGATAGTAATAAGACAATACAAATGCATTGTAAAAGTTGTATTAAAATAGATTTTAGTATAGATTTTATTGAAACTCTTAAAAATGAAGGAAACAACCATTTTATCAAGAAATAGGAAGATGCAAGCCCAACTAAAAGTGCAATAATAAGTAACCAAATCAAATTTTTGTTTGTAAAAAAAGGAATGAAAAAACAAAAAAGGATAATTAAAATTCCAATAGCAATTAATCCCATTAGTCTATCAAAAAAAACAATAGTTGTAATTTTTTTTATAGGCCATCTGTAATCCTTGTTCAATTGGTATATTTTGTAGGCATCTCCTCCAATGCCTCCTGGAATAAAAAAATTGTAAAACATTCCAATTAGATAAAGAATGTAATTTTTTTTTGAGTCTAACATGAAGCCAGACCATTCAAATAACTGTAATAATCGGTTGGCAGATACTATTTGTGATAGGATAAAGCTAATTAAAGCTAAGAATAGTAAAAATGTATTGGATTGTTTTAAAATTCTCCATACTTCATTTAATGGAATATTAGAAAACACTACATAAAGTAAAATGAAGGTTAAGGCTATTTTAAGAAAAGTGAAAATAAAGTTTCTATTTTTCTTCATTTTAAAAAGTTCTAATGTTTTTTACTTTATAAGGTGTTTTGTTTTGAGATTCATAATAAGTCCTCATTAACAAATCGGTAACAATTCCTATTGTAAAAAACTGGATTCCTACTAGAATTAACAAGATTCCTAAAAACAATAATGGTCTGGTACCAATGTCATTTCCCATTAGTTTAACTACTAACAAATACAAATTGATAGTTACCCCTATGCCAAAAAAGAACATACCTAGATTGCCAAATAGATATAGTGGATTTTGCAAGTATTTGCGTTGAAAAAGAATAAGTAATAGGTCATTGATAACTTTAAAAGTTCTGCCTAATCCATATTTTGATACTCCAAAGCGTCTAGCATAATGATTTACTGGAACCTCCGTAATTCGAGCACCGTCCATGTGTGCATTTAATGCAATAAAGCGATGTAACTCCCCATAAAGAGGCAGGCCTTTTGCGGTTTCAGCAGTCATCACTTTCAGCGCACAACCTGCATCCGTAATATGAAGTTTAGTAGATTTTCTAATGATATAATTTGCGATTTTGGAAGGTAAAGTTTTAACAAAATTGTCTTTCCTTTTTTGACGAACCCCAGTAACCAAATCCCAATCTTCTTTGATTGCTAGTTCTAACATTTTTGGAATATCAGCAGGGTCATTTTGCATATCGCCATCCATGGTAATGATGTAATCTCCTTTGGCATAATCAATTCCTGCTGCTAGAGCTGAACTTTGACCATAGTTTCGTTTTAATTCAATAAGAACAACATTAGGATTGTTTAATTCCTTAATTTCTTTCTTAGTATTATCGGTAGAATAATCATCGATATAAATAATTTCATATTTATAATCTTTTAGACCATTTTCAATAGAATCGGTTAATAAACCAACATTTCCTTCTTCATTATATACAGGAATTACAATCGACAACAATGTAGTTAAACTACTCATAAGGCAAAATATTTTGGAGCAAATATATAGTACTGCTTACGGCTGTGTGTTTTGTTCTTGTTAAGAAATCTTATCTTTTTCGAGCTTATTAATTAATATTGGATTACTGTTTTGGTGGGTTTTTTATCTTAATTTCGCAAGTTTTTAGGATTACAAATTAACCAATGAACTTAAAAATGAACTCATTCCTTTCAAAAAGTGATTATATACCATTATACATACTACTAACTGTAGTTTATCTTTTAGGATGTTGGATTCCACTTATGGAGAATGACTCTGCGCAACATGCAACAATGGCAATGCGTATGTATCTTGAGAATGATTTTTTAAATATTTATAAAGGAGGGCAAGATTATCTAGACAAACCACACATGCATTTTTGGTTAGCTGCTTTGTCTTTTAAACTTTTTGGAGTATCACAATGGTCTTATAGAATTCCCGCTCTTTTGTTCACTTTAATAGGTGCTTATTCTACCAACCGTTTAGCAAAAGAATTGTATGGGCTTAAAGCTAGTCATATAGCTTCACTAGTTTTTTTGTCTGCACAAGCCATTATTCTATCCAATCATGATGTTAGAACAGATGCGGTTTTAACAGGGGCAACTGTTTTTGGAATTTGGCAGTTAGTGTTATTTATAAATCATGAAAAACTTATCAACGCAATTCTTGGTGCAATTGGAGTGGCGTTAGCCTTTTCTTCCAAAGGGCAATTAGGTGTTTTTGTACCAGTTGTTTGTATTCTAAGCTATTTGGCCTATAATAAACGATGGAAAGCGATTTGGTCTTGGAAAACTATTATTGCTATTATTACTTTTGTATTGGCTATTGCTCCTGTACTATACGCTTATTATATTCAATTTGATCTGCATCCTGAAAAAATTATACAAGGTCATTCTAATATTTCTGGAGTCCGATTTATTCTTTGGGATCAAAGTTTAAATAGATTAACTGCTTCGGGATTTAGTGAAACTAATTCTGATTATTCTTTCTTCTTTCATACACTTTTATGGGCTTTTTTGCCTTGGTCTTTTATTGTGTATTTAGCTTTGTTTTCCAGAATTAAGCTGTTTGTAATTTCAAAATTTAAATTTCAATCTGGAGTTGAAGCCTTAACGTCTATTGGGGTTTTGGTTATAATGATTGTCATAAGTTTTTCTAAATTCAAATTGCCACATTATTTAAATAGTTTATTACCCATTTTGTCAGTGCTAGTTGCAAGCTATTGTGTCAATTTATATGAAAGTAATAAACTTAAAACTATAAAAACACTATTGTATATTCAATATATTGTATTGTCTTTAGGAAGTGTTTTTGTTCTTTTTATTATTTTCTGGTCATTTCCATTACCGCATTTTGCTTTCCTTTTATGCGATTTAGTTCTAATAGTTTGTTTGGGATATATTGTTTTTTCTAAAATAAATGGCACCAAAAAATTAATATTGATTTCTGTTTACTTTATGATTCTAATAAACTTTTGCTTAAATACACAATTTTATCCAAAGCTTTTGCAATATCAAGCGGGAAACAATGTTGCATTGCTTATGGAGAAAGAACATATAGATTCTAAAGATGTTTTTATGTTGGCAGAAGACAACAGTAGTTGGTCGTTAGATTTTTATACAGAAAGAATAACTCCTAGAATTAACATTAATAAAATTTCTAAGCGTATAAAAGAAAAACAATGGTTGTTTGTTTATGAAGATCAGATAAAAAGTTTGAAAGAAAATAATATACAATGGTCTAAAATATATGAAATTGACCATTATAGAATTACCCGATTAAAGCTTAAATTTTTAAATCCAAACACCCGTAATTCTATTTTAGAGAAAGCCTATCTATTACAAATTAAAAAATAAGAGGTTAAAATTGTTTAAACCTAGATTTTGAATTAGAAAGAAACACTATTCTAAAAAGGCTTTTCATGAAATTGAAAAGCCTTTTTTAATTTTGTAGGACTATCCGTAACTTATACCAATAATATTTTACACAAATTAGTATGTCAATGTAAAAACTTAAATGTGTTTATTTGACACAGATTTTACAAATTTCCACAGATTAATTCGTGAAATCTCTGTCAAGAAAATCAATCATGGTCTCCTTAACGGATTGTCATTTAAATCTAAGAGCTTATCTCTATTAAATTGTGAAATCTACTCACTCGAGAACATTAATTGTTAATGAATTATACTATTAGGTTGCTTGAAGCTAGAAGTGTAAATTCTTTTAATATTATGATTAGTTATAATGATTGTTAACTCATTATTACTATTTTACATCATTTAAATATTTATAGGTTAATTGTATTAAGCTTCTATTAAGTTTGAAATCAGCATATAAAGTTTGCAGCGTTTAGTATTATTTTTATTCATAAATTTTGAATATGAAAATATTAGTTACTGGTGCTGCAGGATTTATTGGTTCGCATGCTGCAGAAAGTTTGCATTCATTGGGATATAATGTTGTAGGACTTGATAATTTTTCGGATTATTATGATGTTTCTTTAAAGGAAGTAAATGCAAACGCTTTGAGTTCAAAAGGCATCAAAATTAAAAAAATTGATTTAAGGAACGCTTTGCAATTGCAAGAATTACCAACCGATTTTAATTATATTTTTCATTTTGCTGCCCAACCGGGTATTTCCTCGACTTCCAGTTTTGAGGATTATTTGTCTAATAATGTAATTGGTACAAAAAACCTCCTTGATTTTGCTTTAAAAAACCAAAATTTAAACCTTTTTGTAAATATTGCTACTTCCTCAATATATGGTATTCAGGCTACTTTTGATGAAACAGTTGTTCCGTCTCCTGCGTCATTTTATGGAGTGACAAAATTAGCAGCCGAACAATTGGTTTTGGCAAGCAGTAGACTTGGACAATTAAAAGCCTGTTCATTGCGATTGTATTCTGTTTATGGACCGCGTGAAAGACCAGAAAAACTGTATACTAAATTAATTGCAAATGCTTCAAATGATATTTCTTTTCCATTGTATAAAGGGAGTGAAAAACATTTGAGAAGTTTTACCTATGTTCAAGATATTGTAGATGGTGTGGTTAGCGTAATTGGAAAAGAAGATTTGGTCAATAACGAGATTATCAATTTGGGAACCGAAGAAGAGAATTCAACTCAAAGGGGAATTGAAATTGTTGAGCAAATTTTAAATAAAAAAATTGAACTTCAAGTCGTTGAGGCTAGATCTGGTGACCAATTGAGAACCCAAGCGGTAATTGATAAGGCCAGAAGATTATTAGGATACAATCCAAAAACTACTTTGTTTGATGGTTTAAAAGCACAAGTAGAATGGTTTAAAGATAATTTTTGTATTACTATAAATAATTAGAAATGATCTTTTTTTACTAGAAATTCTATTTTTTAAAGTTATAAAACAAGCTACATAATACTAGAGTAATTTGTTCAGAAAACTAGGGATTATCTTTTCAATCCATTTTTTTAATCTGACAACTTTTTGTTTTGTATTAAAGTTTTAAAAAAACTGTAAAAGTCACAAAAAATGGCTTTTACAGTTTTTTTTGTTTACAATACACCTCCTTATAATTTGAAAAATTGAATTGATATGTTCTTTAAATTGTTCTTTTGAACGTTTTTTTTGTCAAGATAATTAATTAAATATTTTAAGATATTTTTGATGTAATCAAGTTGTTTGTTTTGTGTGTCATCCTTAAAAGTTAATTGTTAGGATTGTTGTAAGTACTTTACAATTAAACAAATAATTTCAAATGAATTGTTCGGATAGCCCGTTTTTAATCTCCTAACAGTTTTTTTGTTTAACCCAAATTCCGCATTAGACTTCGTTACGAAGCTGAATTATTCAATAAAAACAAGAGCTCACGGACTATTTTTGAAGATGTAATACTTTTGTATTTTGAATTTGAAAATAGGAGTACGTTCTTGGTTTTGAAGAAGAATTCAGGTGTAGTAGATTTCTAATGCGGAATTTGGGTATAATTCTTCTTTATTATTTTAATGAATTTAGAATACTAAAATTTTAGAATTATTTAATAAACAAAGCTATATTTGTTCGAAAGATTAAGGGTTTTAGATGTGTAACTTCATGCAATTTATAATTCAATATTCAAATCTGTTTTTTTATAATTTTATTAATCGTTTAAGACGCATTTGGTCTTAAATTTTAAATTTTTTGTTAATGAGAAAATTCAATTTTCTAAAACCTGTTTTCAATTTCATTTTAATTGGATTATTAATTACAACATTTAGTCGTTTGTTTTTGTTCTTCCTATTTAAAGATAGAGTTGTCGAAACTCAGGATTTTTGGTATATTTTCCCCATTGGTTTGCGAATGGATTTGATATTGCTGTGTTATATGTCATTCCTGCCCGCACTTTTGATTACCTTCATGCCAAATAAATGGATAAAATTCACCAATACATTTTTGGTTTTTTATAGTTTTTCATTCCTTTTTCTAATTCTTTTTGTAGAATTAGCGACTCCAGATTTTGTTAAACAATATGATACACGTCCCAATAAAATATTTTTGGATTACCTGATTTATCCTCGTGAAGTAGTTGGAATGCTTTTAAAAAGTTATTTGGTTTCCATAATTGTAACTTTTTTGATTTTGGGAACTACTTTGTATTTTGCTATAAAGAAAGGGAAAAAGTATTTCTGTACTCAAGAATCTAAATATAAAATCAAATTAATGGTGTTTCCATTGGTTGCTTTTTTGCTATTTTTTGGTGCTCGTTCCAGTCTTATTTCTAAGCGACCTATTAATGCCAGTAATGCTGTTTTTTCGACAGATCAGCTGACTAATTCGTTAGGTGTGAATTCATTTTATACAGTTGCATTTCTGCTTATTCGCTTAAAAATGAGGCGAACACAGAAATGTATGGTAAAATGGACAGAAATGAAGCGATTGCTCGTGTAAAAAAATACATGACAGTAGAAGAGAATGAATTTAGCACTCCCGAAATTCCTTTTTTACATGTTCAAAATCCTGAAGTGCTTTTAAAAAGACCTTATAATTTAGTGGTTTTTTTGCAAGAAAGCCTTGGTGCCGAATACGTAGGGATTTTAGGAGGTAAACCTTTAACACCGGAATTTGACCGCCTTTCAAAAGAAGGACTGCTTTTTACCAATTTATACTGTACCGGAACCCGTAGTGTTCGTGGAATTGAAGCAGTAGTTACCGGATTTCTACCTTCACCATCGGAGAGTGTTGTAAAATTAGGTGGTTCACAACAAGGTTTTTTTACTTTGGCTGATGCTTTTAAAAGAAAAGGGTACGAGACCAGTTTTATTTATGGTGGAATGTCAAATTTTGACAATATGGCTTCCTTTTTTAATGGAAATGGTTTTGAAGATATTGTAGATCAGGAAGATTTTGATGCTGATGGAAATAAATATGCAATGAAAGGAACATGGGGTTACTCGGATGAAGATTTGGCTGTAAAAGCTAATAACTATTTTAAAAGTAAAGGAGATAAACCTTTTTTTTCATTGATGTTTTCTACTTCAAACCATGAGCCGTTTGAGTATCCAGCAGGTAGAATTAAGCCTTTTGATAAGAAAGCAGCAACGGTTAACAATGCTATGAAGTATGCCGATTTCTCCATTGGAAAATTCTTTGAAATGGCCAAAAAAGAAGCCTACTTCAAGAATACTATTTTTATTGTAATTGCGGATCACAATACAAGAACTTATGGAAAAAATTTAGTTCCAATTAATAAATTTCATATTCCAGCATTAATAGTAGGACCTGGAGTGCCAAAAGGGAAAGTGTACAGTCAATTGACAAGTCAGATTGATATTGCGCCTACTTTATTAAGTTATGTTGGCGGTCAGTTTGAAACACCAATGGTAGGTAGAAATCTGAACAGTAATAAACCTCAGCCAAAAGGAAGAACGTTAATGCAGTTCAATGATATCAACGCTTTTAGAGTAGAAAACAAAGTGGTAATTATGCAACCCAATTTGAAACCATTACAGTTTGATATTAAAAATGATACTACATTGGTTCCAGTTAAATTGGATGAAGAATTTGCAAAAGATGCTTTAGCTCATGTCATAACAGCGGGGAATTTATACAGAGGGAAAGAATATAAGTTAAGGGATGTGAAAAAATAATTTTCAAACCTATGAAAACAGATAAAGCTGCTAAAGATGAAATTTCATTTTTAGTGGCTTTTTTTAAAATAACTGTCGAGTAAAATTTGAGCTGCTGCAAAAGGTGATATTTCATCTTTTTGTACAGCTCTTTTATTTTTCTCTAATAGTTTAATGATATCTGGATGATTGTAAAAATGATTTTTTAATTGTTCATTGATGGTTTCCATCATCCAATATTGGTTTTGTTCTTTTCGTTTTTCTAAGAAATACTCATTTGATTTTACCAATTGGATGTATTCTGAAATGGTTTGCCATACTTCAGGAATTCCATCTTGTGTTATGGCGCTGCAAGTAGAAGTTGTAGGTGTCCACCCAGATTTTTTTGCTGGAAATAAATGCAATGCCCTGTTGAATTCAACTTTTGCTAACTGTGCTTTTTTAATGTTGTCACCATCGGCTTTGTTGATTACTATGGCATCTGCCATTTCCATAATGCCTCGTTTGATACCTTGGAGTTCATCGCCAGCACCCGATATTTTTAAAAGCAAAAAGAAATCGACCATACTGTGAACCGCAGTTTCACTTTGTCCAACGCCCACTGTTTCGATTAGAATAACATCAAAACCAGAGGCTTCGCAAAGTGTTATGGTTTCGCGAGTTTTTCGAGCCACACCACCCAAAGTTTCTCCAGAAGCCGAGGGTCTTATGAATGCATTTTTGTCTTTCACCAATTCTTCCATTCTGGTTTTGTCGCCAAGGATGCTCCCGTGTGAGATGGTACTGCTTGGATCTACAGCAAGTACGGCTACTTTTTTGCCTAAACTGGTTAAGTGTTTTCCAAAAGCTTCTATAAAAGTACTTTTCCCAACACCTGGGACACCTGTAATTCCTATTCGGATTGATTGATTGGCATGAGGTAAACAAGTATTGATGACTTCATTTGCTTTGGCTAAATGATTGCTATTGGTGCTTTCGATTAACGTAATAGCACGGCTCAATGCAGTAATGTTTCCAGATAAAATTCCAGTAACCAATTCAGAAGCTGAAGGTTGTTTTTTTCTGGATTGTATAATGTGTTGCATGCCACTTGTACTGATCATCTCGGGTTGCGAAATTCCAGGTTTTTCGTTTAATGCGCTTGGATTTGGTTTTTGTATAGACAACTTTTGTTTTGTTTATTCGATAAGTAAAAATACTAAAAATTGGTTGTTTTTTTGTTCGAAAATGATTTTAGAATGATTTATTAATTGTAAGATTATACCATTTTTTTTTGTATATATTTGTTTAAAGGAATAAAACATTTTAATTATTATGAGTAAGAAATCATATTTTTCGGTTTTAATATTTGTTGGAATTTTATTGACATTAACAGGAGTTAAAAAAATAATTAATTTGGAAACTATTCCTGATGAGTCACTTTGCTATAATGTGGGTCATTATTGTGGGATTTATGCAAGAGCATTTGTTGGATTTGCTCTAATATATATAGGAGTTCTGAATTTAAAATATGGAACTTAATTTTTTTAAGTACGTATTTTAAAAAAGTATCTTTGCAACACTATGAACAACTTTATACTCATTTTTGTTTGCTTATTTATTGGGATTATTTTTCAAAATATAAAGCAAGTTCCTAAAAATACTCACAAGTTTTTAAATTGGGTTGTTATCTATATTTGTCTTCCCGCTTTGTCATTATATTATATTCCAAAGATTAAGTGGGATAATCAATTGTTGTATCCTATTGCTGTGGCTTGGATTGGGTTTGTAGTTTCTTATTTTTTCTTTAGCTTTTTAGGAAACAGATTGGGTTGGTCCAGAAAATTGACCGGTTGTTTGATTATTTGTGCTGGACTTAGTAATACTTCCTTTCTAGGTTTTCCTATAATTGAAGCTTTGTATGGCGAAGAAGGTTTGAAAACGGCCATTATTGTTGACCAACCGGGGTCTTTTGTAGTACTGTCTACACTCGGAATTTTGGTAGCTACGGTTTATTCCAAAGGAAATTTAAGTGGTTTTCAAATTGCCAAAAAGATTGCTTTTTTTCCTCCATTTATAACTTTTTGTATCGCTTGTTTGATGAATGTTTTTCAGTTCGATTTTAGTGATTGGGTGCAACTATTTTTTAAAACCATTGGGAGTGGTGTGACACCTTTGGCCTTACTTTCGGTGGGATTGCAATTAAAATTCGAAAAGCGAAGTATGCATTGGGGATTTCTCGGCTTGGGATTACTTTATAAATTGATACTTACGCCAGCAATTATTTATATTTTATATGTTCTTGTTTTGCATCAGCATTCTAAGGAAATTGAAGTAGCAATATTAGAATCGGCCATGGCTCCAATGATTACGGGATGTATCTTAGCGTCTACTAATGGGTTGAAACCAAGACTGAGTAGTATGATGATTGGTTTTGGAATTCCTATTTCGTTTATTACTTTGCTATTCTGGTATTTTGTACTACAATACGTTTGATTCTTGTTTTGCAATTACACCAAATTATGGATTTTAGCATACTGCAATAACATAATAGTTTTGGCATCTTTTATTTCGCCAGATTCTATCATAACATACGCTTGGACAAAAGGGATTTCGATTACCTCGATTTCTTCATGTTCTTGCTCTAAACCGCCACCTGAGCTAACTCTCATACTGGAATCATATTCTCCAATAAAGTAATGTAAAATCTCGGTTACTGCCCCAGGTGACATATAAGCTTCAAAGATTTTTTTAACAGAACGCAAGCGGTATCCTGTTTCTTCCTCGGTCTCACGGATGATGCAAGCTTCAGGGTTGTCTTCGTCTAGTAATCCTGCACAAACTTCGATTAATAAACCGCTTTTGTTACCATTTAAATAAGTGGGTAATCGAAATTGTCGCGTTAAAATAACAGTTCCTTTGGGTTGGTTGTACAATAAAATAGCGGCCCCATTACCTCTATCATAAACTTCCCGTTCTTGTGTATCCCATGAATTGTCTTTTTTCTGATAGTCTAAGATGATTTTATTTAGAGTATACCAGTTATCGGAGAGCAATTCTGTTTTCTGAATTTTGAATTTTGGATTGTTCATTTTGGTGAATTTATAATTTTGTTATGGATTGCGTTTCTTACTGCTAATGGTTTTGTATATATCTCCCCAATTGTTATTATTGTTGTTATTTGGCAGACCTTCATTATTCAATAAGGCATCTTGATCATTTGTGTCTTTTTTCCAAGTCCAAGCACAAACCGAAAGTCCTCTATTGTATATAAGATCTAAAAATGATTTCGGATTCATTAAAACACCCGCATTAATGGGTGCTGTTTCTCCAAAAATAATTGGAAGCTTTTTTTGTATTAATTGGTCTAATCTATTATTTAGGGAAGGATTTTCATCCAAAAGCCATTTTTCATAAGCATGTATATCAAACAGGATATTTGATTTGTTTTTTAAAAACTCGGTTCCTTTATTTAGAAGCACACTTTCATCTTGTCCCTGTTCTGCACAAGGAACTAAAATCATATTTGTGTTTCCAGTATTTCGGATTAAAGTCACTATTTCGTTCATAGTGTTGAACCAAATTGCATCTGTATAGCCGTCAGTTCTGTCATATCGGAAAGGTTCGTTCCAGACTTCTATCCAAACATCGGGCTGATTTTTGAAATAAGTTGCCCATTGTTGCATGATTTCTTTATAGTCATTCCACCAAATGGTCTGTGTTGGAAATTTACCAGTAAACATATTTGATTCTTTTCCATCCCATCCAAAAGGGCAAATTATGGTTATTCTATTATTAGCTCTATTACTGTCTACTATACTTTGAATTGAATGTAAATAAGAGGAGTTTGAGTCTTGAATAGCATTGCCAGTTATTGGAGTTTCCTTTATGTTTCCTATAAATTCTCTTGATAGGTCTATGTTCCAAGAATTCATGTCGGCACTCTCTGGACTGAAAACATGAAAAGAATTTGTTCCAATCAATTGAATTGGTTTGTTGTCTAGAAGTATTTTAGTTTCTAAAGTACTGTATTTATTTGATGTTGAATTTGCAGCAATGCTATCCTCATTTTTGCAGGAGAGCAATAGATTTAAACTAAGTATAAGTAATACGGCAATTAGTTTGAAAGTATACTTTGTCATTTTGGCTTTTTAATAGATAAATCTTTAATGCATTTAAAATAAAGTTAAATGTACAAATGTTTTTGTAAAAAAAAACGTCCCGAATTATCAGGACGTTAATTTATTATTTAAGAATTGTTTGCTTTCTGTCTGGTCCAACAGAAACAATTTTTATTGGAACTTCAACTTCTTTTTCGATGAACTCGATATATTCTTTTAATTCAATTGGTAACTGATCGTAAGTGGTCATTCCAGTTAAATCTTGGTGCCATCCTTTGAATTCTTTGAAAACTGGAGTTACATTCTCTGGTTCGATGTTGTATGGAAAATGCGAAATAGTTTCTCCTTTATAATTGTAATCAGTACAAACTTTCAAAGTTTCAAAACCAGAAAGAACATCTCCTTTCATCATCATTAATTGTGTTACCCCGTTGATTTGAACAGCATACTTCAAGGCTACCAAATCCAACCAACCACAACGTCTTTGTCTTCCGGTAACTGAACCAAATTCGTTACCAACTTTGGCCATAGTCGCGCCATCTTCGTCAAAAAGTTCAGTAGGGAAAGGTCCGCTACCTACACGAGTTACGTATGCTTTGAAAATTCCGTACACTTCTTTGATTTTGTTTGGAGCAATTCCTAAACCGGTACAAGCACCTGCAGCAGTAGTATTTGATGAAGTTACGAATGGATATGTTCCAAAGTCAACATCTAATAAAGATCCTTGAGCTCCTTCGCAAAGAATTGATTTTCCAGCTCTTTGTGCTTGGTTTAAGTATTCTTCACTATCAATAAAGTCTAATGTTTTTAACACTTCGATAGATTCGAAAAATTCTTTTTCCATTTCTTCTAAGTTGTACTGAATGTTAACATCGTAGAACTTAATCATTTCTTCGTGCTTGTCAGCCAATGCTCTATAACGCTCTTTGAAATCTTCTAATTCGATATCACCAACACGCAATCCATTTCTTCCGGTTTTGTCCATGTATGTTGGTCCAATACCTTTAAGAGTAGAACCAATTTTGGCTTTTCCTTTTGATGCTTCAGAAGCGGCATCCAGTAAACGGTGCGTTGGTAAAATTAAATGTGCTTTTCTAGAGATAATTAATTTGCTTTTGATGTCTAAATTAAATTTCTCTAAACCTTCTAATTCTTTTTGAAAAACAACTGGGTCAATTACCACTCCGTTTCCAATGATGTTTATGGCTGTTTTATGAAAAATTCCAGAAGGAATAGTTCTAAGAACGTGTTTTATTCCGTCAAATTCTAAAGTGTGTCCTGCATTTGGACCTCCTTGAAAACGAGCAATGATGTCGTAATTTGAAGTAAGAACGTCAACAATTTTTCCTTTTCCTTCATCTCCCCATTGTAATCCTAATAATAAATCTACAGTCATTCTATGTTTTATTTGTAGTTAGTTTTCTATTGTATTCTCTGTGTTTGTTTTTTTCTTGTTTCCGTATAAGTATAAGGAGTGATTGGTAATTTCGATATCAAAAATTTCTTCGATTGTTTTTTTAATCGTTTGAATTCTTGGGTCGCAAAACTCAATGACTTCACCAGTATCGGTCATAATGATATGGTCGTGTTGTTTGTCGAAATACGATTTTTCGTAATGGGCTTGATTTTGTCCAAATTGGTGTTTGCGTACCAAGGCACAGTCCAAAAGTAATTCGATGGTGTTGTAAAGTGTAGCTCTACTGACACGGTAGTTTTTGTTTTTCATTTTGAGGTATAGGTTTTCTATATCAAAATGTTCTTCACTTTCGTAAATTTCTTGAAGGATTGCATACCGTTCTGGAGTTTTGCGATGTCCTTTGTTTTCAAGATACATTGTAAAAACATTTTTTACAATCTCCTGATTTTTGTTGTTATCGGTGGAAATGAGTGTCATATCTTGCAAAGATAAATTTTTATTTTTAAAGTGTAAAAAATTAGAGTTTTAAATTCTAACTTCTATGGTTTATTTTTTGATATAAAATAGCTTAGAATTAGAATATTTTTTGAAATAAGATTTCGAGGTTTACTGAATAAGTGATAGACGCTAGTATTAGGCTACACTTTTTCATGACATTCCATCTTGGTTTTTAAAAATAAATGTATTTAACGGGATCTACTTTTCATTCTCCTAATTTGTAATAATATAAAAAAGGTTACATTTTTTTAAATTGTTTTGTTATTACTCGATTTTAAGAATTATTTAGAATTTTGGATAGAAACGCTTGTTAATTGTAAATTTTCAGATTGTTATTTATTGAAAATTGAAGAGTTTTTTTTGTCATGTGCAATCACAAAAAAAAATCATTGGAATCTGTTTTAGGTATTTAATTCAAATAAAGAAGCTTCACTACAAAAGTAATGAGGCTTCATTGTATTTCTGCTTTAAAAAAAATCCGATATCGGATTTGCTATCCTTGCCCCGCATAGTCAGAGACATTTGAGCAGCGGGGGTATTTAGCACTAATACGGCACTGATTTTGTATATGTTTCTTGGGAAATTATTGCTTCTTGTAGATCTATTTCTTTATCGGCAGTTTTTAGTTTTATAGAAATGCCTTTGGTTTCTCTTGGTTTGGTATTTCGATCTATAGTAACTAAAAATTGAATAGGTTCGTTTGGTTTGGTTTGCTCAAACAAGGCTTTTACTTTTCTCTCATCAAAAAAAACATCGCTTTCCATACGCCTGTCGTTGATGTCGTGCCAAACTATATTCATTTTTCTTGGTGCGGCTCTTTTTTTTATAGCTATTTTATTGTCATTGAGACTCAAAAAGATGGATTCGAATTCACCATTTATATAATTAAGTTTAATTGTTTCTACCTTGTCTTCTTGTTTTAGCACAGGAGTAAAAGCGTACTCTCTAAATAAAGTATCCCAATAGCCAAATGGTAGCTTGCCTTGCGCTATTTGGTCTTTTATTTCTTGGGGTAAATCTTTGGTCATAATATGAACTACTTCATCCATGCCTTTTTTATCCTTCATTATCTCATGAGCTACTCCCCAATCCACATTTTTATCTTCATGGGCTTGGTAGTGCCCTACGATGGTCATGTTAGAGGGACTAAATACATACAGTACTACCATACCTCCTGGGAAAAGCCCCGCATTAACAGTAAAATCGTAATCTTTTACAATGCCTACTTTTTTGGTTGCTACATCCCAATATGGTCTTTCGCTTCCATTAATCATCAATCCCTCTATTTTCTCGGAATCTAGTTTAAAAATGCCTGAATAACTCTTATTTTCTGTATAGGATATCCATGTAATATCCAATATTTTAGGAGATATTCCTGTAGCTCCATCTGTAGTAGAATTTGTATTATCTCCAAGATTATCACTGTTTATAACTTCATCAAATGGCATATATGCATACCCGCTCTTTGGGTTGTCTCCTACTAGTAAATGTCCCGAAAATATTTCGGCGGGGTAATTTTTGGGTGAGCAAACGGCAGTTTCCCATCTATATTCTTTTTGTTCCATTTTGTTTTGGCATGAGGTAAGCGTTATGTTTGATAACGCTGTTAGAATTAGTAATTTAAAGACTCTGTTCATAGTTATCCAGGTATTATTTTTCTGTTCCAATCAATAGCGATTAATTCCTTTTTTTTATTGGGCTCCATACCAACACCATCCATACTGGCAGAACAATGCAAGTATTGACCGCGTAGCATCAATAGCATATTATGGTCTTTTACCTTTTGATTAAAATCATCTCGCTCTTTTTCACTATCCCAATTTTTCTTTCTTTTGGCTTCTATTTCTTTTGCTGTATAGAACTTTAGACGGGATTCATCTTCAAAAGCATATTTGTCTATGCGCTCTTTGACTTCGTTTAGCGCAGATGGAATTTTATAGTATAAATCTAATGTATTTTGGTAATCCCACGCAATTTTATATTTACGTTTACCAAATTCCGCCATCAAGTGCAGGATTACAAGGCTGTATTCATTACTTAAATTTTTGCGTGTTCCTTTTAGATAGCTTGGTTGTTCGTTAAGCTGGTAATCTTTGTACCAACCATGTTCTATTGCTCTTTGTTTTTCAATTTTTATGTTTGAGGAACTCTCCGTTAAAATTACAATTTCGCCTTTATCGGCCTTGTCGTTTGTCAGGTTTTTGTATCCTTCTCCAATATCCGAGTGTACTCCTGGTAAGGTTAGTTCTTTGCTCTCGCCGCCAGCACTTGCAATATTGGTAAGCGGAAACATTTTTCGATGTTCATCTTCGGCGGTAAGATGCACTGTAAAGCCAACTGTAGGGATGTGTAATGGGACTTTATCAACCGTTATGTCATCAAAAACATCTCCATCATAAGAGGAAACCGTGTCGTACAATCCTAAAAAGCGAATTTTTATGCGAATGGGTTTTATTTTGTAATCCAACTCCTTGAAGGCCTTACCCAAATATCCCATATTATAGCTATCATTGTCTTTGGGATTTCTAATCTTATACAATTCATTTGCAAAGATACGCGCCGCAGCTGCACCACGGCTAAAACCAAAAACATCAATATATAAAGTGCTTATGCTAAATTCTGCTTCTTTGTTTAATTTTCTTACAATATCAAAACAGCCTTTTTCTACTTTTTCAAACAGTCCTGTCTCTCCTGTACCATATCCTTGCCCGTAAGTAAAGTCTCCATAATAACTCAACGAACCATCCTTTTTCTTTTCGGGGTTTTTGGTACCAATACCCTCTACATAAATTGAATAGTAGTGTTTCTCTTTGTTTTTAGAATATGCTTTTTCTAGCTTATCTACATTGCTATTGTCATTTCCAAAACTCGTGTTTGAGCCATCATTATTAGATGCCCAACTTTTTTTAAGTGTTGGATCTTTTCTTCGTCCTTCTATGTTTTTTCTATTGTTTGAGGTTCCATCAAAGAAGACGCCAATGGTAACATCGTTTCTTTCTTTACCATCTTCTTTTGGCACTACAAATCGTGGTTCACCAAATACTACATTTGCCATATTGTTATGATTTATTGCCTTTTAGTTGTACTTTTTTATTAGAATTTAAGGTTAAGTTTTCTTTTGTAGCTATTATTTCAACTTTTTCGGCAGTTTCATGAATGGTCTGAGCCATACAGAAATAGTTGTTTTTTATTTTCACAGTCAAATTTTTTGCACTTTTATTAATTGCCATATATTGTTATTGTTTACGGATTAAAACATACTCGACTTCTCTGCGCTATTGACTTCTACCGTTTTTTTACTGCTTTCCAAAAGCATATTTTCTTTGGTACTAAAAATGGTTACTTTTTCAGCATGTTGTGTAGATTCTAGTGAGCTACGGGTCAGCTTTTTTTCTGTAATTTCAGTTTTATTATTGGCACTTTCGTTAAAATCACCAGCTGCACTCTGGTTAATATCATGACCCGCAGTTTGGGTTATGTCCTTGTTAGCAGAATTCTCCATATTCTCCCCCGCACTTACCGTTACATTTTTTCCAGCAGTTATACTTACATTGTCGCCAGCATTCAATGTAAAATTCTTCGGTGCATTGACACTAATATTTCCTTGACCATCCATTTTCCAAGTATTGCCAGACGGATCTTCGATGAAAACACTTCCTTCGGCATCGTTAAAAATCATTTTGGTGCCGGAGCGGGTGTGAATTACCTTTTGGTCATTGCCACTGGTGTTGTATCCTGAACTTTCGCTACCGTTGTAGTTTGTACCCATTATGTATGGTCTTTCGGCACTTCCTCCTTCAAAACCTACTAGTACTTCCTCGTCGATTTCTGGGATGAAATAAAATCCTTTTCCTGCTCCTGCGTGCGGTTGTATAAGACGCATCCAGTCGCTCTTCATATTTCCTCCAGCCCAGTAAAATGCTACTTTTACACGTCCTAAACCGTCGGGGTCGTTGTTGTCGATTACTTTGGCGGGTTGACTTTCGGCTTTGGCGTAAGCGTGCACATTGGTGTAATGTGGCGCACCAACATCGGAGGGAATGGCTTTGAAAGCACAAGTGTAGTTCCCGTGTACTTCTGAGTGATGCGTGGCTTCTATGACCACTAAATTGTGTTCTACTGTATTGTTTACAATCGTAAATTTTTGACCTATTCCAAGCGGTAAATAAGATATTCCGCTGTAAAAAATACTGTTGGCATCTTTACCATTGGTTTGTAGCTTTACCATTTCTTCAATCGTGTTAGAATCGGGTGCTTGTGGTATAGGCGCCTACTTCCAAGTCAGGTTGTCTTACCGCACCTTGTCTGTATCCAACTGCGGTTGCAAATCCATTGCCACTACCTGTAGTAGTTTTTCCCAATGAATTTTTAATATTGGAAGCACTATTGTAATCATAACCGCCTAGCGATTCTTTGTGAGAATGCAAAAGGGTTTGTATCTTGAAATGATGCAATGACCCTCCATTGGTTAGTTTTATTTTGCTCGGTTTTAGCTGTCCAAACTGCATGCGCATTCCATCATGATAAAACCATTGTCCGTAACGCTGGGCAAGCCTTTTTAAGAAATCGAAGTTGGTTTCGTTGTATTGCGGCATATAGGCCAGATTCGGGTCGTAAGTTGGGATGATTGCTTCACGATTGTAAAAATCACCTGGACCTTCGGACAGAATTGTTTTTGCAATGGTTTCTAAATCTTGTTCCATAAAGGTTCTTGACCTTTTCATATCGTCAAGAAAAATAGAATGACTTATTCCTGTCACGTGCAATCCCGCGGGACTGCCGTGCAAATCAATAGATTCGAGTGAATTAATGACTCCTTTGGCCATCAATTGTACTCCAGTAAGGCTCTTGAAAGTAAAGATGACATCGCGTCCCAAGTAATCTCGTATGGCTTTGGCTTGTGCGCTGGGTTCTATAATGGCGGTATTGGTGTATTGCCACACAAACGAAAAATGGTGGTGGTCTTCCATTTTTTGATCCAACTTCAAATCATAATAAATGACATTTGGCGCAAAACCGCTAATATCTAAATGTACTTGTTCTGCGAATGTAATCATATCTTTGTAGGTTAAGGATTATTTAAAATAAAAGTTATAGTTTTTTATTTACAAACTTGAACTATTTATTTGAAAGAAACAATACCCACTTTTAGTGATATTTGAGCTTTTTTGAGGGAGGCTTTTTTATTAGATCCAACTACCAAATCAAACTAGTAATGGGTACTGGATACGATTTTTTTCAAGGCGAGACATTAATTAATTCGGTATGCTAAAACATCTTTTTTTATAGGAATCGGTTTTTCTTTTTATTGAATTTTATTCGGAAAAATAAACGTTTTGGTGTAAAATAAAAGTATTTGCGAGCTACGTGAGGGATAGACGCTAGCTACCGAAGTAGCGCAGATAGCCCGACCGCATTGAGTAAAGGGGCTTTGTAATCGGTGCTATAAGTAAGCCCCTTTGCTCAATGGGGTCACGCCCAAATGATCTTGGAACTATTTGATTTTAACAATATTGTGGTGTAAAGTTTTATTTGTTTTTGGCTAGTTTTTGTAAACACGTGTTACTTTGTCTATTCCGTCTATTTTTTTGATGTTGTCCATTAATTTCTTCAAAATGGTAATGTTTGGAACAATTACAGATACTTGTCCTTTGAAAATTCCGGCTTCACCACTCAGTGAAATGCTTTGTATGTTGACATTCATATTGTTAGAGATCACTTTTGTCAACTCGTTTGTTAATCCCAAAGTGTCCATTCCCATAATGTTGATGATGGCTTTGAAGTCTTGTTGTGTGGAGTCAATCCATTTGGCTTGCATGATGCGATAGGCATAATTGGATTGCAAAGCGATGGCATTTGGACAATCTTTTTTGTGAATTTTTATACCATCATTTATGGTTACAAATCCAAAAACTTCGTCTCCTGGAATTGGGTTGCAACAACTGGACAATTTGTAATCGAGTTTGTCTTGTGTTTTTCCAAAAACAAGCATGTCATAGTTACTGCTGATGACTTGTTTGTGAATGTCCTCGTCTGCAGTACTATTGGAGCGTTTGATTTTGTTCTTGAAAAAGTTGATTAAAGTGTTGCTTTTTTGAGCAGCATAATCTTTTAATTGTTGGTTGTCGATAGAACCGACACCTACTCTATAAAATAAATCTAAACTTGTTTTTAGTTTAAAAAAGTTGACCAATTCATTGATAGATTGCTCGTTTAAGGTAACTTTTAGGTGTTTTAGTTTACGGGTAAGGAGTTCTTTTCCGTCTTCGGCTATTTTCTTAGTGTTCTCGTTAAGAACGCTTCTAATTTTGTTTTTGGCTCTCGAAGTGGTTACATAATCCAACCAGTTAATGGTCGGTTTTTGATTGGCAGAGGTGATGATTTCTACTTGGTCTCCACTTTTTAATTCATAATTTAAGGGGACTAGTTTACCGTTGACTCTGGTTCCTCTTGTTTTTATTCCGATTTCGGAGTGAATGCTAAAAGCAAAATCCAATGATGTGGCACCTTTTGGAAGGGATTTGATTTCTCCTTTTGGGGTGAAAATGTAAATCTCTTTGGAATACAAGTTCATTTTGAAATCCTCGACAAAATCTACGGCACTAGTTTCGGAGTTTTCAAGGGCTTCTTTCAAAAGATTCAGCCAAACATCGAGACCGTTTTCTTCGGTGGCTCCGTTTTTGTATTTGTAATGTGCTGCATATCCTTTTTCGGCAATTTCATCCATACGCTCGCTACGGACTTGTACTTCTACCCAACGCCCTTTTGGCCCCATTACGGTGATGTGCAAGGCCTCATAACCAGTTGACTTTGGTGATGAAATCCAGTCACGTAATCGGCTTGGGCTGGGTCTGTAATGGTCGGTTACTATGGAGTAAATTTTCCATGCCAGAAATTTTTCGTCGTGTGGATTTGATTTATATACAATACGTAGGGCAAATTTGTCATAGACTTCGTCAAAAGTGACGTTTTGTGCCAACATTTTTCTGTTGATGGAATAAATGGATTTTGGTCGGCCTTTGATGATGTAATCTACATTTTCTGCGTCTAGTGCATTTTTGAGAACTTCTGAAATGTCTTTGATATAAAGATCCTGTTCTTCCTTGGTCTCTCTAATTTTGCTTACAATGGAATTGTATTTTTCAGGTTCAGTATATTTTAAACCTAAATCTTCTAGCTTATTTTTTATTTTATAAAGGCCTAATCGATGGGCTAATGGAGCGTAAATGTATAAGGTTTCAGATGCTAGCTTGACTTGTTTGTGGTCTTCCATTGAGTCCATAGTCATCATATTGTGCAATCTGTCTGCAATTTTTATGAGGATTACCCGAACATCGTCATTTAGAGTCAAAAGCATTCTGCGGAAATTCTCTGCTTGCATGGATACATTTAAATCTTTTTGCACCAATGATATTTTGGTTAATCCTTCGACCAATTGAGCGATTTTGGGACCAAACATTTTTTCGATGTCTTTGACGGTGATTGGAGTATCTTCGACAACATCGTGCATTAAGGCTGCAGCTATAGAAGTAGCTCCCAAACCAATATCGGAAGCCACAATTTTGGCCACCGCAATAGGGTGGAAGATATAGGCTTCACCAGACTTGCGACGTTGTTCTTTATGGGCATCAACAGCCACATCAAATGCCTTGCGTATCAGTTTTTTATCCTCTGTAGTTAAAGTTTGATAACTAATGCGCAGTAACTCTTTGTATTCTTGAGCAATTGCTTTGTTTTCTTTTTCTATATCGATTTCTATCATAACGGCATGGTTCAATTCTTAAAAATACAAAATTATTGCAATATAGGCAAGAAGAGAAGGGGGATTTTAAATTGAATATTTAAGTAGTCTGAATTTAGACTCTTAGTTTTTTAGGGAATTTTGACTTTTACAATTTTTACAAACTTGACTACATTTTTTGTGTATAAAAATTATAATCTTTTAAAATAGTTTTAATAAAAGCAGCTTGATTAAGTGTTTGCATTTTAATTCCTGTAACAGTTTGAATTTTGGCAGCTAATTTTTGAATCGTTTCTATATCACTGTTTTTTTCGGCGATAAGAAAAGTTTCTTTAATTATTCGCATATCATTATCGGAAAGTTTAATAACCAAGGGGTAAATTGGTTGGTAAGTATCTCCAATTTCTTCTAAAATTGTATTATTGATGCTAATATTGTTTTTGAGGGTTATCACTGCGGTTCCTGCTGCCAAATCTCCCATTCGGCGTGTTTTATTGTTGACTACCATAGCTACCAATCCTATTAAGCCTCCAAGCATATTGTTTTCTATGATTCTAAAAAGCCAACGAATAAGATAATCTCCAAAACTGGCTTGGTAGCCTTCTATTTTTACAACTTTTATTTTTAATAATTTTTTACCGATTGTTTGTCCTTCAAAAATGCTTTCGAGTGTTACAGAATAAATCATTACTGGAAAGAAAAAAATAATAATCACAGCCATTCTGGACCATGTATCAACTGTATCTAATAATTTGGAAAAGCCCAATAAATTAAAAAACAAGTAAATAACAACGATACAATAAGCCACCTTTATGAGAAAATCCAACAGACTAGCCGACATTCTTTCGCCAACAGAAGCGGCTCTGAAATTTATAGTAACATTTTGTGTTGTACTTATGGTTAATTCTGACATATTTCCTATTTTAGCATTTCTATGAGAGAAATTGCATTCATTAAATCTAATAAAAACAAATGGCTTGAATTTGAACAAGCTATTTTTGGTAAAGCTAAAAAAAATCCAGATGAAATGGCAAATTTATACATTCAATTAATGAATGATTTGTCTTATGCTCAAACGTACTACTCCAAAAGCAAAACGGTTGTTTATCTAAATTACTTAGCATCTAGTATTTACCAAAAAATATACAAAACCAAACGAACAGAAAGTAACCGATTACTTTTTTTCTTCAAAACCGAAGTGCCACTTATTGTTCATGAATATCGTAGATATATAGTTTATGCTTTTGCATTGTTTTTTGCAACGGTATGCATTGGAGCTATTTCGGCTCGATACGACGAAAACTTTGTACGATTGATTTTAGGAGACGGTTATGTAAACGAAACTTTAGAAAATATAAAAGGAGGAAATCCAGTAGCCATTTACAAATCGGGAAGCAACTGGGGCAGTTTTATTGGAATAACCCTCAATAATCTTTATGTAGGCATGTGTTGTTATATTTTTGGTGTTTTTGGAGGGATTGGTACTTTCTATTATTCGTTGCAAAATGCTATTATGCTGGGTTCTTTTCAATATTTTTTCTATCAGCAAGGTGTTTTTTGGAAAAGTGTAAGAGGTATTTGGATTCACGGTTCGATGGAAATTTTTGGAATTGTGATAGAAACTGCAGCTGGTTATATATTGGGAGCTTCTATTCTTTTTCCGAAAACTTATTCAAGAATGAATTCATTTAAAATTGGTTTCAAAAATAGTTTTAAAATATTTTTGAGCACTGTCCCTTTTACTGTTGCTGCCGGTTTTCTGGAAGGATTCATCACCCGATATTCTATAGATATGCCGAATTGGCTGAGTAGTTTTATTATAGTATTTACTTTGGCAATCATCTCTTTTTATTACTTAATCTATCCATTTATCGTTTACAAAAAAACCAACCTACCAAATGTTTGAACTTTACAAAGAGCGTGATTTAAGCGCTAATTTCTCTGATACTATTGCTTTTTTTAAATCCTTTGGAAAACACTTTTTCAAAAACTTTTTTATAATCAACGGAATCTTCTTGATGATATTAGTGGTTTTGATCTATTTTATTTCAAAAATTTATATGGAAGTTCTTTTTTCCAGCGCCAATAACCTAACTAATAATCCGGATTATTTATTTAATTATTTAAGCAACAATATTATCCTTGTAATGGGCGGTTTTATTCTAACTTTTGTTCTAATAGTTATTTTATCTATGCTCAACATTACTTTTCCGGTAATCTATTTAAAATTATTTGAAGAAACCAAAAGCGATAGTTTTACTACCCAACAAATTATTAACGAGCTAAAGAAAAACGTTGGAAAAATGTTGCTTTTTTTATTGGGAATTGCATTCATCATTATGCCTTTGGCCTTTGTTACTTTCGGATTACTCGTTTTACTTTGTTTTGTACTCATCGGGTTTCCATTATTAATTATTGTTGGATGCGCTTTTTTTTCCTGGATAATGCTTTCTTATCATGAATACATCTTGAATAATGTTGGTTTTTTTAAAGCATTATCGAATGGATATTACTTATTAAAACTAAAATTCTGGAGCATCGTTGGAACTACTTTTTTAATGATAATGTTGGTTCAAACTATTCAAGGGATTATTACAATAATTCCCTATTTAATAACAGTTGGATCTTTATTAGTTTCTACACAAAATTTACAAGACTCCAATTTACAATCAGACAGTTATTCTACAATTGGAATTATTATTGCTGTAATAATGGTGTTTTCTGTGTTGTTAAGTTATGTATTTAATAATTTCATAGTCATCAATCAGGGACTTATATATTACAGTATGCATGAAGAAACTGAAAATCACACTACAAAAAATCAAATCGATTTAATTGGCACCGACCTTGAATAAAACCATTATCCTTATACTTTTTTTCTTTTGTTCCAATGTTGGAGCCCAAGATTCATTGGCTGTAGCCAAAAAAGAAAAAATCGAATATTCTCAAAAAGATATTATAGTTGATAGTTCTGTAGTTGAACTTAAGCCTTTTGCTAAAAACTTTAAAAAAAAGTATTCAAGCGCTCCATTTATATATGAATTCAAAACACCCGAGAAAAATGCATGGGATCGTTTCAAGGAATGGCTAGCCAATTTTTTTAAAAATATATTTAGTTTCAGCGATACTAAAACTTCTATGCATTTTGTAGAAATAGTTTTAAAATCGCTTGCCATTCTTATTGTTATTGGAGTAATTTATATGATTGTCAAAGCCATTATGAACAAAGAAGGTCAATGGATATTTGGTAAAAACTCAGACAAAAAAATCATTAATTATGATGAAATCGAAAAAAACCTGCATTTGGTTGATTTTGAAAAACTGATTCAAAAAAGCTTAGAATTAGACGAAAAAAGGCTCTCTGTGAGGTACTATTATCTTTGGTTGCTTAAAAAAATGTCTGAAAAACATATTATTGACTGGGATCTCGAAAAAACAAACACCGATTACCTTTATGAAATAAAAAATCAAGCACAAAAAGAAGAGTTTGCTTATTTGTCTTATTTATACAACAACATTTGGTATGGCGAATTTGAACTGGACGATGCTACTTTTGTGAAAACAAAAAATGCTTTCGAGAAATCAATAAAAAAAATAAACAATGCATAGAACACTAAAATTATACATCGCACTTTTGGTGGTTCTATTAGTGACTATTGTTGTAATTGACAGCAATCGTCCCAAGCCCATTGATTGGACGCCAACTTATTCCTTAAAAGATAAAATCCCTTATGGATTGTATGTTTTGGACAATGAAATTGGTACGCTTTTGAAGAACCAAAAAATAGAAAAATTCAAAACTACCCCTTACGAATTTTTTCAAGGAAACTATGATTATGATCCGAAAGCTCATGAGAATCAAGAACAAGGAATTTTCTTAAGTATTTCGAAAAATTCAAACTTAGACGGCCAATCCATTACAGAAATATGTTCGTATGTAGGCAAAGGAAATAATGCTTTTATGAGTTCTGAAACCATCCCGAACGAATTATTAGATAGTTTAAAACTAAAAATGGATAGTGAGTACAAGTATTCGGACAGTATTTACAATTGGGTCGCCAACAAAAAACTAGGGAACCAGAAATATAAGATAATAGAAGGTGTAAACAATAATTATTTCTCCAAAATTGATACTTTAAATACTACTGTCTTAGGCTATCAAAATGGTGACAGCACCAGAGTTAATTTTGTAAAAGTAAATTACAAATCGGGTTTCTTTTATTTGCACACTCAGCCTGTCGCTTTTACTAATTTTCATTTATTAAAAGGAAATCATCGCGAATATGCCGAAAAAGTACTGTCTTACATACCACAAGGAAAAGTGTTTTGGTGTACAAACGATCAAAATGGAGAGGTGATTTCAGAATCTCCAATGCGGTATATTCTAAGCCAACCCTCACTGAAATGGGCTTGGTATCTGTTCTTGATCGGAATGATTGTTTTTATACTATTCAATACCAAACGAAAACAACGAATAGTACCTATAATAGTACCTCTGGCAAATACAACTGTAGATTTTACCAAAACAATTGGAAACTTGTACTATCAAGAAGGCGATCATAATAATATAATTGACAAAAAAATTATTTATTTTCTTGAAAAAATTAGAAACGAATATTTAATGGATACGAACAAATTGGATGACGATTTTGCTAAAAAGCTCCAACATAAATCTGGAAAGAAATTGGAGGATATTAAACAGGCAGTGGATTTGATAAATGCCTATCGAAAAAGCAGTTTTCTAAGTATTGAAGAAGATCTAATTCAAATAAACAAGGCAATTGAGAAGGTAGTAAATTGAAATGCTTTAAAAAATTAAAATATAAAACCCAAATACAATCAGTGTAATCTGAGATAAAAAATATAAAAGAATACTATGGAAGAGACAAATACCATCGAAAACACAAACGAAAATGTAAATTTTCAATCTCGAATTAATCTGCAGCCGCTTTTAGAAAGCATAAATGCCATAAAACAAGAATTAGGAACTGTCATAGTAGGACAAAGCAAAATGATTGATCAATTGCTAGTAGCAATATTATCAAACGGTCACGTATTACTTGAAGGTGTTCCTGGAGTTGCCAAAACGATCACCGCAAAACTTTTGTCAAAGACTTTGAATATTGGTTTCAGCCGAATTCAATTCACTCCCGATTTAATGCCGTCTGACATTTTGGGAACATCTGTTTTTGATTTAAAAAAATCAGAATTTGAATTCAAAAAAGGACCGATTTTTTCCAACTTAATTTTGATAGATGAAATTAATCGTGCACCTGCAAAAACTCAGGCTGCCCTTTTTGAAGTTATGGAAGAACGTCAAATTACAATTGATGGATCTACTTATATTTTAGACACTCCTTTTTTAGTAATTGCTACTCAAAATCCAATTGAACAAGAAGGTACCTATCGATTACCTGAAGCACAATTAGACCGTTTTTTATTCAAAATAGCTATTGATTACCCAAAAATCGACGAAGAAATCATGATTATACAAAGAGAACATTCTTTGCAAAATCACGGAAAACTTGACAATATCAAAACCTTACTTTCGTCTGAGCAAATCAAACACTTTCAAACTTTAGTAAAACAGATTATAGTAGAACAAAATTTATTGGAATATATAGCAAAAATTGTCATAAACACACGTGAGAATGCCTTTTTATATTTAGGCGCTTCCCCACGAGCCTCAATTGCCATATTGAACGCGGCCAAAGGTTTCGCAGCTATTCGAGGACGTGATTTTGTTACTCCAGAAGACATTAAAGAAGCAGCAATTCCAGTTTTGCAACATCGAATAATAGTTACTCCAGAACGCGAAATGGAAGGTATAAGCAGTATAGAAATTATTAAACAAATATTAGAGAGTGTGGAGATTCCGAGATAGTTTTTATTTTTCTAGAACTTTGACAAATTTCAAAAAAAAACCTATGCTCAGGCGGGAATAAATTTTTACTAAATATAAAAAAGTAAAATGGTGATTTTATAAAAAAACGAAACCCGATGGTTTGAATTTCTTCAGGGACAAACATCGGGAATAAGATTCAGCAAAGATATGCAAATAAATTTATAAAAGCGAAATTAATGAGATATTCTGAATTTGAAGAAATAATATCTGTTGCGAGAATGAGTCGCTACACTACAGCAACTAATTCAACAAAAAAAGCAATGACTTTATATCGGTTGAATTTAAGATTATCACAAGAACTTTTCACTGTAATTTGCTGTTTCGAAATTTGTTTACGAAATGCAATAAACAAACACAACATCACAATTTTGGGCAATGATTGGCTTCAAAATGGAGCTGCTCATGATGGTTGTTTTGACAATATCAATTGCAGATTTACTCGCACAAATATAAATGATGCTGTCTACAAATTAAATTACACATACACTCATAGTAAGTTAGTTGCTGAACTTGGCTTTGGGTTTTGGAGATTTATGTTTGCACAAAATCAATATACTGCCACTGGAAGAACTTTATTACGAATATTTCCTTTAAAACCGACTAGTACACCAGTAATACAATACAACAATATCTTTATATTTAATCAATTGGCCAAAATTAATGATATAAGAAATCGCATTGCACATCATGAACCTATCTGTTTTACAACTGGTCAACCAGTAAAAAATACAATTTATGCAAGACAGCATTATGCTATAATTAAGCAATTATTTCAATGGATGGGCATTAATGAACCAGCTTTGTTATATGGTCTTGATCATGTCGAAGTAATCTGTAATCAAATTGATGCATTGTAATCATTTTTCAATAATAGTTATTATATAAATCCCTTTTAGAATTTATGAAACTACTCAAAAGTCTATACATCAACAATTTCTTTTTCTATGCACTATTAAGTGTTGTAGGATTGTTTGTTTTTGCTTTTATATTTCCTGCTTTGTACAATGCTACATGGTATATTTTACTGATACTATTGACTTTTTTACTTTTGGATATTTTGATTCTATTTTTTACCAAAAGTGGAATTGAAGGCACTAGAACCCTCTCTGAAAAATTATCAAACGGTGATGACAATGAAATAAAAGTTGGAATCAAAAACTATTATACTTTTCCGATTTTGGTAAAAATAATTGATGAAATTCCATTTCAATTTCAAATTCGGAATTTTGAAATCAAACAAAAAATTAAAGCCTCTTCTGAAAACGAAATCCATTACTTTTTGCGTCCAACAGAACGTGGTGAATACTATTTTGGGAATTTAAATGTGTATGTTTCTTCTCCGTTGCAATTAGTTTCAAGAAGATTCAAATTCGACTCCAATAGAATGGTTCCTACTTATCCATCTTATATTCAGTTAAGAAAATACAGCTTAATGGCTTTTTCTAACAATTTGTTTCAATATGGAATCAAGAAAATTAGAAAAATTGGCCACACCATGGAATTTGAACAGATTAAAGAATATTCTCAAGGTGACGACATTCGAACTTTAAACTGGAAAGCCACTGCGAAGAAAAATGCTTTGATGGTGAATCAGTTTCAAGACGAAAAATCACAATCGGTTTATATGATAATCGACAAAGGCCGAGTAATGAAAATGCCTTTTAACGGGCTTAGTTTACTGGATTATGCCATTAATGCAACCCTTGTTTTATCAAATGTTATCTTAAAAAAACAAGATAAAGCAGGAATGTTTGCCTTTTCAAAAAAAGTAGAAAATCGTGTTTTTGCAGAGCGACGTTCTTCGCAAATGCAAAAAATGTTGGAAACTTTATACAATATCAAAACCGATTTTTTTGAAAGTGATTTCAGCCGCTTGTATACTGACATCAAGAAAAATATCAATCAAAGAAGTTTGATAATCTTGTACACCAATTTTGAGACTATGGATGCCTTGCACCGACAATTGCCTTATTTAAAAGGTATTGCCAAAAATCATTTATTAGTAGTTATCTTTTTTAACAATACCGAACTCAATGAAATCATTAACAACAATGCTGAAAACATTCAAGAAGTGTATGACAAGGTAATTGCCGAAAAATTTGCCTTCGAAAAAAGATTAATTGTCAATGAGCTTAAAAAATATGGCATTTATTCAGTACTTACTCAACCTGAAAATTTGACTTTGGACACGATAAACAAATATTTAGAAATCAAAGCCAGGGGCATTCTTTAATTTAAGATTTTGAAGTTTGAGATTTAAAAATTAGGATTTAAAAAAAGGTAGTAACTTTGCTTACTTCTAACTTTTCTGTTTATAAAATGAAACAAATTACTTCAGTTCAAAATCCATTTATAAAATCTTTGGTGCAATTGCAAGAAAAAGCAAAAGCGCGAAAACAATCAGGTACTTTTTTGATAGAGGGAAAAAGAGAAATCGAAATTGCCATGAAGGGCGGATACGAAATGGAAACCCTTTTATTTCTTCCTGAACTTATATCCGAAACTGAAACCAGAAAACTATCGAATAACGCTGAACTGATAGAAATCAACAAGGACGTTTATCAAAAGTTGGCTTACAGAGACACTACAGAGGGTGTTTTGGCTGTTGCCAAAGCCAAATCAATGCAGCTGGCTGATTTGAAATTGTCTAAAAATCCATTGATTCTTATTGCCGAAGCGCCCGAAAAACCTGGGAATATTGGCGCTTTATTTCGTACAGCAGATGCAGCAAATCTGGATGCCGTAATTATTGCCAATCCAAAAAGTGATTTGTACAATCCAAATGTGGTGCGTTCCAGCGTTGGCTGTTTATTTACCAATCAAATTGCAACGGGTACAACTACCGAAATTATTGCTTTTTTGAAAGAACGAAATATTGATTTTTATTGTGCTACGCTTCAAAACTCGACTTCCTATCACACGCAAGATTACACGACCCCAACTGCTTTGGTTGTAGGTACAGAAGCTACAGGTCTTACTCAAGAATGGCGTGATGCCGCTACTCAAAATATTATAATCCCGATGCAAGGCGAAATAGACAGTATGAATGTTTCGGTAGCTGCAGCGATTTTGATATTTGAAGCCAAAAGGCAGAGAGGTTTCTAGATGTCAGATTTTAGAATTCAAATTTTAGAATAAAGAACATAGAGAATAGAATATAGATTTTGAAACAATAAACATAAAAAAATATGAAGAAATTTAATGTTTCCCTTTTACTGCTTCTTGCATTTAGTATCCCTTCTTTTGCCCAAATTTCTGATCAAGAAGTAGACAATGTTGTCAACAAAGCTTTGACAGCCTTTAATGTTCCTGGAATTGCAGTTGCCATTGTCAAAGATGGTAAAGTAATTCTTTCCAAAGGATATGGTATAAAATCCATCCAAACTAACGAAAAAGTGGATGCCAATACACTATTTGGAATCGCTTCCAATAGTAAAGCATTTACAACTGCGGCTTTGGCAATGTTAGTTGACGAAGGCAAACTAAAATGGGATGATAAAGTCATTTCCTACCTACCGAATTTCAAAATGTATAATGATTATGTAACCAATGAATTTACCATTCGGGATTTGTTGACACACAGAAGCGGTTTAGGTCTTGGAGCTGGAGATTTGATGATTTGGCCAGGCAAAAGCGATTTTACTCCTCAAGATATCGTTCAAAATTTGCAATATTTAAAACCAGTTTCAGCATTTAGAACCCAATTTGATTACGACAATTTATTATACATCGTCGCAGGTGAAGTAATTAATAAAGTAAGTGGTATGACTTGGTGTGAGTTCATTGAAACACAAATTATGAAACCATTGGATATGAAAAACAGTGCGGCTTCATTTATTAGATTAAAAGACACTAGCAATGTTATCGCTCCTCATGTACCAATGGACGGAAAACTAAAAGTAATTAAGCGATACCAAGATCAAATTCTAGATCCAGCTGGCGGAATTTACTCAAGTGTAAACGATATGAGCAAATGGATGATTATGCAATTGAATAATGGAAAATACGGTACCGAAAACAAACAATTATTCTCCGTAAAAGAACATACAGAGATGTGGACGCCTCAAACCATAATTCCTGCAACCACAAAGCCACCTTACAACACTCATTTTAGTTCTTATGGATTGGGCTGGTTTTTGAGTGATGTAAAAGGGTATAAACAAGTTACACACACTGGAGGTCTTGAAGGAATTGTCACTCAGGTTACTTTATTTCCTGAGTTAAATTTAGGAATTGTAGTATTGACCAACCAACAATCGGGTGCCGCTTTTACTGCTATTACCAATACCATAAAAGATAGTTATCTGGGTATAAAATCAGATGATTATGTTACTATTTACAGCAATCGTGTAAAAGCCAACGAGGAAACGGCAGATAAAGTAACAGAAGAAGTTTGGGCAACTGTAGCCAAAAACAAAAAAGACAATGTCAAAATTGACTTCAATACCTACATTGGTAGCTACAAAGACAATTGGTTGGGCGAAATTGTAATAAACGAAAAGAAAGGAAATTTGTATTTTGCATCCAAACGTTCTCCGCAACTTTCGGGAGAATTATTCCTATACAAAGACAAAAATTTAGTGGTAAAATGGAACAATCCCTATTTTCAAGCTGATGCTCATTTGTTTTTTGAATTAGATGCAAACGGAAAAGCAATAGGAATTAAAATGAAACCAATCTCTGAACTCACTGACTTTAGTTACGATTTTCAGGATTTGGATTTTAAGAGAATTTAAAAGTTAAAATTAAATTTCCTAATTCATCCTTCTCAATAAATATAAAAATCAAAAACAACAATGTTTCACCTACTCGACATCATCGGAACTATGGCTTTTGCAATGTCAGGCGCATTAACAGCTATGAACAAAAAATTAGACCCATTTGGCGTTTATATTATTGCCTTTGTAACTGCAGTAGGCGGAGGAACCTTGCGCGATGTCATGATAGGGCGTATGCCAGTAGGGTGGATGCAAGACTTAACCTATGTTTATGTAATTACAGTTGGCTTTCTTTTGACTATACTATTCCGAAAACGATTGGACAAATTGCGTAAATCACTAGCACTCTTCGACACTATTGGTTTGGGTGTTTTTACACTTATCGGAATCCAAAAAGGAATAGAGTACCAACTTCATCCCATAATTTGTGTGGCTTTGGGAACTTTAACTGCCTGTTTTGGAGGCGTAATTCGTGATATTTTATGTACCGAAATCCCTGTAATTTTCCGCAAAGAAATCTATGCAACCATCTGTATTTTGGGCGGAATTGTGTTTTTTACCCTCTTAAAATTGAATGTAGAGAAAGATGTTATTTATCTCATTACCTCTTTGGTAATTATTATAGTACGTTTATTGGCCAAAAAATACAAATGGCAACTATCACCCATCAATCATAAACGATAAACAGCTTTTAGATTAAGAATTTTTTGGGCGAGACCCCATTAAGGCAAGTGGCCCAATATTCATACCGCTTATTCGGCCACTTCCCTTAATACGGTCGGGCTCTTGCCATTACTTCGGTAATTTGGCCGATCCCTCTCGCGGGAAAACGGGAGATAAAGTCCTGAAAGGGAGGTGAGGTCTTTACCCAAAAAAAGTTAAACACAGATTAGCGCAAATAAATCTGTGAAATCTGTGTCAAATTTTCTTCAATTTAGATCTGTGTTTGGATTTTTTTTACAGTTTGTAATTAGAGTATTCCTCTAATTGCGTACTTTTCCAGTCTTTAATCCTCAAATGTGAAAAATTACACAATAAAACGATATCAAGAAAATGATTATGCCAATTGGAATGCTTTTATAAGCCAAGCCAAAAACGCTACATTCCTTTTTCATCGTGATTTTATGGATAACGGAATTCAAACGATGATTCATTATCCAATTCCGCCACATAAACAAAAGGCTTTTTCGAACTGGAATATGTTCACTTTTCCAATTACTGAGAAGATTCATAATGAAGTTTTGAGTTTGCCAATCAGTCCTGTAATGACTTATGATGCGGTAGATTGTATTGTTGAGATTTTAAATACATATTAAATTGATTTTTATAAAAAAAATAATGCAAGCGCAACTATTCAAAATCTTTTCTTTGAATAGTGTTGGTGTATTCATAAAAATTGGATTTGGACTAATTATTTCAAAAGTTTTAGCAGTTTTTGTCGGTCCAGCAGGATTGGCACTTGTTGGCAATTTTAAAAACTTTTTTTCAGGTATAGAAACAGTCTCTACACTTGGGTTTCAGGTAGGAGTAACAAAGTATGTTGTAGAAGCAAAAAATGACAATATTAAACTCCAAAAGCTTATTTCTACCCTACTAATAAGTATTTTATTTGTTGTTTTACTATTGAGTTTGTTTATGTTTTTTGGAGCATCGTATCTTAATGATGCTGTTTTTGGGAGCAATTTTAACTATGCTATTTTGTTCCAAATTTTTGCATTTACCTTACCATGGTTTGCTTTTTCTGTAATTTTTACAGCAATAATTACGGGTTTAAATAAACCTAAAAAAAGCATTTATCTCAACATTATAAGTTCTTGCATTGGTTTTGTAGTTAGTTTGATACTTGTTACACAATTTAAAACCTTTGGTTCATTATTGGCAATACTCGTCACAAGTGCTTTGTTGTTTTTTGCCTCTTTATATTTTTTAAACCAAGAAATTCATCTTTTTTCAAAAATAAAATTCATCTTTTTTGATTTTTTGATTTTAAAAAAACTGTTTTCTTTTTCAATCATGGCATTGGTGTCTTCCATTATTACTCCAATTGTGCTTTTGATTATTCGAAAAAACTGTATTGAATTAGTTGGTTTACGACAAGCAGGTTATTGGGTTACCATAGATTTGATTTCTAATTATTATATGTTGTTTGTAACCTCATTTTTTTTGATATACCATTTACCGAAATTAGCTGACTGTGATACTGACGTGGCTTTAAAAAAAATATTTAATGAATTTTACAAAACAGTTCTTCCAGGATTTATGGCAATGGTTTTGATAATTTATTTTGCAAGACACCAAATTATATCCTTGTTGTTTACAAAATCTTTTGAGCCAGTTGAAACATTATTTTTTTATCAAATGGTAGGTGATGTTTTAAAAATAGCTTCTTTAATTTTGAGTTATACTTTGTGGTTAAAAAAGCGGTTAGTTTCGTTTGTTTTATTCGAATTAATATATTTACTTCTTTTTTATTTATTGAGTCAATATTTTATCAATGATTTTGGAGTTGAAGGAATTTTAATTGGGTATTGCTATTCTACTGGTTTGTATTTGTTGGGGTTAATGATTTTTTTTAAGAAAATTCTATTTTAATATTATGGTGAAAAACTTTATTGAGCTTAAAAAAATCACGCCAAATTATCTCATTCTTCTCATTTGCTTTTCACAATTTGTACTGTTTTGTTGCAACAGTGCTACTTTTAATATCAGAGAATTGGTTACGGCTTTAAGCTGGCTTCCTTTGCTGATGTCTGTGTTTTATATTTTAAAAAAAAACAGTTTCTACTATTTTATTTTAATACTATATACATTTGAAACTTTTTGTAATGTTGTCCATTCGATTTTTCTTGATGATCAGATAACCGCATCAAGTATTTTTACTTTGCTAAACTCGAATGCAAGTGAAGTTTTTGAATTTATAGAATCAAAATTTAATTATCAATTTTTGTTTTTGATTCCTTATTTTCTTCTTGTTTTTTTAGCCTTTAAAATAAAACCAAGTTATTATTTAAACTCCAAATTTTTGTTTTTTTCAGTTTTTTTGAGTTTGTTAGTATCATTTTCTTTTCACTATAGAAACTATTGTAATAATTGGCTTTTACCAAAAAGTATCCCTTCAACCTATAGGGCTATGGTATATTTTAATCGTGAAATAAAAGATTTTAATGAATTCAAAAAGCGTAAAGTTATAAAAGTCAATTGCAAAATTATTCCCCAAAATTCGCCCAACAATGTTTCTGTTTTGGTTATTGGAGAATCAGCGAGTCGCAATCATATGTCTTTGTATGGGTACTCGAAAATTACAAATCCTTTATTACAAATTCGTGATGATATCATTGTTTATAAAAATGTGGTCAGTCCATATTCGTCAACCATACCTTCTGTATTAAGCATGCTTACAGAATCTAATCTTGAGAATAAGAAACCGATTGATAAGAGTTGTAGTGTTTTTGATGTTTTTTTATCCGCTAATTACAAAACATTTTGGCTCTCTAATCAATCTCCAATTGGTTTATATGAAAATGCTATTTACAATTTGGCACAAAGCTCAGATTACAAACTATTTGTGAATCAATCTAGTAATAACTCCATAGAAGCTTTTTATACAGTATCTTATGACGACAAAATATTGAAACCATTTAAAGCTGCGCTTAATGATGCTTCAAAAAATAAGTTTATCATTGTTCATTTAATGGGTTCTCACGCTACATATTCTAAAAGATATCCGAAGCAGTTTTCAAAATTTTATAAAGCTAAGAACAATAAGGAACAAGTTGTAAACGAGTATGATAATTCAATTCTTTATAACGATTATATATTAAATTCCATATTTGATATTTTAAAGACCAACGCGGCTAAGAATTTGCAAACTACTTATTCTTGCATTTATTTATCGGACCATGCTGAAAATGTTTATGATCAAAACAATACCTTCGGACATTTTCTCAAAGTAAATTTGCCAAAGTCGGTAGAAATCCCTTTTATTGTCTGGCTATCAAATTCATACAAGTCTTTTTATAAAGAAAAATCCGTTTTAATTCAAAAAAATAGTATTTTGCCTTATGTAAGTGATGATATATTTCATACCCTTTTAGATCTAAATTTTATAACATGTCCCCAATATCAGGGCAGTAGAAGTATTTTTAATGAAAGTTTTAACAGCCATCGTAAACGAATCTTAGAGAACAATTATGATTATGATTCAAACAAACAATTGCCTCATTAACTTTGAACACAACCCAAAATGACGAGTTTATTAAAAAGAGAAGATTTTGAAATTTTGGTTGCAACCAAAAACAAATCTTCGTTGGCTTTTTTAGAGGCGATGTTTCCTTTTGAACATTTTTCTAACTTCAATATTTTGATAATCAATCAATCAGATGACAAAGTTTTGACATCTAATTTTGATACAATTAGAGTGATAAACACCAATGAAAAAGGATTGTCTAAAAGCAGAAATTTAGCAATTAATAATGCTACTAAAAAGATTTGTTTGATTACTGATGACGATGTTGTTTATTCTCCAAACTTTGATAAAGAAATTATTACGGCCTTTAATCAAAAAACAAATGCCTCAATAATTACATTCAATCACCAACGGGAAGGATTAAATAAACCTCAAAATAATTCTCTAACGGAGTATAATCATTCCATGAAAAGTATCTGGAACGTATGTTCAATTGAGATATCTTTTCGATTAAAGGATATTAAAGATAACAATATTTGTTTTGATGAAAATTTTGGTTTGGGTTCTTATTTTGAAACCGCAGAAGAATATCTGTTTTTACGAGATGCAATTAAGTTAAGGCTAAAAGTACTATTTTATCCATTTATTATTGTTACTCATCCATTGTTATGTTCGGGTCAATATCAAGGAGATGATAAAATTTTATTTGCACGAGCAGCTTTATTTTATAAAATAAAAGCTAATTTAGTATATGTTTGGTTGCTTAAATATGTGTTTTTTCTTGTCAGAGAAAATTACATTGATTGGAATGTAGTTGTTGAAAAATATAAAGTGGGTTTGTCAGGAATTCAAAAATATAAAGAATTAGAAAAATTATAACTAATGACAATATTCAATTGATTGAAGTTTCAAAAACATCTGAAGTTAGAGGAAAACTTTCGGTGATAGGGAATACAAAATTCAATTCAAAATAAAGAGTCTATTTTTTATTACATTGCCCAAGGCAAATACTCGTGATGAACAAGCTCATGAAAACTAGCACTAATTGTTAGTCGCTTTAACTGATGTTTTGAAGTGATATTAAAGATTGGATTTCTAAAAAATAATCGCCTCAATAAACCCAATTTTTGTCTGTTAATTCAACTAACATTTCGAGAGAATTGAAAATTTTCCCTCAGGTTCTGTTTGTTTGGTTCTAGATTCCGTTAAGTTTGATGGAAAAGATTATGTTAGAGATTTTTGCAAATTGGAACTATTTAAAAACAGAATTTCCTAATCCTAAATTAGTACTGAAGCTTTTTAATTTTATTAATTTAAATAAAATGAAAGAAGGAAGATTTAGCAATATAATTTTTTTTAGCCCAACATTTTTATAATGAATTTCTGCATAATAATTTTTAAATCGATTGTGATCACCTATCAGTTTGCATTTTATAGCCATTGAAAATCTGTTGAGATCTAAAAATTTCTTTAATGGTTTATTCTTTTTTTCTTCAATGCTATATTTCAGGAACGTGCTTTCTTCCATAATATATTTCAAATTTCTTGAAACACTATTGCTATCGTAACAATAACGAGCTAGGATTTTCCAAGAAAATAAAATTTTGTAATTAAGCCCAACTCGAATCCACAAATCGGTATCTTCAGAAATTTTAATTTTAATGTCAAAATTGCCAACTTCTTCAAAAACACTTTTGTAAAAAACAGCACAAGAAGTCCAAATAACCGATTCTTTGCTACTAGCTTCAAAGTAATTAACAATCTCACAATCGCCAGTTTTTAATATCGAATAGTTAGATGGAATCACTTTTTTTGAAGTTTCAACTTCGATTGCTGCCGAAAAAACCTTAAATTCAGGATGCTTATTAATGTTTTTGTGCATTTCTTTTAAAAAATTAGGGTACCAAAAATCATCTGCATCTATAAAAGTGATATAGTTGGATTTCGCTTTTTCTATACCATAATTTCTTGCCGAGGAAACTCCGCCGTTTTCCTTGCTATAATAATGAATTCTAGAATCATTAAATCCAAATATTTTTTCTTCGCTTTTATCTGTAGAGCCATCATTTACTATAATCAATTCGAAGTCAGCAAAGTTTTGATTGAGAATACTTTTTAACGTATTTTCAATGAAATTTTCTTTGTTATAGAGTGGGATTATTACTGAGAAAAATGCCATTTCTATCAATTTAAGGGTTTGGTAATTAAAATAATTATTTCTTTTTTATCAAAATCATATTTATTTTCCGTAGAAGAATCCTCTATTATTTTAACCAAAAAACCACAGTTTCCCAGTCTTTTTCCTAATCCAGAAACCGAATAAATTCGAACATGGTCTTCCTGTCCAAAATGTTTTAATCGTTCTTCATCGGATACAATGGAGTAATCTTCGTAAATGTTGCCATCCTTAAACGGTGTTTGAATCAATGCTTTACCTCCAGGTTTCATAACCCTGAACAATTCTTTTATCGCTTGAACGTCGTCATTAACATGTTCCAAAATATGATAGCAAATAACCAAGTCTAAACTATTATCTGTGATTTCTAAATTGGTAATGTCAAAATGATGGTCAGCTATAAAATCCCCAGACAAGTCAGTGCTTTTATAGTTGATGGTTTTCATCTTTTTCAATTTTCTATATAAGCATCTTGAAGGGGAAAAATCTAAAATACTCATATTAGGAACTAACAATTCGGTTTCTAAAAGTGACCATAATCTCCGATTTCTTTTTAGGCTTCCACAATTGGGACACAGAGAATCTTCATTTGATAACGTAATAAATTTTCTTAATTTTTTTAGACAAATATTACATTCGTATTTATTTCCTGCATAAAAAATAGAGTACCAACTTCGTAAAGTTTCCTCTTGTTCAAAAATAAATTTTCTTGAGACAACTTTGGTTATAATTTTTTTGAAAGTTTGATACATAGTAACTATTCAGCTTGAAGGAAATTAGTATAGGATTTTAAATAAAAGTAGACACAAATTGCACAAATTTACACGAAAAAAAATCTGTTTTAATTTCACAAATTAGTGATGTTGATAAAATTAGTGAAATATTATTTTCTAATTGAATCCAATTTGTGCTAATTCGTGAAATTTGTGTCAAGATTTTGTTAGGCTGAATAGTTACGATACATATTTAATTTGAGTTTAATTTACACAAATAGCTCAAACGATATAAATCAAAAATAAATAAGGAAGGATTTTTGCTTGATAGATTTTTAAGAAAAATGAATCGTGATATATTATAAAAAAAGGCAAAAGAAAAGTTGAGTTTCAATTTATCAATTCTGGTTGCAATTTTGGAAATTCGAACATAATCTGTGGGCAATAATTTATGGTCAATAAGGTATTTTAAACCCAAAATCGATTCGTTTTCTTTTTTTATAGCAATTTCAAAATCATCTAATCCTAAATGAAAAACCGGGTTTGCAATATGTATAATTTTAATTTTTTGCTGCATTAAATTATACGAAAACAGGGTGTCTTCATGTCTTAAATTGGGAATGGTTTCATTGAAAGAAACTTTATCAAAAATGTTTTTATGAATTAAAAAATTTAATGTCAAGAAAGATAAATAGGGGTTTTTCTTGCGTTTTTCAACTGTAAGCGCTTCTCTTGAATGACCATATTTCCAACGCAAAATTTGACTTTTTACAGGTTTTTCTTTTTGGTATTCTATTCCGCCATAAACGATTTTTTCTTCCTCGTTAATTTGTTCAATGTAGTTTTTGATTAAATGATTTTTTATTGGAATTGTATCGGCATCAAAAAAAAGTAAACTGTTGAATTTGGCTTTTTTTGCTAATAAATTTCTAATAGCACTTCTGCCAGTATTTTTTTCTAATACTTCGAAACGGCAGTTTTTTAAACTATTTATCTCCTGATTTTCATCAAGAAACAGTTTCGAACCATCATCTTGCACTAAAATTTCAAACACAATTTTACATTCCAAACATTGTTTTTGTAATTCTAAAACAAGTGGATATACATTGTAATTGTAAGTAGGAATGAGAATGGACAGCATTACACCGTTCTCTGAACCACCTCAAAAATGGTTGCGTCCTCACATTTTAATGTTTTGTATGGGTATTTCATCAACAGGGCATAATCATGAGTAGCCATAATAACGGTTTTACCATTAGCATTGATTTTTCTTAAAACTTCAAGAACTTCAATACTGGTTTGTGGGTCAAGATTTCCTGTTGGTTCGTCGGCAAGAATAAATTCTGGATCATTCAACAACGCTCTAGCTATAGCGATTCGTTGTTGTTCTCCTCCAGAAAGTTGGTGAGGCATTTTGGTTGCAAAGTCTTTCATGTTTACTTTAGAAAGGACTTCTTCAATTTTGGAGTCCATCTCTTCTTTATCTGTCCAGCCGGTTGCTTTTAGAACAAAAAGCATGTTGTCTTGTACAGAACGATCTGGGAGTAATTTAAAATCTTGAAAAACAATTCCAATCTTTCTTCTCAAAAACGGAATGTCATCTTCTTCTAAAGTTGCCAAATCAAATTCGACAATTTTACCTTCTCCTTCTGTTAATGGCAAATCGGCATATAATGTTTTTAATAAACTACTTTTTCCAGAACCCGTTTTTCCAATGATGTATATAAATTCGCCATGATTGACTTCTAAATTAACATCGGATAAAATGATTTTTCCTTCTTGGTAGATGTTTACGTTTTTTAAAGACAGTACTGATTGTGACATGATAGAAATTGTTTATTGGGTAAAAGTAAAAAGATAAAATCCAAATACAAAAGTAAAAGGGAAAAAATAAAAGGGGAAAATCAAATTCCAAAAGGCAAAAGGCAAAATTTCAAAAAAAAGGCAAATTCTATTTCTTGCTCCCCTCTCCCGATTCCTAACGGGATTGGACAGGGACTAGAGGTGAGGGTTAAAAAGTAATTCATAATAAAACCCAAGAGCCTTTCGTTATAGAAACAGATTAAATATATTTGAACATTAAATAAAAATAACAATGCGTAAACTTCCTGGACTTTTTTTATTCCTTTTTACTGTTCAAATAACGTCCCTTTATTCTCAACAATCTGCAATTAATACGTATTCATTAAAAGATTTCGATAAAGCACTTTCTTTATACGAAGACAAGCAATATGCATCGGCACAAATTATTTTTAAGCAGGTTCAGAATGCTGCAACAACCGAAGGTTTACAATCGGATTGTGCCTATTACATTGCCAATTGCGCGATTCGAACCGATCAGGATAATGCAGAGGAATTGATCAATCGTTTTGTGGAAGAACATCCGGCAAGTCGCAAGCAAAATCAGGCTTTTATGGATGTTGCTTATTATTATTTTGACCACAGAGATTACAAAGAGAGCTTGAAATGGTTTGAAAAAGTGGACGAAAGTGTTTTGAAAGAAGGAGAAAGTAACAAGTTTATTTTTCAAAAAGGATATGCTTATTTTGATTCCAAAAAACTGAAAGAAGCAAAAAAATATTTTAGTCGAGTTGTCAATTCCGATGAATATGCTACGCAAAGCAAGTACTATATGGGTTTTATGGCTTATGAATCGGATGATTATGCAGAAGCCAATAAGCAATTTGACCAGGTTTCCGGCAATGAAAAATATGCCGAAAAATTATCCTATTACAAATCGGATATGAGTTTTAAATCAGGCGATTTTCAAAAAGCCATTGATTTAGGAATTAAAGCAATGCCGAATTCTACTTCAGCCGAAAAATCTGAATTAGATAAAATCATTGGCGAAAGTTACTTTAATTTGAAGCAATATGACAAAGCAATTCCTTATTTAGTAGGTTATAAAGGGAAAAAAGGGAAATGGAGTAACCACGATTTCTATCAATTGGGTTATGCCAATTATGTGCAAAAGGATTATGAAAACGCCATTTCTCAATTCAATAAAATTATTGGCGGGAACGATTTTATAGCCCAGAATGCCTATTATCATTTGGGTGAAAGTTATTTGGAATTGGGAAAAAAGCAACAAGCTTTGAATGCTTTCAAGAATGCTTCTGAAATGAATTTTAACTTAAAACTGCAAGAAGATGCTAGTTTTAATTACGCCAAATTGAGTTATGAAATTGGGAATTCGTACCAAAGTGTTCCTGAAGTTTTAGTTGGTTTTATGACTAAATACCCAACGAATGCTAACCATCCTGAAATCGAAAAATTACTAATAGATTCTTATATTTCATCCAAAAACTACAAAGAAGCATTGGTTTTGTTGGAGAAAAACAAAACTCCAGAAAACCGAATAGCGTATCAAAAAGTAGTTTTTTACAGAGGTTTGGAATTATATACTGAAGGAAATTATTTTGAGTCTGTTACAATGTTTGAAAAAGCAGTAAAAGAACAGAAAGACGCCACTATTACTGCGCGTGCCACCTTTTGGAAAGCAGAATCAGACTTTAATTTAGAAAATTACAAAGACGCTTTAATGAGTTATCAGCTGTTTTTGAATTCGGAAAAAGCCAAAGAAACTACCGAATTTAAAAACATCAATTACAATATTGCTTACGCTAATTTTAAATTAAAGGAATACGATGCGGCCGGGAATTCTTTCCAAAGTCAGGTAGACAATAATAAAGTCGATAAATTTCGTTTGAATGATTCGTATTTGCGTTTGGCAGATTGCCGATTTGTGACAACTAAATACCAATCAGCTTTAGATGCATATAATAAGGTAATAGAATTGAAAAGTGTAGATGGCGATTATGCTTATTTCCAAAAAGCGCTTTGTTATGGATTTCTTTCCAAAAACAGTAAAAAGATAGAAGAACTGAATGCGTTTTTGACATTGTATCCAAAATCAGATTATCAAGACGATGTTTTGTTTGAATTGGGGAACACCTATGTTGCCGAAAACAAACATGATTTGGCTATAAAAGCCTATGATAAATTAGTAAATAGTTCTAAAAACAGTTCGTATACTTCAAGAGCAATTTTACGTCAAGGATTGATTTATTATAATTCAGATCGTGATGATTTGGCTATAACAAAGTTTAAAAAAGTAGCTTCCGAATATCCTAAAACTCCCGAAGGGTATGAAGCGGTTGCTACTGCCAGACTAATTTATGTGGATAACGGAAAAGTAGATGAATATGCAACTTGGGTGCGCACATTGGATTTTGTGGCAGTAACCGATTTGGATTTGGATAATGACACTTTTGAAGCAGCCGAAAAACAATTTGAACAAAATAATACCAAGCAAGCAATTTCGGGATACAGCAGTTATGTTGCTAAGTTTTCAAATGGAGTTCACATTCTGAAAGCCAATTTCCAATTAGCACAATTGTATTACGCAGAAGGTTCAGAAAGCAAATCGGTTCCTAATTATGAGTATGTGATTGCTCAACCTCGTTGCGAATACACGGAGCGGTCTTTGGTTCGATTGGCACAAATATTTTTGAAAGATAAAAACTGTGACAAAGGAATTCCGGTTTTGGTTCGTTTGGAAAATGAAGCTGATTTTGCTCAAAATAAAACATTTGCTCAAGCCAATTTGATGAAATGTTATTATGAAACAAAAGAGTATCCAAATTCGGTAGTGTATGCAGATAAGGTTTTGTCCAACCCAAAAGCGGAGGAAAATGTAAAAAGTGATGCTCAAATTATAGTTGCCCGTTCTGCTATGAAATCGGGTGATGAAGCCAAAGCTAAAGGTGCTTACGCAAAATTACTAACGGTAAGCAAAGGAGAATTGGCGGCAGAAGCGTTGTATTATGACGCTTATTTTAAAAACAAAGACGGAAAATTTGAACTTTCGAATACAGCTATTCAAAAATTAGCCAAAAATTATTCGAGTTACCGTTATTTTGGAGCCAAAGGTTTGGTTCTAATGGCCAAGAACTATTACGGTTTGAAAGACAGTTATCAAGCGACTTATGTTCTAGAAAATGTAATCGAAAATTTCACGGATTATTCGGATGTGGTGGAAGAAGCCAAAACCGAATTGAATAGCATAAAAACAGAAGAAGCCAAAACCAATTCATCAATAACGAAATAAAAAAACAGAATGGCATTACCTTTTTATATAGTAGATGTTTTTGCAGAAAAAAAATATGCAGGCAATCAGTTGGCAGTTTTTACGGATGCTGGTGATTTAAGTACAGAAGAGATGCAGAACATTGCGCGCGAAATTAACTTCGCAGAAAGTACTTTTATTATTCAGATTCAACCAGAAAAGAATGTAGCAACAATTCGAATATTTACGCCAGTTAGTGAGATGCAATTTGCAGGTCATCCCATAATTGGGACTTCGTGGGTTTTGATGAATAAAATAGTGGAGACGAATCCTCGGAATTTTAAATTATCGGTACCCATTGGTGAAATTCCAATTCAACAATCGGGAGATTTGGTTTGGTTGCAGGCGGCACAACCTCGTTTTTTAGATATTTTCTCAAAATCAGATATTTTGTCTTTTAGTAATTTAACTAGTGCCGATTTTGAGGATAAATTACCCATTCAGGAAGTGACTACAGGAAGTGCTTTTGTGATTATTCCTTTGAGTAGCATAAAGGCTTTAGAGTGTGTACGTTTTGATTTGTCTGAAATGAATGAGTGGTTGCAATGGCATTGTAAAACAAATCATAGAGCGCTGTATTTGTATTGTTTTGATCAAGGAGAATTGTACAGCAGAATGTTTTGTATAGAAAATAATCAATTGATTGAAGATGCGGCGACAGGAAGTGCGAGTACTTGTCTGCAGGCTTTTCTTTTGAAATACCATTCGTCAGAAATTAAAATGGTTAATCATCAAGGCGATTTCATCAATAGACCTTCGAGAATCTATTTTGACGGGGAATTGTCTGGTGATAATTTTGATATAAAAATTGGTGGCAAAACGCAATTTATTGCAAAAGGAGAATGGGAAGTGTAAAGTAGAGGGCAGAGAATAGAGGTAAGAAATTAGAAAATAGAGAAAAAACAAAGATGATAATCAAAAACATAAAAGCATTCGTAAATAAGCAATTTTCGACTTCGGCTCCCTCCCCTTCGGGGAAGGTTGGGGTGGGGATTTTTCTTTTGCTATTTTCACAATTTTCTTTTGCCCAAGACAAAAAAGATAATATTGGAACCGAGGTGGTAAATGTGGTGAAGCCTTATACTCCAACAATATCTGATGCTTTCAAAGTAAAAGAAGTTCCCGTAATTACGTCGGATGAGAATTCCAAAAAGGAGATTGTCAAATATTCTATTTTGCCTTTCCCCGTAGCTTCTACTTTTTCTCCATCCAAAGGAAATGCGCAAGGCGTTGAAAGAGCAAAACAAGAGCGTTTGTTTAAAAATTATGCAACCCTTGGTATTGGAAATTATGGCGCTTTGAACGCCGAATTGTACTTGAATGAAGATCTGAATAATAATGAATACATAGGAGGAATGTTTCGTCACAATTCGTCTCAAGGAGGAATAAAAGGCATTACACTTGCCGATTCATTTTATGATACCAATGTAAACTTGATTTATGGATCAAATGAACAGGAAATGGCTTGGAATGTAAAACTGGGTTATCAAAACCAAATTTATAATTGGTACGGATTACCTGCCAATTTTGGAAATTCATTAACGCTTCCAGAGAGTATGGCGTTAGTCAATGGCATTAATCCACAACAATCGTACAATACGATTACAGCTGGAGGAAATATTGCTTTTGAAGAAGGGATTGTAAAAGATGTGAATCTTGAGCTTTCCCATTTTTCAGATGCATTTAGTTCGGCAGAGAATCGTTTTTTATTAGCGCCAACTTTTAAATTTGATGTTATGGACGAAGCCATAAAAACGAAAGTGTTTGTGGATTATCTGGACGGCAGTTTCAAGAAAAATTATTTAGAAACCAATACTGCAGACATTAAGTATGGATTTACAAACTTGGGAATAGTGCCCAGTTTTGTAATGAAAAGAGATGATTGGACCATTGATGTTGGAGCAGGCTTGATGTATAGTATGGGGAAAGAAAATAATACCAACAAATTCTATGTCTATCCATCGGTGACTGCTTCCTATAAAGTAGTGGGTGATTTGATGATATTTTATGCGAGTGCAATTGGGAATTTACATCAAAATACTTATAATAGTTTTGTGGATGGAAATCCATTCGTGTCGCCTACATTATATATTAAACCAACAAATGAATTGTATGATGTTCACGCAGGATTAAAAGGAAAGTTGGCCAGCACTGTGAGTTATGATATAAAAGCATCCTATATATATGACGAAAATAAAGCATTGTTCAAGAGTAATGACTACAATGAAAATGATACGAATGCCAATTATGCTTTCGGAAATTCATTTCAAGTGATTTACGATGATGTGAAAATCATGCGTTTTTATGGAGAAATAAAAGCGGATTTAATGAAAGGAGTATCCGTCGAAGCCGATGCAACGATTAGTAGTTATACCAATAAAACACAATCAGAAGCTTGGAATTTACCGATGCTTCAATTGAATTCTAAATTTGATTTTGCTGTTACTGACAAATGGTTTGCTGGGATCAATTTGTTTTACGTGGGGGAACGAAAAGATCAACAGTTGAACACCGATATCGTTTATATTACTGCTCCAGGACCAATCACATTGGACGGTTACTTTGATTTGAATACCAATGTTCGATTCAAATACAGCGAACGATTTACCACTTTTTTAAAAGCCAATAACATTATGAATAATAGCTATCAAAAATGGTTGAATTATCCTGTTCAAGGTTTTCAAATAATGTTAGGAGGAAATTATAAATTTGATTTCTAGACATTCTTAGATTTTTAGACTAATTTAGACTTCTTAGAAATTATAAAATCTAAGAAGTCTTTTTAGCGTAAATTCTAAAACTCAAAGAAAACAATCTAAGTATTTAATAGTCTAAGTCAGTCTAAAAATCTAAGCAGTCTAAAAAAAATGACTTTCAAACAAAAAATATACCAGCAATACCATCAATTAGTTCAAGACAGAATCGACGTTTTCAAAGACATGATTGTGGCTCTGACCGAAGATTCAAAGAACGATGCCAAAGGTTCGGCAGGGGATAAGCACGAGACCGCTTTGTCGATGATGCATATTGAACAAGAAAAACTCAATACAAAACTCAAAGAAGTATTGACCCAAAAAGCAGTCTTGGATAAAATAGACGCTTCTATAGTCGCTGAAACTATTGTTTTGGGAAGTTTAGTAAAAGCCAATGGAATCTATTTGTATCTCAGTCTTGCGCTTCCAAAAATCAATATCGAAGGAATCAATGTTATTGCTTTGTCTCCTCAATCTCCTTTGGGAAATAAATTGATGGGAAACCAAGTTGGGTTTACTTTTGAAATCAATACGACTACATATTTAATAGAAGAAATATTATAATTTATTCCTTAAAACAATTCATTCTATAATTTACCGTTTGTTGAAGCTCTTTTCTTTATATTAGCTACAATAATTAAACTGTTTATTATGAAGAATATTTTTTTTCTGTTTTTTTTTATTTTTTTAGTTTCCTGTAATAAAAAAGATAAAGTTACCGTAGATACTATTATTACAAATGCTTCCATTTATACCGTAAACAAAGATTTTGATAAAGCCTCGTCTATTGCTATTCAATCGGGCAAAATTGTCGCTGTTGGTTCTAATGATGAAATAACAAAAGCCTATGATTCTGAAAATACCATTGATGCAAAAGGAAAATTTATGTATCCTGGTTTGTATGATGCGCATTGTCATTTTTATAGTTATGGATTAAGTTTGCAAGAGGTTGATTTGAGAGGAACTAAAAGTATGACAGAAGTTATCGATCGAATAAAGAAATTTCAGAAAGAAAAAAATCCTGATTTTATTGTTGGTAACGGATGGGATCAAAATGATTGGCAAGTATCTAAATTTCCAACCAAAGAAGATTTGGATGGGGCTTTTCCAAATATTCCTGTGGTTTTAAATCGTATAGACGGTCATGCCATTGTAGTAAATAGTGTGGCTTTGAAATTGGCAGGAATTACAAAAACAACAAAAGCTGTTGGTGGTGAAATTGTTATGGAAAACGGCGAACCTACGGGTGTTTTAATTGATAATCCGATGGAGTTGGTTTTCAAAATAATACCCAAGCCCAATCGTAAAAAACAGATTGCTGCATTATTAGATGCTGAAAAAGTGATGTTTCAATTTGGCTTGACAACAGTGAATGATGCAGGTTTGGATCCAGACATTATTAATTTGATGGATAGTCTGCAAAAAGCAAAAGCGCTAAAAATTAATATTTATGCCATGATTACGGCTAATCAGAAGAATATTGATTGGTATCTAAAAAAAGGAATTTACAAAACAGATAATTTAAATGTGGGTTCTTTTAAAATGTATGGAGATGGTGCATTGGGTTCTCGCGGTGCTTGTTTGCACAAACCGTATTCGGATAGTCCAATGAAATATGGAGCAATGCTTTTTTCTGTGGAAGAATTAAAAAAGACTGCCAAGCAAATTGCCAATTCTCCTTTTCAATTGAACTCGCATGCTATTGGAGATTCTGCTAATACTGTTTTATTGAAAATATATAAAGAAGTGTTGACCGGTAAAAAAGACAGAAGATGGAAAATTGAGCACGCCCAAGTTATACAGGAAGCCGATTTTGACTATTTTAAAACTGGAATTATTCCTTCGGTACAACCAACACATGCTACGTCTGATATGTATTGGGCGGGTGAGCGTTTAGGAAAAGATCGGTTGAAGAATGCGTATGCTTATAAAAAATTACTTCAAAAGGCGGGTATTGTTGCTTTGGGAACCGATTTTCCAATTGAAGAAGTAAATCCAATGCTCACTTTTCATGCCGCTGTGGCGAGAAAGGACAGTAAAAATTATCCAAAGGCTGGATTTCAGATAGAAAATGCTTTGACTAGAGAAGAAACAATTAGAGGAATGACCATTTGGGCAGCTTTTTCCAATTTTGAAGAAAAAGAAAAAGGAAGTCTTGAAGTGGGTAAATGGGCAGATTTTGTAATTTTTGATCAGGATTTGATGAAAGTTGATGAAAAGCAAATGGTAAAATTAAAACCGAGTCTGGTGTTTTTGAAAGGAGTAAAAGTAAAATAAGTTATAAAGGTTCAAAATTGATAAATGTCGCTTCATTCTATAAAATAACAAGATTTTGTCAAATCTATTTTCAAACCATATAAGTCATATAAGTTTTTAATTTGTTGGATAAAACTAAGTAAAACCAATAGTTCATTTAAGTAAAGACATAAAGTTTTATAATGAGCTCTTTTTCACTTATATCCACTTTTAATCGTTAGTTTGACTTCCAAGTCTTTGAAACTAACTTTCTTTAACTTATATGACTTATATGACTTATATGTTTAAAATTAATTGCTGATTATTTTTGAATCTATCCAAAAGCGTAAGCTCAAAAATAATTACACTCAATGGCTTATTTGTTATATTTTTTTGTCATTCCATCGGTTCATTTCACAATAGTACTACAAAATACATTTAATTCTAACATAATGTTAAATAGTAAGGTTCTTTAACTGAAAACTATCGAAATCATTGAAAAAAATGGGATTCCCAAATAAAACTTTTGTAAATTCGCCACCTTAAAAGTTTGATTTTAAAACGAAATAAAATTATGAGCAAAACGATGACAGTCGACATATTGTCGAGTATTAAAGGAGCACAGCCTTCCGAGAGCGTGAACAAATTATTTGATGTAATTAAAAATGCACTTCCTTCAAATAACAATACTGCAAATAATGTCAATCGTAATTGTGTGTCTGTAAATAATTTAAGAGAAGATGTTGTGATAGAGAGTTCGGCTATTGAGAAACAAATAATTTTGGAAAACTTCCCGAACAAGAAAAATGGTTTTTTAGTAGTTGCTAAAGTTATAGAAGGATAAAAAATGGATTCTCAGATAAAAAAAATACACCAACAATTGGTGTCAAAACAAATAACTTGTGTCGCTTTGGTACAAGAAAAATTAGATCAACTTAAGCAAAATACTTACAACTCTGTAAATTCTTTGTTAGATACTTTGGCTTTAGAATTAGCCAGTAAAGTGGATGCTAAAATTGCAAACGGTGAAACAATAGGTTTGTTGGAAGGAATTCCTTTTGGTATTAAAGACGTGTATATGTTGCAAGGAACTTACGCTACTGCAAGTTCTGATTTGTTGAAAAATTATAAATCGCCTTACACGGCTACTGCTATTCAAAAATTATTGGATGCAGGTGCTATTCCATTAGTAAAAGAAAACTGTGATAGTTTTGGTCACGGATCTTCTAGCGAAAACACGATTTTTGGTGCTGTAAAAAACGCAATTGATCCAACATTGGTTGCTGGAGGTTCAAGCGGAGGATCTGCTGTAAACGTAGCAAAAAAATATACTGCATTTTCAATTGGTGGAGATACTGGAGGTTCGATTCGTCAGCCTGCGGGATACAATCATATTTACGGTTTCAAACCCACTTATGGAAGAATTTCCAGATTTGGTCTTATGGCTTATGCATCTTCTACGGATTGTGTTGGTCCATTGGCAAAATCAATTGAAGATATCCGAATTGTGTTGAATATAATGAGCGGAAAAGACCTAAAAGATCAAACTTCAATTGATTCAACAGAAATTAGTGAAGAGGCGATTGTAGCTTCAACTGTGAAAACAATTGGGTATTTCAAAAACTTTATTGAAAGTGATGCTATTGATAGTCAAATAAAAACCGATTTCTTAGCCACTATCGAAAAACTGAAAGCCAAAGGAATTGAAGTAAAAGAATTGGATTTTTTCAAATCGGATATTTTAGTTTCAACGTATTATACGTTAGCAATGGCGGAAACAGCTTCTAATTTATCTCGTCTTGACGGAACAAATTACGGAAACCGTATCGAAGCGGAGAATTTAATAGAAACCTATGCTGTTACTCGTTCTGAAAATTTTTCGGAAGAAACAAAACGCAGAATTGTAGGAGGGAACCAAGTATTGTCACAAGGTTTTTCGGATGAAATTTATTTAAAAGGATTGGCTTTAAGAGATCAGATTTCGGAGAACTTCAGTAAAGATTTTCAAGAGGTTGATATTATTTTATCGCCAGTTACACCAAGTACTCCTCCAAAAATTGGAGACAGTTTAAAAGATCCTTTGGCAATGTATTTGTCTGATGCCTATACGGTTGGTTTTAGTTTAGGGCAATTGCCAACTTTGACGGTACCACAAGGAACAAGCACCGGATTGCAGATTACTGCAGCAAAAAATAATGATGAATTAGTGTTGAAGTTTGCTAACTTCTTAAAAGATACGATATAATGGAATTGGAGCAATTAACTGCGGCTATAAAAGCCCACGATTTAGAATTGGTAATAGGACTTGAGACACACGTTCGATTGAATACCAAAACCAAGTTGTTTTGTTCTTGTCCAAATCAAGAAATAGAAACACCTAACGAAAATATATGTTCTGTTTGTACGGGGCAAATGGGCGTTTTACCTGCCTTAAATAAAGAAGCAATTACAAAGGCGATTTATTTTGGAAAAGCGGTGGGTTCGTCATTTAGTAATGAAGTGATATCTTGGGATAGAAAGCATTACGAATATCCAGATAATCCAAAGAATATTCAAATAACTCAATTTCATAATCCGATAATTCCTGATGGACACGTATCTTGTTACCGAAATGATGGTACTCAGTTTACAGTGAATTTAACTCAGGTTCATATTGAAGAAGATGCTGCAAAATTGATGCACGAAAAGAAAATTTCGTTAGTTGATTTTAACAAAGCGGGAGTTCCATTGATTGAAATTGTAACTGAGCCTTGTCTTAGAAATATTGAAGACGCTTCAATTTATGCGCAATACATTCAGCGTATTGTTCAAAACTTAGGGATTTCTGAAGCAAATTTAGAAAAAGGAGAATTCAAATCGGATGTTTCGGTGTCTTTACGCAAAAAACATAGTTACGAATTAAATCCAAGAACGGAAATCAAAAACTTGAACTCGTTTAAGTTTATGGTGGAAGCTTTGAAAGAGGAAGTGGAGAAACAATTCAATTATTTTATTGAGCACAAAGAATTTCGACCAGACCAAACTACGGTGTTGTGGGATGCTGATTTAAAGCAAACCAAAGTAATGCGTAAAAAAGAATTTGAAGCCGATTACCGTTTTATTTCGGAACCAGATTTGCCTTTTGTAAATATAAAAAATGAAATTGAAGCGATTAAAGTCGATACTAGCGCTTTGCCTTACGCTGTTGAATCTATTTTAATTAACGGTGGAGTTTTACCTCAAGACGCTAAGTTTTTTACGGCAGATAAGTTGCGTTCAGAAACATTTGTAGAAATAAATAATGAAATTAAAGACCCTTCGTTTGTTGCTAAAACTTTGGCAAACAATATAAAAGCCGAAGAGTATGCTGAAATCCATAGTATTGCCCATTTAACGGATATTTTTAAGTTATTTAAAGCCGAAAAAATCACTGCGGTTTTGGTTCAAAATGCGATTACAGGTTATTTAAAAGATCGCACTTTTGACTACAACAAGTACTTTGAAGAGAATACCATTTCAGAAGAGAAAGTACAAGAAGTTATTGCTAAAGTGATTTTGGAAAATGAGGCTGTTGCCAATGATATTAAAGCTGGAGACCAAGGAAAAGCAGGTATTTTGGTTGGTAAGGTTTTAGGTATTATTGGAAAAGGAGCGAATGGAAAAGTAATTCGTCAGATTATTTTAGATAAACTTGGAGCTGCCGCTGTATTAGAAAAAGAGCAAGCTTCTGAAAAAGTTTCGAAAGAAATTATTGCAGAAAATAAAGAAAGTCAAGAAGAATCGCTTCCTGAAATTCCTATTATTATAAAAGACATTTATAGAACGCATAAAATTTCACAATTATCCGAAGAAAACATCCAGCAAGAAGTGATTTTGTCTGGTTGGGTTGCAAGTGTTCGTGACCACGGTGAATTGATGTTTATTGATTTACGTGATTCTAGTTTTGAGATTTTTCAAGTGCGAATCAGCAGAGAATCATTTCCTAATATCGATGAGTTAGTGAAATTAAAACCCGAATCAGTAATTTCAGTAACAGGTAAAGTTGTTGGTCGTAATGAAGATGACTATAATTCAGGTTTACGTACAGGAAAAATTGAATTGGAAACTTCAGTATTAGAAATTTTAAACTTATCCAAAACCTTGCCTTTTGAAATCAAAAGAGCAGCAAAAACAAACGAAGCAATTCGTTTTCAATATAAGTTCTTAGATCACAGAAATGAAGAAGTGCGACGAGCAATCGTAAACCGTCATAAAGTGATTAAATTATTACGTGACATTTTAGACGAAGAAGAATTTTTAGAAATTGAAACGCCAATTTTAAGTGCCGGAACCGATGAAGGTGCACGTGAATTTATTGTTCCTACACGTAAACAAGCAGGTTTCTTTTATACGCTACCACAAGCACCGCAACAGTTCAAACAAATGTTGATGGTGAGTGGGTATGAAAAGTATTTCCAAATAGCGCGTTGTTTTAGAGATGAAGATTCTCGTGGAGATCGTCAGCCCGAATTTACGCAATTGGATATGGAAATGGCCTATGCGAGTATGCAACAGATTATAGATTTAAACACAAAAATGTTTAATGAAGTAGTGAAGAAAATATATGGCAACAAGTGGATTTTGCGTCCTTTTGAAGTGATTACATACAAAGACGCGATGGATTTTTATGGTTGCGACAGACCTGATTTGCGTTACGGATTGAAAATGCAGGATATCACCGATATTGTAAAAGATACGACTTTCCAAGTATTCAGTAAACCTATTGAAGACGGCGGAATTGTAAAATGTATCAAGGTTTCGGCCAAGGAGCAAGGTAACAAACGTATGTCTAAAGGGCAGATCGAAAACCTTACGGCTATTGCGCAACAGCACGGTCTAGGTGGGTTGGCTTATGTTATTGTGAATGAGGATGAATTGCAGTCGCCAATTATTAAGTTTTTAGGTGAAGATATTGCGGCAGGAATTATAAAAGCCACTGACGCACAAGTTGGGGATATTGTTTTCTTTTCAGCTGCAGATTACGCCACAGCCAACAAAGCTTTGGATGCTGTGCGTCAAGAAATGGGTAAAATATTACACTTAATTAATCCAAAAGAATTATGCCCGGCTTGGGTAGTTGATTTTCCAATGTTTGAAAGAACAGATGAGGGTAGATGGACATTTACACACAATCCGTTCTCGATGCCTGCGATTTATGATTTGCAAAAGCATATGACTGGTAATGATGAAGAAATTGGTACTATTATCGCACAACAGTACGATATAATCTTAAACGGTTACGAAATAGGTGGAGGATCAGTTCGTGCGCATAAATCAGAAATTCTCGAAGCGACTTATAGAAATATGGGTTACAACAAAGAAGAAATGATGAAAAGTGTGGGAACGATGTATAAGGCGTTTCAATACGGCGCACCGCCACACGGAGGAATTGCTTGGGGAATTGATCGTTTAATGATGATTTTAGAGAAAAAAGCATCCATTAGAGAAGTTATGGCTTTCCCTAAAACAGGAACTAGTGAAGATTTATTATTTGGCGCTCCATCTCTTTTATCGGATAAAAAGGTAGAAGAAATGAATGTTCGAATTATGAGATAGAATATCAATATCAATATCAATATTAATGATGAATTGAAAAAACGAAATTGTAGTACTTATCAAGTTTCCAAAATGGCATTTTAAATGTTGTTTTGGAAATTTGTGTTTTATAATGTTAGATTACACGATGGCTAACGGATAACACTGATTACTATACTATTTACCTGAGTTCGATTTATACAGTACAAATCTTATTTGCAAATAAATCATGTCTGTTAATGGTCCTGCAAGGTTTTTTTCAGAACCTTGTAGGTGTCTTTTTGTTTGTATTTATACCTACAAGGTTCTGAAAAAAACCTTGCAGGATATCCAATGAAAACCAAATTATTGAATAATCGAACTCAGGTTATTTGTGAAAAAAATTAAGTTTTGTGACAATCAGTCTAATCTGCGGCATCCGTGGCTAATTTTTCATTTAGAATTAAATTATGTGTTAGTTAAGCTGCGGATTCAATATTAATTCTAATTTTCTTTGTTTTATTCAAATTACTATTGCTATCGAAATTGTAATTGGCATTTCTTTTTTTATTTTGTTGTAATTGATTTTTTGCGATTGCCATTGAAATTGCCTAATCTTTCGCACCATATTTTTTGAATATAATTTGCTACTTGCATCTATGTAGCAAGCTTTCTTTTGTTTGTTATTGAAATTCCATTGTTATTGAAATTAAATATCGATTTTGTTGCAAAAACTGATTTTTATCATCAAAATTCACATCTTTTGTTAATAACTTAGCCTTTTATAAATGGAATAAAACACTTATGTAGGTTACATTTTTATATATTTGCGTGTTAGACGAAAAACACATTTTTTTAGATTAAATTATATGAGCGAAGAAATCAAGAAGGACAATTATTCAGCAGACAGTATCCAAGCTTTAGAAGGAATGGAACACGTGAGAATGCGTCCATCGATGTACATTGGAGATGTAGGTGTAAGAGGGTTACATCATTTAGTTTATGAAGTAGTAGATAACTCAATCGATGAGGCAATGGGAGGTCATTGTGATACGATTCGAGTTGATATCAATGAAGATGGATCTATTTCTGTTGAAGACAACGGACGTGGTATTCCTGTTGGAATTCATAAAAAAGAAGGCGTTTCTGCATTAGAAGTTGTAATGACTAAAATTGGTGCAGGAGGTAAATTTGATAAAGATTCGTATAAAGTTTCTGGAGGTCTACACGGTGTAGGGGTTTCGGTAGTAAATGCATTGTCAAACCATTTAAGAGCAACTGTTCACAGTAGCGATGGAAAAGTATACGAACAAGAATACGAAAAAGGAAAAGCTTTATATCCGGTTAAACAAATTGGAGAAACTACTAAAAGAGGTACAATTGTAACTTTTTACCCAGATCCTTCTATTTTCACTCAAACTATAGAGTATTCGTATGATACTTTGTCGGCTCGTATGCGTGAGTTGTCTTTTTTGAACAAAGGAATCACTATTACTTTTACAGATAAAAGAGAAAAAGATAAAGACGGGAATTTTGTTTCAGAGGTTTTTCATTCTACAGAAGGCCTTAAAGAGTATATTCGTTATCTTGATGGAAATAGAGAGCCTATTATTGCTCATGTTATCTCTATGGATCACGAAAAAGGAGAGATTCCAGTTGAGGTAGCTTTGATTTATAATACAAGTTATACCGAGAATATTTTCTCATATGTAAATAATATTAACACGCACGAAGGTGGAACGCACTTGCAAGGTTTTAGAACTGGTCTTACTAGATCGTTGAAGAAATATGCAGACGCTTCTGGAATGCTAGATAAATTAAAGTTTGATATCTCAGGAGACGATTTTCGTGAGGGTCTTACTGCAATTATTTCTGTAAAAGTAGCTGAGCCTCAATTCGAAGGTCAAACCAAAACAAAACTTGGAAACAGAGAAGTTGTTTCTCCGGTAAGTCAAGCTGTTGGTGAAATGATTGAAGCTTATTTGGAAGAAAATCCAAATGATGCTAGAATTATAGTTCAAAAAGTAATTCTTGCAGCTCAAGCGCGTCATGCGGCTAAGAAAGCAAGAGAAATGGTGCAGCGTAAAACCGTTATGGGTGGCGGTGGATTGCCAGGGAAATTGTCAGATTGTTCAGAACAAGATCCTGCAAAATGCGAAGTATATCTTGTCGAGGGAGATTCGGCAGGTGGAACGGCAAAACAAGGTCGTGACCGTGCTTTTCAAGCAATTTTGCCTTTGAGAGGTAAGATTTTGAATGTAGAAAAAGCAATGCATCATAAAGTTTTTGAAAACGAAGAGATTCGAAATATATTTACAGCACTTGGAGTTACAATCGGAACTGAAGAGGATAGTAAAGCATTGAATATTTCAAAATTACGTTACCATAAAGTAATTATTATGTGTGATGCCGATGTCGATGGTAGCCACATTTCTACTTTAATTTTGACGTTCTTTTTCCGATTTATGAAAGAATTAATTGAAGAAGGGCATGTTTATATTGCAGCTCCTCCTTTATATTTAGTCAAGAAAGGAAATAAAAAAGAATATGCTTGGAATGACGTTCAACGTGATCAAGCCAATGAAAGAATGGGTGGAAGCGCAGGAATTCAACGTTACAAAGGTCTTGGAGAGATGAATGCTGAGCAATTGTGGGAAACTACAATGGATCCAAGTTTTAGAACTTTACGTCAAGTAAATATTGATAGTTTGGCAGAGGCAGATAGAGTTTTCTCTATGTTAATGGGTGATGAGGTGCCGCCAAGAAGAGAGTTTATCGAGAAAAATGCAGTTTACGCAAATATCGATGCGTAATTTTTAGAGTAACTGTGTTATCTTTTTTGGTTTGAAATTAATAAAAACAAATAAAAATGAAAGTTACCATTGTAGGAGCAGGGAATGTGGGAGCATCCTGTGCAGATTCAATTTCTTATAGAGGAATTGCAAGTGAAGTAGTTTTATTGGATATCAGAGAAGGTTTTGCCGAAGGGAAAGCTATGGATATTATGCAATGTGCTACAAATACTGGTTTTAATACAAATGTTTCAGGAATTACCAATGATTATTCAAAAACTGCAAACAGTGATGTAGTTGTGATTACTTCTGGAATTCCAAGAAAACCAGGGATGACAAGAGAGGAATTAATCGGAATCAATGCAGGTATTGTAAAAACAGTATCAGAAAATGTTTTGGCACATTCCCCAAATTGTATTGTAGTAGTAGTTTCAAATCCTATGGATACAATGACGTATTTGGCGTTAAAATCAACTGGTTTGCCAAAAAACAGAATTATCGGAATGGGCGGGGCTTTGGATAGCTCTCGTTTTAGATATTACTTGTCAAAAGCATTAGATAAGCCTTCAAATGACATCTCTGCTATGGTTATCGGAGGACATGGAGATACAACTATGATTCCTTTAACAAGATTGGCTTCTTATAATGGTATTCCTGTTTCAGAATTTCTTTCTCAAGAAGAATTGGACAAAGTAGCTGCAGCAACTATGGTTGGTGGTGCAACTCTTACAGGACTTTTGGGAACTTCAGCTTGGTATGCTCCTGGAGCTTCTGTTGCTTATTTGGTTGATAGTATTTTAAATGATCAAAAGAAAATGATTGCCTGTTCTGTAATGCTAGATGGTGAATACGGACAAAGTGATATTTGTATTGGTGTACCTTGTATTATAGGTAAAAACGGTATTGAGCAAATTGTTGATATTAAATTAAATGATGCTGAAAAAGCTACTTTTGCAAAAAGTGCAGAGGCTGTAAGAAGCATGAATGGTGATTTGAAAGCAGTTTTGGCATAATAAATTACGAGTAAAAAAAGAAGACTGCATTTTTGCGGTCTTTTTTTTGATATTAATCAATAAATAAATTGGTTAATCTTTCCGTTAATTATATATTTGCTCGGTTTAAAAAAAATGATGTAAATCGTGCAGTTCTTTTTTGTTTTCAAAAAGTGATGTAATGGCTTATTTTATAGGGTTTAAAACAAAAATAAATAAATAAAAATAATTAATTTTTAGTAATAATGCAGAATAAAGGACTTATTAAATTTTTCGCAATTCTATTTGCATTGGTAAGTATTTACCAACTTTCTTTCACTTTTGTTTCAAGTAAGATAAAAAGTGACGCAAAAACGTTTGCTGGTGGAAACCCAGAAAAAGAATTAAAATATTTGGATTCTATTGGTAAAGAAAAAGTGTTTAGCTTAGGTTTTACAGATTTTACTTTCAATGAAGCAAAAGACAAACAAATTAACAAAGGACTAGACTTAGAAGGAGGAATCAACGTGATTCTTCAAATCTCTGTTAAAGATATTTTGAAAGGATTATCTAATAATTCAAAAAACCCTGTTTTTAATAAGTCTTTAGCAGATGCAACTGCTAATATGGAAGGGAATAAACCATATCTAGATAAATTTTTTGATGCATTTGAAGCCAATTCAAATGGAACTGTAAAATTAGCATCTCCTGATATTTTCGCAAATAGAAGTTTGCAAGGTGATGGTGGAGTTACTTTTCAAATGACAGATGCTCAAGTTCAAAAAGTAATTAAAAGAAAAGTTGATGAGTCTGTTGAAAGTGCTTTTGGAGTACTTAGAAAACGTATCGATAAATTTGGTGTAACTCAACCTAATATTCAAAAAATAGGAGAGACTGGAAGAATTCTTGTTGAATTGCCAGGAGCTAAAGATGTGGATAGAATTAAGAAATTGTTACAAAGTACTGCTCAATTAGAATTTTGGGAAACATACAAAGTAGAAGAAATTGGTAATTTTATGATGGCTGCTAATGAGTCATTGAAAAAAACTGAAATTGCTAAAACAGAAACTAAAACTGTTGCAAAAGATTCATTAAGTGCTTTGTTGACGGATACTAAAGATTCGGCTTCTACTAAAAAAGGAAATAATCCTTTGTTTGATAAAATTGTTTCTCAAGGTGGTGGACCAGTTTTAGGTCTTTTCTCTCCAAAAGATACTGCTGTTGTTAACTCTTATTTTAAAAGAGCAGATATCAGAGTTTTATTGACAGGTGAACAACGTTATGCAAAATTTTGTTGGGGAATACCAACTACTATTAAAGATGCAAAACAAAAAGATGTAGAAGTTGTTGAATTGTATGCTTTAAAAGGAAATAGAGATAATATTGCTTCAATGGGTGGTGGTGTTGTAACAGATGCTAGCGATACTTTTGATCAATTAGGGAAGCCAGCGGTTTCTATGCAAATGAATAATCTTGGTGCTAAAGAATGGGAAGAATTAACTGGGAGAGCTTATACTCAAAAAAGTAATATCGCTATTGTTCTTGATGATATCGTTTATTCTGCTCCAGGTGTTTCAAGTGGACCAATTTCTGGTGGTAGATCTGAGATTTCAGGATCTTTTGATGTTACACAAACCAAAGATTTAGCAAACGTTTTAAGAGCAGGTAAATTACCAGCTGCTGCCGAAATAATTCAATCAGATGTTGTTGGTCCATCTTTAGGACAAGAAGCTATTGAGAATGGTACTTATTCAGCTATAATTGGATTGCTTTTAGTGTCACTATGGATGTTGGTTTACTACGGTAAAGCAGGTTGGTATGCAAATATTGCTTTGGGTGTCAACTTATTGTTTATGTTTGGAATTTTGGCAAGTTTAGGTGCTGTACTTACATTGCCAGGTATTGCTGGTATTGTTTTGACTATGGGTACTGCAGTAGATGCGAATATCATTATATACGAAAGAGCAAAAGAAGAATTAAGAGCAGGATTGTCTCTTAATGAAGCGGTAGAAGTTTCGTATAGCTGGAAAGGGGCAATGCGTTCTATTGTTGATGCAAACGTTACCCACATCTTGATTGGTGCTGTATTGTTTATCTTTGGTTCAGGGCCAATTAAAGGGTTTGCAACCACATTATTAATTGGTATTATAACTTCATTGTTTACTTCTATCTTTATAGCTAGAATTTTTATAGACAAAAATATTGCAGGTAAAAACGACTTGAGTTTTGTAACTAATTTTTCTAAAAATTTCTTTACAAACTTCCATTTTGATTTCTTAGGGATTAAAAAATGGACTTATGTTTTTTCTGCAGTAGTAACTGTAGTAAGTTTGGTTTCAATCTTTACAAATGGATTTGACCAAGGAGTAGATTTTGTAGGGGGAAGAACTTTTCAAGTTCGTTTTGAAAAACCAATGCAAGCTGAAGTTGTTAAAGAAGAATTGACAAAATTATTTGGAAGTGCCGAAGTGAAAACTTTAGGTAATGACAATCAATTGAAAATTACAACTAAATACAAGATTGAAGAATCTGGAAGTGCTGTTGATGAAGAAGTGAATAAAATGTTATTCGAAAGCTTAAAGCAAAATTATTCTGCAGAATTAACATATGAAAAATTTATTAATGCTTATGATGGTAAAGTATTAGGAGTTGTTCAAGCTTCTAAAGTAGGACCAACTGTTGCAGAAGATATTAAAGCAAATGCTTATTGGGCAGTTTTGGGTGCTATGCTAATTGTATTTTTGTATTTACTTATTAGTTTTAGAAAATGGCAATATGGATTAGGAGCGATAGCTGCTGTTGCACATGATGTTATTTTTGTTTTAGGAATTTATTCATTGTGTTGGAAATTTATGCCTTTCGGTATGGAAATCGATCAACACTTTATTGCTGCAATTCTTACTGTTATCGGATACTCAATGAATGATACTGTAATTGTATTTGATAGAGTTCGTGAATTCTTAGACGGTAAAGTAAAAGGTAATTTTGGAGAAATTGTTAACAAATCCATTAACTCTACAATGTCTAGAACAATCAATACCTCTTTGACTATGATTGGAGTATTGTTAATCATGTTCATCTTTGGTGGAGAATCTATCAGAGGTTTCATCTTTGCAATGCTTGTAGGTATTGTAGTAGGAACTTATTCTTCATTGTTTATAGCAACTCCAGTATTGGTGGATACTATCTCAATGGATGATAAGAAACAAGTAGAAGCACATCATCAAGAAGCATAATTCTTGTTGTTTTATATAAATAAAAAGATTCAGCGATAGTTGGATCTTTTTTTTTTTTTTTGAGCCAGTCTTTAGTTCTGATAAACCGATGTAGAAAACACATCGTTATGGAAAGGAATACATATTATTTGGAAAGAAGTATTGGAAAACCTTGCAGTTGTAACGGCTGAAGTATTTGAGCTGTATTGTATTTCTTGTTTGATTAGTTCGTTGATTTCTTTAAATTTAGTTTTGTCATCAAATTCATATTTTATTCGTTTTTTAATTATTGCATTTATATATTATATGTTAATTAGAAAAATTCCTTTTTTATTAGGTTAAAAGTGTTTTATTTTGCGTTTAAAATAAATTAAAAGATTTTCCCCAAAATTCTTTTAATTGTTAAACCTCTAAAAATTAAAATGAGAAAATCCTACTTATTCCTTATGGTGCTGTTTTTTTTGAGCACAACAAATTCATTTTACGCCCAAACTTTTACAGATCCAATTGTTATGGCCTATTTTCCTTCTTGGTCTGAGTCTTATGCGGGTTCAGGACAAAGTTCTAAATTGAGAGAAATTCCTTCTTATGTGAATATGATTATTTTGTCTTTTGGTAAACCCGATCTTCAATATGTTAAGGGGTCGATGGATATTTCAAAAACAGGGATTGAAGTGCCTTATGATGGTTGTACGCTTAAAGAAAGTATTACCGCCTTAAAAGCGAAAGGAATCAAAGTGATCCTTTCTATTGGTGGAGAAACTTTTTGGACAGATCCCACAGTTTACAGCCGTATTAATTACGTTCAAATTAAAGATTTAGTGGATGATCTTGGTTTGGCGGGTATCGATTGGGATTTTGAGCCAAATGGTTCCTTTAGTGAAATTGGTAACACTGCAAACATTCAACATTTTATTGACTTTTTTACCAATTCCAGAGCATTAATGCCAAAAAGTGCAGGATACATTCTTGCCTGTGCTCCTTCAGGAGCCGGTGCTTTAGGTGGTTCTCTAAATAACGATATCGCTTCACCTTATGCGTATGGTAACCGAAATACACTTACGGGAGAGACGGACACAAATATGAATAATTATTCTTTTCCATCAAACGGAATAAATCTTTTTGGATTTTCTTCAACAGGACATATGATTCCTGTTATCAAAAGCGTTGGAGACAAAATTGATATCGTCGCTTTCCAGGGCTATAATACTGGAGCGAGTCTCAATAGAAAAATTATGTACGATTCATATGCTTATTATGCCGAAAAGTATGGATTTAAAGTTGTAGCGGGTATTCATTACCCGAAAGAACCGTGGGGGCCTTATTATGAATATAACCACCAAAATATTGCCGATTTATCCAATCACATCAAAAATTATCCTAGTAGGGTTGGGGATAAAGATGGTATCATGATTTGGCAATTGTTATTAACAGGTAGTGGAAGTTCTAGTTATTCGTATTTAAATGTAGCTTCTAAAGTGTTAAACGGTACTGCTGTGGCTACTGCAATAGCTGATGCTAATAAATATGCTATGGCTCCTTATAGTGGGACAACCTTTACTTGCTCGAGTACTGGTGGTCCTGTTAAATATTGTGGCATAAATGAATATGATTCTTCAAAATCATATCCGAATGCCAATACTCAAGTTTATTATAATCTTAAAATTTGGAAAAGTAATTACTTTGTTAATCCTAATGAAACCCCGGGTAAAACTACGGGACAGTGGACAGTTGTTAGCGATTGTACAACGGGACCAGATGTGGTTTTAGGAATTAAGGAAATTGAATCTTTAGAAAAGTCATATTTATATGTAGATAAAGATGTTTTGTATTATAATGCTACTGACCTTGACATTGATTCTATTGTTATTTTTGATGCAAATGGAAGAAAAGTGTATCAAAAAGTGGGTGCAACTAGAAATGGATCTATTTCAATTGATAACTATGCCAAGGGATTGTATTTTGTGCGTTTACAGACGGGTATAGAGACTATTGTTAAAAAAGTTTTATTTTAATAATATTTTTAAAATGGATACTGTCACTTTTTGCTAATATTTAGATTAATAGTAATTCACTATATGTCGAGAAGTAATTAAGCAGAATTTGAATTATACTTTTCTAGATTGCATGAAATAGATAGTCAAGAAAACCACTTATTACAAGTGGTTTTCTTGTTTTTATCTTAGTTGTAAAATACTCTTAGTTGTAGATGTGGATTACAAATCCACTTTTATTGAGTTGATATATCTTCTCAATCTTTTAAAAAAAAATAGCCACTGATAATTTTCAGTGGCTGTTTTTTTAAAAGGTGGATTCAATTTATACTTCACTCTTTTTCTTGGCAGTAATAGCAAAATACAATCCAACGATTATAAAAGGAATACTCAACCATTGTCCTGTTGATAATAGGTTTCCTAAGTCGCTTTCAAATCCACCTTGACTTTCTTTTACTGATTCGACTACTATACGTACCGAAAATAATAAAACTAAGAATAAACCAAATAAGTAGCCTGATTTTTTACGAGCATCCGTTTTCCAATACAAGAAGAATAATACGGCAAAAACAAAGATATAGCAAATAGCTTCATATAATTGTGCTGGATGTTTGGCGGGAACCTGTTCCAATAAATTGGCAAATTGTGGATTGGTCGCTATAGCATTGTATGCTTCTGTTGGTGTTGCAAGTTGCGTAGCATTGACTGCCTCTCTAGGTGAGAAATGATCTCTTACAAAACGAATTCCAAAAGAAGAAGTAGTTTCTTTACCCACAATTTCTGAATTGAAAAAATTACCCAAACGTACAAAAATAGCACCACTCGCTACTGGTATTACTACTCTGTCAAGGATCCAAAGCAACGGTTTATGAAGTATGTTTTTTGCAAAAAAGTACATTGCTATTATTATTGAAATAGCCGCTCCATGGCTCGCAAGTCCTTGGTATCCTGTAAATTTAAAGCTTGGACTTAAGCGGAACGGCAAAATGATTTCGGCTAAATTGTTGCGGTAATATTCCCAATCGTAAAAGAAAACATGTCCCAAACGAGCTCCAATTAAAGTGGCTAGGACTGTCCAAACAAACAAAGAGTCTAATTTGTCTATTGCAACATTTTCTCTTTCAAAAATATGTTTCATAATATACCAACCCAATCCAAAAGCAATTACAAACATTAGACTGTAATAACGAACTACAAAAAAACCTAAATCAATTCCTTCAGAGGGATTCCAAACAATGTTTAAAGCGTGTGTCATTTATATTTATATTTTTTGTGAAAATACTATTTTGATTTGAGTAATTGTGTTAAGCAAAAGGTAAGAAAATTTCTTTTTTTAGTGATTGTGATTGCACTTCTTATTTTTTTTCTCCCTCTCTGGAGGAGAGGGCCGGGGTGAGGTTGGAACAGGGTCATAGCCTTTCCTTCCCCAAGGATGACAACTCAAAATCCTTTTTATTCCTAAATATCCTCCATAAAACAATCCATGAATTTGCAATGCTTGAATCATATAGCTCGAACATGTAGGTTCGAATCGGCAGGCTGCGGGAGTATAAGGGGATATAGCTCCCTGATAAAACCGAACAAGTAATACAAATGGATAGATGAGGATTTTATTTAACATATTTTATATAATGATCAGTGTTCAGTTTTTAGTGATCAGTCTGAATACTAAAAAGCTGACTACTGAACACTAAACGTTGTTCCCTCTTTTCCGTCTTTCAATTGAATACCCAAAGCTATTAATTGATCCCGAATTTGATCGGACATAGCAAAGTCTTTATTGTCTCTGGCTTGTTTTCGCATACCGATAAGCATATTTACTACGCCTTCTAATTTGTCTGTATTGCCGTTGGTTTTTTCTTCTTCCAATCCCAAAACATCAAACACGAAAGCCTGCATAGTTGCTGTAAACAATTTTAAATCGGTTGCATTTAAAGTCTCTTTTTCGTCTTTTAATAAATTTACAAATCGAACGCCTTCAAATAATTGCGCAATAAGTATTGGTGTGTTGAAATCGTCATTCATGGCGTCATAAGACAATTGTTTCCAACTGGCTATATCAATAGAACTTGTTGCGCTTATCGATATTCCTTTTAAAGAATCTATTGCTTCCATTAACCTTTTGTATCCTTTTTCAGCAGCTACAATCGCTTCGTCAGAGAAATCAAGAACGCTTCTGTAATGTGCTTGTAGCATAAAAAAGCGTGCTACTGAAGCAGAAAAAGCCTTACTTAAAAAAGAATTTTCTCCAGTCAAGATTTCTCCGGGTAAAATATTATTCCCAGTAGATTTTGCCATTTTTTTGCCATTTAATGTAAGCATATTGGCATGCATCCAGTAATTTACGGGAGTATGTCCAGTACAAGCTTCATTTTGTGCAATTTCACATTCGTGATGCGGGAATTTTAAATCCATTCCACCGCCGTGTATGTCAAAATGATTACCCAAATATTTAGTACTCATCGCAGTACATTCCAGGTGCCATCCCGGAAAACCGTCGCTCCAAGGCGAAGGCCAACGCATAATATGCTGTGGTTCTGCTTTTTTCCAAAGAGCAAAATCCTGCGGGTTTCTTTTGTCGGATTGTCCGTCAAGATCACGCGTATTGGCCAGCATATCTTCAATATTGCGACCGCTTAATATCCCATAATGATTGGTTTCGTTAAATTTAACAACGTCAAAATAAACAGAACCATTGGCTTCATATCCAATTCCTTTGTCAATTATGGTTTTTATGATTTCGATTTGCTCAATAATATGTCCCGTTGCGGTGGGTTCAATGCTCGGTGGCAAAAAATTAAAAGCATTCAAAATATCATGGAAATCTACAGTGTAACGTTGCACTACTTCCATAGGTTCCAGTTGTTCCAAACGCGCTTTTTTGGCAATTTTGTCTTCCCCTTCATCCACATCGTCCACAATATGTCCAACATCCGTAATGTTTCGAACGTAGCGCACTTTATAATCCAAATGCAATAAATACCTAAAGATTACGTCAAACGACATAAAAGTTCTTACGTTCCCAAGATGGACATTGCTGTAAACGGTCGGTCCACAAACATACATCCCCACATTTCCTTCATTAATTGGCGTAAATGTTTCTTTTTCCCCCGAAAGAGAATTGTATATTTTTAAGGTCTGACTTTTATATAAAGACATAAAATTTATTTTTTTGGAGCTTTATCCTGCTTTCCGTTTCAATCTTTTTTATCGTTCGAAAAAAAACGATAAAAAAGGATTTTCACTTCAATCAGGGCTAGGGCTTTAGGGTAAGGATGAGATTTTTTCTGAATATTAAAATTTAGTTTCCAATTTGATATAATCCAAAAATTCTCTTTTGGTTTGAGGATCTTTGAATTTTCCACCAAATTCAGAGGTAACCGTACTGCTTTCGATATCTTTGATACCTCTAGAATTTACGCATAGGTGTTTGGCGTCAATTACACAAGCTACGTCTTCTGTTCCTAATGCTAATTGTAATTCTTGAACAATTTGCATTGTTAAACGCTCTTGTACTTGAGGTCTTTTGGCATAATGTTCTACAATGCGGTTCATTTTTGAAAGTCCAATTACTCTTCCGCTCGAAATATAAGCAACATGTGCTCTTCCGATTATAGGCAATAAATGGTGTTCGCAGGTAGAGTAGAGTGTAATGTTTTTTTCGACCAACATTTCTCCGTATTTGTAATTATTCTCAAAAGTGGAAGCTTTTGGTTTTTTGTCAGGATTCAATCCCCCAAAAATTTCTTTTACAAACATTTTGGCTACACGATTAGGTGTTCCTTTCATGCTATCGTCTGTCAAATCCATTCCCAAAGTTTGCAGGATGCTTTCGACGTCTTTTTTTATTTTTTCAATCTTTTCTTCATCGGTAATGTCAAAAGCATCCTTTCTTACTGGATTTTGAGCATTTGTACTAATATGATTGTTTCCTATTTCGTCTTGAAATTCTTCGTTGTTTATCATTAAAAGATACTATTATTAAGAGTGTGTTTTTTTAAGGGGTAAAGATAATTAATAAAAAGGAAACATTTTCTATCGTTTCAGCTTTTAATTATTGCAAAAATTGATGAAAAGATTGATTAATTCAATATCAAAACAAAAAAGGCAATACCATAAATGCTATTGCCTTTTAAAAATTATGTGATTTATTCTCTATTTTGAATTGTAAACAGTCAATGCTTCTTTTAAAATTTGAACGGCACTAATTAGATCTTCTTTTTTTAAGACATAAGCAATACGTACTTGGTTCAAACCAACTCCTGGGGTCGAATAGAATCCCGCAGCTGGCGCTATCATAACTGTTTCGCCGTTCAAGTCATATTTTTCCAAAAGCCATTGTGCAAAATCATCTGCGTTTACAATAGGGAGCTCTACTATACAGTAAAAAGCCGCTTTTGGTGTAGTAACTTTAACTCCATTAATTTTGTTCAATTCACTAATTAAAATATCTCTACGTTCTTTGTATTCCACTATAACTTCGTCAAAATAACTTTGAGGGGTGTCAATTGCTGCTTCACAGGCAATTTGTTCAATTGTTGGTGGGCATAAACGAGCTTGTGCAAATTTCATTGCAGCAGCAATTACGGCTCTGTTTTTTGTTACCATGCAGCCAATACGTGCGCCACACATACTATATCTTTTGGAAACCGAATCAATCATGATTACATTTTGTTCGATTCCTTGTAGGTTCATCACAGAAAAGTGAAGATCTCTTTCGTCATAGATGAATTCACGATACACTTCGTCTGCAATCAAAAAAAGATCATGTTTTTTAACCAATTCTCCTAATTGTTTAATTTCAGATTCTGAATATAAATATCCTGTGGGATTATTGGGATTACAAATTAAAATCGCTTTTGTTTTTGGTGTAATTGCTTTTTCAAATTCTTCAATTGTTGGCAATGTAAACCCACTATCAATAGTAGAAATTACAGGTACAACTTTGGCACTTGATTCTTCAGAAAAAGCACTATAATTAGCGTAAAAGGGTTCAGGAATTATGACTTCATCACCCGGATCCATGATGCTACCTAGGGCAAACAAAAGTGCTTCAGATCCACCTGTAGTTATCATTATATCTTCATAACTTACTTTTACGTCTTGTTTGGTGTAAAATTGGGCTAGTTTTTTTCGATAGCTTTCATATCCCTCGGAAGGACCATATTCAATTATCGTTAAATCAATATTTTTTATCGCTTTGATGGCAATTTCAGGGCTTTTTATATCGGGTTGTCCAATGTTTAAATGATAGACTTTATGACCCTTTTTTTTAGCTATGTCTGCATAAGGAGCCAATTTTCGGATTGGCGATTCCGGCATTCTTCGACCTCTGATTGAAATTTCGGGCATGATTGTAAAATTTGAGGTGCAAATTTGCAATTTATTTTCCAAAAAAGATGTAAACAATGCGTCTATTTTGTTGTTTTTTGATGATTATTATCGTATAATTGGGTAATAATATAGAAATGTAACTAAATGAAAATAAAATGTGCGTTTTTCTTTTTATTTGTAGCAGTAATGCCAGTTTATGGGCAGGATGGTTTTGTTTTTGACAAAGGAGTTGAGAAGGTTACAGTGCCAATTACAATGATTAATAATTTAGTTTTCATTCCTATAAAAATAAACGGTGTAGAGTTGAATTTTCTTTTGGATACAGGTGTTGAAGAAACAATTCTCTTTAGTCTAGAAGACAATCCAAATGTTAATTTTTATAATTCCGAAAAAATAAATCTGAAAGGTTTGGGCAGTGAAGAGGCTATAGAAGGCTTAAAAACTACAAACAATATTTTGGAATTGCATGGAGTAAAATCCACTCACCAACTTGTATATGTTATTCTAGACCAAAGTTTTAATTTGTCTTCTCAAATTGGAATTCCAGTAAATGGTATCATAGGTTATCAATTCTTTAAAGATAATTTGGTGCGCATTGATTATGCAAGTAAAAAAGCAACAATCTATAAAAATAATGAATCTTCAATAAAAAAAATTGAAAAAAAATTTTTTAAAATCCCAATCAGTATTGAAAAATCCAAACCCTATTTGAATGGTATTGTTTCATTAATGGAAGCTGATGTCCCGGTAAAATTATTGATTGATATTGGTAATAGTGATTCTGTCTGGCTTTTTCAAAATTTATCAGATAATATTAAAGTTCCAACTAAGAATTTTGATGATTTTCTAGGAAAGGGGTTTAGTGGAGATGTTGAAGGAAAAAGAGCTAGAATTAAAAAATTTTCATTTGACAAATATGATTTTAAAAGCCCTATTGTAGCTTTCCCAGATTCGAGTTCCATAAAAAATGTTCGGATGGTACAAAACCGTGTTGGATCTGTTGGGGGTGAAATTTTAAGACGCTTTTCTGTCGTTTTTGATTATAAAAATGGGCTGCTTTATTTAAAGAAAAACAGTTATTTTAGTTCGCCTTTTACTTATAATGAAAGTGGTGTAGAAGTACAGCAAAATGGTTTGCAATGGGTACAAGAAACTGTAAAGTTGGAGACAGTTCCTATCGAAGGAGGCATTACATTTGATAGTAGTGGTAAAAATATAACTAATAATTTTAAATATAAATTTCAGCTAAAACCTATTTATGAGATTTCAAATGTTCGAAAAAATTCTCCCGCAGCAATTAGTGGATTACAAGTTGGTGACTTAATTGTTTCAATAAATAAAAAGCCAGCTTATTTGTATACCATGCAAAAAATAAATGAGATGTTTAAATCGGTAGATGAGGCTTGGATTTATTTAGAAGTAGAAAGAAATAATCAATTATACAAAGTGTCTTTTCAGTTGAAAGATGTTTTATAAAAAAAAAGACGTTTTTTGAATTTATCAAAAAACGTCTTTAACTAAAGTAGGTTTATATTTAATTAGTAAGTACTTCTCCTTTTATTTTTAATGGAACTCTTCCTCCTTCATAGTTTACAGCATTTGTTTCGACTGTAATAGTTTTACGAATTGGCCCCGGAGTCATATTGTATTTTATTTCAATTCGATCTGATTTTCCAGGTGAAATAGGTTGGCTAGGTTTGTATAATACGGTACAACTTGCTGTTGATTGAATCTCTAATACCGTTAAAGGAGCGTCTCCAGTGTTGGTAAATGTGAAGTTTCTGATTCCATTGTCGCTTACTTTGTAGACTTTGCCGTAATCAATAGTGTTGTCTGTTTGTTGAATGTCAATTTTTGGTCCACTTTGAGCATAGCCTATACCACTTAAAAATAATAATACAATAAAAGTTACATTCGTTTTCATTTTCTTGTTTTTTAGTAGGCAAAGTAAATATAGTATCTTTTAATTAATGCACAATTTTTTATTTCGCTTTTTATACTGTCCTTTATTATTTACTTTTGTCCTTATATTTGAATATCAAAAATCAAACCAAAGTCTAATTTTGGTTTTAAAAGTTGCTTTTTTATGACAATTCCTGCACAATTTGACGCTAAAACTATCGAGAATAAATGGTATGACTATTGGATGAAAAATAATTATTTTCATTCGGAGCCAGACCATAGAACGCCGTATTCTATTGTAATTCCTCCTCCCAATGTTACAGGAGTTTTGCACATGGGACACATGCTTAACAACACGATTCAGGATGTCTTGATTCGTAGAGCACGTTTGAAAGGATTAAATGCTTGCTGGGTTCCTGGTACGGATCACGCTTCGATAGCTACAGAAGCAAAAGTCGTTGCCAAATTGAAAGCGGAAGGAATCAATAAAAATGACTTATCACGCGAAGAGTTTTTGAAACACGCTTGGGAATGGACGGATAAATATGGTGGAGTTATTCTTGATCAGCTGAAACAGTTGGGTTGTTCTTGTGATTGGGAACGCACTAAATTTACTATGGATCCGGATATGTCTGCGTCTGTAATTCGATCTTTTGTAGATTTATATAACAAAGGATTGATTTATCGCGGGTATAGAATGGTAAACTGGGATCCCGAAGCCAAAACGACTTTGTCTGACGAGGAAGTAATTTATGAAGAACAACAAGGGAAATTGTATTTTCTTAAATATAAAATTGAAGGAAGCGAAGATTTCTTAACAATTGCAACGACTCGTCCTGAAACTATTTTTGGGGATACTGCTATTTGTATCAATCCCAATGATGAACGTTTTGTTCATTTGAAAGGGAAGAAAGCGATTGTCCCAATTTGTGGAAGGGTGATTCCTATTATAGAAGATGAATATGTTGATGTTGAATTTGGAACGGGTTGTTTAAAAGTGACTCCTGCTCACGATATGAATGATAAAACATTAGGAGAAAAGCACAACCTTGAAATTATTGATATTTTCAATGATGATGCTACGCTAAATAGTTTTGGATTGCATTACCAAGGTAAAGACCGTTTTGTGGTTCGTGCCGAAATTGTAAAAGAATTAGAATCGAATGGTGCTTTGGCAAAAACCGAAACGCACCTGAATAAAGTAGGAACTTCTGAGAGAACTAAGGCTGTAATCGAACCTCGTTTGTCGGACCAATGGTTCTTGAAAATGGAAGATTTGGTAAAACCAGCCATTCAATCGGTTTTGGTAGATGGAGATGTTAAATTGCACCCAGCTCGTTTTAATAACACGTATGCGCATTGGTTGAATAATATTCGCGATTGGAATATTTCGCGTCAATTGTGGTGGGGACAACAGATTCCAGCCTATTTTTATGGAGATGGAAAAGAAGATTTTGTAGTTGCCGAAACTATTGATGAAGCTTTGAAATTAGCACAAACGAAAACTTCTAACATCTCACTTCAAACCTCTGACTTACGTCAAGATGTAGATGCCTTAGATACTTGGTTTTCATCATGGTTGTGGCCAATGTCTGTTTTTGGCGGAATTATGGATCCAGAAAGTGAAGATTTTAAATACTATTATCCAACGAATGATTTAGTAACCGGTCCAGATATTTTGTTTTTCTGGGTGGCGAGAATGATTATAGCTGGTTATGAATATACAGGAAAGAAACCTTTTACAAATGTGTATTTGACGGGATTGGTTCGAGATAAACAACGTCGTAAAATGTCTAAATCGCTAGGGAATTCACCTGAACCATTAGAACTGATTGAAAAATTTGGTGCAGATGGTGTTCGTGTAGGTTTGCTTTTGAGCGCTTCTGCCGGAAATGATATCATGTTCGACGAAGAATTGTGTAATCAAGGAAAAGCATTTTCTAACAAAATATGGAATGCCTTCAAATTGATTAAAGGATGGGAAGTATCGGATTCAATTCCACAACCAGAATCTTCCAAAGTAGCGATTGAATGGTATGAAGCCAAACTGCAACAAACGCTTTTGGAAATCGAAGACAATTTTGAAAAATACAGAATCTCCGATGCTTTAATGGCAATCTACAAATTGGTTTGGGACGATTTCTGTTCTTGGTTCCTAGAAATGATAAAACCAGCTTACCAACAACCGATTGACAGCGTTACTTTTGCGAAAGCAATAGAAATGTTAGAAAACAATATGAAATTATTGCATCCATTTATGCCGTTCTTGACAGAGGAAATTTGGCAAATAGTAGCAGAAAGAACGACCGAAGAAGCTTTAATTGTTTCGACTTGGCCAGAAATTAAACCGTTTAATGCGCAATTAATTACTGATTTTGAAAACACAATTGAGGTAATTTCTGGAGTTAGAACCATTCGTAAAGACAAAAATATTCCGTTTAAAGATACTATTGAATTAAAAGTGGTAAACAATGACAAAGTGTCTACTTATTTTGATTCGGTTGTAACCAAATTAGGGAACATCACATCATTAGAATACGTTTCAGATAAAGTGGATGGGGCGTTGTCCTTTAGAGTAAAATCGAATGAATATTTTATTCCAATAACCGGAAATATTGATTTAGAAGCTGAAATTGCAAAACTTACGGCTGAGTTAGTTTATACACAAGGGTTCTTAAAATCGGTTCAAAACAAACTTTCAAACGAGAAATTTGTGGCTGGTGCGCCAGAAAAAGTTTTGGCAAACGAAAGACAAAAAGAAGCAGATTCGCTTTCTAAAATTGCAACGATTGAGCAGAGTTTGGCGAGTTTAAAATAGGTTTTTTCTACTATGAGTTGTTTGGTTTAGAAACAAAATAAGAAAAATTTTTACCATTAAGAGATTAAGAAAAATTAAGTTTTATAGGACTTAATGAATCTTAATAACTTAATGGTTCAAATAAAATTTAAACATTTAATTTTTAAAAACCATACGATTGAGTATAGATTTTTTATAAAGTTTTAAAATTAAGATCCCAATGCTGAAATTTTCAGGATTGGGATTTTTAGTTGTATTGGATTTACTCTTTTCTATTTCGATTTATAAATAAAAATACAGGATATGAAATTATAGCGATCACTAAAATGATTAGAAAGTTTTCCTTGTCACTGTAAGCAAAACCAATTAACAGTGCTAGCGTAGCCAATATCATAAAGAGTGTTGACCAAGGATAAAGCCAAGAACGATAGGGTCTTGGTAAATTGGGTTCTTTTTTTCTTAATTTGATAAGAGCGCAATATGCCAATCCCCAAACAATGACTGTCATGAAGGTGCCAAAGGCGAATAATATTTCAAAAGAACCGATACAAATCAATAGTAAAGCGAATAAGGAGGAAATTATAAGTGTAACTACTGGAGTGCCTCCTTTGTTTATAAGAGTTGCTTTTTTTGTAAAAAAACCATCGCGACTCAAACCAAATAATATTCGGGCCGGAATCATCATATAGGCATTGAGAATGCTAATCAAAGAAAATATAGCGATAATAGTCACTATAATCGAACCATTGTTTCCAAAGACTACTTTTGCTACATCCGAAGCAACCAATGGTGAATTGGCCATTGAAGCAACCGGCAAAACTTGGAAAAATGCGATATTTATTAAAACATAAAGTAAAATAACGATTATTGCTCCGGTATATAATGATTTAGGAACGTTTTTACTGGGATTTTCATCTTCTTCAGAAAAAAAGCAAACACAGTTCCAACCATCGTACGTTCCGATTACCAATTGTAATGATTTGAAAAAACCAAATACAAGTCCCATTTCAAAGAATGGAGTGTCTTTTTCGATCGGGTTGAATTTTAGTCCAGAATACATAAAACAGGCCACAATCAATGTCACAAAACAAATGACTTTAATTACACTAGTTAGTTGCTGTAAGTAACTCCCGTTTTTTACACCACTGACATGTAATAAAGTAAATCCAACTAAAAAGGCAATGGCAATGGCTGTAGTAAGATTTGTTAAACTTGGAAATAGCGTAACAATATATTCGCTGATAACAATACAATAAAAAGCAGGTGGGGTTGCATTTGCAATATAATCAAACCAACCTGATAAAAAACCAGCGTATGCTCCAAAAGCTCTTTTGATATAATTGTAGGATCCTCCAGCTTTGGGTAGCATTGTAGCTAGTTCGGCATACGAATTGGCGCCTATTAAAATGTAAAATCCTCCAAAAAGCCAGCACAGAATAATTAAACAATAATTGTCCAACATTCCTGCTATAGAACCTGGTGCCCGTAGGATGCCAACTCCAATTGTACCTCCAATCAAAACGGCAATATTAAAAGATAACCCTAAACTTTTCTTTAATTGATTCTTTTTGGTGTCTGTCATATTGATTAGTTTAACTATAGATAATTGGAGTAAAAGTTTTGTAACTCTTTCAAATATAACAAAAAATCTCTTTTTATATAAAGTAAAAAACCTCGTCTATTGCTAAACGAGGTTTGTAATTGTATTTCAAATGAAATGCAGAAATATCTTAGGATGAAATTAATCCCAAATAAAAGTCTTAGAATTGATATTTTAAACTTGTCATTACTTGACGCGGAGCAATTGGATTTACACTGTAATTTTCATGTACGGTATAATTCAACTCATTTGTAATGTTAGATAATCTGCATAGTATAGAAATTTTTCTCCAGGAATAACCTACCGATGCATCAATTGTGGTATATCCTTCTAAAGGGATTTCTCTATGGTAGATTCCATCGGGGTATTTAGTTAAATCATTATTGTTTTGGTCATTCCAACCTCCAAGACGATTTCCTATATAGTTCCCTATAGCTCCAAAAGATACTCCTTTTAGCATTCCTGTTTGCAATGTGTAGAAAAAGCTTAAATTGGCAGTATTTGCTGGAGTTCTTACCAAACGATCCCCTTCGATAAAACTACCGTTTAAACCCGATGTTTTAGAATAACGCATATCATTATAACTGTAACCTGCAATTATATTCAGTCCCTCAATAGGTCTTGCGGTAATGTCTACTTCAATACCTTTACTTTTTGTTTCACCGCTTAGGGTTTTGATACTAGTATCTGTATTGAGTGATCCATCTGCTTTGAATTCTGCAGTTTGTGCCAGATTACTGTTGGTAATTTGATACACTGTAACGTTAGTACTTAGAACTCCTCTCCAGAAATCTTTTTTGATACCTGCTTCATATTGATCAATAATAGAAGGTTTTATTGGTTGAAGGTCAGCTGTTGTACCTGTATTTGGTGTAAACGAGTTAGAGTAACTTGCAAACAAAGACATGTCTTTTGTAGGCTGATATACTAATCCGATTTTTGGTGAAAAAGCATTGTCTAAACGCTTTGGTGCTACAGTTGGCGTTGTATTTTCGGGCGATGTTGTTTGGACTTTAGTAGTGTTGTTGTATATTTCTTTATAGGTAGTAACCTCTGCTTCCTGCCATGACCAACGAATACCCGCCAATACTTTAATTTGATCCGTAAACGATATTAAATCTTGAGCATAGATTCCGAAACGATTGGTATCTGTTTTTACGATTTGAGTATTTCTTGAGTTTGGAATATCGTTTCTTTGAGTTGAAGGGTCAAAAGTATAAAGATTGATAGTGTCATAACTGGTTGGAGTAAAGGCAAAAGTATAGGCTGTTGCAAATGAATTTTCCCAATCTACTCCAGTAAATAGTTGGTGCTTTATTGATCCCGTATTAAAATTACCCTGAAGGCTTAATTGATCTCCAACTATTTGTTCTAAATTTTTATTCTCAACTAATGGTCTTGTCCAATTACCAGTTGCAGTAACAGTTGATAATTGAGCAGTCGATTTTGATTGTCTATCATACGTTTGAAAAGAACTATTAAAATTAAGTTTCCAGTTTTTGTTGATATCGTGGTTAACTAAGGCCGAAGCACTAGCAGATTTAGTTTTTCCATTTGACCAAAGTGCTCCGTAAAAGTTGCTACGGGGTACATCTACAATTTCTGTTCCGATGATTCCGGTTCCAAAATCAGGAGTCCAATCATCGCTTAAAAAATCTCCCTGTACTGTAATTTGAGTTTTATCGGATACTTGAAAAAGTAAGGATGGATTCACATAAATACGCTCTCTTTTTACGACATCTCTAAAACTTTCTGAGTTTTCATAAGAACCCGTAAATCTATAGGCGATGTGTTTGTTTAAAGGGCCATAGATATCTATGGAGGGTTTGTAGAAAGAGTAACTTCCCATTTGCATGGATATTTCTCCACCTTTTTTGAAAGAAGGCGTCTTGGTAACCAAATTTAAGATTCCTCCAGGAGCCACATTTCCATATAATAAAGCAGAACTACCTTTTAGGAATTCTACTTTGTCCAATGAAGAAACTTCGGGTATAGAACCTGCGTTATAACGAAAACCATTTTTAAGCATATTATTGGCCGACATGTCATATCCTCTTGAAAAAAAAGATTCCTGTGCTCCACCTCGGGCAGATCCTACATATACACCATTAGCGTTTTTTAAGACTTCGCTCAAACGAATGGCTTGTTGTTGAGTGATAACTTCATTCCCAATCACCTGTACACTTTGTGGTGTGTCCATTGGTTTTAATCCAGAACGTAAGGCGGAAATGGGTTTTGGCTGTTTGTTTGCAGTTATAATAACTTCTTTCAAGAGCTGTCCTTTTTTGTTTTTGACAGTGTCATTAATTGATTTTATACTATCGTTTGAGAAATAGTAAAGATCATTATCAGTAGATTTTGAAGTGTTAATTGCTATATCCTGTGCTTGTATAGTGAAACTTAATAGCAAGAAAATGGAGGGTAGTAAAATATATTTCATTTCGTTTATTTGGAATAATTAAAAATAACAGTGCAAATATAAAACCTCAATTTCGATTCCGCAAGCTTATTTAGACCAAATAAAAATAAAATTTCACATTTATTTTAACAGTGTTTATTTACAGTGGTTTATAAATAAATATTGAAAGAGAATGGTACAATTTGAGAGGAATGATGAAAGTAATCATGACTTTATTCTATGATAAACAGCATAAATTTTAACCATATAAGCCATATAAGTTATTCTCTTACTATGCCTTAAGCTAGCACGCTAAAGAGAATATAAGTTAAAACCCTTGAATCGACTTCGAGCTTTGACTTAAATGAACTTAATTTTATGCACTTTCTTAAAAAAGAAAACTTATATGACTTATATGGTAGAAAAATAGCAAACAACTGCTGTTGTTTGTAGAATTAAGCGGTAATTATAAAAAGTTTGAATAATAAATAACGTTATTCATTTCGAATGAATCAAAATGGGACGGGATAGATTCCTTCGGAATGACAAGTAAGCAGATCATTTATTCTACCCTGCCATTCAGCTCTTTTTTGTTTTGAATTTAAAGTTTTTTGACTTTATTATCTTACCAGAATCAGTAATCATTAGACAACTATAATCAGGGTATTTGCAGAGCAAATCTAATCCAGCTGTTTTTCCTAATACCATTAATGAAGTGCTCAACCCATTTGCAGTTTCTGCATTAGGACCAAAAACTGTCACACTGCATAGTTCTGTTGCAGGATAACCTGTTGCAGGATTGATGATGTGCGAATAGCGTTTGCCGTTTAAAACTACAAATTTTTCATAGCTCCCAGAAGTCGTGACAGCTCCATTGCTTATTGGGACAACAGCAATCAGTTTATCAGTTTCAAAGGGATTTGTAATGCCAATATTCCATTCTTTTCCGTTAGGTTGTTTTCCCCAAGTACTCATATCTCCTGAGCCGTTTATTATTCCGGCTTCAATGCCTTTGGCTTTCATCATTGCACGGCAGTTATCTGTAGCATAACCTTCGCCTAAAGCGCCAAAACCAATTTTCATACCTTTGATTTTAAGAAAAATGGTCGATTGAACACTGTCCAGAATAATGTTTTTATACCCCACTTTTTCTACTGATTTTTTTATGGCTTCCGCCGATGGCATTTCGGTCATCGAGCCATCAAATTTCCAGATTCTGTCCATTGACGCAAAACTGATGTCGAAGCCTCCATTTGTTACTTCTGAAAATTGAATGGCTCTTTGTGTTAACTCAAAAACTTCTCGATCTACTTTTACAGGACGAATTCCCGCATTTTGATTTACTTCAGATATTTGAGTCGTAGGTTTCCAATCGGATATTAAATATTCAATTCGGGTAATTTCGGCAATAACTTCGTCTATATATTGTTCTGCCGAAAGCGAATCTTTGGCCACAATGCTAATGTCAAAACGGCCACCCATAAGCATTGTGGTTCTTTTGCGTAATACTTGGCTGTTGCTTGAGAAGCTAAGAAGCGTTAAAAAAAGAAATAGAAATTGGTATTTAGCCGACATAAAGTTTGTTTTAAATCTGTGACAATATTTTTGGGTTTTGGACTCAATCGTGTGGGTTTTTAAAATTAAAAATTTAATTTTTATTAACACCATTAAGTTATTAAGGTCCATTAAGTCCTAGAAAACTTAATTTTTCTCAATCTCTTAATGGTGAAAATTTCTCTTTATTTTTTCATTAGCCAAACAATTAATGGTAGAACCTATTTTTTAAAACTAATAACAATCTGACAGCACTTGTCCTTTGATTTTATAATCGGAAATTCCTGTAGTTGATTTGGCTAAACAAAGTTCATCAAGAACAGATTCCACATCCTTTTGCATAGCAAGCGAACCGCAAATCATTATAATACCACCTCGCATCAGCATATTGTTAAAAAAGTCCGCATCTCTTCTGATTAAATCCATTACATGATAATGCTCCTCTTCACGTGATAAAGCCAAATTAAAACTTTTGAGATGCTGTTTTTCAATCATTTCATCAGCAAATTTTTTATAACCTAAAACAGTCTCTGTCGCTCTTCGAAAGCCAGAATACAAATGAATTTCTGTTTTTTTCTTGTTTTGTTCTATCATTCCAAGAAAAGGAGCGATACCGGTTCCATTTGAAATCAAGGCTACTTTGAATGCCTTTTTAGGGAAATGGAAAGTGGGGTTTTTGATGATTCGTGCTTTTATGACTTCACCTGGTTCGAGATTATATAAATAGCCAGAACCTAAACCAGAAGGATGCAGTTTGACGGCCAATTGTATATTTCCATTGCTATTTCCGATGGAGTACAAGCGTTCACGTGAGTCGTTTGCTGGATAAATGGCCAGCAGATCTCCTGAATCAAATTTGCTGAATCTATTTGTTCTAAGCGTTACTAAAAATGTAAATCCGTTAGCCGAAATGGCAGTTTTGTCCAATACCAACATTTTTTCCAAATCTTTTGGTATGTCATTGTATACCGATGAGACAGCAGAAAGAAAAATTCCTGTTTTGTCACTCCATAATTTTACCCAATCTACAAATTCTACTGCTGATTTGTCGTTTATTGTTTGCAGTTCTAAAATACGTTCTGCCCAATTTTGATTAGCCAATAATTCGTCCATTTTATATGCAAAACCACAAAAATCAGGATAGGATTTCGAACCGAAACCAACCACCGAAACATTGATTTTTTGCTGTTGTTCGGTTTTGTTGATAAGAGAAATGAATTTGTTTGCATTAGATGGCGGATCACCCAATCCGTGAGTTGAGGTAAAAATGATAAGGTGTTCCGCTTTTGCGAAAGCGGTATAATTATTCAATTCTGCAATAAATACTTTTTCTCCCTGAGCCAGCAGTTGTTTGTGAATGGCATTAGCAAATCGTAGCGTACTTCCATTCTCAGATCCTACTAGTAAGATGAATTTACTTTCATTGGCTTTGAATTTATTTTTAATACGACTTGATCTTCGTTTTAAGGTCATGGCAAAACCGGAGTAAATAAAAAACAGAATATTCAAACTCGCTATTCCTAAAATTATAGCCCACAAAATACTTGCTCGTCCGGTGTGCAAATCAAGACTCAAGTCCGATAATTGTGTCGTAATTGGTGATTGTAATTCGCTAATTACAGCACCCGTAATTTGATTGACTTCGATTTCTCGGTCTTTTAATTTGATGATATAATATTCTTCGGGATCGTCTGAAAAAGGAAATTCTATTTTTTGTATATCAGCCAGAAGAATGCTTTTGAATATGGGATAATTTTTCAAAATCTCTGTTTTTACCTCTGAAATTGTTTCTTTTTTTTCGATAAAAAAATTAAACTTTTCCAAGGTTAAATATGTTCCGGAAAGTGCAATTATCAGAATTGGAATAAGCGATAGTCTGCCTAAAAAAATATGATAATATTGAGCAAAGTTTTCTTTTATGATTTTAGAAAATAGACTTCGAAAACTTCTTTGTCTATTCAGAATAAGAGCAAAACCCGAAATAGATATAAGGGCAAGCAAAAAAGAAATGAAACCAACAAAAAATCGCCCAGTTTCCTTGAGAAATAAAGAGCGATGTAGCGCCGTAACCCATTGGATAAATTCACTTTTTTTTAAGGGTGTTCCCAATATTTTAGCTGTTCTGGGGTCGATATAGGCATTTACATCATTGTCTTCTTTATCGATACCTTGTAGCGTTACAAATTGATTGTGGTCTATACTTAATTCCGTTATTTCAGGATAGGCTTTGCGTAATATAGGTAAGGTTTCTCCCAGTGTTATTGTGTCAAAATTTTCGACTTTGTAAGGAGGGTTTTTTTCCTGAATTGCATCGACAGCAAGTATGGTACCCGTTATGGATGCCAATACTAAAAAAGTTGCAGAAAATACAGCCAAAGCCAAATGTGTGTAACGCCAAAAAGAAAGAGTCATTGATGAAATTTATTATGGGAATTATGGTTTTACTTAAAAATGTAAACACAGATTACACAAATTCACACAGATTACAATACAAGCTTATTAGGTTTAAAAGCCTAAAAATACAAGCTGTAAAATCTGTGAATATTTGTGGAATCTGTGTCCCATTTCTTGCTATTAGATTTTATTCAATCTCACGTATCTGATGTAACCTTTGCCTTCTGTCTTTGCCGCAATTCCTTCAGTAGTCAGGGGTATTTCTAAATCAGCGGTGTAATATTTATTGTCTTCTACTGCCGATTCGAATCTTAATTTATATCCTTTGTTAATTTTGTTGTCTTCAATTTCCAGTGTAGTAGTGCTACGGTCACCACCAGTAACCGAAGCGCCTGTTTTGGCACTAATATCGGTAGGTTTTTTCGAATAAAATTTATGCCATTCTTTGACTGTTTTGTACCATTTTTTGTCGTCTCCCATCACGTAAAGTGTTTTTTCATATTCACCTTTAGCATTGATTAATGACACTACGATATAAGCACCTTCACCTACGTAGTTAGACATTTGGAGCATGCATTTGTATTTGCTAGTTTGGGCTATTGCTTGAAAAGATAAAAGGCAAATGAATGCGCTTGTAAGGGCTATTTTTAGTATTGACTTCATATTATTATTTTAAAAATTCTAAATCTGTTTTGTTATTTATAAATGACTCATTTTCTTTTGCCAGCACATAAGTGCTTTCATTAAACTCGGTAGTGATTTCTTTTTTGGCACCAATAGATAACAGATATTTTAAAATGCTATCGTCTTTAGAAATCATTGCCGCTTTGTGCAAAGCAGTCAACCCATCCTTATTTTTTGTATTTACATCTATGTTTAAATCAGCGATTTTTTTCAGTAAAGTTAAATCGTTTTTGGTTACAGCGATATGGTATACTGTATTCCCGTCTTTTTGAGGGCTGGCTAAGTTTAATCCTTTATCCTGAAGCAATTTTGTTTTGGTAGCAAAAGGATCTTTTGGAGCATTTGCATTCTCAGGACCGCGGCCTATTCCTATTTGTGGTCGGTAGGAATCAATTAGATAAAAACCTAAATTGTTCCCGTCTTTATCCAGCACTTTTACATCAGCTCCTTTTTCTAAAAGAAGCGATGCAGTTTCAGGAGTTCCAGATTGAATGGCTTTTGTTAGCGCCGATTCTCCTTTTTTGTTTTGTGCATTTATATTTTTTATAAGTGGGCGTAATAGTTCTAAAGTTCCATTATTTTCTTTACCCGAAGCAGCAATCATTAATGGAGTGTTGCCATCGTTGTCTGCTTTGTTTACGTCAACTCCTTTTGACAGGAAGTAGTTGATGATTTCGGTTTGTTTCGCTTTTGTTACTAGAAAATGCAGTACATTTTGTCCGTCAATGTTGGTAGCTGTCGGTTTAAGTTTTAAATCTTCAACCAAGTATTTGTAGGTTTCTAATGTGGTTGCATCCCTGCGTGAACCTTGAGCAGCTATGAGTAAAGCGTTGTCGGTTGGTTTTACCCCTTTTTCTAAAATGGATTTCAATAAAGTTAAGTTTCCGGTTCTTGCTGCATAATCAAATGCTGTGCTTCCATCTTTATCCACATCTTTAAGAGACATTCCTTTAGTAATGAAATAGTCAGTAAGTGTCCCGTTTTTGTCGAAAGGTATAGCCATTAGCAGGAGATTGGCACCATTGGCGTATTTTTTCTTCGGATCTGTACCCGCTTTAAAAAAAGCTTCATAAACCGCCGTATTACTAACACCGCTATTTGCAGCAGCCGTAATTGGAAATGCGCCGTGACTGTCTTCTAAATTAGTATCTGAACCTTTGCTTATAAGGTATTCTATGATTTCTAGATTTCCTTTTCCAGCTGCCCAATGCAAATAAATACGATTGTCGTGTGTCGATTTATTAACGCCGTTACCGGGTTGTTCCAATAAGAATTTTATTGTGGCGCTTAGTGCATCGTTATTAATGGCTATGACAACAGGGTCAAATGATCGGTCATTATAGGCAGTTGGGTTATTGCCTTTTGCTATTTCAGCTTGGACGGCAGTTACATCTGGATTTGTTTTCCAAAAGGACTGCTCCAGAAGTGTATTTTTTTGTTGCGCACTAACCAAAAGAGTTGTGGCTAGGGCAAAAGCAATGAAAATATTTTTTTTCATAATGGTTTTATTAATTGGATATTTTTTAGGATTGTTTTGCTTTAAATAATAAACATTATTTAGAATAAATAAAAATAGTGCAAATGTAAAAATAAATAGTATAAAAGCAACCATTATTTATACTTAAAACAGCAATCTTTATTGTGTGTTTTTTCTAGTTTTCTTGATATTTTTATGTTTTTATTTTAGATTATAAAAACACAAAAAGGTTTAAAGCAGGTCAAACGGATTAAGAAAAAATGACACGAATTGCACGAATTTTTACTAAATTTTTATGCCTTTGGCAGATTTGTTAAATAATATGATGTCCAAATTCGAGCTAATTCTTGTAAAAATCTTAAAATATTTTTAATACGTTTGCCCTGAGGTTTAAAGCATATCACTTTTAACCTTTTAATTATTTTTAAGCTGATACAGTTTTCTTTTTCTTATTTCGCCCCCACCAAATATAAAACCCAGAGATAGGAAGGCTTGCAATAAGTAAGCTGATTAAAAAAGCAAATATCTTTCCGGCTAAGCCAAATACTGCTCCAGTGTGAATATCATAATTCATTCGCATTAATTTATCCGAAACAGCAGCATCTTTATATTTACCGTAAATATGTTTTACTTCTTTTTCTTCTAAGGTATATTGGTCGAAATAACGGTAATCTGTTTTCCAAAACGTTCCCGCTTCGGGATTGGCATTGGCCGCAATAGCGGTGCTGTCATTTTCAGGAGGATGAACTTCAATTGATTCGGCTGTTGGGTATTCTTTTTGCATTATAATCCAAATTTTATCTAAAGGTTTACTTGGAAGGATTGCTTTTTTTTTCGAAATAGGATCTTCGTAAATCAACGATTTTTCGCCACCAAGTACAGTGTAGTAGGAGTAAGCAAACCACTGAAACCCCCAAACCAAACCTGTAATTGCAAAAATAAGTGCAATTAGCAGAATATAAAATCCCGTGATATTATGCAAATCGTAGTTTTTGCGTTTCCACTTTGTCCCTTTTTTCCATTTGAACGAAAAGCGTTGTTTGACCGCATTTTTATTTCTGGGATACCAAAGATACAATCCTGAAAGGATGAGTATGAGGAATACTAATGTGGACGAGGCAACAACTGTTTGGCCAATTTGATCAGGCAACCAAAGATAAAAATGTCCATCCAAGATGAATCTGAAAAAACCTTCATCCATATTGGCCTTCTCCAGTACTTTGCCCGAATAGGGATTTAAATAAACGATATAATAATAGGTAGGTTGATAATGGAAGAATATAGCTTCGGCCGATTTTTCTTGGCCATTGTATTTGATAGCATGAAGCGCTTTGCCCGGAAGTTCTTTTCGAGCAATTTGTTCCAATTGGGATGGTAAAAGAAACGGTTTGTTTTGTTTTTCGACAAAACGGTATTCTTCAGTGTAATTTTGTATTTCTTCCTGGAAAGCATACAAACAGCCTGTTAAGGCAATGATAAATACAACGATTCCTGAAGACAATCCGAGCCATAAATGTAGTTGCCCAATCGCTTTTTTTAAATTATTATTTTTCATTAAAAATGGATAAAACCCCTCACCGAAATGAGGAGTTTAGTTAAACATAACAAAAACAATCTTAGAATTTATAACTTACTGTTACTCTTGCATTAGTACCAGCTTCGGCTTGCCAGTAAAACATATCGGTATAATTGTAATAACCTCCTGAATACAAATATTTATCTAGTATATTATTGACAATAAGGTTTATATGTACTTTTTTTATTTGATACGATACGCCACCATCCAAACGGAAATAATCGGGTAGCGCAGTAGTATTGTCAGGTGAAATATACCAAGGCGCTCTTTTTACTTGATATTGGTATCCTAAGGAAAGACCTAATCCGTTTAGTGATCCGTTGTCTATTTTATAATTTATCCAAGTGTTTTGAATGTGTTTTGTACTTCCTGGAATTTGATTTCCTACCCTATTTTGGTCGGTATCTTTGGTGGTTTTTCCTTCTGTAAAAGCATAGTTTACAATAACATCTAGGTTTTTGAAGATTTCTCCTCTAATGTCAGCTTCAAAACCTTTTACCTTTTGCTGACCATCTTCTTTACTAAATTGTTTAGCTGCTGTAGAGTGTTCGGCATCCAATGTAAGGACATTGTTTGTTGTAATTTGATAGGCAGCAAACGTTGAATTCCATTTTCCGTTTAACCAGTCTTTTTTAAAACCTAATTCCAGATTTGTTCCAGTTTGAGGGTTAAAACTTTTACCCTGCCAATCACTTCCATAATTTTCGGTGAATGATTCATCTCTTACAAAATAAGCAGAAGTATTTTTGTCAATAGAATAACTCAATCCAATACGAGGTGTGAATTTTTCGTTTTTTGAACTACCAGAATATACGTCACCCGCTTTTAGAATAGTATATCTTCCTGCCAATGTTAAACGAAGTGCATTGTCTAAGAAGCCTAATTCGTCCTGAGCATAAAACCCTTTATAATTATTGTAATATTTTACACCTCTGTATTCAATGTTTTTGCTTCTGTCAAATTTAGGTGATGACGGTATGCCATGAACTGGATTATAAATGTCTAAATCTGGCAAAGTGAATGATTGTGACCAGTCATGATAGTAGGTTTTGTCACTCATGTCAAATCCACTTAATATTTTGTGTGAAACAGATCCGGTTTGTGCCTGCCCATTAACAAAAGCTTGTCCTGTATAAATTTTTCCTAAAATGTCCCAGTTGTTACCAGCTCTTTTAAGGATAGCATCATTTGCAGGATCAAATCCGCCAGGCCATAATGACATTCCTTCTTGTTCGTAATTTAAGTAAGAACCTTGAGCAGTAATTTTCCATTTGTCATTTAGGCTGTGTTCAAAAATACCCAAAAGACTTCTTTCCAACATTTGAGTAGGATCTAATTCTTTCTCTGATGTGGTAAAACTTCTTGGCAATTCTTCGTAACCATTTTTGGCATAAACATAGTTGCTTCCAATAGCGTTTACTTTAGAAAATTGCTGAGTATATTCAAGTGTTACAGCAGTTTTTTCGGTAAATAAATATTTTAATACAGGTGCAAAAGTATAACGATCATTAAAATCAAAATCACGGTAATTGTCTCTCTTTTCTCCCATGGCATTGAAACGGTACAAAAGTTTTCCGTTTTTTGTTAATTTACCATCTAAATCCACAGTACCTCTGTACATACCAAAACTGCCCAAAGACAAACTTGCCTCACCCTTGTTTCTTCCACTTGGTTTTTTGGTCACCACATTATAAAAACCGCTTGGATTTCCGTTTGATAGCATAAATCCGGCAGGGCCTTTTACAAATTCAATACGTTCTACCATACTCATATCTTCGGTCAGTGGACCCCAAGTAGTACTCACGTTCATACCATTTCGAAAGGCTGCAACTTGACTGCCTCTCATCGTAATGTTGGCATAATTATCCCAATGCTCTACTCTTGTAGCTCCACTTACGTTGCGGGTCACGCCTTCAAGCATATTGTTGATTTGTTGATCTTGAATTAGTTTGCCGGTTACGACTTGTATGTTTTGTGGAATTTCTATAATTGGAGAATGCAAACGAAGCGAGGAAGAAATGCGATTGGTTTTAAAAGCGCTTTTATTACTTAAAACTACCACTTGATTCAATTCGTTGTTGGATAAAGAGAGGACGATGTTTACAGTTGCGGTTTCGCCAGAGGCAATTGTTACGTTTTGTTCAACATCATTGTTTCCTACTAAAGTTACAATTAAAGTAATGTTGCCTTCGGGTACATTTTTGTATGTAAAAACTCCGTTGTTATCGGCAATAGTAGTTCTGTTTAATCCTTTTAAGGTAATTGAAACTCCTTCGGCTGGTTTGTTGTCACTGGTTTGAACGGTTCCTTTGATGCTACCTGTGTTTTGAGCAAAAGCGGTAGCAGTAAAAAGAACAAATAGACATAAGAGCAATTTAAAAGAGGGTAATTGTTGATTCAAATATTTCATGGGTTAAAGTATAAAGTTTTTTGCATTTATTATTTCTATTTAGATTAAATAAGAATAATGCAAAAATAGAAATTAAACTTTATTTAACAATATTTATTTAGACTAATTATAAATAAATATTTTAACACTATGATCTAAAGTGTTTTATACACAAAAAAAACCTTGCAGTAGAAGAACTAACAAGGTTTTATTTGATATTTATAACTAGAGAATTCTATTCGGTCTTTTTCATTCCGAACTTTTCTGAGCTTGGTTTACCGAGTTGAACGCCAGAAATAGAAGCTATTAAACTGTCTTTGTTAATTAGTGAATAAGTGATTTTTTTAGGATAATCGTGTTTTGGATTTTCAAAGGCAAGTTGTTTTTCTGTTCCTGAGGTCATTTTAAACGCAACGGCCTTGTCTTCATTTTGCCCTTTGATTGTGGCACTATAAATTAAATCCTCACCAATTTGTTGCAATAAAATTGACTCATTATGCAAAGTATCTTTGTTTTTAATAAAAAAAGATTCCCCTTGAAAAGTACTGTCGTTAAGTTGTTTCCAACTTTCAGAAAGATTTCCGTCTGCGGTTTTGGTTTCCCATTTTCCCAGCAACCAGTTGGCTGATTTTATTTTATCTTTCTCATTGTCTGCTGCGTTTTTACAGGAAACAATGGCTAGCAAAAGTAGTATAAGAGTTGTTTTTTGAAGCATCGGTATAAATTTTGGTGTTATTTTGAATAAGCTAATTTATGAAAAAATAGAATAATGTCGCTTTTTTAATTTGGAATCAAAGGTTTACCATATAAGAGTCATATAAGTTTTTAATTTGAACAGAATAAAGGAAACAAATAGTTTATTTAAGTAAAGTCACATGTCTCACAAAGAATGTTTTAACTTATATTCTCTTTTAGCTAATGTGACAAACTAACTGTCTTAACTTGTATGACTTATATGGTTAAAACAAAATTTAAACACTTTTATTCAAAATAGAATAAACCAGTTCTTTGGTCGCTTTTTGATCTTTTAGTTTTTCTCTAACCACATCGAAAGTGACTTTAAAATCACAACCCAATTTGTAATCGCCGCAACCATAAGCGGTTTTTCCTTTGAGCACTGTTCCTTTTTTGCATTTTGGACAGGTTAATTCATCGGGAATTGTTTTTACTTCGGTTTTCTTGGGTTCTAATTTGAGTTTGAAATTTTCTTCAAAACGGATTAATCCTTCAACTGTTCCGGATTCGGTTTTAAAGTCTTTCAAATTTACCGTCGAGCCTTTCTGAACCAACCGCAGGTATTGACTTTCAGAAATCTTTTTACCTTCAAAAACAAATGGCAGTACAAAATCACAACCCGATTTGTATTCACTACAACCAAAAGCTGATTTTCCTTTTATGAAATTTCCTTTTTTACATTTCGGGCAGACCTCAGCTAAAATACCAGCAGCTTTCTTTTTCTCAACTTTAACAGCTTCTTTTTGAATACTTCCCGCATGCGAAATATTGGCACGTCTGGTCTCGCTTCGTACTTCATATACCAAAGCTTCAACCATTTGTTTCATGTTTTTGATAAATGCTCCAGCGGTAAATGTTCCTTTTTCAATGTCTTTTAATTGTTTTTCCCAGGACCCTGTCAATTCTGCCGATTTCACCAGTTCATTTTGAATCGTGTCAATCAGTTGAATCCCAGTTGGTGTTGGTAATACCTGTTTTTTGTTTCGAACAATGTATTGACGTTTGAAAAGCGTTTCAATAATATTCGCCCGTGTTGACGGACGGCCAATACCATTTTCTTTCATCAATTCCCGTAAATCTTCGTCGTCTATTTGTTTACCTGCCGTTTCCATAGCGCGCAATAAAGTTGCTTCTGTAAACTGATTGGGCGGTTTGGTTTCTTTTTCTAAAAACGAAGGTTCGTGTGGTCCATTTTCACCAACAACAAAACTCGGCAGTATATCGGCCTCTTTTTCTTTGGCGTTAGGATCTTCGAAGACCACTCGAAATCCCTTTTTCAAGATCTCTTTTCCAGTGGTTTTGAATAGTACATCGGCTGCTTTTCCAATTACGGTGGTATTGGCTACCAAACAGTCATCATAAAAAACGGCTATAAATCGTTTGGTTATAATGTCATATACTTGCTGCTGATTGTATTGCAAATTACTTTGTACCCCTGTTGGAATAATTGCGTGGTGATCGGTTACTTTTTTGTCATTAAAAACCTTAGGTGATTTTTTAATCTTTTTTTCTAAAAGTGGCTGTGTTAATGCGGCATAATTGGTTAGATTTTGCAGAATACCAGGTACTTTCGGATAGATGTCGTTGGGTAAAAATGTGGTGTCGACTCTGGGATAGGTAACTACTTTTTGTTCGTACAAAGTCTGTACAATTTTAAGGGTTTCATCTGCCGAAAATCCAAATTTTTGATTGCAATATACTTGTAATCCAGTTAAATCAAAAAGTTTGGGTGCAAACTCATTGCCATTCTTTTTTTCGACCGAAACAATTTCGAATTCACTTTCTTTGACTTTGTTGGCCAATAGCTCACCATCATCTTTATTTAAAAAGCGACCTTCCTCATAGCTGAAAAGTGTTTCTCTGTACAAAGTTTGTAACTCCCAATAGGGTTGAGGTTTGAAATTCTCAATTTCTTTGAATCGGTCAACGACCATTGCCAAGGTTGGAGTTTGTACTCTTCCAATCGATAGCACTTGTTTGTATCCACCATGTTTTACGGTGTACAAACGGGTAGCATTCATACCGAGTAACCAGTCGCCAATGGCTCTGGAAAAACCTGCGTAGAATAAATTATCGTAGTTTGCAGATGGTTTTAAGTTATCAAAACCCTCCTTGATGGCTTCGGTAGTTAAGGACGAAATCCATAAGCGCTGTACCTCACCTTTGTATTGGGCTTCATTCATGACCCAGCGCTGAATGAGTTCTCCTTCTTGTCCAGCATCCCCGCAGTTGATGACCAACTCGGCTTTGTCAAATAGACTTTTTACAATTCTGAATTGCTTTTGAATCCCTGAATTTTCGACTACTTTGGTTTCAAATTTATCGGGAAGCATGGGCAGATTGTTCAAGTCCCAGCTTTTCCAATGCGGTTTGTAATCGTTCGGTTCTTTTAAAGTGCAAAGATGTCCAAAAGTATAGGTGACCTGATAACCATTGCCTTCGTAATATCCATCGTGTTTGGTATTGGCGCCCAAAACGGATGCGATTTCGCGTGCTACACTTGGTTTTTCGGCAATACAGACCTTCATTTTCTCTTCTTGATTTGAAGGCGCAAATTAGGAATTTAGAAATTGGTATTGAAATGAAATTTGATGGAGTTATGAACGGCTTTAAGTAAAGGAGGTCGATAGTTTTAAAAGGTATGTTTTACAACAATTCAATTTATTTGATTTGATATAAAGTTTATAGAGATTCCAATATTATATAATGAAAAAGCCCAGAAGTCTTTCAACAAATGGGCTTTTGGTATTAGAAATTAAGCTTTGAATCAATTTATTGGTCTCAGATATAGTTTAAAACTATGTACTTTAGTGCATTTTGCTTTAGCTTCTAAAAATATTGTTACCACAAATTTCACAAATTAATTAGTGCTAATTTGTGGTAAATAAGTGCTACAACCGTGCAGACTTTCAGTCTGCTAAAACAAAACTATGGACTTTCAGTCCATAGTGGTTTATCTTTTCTCTCTTTGATAATAGGTTACAATACTTGCTTTAGCAATAGTATTCATCCATAAGTAGTACCCAACAGTTGCAGGATTTGTATTCGAGTCCAAACCTAATTTTTCTGTTTTTAAAGCGTACACCGTTATTATATATTGATGTAAGCCATGATTTTCAGGAGGACATGGTCCGCCATAACCTGCAACACCATAGTTGGTAACACTTTGAATAGCTCCTTTTGGCGTAAGATTCAATATTACATTCCCAGAGTTTGTAACTAGTTCATTCGTATTGCTTGGAATGTCAAATACCACCCAGTGCCACCATCCACTACCAGTTGGTGCATCTGGATCATACATCGTAATGGCAAAACTTTTAGTGCCTTCTGGTGCATTTGCCCATGACAATTGAGGTGATTGGTTTTTACCTGAGCAACCAAATCCTCCAAATTCTTCTGTTTTTGTGGCTTGTCCGCCCAAATCTTTACTGTATAATGTAAAGGTCTTTTGGGCAAAAAGAATGTTTGTTGTAAAGAGTAAACAAAGTAATACTACATTGATCTTTTTCATTTTTAGACTATTTTTAAAGTTTAGAATACAAAGATAAGGTACTACAAAGCCTGCGGGCTACTCTAAAAAGTTCTAAAAGTGTTTCCAGAAGTTCATTTTTCCAGTTGAAATTGCTTTGGTGTTGTATTGTATTTTACTTTAAATGCTTGTGTGAAACTCGATAAACTTTCAAACCCAATTTCGGAATAAATATCAATGGGGCGCTTTTTTTTAATATTCAATAAGTATGCGGAATATTCCAATCTTCTTTCTTGAAACCATTTTATGGGGCTGGTCTGGTAGTGTTGTTCAAAGTTTCTCTTGAATGTAGAAATGCTCATATTACATAAAAAAGAAAGTTCTTGAATAGTCAAATGGTTGAGCTTATTACTTTCAATTACAGTTGTAAAATGGCTGTTGGGACTGTCTTGATAGGGAAGGATATTGTTTAAAAATTCAGGACCATTTCTGTGTAATAAATAGGTCAAAATTTCTTCAAATTTGGTTTGTAATAAGCTATTTTTAAGTGAATTGTCGTATTCTTTTATTTGTATTAAACTCTCAACAAAATGATGAATGTAGTCATCATATTGAAATACCTCATAGGGTTTAGCATTGGAATGAACTGTTTTTAGCAACTTGTTTTTTTGTACCAATTGGAGTAAAATGGCATCATTAAAAAAGAATAAAACACTTCGATATGCATTGGTTTTCGAGAGGTTTTCAGTCATCAAACAATTGCCTGATTTTAGTAACAAAAACGAATCATTCGTAATTGTTGATGCTGTGTCTTGTGTAATTAGCTCTTTTGTTCCTTCAAGCAAAAAGCTAAAAACATGAGTATGCAACATAACCTTATTTTTGATGGAAGAACTTGCTACTTGGTAGTCAAAAATTTGCACATCACTTTGGGTGTCAATATTTAAATCAGTAGGAAGATGTTGAATGTTCATGGTGTGTCGTTAAATGGTGCTTAAAAGTTCCCTTGCCACAGTTGGAACTTTACGAAGCTTCTTTTTGCCCGCTGTGCGTAGTATCTCGACTTCGGAATTTTAAATTTTGTTGTAAAATGTAAATTTACTAAAAGTCTCCTGACTTTTTTAGTGAATGTCTTTTTTATTAAAAACACTACAGGGCTTGTGTTTTGAAATTAAGATATTACAACAAAAGAATGGTTTTGTTGTATTTATGGTGATTTAAAAAAAAATGTTATGCTGAACTTTGTATTAAAAGTCGGGAGACTTTTGACATGTTTAAGGATTTCAGGAACTTTTAAAAAAAGTGCGAAGTCGGGAGACTTCGCAGAGCCGGCTTAAGTGCTAACTTCAAGCTTATATCCTTTGCCGCGTATAACAACAATGTTACTATTTGGATCAAGCTCTAGTTTTCTTCTAAGTTTTGATATGAACATATCCAGACTACGCCCGACAATAACACCGTCATCTTCCCATATCTCTTTTTGCAGTCGACTTCGTTCTATAGTCTCGTTAGGAGATAATGCAAAAATGAGCAACACTCGCGTTTCAGTTCCGGTCAGATCTAAGGTTGTTTTATTTATTAGCAGTTGGCGTTGCTGCGCATCAAATACGACCGAACCAAAAGTAAAAAGCTTGTTTTCCTGCGCTTTAGGTAAGTCATTCCGCGGCTTAACCGATCTCATAAAAACAAAGCCAACCAAAGCTAAAATTGAAAGGCCACCCAAAAAATATTTAGTACTTGCTGTAGTTATGCCATTTGGTTTAAATTTAATGTTAATCACGTAACAGGCTGTGGGTTGCCTTCTTCCTAAACAGGATACAATATCATCTTTTTTGTTTTTGGATATTGCGTATCCATAGACTACACTGGAGTTGCCACACTTAAGTACGTTAACAACATAATCACTTACAAACGGGTCTTTGGCTAACAAACGTTGTGTAATATTCACTAGGGAGTCAGTTTGAAAAGTAAGTTCGTGCTCAAAACTGATTTGATATTCGTTTTCTGCTATCTTTTGTATGGGAAGAACTCTTGATGTACTGACGCCAGACTGCAAGAGTATTTCATGTCCGATCCTACGGAGTAAAACCTCTCTTCTGGAAATGTCAAAATCGTCACTATCAGTAGTCATACTGAAAGCTGCGCAGATTACAGCGATAAACAAGAGTAGTATCACTGCGGACAGGTATTTGCTTTTTCCGGAGAGGAGATTTCGACTAAGAGGCATAGTGTCAAGTTTGTATTTACAAAGTTTACATTTTTATTTACAATCCCAATCGTTCCAACCGAAAAATATCAATGTAAATTCGCTTAATCAATTTGAAAAGATATGAAACATATGAAAAAAAACATCTATTTGCTGATCTTACCCTTATCCGTACTGAGCGGACTAGTATTTAGCTTCGTTCTGTTCGCCAACGGCTCGGGTGCTAATTGTGAAATAAAAAATGAAACTAAGCCATCCTCAAAGCCGTTGTCCGTTGCTGAGAGGAAAATCAATCTGGATGCTAGGAAAAAATGGGAGGCTTCTCCTGACGGTATAAAGTACAAAGAATGGGAGGTTTCTGCTGAAGGTAAAAAAGTGCATGCCAGTTATGATAAAATAAAGAAGTCCATAGAAACTTTTTCAAATATGGAGGCCGTGGTAACCTCTCTTACTTTTCAGCGGAAAAATGCGAAATCATCAGGACTGAAATGGATTATAGTCAAGAGTAATGGCGAAGAATACATGATGCAATTTATTCCTAAAGATTTTAAGAAGTTAAAGAGCCTGAAAGTTAACGACAAAATAATGATAAGAAGCCGCAGCGCAGGGTATTCTCATAATCATCCCTATTTGATTCTATCAGGTGACTATATTGCCCGAAATAATAAGATCCTTTTTAAACGTGACTTTAGCAAAAATAACGGTTGCTGAGGATTAGAGGCCTCACGATTAGCGACACCGGAGGCTGCAAGCCGAAAGGAGCGGTTCTAAAAACATTCACGTGAAAAGTCGGGAGACTTTTGACATGTCTAAGGATTTTAGGAACTTTTAAAAAAAAAGTGCAAAGTCGGGAGACTTCGCAGAGCAAGGGCAAGGTTCTCAGTTGTAGTGACAGAACGAAATTCCGCGCTGTCGATTTTGAAGATCAGTGTGATCGGGTAATTTTTTTGTTAATATCTTATATGTGTTGTTTAAGTACAACAAAAAATTACAAAAACGTTGTGTATAATTAACAATTATACACTATTTTTGCTGTTTAAAAACAACAGTATGGAGGATCTTATTGTAGAATTTCAAGAAAGAATCACATTGGTATCCTTGAGTTTTCAACGCTATTTGATTGACAAAATGGATTTGAATAACCGATTAATTGCCGTAAAAGGCGCTAGGGGTTCAGGAAAAACGACTTTGTTGTTGCAAATTGCAAAAAGAAAATTACCAATAAAGAGTACGCTCTATGTAAGTTTGGATCATATTTATTTTTTTGAAAATAAATTATATGATTTGGCAAAGTTGTTTGTCAAATTTGGCGGCACTCATTTATTATTAGACGAAGTTCATAAATACCCCAATTGGTCTAGAGAGATAAAATTAATTTATGATAATTTCCCTGCTTTAAGTGTTGTTTTTACTTCTTCTTCGATGCTTGAAATTTACAAAGCCGAATCGGATTTGAGCAGAAGAGCGGTTTCTTACACCTTAAAAGAGTTGTCTTTTAGGGAGTTTATCGAGTTGGAGACTAATAAACAATTTCCTGTTTTTTCTTTAGAAGAAATTTTGAGTAACCATAACGAAATAGCTTCAAAAATTCTGGAAGGGATAAAGCCCTTGCCACTTTTTGCAAAATATTTGCAAATGGGGGTGTACCCGTACTTTAAAGAAAGTGAGAATGATTATCCTCAAAAACTACGCAACACTATAAACTTAATCATTGAAATAGATATAAATGCAGTTGAAGATTTGAATTATGAAACCTTGGTAAAATTAAAAAAAATATTGATATCTATTGCTACAAGTGCGCCATTTACTCCAAATGTTACCAAGTTAAGTGAAAAAGTAGGCGTTTCTAGAAATACCTTGATCCAGTCGATAAAGATTCTAGACCGTGCAGGATTGGTAAACGAATTATACAAAGACACATCAGGTATTGGAGTTTTGACAAAACCTGAAAAATTGTTTTTGAATAATACCAATTTGATGTATGTTTTGGCCAAAGAGAATATCAATATTGGTAATGTTAGAGAAACGTTTTTCTTAAATCAATTTAAAGATTTGCATGAAATTAATTTGTCTGCTCAATCCGATTTTCTGGTAAATAAAAAGTACACCTTTGAAATAGGAGGCAAAAGCAAAACTAGAAAACAAATCGTAGATATTCCCGATTCTTATATTGCCAAAGATACTATAGAAATAGGGTATGGAACTATCATCCCAGTTTGGCTGTTTGGGTTTATGTATTAGTTTTGAATGTTTGTGATCAAAAGCTGGGATTTTTGGCTAAGCAATAATTAGGATGCTTTATGGTGTATAAACACATAAATATTTAAATTGCTGTACAGTATTTTTTTTAGAATTCATTTAAAATCAAGTTATTGCACTCAATACGAATCCAATTTCGCTTGTTACTCTTGGTTTTTGTCAATGCTGACTTTATTTTTTATTATTTGATTTGAAGTAACAAATTAGGAATTTAGTAATTGGTATTGAAAAGAAATTTTGGGGAGTTATGAGTTGGTATGAAAGAGTTAATTGGAATTTTTTAATTACTGTTTTTAGCACAAAAGCCCTAGCCCTGATAGAAGCGACATCTCCCGATTTAGAAAAACAAGGCTTTTTGGCCGTAGTTTTTTTTAATCGGGAATATAGCGGATAGCAGGAAATAGCTCCAAAATTATCATAATCGAATTCTCTGGTTACGGTAAATTGTAAACTGAATAGTTTTTTTGTACTTTTGCACTCCAATTAAAGGAAAAGAAAATGTTAGATAGACTTCAAATAGTAAAACAACGTTTCGATGAGATTTCGGATTTGATCATTCAGCCGGATGTAATCTCAGATCAGAAGCGTTATGTGCAATTGAATCAAGAGTATAAAAACTTAAAAGCTTTGGCAGAAAAGCGTGATGAATACGTGCTTTTGATGGCAAATATCGAGGAAGCAAACGAAATTATTTCTGACGGTAGTGATGCCGATATGACAGAGATGGCCAAAATGCAGTTGGACGAAGCCAAAGAAAGATTGCCAGAATTGGAAGATGAAATCAAATTCATGCTGATCCCGAAAGATCCAGAAGATGCCAAGAATGTGATGGTGGAGATTCGCGCCGGTACGGGTGGGGACGAAGCCAGTATTTTTGCAGGAGATTTGTTTAGAATGTACACGAAATATTGTGAAGGTCAAGGCTGGAGAACTTCGGTTGTGGATATGAACGAAGGAACTTCGGGTGGTTTCAAAGAGGTGATTTTTGAAGTGACAGGAGAAGATGTTTACGGAACGTTGAAGTTTGAAGCAGGTGTACACCGTGTGCAGCGTGTACCTCAAACGGAAACGCAAGGGCGTGTGCATACTTCGGCAGCAACGGTTATGGTACTTCCGGAAGCAGAGGAGTTTGATGTGCAAATTGATATGAATGATGTTCGTGTGGATTTCTTTTGTTCGTCTGGACCTGGTGGACAATCGGTAAATACTACGAAATCGGCGGTACGTTTGACACACATTCCGACAGGATTGGTGGCGCAATGTCAAGATCAAAAATCGCAACATAAGAATAAAGACAAAGCTTTGGGCGTTTTGCGTTCTCGTTTATACGAACAGGAATTGGCCAAAAAACAGGCTGAAGATGCAACCAAACGTACTTCTCAAGTAAGCTCGGGTGACCGTTCGGCTAAGATTCGTACGTACAATTATGCGCAAGGGCGTGTGACGGATCACCGTGTAGGTTTGACATTATATGATTTGGGAAATATCATGAATGGTGATATTCAGAAAATTGTTGATGAGCTTGCATTAGTAAACAACATGGAAAAATTGAAAGAAGCGAGTGAGGTTTTCTAAAACCAACTGAACTAAAAACAAAGCACTTAATTGAATAAAGAATCGATTAAGTGTTTTTTTTGTGCTTTTGTCATATAAAATAAATACAATACCTAATCAATATTAATCTAAAATCAATTTAATGAAAAAATCATTACTTTTTTTAAGTGTTCTGTTTTCAGTGGTACAGGCAAATGCTCAATCCTATATGGGGTATTTTCCGGATAATTATGCAGGAGTACAAGGGGTTCTTTTTAATCCAGCGTCTATTGTTGATTCTCGATTCAAAACCGATATCAATTTGTTTTCTACGAGTAGTTCATTAAACAATGATTTTTATGGTGTGAGTTTATTTGATTTATCTAAAAGTTCCTACGATGCTGAAAAGGACGGAGTAAGAACACCTTCAAAAAACAATGGTGGTATTGCATATTCGGATGTGATGGGGCCATCGTTCATGATTAATATTGCTCCAAAACATGCTATTGCTATTTTTACCCGTGCTCGAGCTGTTGTAAATACGAATGATTTAAATGGTGATTTATACGATATATTTAAAGATGGTTTGGATAATACAAACAGCTTTTTGAATCTTAAAGTTGGTAGTCCGAATATGGTTGGTCATACTTGGGGCGAAGTTGGAGCGTCTTATGCTACAGTCTTATGGCAAAGCAAACAACATTTTCTTAAAGGAGGTATAACTGCAAAATATCTTATTGGTGGAGTAAATACGTATGCAAAAGGTAGTAATGTGGAGTCTTCATTTCTTCAAACAAATAATCCAGCAACGACTTTGTTACAAACAAAAGGAAATCTTGTAGTAGGAAGTAGTGTAGATTTTGTTACAGGTGATGAGGATTATGTTTTTAATACAAATTCTACTGGTTTTGGGGCTGACTTAGGTTTTGTTTACGAATGGAGGCCTGATTATGTCACTTACGATTTGAGTAAAGCTAAAGTAACCGATAATAATTTTAAAGATTTGAACAAATACAAATTGCGTTTTGGTTTGTCTATTTCGGATATTGGTTCTGTTACATACAAAAACTCAAAAGAGGAAATGTATGATTTGAATAAAATAGTTTCACAAGCACAAATAGATGCGACAGATGGTATTGATGAAATATTAGCTCTTTATGATGTTACTTCTACAACTTTTAAAAATAACAATGTTAGTTTGCCAACCGTATTACACCTGGATGCAGATTGGAATATGTACAACAAATTCTATTTGAATTTAAATGGAAATATTGGATTAACAGATAAATCAGGTCTAAATAAAAGCAGCACTGCTAATACATTCCTACTAACACCAAGATATGAAACCAAATGGTTTACGTTCTCTCTTCCAGTAAATTACATGGAATATAGTGGAATGCAGGTCGGGACAGGATTGCGTTTTGGACCTTTGTTTGTGGGTTCAAGTTCTGTAATTACGAACTGGCTTTCAAAAAAATCAAAAGGGGCAGATGTGTATTTTGGGTTTAAAATTCCAGTATATCAGCATAAATTTAAAGATACAGATGAGGATGGTATTTTGGATAGTGATGATGATTGTCCAAAGGTAGCCGGTCCTATAGAAAATAAAGGTTGTCCTTGGCCAGATACAGATGCAGACACGGTTGTTGACAAAGACGATACGTGTCCAACAGTTGCTGGTCCAGTTGAAAATAAAGGTTGTCCATGGGGTGATGCAGATAAAGACACCGTAATGGATAATATTGATGCTTGTCCAACTGTTGCTGGACCTGTTGAAAACAAAGGTTGTCCTTGGCCAGATACAGATGGAGATTCGGTTTTGGACAAAGACGATAAATGTCCTAACGAAAAAGGATTAGTAGCCAATTTTGGTTGTCCAGAAAATGATGCTGACAAAGATGGTGTAGTGGACAAAGAGGATGAATGTCCTACTGTTCCTGGTCCAGCAAGTAACAAAGGCTGTCCGGAAGTTACTCAAGAAGTTTTGAAAGAACTTAAAGTTCAGGCAAGAGCCGTATTCTTTGTAACCGGAAAAGCAATTTTGAAAACGGCAGATAAAGGGGAAACAGATGGAAGACTGGATGCTATAAAAGATATTATCAAAAACTATCCAAATGCGAAATTCTCTATTGAAGGTCATACGGATAGTGTAGGAAATGATAAAGCCAACCAAAAACTTTCTGAGGCAAGAGCCAAAGTGGTAATGGATGCTTTAGTAGCAAAAGGTGTTAACCCAGATAACTTGACTTATAAAGGATTTGGAGAAACTAAGCCAGTTGCGGATAATAAAACTCCAAAAGGAAGAGCCGAGAATAGAAGAACCGAAGTAATTCATGTAGGTACTATATATGAAGGAAAATTATAAATTTGTTTTAATTCTAGAAAAAGCCATTCATTATTGAATGGCTTTTTTTATTTTTGCATGCATTCCAAAAGAGAACCAATTCTCGTAAAACTATAGCGTTTAACTTAGATAGAAATGACTACACAACAATTAATAGATCAAATTAAAATAAAGAAATCATTTCTATGCGTAGGTTTAGATGTAGATTTAAATAAAATTCCCAAGCACTTACTGGAATTAGAAGACCCGATTTTTGAATTTAATAAAGCCATTATTGACGCCACACATGATTTGGCGATAGCTTATAAACCCAATATTGCTTTCTTTGAAGCTTATGGTATAAAAGGTTGGATGTCATTGCAAAAAACCATCAATTATATCAATGAGAAGCATCCTGAAATTTTTACGATTGCTGATGCCAAACGTGGCGATATTGGAAATACTTCGTCAATGTATGCCAAAGCGTTCTTTGAAGATTTAAACTTTGATAGTGTAACGGTTGCTCCTTATATGGGAAAGGATTCCATTGAGCCTTTTCTTGCTTTCGAAGACAAACATACCATTATGTTGGCTTTGACTTCGAATGAAGGTGCTTTTGATTTTCAAACATTAGAAGTGAATGGTAAAGAATTGTACAAACAAGTATTGGAAACATCCAAAACTTGGAAAAACTCGGAGAATCTAATGTATGTGGTGGGCGCTACCAAAGCCGAGTATTTTACAGAAATACGTAAAATTGTTCCGAATAGTTTCTTGCTTGTTCCTGGCGTAGGTGCACAAGGAGGCAGCCTTTCTGAAGTTTGTAAATACGGAATGAACGACAATATTGGATTGCTAATCAACTCGTCTCGTGCTATTATTTATGCTTCCAGCGGAACCGATTTTGCCGATTTTGCAAGAGCCGAAGCCTTAAAGATGCAACAGGAGATGGAGGAGATTTTGAAGGGTTTAAAAGTTTAAGAGTTTAAGAGTTTAAAAGTTTAATGTGTGGCGCTCTGGTTTTCAACAACTTTAAACTTTTAAACAAAAATTAAACAATTCCTAAAATGAAACAATTCACAGACCAACTCGGAATTACCCATGCTTTTGAATCTTCGCCTAAGCGAATTATTTCTCTTGTGCCATCCCAAACGGAATTGCTTTATGATTTGGGTTTGGAAGACCGTATAGTTGGAATTACTAAATTTTGTGTGCATCCCTACCATCTCAAATCAACTAAGAAAATCGTAGGTGGTACCAAGAAAGTGAATCATGATAAAATCCGTTTGCTAGAACCCGATATTATTATTTGTAATAAAGAGGAAAATACTAAGGAAATAGTAGAAGAGTTGCGTAAAATTTGTCCAGTTTGGGTAACCGATATTTTTACTCTCGAAGATAATTTTCAGATGATTACCGATTTTGGGCAAATTTTCGATAAGAGAACCGAAGCCCGAAAATGGAACGACAAGTTGAACTTTGCATTGAGCGATTTTAAGAATTTCATAAAGGATATTCCAGTTCAAAAAGTAGGGTATTTTATTTGGAAAAACCCCTATATGGTGGCTGGTTCAGGTACTTTTATAAATGAATTATTAAAACTGAACCATTTTCAGAACCACTTTGCTTCACACGAAAGATATCCAGAGATTGACCTTGAAAAAATGGAAGAGGATGGTGATTTGGATTTGATTTTGCTTTCCTCAGAACCCTATCCATTCAAAGCTGAAGACGGCTTTGAAATTTCAAGATGTACCAATAATGCCAAAGCTATTTTGGTAGACGGAGAAATGTTTTCTTGGTATGGAAGCAGGTTACTTAAAGCATTTGAGTACTTTAAATATTTGCATAGTAGTATTTGATAAAGAGAAAATTATATTGCTTACTATCGAAAAAGTCTAAAAAAAAGTTATATTCTAAAACAAACAGGATTTAGTTTTAAACATATAAGTCATATAAGTTTTTTTAAAAGTTTGATAGATTAATAAGTAAAAGTGAATATAAGTTTTAGAAAAAAAAATCTTGAAAGGGAAGGCGAATTTTCTTAAATGGACTATTGAATTTTACTCGATTTTATTCAATTTATATACTTATCTGACTTAAATGTTTAACAATATATTTGATTAAATACTGTTTTTTTCAGCATTAAGTCCTAAAAAACAAACTCCAATGTTGTATAAAAAGTTCTTTGGTCAGACGGAATAATTCCAGGTCCTGGATAACCAGTCGCTCTTCTAGTAAAATAGCTGTTGTTTGTAAAGTTGGTAATTCCAGCTTCTATTTTGAATTTTTTCCATTTGTAAGAAGTTGAAATATCGGCTACATAATAGGACGGAATTTGACCAAAAATACCATAAGTGTTATCATTTACATCGGTTTCACTGTTGTTGGCTTCTGTAAATTGGGATGATACATAAGTAAATTGCAAACTTGTTATGAAGTTTTTGTATCCAATAGCTGTCCCTGTTTTGATATTGTAAAGGGGTACAAATTCAACTTTATTTCCTTCTATATTTGGAGCATCCGATTTTAGGTATTCAGAATCTGTAAGAGCAATGTTTGAGAAGATATTCCATACAAAAGCTTCTTTCTCTTCAAAAAATGTTTTGTTCACACTCCAATCAAACATGGTTTCAAAACCATAGGTTATCGCTGTTCCTATGTTGGAACGATAGCGTACAATAGCTGCGGAACCATTAGGGTTTTTCGTCTCGAATTCGCCTATTTTGTCATTATAGTATAAAGCGTAAACACTAGCGTCAAAAGTTATTTTTTGATTTATTTGACCACGAATCCCAATGTCTGACGTAAAACCTTTTTCGTCAGTAATATTAGGATCAATCACTTGACTTGGTGAAACGGTTCGGATATCATTGAAGGTAACCGAACGGTAATTTTGTGATAGGTTGCCGTAAAACTCGATTCGGTTTTGTGGTTTGTAACTCAATCCAATTCCAAGTAACATTACGTTTCGGTCTTTGATAACATCTTCGTATATCGTTTGGTCTAGAATTACATTTCCTGCTAAGTCTAAATTTATTTTACGGTATGAACCGATTGCTTGTGTTTTTATTTTTTCGAATCGAAATCCCGGTGTTACCGAAAAACGAGGGGTTAATTTGAAAATATTTTCTCCAAAAACTGCATAATTCAAATTTGGAAAAGTATAATCGGATTGGTTGGAATAAAAAGGAAATTCAGCATTGGCAAGATTAAAATTAGCATCACTTCCAGAACTTCCAGGACCTTGGACTCCTGTGTTTCTGGATTGGTAATATTTGGCTCCAATCAAGAAAGCACTGGTGTTGTCGTTGATTTTGTATTGTTTTAAATACCGAGCTTCGGCACCCCAATTGACAAAATCACCTACAATTAAATCGCGTACTGTACCTTCAATGTCTGGATTTGAAACTCTATTCGAGCGGTATCCTACTGCCTTACGACTCGCATCTAAGCCAAATAATTGCAAGGAAAAATCTGCATTATTATCAAATTTATGTTTGAAGCGTAATGCAAATAAATTCCAGTTAACTGCAAACCAATTTCGAGCTCTGTTGCTTTGAGTTGGATCTTCAACAAACATTTTGTCTGTTAACCCTCCAGCTTGTTGCGCTAAATAATCGAAATAAGTGTAATCAAAATGCAAAGACGTTTTGGGGGTGAATTGGTAGTTTAAATTGGCAAAGTAATTGTTGCTTTTAAACTCAGAATTGGGTCTGAAACCATCTCCTTTCTTAAAATTATAAAAAGTATAATAACTAAATTTACCTTTTGTGCCGCTCAAGTAACTGAAATTGGTATATAAATTATAAGAGCCAAGTGTGTTTCTAGTAGTGAATTCTATTGGTTTTGTACTTGGAGTTTTGGTTTTAAAATTAACCAATCCACCAAATTGTGTTCCGTATTGCAAGGAGGCCGCTCCACGTACCACTTGAATTTCTTCTAATGCTTCGGTTGGAGTAGCATAATAACTTTCAGGATATCCCAAAACATCTGCGCTGATGTCGTATCCGTTTTGGCGGGTGTTGAAATTGGATGTTCTGTTTGGGTCTAATCCACGTCCACCGATGCTCAATTGTAATCCACCATCGGAGCTTTCGTTGATAGTAAGTCCTACAACTTGTGCAAATATTTGGCGGGCATTATTTGTTGCTTTATTGGCCGTTATTTTGCTTATCGATATAACTTCAGTTTTTTTACCAGCGTAAATTGCCGTTTCATCTATGTCTTTTAATTTATTGAGGGCGAATATTTTATCTTTTTGTTTACGGATTACTACTTCTGAAAGGTTGTTAACTTCGTCTAAAGTAATACTGATGTTCTCATCTTTAGTAGCAATTGTTTTTTCTATGATAGAAAAACCCTCTTTGTAAAAAACAAGATCATAGTTTCCTGATTTTTCAACTTCTAGAGAAAATTCTCCTTTCGAATTTGATAATGATTTTGAACCAGTTGTTTTATTGTAGATTTCAACTGCGGGTACTATTTTTCCATAATTGGAAGTAATTGTTCCTGTTATTTTTGTTTGGGCAATGCTGTTAAAAGATATAAACAGTAAGATCAAATAGATTATTTTTTTATATGATAAAATCATCAATGTTTTTTTTTGAATGCTTTTTTTGATATTCATTTTGGTTGCTCTATTTGATATTTGTGTTTTTCGAATACCAAAATATCCCAACTTTGAATCAGTTGTCAAAAGTTGGGATATCTTGTATTCTAAATTTATATTTTTCATTAATCGCCATCGCCATCTACATAATCAATTGTGATTTTTAATGCTTGCATCATATCCAATTTTATATAGATCACATTTTGTTGAATCGCATCGTAAGCCGAAATCATTTTTGAATTGTCGGTGTTTATTTGTTGCGAAAAACTGTTGTTAAGCGTATTGTTTACAGTATTGATAGTTGTGTATTGATTGTTGATTAGATCGCTTAGCTTTTGATTGTTCTTGGTTGCATTCAAAAAGTCTAAGTAGGATTTTAGACCAGCACCTGTGGTTGTGCTGTTAAAATGTTTTCCATTAAAAAAATCTTGGTTTGCTTTTACAGCAGCATTCAATAGTTCTTTTGATATGGTATTACTGTAATACCCTTCTACTTTTTCCGGGAATTTTACTCCATTTGAAAAGACCCCTGCAGGAATTCCTATTTTACCAGAACGGATATCTTTTTCAAGATTTTTCACAAAAAGATTCGTTGTTTTATTTACAGAGCTGCTTACTGAAGTGCCGTTGTTTGCAATGTAGCTATTTCTATATCCAGAAATCCAATCTGAAACTACTGCTTCAGTGTTAGTACTCAGTCTGTTTACAACATCAGTTAAATATTGTTTGTAATTGTTTGCTTTTGCATTGGAAGTATAGAAAGTTATAATTGCAGCATCATTTGCACCCAATCCATTTATTAAATAATCTAATGCAGGGAAACCTTGTTTGTCAAATTGTGAAAGCAACGTTAGATTGTATCCACCATTTGTTATATTTAACTCAATTCCAGCAGCACTTGTCGGATACGTATTTGAGGTTGCATTTAGATTAATTTCTTCTGCTTTCGCAAAATTATACATTGCAACATATTGGTAGGCTTTGTATGCTTCAAGCCATGAAGCTCTTAAAGTTTGAAGATTAGCTTCTGTTGGGGTAGTTGTAAATGTATTGTTATTTGTTACTACTATTTGAAGTTTTGTTTTAAAGTTTTGATAACTTGGAATAATGATGTTGTCAGCCCAATTAGTTAACATTGCAGTTGTGTCAAAATTATTGTCAGTGGAGTTGTTATTGTCACTATTTGAAGAACAAGCAACTATAATGGCTACAAAACTTATAAATAATAGTATTTTTTTCATGATATATTTTGATTATGTTTTTTTCAATTTTACAGTTGCTTACCTTTTTTTGATACAAGAAGTAGTTGTCATTAAGGGGATTGTCTGTTTTTAAAAAATTTGTGCAAAAATACAAAAAAGCAAGAGAAAGAAACTTCTCTTGCTTTGATTTTTATAGAATTAATTTACTGTTGCTGCTTGTGCTACAGTGAAACCAAATTTTGTTGCAATTTGTGTAGATAAAGCATCAAGTTTTGGCCCAAGTGTGTCAATTGCCCATAATCCATTTGTTCCGCTTGTAAGTGAAGCTAGCATGGTATCAACTTCTGTTTTAGAGAAATAAGGATTGTTCGTCCCTGGTTTATTAGTGTATCGCAAGCACATAATAAAACCGTATGCTTCGGATAAAGCGTGAAAAGCTTTTGCGCCATTATCTCCTTGTGCCATTTTTACTTTTCCTTCTTGTAGATAGAAAACGGCTCTTACTGCAGGTACCAATGCTATTTTTGTTTTGATAATATCAATTTGGGCATCTCTTGTTGCATAATCATTGGCAACAATGGCTGCTCTACCTTTACGGAAAGCCAAATCTATAGCTGTTTTGGTAGTATTAAAATCAACATCGGCATTCACTTGGTTGATATAGCTACTCCAGAACTTAACTACATTTGGTGTAACAGTTAGATTATCAGCGCCATAAATATATCCGTATGCTTCGTCCCAGTTGTGTTCTATAGTTGTGTAGGTTTTACCAGCCTCCAAAACTTTGTTGGTATTATTGGTCTTGTTTGTTCCTTCGTCTAATTTATTTATACTTAAATAATTATTAACTACTTGGTCCAAAAGGCAAGCTCCCATCATTCCTTTTAATAACACTTGTTGTGGTTCCAATCCATTTGCTGTAAATAAGCGTTTGCTAGTTCCATCTAGATAAACTCCAGCAATTCCAGCTGCTGCATTTGTTCCTTGACTTGCGGTCTCGGCATTGTCAAATTGAGTTTCAAATAAATCGCGAACACTTACTTGTTCTGTAATTGAACCTCCACCCAAATACAAAGTAAAGTAATCTTTGGAAGCAGCAGTTTTGTCTTTCAATTGTTTTCCTGAAGTGTTTAAGCCAGTTCCAACAAAACGATTGTTGGTGTTAGCATACATTTCAGACAAAACAGCATCATCTGCTACTGTACCGTTTGTTGCTGCTGTTTTAAAATAGTTCCCCATCTCGTCTAGCATTAATAAGCGACTTGTTTGTCCGGAATAATCTACGGTAGTTGCTGCATTTCTTTCGAACGTGTAAGTTGTAGGGACAGTATAATTAAATGTTTCTTCTTTATCATCGTCATTTGAACAGGAAGTTATTGACACAAATGAAAAGGATAAGGCAAGTAAAAGTAAATTTTTGATTTTCATTTTTTATTTAGATTGAATTAAAATAGTTTTTTGCAAATATAAGAACCAATTTTGAATTGTCAAATGTTATTTAGAATAAATAAATATAATTTTTTAACAAAATAATATTCAGTGGTTTAAACGTATACTATTTTAGAATAAGAAATAAAAACGATAATTTACCGTAAAATTTTACTCGTAATTGTTTTATATATACTTACAAAAGGGAGAAATAGGTTATTAGAAAACGACTCGTACTTTTTTTGTTGGTCTTCCACTTCGCTAATGCCAAAATTCACTTTGTTAACTTGTTTGGACAATAGCAATGTTCCAAACATCCAGTCCCAAAGCGCTAATTTTGAGCCCATGTTGTGGTCATAATGCTCCGGATGGTTGCTGTGGTGTATTTGATGTTGGTACGGACTCATGAAAATATATTCAATCCAATTGAAATATTTGAGTTTAACACTCGAATGACGTAAGTTGGCTCCCAAAAATAGAAATAAAAAGGATAAAACGTTTATTCCTAAATACGTTATTGCTGTAACTTGATGACCAGATAGATAATCAAACAATCCCATGACCAGTCCAAATACTAAGGTCTCTTTGATATTGACCAAAATAAGTTCTACGGGGTGAATTCTATATTGAGTTACCGGATTTAGTGATGTTGCAGCATGATGAATTTTATGGAATTCCCACAAAAACTCAAATCGATGCATTAAATAATGGATTATATAAGTGGTTAAATCACCCAACAGCGTTATCGTAAAGGTATAATAAACTAAGGTTTCTGTTTTGCTTAACGTAAAAGTTTCGTATCCAAAAGTTCGTGCTAAATAATCGTCGGTATAAAAGGCCAAATAAAAACCAAAAGTAAGGTAGGGTCCAATGAGTAAGACTTTTATAAAACTATTAAAAAACAACATTAAATAATCAATTTTTGCCGATTTACTTAACCACGTTTTTTTATTGAACAAATAGTTCAAAAAAGAGCCTTTTTGTTTGGTTTTATAATAGACATAATAGGCAATTGCCGCAGATGAAATGAAGTATACGTAATGCAAACGGTTATCTGCATCTGTAAGGTTACTTAGCACGACTAGAATTACTTCTTTTAAGGTTTGAAAAACTTCGTTCATTATTGCTTATTATACAATTATTGTAAATACTTAAGAAATAGTAATGTTTTTAAATTTCATTTTTTGAATATAAATAATAGTCCTTTCTGACGAAACTAGGTAAGAACCATTTTTAATGTCGGTTATCTTTAACTAAAATAAATGATGCAATAGGCTGATTATAAGAAACTATTTGCGATAATTTATTTTTTGATTTTACGTATTTTGAACTTTATACTTACTTGAATAATGTTTTGCAAAGATATAAATCAGTATGATATGCCGAAAGGTTATTTAAAATAATTCTAAATAAATTTTTATTTTTAACATTTTATTTTACTTTTGCTAAAGTTTAATGATTCTAAATAAAAATAAAATGAAAAGAATGTTTTTAAAATTTTGTCTATTTATAGCGGTTGCTTTTTTCATCACTTCTTGTGCCAATGATGAGGATAAGAATTCAAATGTAACCAAAAAACAAGTGATAGAAAATTATGCTAATATCGCTTACGCCAATTATCAAAAGGCTTATGATGATGCTGCAGTTTTAGAAACTGCCATTAATACTTTTATAGCTACTCCAACTGATGCTAATTTTATGGCAGCAAAAACAGCGTGGAAAACTTCCAGAGAAAGCTACGGAACAACTGAAGGTTTCCGTTTTGCTAATGGCCCAATTGATAATGAAGATCCAAAATATGTAGAAGGACCAGAAGGATATATCAATTCTTGGCCTTTAGACGAAAATTATATTGATTATGTAGATGGCGCTTCAACTTCTGGAATAATAAATGATCCAACTACATTCCCAACTATTACAAAAGAGGTTTTGGTTGGTGAAAATGGAAAAAATAAAAATGAAAAGTATGTAACTGTAGGCTATCATGCCATAGAGTTTTTGCTTTGGGGTCAAGATTTAACTGCTCCATCAGCAAAATTGTCTGGGCAAAGACCTTTTACGGATTATGTAACGGTTGGAGGGACAGCAAAAAATCAGGCCCGAAGAGCAACATACTTGAAAGTTTGTGCTGATTTGTTAACGGATCATTTATTGCAAGTAGTAAACGAATGGAAGGTTGGAGGAACCTACAGAAATGCATTCTTGGCTCTAAATGAAGATGTGGCTATTAAGAATATATATTTAGGAATTACAACATTGGTTGCTGCAGAATTGCCAGTAGAACGTATGGAAGTTGCTGTAGGGAATGCAGATCAGGAAGATGAACACTCTTGTTTTAGTGATAATACCCACAGAGATATTGCTTTGAATTTGCAAAGTGTAATCAATATTTACAAAGGAAATTATGGGGCTGTTGACGGTGCATCATTAGAAGATTTGGTAAAACAGGCCAATGCAGAAATCTATAGCGCTACCGATGTTTCTATAAATAATTCTTTGACAAAAGTTGCAGCAATTTTGAATCCCTTTGATTTAGCAGTAGCCGGAGGTTCAGCTTCTACTGAAGGTAAAAAAGTACTGGCTGCAGCAACAGAATTCAAGCTTTTTGGAGCTAATTTGTTAGCAGGAGCAACCAAGATTGGAATCATTGTAAATAGTTAGAGTTCAAAAAAATAAAGTTTAATTATTACCATTTAAGTTTAGAATTTACTGTAAAATAAAACAGAGTTTTTTTTCTTTATTAGAAAAAGAAAAATCAAGCATAGCTGGGCTACGGTTTCTTTTTATTTTGAATAAGAAAGGAAAAAAGAATGTTTTATTACGGTAAATTCTATGCTTGGATGGTATAAAGTGTCCTTTTTAATAAGGACACTTTTTTCAGGTTATAAAATGAAAAATTATACAAAAGTAGTTCTAGTTTTGATTAGTATCCTATCTTTTAGCTGTAGCAAAGGGGATGAGGAGCAATATATTCCATTAACTGCCGAAGAAGGAGAACAATATTCGGGTGGAGAAACCACAGTTTTCAATCAGTCGGAAGAAGCTTTTGGTTTTTTTGCACCCAATCTCACTTTCGATCAGCAATCCGATTTTGGTATTGGGAATTCTTTTTTCAGGCAAAATTGGGTAGCCGCACCTTCATCAACAACCGCTCGTGATGGAGTAGGTCCTTTTTTTAATGCGATTTCGTGTTCGAGTTGCCATTTTAAAGACGGTCGAGGAAGAGCACCTTTAATGGATGGAGAAACAGGACACGGTTTGTTACTCCGATTAAGTATCCCAGGAGTTGATGGCAATGGAGGCAATCTTCCAGATCCTGTATACGGCGGACAATTACAAGACGGTGCTATTCTTGGGCAAACCTTGGAAGGGAATTTCTCTATTGTTTATCAATCCTTAACGGAAACTTTTGCAGATGGAACTACTGTCGTCTTAAAAAAACCATCCTATCAAATTAATAATTTAGGTTTTGGAGCATTGGCAACTAATCTTCAAATTTCACCAAGAGTTGCTAATCAGATAGTAGGTATGGGATTACTAGAAGCGATTCCAGAAAGTACGTTACTTGGTTTTGCCGATGAAAACGATACTAATAAAGATGGTATTTCTGGAAAGTTGAATTATGTTCACGATGTTGCATCCAATTCTAAAAAAGTAGGCCGTTTTGGTTGGAAAGCCAATCAGCCTAGTGTTCGTCAGCAAGTTGCGGCTGCTTTTCTAGGAGACATGGGTATTACTACGAGTTTGTTTCCAAATGAGAATGGGCCTTTTGGTGTTGATCTTTCCGCTATTGCAAATGGAGGAGCTCCAGAAATAACGGATTTGAATTTTGAGCGAGTAGTATTGTATTCTAGTACGCTAGCCGTTCCTGCAAGGAGAAATTATGCAGAGCAAAATGTATTAAAAGGCAAGAAAACATTTGAAACAATTGGTTGTGCGAGTTGTCATATACCAAAAATACAAACAGGAAATAGTCATGCTATTACTGCTTTGAGAAACCAAACGATTCGTCCATATACCGATTTGTTGTTGCATGACATGGGCGCAGATTTAGCGGATAATACCCCAGATTTTAAAGCTACAGGTTCAGAATGGAGAACGCAGCCTTTATGGGGAATTGGACTGATTGAAACGGTAAATAATCATACCAATTTAATGCACGACGGTAGAGCCAAAAATGTTACCGAAGCAATTTTATGTCATGGAGGAGAAGGCAAATCATCTAAGGATAAATTCAAGAAATTAAATGCAACAGAACGAGGCGAGCTTTTAGATTTTATTAATTCACTTTAATAGTAGTTGGTATTAAAGATAAATTTATATTTTTACCAAAAATATACTAAGTGATTAATTATTCAATATATAAGAACGATAACAGCGATCAATGGGTCACATTTGTGCATGGCGCTGGAGGAAGTTCGTCTATTTGGTTCAAACAAATTAGAGACTTTAAAAAGAACTACAATGTATTGTTGTTGGATTTAAGGGGTCATGGTGAATCAAAACCAACACTTAAAACTGCTTTCAAGCAAAAATATACTTTTTCGGCTTTGGCCAATGATATACTGGAGGTTTTGGATCATCTTAAAATTCAGAAGTCTCATTTTGTTGGAATTTCATTAGGAACAATTCTTATTCGACAATTGGCCGAAATGTATCCTGATCGAGTTCAAACTATGATTTTGGGAGGCGCTATTTTAAAAATGAATTTCCGTTCCCAGATATTAATGCGATTGGGGAATACCTTTAAATATGTTTTGCCTTATTTGGTTTTATACAAATTTTTTGCTTTTGTGATTATGCCCAAAAAGAGTCATAAGCAATCCCGTTCCCTTTTTATAAACGAAGCTAAGAAATTATACCAAAAAGAATTTATCAAATGGTTTAAACTAACTGCCGAGATAAATCCGGTTCTAAAATGGTTTCGCCAAGTTGAGTTAAACATTCCAACACTTTATGTAATGGGTGAAGAAGATTATATGTTTTTGCCTTCGGTTCGTAAAGTGGTGGAGAATCATTATAGATCGTCACAATTATTCGTTATCCAAAATTGTGGACATGTTGTAAATGTTGAACAACCCAATGCTTTTAATACTGCTGTATTGTCTTTCATAAAAGCAACAAAATAAAAAATGCCTGTATCGTGAGATGCAGGCATTTTTATAACTAACCAAAACCAAAATAATAAATAACCAGTTTATTACTCTGCAAAGATCAGTATAATGTTGATGTTTTGCTGTTAAGGAATTGTTATTACTTAATTGTAAAAAGTTAAGTTTTACAATTGAATTTTAACATATTGCTTATTTTGTCTTTAACTTATTGATTATTAAGTAAAAAATAAAGTTAACTGTTTTTTTTATACCATTGAATTTCTAATTGTCTTTACTTTTTATCTTGTAATGCAAATACTTTTTTCAAAACATCTGAAGTTCTTGAATTCAGGTTGGTTCGAATGTTTTTTTCTTCAATAGTAATCATTTTAAAAACACCGTCCAAAGCTTTGTTGGTTACATAGTCTGTAATGTCTGGATTTACTTTGGATACAAAAGGAATAGTATTGTATTGTTTGATAATAGTGGACCAAACAACATCGGCACCCACTTTTCCTATTGATTGTTGAACAACCGGGCTAAATTTAATATACAATGGTGCAGTTGTAGAAGTTTGTAAATATACTGTTGCTGCATTTTCTTTTCCAAGCAAGATACTTTTGGCATCCGTAATGGTAATGTTTTTTATTGCCGAAACAAATATAGGTGTTGCTTCTTTTACGGCATCTTCTGCGGCACGGTTTAAAGCTAGAATTCCTTCGTCAGCCAATTTTGACATGCCTAATTTTCTTAGCGTTTTGTCTACTTTGGCCAATTCTTCGGGCATTAAGATTTTTACAGCTTCATTTTTGTAAAATCCATCTGTTGCGGTAAGTTTCGAAACTTGTTCGGTAACACCTTTGTTAAGAGCTTCTTTTAATCCAGCTGCAATGTCTAATGTGCTATTTGATTTTGTGACCGCATTGACTTTGTCCGTTGCTTTTTTCAGGATGTCTTTGAATTGGGCATTGCTTATTGCAGGAAGAACAAGAATAAGGAGTAGGACAAGGGCTTTCTTCATTTTGGGTTTTATTTTTTTCAAAAGTAGGGAAATGATAGGTTTTGTCAATTTAATATTTTCCCAAAAAAATGCAAAATTATGTCTTTGTTGAGCGAGTATAGTTGAATGCGATACTTCCAAAAATTTAAATTATTGGCTATTTAGCCCCGACAGAAGGGAAAATCCTTTTGTCTCGTCTCGTCCCTAAAGACGAGACGAGACAAAAGATTGGAATGATGGCGGGAAACATATTTGCTGAAAATGCCAGATATTTCGCTCCATAATTTATCTATAATTCAATTTATGGTTTTTCAAACAAAAAAACGGTTGTATTTCCTAAGAGAACACAACCGTTTTATTATTATACACCATCGTTTTTCGCTCGGCGTGTAATTTAACGGCTCTAGCAAGCACCATGCGTTCCAAATCTCGCCCTTTTATAATAAAATCTTCTATCGAATGGCTGTGTGAAACTCTCGTAATATCTTGCTCAATAATTGGACCTTCATCCAACTCCTCGGTAACATAATGACTGGTGGCACCAATGATTTTAACCCCACGTTTGAAAGCCGAATGATAGGGTTTTGCCCCAGGAAAAGCAGGTAAAAAAGAATGGTGAATGTTGATGATTCTATTTTTGTAAAGCGAAATCAGATTTGGAGTGATAATTTGCATATAACGCGCCAAAACAATAAAATCAATATCGAATTTTTTTAATAAATCTATTTGCGCTTTTTCGCCTTCTTCCTTATTGTCACGGGTGAACGGAATGTGAAAAAACGGAATATTAAAACGTTCAGCAACAGGTTTTAAATCTTCGTGATTGCTTATGATTAAAGGGATTTCAAGAGGCAATTCGCCTGCACAATAACGCCCCAATATATCATACAAACAATGGTCGTATTTGGAAACAAACAACGCCATTTTTGGTTTTTGCTCTTGTGTGTACATGGCCCAAGTCATGTTGAAAGGTGTAGCAAGATTGGTTTGGAAATGATCTTTTATGGTTTCAAGATTCCAATTGGTTTTACTGAATTCGCATTCCAATCGCATAAAAAACACATTTTCATCGGCATCAACATGCTGGTCAAGGTAAATAATATTTCCGTCAATTGAAGATATGTAATTGGTAACAGAAGCGATAATTGCTTTCTTATCTTCACAATGTATAAGTATGGTAATCTTTTGCATTTGATTAAAATTTTCTAAATATAATTAGGAGCGTCCCTGTAGATTTTTGAATGATGATTAACGATTTCCGATATTAGATTTTGTGATGAAAAATCTAAAGATTGTTGATTTTACGAGATATAAAACTTCATAAATCAAAGATCTTTAATCAAAAATCAAAAATCATTTCCATCGGGGCTAGACCTCGAAAATACCAATTTTTTTCGAAAACTAAGCTTGTTTTCTTAATAAAAAACATTGTTATCATATTTTGTGCTTTATGTTGTATTTAATGATTTTTATTTTAAAATTTATGTAAATTGCACCCTTAAATTATCATATTCACAAAATGGAATTAGTTAAACCGTACATACCCGTAAATAAAGTCCGAATAGTAACTGCCGCATCACTTTTTGATGGTCATGATGCAGCGATTAACATAATGAGAAGGATTATTCAGTCCACAGGAGTTGAGGTAATTCACTTAGGACATGATAGAAGTGTAGAAGAAGTGGTCAATACCGCGATTCAAGAAGATGCTAACGCAATTGCTATGACTTCTTACCAAGGCGGACACAACGAATATTTTAAATATATGTATGATTTACTTCAAGAAAAAGGAGCGGGTCATATCAAGATTTTCGGTGGAGGTGGTGGAGTAATCCTACCATCTGAAATAGCCGAATTGCAAGACTACGGAATAACCAGGATTTATGCGCCAGATGATGGACGTGCCATGGGTTTACAAGGAATGATTAATGATTTGGTGCAACGTTCTGATTATCCTATCGGAGATAAATTAACCAATGAACTTGATTTAATAGAAGATAAAACCCCAACGGCTATTGCTCGTTTAATATCGGCTGCCGAGAATTTTCCGGAAATTGCAAAACCTTTTTTTGATAAAATACATACAAAGAATGAAACCTCAAAAATTCCGGTTCTTGGAATAACAGGAACGGGTGGCGCAGGAAAATCATCATTGGTAGACGAATTGGTACGAAGGTTTTTAATCGATTTTCCTGAAAAAACTATCGGATTAATTTCTGTCGATCCTTCGAAAAGAAAAACAGGTGGAGCATTACTTGGAGATAGAATTCGTATGAATGCTATTAATAATCCTAGAGTGTATATGCGTTCATTGGCAACTCGCCAATCCAATTTAGCACTTTCAAAATACGTAGCCGAAGCCATTCAGGTTTTAAAAGCCGCAAAATACGATATCATCATCCTTGAAACGTCAGGAATAGGTCAATCCGATACCGAGATTATGGATCACTCCGATGTTTCATTGTATGTAATGACTCCGGAATTTGGTGCCGCAACCCAATTGGAAAAAATTGACATGCTTGATTTTGCCGATTTGGTAGCCTTAAACAAATTTGACAAACGAGGTGCTTTGGATGCTATTCGTGATGTAAAAAAACAATACCAGCGCAATCACAATCTGTGGGATGTCAATCCGGATGAAATGCCGGTTTTTGGAACTATTGCCTCTCAATTCAATGATCCCGGGATGAATACGTTGTACAAATCCATCATGGACAAAATTGTGGAGAAAACGGATTCGGACTTAGTATCTACTTTCCGGATCACTCGTGAAATGAGCGAGAAGATTTTTGTTATCCCACCACATAGAACCCGTTATTTATCGGAGATTGCCGAAAATAACAGAAAATATGATGTTACGGCAATTAACCAAGAACAAGTTGCTCAAAAATTATATGGAATTTTCAAAACGGTAGAAAGTGTTTCTGGAAAAGTTCCAGTGATTACAAAAGCTGGAATTGATGAAGATTCTGTGTTTTCTAGTGCATTGGTAGAACACAATGACAATAGGATTTTTATCAATTTGCTTTTAAATCAATTTGATAAGGTAAAAATGGATTTGGATTCCTACAATTGGGAAATGATTTTGAATTGGAACGAAAAAGTCAATACATACAAAAATCCAGTGTATACGTTTAAAGTTCGTGATCGAGAAATTAAGATGGCAACGCATACCGAGTCGCTTTCACATTCTCAAATTCCGAAAATAGCATTACCAAAGTATCAAGCTTGGGGTGATATTTTGCGTTGGTGTTTGCAGGAGAATGTTCCTGGAGAGTTTCCATTTGCCGCAGGATTGTATCCATTTAAAAGAGAAGGAGAAGATCCATCACGTATGTTTGCAGGAGAAGGTGGGCCAGAAAGAACCAACAAACGTTTCCATTATGTGAGCGCAGGTTTACCAGCCAAAAGATTGTCGACTGCTTTTGATAGTGTGACTTTATACGGAAATGATCCGCACATTCGTCCAGATATTTATGGTAAAATTGGAAATGCAGGGGTTTCTATCTGCTGTCTAGATGATGCCAAAAAACTGTACTCTGGTTTCGATTTGGTACATGCAATGACTTCGGTAAGTATGACCATCAATGGGCCAGCGCCAATGTTGCTGGGATTCTTTATGAATGCGGCTATCGATCAACAATGTGAATATTATATAAAAGAAAACAATCTTGAAGATGAAGTTGCTGAAAAAATCAACAAAATCTATACCCAAAAAAGAGTAGAACGCCCACATTACCAAGGTGATTTACCCGAAGGGAATAATGGTTTGGGATTAATGCTTTTGGGAGTAACGGGTGATCAAGTTTTATCTATAGAAGTTTATAATGATATCAAGGCTAGAACACTTTCTCAAGTTCGAGGAACGGTTCAAGCGGATATTTTAAAAGAAGATCAAGCTCAAAACACCTGCATTTTCTCTACCGAATTTGCTTTGCGATTGATGGGTGACGTTCAGGAATATTTTATAACCAAAAATGTTAGAAATTTTTATTCGGTTTCTATTTCGGGGTATCATATTGCTGAAGCTGGCGCCAACCCGATCACTCAATTGGCTTTTACACTTTCAAACGGTTTTACGTATGTAGAATATTATTTGAGCCGTGGAATGGATATCAACGATTTTGGACCAAATTTATCATTCTTTTTCTCGAATGGTGTCGATCCGGAATATGCAGTTATTGGTCGTGTCGCTAGAAAAATTTGGGCGAAAGCAATGAAAAACAAATACGGAGCCAATGAAAGAGCCCAAATGTTGAAATACCATATTCAAACTTCGGGACGTTCGTTGCACGCGCAAGAAATTGATTTCAATGATATTCGTACAACCTTGCAAGCCTTGTATGCTATTTATGACAACTGTAATTCGTTGCATACCAATGCGTATGATGAGGCCATTACAACTCCGACGGAAGAATCGGTTCGTAGAGCTATGGCGATTCAGTTGATAATCAATAAAGAATTGGGTCTGGCCAAAAACGAGAATCCTATTCAAGGGGCTTTCATTATCGAAGAATTAACTGATCTTGTTGAAGCAGCAGTTTTATTGGAATTCGACAGAATTACAGAAAGAGGTGGAGTTCTTGGTGCCATGGAAACGATGTATCAACGCTCTAAAATTCAAGAAGAAAGTTTGTATTATGAAACCTTAAAACACACAGGAGAATTTCCAATTGTGGGGGTAAATACGTTCTTGAGTTCCAAAGGTTCTCCAACAGTAATCCCAGCCGAAGTAATCCGTGCCACCGAAGAAGAAAAACAATATCAAATTGTGATGTTAGAGCATTTGCACCAAGCGAATCAGGATTTGGTAAATACACATTTGAACACGCTACAAGATGCTGCAATTAAGAGCGAAAACTTATTCGAACATTTGATGGAGGCGACTAAAGTTTGCTCTTTGGGACAAATCACCGAAGCTTTGTTTGAAGTGGGTGGGCAGTACAGAAGGAATATGTAAAATCTTAATGTGACATTTGGTTTTTTTAAATATAAAAAACACATTTGGTTGACTAATCGTTTACTGGATGTGTTTTTTTGTTTTTTGGTAAAATATTTGATTGATTCTTTTGTTTGAAAGAATCATATTTTTAGTAATTTCTGATTTAGACTATTTCGATAACTTAGCTAAATGTTATATCACAAGTTTTGCGAAAATGAATGAAATAGAAATGTATAAAGCGTCAGATGACAGTACAGAAATTCGAGTTCAGTTTGAAAATGAATCTGTTTGGCTTACTCAAAAACAAATGCCCCCTTTGTTTGGAAAGTAATGTTAAAGTCACTATTCTGCGTTTTATTTTGTTAAACAAAAAAAACAGCCCCTATTTGGAGCTGTTTAAATAATAACTTTCTTGAATTAGTAAGTTTGAAAATGCTCAATTAGTTAGTAACAACATTTTGATCTTTCATTTTCAGATCTGATTTTAAAACTTCTGCAATAGACTTTCTAGAAAGTGAAGAAACTTCGTTATGAATAACAATTTCATGTATTACTTTTTTAGAGTTTGTTTCTACTTCCAAAAAGTAAATTCCATCAGGAAATTCTTCAAGACTAAATGTTTTTTGAATACCGCCTTTTCCAGTTGCAATTTCAGAATAAATCACATTGTGGAATTTATCAGTGATAGTAACATTAGCTTTTTGGATCTCATTCACAGAAAAACTAATTTGTTTACCATTACCTTTTGATACATTTAATAAAAAATCGCCATTGATTGCGTAAGTGTTCATTGCAGTCATTGCTACCAATACTACTAAACTAAGTTTTAAGATCGTTTTCATATGTTTTGTTTTTAAATTTAGTTATTAAAATTTCTGTTGCTAAAGTATAGCAATACTACATAACTGAACGCAACTGCATTTGCCAATATGTATTCTATATTAACTTTAAGAAAACGTTATATGTTAAAATTGGACAATATAGGATCTATTTGTGTTAAATTTGAATAGTTTCAAAAAATAATCTAATGAAAAAAATGAATCCAACACTCGAAATTATAACTCCAACTTTTGGTAGTTCATTCTCTTTTTCTAGTTATGTTGAGAATGCCAATTGTAAATCGGATTTATGGCATTATCATCCAGAAATTGAATTGGTTTTTGTAAACGGAGGTTCAGGAAAGCGTCAGATTGGGAGCCATATATCTTATTATTCAGATGGAGATTTGGTGCTAATAGGTAGTAATTTGCCTCATTGCGGATTTACAAACGAGCAAACAGGTAATAAAAACGAAACGGTAATTCAAATGCGACCTGATTTTTTGGGAAATGATTTTTTGGATATTCCCGAGACAAAGAATATTCAATACCTATTAAGTAAAGCAAAAGGAGGAATTGCTTTTGGCGCTAATACTAAAAAAATGATTGCTGAAAAAATTGAGGAAATGGGTAATCAATCCAATTTTGATCGATTACTAAGTATGATCAGTATTTTAAATACTCTAGAAACCAATAATGAATACACAATTCTAAATGCTGATGGTTTTTCATTAGAATTGCAGGTCCAAGACAATGATCGAATTAATGTAGTTTTTAATTATGTAAAGGATCATTTTCAAGAACCCATTCTGCTTGAAGACGTATCAAGTTTGGTAAGTATGACAACACCTTCTTTTTGCAGGTATTTCAAAAAAATAACAAACAAAACATTTACTGCTTTTGTAAATGATTATCGATTGGTACACGCATCAAAACTCTTGGCTGAGAATAACATGAGCATTACGGAAATATGTTTTGAAAGCGGTTTTAATAATTTTAGTCATTTTAATAAATCGTTTAAGGCTTTTTCTGGAAAAAGCGCTTCTCATTACAGAAATGAATTAAAATCTTTTATGGAGTAATTTTAAAGCTAATTATTTTATTAATTTGAAGAATGTCAATAATGAAATTAGAATTTAATTCTGAGAACTTTTATATAATTGTTTTTAATTAGCTGTTTTTAAATCAGATACAAACAAACGGAGAGGTTGGTTAAAAATCATTTTTCATAATAAATTCTTGATTTAGACTTATTATTATTTTTATAAATAAAAAAGTATTGAATTATTTTTAATGAAAACCTATAAAATAATTTTTTTGGCTCGATTTTTGAAATACCTTTATAGAACTTTAAAATATAAATAAGATGAAAAAAATAATTACACTTTTGGCGGTTATAGGGATGTTTGGTTTTCAAGGCTGTGAGGGGCCAGAAGGTCCTCCAGGATTTCCAGGTGAAGATGGGTTATTAGCGGAGGTTTTTGAACTTAAAAATGTTAGTTTTGCTTATAATGCCACTGATGGGTATACTATTTATCAGAAATTAACACCTAATATTTTGGCTTCTGATCAAATTTTAATTTATAGATTGGCGGGAACAATTGATTCTAGTACTCCGGTTTGGCAGCTTATACCAAGAACTTTGTTTGTGTCTCAAGGTGAATTGGATTATGATTTTGATTTTAGTAAAGAGGATTTTACAATTTATGCGGGCGGTACATATAATTTGTCATTAACACCGCAATTTATAAATAATCAAACTTTTAGAATTGTGATTCTTCCAGGTTATTTTTCTACATTGATTGATAAAAATAATTATAATGCTGTAGTAAAAACTTTGAAAATTGATGAAAACCAAATTCAAAAAATTGATTTTTAAAAATAATTTATAAGAATAAAAAAAGGAAATCGAGAGATTTCCTTTTTTTATGAACTAAATACACTAAAATAATTATGCTTTTTTATTCTCTGAAATAGATTCTTTTTTACTTATTTGAATAGAAACGATCACTCCGATAATAAGCGTCAGAGCTATAAAACTCAAAGAGGCCCATTCTGGAACTTCTATAAAATCATGGAGTACCATTTTTAGTCCAACAAAACTCAAAATGGCTATCAAACTATATTCCAAATGGCTGAATTTCTCCAGCATATTGGCCAAGAAGAAATAAAGGGAACGCAAGCCAAGTATGGCAAAAATATTGGAGCTGAACACTAAAAAGGGATCAGAGGTGATGGCTAAAATAGCGGGAACACTATCTACTGCAAAAACAACATCCATAACCTCAATGACTATTAATGCTACAAAAAGCGGTGTTGCTGCATTTCCTTTTTCGGTTTTTATGAAAAAATGATCTTTTTCAGTATGCGTGGAAATCGGAATTATTTTACCTAAAATTTTGTAAACAAATGATTTCTTAGGGTCAAATTCCTCTTCGTCTTTGGTAAAAAGCATTTTTAGGGCTGTAAATAGTAAGAATCCACCAAAGAAATAAGAAGTCCATGTAAATTTATTGATCAACAATACTCCAAAATAGATCATTAAACCTCTAAAAACTATCGCACCAAGGATTCCCCAAAACAAAACGCGATGCTGGTATTTTTTTGATATTTTGAACGAAGCAAATATTAAAGCAATTACAAAAATGTTGTCAATACTTAATGATAATTCGATCAAATAACCCGTTACAAACTTCATTGCAGCTACTGATGGCTTTAATTGAGTCGGATTTAATACATAGTCCGTTGAGTACAGCCAATAAACGACTCCCGAGAAAAGCATAGATAAAGTAAACCAAATTGCTGTCCATTTGCTGGCTTCTTTGGTGCTTATTATATGTGGTGTTTTGTTGAATACTCCCAAATCAAGAGCCAGAAAAATTAAAATCAATACTATAAATAATATCCAAACAGTCATATAATTTGTTTTTTAAGAAATACAAATGTAGTATTTGCTTTTTTAATTTGTAATTAGAAATCGCTAAAGTTAACAAGGTGTTTAAATAAAAAAAAAGTGCCTTTGTTTAGAAAGGCACTTTTAGGTATGATTTGAGTTAGATTTACAAAGCTGATTTTACAGTTTTGATAATTCTTGCTGCAATTTTGTATGGATCACCATTTGAAGCTGGTCTTCTATCTTCAAGATACCCTTTCCAACCATGTTGTACAGTGTATAATGGAATTCTAATTGAAGCTCCTCTATCAGATACTCCGTAAGAGAAATCGTGAATAGATGCAGTTTCGTGTTTACCTGTTAAACGTTGATCATTGAAAGCTCCATAAACAGCAATGTGTTCTTCAACTACTGGACGGAAAGCTTCGCATATTTTGTCATAAGTTGCTTTGTCACCACAAGTTCTTAAAACTTCGTTAGAGAAGTTAGCATGCATTCCAGAACCATTCCAGTCTGTATCTCCAAGCGGTTTTGGGTGGTATTCAATATAGTAACCGTATTTTTCAGTCAAACGATCCAATAAGTATCTAGCAACCCAGATTTCATCACCTGCTTTTTTAGCCCCTTTAGCAAATAATTGAAATTCCCATTGACCGCAAGCAACTTCTTGGTTAATTCCTTCAAAGTTAAGTCCAGCAGCAATACATAAGTCTGCATGCTCTTCAACTAATTTTCTTCCGTGTGTGTTTTTTCCACCTACAGAACAGTAGTACATTCCTTGTGGAGCAGGGTAACCACCGATAGGGAATCCTAATGGCAATAAAGTTTTAGTATCCATAATGAAATATTCTTGTTCGAAACCAAACCAGAAATCACCATCATCATCAATAGTAGATCTTCCATTAGATGGATGTGGAGCTCCATCAGCAAACATAACTTCAGTCATTACTAAATATCCATTAATACGTGTTGGATCTGGATAGATAGCAACAGGCACAAGCAAACAGTCAGATGAACCACCTTCGGCTTGTTTGGTTGATGATCCGTCAAAAGACCAGTTTCCAATTTCTGCCAATGTTCCTTGGAAGTTTTCGTGCTCTTCAACTTTAGTTTTACTTCTTAAATTTTGTGTAGGTTCGTATCCGTCTAACCAGATATACTCTAATTTAATTTTAGCCATAATAATATAAAATTTGTTTCTTGTTTTTTTTCTTTTGCAAATATAAAATATTTTGTTCATGTCAAGAAATTAGGGGGTCTTTTTTGTATAAGTATGTATAATTTTTAACATTACTTCATTTTTATAGGGGTATATTTGTCAAAATGCAATTTTAATAGGGCTATAAAAATAAATTCATAATCAGTATTTTTAATATATAAATAAATAGTTAAGGTTTTTAGTGCTAAATATTTTGGAATAAACGTTTTAAAAGTGGTTTTTGAAAGTACTTCTACATAGATAATAAGGAATTTAGATATATGATTTCTTTAATTATATCTTAACAAGAATGAATTATATTTGTATGTGTTTAGAAAAATTAAATTAATTACTAAAAATTTATAGTTATGTCATCAATTCGTTTTCAAGCTTTAAGAGAAGCTTCCAATAGAAAATTAGTCGATTTTCAAGAAAGTGGTAGAAAATCAATACTTTTTGGATCAAATGTTTTCAATGATAAAGCAATGAAGCACTATTTGACATCGGATGCTTTTAAAGGAGTCCAAGGTGCGGTTCAACACGGAACCAAAATAGATAGAAAATTAGCCGATTACATTGCTATGGGAATGAAAGAGTGGGCTTTGTCCAAAGGGGTAACTCATTATACACACTGGTTTCAGCCTCTAACAGGAACTACCGCAGAGAAACATGATGCTTTTTTTGAAACATCGCATGATGGAAATGATCCTGTAGAAAAATTTGGAGGAGCACAATTAGTACAACAAGAACCTGATGCTTCTAGTTTTCCAAATGGAGGAATTAGAAATACGTTTGAAGCTAGAGGATATACTGCTTGGGATCCTACATCTCCCGCCTTTATATTTGGAACAACATTGTGTATTCCAACTATTTTTATTTCTTATACTGGAGAAGCATTAGATAATAAAATACCGCTTTTAAGAGCATTGTCTGCCATGGATGATGCCGCAACAGAGGTTTGTAAATATTTTGATAAGAATGTAAAGAAAGTTACTGCTACTTTGGGTTGGGAACAAGAATATTTCTTAATTGATAAATCTTTAGCAAACTCGCGTCCCGATATTGTCATGACCGGCAGAACGTTACTTGGACACACCTCTGCAAAAGGACAACAGTTGGATGATCATTATTTTGGTTCAATTCCAACTCGGGCTTTGACCTATATGCGTGATTTGGAACAAGAATGCATGTTGTTAGGTATACCAGTAAAAACACGTCATAACGAAGTGGCTCCCAATCAATTTGAATTTGCTCCAATCTTTGAAGAAACCAATTTGGCAGTAGATCATAATTGTTTGTTGATGGATATAATGCAAAAAGTAGCAGAGCGTCATGATTTGAAAGTATTGCTTCATGAAAAACCTTTTAAAGGTGTAAACGGATCTGGAAAACACAACAACTGGTCTTTGGCGACAGATACGGGCGTAAATTTGTTGAGTCCGAGTAAAACCCCGATGACGAATTTACAGTTTTTAACCTTCTTTATCAATACTATAAAAGCGGTTAATGATTATGAAGCTTTATTAAGAGGTTCTATTGCAACAGCAAGTAATGATCATAGGTTAGGAGCCAATGAAGCGCCACCAGCTATTATTTCTGTTTTTATAGGGGAACAATTAACCAAAGTATTGGCAGAACTGGAAGGCGTTTCTACAGGAAAATTATCTCCTGAAGAAAAAACAGATTTAAAATTAAATGTTGTGGGTAAAATTCCAGATGTTCTTTTGGATAATACTGATAGAAACAGAACTTCACCATTCGCATTTACTGGAAATAAATTTGAGTTTAGAGCCGTTGGTTCCTCTGCAAACTGTTCCAATGCTATGACAACCTTGAATACCATTGTAGCAAAACAGCTTAAAGATTTTAAAATTGCTGTTGATGAATTAATTGAGAGTAAAGACATGAAAAAGGATGACGCCATCTTCAACGTTTTGAGGGAATATATAAAGGTTTCCAAAAAAATTCTTTTTGAAGGAGATGGGTATAGTGAAGCATGGCAATTGGAAGCTGCCAAAAGAGGTTTGAGTAATTTTAAAACTACTCCTGAAGCATTAAAAGCTAGAGCTTCGAAACAAGCTTTGGACTTATTTTCAGAAATGGGAATTATGAATCACATTGAGGTAGAAGCCCGTTACGAAATCGAATTGGAAGAATATACTAAGAAGATTCAAATAGAAGGTAGAGTATTGGGAGATATTTCAAAAAACCATGTGATTCCTACTGCTATTAAATATCAAAATACATTGATCGAGAATGTAAAAGGGTTGAAAGATATTTTTGGAACAGAATTTGAAGCCATTGCCAAAGAACAAATTGTATTAATAAAAGAAATTTCTGGACATATTGAAGGCATCAACACCAAAGTGGAAGAAATGACCGAAGAAAGAAAGAAAGCAAATAATCTGACAGAAGCTCAAGCCATGGCCGAAGCTTATTGTAATCATGTTAAACCGTATTTTGAAATTATTAGAAACCATTGTGATAAGCTTGAGTTGCTCGTTGATAATGAGTTGTGGACTTTGACAAAATACAGAGAACTACTTTTAACTAAGTAGTTTATCTGAAGTTGTTTAGACGAGGCTTTTTTTTAAGCCTCGTTTTTTTTGCTTTTTTTGTAAGATTAAATCTGTTTTAATTTTTGTAATTTTTGTTCTTCATCGGTTTAGTCTTGCTCTTTATCGAAAAGATAATGTTGATCTTGTAATTACCGTAATGTCTTTTTTGTTTATTCAAATCATTTTATAAATTTGTCGTGTAATAATTCAATTAAAAAAAGAATTATCATTGAAAAATCAAAAATGAATTTCCCAATTTCATTATTTCAACCTACACTTATATAATTGGAATACCCAATTCTTTTTATACAAAACCTACATAATAATTTGTATTAACAACCAATTAAATATATTTATTATGAAAAAAGTAATTTTGAGCATCTCAGCGATGCTAGTAGCAGTAGTAGGTTTTGCACAGGCAAACGTAAGTAATGTTGATCAAACTGGATGGTTTAATGGGGCCCTAGTGAGCCAAGTTGGAACAATGAATAATTCAGATGTATATCAATGGGGTATTGCTAATTTGGCAGTCGTGGATCAAATTGGAGATTCTAATGGATCTAGTACAGAACAATACGGTTTTTTTAATGCCGCTTTAGTTTCCCAAGATGGAATTGAAAACTCAGCTTACACAGGACAATTGGGTTTTTTTAACTTAGCAATGACTGATCAAACTGGAGAAAGTAATGAAGCAGCCACTATACAAATAGGGGATTTTAATTACGCTTCTACTACTCAGGCAGGTGTGGACAATAGTTCAATTACTTGGCAATTAGGAGAAGGTAATGCTTCTGGAGTAATGCAAAATGGTGATAATAATGCAGCAGAAACTGTTCAGGTAGGATTTTATAATAGCTCTTCAATAGATCAAACAGGTACTTATAATTATGCAGGTACTGGTCAATGGGGAAGTGATAATATGTCTACTGTAATGCAAAACGGTGATGGTAACTATGCATTAACATTACAATATGGCGAGGCACATGTAAGTACTATATCTCAAACTGGAATAGGAAACGGAGCTATGGTTTATCAATCAAACTAGATTGGTTTGTTTTTTTATTAGGCAGAATTGATTAATTATCAATTCTGCCTTTTTTTATACTTGTATTTTAATTATGTTTTTGATTTGATCTAGAATTTGTATTGGATTTCGTAGCAAAGCAGAATTACACAATAAAAGAAATTCAACACGGACTATTTATTAAGAAGGAAACGAAGTTCATTGAATGCTAAATTAAAAAATGAATAATGAGTTAATACTGTTGTATATTAATTTGAAATTGGTAACGCCAAGTAAATTGTATCTTAAACTTCAACATGTTTTTTTTTTTTTTACTGATTATAAGTAAGTTATAACTATCGTTTAACTTGTTTTTGAAATAAAACAGGAATTTACATCAAAAAAATATTTCACTTTTAGTTGTTTATCGATTTAGTATTGCCTTTTGTCGAAAAAAAACGTAACTGACTTAAAAATAATAAGTTATATTTTTTAGTTTATTGATAAATAATTATTTTTGAGTATAATTTTATAAGTACAAGCTAATAACTACTTTTATTTAAAATTAGAATTAGAAAATCCCCCATCTCTAATTTGTTTTACCTACATAATAATTTGTATTAACAACCAATTAAATATATTTATTATGAAAAAAATGATTTTTAGCATCTCAGCGATGCTGTTGTCGGTCTTAAGTTTTGCTCAAGCAAACATAAGTAATGTAGACCAAACCGGATGGTTTAATGGAGCATCGGTTACCCAAGTTGGTACTATGAATGATTCTGATGTTTGGCAATGGGGATTAGCGAATTTGTCTGTAGTAGATCAAACAGGAGATTCTAATGAAACAGATACCAATCAAGGGGGGCTTTTTAACTGGTCTTATGTTGCTCAAAACGGTACAGGGAATGATGCTTATGTTGGTCAATTGGGTGGTTTGAACTTAGCAGTTACAAATCAAGAAGGAGACAATAATAGTGCTATAACCGGGCAATTAGGAGCATATAATTATGCATCTACAAATCAGGTAGGTAATGATAACAGTGCTGTTACTTTACAGTTTTGGGTAGGTAATTCTTCTGTAATTGATCAAATAGGTGATGGAAATGATGCTTTTGTTGTTCAAGGAACTTGGTTTAATACGTCTACTATTTCTCAAACAGGAAGCTTTAATTCTGTATTCACTGGACAATTTGGTTTCAATACTACAGCAACAACTATTCAAGATGGGATGTACAATTATGCAGAAACTTGGCAAATGGGAGAAGATCACGTAAGTACGATATCTCAAGTTGGATTTGGTAATGTTGCTTTAGTTTATCAATCAAACTAGGTTTAAAAAATAAGATTAAGTTTTTTTTAAAGGCGAAAATAGACATCAGTTTATTTTCGCCTTTCTTTTTTTAAATAAATTGTTTTCTACAATTATCGGTTTTCAAAATGGGTTTTTAAACAAATAATTGTTTTAGGACTTTCTATATATTCCAAATAACTGCGCTGATATTTTACAATTAAACCCAGAATCCGCATTAGACTTCGTAGCGAAACTGAATTATTCAATTAAAGCTCGAGCTCACGGACTATTTTTGAAGATGTAATACTTTTGTATTTTGAATTTAAAAATGGGAGAATCAAGCGAAGTGTATCTTGAACTCCAATGTAAAATATAAAAGCGTGAAAAAAGTTCGTGGTTTTGAAGAAAAATTTAGTTGTAGTAGATTTCTAATGTGGAATCTGGGCTAAAAAGGCATGCCAGATTTAGGTTAGCTGTAAATTATCGAATTGTTACTAATAGAAGTAGTTTTTTTAACACTATTTGTTCTTTATCGGTTACTTCTGCACTTCATCGAAAAAACAGGAAAAACCACTAAATTAGACTGTTATAAATTTTTTTTATAAATATAAAGCTCTACTTTTGAAAAGTAATATTAAAAAAGAGACTTTTTTGAAAGCTTTTAAAACAATATTATTTAACAGTGAAATTCCCAAATTTCAATTTTTACACAACCTACATTAGAATATAAAACAGCCCCGTTTTTATATTTTTAAAAAACCTACAAAATAGAATAATATAGTTCCCCTATTGTATTATTTAAAACCTACATAATAAATTGTAATAACAACCAATTAAATATAATTATTATGAAAAAAGTTTTTTTAAGTATCTCAGCGATGTTAGTTTCAGTAGTAGGATTTGCTCAAGCAAACGTAAGTAATGTTGAACAACTAGGTGATTTCAATGGAGCAATGGTTTCTCAAGTGGGAACTATGAACAATTCTGATGTATATCAAGAAGGTTTTGCCAATTTTTCAGTAGTAGATCAATTAGGCGATTCAAATGGAAGTGCTATTGAACAATATGGAGATTTTAATGGGTCTTATGTTGCTCAAGAAGGAACTGCAAACACAGCATACTCATTGCAATCAGGATTTGCAAATTTATCAGTTGTAACTCAATCAGGAGAAGCAAACAATAGTTTTACTGAACAATACGGTGACGAAAACTGGTCATTTGTTGATCAAATGGGAGTTGCAAATGATTCTTATGTTGGACAAGGAGGTTACTACAATACAGCTGTAACTTCTCAAAATGGAATGAATAATTTTGCAGGAACTTTGCAAATTGGAGATTTTAACTGGGCTACAACTTCTCAAGTTGGAAATGATAATTATGCAGGAACAATTCAGGAATTAGAAGGAAATGTTGCTGAAACGAATCAAGAAGGAGATGCTAATTATGCTTGGACTTATCAACTTGGTTACGGAAACGCTGCTTCAACAAATCAATTAGGAACATATAATTATTCTGAAACATGGCAAATAGGTACTGCTAATGCAGCTACTACTATGCAAGAAGGCGATGGTAACTATGCTCAAACTATTCAACTTGGAGATGCTCACATGAGTACAATCTCGCAAATGGGAGTTGGAAATGGAGCTATGGTTTACCAATCGAACTAGGTTTCTATAAAATAACATATAAAGGAGAGTTGATGAAAATTAACTCTCCTTTTTTTTTGGACTATATTCTGTACTATTTAAAACGATAAAATTTTATTTATGGTTTTAAATTTTTGTATTAAATGGAATTGAACCATTTAAATTAATTAAGGATAGTTGAAGTGTTTTTTATAATAAAGAAAGAATTTTTTTACAATGCAATTTACTTTGTTTTACTTTTCAACGACTTAGTATTGCTGTTTATCGAATAAGTAACAATAAGAGTAAAAATAGGCAATTGTAGTTCTTAATTTTTTGAAATCATTTTATAAATTTGAGATTGAAATTCAGCATATTGAGTTAAAATCCTAATGGTTTATTGTGTTTCTATAGATATAATAAAAAGGTATGAATCAACAAACAGAAATTGTTCGGTATTTATTAAAAGTGCTTGTTCACTTCAATAAATTGAAAAAATAAATTTAGATTTTTATAGTCATGAAAATTATATTTAAAATTTTTTTTTACGCTTTATTTATCATGAATTCTTTTGCTGTATTGGCACAAGATGAGTTGCTAATTAAAGATTTTGATGCAAATTCTTTAATAGCAAAAGAGCTTTTGTTAAGAAATAATAAAATAAATATTGAAAACACACAAAATACCAATCAATTTCTATTAAATAATAATTTAATTAATGTGCAACAAGTTGGAAACTTTAATTATTCAAGTATTTATGTGCAAAGTAGAGAAGCAAATTTGCAAGTGAATCAATATGGAGACAACAATTATGCCGATGTATATAGAAATGCTTATGAACTAAATGAAACTATTAATCAAAATGGAAATAATAATTTCATCAGTGATTATTCGGTCTATTCAGATGAAGCAGTAAATACGACTTTCAATCAAAATGGAGATAATTTAACCATTATAAGTAATGGCTCTAATTCTATTTCAAAAAACTTGCAAATCAATCAAACTGGGAATTCTGGAACAATTTACATTTATAATAAATAGAAGATGAAATCTTTTGTAATAAAATATGTTTTATTATTTCTATTGTTTTTAACTCAAAGCAATTATTCTCAAGTTGTCTACAAAGAAGTTAAGGCAAAAATTGAAGTTGAAAAAGTTGAAAATATTTTATTTATAAAAGGAACTGCTGAGAATTTGAAATCGGTTTACAAAAGTATTGCTTTTAAATTAACAGTTTTTAAAAAAAATAAATTGAATTCCAATAATTCTAAAAATTCTCAAGACGGAAGAATTATATTAGATCCTCAACAAAAAGTAATACTTTCTAAAACACAAATAAATGAAAGTAAGGATGATCAGATTATTTTGTTATTGATTATTTATGATGAAAATAATGTAATTATTGGGAAAGATAGAATTGAAATGGGTATTGATGATGAATCCAAATTAGGACAGACACAGCCCAATGATGGTCTCGAAATGATGGGAATAGTTTCTAATGATACCAAAACTAAATTAGGTAATGATTTCTATGAATTGTTTTATAAAGAATATACTAAGTTAAAAATCAAATCAACCAAAATAGTAACCGTTCAAGAGGAGCTAACATTTGGTAGAACAACAAAAATAATGGTTTCAGTTGATGGAGAAGTAGTCAATGAATTTGTTTCAAGACCTGATGAAGACTATATGAAATATATGGCAGAATACGTTTCTAACGAAGTTTTTAAGTATTTTAAAAATCTCGAAAAACAAAATAAATCAATAATGAGGTTTTAAGAATCTACTTTTTGTTTCGTATAAGTGAGAGCTTTTTTTAAATTATTTAATCCTATTATAAGATGAGAATACTTTTTATTTTGTTTTGCCTAATTGGTTTTTGTTTTAATACAAATGGGCAAGCTTTGGTATACAAACCAATGAATCCAAATTTTGGTGGTGATACTTTTGGATATCAACAATTACTTAGCTCTGCAGATGCTCAAAATGATTTTAAGGAAGATACTAAATCAGGAATGCAGCAGAAATCTCAACTAGAACGCTTCAAAGAAAACTTAAACAATCAATTGTTAAACAAAATTTCAAATTCATTGTTTTCAGATCAATTTGGTAGTAACGGAATTTCAACAGGGACTTATAATTTTGGTACACTTTCGGTTGATATATATCCTTCTAATCTGGGATTAATTGTTGATATTTTGGATGTAGATACAGGTGAACAAACACAAGTAATTGTCCCAGGAAGTTAGTTTTTATAGATTATATATTATTTTTTTTCGCCTCATCTTTGTTAAATAACCTTATACATGAATCATAAAATAATTATATCTCTTTTACTTGTTCTACTTTTGTCAAGTTGCGGAGCATACTTTAATCAACCAGTTGGAGTCGAAAAAGCTATTTTTGGTGAGAACACGCCTGCTACAATTACTTTAAAAAGCTTACCTCTACCAAAAGAGCAAGTTGTGGTTGGGGTTTACAAATTCAAAGATCAAACTGGACAATATAAGCCAACAGAGATTGGAAGTACTTTTAGTACAGCGGTTACTCAAGGAGCAACTTCTATATTGATAAAAGCACTTCAAGATTCCAAATGGTTTGTTCCGATTGAAAGGGAAAATTTAAGTAATCTTTTGAACGAGAGAAACATTATTAGGTCTACGCGTCAAGAGTATGCTACAGATTCCAACGTAAAAGAAGCTCCTCTTACACCACTTTTATTTGCTGGTGTACTTCTTGAAGGTGGAATTATATCATATGATTCAAATATCATTACTGGAGGTTATGGTGCTAGGTATTTTGGAGCTGGAGCATCTACTCAATATAGGCAAGATCGAGTTTCAATATACCTGCGATTAGTTTCAACCTCAAATGGAAAAATTTTAAATACTGTTTATGTTTCAAAGACCATTCTTTCTCAAAGTGTTGATGCGAGTTTGTTTCGATATGTAAATTTAAATAGACTTTTAGAAGTAGAAACTGGATTTACAAGAAATGAACCAGTTCAGCTAGCCGTTACCGAAGCCATTGAAAAGGCAGTTGAAGGATTGGTTGTTGATGGAATTAAGGATAAAATCTGGGAGGTGAAAGCTACAAATGCTGAAGTTATTGCCTTTTTGGCTTCATATGATAAAGAAAAACAAGAAGCTGATTTGGCGTTACTTTATGGAAGAGATAAAAATGAAAAAAGAGGTAAAATCGGATTTGAAATAGATGGAGGCGCAACTTATATTGATGGCGATTACGCAAATCCAACTCCAAAACCTTTTGTAAAAGCTGGGGTAAAATATTTTTTCACACCTTTTTTTGATATTAGTGGTACCGCTAGTGTTTTTCGAATAGGAAATAAAGATAGATTGGATGTAGGCTATGGCTCATTAGATATTAATCTGGATTTTTTAATACTACCTTATGATAATTTTAGCCCATTTGTTTACGTTGGAGCAGGAACTTTTTTTAATAGGGCGTACGAAAATATTCAAACCAAAATTCAAGGAGGTTTAGGCTTGGAGTATTTAATCACCAATAATTTAGGTATTAAACTGTATAGCGAGTTTAATATGTCTTTCTCTGACAATGTAGATTATATTAAAGCAGGAGTAAGAGATGATTATTTTTATTGTTTTGGAATGGGTATGAGCTATTATCTACCCCAGCGTTTCAGTAAAAAGGTAGTTAAATAATAGACTAATAATCAATCAATTTTTTAGATTTTAAACTAAAATCTATTTTATATTTTTTAAAACAAAAACCTACAAATGGAAAAGATAAGAATCGGAATAATAATGTTTTTAGTTATCTTAGTTTCATGCTCTGAAGAAAAAATAACAGATGGAGGAACGGGTACCGTGAAAGGTAGAGTTGTTGATGCCGTTACTTTTGCGCCTATTGAAAATGCTAGAATATCATCTAATCCTTCAACTAGTACCTATTTTACAGACAAAGATGGGTATTTTACTTTTGATAAAATTGCAACAGGAAAATATACTTTTGAAGCACGAAAAGATAAATATATTGCTAAGTTTGAAGCTGCTACTGTAGAATTGAATAAAACAAATCAAATTATTTTTGAATTAAAAGTGTCTACCGCAGATAATAGACCTCCAGATGTACCCGTTTTAACTACCCCAGTTGATTTGGCTAAAAACCAAGCTATTAATTTAAAACTAAAATGGACAGCAACAGATATAGACAAAGATTCATTGACTTATGTTGTAACTGTAAAAAATGGTACCACAGACGAAATCACAACTTACAAAGATTTAAAAACAAGAAGTTTAGATTTAAAAGATTTAAAATACAGCACTAAGTATTATTGGCAAGTAGCTGCTTCTGATGGTATTAATAGCTCAATATATAGTCTTACGAGTTCATTTACGACTTTGCCTTTTCCAAATCCAAGATTTTTGTACATTAAAAAAGTAAATACTAATAATGTGATTTTTACCGCAGATGATGCAGGTAATGAACTACAGCTGACATCTTCGTCTGTAAATAGCTATAGACCAAGGAAAAATTTACAAACTAACAAAATAGCTTATATAAGCTCTGATGGTTCTCAAAATCAAATTTACACGATGGAATTGGATGGTTCGAATGTGAAGAAAATTACAAACACAGTCCCTGTAGCTGGATTTAATATGGAAAACATTAATTTTTGTTGGAGTACAAATGGAAGCCAAATAATTTATCCCAATTTTGATAAATTATACCGTATTAATATTGATGGAGGTGGTTTGATAGAAATGTTTAAAACACCAAATGGGAAGTTTATTTCAGAATGTGATTGGAGTCAAGATGGAAAAGAAATTGTACTTAAAGTAAATGATATTTCCGGATATAATGTTGAAATTTATGTAATTAAATGGAATGGGCAAGTTTTATACAGCGTTTTGTCTGGACAAACAGGTGCAGTAAGTGGGTTGAACATGTCATTTGATATGAAAAAAATTGTTTTCACCAGAGATGTTTCAGGTAATGAAAATTCAACTTACAGAAGATTTGATTCCAGAATTTTCATTTATGATAAAGTAGCCAATACCATTACGCAACTGAATACTAGTAAAGATAATGGATTTAATGATTTGGATGTAAAATTTTCTCCAAATGAAGCTGAAGTCATTTTTACAAACACTTCAAATGATGGTATTTCAATTAAAAATGTTTTTAAAACAGCTGTTTCAACAGGTACAGGTACAAGTAGTAGAACAAAATTATTTACTGGAGGTTCGATGCCAGAGTGGAAATAGTCCTAGTTATCAAATCTTAAAATATAAAGGTTGGAATGCGCTTAAGATTTTTCTTATATTGTTAAGAAAGGTTTAGGCGTAATTCTTTTTTAAGGGAATTTGAACTTTTTTTACCATTTATATTTAGTTTAAATTTTATTGTAAATTTGATAATTAAATCCCCAAATTATGAAGTTCTATTTTACCCTACTATTTAGTTTTGTAGTTTCTTGTGTTTTTGCTCAAGAACAAGTTTCGTTCTTTTTTGAAAGTAATAAATTTGTTTTGCAAAAAAACGAATTGTCAAAATTAAATCAATGGTTAATTGCAAATAAGGAAGTCAAAGTAATCGGGGTTTATGGCTATTGTGATGAAGAAGGATCGGTTGGATATAATGATACTTTGGCTAAAAATCGAATTGATTATGTCTTTAATATAATAAAAAACAAAGTAAAAATAAGAGAAGATTTCAAAACTAGAAATTTTGGCAAACTGCATACTTCTTCAACTTTAAAATCAGAAAACAGAAAAGTTATTTTGTATTATATTTTGCCAAAAGATTTTCCAAACGAAGAAAAAATTATTGCCGAAAAGAATGTTGTTGTAGAAAAGATTAAGCCAAAAATTAAATTCTCGGATGTCTATGTTTACGAAAATCCAGATGGCTCTTCAGTAAATATAAAAATTGATACCGTTTTTATGAAAAAAGTAAGCGTAGCCAACGTAGGGGAGAAGCTTAAACTGGAAAGCATGAATTTTTTTGTGGATACTTTTGCTATTATGCCACAATCCAGATCTGTAATGTTTGAATTACTGACAGTTATGAAAAGTTGTCCCGATTTAAAAATACAAATTCAGGGACATATTTGTTGTGTAAAGAATGATGTTCGGGATTTAAGTACCCAAAGAGCAAAAGCGATTTATAAGTTTCTTGAATATAATGGAATTGAAAAAAGCAAAATGTCATTTGTGGGTTATGCTAGTACAAAACCATTATATCCTTTGCCCGAAAAAACAGAAGAAGAACGCGAAGCAAATAGAAGAGTTGAAATTGAAATCTTAGCCAATTAAGTGTGATATTGATTTTAGATTTTAGATTTTTTGAATTTGAAAATTTTTGATTGAAATTGGAATTGCCATTGAGACTGCTTTTGAAATTGCCATTGATATTGGCATTGCTTTTGCCATTGAAATTGCCATTGCTTTTGCCATTGATATTGGCATTGAAATTTAATTGTTTAATTGTCACATTAAAATTATCTTTGCCCAACAACTACACAACATAAAAATGAGTTCAGATACTTCAAAAAGATATGCACAACGCGGTGTTTCGGCATCCAAAGAAGATGTTCACAATGCTATAAAGAATATAGACAAAGGTTTGTTTCCTCAGGCATTTTGCAAAATAGTGCCAGACTATTTAACTCAAGATGAGGATTATTGCCTTATTATGCATGCAGATGGTGCAGGAACAAAATCGTCTTTGGCCTATATGTATTGGAAAGAAACTGGAGATATTTCGGTTTGGAAAGGTATTGCTCAAGATGCTTTAATCATGAATATCGATGACTTATTGTGTGTAGGAGCCACAGACAATATTTTATTATCATCTACTATTGGTAGAAATAAAAACCTTATTCCTGGCGAAGTTTTATCTGCCATTATAAACGGTACAGAAGAGATAATCAAAGAATTGGATTCCTTCGGTGTTACTATACACTCGACAGGTGGAGAAACTGCCGATGTTGGAGATGTAGTAAGAACCATAATTGTAGATTCTACCGTAACTGCTAGAATGAAACGTTCCAAAGTAATTGACAATGCCAATATAAAGGCAGGGGATGTCATTGTTGGAATGGCTTCTTTTGGACAAGCAACTTATGAGAAAGGTTATAACGGCGGAATGGGAAGTAATGGTTTAACCTCTGCACGTCACGATGTTTTTGAGAAATATTTAGCAACTAAATATCCAGAGAGTTTCGACGCTGCTGTTCCTAATGAGTTGATTTATTCTGGTCAAGTAAAATTGACAGACCCAGTCGAGAATTCTCCGATAAATGCTGGGCAATTAGTGCTTTCGCCAACTAGAACTTATGCGCCAATAATCAAGAAAATTTTAGACAAATATACTTCACAAGATATCCACGGAATGGTGCATTGCAGTGGAGGAGCGCAGACCAAAATTTTGCATTTTGTTCAAAACCTACATATTATAAAAGACAATTTATTTCCAGTACCTCCATTGTTTCAATTGATACAAGAACAATCCAAAACCGAATGGAAAGAAATGTATCAAGTATTCAATTGCGGACATCGTATGGAAATTTATGTTCCCGAAACCGTTGCTCAAGATATAATTGAAATTTCAAAATCATTCAATGTTGATGCTCAAATTGTAGGTAGAGTAGAAGCCTCTGATTCAAAGAAATTAACAATTACAAGCGAATACGGTACTTTCGAGTATTAAAGGTTGTTTAATCGTTTTTGGTTTAATCGTTTAAAGGTTTAACCATGTTATAGATTAAACTAATTAAACTTTTAAAACAATTAAACTTTTTTAAAATGTACGAACTACTTTTTTGGAAATACTTGGATGAAGTTTATTTAAATCATCACGAAGTATACGAAGCCATAGACGAACAACAAGAAGTTGAAGGTCTTGAGGAACTACCTGTTGCTGTGATTTTAAATAGAATTAATTCTGTATTCTCAAATTGGGAAAAAGTAGATGATAATAGTTGGAAGAATGCCAACGGAAAAGGCGCTTTTCATATCAAAACTACTTCACAAAGCATCAAAATAGATTGTTACGGCACCGAAGGAAAAACCATGAATTTACTTGTAGATACTATGGCCGAATTCAAATGTCCGCTATATGACCCTCAAGTTCCAGAGCGTTATGATGAAATGAGTGAATAATAGTTGAAGGAGCTTCATCCAGCTATCCGTTGCAAGTACGCGCATAAAACACTATTTTTCTAAGTCATAAAAGGAGCTTCCTTTGGTCGCTCTTTTACAACAAGAAAAATTAGTGTTTTATACTGTGGGCTTTTCACTTTTATCTGGGCTAAGACATCAGTGAATATTGGTAAAAAGGCTGTAATTTGTCTTTTTTTTATACATTAACTCAAAAATAAAAAGATGCTTACTTCTCAATTCCCTCAAGATGTTATACTCGAAGACGAAATGGTTTTGCTTCGTCCTCTTCAAGTCACCGATGTCGAAAATCTATTGGATATTTCTATAAATGAACCCGAAACTTGGGAGTATGCATTGGTTCGTGCCAACGGCAAAGAAAACCTAGAAAATTATATCCAAATTGCTTTGAAAGCTAAAGAAAACAAAACAGAATTTCCTTTTATAGTTTTCGACAAAAAATCGGGTAAATATGCTGGAAGCACGCGATTTTATGATGTTAATTTAGCGTTCAAAACCCTTCAATTAGGATATACTTGGTACGGAAAAGATTTTCGAGGTACAGGCCTGAATAAACATTGCAAATATTTGTTATTGCAATTTGCTTTTGAAACCCTAGGAATGGAGCGTGTCGAATTTCGAGCCGATAACAATAATCAACGCAGTATTGCTGCTATGAAAAGTATTGGTTGCAAAGTCGAAGGTGTTTTACGCAGTCACATGCCAACATTAGGAAGCGATGTAAGACGAGACAGTATTGTATTGAGTATTCTTAAAAATGAATGGTTTAATACCGTTAAAGAAAATTTAAAAGAAAAGCTTTAATAGTTATTTTAACCTGTTTTTGGGAAAACTGATATGGAAAGTACTCCCTATGCCTTCATTACTTTCAACCCAAATTTTTCCATTGTGTTTTTCAATGTATTCTTTACATAAAATTAATCCTAAGCCAGTACTTGGTTCTGCTTCTGTACCAATTCTATTGTTTTTAATATCCAATTTGAATAAGTTCTCTATAATTTTTGGACTCATCCCTATTCCATTGTCTGTTACTGTAATTGTAGTATTTGTAATATCTTCTTTGGTTTGAATTATTATAGTTCCCTTTTTAGGAGTAAATTTTATAGCATTAAAAACAATATTTCGAATTATGGCTTGGAACATATTTTTGTCTGCAAAAACGATTTTTGCATTTTCAATATCAGTATTTATAATTATCTCTTTTTTATGGGCAATATCATGCAAAGTTAGGACACTATCTGATAATATTGATTGTAATGCTAATTCTTGCGGATCAAAAGGGATTAAGTTTTGCTCCATACGGGACCATTCTAATAAATTTTCCAAAAGGTTAAAAAGATTTTTAGCAGAGCTTTTCATGTTGAAAGCTGCAAACTTTATTTCTTCTGAAGATAAGGTGTCAATGTCTTCCGCCATGAGTTCTGTCAATCCTAGAAATCCAACAAAAGGGCCTTTTAAATCATGGGCAATAATAGAGAAGAATTTATCCTTTTGTGTATTTATATCAGAAATTATTTTATTTGTTTTTCGTTTAGATAGGTATAACCATAAAAATAATCCAAAAAGTAAAACAACTGAAATTGTTACAATAATTAAAAAATACACTTTTCGAGAATCTCTATTTATTTTTAATTTTTGAATTTCTATTTGTTTATTCTTTAAATCGAGTTCTCTTTGAAATGCAAGATTTGCTAATTTTTTCTGACTATCTCTTGAAAATAATGAATCTTTAATAGTTGAATATTTTTCAAAATAGTCTAATGCTAGATCTTTATTACCTTTAAATTTATTTGCTTTAGATAAATAGAAATAAGTTTCTTGAATGTCTTTTAAAGACTTGTATTTCTTAAAGATAACTAATGATTGGTTAAAATAAGCAATTGATTTTTCAACGTTTTTTTCGCTATTGTCTTTATCATTTACTTCTAAAGATTTAAAATAGTAAATTCTACCTAGCTCAAAGATGTTGTATGTATTGTAAAGACTGGAATAATCATCATAAGTCAAAATGGATTGGTTTATCATTTCCAGTCCTTTTTTATAATTTTTCAAGTTTACATAGCAAATACCAATATTGCTAAGATTTAAACCGACACCTTCAATGTCATTTAAATTTTTATTCATAATTAGCGCTTTGTAGAAAAAGTTTAGCGCTTTATTGTATTTTTTTTGTTGTAAATAAACATCACCTATGTTGTTGTTTAATAAAGAAATGGATCTTTTCTCATTAGTTTTGTAACTTAACTTTAAAGCTTTATTATAGAAAATTAATCCTTGATTGAAGTTTTCAAGGTCGATATAAATTAATCCGATGTTGTTGTAAACTCGAATTATTTTTTTTCGATCATTTGAAGGTTCATATATGGAGAGTGCTTTGTAAAGATTATTCAATGCATTAACAAAATCAGATTTTACTTCGTAAGCAATGCCAAGGCTTGAATAAGCATCAGCAATCACCATAGGGTTGTTGTCTTTTTGTGAATATAAAATTGCTTTGTTAGCATAGCCTATAGCCTCATCTGAATCAATGTAACCAGAATAAGTAGATAGTTTTATTAACAAAACTGCTTTTTCTGAATTGTTATTTGTATTTTTTATGGCAAGCTTTAAAGAGTCAATAGTCTTATATATAGTGCTTTGACTTTTAACAGGAATGGAGTAAAATAGTAAAAAAAAATATAATATAAAAGTAATTACTCGAATCATTAATGAATTTTTCTCAAAAGTACACTAATTTATTAAATTGCTTGTGGAAAATTAAAATAAAATGTAGAGCCTAAATTTTCTTTGCTTTCTACCCATATTTGACCACCGTGTTTCACTATAAATTCTTTACACAGTATTAATCCTAAGCCACTACTTGGTTCGTCATCAGTTCCCATTCTGTTGGTTTTTACATCCAATTGGAAAAGGTTTTCTAATATTTGAGCGTTCATTCCTATACCAGAATCTTCTATTGATATGACAGTACCTTTTTCATTTTCTTTACTCTCGACCACAATTTTCCCGCCTTTTGGTGTAAACTTAACCGCATTTGACAAAATATTACGAATCACTGCATGTAGTATATTATTGTCAGCATAAATGTTTGTTTTCTCGGGTATATTGTTTTGTATTTTAATTTCTTTTTTTTGGGCTGCAATTTCAAGAGTTGCTATACATTCTTTTACAACAGGAAATAAAATGTTTTCTTGTGGATTAAAAGGTATTAATCCTTGTTCCATTCTTGACCATTCCAATAAATTTTCAAGTAATCTGTTTAAGTTATTAGCAGAACTTCTCATGTTTACAGCGGCAAACTGAATATCTTCTTTATCCATATCATTAATGTCTTCGGCCAATAGTTCTGTCAATCCTAAAAAACCAGTAAAGGGACCTCTTAAATCGTGTGCTATAATGGAAAAAAATTTGTCCTTTTGTTTGTTTATGTTCAATATCACTTTGTTCTTGTCTAATAATAATTGGTTGGTACTTCTTTTATTAATATACAACCAAAAAAACAGGATAAGTAATAATGCTATGGTAGCAGTAATAATGACTAATAAATATACTTTTTTTGAATTACTATTTATTTTAAGATTTTGAATTTCAATTTGCTTGTCTCTTAATTCTATTTCTCGTTTGGATTGTAGATTGGTTAATTTGTTTTTGTTTTTACTGGAAGATAATGAATCTTTTAGGGTGTTGTGTTTTTCAAAATAGTTTAATGACTTAGCAAAATTACCTTGCTCTTTGGATGTCTTGTATAGTTCTAAATAACAAATGCTAAGTCTGTCTAATATACCTGTTTCTGTAAATAAATTGACTGCATTGATCAGGTATAGTTCCGATTTTGCCAATAAAACTTTTTTGTTATTTGGACTTTCAATGGCCATTTTATAATAAGAAATTCCCATTTCTATATAGGTATTTCCAATATTGTAGGTTTGACCTTTATCATAACTTTTTAATGCTTCTTTAAAATAGTAGAGGCTTTTTGTGTATTTTTTTTGATCAGTATATAGTTGTCCGATTTTGGAATAACAATAACCAAGCCCATTTAAATCATTCATTGAAAGATTAATTTCTTTTGATTTGTTATAATAATCTAGGGCTTTGGTGTAATTTTTCTGTTCATAATACGCATTTGCTATATTATTTCTATTATATACCATTTCTATTTTGTTGTCCGTTTTTTTATTGATTTCATATGCTTTGTCTAAATATTTAAAAGCTTTTTTGTAGTTTTTTATTTCAATATTAACCAATCCTAAATTATTTAAGGTACCCGAAATTCCATTTTGATCTTTTAATTCTTCATATACAGTCAAAGATTGATAAAAATAATGAAGCGCTTTGGTGTAGTCCGTTAATACCCAATGACAAACACCAAGATTGTCATTTGCTAATGCTATTCCATTTTTCCAATTGGTTTTTGTGGCCAGATTAAGAGCTTTTTCTCCGTATGCAATACCTTCTTTAGGATTGGTGTAAAAATAACTACTTGCAATTCTGTTTAAAATATTTATTCTTACAGTATCTATCGTAGTTATTTTAAGATCTGCTTTTAATGACGCTACAGATTGAGAATATTGTTGTTGTTTTGAAGATACCTGTTTCAGTGTGTTTTTTGAAAGTTCAACGTATTTGGTTTTGTTTTTTGTATCGGATTTAGATAACAAAAGATACGCATTGCTTAATTGTTTTAGAGTATAATCAATATTTCCCAATTGATTTTTATCGTATTTATCTATGGCTTTTCTAAAATAACTTATGGCTTTAGTATAATTTTTTTCTTTTATATGTATTTCACCAATACGGCTTAGGGAATAGGCATAGCCGTTGGGATCTTTGATGTCCTGATTTATTACAATTGATTTATTGTAATATTCAAGCGCTTTTTGATTGTTGTTTTGAATAAAATAAAGATTGGCCATATCATTTAAAGAGTAAACAACTTCTGGTTGATCTCCAATGAATTGGTGTGTTTCTAATGATTTTTCAAAATAATAAAGTGCTTCTGTGTATTTTTTTTGAGAAGAATAAGAGAGTGCAATGTCTTTGTAAGTTGAAGCAATACCCTGTTGATATGATTTTTTTTGGTTAATCAGTAACGCTTTTTGAAAGTGAATATTTGCTTTATCATAATTGAAAAGCGAGGCATAACAAGTTCCAATATTACTATGGATGATTGCTGTTTCTTTATCCCAAAGTTTTTTTTCGGCCAAAGCCAAAGCTTTATTTCCATATTTTAAACCTTCTTGAGCATTGGTATATTTACAAACAGTTATTATTTCATTCAGTATTCTTATTTTGGATGAGTCTGTTGTAGTGCTTTGTAGTTTGTTTTTTAAAGTAGTTAGGTCACTTGCATTTTGGTTTTGTCCATTAACTAGATTTCCTAGTATTAGCATAAAGACTAACCATCTGTTTATTTTTAGAAATGAATTCATTTTTTAATATTTCAAAATTTAATTAAAGTTAAAATAGTATTATTTTTATAAATACTTATTCTTCTTTATTCATTATTCCAAAGATCAATAACCATACCATAAACAGCCTTGATGTCGTTATGTTGTTTTTTTTTCATGTTAAATGTCGTTTTTTATGTATAATTGTAAGTATTGTTTTAAGTTAAATCTATGTAGTTTTATTATCTTCAGATTGTAGATTTTTAAAAAATATGCTGTAAATCCTAATTAAAAAGCGTTGAATATTTTATTAAAAAAGAATGTGATTTTAGTTTGAAAGCAAAAATAGTTTCCAGTTTTGTGAAATTTAAATCTTCATTTTGTTTGGGATTAAAGATGTTTTTTTTGCCATAATTGTGATTAAAAATTTTATTTAAAAATAGAGGCTACTAATTGATTTTATAAAAAACAATTGAAAATGCTTTACTAATAAGAATAACAACCTTACTTAAAAAAAGATACCTTTGTTCAAGTGATTAAATAAATTGAAAAGAAATGAAAATAAACCTTAAAATCGGAATTGATAAACTCATTTTCGGTATGAAGCAAAATGACGTTATAGCGTTATATGGTAAACCAGACAGGAACTACAAAGACGAAGATGACAATGTGATTTTGGCATATAACACGCTCAAAATTAGATTGACTTTTTATGCAGAAGAAGAATTGAAATTGGGTTATTTAGTAGCTTCTAGCCCAAATTTGGAATTGTTTGGGAATAAAATTATCAACAGAAAAATTACTGATGTAAAAAAAGATTTGGCACAAAAAGGAATAACTAAATTTACTCAAGAAGAGTTTGATACTTACGAAAATTGCTTTAATGAAGAGAATTGGATTATTCTACAAACAGAATTTGAAGAGGTAGTTAAATTCGAAATTGGCGCAATCATAAATGCCAAAGACGAATTTGATTGGAAGTTTAAAAAGTAGTAATCAGTTTCCAGTCTCGGTTTTTATTTTAAACACCAAGACTGGAGCTGAAAACCTAATTCTTATATTATTGTTGTTTTTCAAACATTTCCAATTCGAAAATTAAATTTGTATTTGGTGGAATAACTCCTCCAGCACCTCTTTCTCCGTAGGCCAAATTTGAGGGAATAAACAGCAGTATTTTTTCTCCGTATGTCATATTGCTAAGACCTTCGATGAAACCGGGTATCATGCCATCTTTTTTTCCTGCTTCAAAAGGAAAAGGTTTGTATCCATTTTGAGCAGCTCTATTGGCATCAAATTTCCCATAAGTTTTGCATACACCTTCATAACTGCTGTCAAATAAAGTGCCATCTTCAAAATAGCCAGCATAATGAAAATAGAATGTAGATCCATTAACAGGTTTTATACCTGTTCCTTTTGTTAATACGCTATAAGCTAATCCTGATGGAGTTACGGTTGCTTTTGCTTTTTCGGAGGCTATGTTGGCAGTTTTTGCGGCAATAACAGAACCGTAAGTTGCTAGGTATGCTTTTTTTGCTTCAGCTTCAATAGCGACTTGCTTTTTTTTGTTTACTTCATCAATTGCTGCTTGCTTTTTTTGATCTTCTGCCTTGTTGTTAAAATAGTCGGAGAATATTTTTACTGCATCAAATTTCTTTGCTGCTTCCCCTTTTCGAACAATAGTAATTTTAGTAATCACATCTTCTTGAGCAATAGCATTTACTACTTCCATTCCTTGGGTTACTTTACCATAAATAGTGTGTTTCCCATTCAACCAAGGAGTGTCTTTATGAGTGATAAAAAATTGACTTCCATTTGTGGCAGGTCCAGAATTTGCCATGGCAAGAATTCCTGCTTTGTCAAATTTTGAATCTGTAAATTCATCTTTGAAAGCATAGCCAGGTCCGCCTGATCCATTTCCGTCAGGATCACCACCTTGAATCATAAAATCTTTTATAACTCTATGGAATTTTAAACCATCAAAAAATGGTTTTCCTTTTAGTTTTTCAACGGTCACAAATGGATTTTTTCCTTCTGCCAAACTTATGAAATTGGCAACGGTTACAGGGGTTTTTAAATAAAACAGTTGAATTGTGATATTCCCTTTGTTAGTGGCAATAGTTGCAAATATTCCTTCGGCAGCAACTGGAGCTTTTACGGTTGTTGCAGTCGTCTTCTTGGTAGTTACTGGCTTTTTTATATTTTGTGCGTGTAAATTAAATAACCCTAAAAAGAGTAGTAATGCAATTTTGGATTTCATTTTTTTTTAAATTTTATAGGTTTGTATTTTTTTGCGGAAGTTATTAAGAATCTAAGTTTCTTAGTTGCTTAATGACTTTACTTCATTAACTCAATTTCAAAAATAATGTTTGTATTTGGTGGAATAACATCACCTGCTCCAGCTTCACCATATCCAAGGTGAGATGGAATAAAAACCACTGCTTTGTCACCAATAGCCATTTTTTCAATTCCTTCAATGAACCCAGGAATCAGGCCGTCTTTTTTTCCTGCTTGAAAAGGAATAGGAATATATTGATTTGCTGCAGCTCGTGCAGGGTCAAACTTTCCAAAAGTTTTGGATACATCTTCAAGACTAGAATCAAACAAAGTACCGTTTTCTAGAAAACCAGCGTAATGAATGTAGATGGTAGAACCTATGGCAGGTTTTTTACCATTTCCCTTTTTAGTAATTACATATTGAAGTCCTGTAGCAGTTTTGGTTGCTTTACTTTTCAATGTTTCAAAAGAGGCTACCTTTTGTTCACAAACTTCTTTGTATTTGGTTTCGTATATTATTTTAGCCTCCAATTCAGCTGCTACTTTTTGTTTTTGACTTTCGGATTCTATTTTAAAATAATCTGAAAAGGTTTTTTTAGCATCAAACTTCTTAGCTACTTCTCCATTTCTAATGATAATGATACTTTTTATAAAATCATCTTGTTCAATTTGATTAACCACTTCGAGATTGTAGTCTACTACATGACCAAAAATAGTATGTTTACCATCTAGCCATGGTGTTTCCAAATGTGTGATAAAAAATTGACTGCTATTTGTTCCAGGACCATTGTTGGCCATTGCCAAAACCCCACCTTTGTCAAATCTTAAATAGGTAATCTCGTCTTTGAATTTGTAACCCGTGTCTCCTGATCCAGTTCCTAATGGGTCTCCTCCTTGAATCATAAAATCTTTGATCACTCTGTGGAATTTTAATCCATTATAAAATGGTTTTCCCTTTAAAGTGTCATTTACAATAAAGTTGTTTTCTCCTTCTGCCAATGTAATAAAGTTTGCTACGGTTACAGGGGCTTTTTTAAAATCCAATTCCAATAGAATACTTCCTTTGTTGGTTTCTATTTCTGCATAAAGACCGTCAGGTAAATTATTATGTTCTTTGTTACAAGAAATTAAAGTAGTAAGTAATAATAATACAAATAAAATATTTTTTTTCATGCTGCTTTTATTAATTAGTTATAGTGTCTTTTGGGGATTTGGCTTGTAATACTGTATTGGAATTCACAACTGAGTTGGCTTGTAGTTGGGTATTATATTTTGATTCAGGCATGAAATCACGTAGCGTTACGGTACAAAATAAAGGTTGGTTGGTGCCTATTTTGTTATTATCACCATGATAACCATATCCCATGTGGGAAGTAAATAGAAAATGTACTTTCTCAGTTTTTCGCATAAGTTTAATTCCATCTCTTAATCCCATCATAATTTCTTGTTTGTCTACTTTGTAAATTTGAGGGGCTAACTCTTCTTGAGAATAAATAATGTTGCCTTTCAAATCTTTAACTTCGTAATCAAAAAATGCAATATCTCCTTTTTTTGGTGTGAGACTATCTAGTAGATTTCTAGTTTCATAATAATACCAATAGCCTTTTTTTGAAGCGATGTACGTTTTGCCAGAGTTGCTTTTTATAATAGAATCAATTTGAACTTCTTCGCTAGCAATCATTTTTTTGTTTCTAGCAATGGATTCCTTCATAAAGCTTCCCGAAGACTGAGAAACGGGTCTTCTTGCTTCTTGGTGTTGTTTGCAACTTGAACTCAATACTGTTGCAAAAATTGCAATTAGTAATACTTTTAAATACTTCATGGGTTTTATATTTTTAAATTTCGCACCAAACCTTCAAACTTATGTAGTGTTTCTTCCATAGAAACTTCCGATTTTCCTCCAGCAGCATTACTATGACCTCCTCCTTGAAAATGATCTCTCGCAAACTGATTCACATCAAAAGAACCCTGTGAACGAAATGATATTTTGATGATTCCTTCTTCTTTGTTTTCGATAAAAATGGCTGCAAAAACAATTCCTTTTATACTTAAACCATAGTTTACAATACCTTCTGTATCCCCTTTTATATAATCAAAAGAATTTAGTTCGTCTTGCGTCAAAGAAGTGTAAGATGTTTTGTGATCCATCATTACTTTCATGTTTTGTAAGGCACGTCCAAGTAATTGCAATCGGCTATATGAACTATTGTCAAAAAGTAAAGTTGGGATTACCGTATTTTCTACTCCAAGATCTATTAATTCTGCAATGATTCTATGGGTGGTTCCGGTAGTTTTTGGAAATCGAAAAGAACCCGAATCGGTTAGAATTCCGGTATAAATGCAAGTGGCAATAGTTTTGTCTAAATCTTGTTTTTTGTCTAAAAAAGATATAAAATTATAAATCATTTCACAAGTAGAACCAAAAGCCACATCCGAATAGGTGTAAGTAGCATAATCATCTGGTTTTTGATGATGATCTATCATTATAAATGGTGCGGTCAATTTTTCTAGAACAGTCTCCATTTCACCAACTCTGTGCAGTGCATTGAAATCTAAAGTAAAAATCAACTCCGCTTCCTGAAGAGTTTTTGTGCAATTTTCTTTGTCTTTTTCGTAAATTTTTACCGTTTCAGAGCCTGGCATCCAAGCAAGAAAATCAGGAAAATCATTTGGAGAAATCACAGTTGGAAAGTGATTGTTTTTTAGCAAAAAATGATATAATGCTAATGTAGAACCCATGGCGTCTCCGTCTGGACCTCGATGTGGAATTATGGCAATTTTTTTTGGAGTTGATAATAACAACTGTATCGCTTGTATGTCTAGTGTATTCATAGTTTGCGAAATTACTGTTTTTTAACTAAAAGTTGAAATCATTTAAGAAATTAACAAATTTTATAGTTTTAGAAATATTTCAATCCTTTTTTTCGAATACTTTGGTACAAAATCGATTTTGGTCCTTTGACTATTTGTGATTTGTAAATGCCAATTGAGCCAGACGAAAAGTAAGCAATTAAACATGCAAGACCAATATATATGCCACTTTCAATACCAAAAAGTTCCATTCCCATTACCGTGCAAGCAATAGGAGTGTGGGTCGCTCCAGAAAAAACAGCCACAAATCCCATGCCCGCCAATAAGGCAATTGGCAGTGGGACTAAAACGGATAAAGCACTTCCAAGTGTTGCTCCCACGAAGAATAAAGGAGTTACTTCGCCACCTTTAAATCCTGCACCAAGTGTAAAACCAGTAAATACTATTTTTAAAAGAAAATCATAAGGAGTGTTTGCAGTAGAAAAAGCACTTACAATCTCAGGAACGCCTAGTCCAATGTATTTTGTAGTGCCAATAAAGTATAAGGTTATTGACAAAATAAGTCCTCCAATGAAAGGACGAAGTGGTGGGTAATTTATGTTTTTTGAGAATAACTTTCCCCAAAAATGGGTACTCCTAGAAAACAGTAGAGAAGCAAGACCAAACAATATACTCACGAGTATAATCCAAAAAAGAGTAGTAAAACTGAATTCTGGGATAAGCGGAATGCTGTAATGGGTGTGTTTTACATGCCAAAATTCTACCGTAAAATAAGCAATGTAAGCAACAAAAAAAGAAAGTAAACTACTTTTTAAGTTAATGCGACTAAAAAAAACTACTTCTAATGCAAAAAGAGCTCCTGCTAGCGGAGTCCCAAAAACCGATGCAAAACCAGCACTGATTCCCAAAATAATCAAAGTTTTTCTTTCGGATTGGGGTAATTTAAAAATTGTAGAAAAACTATCTGCAATAGCGCCTCCCATTTGCACTGCAGTTCCTTCTCTTCCTGCAGAACCGCCAAAAAGGTGAGTGATTAAGGTTCCAATTAAAACCAATGGAGCCATTAAAAAAGGAATCTTTTTTTGTGGATTGTTGTATTCTTCTAGAAGTAGATTATTACCTTTTACTACATTAGATCCATAAAAATAATAAAGATAACCGATTGCTAACCCTCCAACGGGTAAGAACCAAATAATCCAATTGTTTTGATTTCGGAATTGAGTTACATATTCTAATGAAACCAAGAAAAAAGCGGAGGCAGTACCAGAAATAATGCCTATCAAACTACAAATGATGAACCATTTGAGTGTGATAAGCATTATTTGTTTTATTTTTTGAAAATCCATCAATTGCAATACTTTTTTGAGAACCAAACTTTATGCTAAAGTATTACAAACTTTTTTGTTAATTCTTTTTTTTAGCGACTACTGTTGTTCCGTTGGGAACTTATTATTCGTAAAAAATAAGTTTATCCGTTTCTTTGTTCTGTTTAGGAACTAAACAAACAATCCCTTTTGATATCTTATTTATGTAACAATATATAGTCCCTACGGGACATTGATCTTATTATAAATTTAATTTGCTACCGATATTTAGTACCTAACGGTACACAATAAAAAGATTTTTAACCCTTGATTCACATTAATTTTTTAGGGATAAGTGTTGTTCCGTTAGGAACTTAATAATGGTAGAAAAATAATTTCACCCGCTTTTTTGTCCCGTAGGGACTATACTGTCATATTAATTCTTTGAAAATATATTTTTCGTCATAAACTATTTCAAATTTTTCAAGAAAATCAATATATTCTTCTTTGAATGTTCTCTTTTTATGATGTGTTTCTTGATTTTGAATATAATTGATAACATTTGGAACTTGAGATTTACTATATGAAAATACACCAAATCCTTCTTGCCATTCAAAATGACATGCTGATAACTTATTTTCATTAATCCATAATGATGAGCCTTATTTTACATCTTTCATTAAATCAGAAATGGATTGAGAAGGTCTTAAGCCAATCAAGATATGAACATGATCAGGCATCCCATTTATACTTAAAAGTTTATGCTTGTTATTTTGAACAATTCCTGTTATGTACTTGTATAATGATTCTTTCCATTCGGCTTTAATTATACCATTTCTATATTTAACTGCAAAAAACAAAATGGATATGGATTTGTGTGTAAGTATTTGGCATAATAGTTTAGTCCCTACGGGACAAAATGGTTTGGTTCATATTTCTCTACCAATGTTTAATTCCTAACGGAATATTCTAGAATTATTCTGAAGCAATAGCTGTAAATTCAATTTCAACTAGATATTCCGGAGCTACCAATTGATTAATTCCGTAAAAACCAGTGGTGGGTTTAATGTCTTTAAAAAAAGTGGCATGTGCTTTTGCAACATTTTCAAAAGTAGCAACATCGGTAGTGAAAATTCGAGTGCGAATCACATCTTTCATTCCAACATTTAGTTCTTCAAGAACTTTTTCTACTCTTTCAAGAATGTTCAATGTTTGAGCATATGCATCGTCGGCTTTTACTTTGTCACCATCAATTATAGCGACTGTTCCAGATACTTCAATTATGTTTCCTATGCGAACCGCACGACAATATCCCATTTTGTCTTCCCAAGGAGAGCCTGTTAAAATGTTTTTTCTTTCCATTATTTAGTTATTTTAATTCGTATTTAGTTTTGACAATAAACTCTTTTGCAAGAGTCGAATTTTAAAGTCCGCAATTTATGAAAAATGAAATAAAAAAAAGGCTTCTTTTTTAGGAGAAGCCTTTATAATTGTTGGTTTTTTCTTTTTATAACAAAATGATTTAATTTTTTTAATTTAATTCATTTCTCTTAGTTCGCCATAATATTTTTTTAATTCATCAGAATGTAATTTGTATGAATTGAGTTCTACAGCGACAAAGTTTTTGTCAAAAGTTGGATTTGATTTTAATCGTTTAATGGACTCATTTTCTTTTTCATTTATGAGTTTAATTAGTTGCTTGCTTTTCTTTGTATTCGAAAGTTTTCCATAATCATAAGCTACTTCATTGTTTAGTTCAGAAACTAAAAAGTTATTTACATCTGCTCCAATTCCTGAGTATTTTATGGATTCTCGATAGTTATTCGTATCCATAGAAAGTTGTAAATTATATCCGTCTTTTAAATAAATTTTAAAATATTCTGTTCCATCAAAAAGATAGTATAGTCCGTCTTGTATCGTTAACTTACTTTTAAAAAATCCTTCTTCATTTATATCGATAATTTGAACGGTATTGTAATCTTGGTCTTTTATATAGACATGATCCCAATTTTTGTTTTCTATTTTTACTTGCAAAACCACTTCGTTCGTGGTTTGACTATTTGCACTACTGAATAATAGTAATGCGTAAATACTAATTAAAAAAGTCTTCATCTTTACTGTTTTTATTGATTTTCAAAACTAATTTTTAATTTATTTAAACAGCTAAAAGGAGTGTGAATTAAACGGTATTAAATTGTAAAGAATATGTTTACAGAGTCGATGTAGGTAAAAAAGGTTTAATGTTTGTCGATTTTATTATTTTGAATAAATTAACAAGTGGACAAAAATAAATTATGTTAGTTTTGTGAATATATAAGGTGTCTTTTTTTATTTTTGAAAATATTTTAAATTTCGAAAAACTATTTTTTGAATACTATGAAACAAATTTATTTTATTTTTTTTCTATTAAATATAATGGCAAATTGTTATTCTCAAACTGAACTTAATACAAAGTTTAAAGCCATTCCGCCCTCCAATTCTAATCCTAAGCCAGAAAAAAAGAAATTACCTCCACCTGCTACAGATTTCCCTGTCATCATCCCGCCAAACGTTTATAAAAATCCTAATCCGACTAATCCAATTACGGATTATAAACTAGAGGTGAAAAGTGAAATGTCTATGATTCCCAAAAACAACGGATTTATCAATCCAGGGGATGAAGTGAAAGACAGATTGAATCAAAAAACGGATAGACAAGAAGGGAAAGCCTATCGTCGTAATCAGAGTTTAGGAACCTATAGTACAAAATCAGTATCTGCAAAAGTGTTGTATCGAGATGCTCAGTTTGTAGATGGTGATTTAATTCGAGTTTATTTAAATGGAAGAGTTATTGAAAGTCAAGTTTATTTGGAAAGTAGTTTTAAAGGATTTGAAATTGTATTGGAAAAAGGATTCAATAAGATTGATTTTGAGGCATTGAATCAAGGCGACTCTGGTCCAAACACAGCAGAGTTTAAAGTGTATGATGATCAAGAAAAATTGGTTTCGGCAAGTGAGTGGAACCTCGGTACGGGTTTTAAAGCTACTATAATAATTGTAAAAGAGTAGTTAAAAAACTACTCTTTTACAATGAAAGTTTTAGAAAGGGTCTGCAGTAACTTTAAATTTCATGTCCGCTTTTACAGTGATATCCTGGGTAAGCGTTTCTTTTATTGTTACTTTTGTTCGTATTTTGTATGATGGTGATTTTACATATTTGTCCAATTTTTGGGAACTACAGGTCAAGTTGATTGTATTTGAATTTGCAGTAATATTGTCCAAAAAAGCCAACTCTATTTCATCATCCGTATTAGTTGAAATATACAGATGAACAGTTTTTAAAAAACTAAATGTTTTGTCAACAGGGTTTGCTATGGTTAGTTTTAATTCTTGTAATTTCACATCCTTGACCAAATCTGCATTAGTATTATTGTTTTTGAATTCGGAAGTTGAATTTGTTGTAACATCCGGAGTTGCTATTTCGAAAGGAGTGTTAAAAGGCAAGCCACTTTCTATTTTAAATGTAGTTTGATTGGAAATGTTGAATGTAAGTAATTTGTCTATTTCACTGCATGAAACAGTGAATAAGGCTAAAACAGCTATAATTGTAAATTTTTTTGTTTTTATTTTTAAGTTTAAATTTTTCATTTGGAGTTTTGGGTAAATGTAGCATAATATATATGTCTTGCCTCATTTTAACGGATTTGTTGTTAGTATATTATATATAACCAGTGGGGTGTAATTATTTTTCACCACATAAAAATAGAGTTTATAGTTTTTAAAAGTAAGAAATAGACGTATTACTATTCATATAGAAATTCTATGTGTGAAATAGTGCTTTTCCTAATTTATACTTTGTCTATTTAGCATTAATCTTTGATTCTATGGGGTTAAATTTTTATTTAATTTGAATTTCACCCAACCGGTTATATTTAATTCAAATTGTTATTTAATAGAGCTTGATTTTAAAATTATTTTTTTGTGACAGGTAGAACTTGAAATAAGCAAAACCAAACTATTCAGTGTTTCTGATAGGCTTTTTTTTTATTAAGTAATTTGAGGTGCTTTATTTTAAATTAATAAAAAATAAAAATTTTCAAAAATCAATTTTTCATTTACGAATATAAAAAGTATTTTTGCACATGCAACACAACGTACTTATTTTAGATTTCGGATCGCAATATACACAGCTTATTGCGCGTAGAGTTCGCGAATTAAATATATTCTGCGAAATTTTTCCTTACAATCATTTTCCGAGTGATTTATCCAGTTATAAAGCTGTAATTCTTGGAGGTAGCCCTTTTTCTGTTAGAGGAGAAGACGCACCACATCCAGATTTATCCCAAATTCGAGGAAAGCTGCCTATGCTGGCAGTTTGCTACGGAGCCCAATATTTAGCCCATTTTAGTGGTGGTGAAGTAGCAGCTTCAAATACAAGAGAATATGGAAGAGCCAATTTGACTTATATAAAGGAAGAAGAAGTTTTTTTCGAGGGTGTTTCTGAAAACAGTCAAGTTTGGATGAGCCACAGTGATAGTGTCAAAGCATTACCAACAAATGGAGTTAAACTTGCTAGTACCCACGATGTGGAATTTGCAGCTTACAAAATTGAAGGGGAAACTACTTATGCAATTCAATACCATCCTGAAGTTTTTCATTCAACAGACGGTAAACAAATGCTAGAAAACTTCTTGGTAAAAATAGCTGATGTTCCTCAGAATTTTACACCAAATGCTTTTGTTGAAGAAATGGTGGCTGAATTGAAAGAAAAAGTTGGAAACGACAAAGTAGTTTTGGGCCTTTCTGGAGGTGTAGATTCAACTGTAGCTGCTGTTTTATTGCATCAAGCAATCGGTAAAAACCTGTATTGTATTTTTGTAAATAATGGTTTGCTTCGAAAAAATGAATTCCAAAGCGTATTAGATCAATACGAAGGAATGGGTTTAAATGTAAAAGGAGTAGATGCTTCTCAACGTTTTTATGATGCCTTAGCTGGAGTAACTGATCCAGAGTTAAAAAGAAAAGCAATTGGTAATGCCTTTATCGAAGTTTTTGATGCAGAATCACATCTTATTGAAGATGTTACTTGGCTAGCACAAGGGACAATATATCCTGATGTTATCGAATCTGTTTCGGTAAAAGGACCATCTGCAACTATCAAATCGCATCATAATGTTGGTGGTTTGCCAGATTATATGAAACTTAAAATTGTGGAACCTTTGCGTATGCTTTTCAAAGATGAAGTGCGTAGAGTAGGAGCAACATTAGGAATAGATCCGGAATTATTAGGACGACACCCTTTTCCTGGACCTGGATTGTCTATTCGTATTTTGGGTGATATAACTTTAGAGAAAGTTCAAATTTTGCAAGATGTTGACAAAGTCTTTATTGATGGATTGAAATCTTGGGGATTATACGATAAAGTTTGGCAAGCTGGAGCAATTTTATTACCAGTAAACAGTGTTGGTGTTATGGGCGATGAACGTACCTATGAAAAAGTTGTTGCATTGAGAGCTGTAGAATCTACAGACGGAATGACAGCAGACTGGGTACATCTACCTTATGATTTCTTGATGAAAGTGTCTAATGATATTATCAACAAAGTAAAAGGGGTAAATAGAGTTGTTTACGACATTAGCTCAAAACCACCAGCAACAATTGAGTGGGAATAATAGTATTGAATTTAAAATTAAGTCGTTACATTTGTGACGACTTAATTTTTTAAAATAATATTTATGAAAGAATTTTTTAGAGTTTTATTTTTTATTGTTATTGTTTCTAATGTCACTTTTGGGCAGGAATCTACAACAAAACATACGGTGTTAAAAAGTGAGACGATTTCCCAAATCGCACAAAATTACAAAACTACACCTGCAGAAATATACCGTTTAAATCCTGAAGCAACAAACGGAATTTCAGAAAATCAAATCCTTTTTATTGCCGAAGGAACTTTGCAATCAAAAAACACAATTGTGCATGTTGTTGCCCCAAAAGAAACCCTTTTCGGTTTGGCTACAAAATACAATGTAAAAGTTGAAGACATTCAAAATGCAAATACTGTCGCATTGGTGAATGGATTAAAAGTTGGACAAGAATTAGTAATTCCCCAAAGTCAAGTTCAACAAACTGCTTCAAAAACAACACATATTGTAAAATCCAAAGAATCATTGTTCAGTATCGCTAGACAATATAATGTTTCTGTTGAGGATTTAGATAAAGCAAATTTTGAACTTATGAAAGTAGGTTTACAAGAAGGTCAAGAAATAAACATTCCAAATAAAAAGAAAACATTAGACGGACGAGTTAGAGTAATAAACGCAGAAACGGTCTTTTATGTTGTAAAGCCAAAAGAAACTAAATATTCTATTGCTAAACAGTTTGGTATAACTATTGAACAATTAGAATCTCAAAATCCAGAAATTGTAAATGGATTGGTTGAAGGAAATAAATTAGCAATAAATGTTAGAGAAGTTAAGCCAACAAACGAAAATGAAGAGTTGATGCTAGCTTTGGCAGAAAAACAAGTTGTAGTTGAGAAATCAAAAGCCAATACGGAAGAGATTAAAGGGCTAAAAGAAAAATTAGCACTTCAAGAAGAAATTAATAAAAATGTAACAAATGTAAATGGTTTATTGGCTGATCTAAAAGAAATCGATAACACCAAAGAAGGTTCTGCTGAAAAACTTAAATTAGTATTAGAGACCAATAAAAAAATACAAGAAGTATTGTTGGTAAAACTAGATTCATTGGTAAATACAATGAATAAAGACTTGATTCAATTAAAAAAGACAGAGTTAGTAGATCTTGATGAATCCATACGTTTACAGAAAATTTCTAGTGAAAACATTAGTAAAACCAATGAACTTTCTCATCAACTTAAAAAACAATTAGCTGATAATAGAAAAGTCTACACTGGTTTGATGGATAAAGCTGAGCGTATTGTTGTTGAAGAAAATCAAGAATATAAGAAAAGTATAAGAGAAAATGGTAAATCCAAACCTGCAGAGAGTAAAGCGGTTGTATTAACTCCTGGGGATTTGAAGAATATGGAAATGGAACAACGTATTCGTGATTTAAATAACATTAAATTGATCAGTAGACTTGATTCATTAAATAGCGAAAGCAAATCTGAATTGAGTCTTCATATTAGTAGGGCTTCATTTTATAGTAAAGAAGCAAGAAGCTTGGATGATAGATTGGCTAAGGTTAAAAATCAAAGTTATCAAAATCAGGCTTTTGATGCTCAAGCAAAATCAAAAACAGGAGTTGCTGCAAATGCTCTTACTTTAGATCAAATTAAAAAAGAATTGGCAAAGCAACCTACAAAAGTAAATGCAATTAAAATTCAAAATTTAACCGATTTGAAGGATATAAATGCAGGTTATTATGTTGTTGTCGGACTGTTTCAACAAGCAAGTGAAAGGGATGAAAAGATTAGGAAACTAACCGATTCAGGTTCATTGGATGCAAATTTCTTTTACAACGCAAACACGCAAACATATACAGTATATTCCAAAATGTCTGAAACCAAAGAAGAAGCGAAATATGAATATATTAAAAAACAAGGGAAGCCACTTTTTGAAAATATATATGTTCTAAAGGTGACTCCTGAAAGTACAGTAAAGGAATAAATTAACAAGCTTAAAAAAATAGTAACTAAAAACACAGTATTTTTACTGAACTTTAAAAACATAAATGAATCACTCGAATATGAATTATTTTTCAGTAGTATATTGTACTATTTTGTTTTCTGTAACTTCAATTTTTGCGCAAGAAAAGATAGATAAATATGTTGTAGTCAAAGGAGAAACTATTAATCAAATTGCCCAAAAGTTTAAAATAACTCCTTATGATATTTACAAACTCAATCCAGATGCTCAAAATGGATTAAAGCCCAATAGCATATTGCTTATTCCTAGAAAAACAGGAAAAAGTGATTTTGTGTCAGTCAAAACCAATAAAAATCAGGCTAAAACTCATGAAGTACTTGCCAAAGAAACTTTATTTGGAATTGAAAAAAAATACGATGTAACAGATGAAGCCTTAAAAAATGCAAACCCTTTTCTTGAAAAAGAGGGTTTGCAGATAGGTCAAATTTTAAATATTCCTTCTAAAGGAACTTCAGGAACTAAAGTAGTTGCCAAGAATGCCACTGTTTATCATACAGTATTGGCAAAAGAAACAAAGTATTCGATAGCCAAACAATACAATATGTCTGTTGAGGAATTGGAGAAAAAAAATCCAGAAATTTTAGAAAGTTTGTCAGTTGGTTTTCAGTTATTAATTAAAGGTAATAGGGTAAAACCAGTTGCCAAAGTTAGTCGCACAGAAACAAAAACTGATGTTAAAAAAACAATTGAGACAATTGCTCCCAAAGAAATAAGTTATGTTGAATATACTGTAAAGGCTAAAGAAACTTTTTATAGTTTATCAAAAAGATATGGATTAACTCAGCAACAATTAATAGAACTCAATCCTGTTTTGTCCAGCGGTGTTCAAGAGGGTATGGTTTTAAAAGTGCCGTCAAAATCAAATCAAATTGCTTTAAATTCGACGAAAGAAAAAGTAGTTTTGATTAAAAAAGGCAGTGAAGAAAGAAAAACTATGGTGTTGTTATTGCCTTTTAATATTGGAAAGAGTAGTAATGATTCAATAAGTTCAATGACCAACAAATTGAACAATGATAAGTTTCTAAATATGACATTGGATTTTTATTCAGGTGCTTTGATGGCAATTGATTCTGCCAAAGTGTTGGGAATAAATATGGATGTTAAAATTTTTGATTCCAATGAAACAAAAACAACTTCAAATGTAAATTCTATTTTTAAAGACAATAATCTTGCAGACGCAGACGCTGTGGTGGGGCCTTTCTATCAAAGTAATGTTGAAAAAACAGCGAGTTTGTTTGCTCAAAACAATGTACCTGTAATTTCTCCATTATCTAAAGATACAGGTAATCCAATTCCAAACTTGTATCAATCCATTGTGCCAATTTCTGTTTTAAAGACTGCAATGTTTGACTTTATGAATTCAAAACAAGGAAATATAATTGCTGTAATTGATAAGAAAAAAGAAACCATTAGAAAGTATATTTTAGAAAACCAAAAAGAAGTTAAAATTGCTCCATTGACCGCTACAGGAGGTTTGGATGTAGAAGGTTTTAAAAGACTAATGGTCAAAGACAAAATGAATTATGTTGTTTTGGAAACAGGAAATACTGGAATGATAAAATACACAATGAATGCAATGTTAAGTGCAATGAACTCCTATCAAGTGCAATTGGTTATTCTGGAGCCAAATGAAACGTTGGATACAGATGAAATAAGTTTTTTGAATTTAACCAAATTGCATTTAATGTACGCTTCAGCAACAAGAGAAAATAACGCGCCAGAGGCACAGATTTTTATGCAGAATTATAGAAAAAAAAATAAAGTCAATCCAAGCACATTTGCTATTCGTGGTTTTGATATTACTTTTGATACTATGATGCGTTTGTCACAGGATAAAACCTATCAGGAAACGGCCGAAACATTAATTACTGAGCAAATAGAAAACAAGTTCGAATATTATAAAAAAGACGAAGGAGGATATGCCAATAAAGGAGCCTATATTCTTTATTATGACTCTGATTTGACAATAAAAGAAGCGAAGTAAAAAAAGGTATTCAGTTTTCAGTTTTTAGTCTTCAGTTAGCAAATTATTGAGATAAAAAAAAGTCATAATTCACAATTCATAACTCACAATTCAATAGAATGACTTCAAAAGTAACTTATTTAGGCGATTTAAGAACATCTTCCATTCATAGACAATCGGGTAGCGAAATCATTTCGGATGCACCACTTGATAATAACGGAAAAGGAGAAGCTTTTTCTCCAACGGATACTGTTGCCAATGCTTTGGCTACTTGCATGATGACCATTATGGGTATAAAAGCAAGAGACATGAATCTTGATTTTAAAGGATCAACAGCTTCGGTTACCAAAATCATGAATGCGGAACCAAGGAGAATTGGAGCAATCGAAATTGTTTTTGAAATGATTGGCGTTTCAGAACAAAAAGACAAAACGATTCTAGAAAGAGCTGCAATGACTTGCCCAGTTTTCTTGAGCTTGAATGCAGATATTGAGAAGAGAATTACTTTTAATTGGAAATAGAAAAAAGAATAGAGAGTAAAGAATAGAGAAAAATGAAAAAAAGTAAAGAAGAAAAAAGTTTATGATTAAGTCTTTACTCTTGGTTCTTTATTTTTTTTTCTAATTTTAAAAAATGGATCAAAACCAAAAACAGCTCATAAAACTAGCCCACACCAAAATGCCCTTTGGTAAATACGAAGGCTGGTTTCTTATCGATATTCCCGAATATTATATTGTTTGGTACAGTAACAAAGGTTTTCCAAAAGGAGAACTGGGAGACCAACTGAAATTAATTTATGAACTAAAACTCAACGGACTCGAAGAATTAATTCGAAATATTAAAAAGAAATATCCAAAACCGTAGTTTGGACAACTTAGAGTTTTAGATTTTTAGATTTCTTAGATTTTTTTTTCTAAAGGTTTAAAAATAGTTTAGCATGTTTATGATGTTTTAAATCTTTTTTTTTAAAGTGTATATAAATGAAATTTGAAATTCTATAAAGCCAAGATTGTGTATAGTCTAATATTCTAAATAGTCCAAAAATATAAGAAATCTAAATATTCTAAGAGGTCTATCATTCTAAGAAGTCCGATAATCTAATTAGTCTAAAATTCTAATAATCGAACGGTCTAGTATTCCAATTTAATTTGTACTTTTGCCACGTTTTTTATACAACTACAACAAACAACAACAGAATGAATCAAACGAAATATATTTTTGTTACAGGCGGTGTGACTTCTTCTCTAGGAAAAGGAATTATAGCGGCATCTTTGGCAAAATTGTTACAAGCGAGAGGGTACAGAACGACAATACAAAAATTTGATCCTTATCTAAATGTAGATCCAGGAACTCTGAATCCTTATGAACACGGGGAATGTTATGTAACTGATGATGGAGCAGAAACAGATTTGGATTTAGGACACTACGAACGTTTTTTGAATGTTCCAACTTCTCAGGCGAACAATGTAACTACAGGTAGAATTTATCTTTCGGTTATTGAAAAAGAACGTAGAGGAGAATTTCTAGGAAAAACGGTTCAAGTTGTTCCTCATATCACCAACGAGATTAAAGAAAGAATGCAATTGCTTGGTAATTCAGGTGATTATGATATAGTTATTACAGAAATTGGCGGTACAGTAGGAGATATAGAATCTTTACCTTATATAGAATCAGTTCGTCAATTGGTTTGGGATCTAGGGGAGCATAATGCAATTGTTATTCATTTAACATTGGTTCCTTATTTGGCAGCTGCTGGTGAATTAAAAACAAAACCAACACAACACTCTGTAAAAACTTTGATGGAAAGCGGAATCAAAGCTGATATTTTGGTTTGTAGAACAGAACATGAGATTTCTGATGAAATTCGTAATAAATTAGCCTTGTTTTGTAACGTAAAAAGAGAAGCGGTTATTCAATCTATAGATGCTTCAACAATCTACGAAGTTCCTAATTTAATGTTGGAAGAAGGATTGGATGTTGTGGCTTTGAAAAAACTAGATTTGCCTAAAAAAGCGGCTCCAGATTTAAAAAACTGGAACACTTTTTTACGTAGATTGAAATTTCCAAAACATACCGTTAATATTGGTTTGATTGGAAAATATGTTGAAATGCAAGATTGTTACAAATCAATTTTGGAAGCTTTCATTCATGCAGGTGCTGCGAATGAAACCAAAGTAAATGTGATTTCGATACATTCAGAATTTATAGATGCAGAGAATATAAAAGAGAAATTATCAGGTTTGGATGCAATTCTTGTGGCTCCAGGTTTTGGAGAAAGAGGAATTGAAGGTAAAATCGAAGCAATTCGTTATGCCCGTGAAAATAAAGTTCCGTTTTTCGGAATTTGTTTAGGGATGCAAATGGCAATTATCGAATATTCTAGAAATATTTTAGGTTTGGCTGATGCAAATTCTACCGAAATGAATGATAAAACTTCAAATCCAGTTGTTAATTTGATGGAAGATCAAAAAAATGTAACTGATAAAGGAGGTACAATGCGTCTTGGAGCTTGGAAATGTGATATCACACCAGGTTCATTAGCTTTTAAAATTTATGGTGAAACACAAATTTCGGAACGTCACCGTCATCGTTATGAATACAACAGTGAGTATGTGAGTCAATTACAAAAAGCAGGATTGATTTCGTCTGGAGTTAATCCAGATACAGGTCTTGTAGAAATTGTAGAATTGGCAGATCATCCTTTCTTTATTGGAGTACAATACCATCCGGAATACAAAAGTACAGTAGCTAATCCACATCCAATTTTTGTGAGTTTTGTTGCAGCAGCAGTAAAAGGGAAAAAGAAATAAAAGTAAAATAGATTTTCAAAACTTTGATAATGTTATAAAATGTAACATTAAAGTTGTTTTGAAGACTAACGGATTCAGTTTCTAATTTATTTAAATTAGGAAGACGAAAAACAACAAAAATAAAATGGAAGAAAAAAAATTAGACCTTAACTCGGTTATAGGTATTGTATTGATAATTGGTATTTTTATTTGGATGATGTACCAAAACAAACCTTCGGAGGCAACTCTTGCTGCAGAAAAGGCTAAAAAAGAATTGGTTGCCAAAGAAGCACAAGCGAAAGCAGCTGCTGTAAAAACTATTGCAACTCCTGTGGCTGTTGTGTCTGGTGACTCTACTAAGTTGGCACAATTGCAAAAATCTTTGGGTGGTTTTGCGTATTCTGCAACTTTGCCTTCAGCAAAAAATGATATTACAACTATCGAAAACGAATATGTAGTTTTAAAAATAGCTAACAAGGGAGGCTTTATTGTTGAAGCTACTTTGAAAAATTTTGAAAAATTTAAGAAAAATTCAGGTCAATTGGTTTCTTTGATTAAAGATAACAATGCCGATTTGAATATTCAATTGCAAACAAGCGACAATAGAGTCTTGAATACAAAAGACTTGTATTTTGAACCTACATTGACTAAAGTTGGTGCTGATCAAGTGCTGTCTATGAAATTGAAATCGGGAGCCAATGAGTTTTTAGAATACAAATACAGTTTAAAACCAAACGATTATATGGTTGGTTTTGATGTACGTTCCCAAGGATTGAACAAAGTTTTGAATACAGCAAAGCCGTTGGATTTGGTTTGGGATATGAAAACATATAGAAACGAGAAAAGTATATCGTATGAAAACAGATATGCCGAATTGCGTTTTGATTATGAAGAAGGAAAACATGATTATGTAAATGGTGGTACAGAAAAAGAAGAGACTCCTATAAAAATAGATTATATTGCATTCAAACAACATTTTTTCACTTCTATTTTATTAACAGATAAAACATTTGAAAAAGCAAGTTTGAAATCAAATAACTTGGTTCTGGATGAAGAAAAAGACACTGTTTTTACTAAACATTTTAATGCTACAGTTCCGTTGGCTTTTTCAAATGGGGAATTAGATTATAAAATGAATTGGTATTTTGGACCAACTGACTATGCAACCTTGAAAGCATACGATAAGGACATGGAAAAAATTGTTCCATTGGGTTGGGGTATTTTCGGATGGATTAATAAATTTGTTTTTATTCCTTTATTTGGTTTTCTAAGTGGATATATTTCTTATGGTATTGCAATCATTATATTTACAATAATCATTAAGATCGCAATGTCTCCTATTACTTACAAATCATTTTTGTCTCAGGCAAAAATGAAAGTGTTGCGACCAGAGATTACTGAGTTGGGAGAGAAGTTCAAAAAAGACCCAATGAAAAAGCAACAAGAAACGATGAAGTTGTACAATAAAGCAGGAGTGAATCCAATGGCGGGTTGTATTCCAGCTTTGATTCAGATTCCATTTATGTATGCTTCGTTTCAGTTTTTTCCATCGGCTTTTGAGTTGAGACAAAAAGGGTTCTTATGGGCAGATGATTTGTCTTCATTTGACTCTATTTATCAATTACCGTTTACCATTCCTTTGTACGGTGATCATATTAGTTTGTTTCCAATATTGGCAGCTATTGCAATTTTCTTTTATATGAAAATGACTTCTGGTGACCAACAAATGGCAGCTCCGCAACAAGATGGGATGCCAGATATGGCTAAGATGATGAAAATGATGATTTACATCTCGCCAATTATGATGTTGATTTTCTTCAACACGTATGGTGCTGGATTGAGTTTGTATAACTTTATATCCAACTTAATTACTATTGGAATTATGTTTGTGATTAAAAATCATATTGTAGATCCGGAAAAGATACATGCTCAAATTCAAGAGAACAAGCTGAAAGAGCCAAAAAAACAAGGTAAGTTTCAACAAAAATTACAAGAAGTAATGGAACAAGCCGAAGCTCAAAAAGCAAAGGATAAAAAGAAATAAAAAGTAGTATATTTTATAAAAGCTCCCAATAATGGGAGCTTTTATGTTTTTTATGCTTTAGTCATTTATATTCAGCATGTGATGAATCAAAGTTTTGAAGGTCTTGTTGCGGTGCAAACGCTTTTTACAATTAATTGCTTTTTGGCTAACAGGTTATTTAGCCACTGATAACAAGGATTTAACAGATTAGAACAGATTTTTATTTATGGCGTTAAAAATTGAATTGAAGATGAAATTCGTTTTATCGTTCAAATCATTGGTTGTTTTTTTAATCCAGAATCCACATATGACTTCGTGACGAAACTAAATTATTCAAAAAAGGCAAGAGCTCACTTCCCGAAATCTTTCGGGATATTTTTCAAGATATAATACTTTTGTATTTTGAATTTAAAAATAGGAGTAAGTTCTTGGTTTTGAAGAAGAATTTAGTGACAATGTTTCTAATGCAGAATTTGGGTTTAAAGTGTTTGTCAAAGTCTAATTGTCATTACGATGGAATCTCATAAGTCGCCCCATGTGATTCTTACTTTAAGTTCTGAAGACAAGTAAAAAGGATGTAAAAAAGTATGTTATATTGAAAAAGCTCCCAATATCGGAAGCTTTTTCGTTTTAAACAAGTTTATATGTAACCAAAAAAATATATACATTTTAGAATGTAGGCAACAAAACTTTATCCAATACGTGTATTATTCCATTAGAACATTGTACATCAACAGCAATTATATTACAATTTCGTGCACTTACATCCAATAGTCGTGTTGGAGTGAATTTTACAGTAACGTTTTGTCCAGAGAAAGTTCCTACTACTTGGTTGTCTGTTAATTGAGTAGATTGAACGTTTGCTCCTGTAACTACATGATATTTTAAAGTTTTCTCAAGAACATTTGCCGGTATTGCAGCAAGTCCAGAAAACTTAGTTTCAGTCAAGAATGCTCCAAAAGCATCGTTCGTTGGTGCGAAAACTGTAAAAGGAGAGCTAGTTGTTCCAGATAATACACCTGCGAATCCTGATGCTGGGTTGTATGTTAATGCTGCTACCAAAGTGCTGAAACTTGCGTTTGCTTTTGCATGGTCTACTATTGTTGGTAGCCCGATTACGGCATCAACAATATGTATCACTCCATTTGAAGCCTTAACGTCTGCAGTAACAACTTTGGATACTCCATTTAATTGTACTCCTGAAGTTGTGTTTACATACATACTTAAGGTGTTGGTAGTAGAAGCACTTCCTTTTGCTAGAGTTTTGATGTATCCACTTTTTAAATCAGTAGATTTTACATTGCCACTCACCACATGATTCAGCAATATTTGAGTCAAAGCTGCAGTAGGTACATCTTTGATTGAAGTATAAGGAGTTGTTTTTAGAAATGCTGTAAAAGCGGCATTTGTTGGTGCAAAAACGGTAAATGGACCTGCACCTTGTAATGTTTTAGCTAAATCTGCTTTTGTTAATGCTTCTACTAATATTGAGAAATCTTTATTTCCAACTGCAATTCCTGTTATGGTTGTATCAGCAACTGGAGTTGTAGTGGTATCGTCGTCATTGTCGCAGGATATTCCTAGCGTTACTAATAGTGCAATAAATGCTAACTTCTTGAATTTTAATAGATTTTTCATTTTCTTGTTTTTTGTTTGTTTGATAATTAACTTATAATCTTAAACAAAACTATTAATTTATTTTATAAGTTGTTTATTAAAATTTAAAAAATAGTAAACAAAAAGACAAAATTTATGATTTTATTTGAATTTGTTTAATTTTATAAAGTGTTGAAAAACAGACTTTATATTGTTTTATTTGGTTTATAGTTCTTTTTTTGAAAGTAATAGTGTTAAACATTTTTTAATATTTGCTTACCAATTTGTTTGAGGATTGTTTTACAGCTGTTTGCTGCGAAAAAAAAACGGAAAACTTATTTTTAGATAAGTTTTCCGTTTACAATAAATTAAGATTATAGAAATTAATGCAATTCTTTTAGAATGTCGGCAATAATACTTTATCTAAAACATGTATTACTCCGTTAGAACATTGTACATCAACAGCTACAATATTGCAATTTCTATTATTTACATCAACTAATCGTGTTGGCGAGAATTTTACAGTAACGTTTTGACCCGAAAACATTCCGACTACTTGATTGTCACTTAAGCTTGTTGACAACACGTTGGCTCCTGCTAATACATGGTATTTTAATGTTTTTTCTAGTACATTTGCAGGAATTGCTGACAGTCCAGAAAAACCAGTTTCCCCTAAGAAGGATACAAATGCATCATTTGTTGGTGCAAAAACTGTAAATGGAGAACTAGCTGTTCCCGACAATATTCCTGCAAAACCAGATGAAGGATTATAAGTTAAAGCAGCTACTAATATTGAAAAATTTGGATTTGCAAGTGCATGATCTACAATTGTTGGTAATGGAATTACTGCGTCAACTATGTGCATTACTCCATTTACTGCCATTATATCAGCTTTTATTACTTTTGAAACTCCATTCAATTTCACTCCATTTGAAGTGTCTACAAACATACTCAAAGTGTTACTTGATGATGCTCCACCTTTTGCTAATGTTTTGATATAACCTGTTGTTAAATCGGTTGATTTAAGCTTGCCTTTTACAATATGATTGGATAAGATCTGAATCAATACTTCTCTTGGTACTTCAAAAATGGATTTGTAAGGCGTGGTTTTTAAAAACGATGTAAAAGCTGCATTTGTTGGAGCAAATACTGTGTAAGAAGTACCTTTTCCTGTCAGGGTTCCTGTTAAATCAGCTTTTGATAATGCTTCTGAAAAGATTGAAAAGTCAGGATTGCTTACTGCAATTTCAGATATGGAATTATTTACCTGAGCAGTTGGTGTCATTTCGGTTTCATTGTCATCTTTCGTACAAGAAAACACAGTTACTAATAAAAGTATTAGTACTCCTAATGGTCTGAATTTTAATAAATTTTTCATAATAGTTGTTTTTAAATGTTTGGTCAAATGTAATTTAATTTTCAATTATTATGTTTCTCATAAGTCTTAAAAAAACAAACCAAAAGTAAATATTATGATTTTTTTTTATTTTGTCTAATACTGAAAATCAGATAGTTGTGAATTTTGTATTGCAATATTTCTTGTTGTTTTCACTTGTAGCCTTTTGATTTTGAATGCATATTTTTTACTTTTATGAGTTGTTTTTGTTAAACAAAAAATCAATTTTTTAACCAATTTTTTCATTGTTTTTTTTATTTAGTAATTCATAGTTTATGTTTTTTAGTTAAATTTTGAATAGAATTATTTATGTACTTTTATAACCTAATAAAACGTTGCGATTTTATTGTTTTATTTTATATACTAATGTTTTTATTTTCAATAAATATCTAATATTATGTTTTCGATTTTAAGATTATTTCTTGCTTTTTTTTGCTTTCAAAGTATTTTTTCTCAAACTATTTCCAATCCAGTAGACGATAAAGGAAGAAAAGATGGTATTTGGAAAGGGTTTTATGAAGAGTCAGGGAGACAACGATATGAAGGAACTTTTGAACGCGGTAAAGAAATTGGAGTTTTTAATTTTTATGATGATACAAAGGCTAAAACCGTAATAGCAACCCGAACCTTTAGTTCAAAAGACAACACTTGCTACACAATATTTTATGACCAGAATAAAAATATAGTTAGCGAAGGAAAAGAAATCAATAAGTTGCATGAAGGATTATGGAAATATTATCACAAATCTTCAAAAACTATTATGACTTTGGAGAATTATAAAAATGGAAAACTTGAAGGAATTCGTACTGTATACTATCCTAGTGGTAAAATTGTTGATGAGACCATTTATAAAAATGGATTAAAAGAAGGGGTTTATAAAAAATATTCTGATACAGGAATTGTTTTAGAAAAAAGCTTTTTCAAAAATAATGAATACGAGGGGGAGGCAGTTTATAAAGATCCAAATGATCTTGTGATTGCAAAAGGGGTGTTTAAGGACGGTAAAAAAGTTGGTATGTGGCAGTTTTTTGTAGATGGAAAATTGACTAAAGAAGAAAATATGGATAAGCCAAAAAAACCACAATTCAAAAAAGATAAATTATAAATAGATTGATATGAATCTACTCGAATTGCTTTCCCGTTTTCTTTTGCTCACTTTTTCTGTTCTTTTTTTGTATTTTTTTTCGAATAGAAAGAACAAAGAAACGATCAATCCTTTGATTATAGTTGTTGGGTTTTGTACTTTTTCTTTGTGTTATTTGTTTACCAAAGTACAAATCGGAATCGGAATCGGTTTTGGACTTTTTGCGATTTTCTCCATATTGCGATTTAGAGCTCAAACTTTTTCACTCAATGCCATTATTTTTCTTTTTGCAACTATAACACTTTCTATTTTAGATATCTTGTATCCTCTCGAAAAATACGAAGTGTTGCTGTTTTTTCAATTTAGTATAGTCTCGTTTTATGTAATGGGATCTTTGATGTTTGTTAATGGAGCTTCTATTTATAAAAAAACCTGTAAACTGATTTTAAAACACGACGAATTTAATGCTCTTGATGAAAGCAACAGGAAAAACAAAATTGCCGAAAATGTTCCTTTTGCTGCTTTCGATTTTGAAATTGTTACTGTTAATACGACTTCCAATGAGGTCGAAATCTTGATTCTCTATTAGATTAATCATTAAAAACCCGAACTTGTTTGATGTAAAGTTCTCTTTTTTCTCCCACTATTTTGAATTCAATGTCTACTGGTTTTCGGTTGAATTTGTTCCAATAGTGATTCATTTTGGTTTCTATGTTCATACAGACTTTGAATAAACTGTTGATTTCAGCAATAGTTAACAAAGGCTTATTTTCATTTAATGTCGAATTGGAAACATAATCGACATCGAGATTACTGTTTTTGCTTCCAAATAAATTCAGGTCATAAGCCGTAAATTGCTCGCAGACTTCCCCTTTGTTGGGTTTTACAACCGAGTTTTCCCCTTTTTGAATATTGACCGTTATACCGCTGAAATCTTTTCGGAACAGATTTTTAGTAATGACAACACCATTTGCCAATTCATCCGGAAAGGCTCTGTGCACCAGTATTCCCATGGCAATTGTGCTTTGGTCAAGCCCAAATATTTCTCTTTCCCAATACGAACTTTCGTCCCAAACACTTGCCCAAACTTGCTTGATGGCTTTTTCGAATGATTTTATGGAATCACCCACAATTCCAGTTTTGGAATCGTATAATCCCGCTCCATTAAATCCATCAATATCTTCGGCATTGGTTGAAGACCGAAATCTGAAAATTTTAAATTTTTTTTGAGCTCCCAATTTTTGATTCAGCTCTAATATTAAACTTGGATCAACAGCTTTTTTCTTAATCGCTTTCCTGATTTTTTCCAATTGAACGTTAATCCATTGTATAGAATCTTTATTTGGATTTTTTAAAAGAGCTGTAATTAAGGGGAAAATAATTTTGTTATGAATGTGTTTGTTGTAATAATAAAACGGAATGGCATAAGCGTTTTCTGGAACTTTGAAAGTGGAATCTTTTGCGATAGCAATTAAACAAGATAAATTTTGAGCTTTAGAACCAATGTATTCGACTCCTTTTTTGTTTATTTTGGATAAATCAACGAGTCCGGTTATGGTAGTATCGGCAATAAGAGTTCGTTTTTTTTGGGAACGACTTGATTTTATTTTTTTGTTGGTTTCTTCAATATAAAAGGTGTCAACTGCAATTTGTAATTCCACTTTTTTATTCAAAAGGGATTTTAATTTTATGTCCGTTAGTGCCAAAGTATAGGCTATTGTTGGAATTTTTCTGTTTTTGCCCAAAATGACCAAATGACTCAAAGGCGTTTGTAATTCATTGACAATAATCCCTTTTACATTGGGCAACGTTTCTGGTGTTCCGTCCAAAATGATTATTTCGTCTTCTTTGGGTTTGATGGTATTTAAATCTTTGATTTTGTATTCTTTCAATATCCCAATGCAACTGCCTGAAACCACTTCTTGGTATTTTAATTGGTTGAAAATAAATTCGGAGGAGACACAGGGAAATTTAAATTGTCCATGGTTGAAAAGTTCAATCTTTTCTCGATCATTCAAATAAAAATTCAAGGATTTTCCAATAAAAGTAGTTTGCTGCACTATTTTGAAAAATTTTTCTATTAGTGTACCTGGCATTCGATCGGAAACGGCCAATTCAAAAATCCATTTGTCGGTTCCTTTTATATGGTTAAGATTTCCCAATAAATAATCCCGACCGGTTTCTTTATTACTGTAATTATTGGCATTGAAAACGTTCAAATCTTTATCGTAACCCAAATATTCGTTTGCAAATTGATAATGAAGCGGTATTAAAGTGCTGTTAAAATAGTATAGTTTTTGCGATCTCAAATCGTAAACTATTTTTACCGATTCAATATTGGAGAATTTATCCGACAATGGTTTTCCTTTTAATGATTTATAGACTTCATAATTAGGTATGGTTGCTACATAATTTTGCGCTTTGACTACGAGAGTGATTAAGAATAAGCATAAAATAGTAATTCGGCTTTTCATTTTTATCTTTTATTGAGTATTAAAGATAGATAAAAAAACATTAGTCCGGGTTATAACAGTATTGTTTTCATCAATCTCAATTAGTCTTAACTAGCTATATTATTTGTACTTTTGCAAAAGATTAAATTAAATTTTTTAAGATGAAACGTGTAGTTGTAGGTCTTTCAGGTGGAGTAGATTCAAGTGTTGCAGCTTATTTGTTGCAGCAACAGGGATATGAAGTAATAGGTCTTTTTATGAAGAATTGGCACGATGATTCGGTGACAATTTCCAATGAATGCCCTTGGCTGGAAGACAGTAATGATGCTTTATTGGTAGCCGAAAAATTAGGGATTCCTTTTCAAACGGTAGATTTAAGCGAACAATATCAGGAAAAAATTGTCGATTATATGTTTAGCGAGTACGAGAAAGGGAGAACTCCAAATCCTGATGTACTTTGTAATCGCGAGATAAAGTTTGATGTTTTTATGAAAATTGCATTAAGTCTTGGCGCCGACTATGTGGCTACAGGCCATTATTGCCGTAAAGGCGAAATTGAGGTCAATGGAGAAAAAGTATATCAACTCCTTTCGGGTGTTGATAGCAACAAAGATCAATCGTATTTTTTGTGTCAATTGTCACAAGAACAGTTGTCAAAATCTTTGTTCCCAATTGGAGAGTTAACAAAACCTGAAGTACGCGAAATTGCTGCTGAAATGGAATTGGTTACTGCCGAAAAAAAGGACTCGCAAGGACTTTGTTTTATTGGAAAAGTTCGTTTGCCAGAGTTTTTGCAACAAAAATTGCAACCCAAAGAAGGTTTGATTATTCAAATTGATAAAAACGACCCTATTTACTCTTTTGAAATACAAAACGAATTAACGGTCGAAGAACAATTGCTTTTTGCATCCAGAAGATTGCCTTATACTCCAAAGATGGGGAAAATAATGGCAAAACACCAAGGAGCGCATTATTTTACCGTAGGTCAGAGAAAAGGTTTGAATGTTGGTGGAACAACAGATCCATTGTTCGTTATTGCAACCGATGTGGAAACCAATACGATTTATACCGGTTTGTCTAGTACACATCCCGGATTGTTCAAAAAAGCTTTATTCATAGAAAAATCCGAAGTGCATTGGATTCGTGAGGATTTGGCTTTGGCCAATGGAGAAACGATGGAAGTTATGGCGCGTATAAGATACAGACAGCCTTTGCAAAAAGCGACCTTACATCAATTTGAAAACGGTATGTATATTTCGTTTGAAGAACCGCAATCAGCAATTACCGAAGGGCAGTTTGCCGCTTGGTATTTGAATGATGAGTTGATTGGTTCTGGGGTGATTTCTTAAACAGTTTAAGCTGGTATTTGAACCGTATAAGAAATGTAAGTTCATTTAAGTTTTACTTCCGATTATTGTTTATTTAAAAAGATTGAATTATAGTTTCGTTCGTATGTTTAAGCATAGTTTTATGAACTTATATTACAGGTATGGTTAACTCTTTTTTTCAGGATCGAATATGAAAAATAAATTGTTTTTAATATTGCTATTTTCCTTTTTTTTAGGGCATTCTCAAGAAGATGCTTGGGTGTATTTTATTGTCAAAAATAATTCTCAAACTTATTTTGACAGTCCTTTGAGTATGCTTTCACAAAGAGCTTTAGATCGAAGAGCGAAACAAAACATAACTTTGGATTTAAAGGATGTTCCTATTGATCCTTTTTTTATAAGTCAAATAAAATCAATTTCAAGAATTACTGTTATGGCCAAATCAAAATGGCTCAATGCACTTCATATTCGAGGAAATGTTTCGGATATTAATTCTTTAAAATCGTTTTTTTTTGTAAGTAAAATTGATTTTGCCAATAAGTCACTTAATTCAACTGGAAAAAAAGCTGAGACTTCCAAAATAAAAAGTATAAATAAAGTATTGGAAACGAAAGTTGATTTTGCGTATGGAAATGCAGCAAACCAAATCCAAATGCTAAATGGGCAAATATTACACCAGCAAAATTATACTGGCTCAGGAAAGATTATTGCCGTTTTAGATGCTGGTTTTCCTGGAGTAAATACAGCTCAACCTTTTCAACGACTTAGAGATAACAACCAAATTTTAGGAGGATATGATTTTGTGAATAGAAGTGCCAACTTTTACTCGGGGGACTCACACGGCACACTTGTTTTGTCTTCAATGGGTGGCTATAAAGTAAATGCACTTGTCGGAACTGCACCAGATGCCTCTTATTATTTATTTCGAACAGAAGATGCAGCAACAGAAAATCCTGTGGAAGAATCGTTTTGGGTTGAAGCTGCCGAAAAAGCAGATAGTTTGGGTGTAGATGTAATCAATACGTCATTGGGTTATTTTGATTATGACAATGCATCCTATAGTCATACTTATAATGAGATGGATGGAAAAACAGCATTTATAACAAGGGGAGCAGAAATTGCTTTTAGCCGCGGAATGATTGTGGTTGCTTCTGCAGGAAATTCTGGAACAACTGCAAATCCTCATATTGCGGCTCCAGCTGATGGAATTTCGGTACTTACCGTTGGAGCAGTGAATGCTTCAGAAACGGTTACTGGTTTTAGTTCCATTGGGCCTTCATTTGATGGGCGAGTAAAACCCGATGTTATGGCTCAAGGCCAATTGGCGGTTTTGTCTGATCCTTCTGGTAATATTGTTTCGGCTAACGGGACTTCTTTTTCGAGTCCGATTATGGCTGGTGTGGTGGTTTGTTTGTGGCAAGCTTTTCCAAATAAAACCAATTCAGAAATTAAAGATTTAATCACGAAATCAGCAGATCGATATTTAAACCCAAATGATCAATACGGTTATGGGATTACTGATTTTAGTCTGGCTTTGTCTAATGGTTTAGGAATTCGAGATTTTTCAAAAAAGAACATTTTTGTGTATCCTAATCCAACAAGTGATCTAAGTACCGTTTTTTTTTCAGCAGATTTTGATTCGGGAGTATTTCAAGTTTATTCTATTCTTGGGCAGAAAATACTGGAACAGATAATCACCAAAACTTCACCAATTATTTCATTGAAAGCACTGCAGTCAGGATTATATATCTACAAATTGGATTGCAATGGAAGTGTAACCACAGGAAAATTAATCAAACAATAAACCAGATTTTTTTATATGAACAAAATTACAAGCCTTTTCAATATTAAATACCCAATTATCCAAGGCGGGATGATTTGGAATAGTGGTTATAAACTGGCTAGTGCCGTAAGTAATGCTGGAGGATTGGGCTTGATAGGAGCAGGGTCTATGTACCCGGAAGTATTGAGGGAACATATTCAGAAATGTCAAAAAGCAACAGATAAACCCTTTGGAGTAAACGTTCCGATGTTGTACCCCAATATCGAAGAAATCATGAAAATTATCGTTGATGAAGGGGTGAAAATCGTTTTTACATCGGCTGGCAATCCTAAAACTTGGACTTCTTATTTGAAAGATAATGGAATAACTGTGGTGCATGTTGTGAGCAGTTCTGTTTTTGCATTAAAAGCCCAAGATGCAGGAGTGGATGCTGTTGTTGCCGAAGGTTTTGAAGCTGGCGGTCACAATGGTAGAGAGGAAACTACCACACTTACTTTGATTCCAATGGTGAAAGATAAAATTTCGATTCCGCTTATAGCGGCTGGAGGAATCGCATCGGGGCGTGGAATGCTTGCAGCTATGGTTCTTGGAGCCGATGGCGTGCAAGTGGGAAGCCGATTTGCTGCTTCTGTTGAGTCTTCGTCTCACGAAAATTTTAAGCAAACTATTATAAATGTACAAGAAGGCGGAACCCAATTGACGTTAAAAGAATTGGCACCTGTTCGGTTGATTAAAAATAAATTTTTTCAAGACATTCAAGACTTATATGCAAATTGTCCAACCAAAGAAGAATTGGTTGCATTATTAGGCAGGGCTAGAGCCAAGAAAGGTATGTTTGAAGGGGATTTGGAAGAAGGAGAATTGGAAATTGGTCAAATAGCAGGACTTATTAAAGAAGTTTTACCTGCAAAAGTGATTGTCGATACTATGATAGTCGAATTCGAAAAAGCAAAAAGCGAAGTTGTTTCATTTGACTTTTAAAATTGGTATATTTGTTTTACAAATTTTTTGATAATGAATAAATTAAAAATAGGTTTTATATTAATGTTTCTTTTTTTTGGTTTGAATCAAGGTTTTAGCCAATCCTATAAATTCAAAACTACAGGTTTAAGTATTTCTGTGAAAGGCGACAAAGGTAAGTTTGGCGATTGGAGCGAATTAAAAAAGGTTGACATATTGGTTAATTTGGATACCAAGAAAAATCGAGTGGTTATTTATTCGGAAGTGATTCAACTTTTTGAGATTGTAGAATTCTTGCCGGAAGAAGATACAAACACGGATGTTATTTATTCATTTGTTTGTAAAGACAATGGAGGTGAAGACTGTACTATTTCTTTTATTACAAGAAAAAATCAAGACAATAGAAAACAACTTTATGTCAAATATGAAGATAGAGTGCTGGTTTATAATATTGTTAATTTTGAGTAAAAAGCTAAGTTTTTTTTTTTTTTTGAATTTGGTTTAGTCGAATAAAATTAAAAATGAGCATAGAAAAACAATCCTATATAGAGCAGATAGTTGGGCAAAATTCTACCCAAAAATAGCCGAAAATGAACTTTTAACACAAGATACACTTATTTAAAAAAATAATTTGTTAATTTGCTTTGTGGAAAAAATAGGACATATAGAAATAAGAATAACAGGTTCAAAAGGTAATATTGAACTATCTCCCGATAATTATGACATTAGGGAGATAATTACTATTCTTGAAAATGCCGAAAATTTACTTTATCCTGGCGACAAAAAGGAAAGACCAATTATAAGCTACAATATTGAACAAGGTTCCGTAAAACATATACTTAAAACTTCAATCCAATTTATAATCGGTTTTAATGCTATAATTGGACAAGTTAGTAATATTCAAGAAATTGATTTTCTTGATTTACAGACAGCAAAAGCATTTGAAAATTTACAAAATATTGCGATAAAAAAGGATTATATTTTTAGTATAAAAACTTCATTAGAAAATAGTAATGAGGTGAAAGTTGACAGAACAACTCGATATATTAGAACTGAAGCAATTTGGGCTGATGCGGAATTCTATTTCTATGGTAAAATAACAAATGCAGGAGGGAAAGATAAAGCAAACATCCATATTCTTACAGCAGACTTTGGTACTATTCGAATTCAAACTCCAATTAGTTTTTTAGAAGATTACGAGGAAAATTTACTTTATAAATCTCTTGGAATTAGAGCATTAGGAAAACAACATTCCTCAACAGGAGAGATAGATACTACAACATTAAAATTCTTAGAGTTAGTTGATTATCAACCAAAGTATGACGATTTATATCTTAAAGGACTTCGTGAAAAAGCTAAAAAATCTTGGCTTGACGGCATTGATCCTGATAGTTGGTTAAAAGAAGTTAGAGGAGGTTATGATGCATAAATCAGTTTTGTTAGACACAAGTTTCTTTATAAGGTTTTTAAATGACAACGATCCTTTATTTAAAAATGCAGATGGTTATTTCCGATATTTTATAAAAGAAGAAATAACAATGATTATTTCGACTATTTCAATTGCTGAATATTGTGTTGGAGGAGATATTTATGAATTACCATTGAAAAATTTACAAATTGTTCCTTTTAATTTAGACCACTCAAAGAAAACAGGAGAATTTGCAAAAATAATTTTCAAAAACAAAGGCAAATTAAAATTAAACGAACGCAACATAATACCAAACGATACTAAATTATTTTCTCAAGCTCATTGTGAAAAAACTGTGGAATACTATCTTTCGTCTGATAGCGAAAGTTTGAAAATATACAATCTTCTCAAAGAAGAAACAAATCCGAAATTTATTTTTATCGATTTAAAAGTCCCGCATTATGAGACTTTTGGAATTTTAGACCTCTAAAAAAAGAACGATTGCCCAACACACGCTACAAGCAAGCTGGGCATTTGGCTTTCTGAATGATAGTTTTGTATCAGCCGAAATTTAGTTAAACCGAAAGATTACGCATTTTTAATCCCAGCCTGCGTGTAGCGCGGGAACGATAAAATTGGAGGTTTGTTGCAACAATGACGGCAACAGGCAGTCCAGTCTGTTAATACTATTTTAGTGCAAACCTATTGGCATATTGGACAACATATTGTTGAGTTTGAGCAAAAAGGTAATGAACGAGCCGAATATGGCAGTCAGTTGTTTGAGCGACTTTCAAAAGATTTAACGCAATCTTACGGTAAAGGATTTAGCAGGTCTAATTTGTTTTATATGCGTAAATAATATTTGTTTTTCACAATAAGTGGGACAGTGTCCCACTTATTGACGTGGAGTCATTATTATGAAATTTTGAAAGCCGATTCAGAGTTAGAAATTGGTTTTTATAGTAAATAAAGTGAAAAAGAACGTTGGAGCGTAAGAGAACTCAAATGTCAAATGAAGAGTTCTTTGTTTGAGCGTATTGCTTTAAGTAAAGACAAAGAAGGTGTTTTGAAATTGGCTAAAGAAGGTCACTGCATCGAAAAGCCTGAAGATCTTATAAAAGATCCTTTTGTTTTAGATTTTCTTAATATTCCACAGCAATATCAGTATTTAGAAAGTGAATTGGAAGAAAAAATAATTTCCAATTTGCAACAGTTCATTATGGAAATGGGTAAAGGTTTTGCTTTTAATGGAAGACAATACAGAATGAGTATTGGAGGTAAACATTTTTATTTGGATTTACTTTTTTATCATCGAATCCTAAAGTGTTTCGTGTTGGTCGATTTAAAACGAGGTGAAATTGATCATCAAGATATTGGACAGATGAATTTGTATCTCAATTATTTCAAAAAGAAGAAGCCACCGAAGGAGATAATGAACCGATAGGAATTGTTTTGGGCGCACATAAAAATCATATTTTGGTAGAATATGCTACTGATAGTATTACAAATAAAGTACTCTTGAGTAAGTATCAACTGTATTTACCTGATAAAAAAATGCTTCAAAATCAGTTGGACAAACTTTTGGAGGAATAATACTTTTTCTATTTCTTGATTCTGATTTGCATGGCATAATCATAAGGATCCAGAGGTGTAAATACTATATTTTCGGATGTTACGAAAGTTAAATAAGCTCTGATTTTTTCTTGGGTAAATCTTTGAGACCAAAATTTTTCTTTGGTTGCTGTAAAGCTATCCTTTGCATTTGTAATTACTTCCATTCCCATTTTTTGATAAGACTGTTCTTGTTTTTTGCGAGTCATGTCATTATCTATATAACAGGCACCTAGAATTATTTCTCCATCAGAATTAAGCAAAGAATAGGCTTTTGAAAAAATAGCGGTAAATTTTTCATTCATTGATAAATCCAATCTTGTGCAGGAGTCTTTATAGGTGTCAAATGGAAAATTCTCTGGATAGAAATTCCCTGGAGTAAACCAAGTGCAAATAATCAAATCGTATTTTTTATTTAATTGATCTAATTGGATGGCGTCAAGCAAATGTACTTTTAGCTTGTCTTCGATATGTAATTCTTTGGCTGTTGCTTGAGACAGTTTTATGCAGGCTTTGGCGTTATCAGTGCCTTCGTAGGATTCAATCATTTGCCACATTTCTGGGATGGCGCTCAGGTGACGGGCTATTCTGGCACTTCCTATTCCGATGTCTAATAATGTTAAAGGGCTTCCTTTTTTTAGATATGCCTCGGCGATGACTTTTTTGAGTTCGGTAAATTCGGCCCATTGAGCCTGTAATAAATCTTCGGACAAGTAGTTGTCGTCAAAAGATTTTTGGACCGTGTTTTCATTGTCATACATGTTCATAATCAGTAGTTTGATTTTCAAATTTAAGCTTTAGTTTTATAATTTTTAGCATAAGTAGAATTATTTTTTTGCCACTAAGTCACTAAGAAAAGTGTGAATCAAATTGATGTAATTTCTTTTTGCTTTTTTTGAGAATTATGAAAATGAAAGTTCTAGTTAAGTAAAAAAAGTTCTTGATTGCAGTGAGCGTGAGGGATAGAAATAAGCTACCTAAGTAGCATGGATAGCCCGACCGCATCCCGATAAGAGGGCGAATACGCGCAAAGTATGTTTGACCTCTTTTCGGGATGGGGTCACGCCCTAATTATTTTGATGATTTGCTGATTTTTGATTAAGAATTGATTAAATAATTGCATTGCTTGTTTTGTTTTTTGTTTTTTTTAAAGGATAATGTGTATTTTTGTGTGTAATTTAAAATGTATTATGAAAAAAATTATCTTGTTTTTAGTATGTGTTTTTTCTATCCACAGTCAGGCACAACAACGCCCTAAATTGGTTGTTGGTATTGTTGTAGATCAAATGAAAATGGAGTATTTGTATCGATTCTCTGATGATTTTTCAGACAAAGGTTTTAAAAGACTGATGAATGACGGTTTTACTTTTTACAACATGAATTATAATTATGTGCCTACATTTACTGCTCCAGGGCATGCGTCTATTTATACAGGGGCAACTCCGTCAACTCACGGAATTATTGGGAATGATTGGTATTTGCGTTCTTTAGGAAAAACTACCTATTGTACAGACGATGCCAGTGTAAAGACACTTGTACAAGGTACAGAAAAAGAGGGTGCTATGTCTCCAAAAAATCTTTTGAGTACTACAATTACCGATGAATTAAAAATGGCAACAAACTTCAACGGAAAAGTAATTGGTTTGAGTATTAAGGATCGTGGTGCAATTTTGCCGGCGGGTCATTTTGCGAATTGGGCATTTTGGTATACTAAAACAGGTTCATTTATATCAAGCAGTTTTTATGGTGATAAATTGCCAGAATGGGTAGCTGATTATAATAAAGAAAAGACATATATGAAATATGTTGAAAAAGGATGGAATTTGTTGCGTCCGCTAGATACATACAATGAAAGTCTTCCTGATGACAATCCGTATGAAGGGAAATTGGATAAAATAGCAAATCCTGTTTTTCCATATGATTTGAATAAAATTTATAAACAAAATGGGTTGGAAGTAATAAAAACGACTCCTTTTGGGAATGATATATTGGCTGATTTTGCTATGAGAGCTATCGATAAAGAAGCATTAGGGAAAGATAATATTACAGATTTTCTAGCGGTAAGTTTTTCTTCAACCGATTATGTTGGACATACTTTTGGTCCAAGATCAATGGAGATTCAAGATACGTATTTGCGTTTGGACCTTACTATTGCTGCCTTTTTGGATTATTTGGATAAGAATGTAGGTAAGGATAATTATGTGCTTTTCTTGACTGCAGATCATGCTGTTGCCGAAAACCCAATTTATTTGAAAGATCATAAATACAATGTAACCAACATTCCTTCCAAGGAAACTTTTAATGCATTGAATAAATTTTCAATGGATACATTTGGAGTTAATTTAATATTGAATTATTCCAATTTCAATGTTTTCTTGAACCGAGAGCTTATTAAAGAAAAAGGTCTTGAACTTTCTAAGGTGAAACAAAACTTTAAAGACTTCATGATGACTCTTGAGTATGTTAGAAGAGTGTATACCCAAGAAGAAATTTTGAGTGCTACCGGTCAAGATTATTATTTGAATTTTATATTTAAAGGATATGACCCTAAACAAAGTGGTGATCTTGTTATTCTTCAAGGTGCTGGTTATCTGGAAAGTATTGAAACGGGAACTACTCACGGAACTCCAAATAGTTATGATACCAATGTGCCATTGCTTTTTTACGGCTGGCATGTTCCAAAAGGAGAATCTAACAAGAAAGAATACATTACTGAAATTGCTCCTACGCTTTCTAAAATGTTAAAGATTGCTACTCCAAACGGTACAGAGGCAGAAGTTTTGGAAGAGTTGTTTGAGAAAAAATAACTTGTTTTTAAAGAAATGAAAATCCCATTCGCTTCAACGAATGGGATTTTTTTTTGTTACTTTTATGCTTTTCGGTATTGATACCTAATAGTTTTTTTTGATACAGATTTTCAAATTTTCACAAATGATGTGTCTAGTTATACCATACATATATTTATTAAATAGTCTTAGGGCAAGTGTTCTAATACCGATATAGTATGAAAACAAATCGTTTTTTTAGACAATATTGGATACATAATCGGCATTATTTGTATTCAGAGGTTTTATTTATGTCTAATGGATTGAGTTGATTTTTGATAAAAAAAATCCCGAAACTTTAATTGTTACGGGATTAGTGTTTATTTTTTAAACTGTTGCTGCTGATTCAACAGGCAATGGAATCTGATTTTTAAGTAAATCTTCAAACGTTTCATGAGCTCTTATCAGATGGCCTTTACCGTTCATCCATAAAACCTCTGCAGGTTTGTAGCGTGAGTTGTAATTGGATGCCATTGAAAAGCAATAGGCTCCAGCGTTGCGGAAAGATAAAATATCTCCTTCTTTTATTTCTGAAATTCTTCTGTTGGTAGCAAAAGTATCAGTCTCACAAATGTACCCTACTACCGAATAAAAACGCTCTTTGCCTTTTGGATTCGAAATGTTTTCTATAGTATGTTGTGATCCGTACAACATAGGGCGAATCAAGTGATTGAAACCACTATCAACACCAGCAAAAACTGTTGAAGTTGTTTGTTTTACCACATTTACTTTGGCCAAAAAGAAACCTGCCTCACTTACCAAGAATTTTCCTGGTTCAAAAATCAAAGTTAAATCTTTACCATATTCTACACAAAAGGCATTGAATCTTTTGGATAATTTTTTACCTAATTCATCAATATCGGTAGCGATATCATCTTTTTTGTAAGGAACTTTAAATCCGCTTCCGAAATCTAAAAATTCTAAATTTTTGAAGTTTTTGGCAGCGTCAAATAAAATTTCGGCTGCATATAAAAACACTTCAATATCCAAAATATCTGATCCAGTATGCATGTGAATACCAACGATATTCATATTTGTATTTTCTACAATACGTACCAAATGGGGTAGTTGATGGACTGAAATTCCAAATTTACTATCAATATGTCCAACCGAAATATTGGCGTTTCCGCCCGCCATTACGTGTGGGTTGATACGAATACAAACAGGAACATGAGGATGTTTTGCTCCAAATTGCTCCAGAATTGACAAGTTATCTATATTTATTTGAACCCCCAAAGTGTGTACTTCCTCAATTTCTTCTAGAGAAACACCATTTGGAGTATAAAATATTTTTTCGGGTGCATAACCAGCGTGTAACCCTAGTTGAACTTCTTGAATAGAAACGGTGTCCAATCCAGAACCCATATCTCTCAATAATTGAAGAATAGCAACATTGGATAATGCTTTCATTGCATAATTGATGCGTAAATTAGACACTTTAGAAAATGCTTTCGTTAATCTATTATATTGAGATTGTATTTTTTCGGCATCATAGACATAAAGTGGACTTCCAAATTGTTCTGCTAAGTGTAGTAAATCGTTTGCTTGCATCGTTATTATTATTTTTTACAAATTTATTATTCTTTCAGTATACGACCAAACAATTTACTGTTATTTAACAAAATATAACAAATTGTTTAAATCGTAACAAGTAGTTCTCGTTATTGATTTTTTTTAACTTTACATAAAATTTAATTTCTATGTTATAAATTTAGTATGCATGCCTATAATTGATGTAAGTGCTAATTAATTAACGTTTTATTTATTGAATAACTAAAATTTTAACTGAGTTTAAATTCTGTTTTGTTTTAAAAAACAAATCCCTTGATATAAATGATATCAAGGGATTTAAAATTTTTATTTCAAATATTATAAAGCGGGTAAATCACCTTTTCCTTTTGTTGGTAAATTAGTATATCCCATCAAGTATAAATCAACTTCTCTAGCAGCTTCACGTCCTTCAGAGATGGCCCATACGATTAAAGATTGTCCTCTTCTCATATCCCCAGCAGTGAAAATATGCGGTACATTGGTTTTATAATTAGTCGCTTTGTAATTGCTTCTAAAATCAATTTCTAATCCCAATTGATCACTAAGTGTTTTTTCTGGACCAGTAAAGCCAAGCGCTAACAAGGCCAAATCACAAGGCCAAATTTTCTCTGAACCTTCTTTTTCGATTAATTCAGGTCTTTGTCCAGGAACCATTTTCCAAGCTACTTCAACGGTTTTTAATCCAACAAGCTCACCTTTTTCATTAGCAAGGAATTCTTTTGTATTAATTAACCAGTTTCTGTTGCAACCTTCTTCATGAGATGAAGATGTTTTTAATTGCAACGGCCAAAAAGGCCATGGCGTAGTTTCGCTTCTTCCGACCGGAGGTTTTGGCATAATTTCAAAATTAGTCACTGATTTTGCTCCGTGTCTGTTTGAAGTTCCCACACAATCCGATCCTGTATCTCCACCACCAATAACAATTACATCTTTTCCTGTAGCCATTACTTGGTCTTCGATTTTTTCTCCGTACAATACTTTGGTTTGCTGTGTTAAGAAATCCATTGCTTGAACAACACCTTTGCTATCGGCTCCTTTTGTAGGCAAACCTCTTCTTTCGGTTGCTCCACCGCATAAAACGATAGAATCAAAAGCTTTCAATTCTTCTACACTAAAATTAACCCCTACGTTTACATTGGTTTTAAAAACAACACCTTCAGCTTCTAATACTTTAACGCGTCTGTCAATTATTCCTTTTTCTAATTTAAAATTTGGAATCCCATAACGCAATAAACCACCTATTGCATTGTCTCTTTCAAAAACGGTAACGGTATGGCCTGCACGATTTAATTGTTGTGCTGCCGCCAATCCTGCAGGACCAGATCCTACAACTGCAACCGTTTTTCCTGTTCTTACTTCTGGAATTTGGGGTTTAATCCAGCCTTCTGCAAAACCTCTTTCAATGATGTTTTTTTCAATATTTTCAATAGCAACCGGCTCGCTAATGATTCCTAGAACACATGATTTCTCACATGGAGCAGGACATAAGCGACCTGTGAATTCAGGGAAGTTGTTTGTTGATTGTAAAATCTTCAAGGCGCTTTCCCATTCTTCCTGATGCACCATGTCATTAAAATCAGGAATTAAATTTCCCAATGGACAGGAGCTATGACAAAAAGGAATGCCGCAATCCATACATCTGGAACCTTGTTCTTTGATTTTATCTTTTGCTAACGGAACTGTAAACTCATTATAGTTTGAAACTCTTTCTAGAACAGCAACATTACTTTCGTCGGCTCTATTATATTCTTTAAATCCACCTATTTTACCCATGACTATTGTGCTATTAGTTCTTCAATTTGCTTTTCTTCTGACAATCTTTGTAATGCTTTCTTGTAATCTGTCGGCATCACTTTAATGAAATGTTTACTTTCGTTTTCCCAATCTCCTAAAAGGCGTTTTGCTAAAGGGCTATTGGTGTACATTGAATGATTTCGGATTAAGCGTCTTAATTTTTCTAAATCTTCTTCTTCCAACGTTTCTAAGGCAACCATTTCCATATTGCACAATCCATTTTCAAATTTCTTTTTGGCATCATAAACATAAGCCACACCGCCACTCATACCAGCAGCAAAGTTTCTACCTGTTTTTCCAAGAACAACTACAGTTCCTCCAGTCATGTATTCACAACCATGGTCTCCAATTCCTTCGACAACTGCTGTTGCTCCAGAATTTCTAACAGCAAATCGTTCTCCAGCCATTCCGTTAATGTATGCTTCTCCTGTTATAGCGCCATAAAGGGCTACGTTTCCAATTATAATATTGTCTTCTGGACTAAAAGTGGCAGTAGGAGGGACTTTAATAATTAATTTTCCTCCAGAAAGGCCTTTTCCTAGGTAGTCATTACAGTTTCCGTGTATTTTAAATGACAAACCATTAGTGGCAAATGCTCCAAAACTTTGTCCGGCAGATCCTGTAAAGTCAACAAGAATAGTGTCTTCTGGCAATCCTTGAGATCCGTAAATTTTTGAAATCTCATTACTTAAGATGGCTCCAACAGAACGGTCTGTATTTTTGATATCAAATGTAACTCTGGTTCTTTCTTTTCTATAGATAGAAGGAATTGCAGCTTTTATTATATCAAAATCCAATACATTTTCTAATGCGTGATCTTGGGTAGTTGTATTGTGATTTGGAACTGTTTTCGCTTTTTCTGGTTTGTATAGAATAGAAGACAAATCCAATCCACTCGCTTTGTAATGTTTAATTGCTTTGTTAACATTCAGTTTTTGCGATTGTCCAACCATTTCTTTCAATGTTCTAAAACCAAGTTGAGCCATAATTTCTCTTAACTCTTCGGCAATAAAATACATAAAGTTGATAATGTGCTCTGGAGTTCCTTTGAAATTTTTTCTCAATTCTGGATCTTGTGTTGCAATACCTACTGGGCAAGTATTTAAGTGACAAGCTCTCATCATGATACAACCAGATGCTACAAGTGGTGCAGTTGCAAAACCAAATTCCTCTGCTCCTAATAATGCTGCAATAGCAACGTCACGACCAGTTTTTAATTGACCATCACATTCTAAAACTACACGACTTCTCAAATCATTTAATATCAAAGTTTGTTGTGCTTCGGCAAGACCCAATTCCCATGGAATACCTGTGTGTTGTAAGGATGTCAATGGTGCAGCACCAGTTCCTCCGTCATATCCTGAAATCAAGATAACATCCGCTTTTGCTTTGGCAACACCGGCAGCAATAGTTCCAACACCTACTTCAGCAACCAACTTCACGTTGATTCTTGCTTCACGATTGGCATTTTTTAAGTCAAATATCAATTGAGATAAATCTTCAATAGAATAAATATCGTGGTGTGGAGGAGGAGAAATAAGACCCACATAAGGAGTAGAATTTCTTGTCTCTGCAATCCAAGGTACCACTTTTTCACCTGGTAATTGTCCACCTTCTCCAGGTTTTGCACCTTGAGCCATTTTTATCTGAATCTCTTTGGCATTTGTCAAATAGTTGATCGATACCCCAAATCTTCCAGAAGCAACTTGTTTGATGGCACTATTTCTAGAATCCCCATTCAAGTCTTTTTGAAAACGTTTTGGGTTTTCTCCACCTTCTCCAGAATTACTTTTTCCACCAATCCTGTTCATGGCTATCGCTAGATTCTCATGTGCTTCTTGGCTAATAGAACCGTAAGACATTGCTCCGGTTTTGAATTTTTTTACAATTTCGGTCCAAGGCTCTACTTCGTCAATAGAAATTGGATCCAAATTATTAAATTCGAATAAACCTCTTATGGTCATCAAGTTTTCACTTTGATCATTCACCATAGTAGAGTATTCTTTATAACTTTCTGGGCTATTCAAACGAACAGCTTGTTGTAATTTTGAAATAGTTGTTGGATTGAACATGTGTTTTTCACCGTTTCTTCTCCATCTGTAAATTCCACCAATTTCTAAAGGTAATAAATTTGCAATTTCCGATTTTGGGAATGCATTTTGGTATCTTTTCTTAACTTCTCTTTCAATTTCCATTAGACCAATTCCTTCGATTCTTGAAGGTGTATAAGGGAAGTATTTTGAAGTAAATGTTTTGTTTAATCCTAAAATTTCAAAAATTTGTGCCGCTCTATACGAATGTAAAGTAGAGATACCAATTTTGTTCATGATTTTTAGAATCCCTTTTGCAATCGCTTTATTATAATTGGCAATTGCATAATCAGCTTTTACTCCAGTAATAAAACCTTCATTCACTTGGTTGTGAATGATTTCGTTTACCATATAAGGATTGATAGCACTTGCTCCATATCCAAATAATAAAGCAAAATGATGCGGTTCACGAGGTTCAGCAGATTCAATTATAATTCCAAACTTAGAACGAACTTTTAGAATGTTCAAAGAATGGTGAATATAAGAAGTGGCTAATAACATTGGTATTGGTGCGAATGTAGCGCTTACACCTCTATCGGATAAAATTACAATGTTGCATCCTTCAGAAACTGCTTTGAAAGTAGCTTGAACGCATTTTTCTAAAGCACGCTCTAAACCATTTACCCCTTTTTCTATTTTGTATAAAGTAGAAATAGTTACCGATTTAAAATCAGCATGATCTATGTTTCTGATTTTATCTAAATCCTCATTGGAGATAACGGGATTTTGAATTTTGATTTTTTTACAATGTATATCGGTTATGTCAAAGATGTTATAATCTCCTCCAATTGCTAAGCTTGTATCTGTAATTATTTCTTCACGGATTCCATCCAAAGGAGGGTTGGTAACTTGTGCAAATAATTGTTTAAAATAGTTATACAGTAATTGTGGTTGGTCTGATAATACTGCAAGAGGAGTGTCATTACCCATAGAACTCAATGCTTCATTGCCTTGAGCCCCCATTGGATTAATGATCGTTTTTAAATCCTCAATAGTGTAGCCAAATAAACGTTGTCTGGTTTCAAAATCAATTTTCTCCGTTGGAATTGGATTATTTGTATAAGGAATACTTGCCAAATGCAACAAGTTTTTGTCCAACCATTCTCGATAAGGACGTTTAGATACAACAGAATGTTTGATTTCTTCGTCTTCAATAATACGACCTTCGTTCATGTCTACAAGGAACATTTTTCCTGGTTCTAATCTTCCGTGTTGTACTACATCTTCTGGTTTTATATCCAAAACACCAATTTCTGATGACATGATAACAAATCCGCTTTTGGTCAAGGTGTAACGAGAAGGACGCAATCCATTTCTATCCAATAATGCTCCAATTACGTTTCCATCAGTAAACGGAATAGAAGCTGGACCATCCCAAGGCTCCATAATACAAGCATTATACTCATAGAAAGCTTTCTTTTCATCCGACATGGTTTGGTGTTTTTCCCAAGCTTCAGGAACAACCATCATCATAACTTCTGGAAGTGAGCGACCAGTCATTAATAATAACTCAACAACCATATCCATAGAAGCTGAATCTGATTTTCCTTCTAAAATGATTGGGAATAATTTTTTTAGATCTTCTCCAAAAACATCACTTTTCATCAATTCTTCACGAGCACGCATTCTGCTTACGTTTCCTCTTAAAGTATTGATTTCACCATTGTGACACATGTATCTAAAGGGTTGTGCCAAATCCCAGGAAGGGAATGTGTTTGTAGAAAAACGTTGGTGAACCAAAGCCAATCGGGTCACTAAATCGTCATCCAATAAATCTGTATAGTATCTGCTGATGTCTTCTGGCATCAATAGACCTTTATATATTATAGTAGTTGTAGAACAACTTGAAAAGTAGAACATATGACTTTCCGAAGTTCTTGAACTACGAATCGTATGTTCTGCAATTTTTCTAGCCAAGAATAATTTGGCATTGAATTGTTGTTCTGTAATATCTAATCCGTTTTTGCCAACAAATACTTGTTTAACGGTTGGTTCTTTTTCGGCGGCAATTTGTCCTAAATTGGAAACATCAACTGGAACATCTCTCCATCCCAAAACAGCTAAGTTTTGATCTTTTATGGCAGTTTCAAAAGAAGTTTTACAAAAAGCAACTTGGTTTTGGCTTTTAGGCATAAAAACCATACCAACAGCATATTCTCTTACTTCTGGAATTTCAAAATCACATACTTTCTTAAAAAAGGTATGAGGAATATCAAAAAGGATTCCAGCACCATCTCCAGTTCTTCCATCCGAGCTTACTGCTCCACGATGTTCCAACTTTATAAGGATGTCTAGAGCCTTATGAATAATGTCATTAGACTTAATTCCGTTCAAATTACATATAAATCCTGCGCCACAATTGTCGTGTTCAAATTCGGGTAAATATAGGCCTTGTTCTTTAACTCTCATGCTTGATATTTTTTTTACAAAATTAAAGATTTCGTAACATATATTGAGTGAATCCATCATTTAGGTTCTATTTTTGTTATAAAAGTAAAAAAGGTATGAATATTTGATAATAATGCTAGATTTGCCTTTATGAATTGACATTTCTTCAATGAATATTTTTTAAAAATCAAAAAACCTTTAATATTTGTAATAAATATAGGATTATACTTTTTGCAGACGATTATTTTAACAAAAACACTAAGAATTTTTAAATTTATTTTACTATATCGATTGAGATAAAAGAATCACTAATTTTTAATTTTATGTGTTATTATAATTAAAAATAATTTCAGTTAAATTAAATTTTGCTATTTTTGTGCCACTTTTATTCTGAAATAGATTCAGAATCCAGACAAATTCTATATTATGAACATACACGAATATCAAGGAAAAGAGATTTTAGCTAGTTACGGAGTTCGCATACAACGCGGAATTGTAGCGAATAGTCCTGTAGAAGCTGTAGCTGCTGCAAAACAATTAACTGCCGAAACTGGTACAAGTTGGTATGTTGTAAAAGCCCAAGTTCACGCAGGTGGTCGTGGTAAAGGTGGTGGAGTAAAGCTTGCCAAAGGAATTGACAAAGTAGAACAAATTGCAAGTGAAATCATTGGAATGCAATTGATTACTCCTCAAACTTCTGCAGAAGGGAAAAAAGTTCACAAAGTATTAATTGCTGAGGATGTATATTATCCAGGCGAAAGTGAAACTTCTGAGTTTTACGTTTCCGTTCTTTTGAATAGATCAACTGGACGTAATATGATTATGTATTCTACTGAAGGTGGAATGGATATTGAAGAAGTGGCAGAACACACTCCACACTTAATTTTCACTGAAGAAATTGATCCAGCTGTTGGATTACAAGGTTTTCAAGCAAGAAGAATTGCTTTTAACTTAGGTCTTTCTGGAAATGCTTTCAAAGAAATGGTGAAATTCATCGATTCATTATACAATGCTTACATTGGTTCTGATGCTTCTATGTTTGAAATCAACCCAGTTTTGAAAACTTCGGATGATAAAATTATGGCTGTAGATGCTAAAGTAAATATCGATGATAATGCTTTGTACAGACAAAAGAAATATGCTGATATGCGTGACGTTCGTGAGGAAAATCCAATCGAAGTTGAAGCAAAAGAAGTAGGATTGAACTATGTAGATCTTGACGGTACAGTTGGATGTATGGTTAACGGTGCAGGTCTTGCAATGGCAACTATGGATTTAATTAAGTATGCTGGTTTTGAACCTGCAAACTTCCTTGACGTAGGTGGAACTGCAGATGCAAAACGTGTTGAAACTGCTTTCCGTATCATCTTGAAAGATCCAAACGTAAAAGCAATTTTAATTAATATTTTTGGTGGAATTGTTCGTTGTGACCGTGTGGCACAAGGAGTTGTTGATGCTTACAAAAATATGGGTGATGCAATAAATGTTCCAATCATTGTTCGTTTACAAGGTACAAATGCTGCAATTGCAAAAGAATTAATTGACAATTCAGGAATGCCGATTTTATCTGCTGTTGAATTTCAAGAAGCTGCAGATCAAGTTACAGCGGCACTTTCTTAATTATAAAAAAGTTTATATATTCAAAATCCTGAGTGAAAGCTCAGGATTTTTTGTTTTATATTTTTATAAATAAAATGATTTAGGTTATAAATTAAAATTATCATAAGAACCCTTTTATTTCTAGTGTATCGAATATCTTTACGAATACTATTCTAGTTTATATAAAAGCGTTTTCAAATGAAACTCCACATACAAAATAATTTTACTTCCGAATTACCTGCTGATCCTATTCAAAACAATATGCCGAGACAGGTTGAGCAAGCTTGTTTTTCATACGTCGAGCCCAAAAAGCCTTCGAATCCTTCTTTGATTCATGCTTCGGTTGAGGTGGCTAATTTTTTGGGATTATCTCAGGCAGATATTCATTCAGTTGATTTTTTGAATACTTTTTCTGGGAATACGGTTTATCCAAATACCAAACCGTATGCTATGCCTTATGCAGGGCATCAATTTGGGAATTGGGCGGGTCAATTAGGAGACGGTCGCGCCATTAATCTAACGGGAGTTAATCATAATAAGCAGTCATATATTTTACAATTAAAAGGGGCAGGGCCTACACCATATTCCCGTACAGCTGATGGTTTTGCCGTATTGCGTTCCTCCATACGCGAGCACTTGTGCGCAGAAGCCATGCATTATTTGGGAGTTCCCACAACCCGTTCGCTTTCGTTAATGCTTTCTGGAGATCAAGTATTAAGAGATGTAATGTATAATGGAAATCCTGCTTACGAAAAAGGAGCAATTGTATGTAGAGTAGCGCCTTCGTTTATCCGTTTTGGAAATTTTGAATTGTTTGCTTTCAGGAAAGAGCTTGATACACTGCAATTAGTAACGGATTATACCATCAAACATCATTTTCCTGATATTAAAAGTGAAGGTTTAGAAAAGTATCTAGCCTTTTTTCAAGCAGTGACGAAAACGACACTCAATATGATTATTCACTGGCAACGCGTGGGTTTTGTGCATGGGGTTATGAATACCGATAATATGTCGATTCATGGTATCACAATAGATTATGGCCCTTATGGATGGTTGGAAGATTACAACCCCGATTGGACGCCAAACACAACCGATATACAACATAAAAGATATCGATTTGGAAATCAACCCGATATTGCCTTGTGGAATTTGTATCAATTAGCCAATGCTTTGTATCCATTGATCAATGATGCTAAACCTCTTGAAACTATTTTGAATGCATTTAGCAATGATTATCAAAAGGAATATTTGAATATGATGCGTAATAAACTCGGATTAAAAATGGCAAAAGAGGATGATGCTATTTTAATCGAAAGTCTGACAGAGTTGCTTTCATTAATAGAAACCGATATGACTATTTTCTTTAGAAATCTGGGCAATGTTCAAAAAGACGATAACGCAGAAGTTGCTTTGGATAGCATTAAATATGCTTTTTATAATGAAAAAGAGGGTAACGAATTTGTTTTGGACAAATGGTATACTTGGTTGAATCATTATACTAATCGAATTAAACAGGAACAGCTTTCAGATATAGAAAGGAAAGAGCAAATGAATTTGGTAAATCCCAAATATGTATTGCGAAATTATATGGCACAATTGAGTATTGATGCTGCAGATAAAGGTGATTATTCTTTGGTAAATGAACTTTTCGAATTGCTTAAAAAACCGTATGATGAACAACCTGAAAACCAAAAATGGTTTGCCAAAAGACCCGATTGGGCTAGAGATAAAGTAGGCTGTTCTATGTTGAGTTGTAGCTCTTAATTTTCTAAATATATAAAAACAAAACAAAGCCTGAACGTGTATTCAGGCTTTGCATAAATTAAAACTTAAACCAAGCATAAGGCTCGTTAGTAAAATCAAGTGCTCTTGGCAATCCATCACCAGGAGTCAGCTTCAATGCTGGTTGAACTGATGGATTTGATGGGTATTTTTTTCCGTCAAATTTTACAATTCTATTTTTTCCTCCACCATAAATAAATAAATCTTTCCATCCATTGGTTTTGTGTGTGTCAATGATAACGGGATATTCGGAAACTGAAAAAGTGGTGATTACATTTCCTTGATTGTCTAATAAAAGTTGGGTGCATCCTCCAGACCCGCAAAAATAGGGCCCTGTAAACCCAACAAGAATTTCTTTGTTGCCGTCCTCGTTCAAATCGTATTCAAAGAAAATAAACTTCTTGCTGTAATCGTCTATAATATTCTTTGCTAAATCATCTTTGAATAAATCGGTAATTGTTAGTCGCACTAAATCGGCTGTTTTAGGATTAGATGAATTGATTCCATAGCGTTCGGCAGGAATTGTGTCTGTTGGGTCAGGATCGACCATTTTATTCGCTTTTGAAGTGTCGACAACTACCGTTGTAGTATCTGTGGTCGATTCACTAGTTTTTATCTCTTTTTTGCAAGATGTCATTCCCATAAATGCTAGTGAGATAATGGATAAAACAATTTTTTTCATACGGTATATAATTTTAAAATTAAAATTCTATGGTTTGATCTACTACTAATTTTCTTGATGCTTCACCTTCGCGAAGCTTGTATTGGATTTGTCTGGTTTTACCTGTTGGCTTACTATTAGTATCACCCTCATTATAGATAGGAAAACGTTGGGCGAGAATGCCATCAACTATGGCAAATTCATCGTGTCCCATGTATCCTTTGCTTAATTTTGGATCGTCAGCTAAAGCAGGAATGCTGATGCCGCTTACCGATTTTCCGTTATTAACTGAAAAACCGTATGCTTTTCCATAACTCCCACTTCCTTCTGAGACGGTGTATACGAATAACTCTGGGAATGTGTCACTATTCAAATCTCCAATTTCTGCATTTGTAACTGTTCCTTCAATTTCTGTAATAATTGGATTGTTATCTATTTTTAGGTCTTTAGGTATAATAGTCATTTGATTTCCAGTAACCGAAATTTTAAAAGATGTATTATATAAGCTTAATTCCTTTGTGAAAGCAGGTACAGTATCAGGTTTTTTATCTTCTGAAACAATTGTATCAGAACTTGCCGTGTTTTCTTTTAGTTCGGTTTGCTTTCCACAAGAAAGCAAAGCACAAACTATTGCTAGTGAAATAAGTAGTTTTTTCATGATTGTTTAAACTTATTTTCTTGAAAATTCTTTTTCTTTCCGAAAATCTATTGTACTTACTTTGTCAGGTATTTTTATATTTCCTTTTTATCGTTGTTATCAACTGAATCAGAAACCACAGATTGAATGTTTACATCTTGTTGCGGGAATGGGATTTCTATTCCATTAGCTTTAAACGCAACATCAATTGCAATAATGATATCATTTCGAACATCATTACCTAAATTAAAGTGAGGTACCCAATATTTAATCGCAAAATCAATAGAACTTTCACCAAATTTAGTCACCCAAACCATAGGTTCCGGATTTTTTAAAATTAACTCGTGTTCCATTAATACGTTTAATAAAATCGTTTTAACTTGTTTTAAATCCGAGCCGTAAGCAACTCCCAAATCAATTTCGTAGCGACGTCTATTACTACCCATTGTCCAATTTACCAAATGCTGACTTAGCAAATCACCATTAGGTATAATCACATCAGTACCATCCCAAGTTGTAATGACACTACTTCGAATACCAATAGATTTCATTTTTCCCATATTGCCCCCAACTTCAACAATATCATCGAGATTTATTGGTTTTTCAAAGGCAATAATTAATCCACTAACTAAGTTGTTGATTACATTTTGCAAACCAAAACCAATACCAACACTTAATGCACTAATCATTAAAGCAATTTTATCCATTGGAATTCCTATGGAGATAAAAGCAAGTAAAACACCTAAAGTGATAATAGCAATACGAATTAATAACAACCAACTTCCTACGCCTGATTTTTTCACACTACTACCTTTAGAATTATTTTCAGTTGTTAAAAACGAGACAATTCGAGTACTAAGTCCTGACATAAAAAGGATAAAAAAGAATAAAAACAGATTGTCAAAAGAAAATACAAATTCTCCTAACTGTCTTTTTTGATAAACACTCTCAATTATAGGTTCGGTGAAATTTTGGAAAGCATATGAATTCCTGCTAATTAACACGTACCAGCCTATTGCAAACATTACATATATAAAACTGGACACTTTGTAAGGACTCTCAGTTATTAAATCGTTTTCAGCCTCTTTTTCTAATTCCTCATCACTTTTTGAAAAGTATATAGACAAATTAAAAACATCAATGCTAAGTCGGAATGTCCATATTAATTGATGTGCAATTAAGATTGTGAAATAGCCATTTGTCATCAACATTTTGGCCAAATTATAATGGTTAAATGAAATGAGAAGTAACGCTAAAAACTCAAAAACTATAAAAACTATGATACTTACACGAAAACTTTTCTCAAAAATTTCTCTTCCTGTTTTTTTTCTGTTTAAAAAAACATACAATCCAAGCAATAAACCTATTGCGCTTAAAAAAGCAACAAATCGAGCTTCGTTTTGCGAATAAAGTAGTAAAAGGTTGTCTTGATATGCAATGTTGTTTAAAATAAAAAATGCTACCCATACTAAAAACCAATATTTTGTTGTCGATTTTCTTAGAATAATTGTCAATGCAATTCCACTAATTAACCATAAGAATGCCATAAAAACAAAGGGAGGTGAAGGTAGAAAGAATTGAAATATGGAACCCATTATCAAGATTGCAGTTGACAAAGGATAATTCAAAGCATAACTCGGATATTTTAAATTTTCAAAGAGATTGGCATGTTTGTATTTTGAACGGATTACTCTTAGATATAAAGTTAAAGCGATGATAAAAAATAGTAAAAGCCCTAGAATACTGGTTTGATTGGCTATATAAAACATAAAAAGTAGATATCCCTTTGTAAATGAATGTATGAAATTCTCACTAAAAGTTAAATCGGCATCTTTAGACTCAATTATATCCGAAATACCACTTTTCATTTTATTATTCAAATCCTTTCGAGCAAAATTGACTAATGCAATATCAGACTCTAAATCAAATCTAAATTTGTTTCCTTTCATTTCTAACTTTTGTATGCTGTCAATGGCATTTTTTAAGTTTTGATTAGCATAGCTTAAATCTTTAGTCATTAATGCCATTCGTTGGTAATAGTTCTTTTTGGGAACATCTTGAACTGGAATTTTATAAAATATTTTTTAGTACATGACAAAAATATATTTCACTGAAATTAAGCAAAATAAACAATAATTAATTTGTAAAAAAGACCGATATTTCGTACATTATAGAATTATTACCACATAATTTTTATAATGAAAAATACCAGTCTTGAGGGCAAAGATACAGAGCTTATTTCGGTTTTACAAGGTCATTTCAAGGGAGAATTCAATTTAGCAAGGGTCAAGCTCATATGTTTATTTATAACAGCTTTATGCAAAATAAAGACAATCAATTATGATAGATTAGCATCTGGATTTGACACAAAAGCAAGTAAAAATAGTTCTTATAGAAGAATTCAAAGATTCATGAAAGAATTTGATTTTCCTATGAAAATAGTTTCTTCTTTGATATTCAATTTATTACCATCAAAAACCGATTTAGTATTGGTCTTAGATAGAACTAATTGGAAATTTGGGGATAATAATATTAACATTCTGATGTTAGGAGTCAGTTATAAAAATGTTGCGTTCCCATTGATGTTCAAAATGTTGGACAAACGAGGGAATTCCGACATGGAAGAGCGGATTGATTTGATCAAGAGCTACATAGAATGGTTTGGAAAGGAAAGTATAGATTGTCTCTTGGCAGACAGAGAGTTTGTCGGAGATAAATGGTTGGAGTTTTTGAACCAAAACAGCATTAGGTATTACATCAGAATTAGGAATAATTTCAAAATTTATTCTTATCAAAAAAATGAAAAAATTAAGGTTTTTTGGCTGTTCAACAATTTGAAAATAGGCGAGTTTTACCATTATCCGAAAATCGTGGAATTACATGGGCAAAGGTGTTATCTTTCAGGAAGCAAAACCATTGACAGAAACGGGAAAATGGAGTTTTTAATCATTGTTTCATTCAATAAGCCAGAACAAGCAATGACTTATTACAAACAAAGATGGCAGATTGAAACTCTTTTTAGAGGATTAAAAAGCAGTGGTTTTAATATCGAAGATACACATGTTACTGACTTAGAAAGACTGGAAAAACTATTTTCTCTAACAATGATTGCTTTTGTATGGTGTTATAAAATTGGTGACTATTTGGATGAAAACATCAAAAAAATAAAAATAAAAAAACATGGCAGAAGAGCTGTAAGCGTGTTCAAATATGGATTAGATTACTTGTCGAAATTTCTTTTTACAGGATTTAACTCTTTAGATAACAGTCTTTTTTGCTTTTTGTCATGTACTTAACATATTTTATTTAATTATAAGTTAATAGTTATTTGTGTAACTATGATATTTAACTTGCATATATACTCAACTCAGGCACAGTTTAATTTCCCAAACTTACAAAACCTTCTCTACTATTCTTTACGGATTTCCATATTGTCAGAAAAATAATAAAATTAAAACAAAAAAAAGAACCTCATATGCATCTTTCATTATTTCTTTCGTCTAGTTCTCCAACTATCATTATACCCAGAAAAATTGTCCCTCCTAAACTCATATATTTTCCCCCTTATATAAACTCCCCCCGGGATAATCACAATAACTATTATTATTTCATACCATTCCATACCTCAAATATAGAACGAACTGAAAGTTACTTTTTTATCACAAAGTCAGTTACTCCCGAATAAACAACTTTTACTGCCGATTTGACAACTATTTGTTATAAAACAAAAAAAAGATGCTATAAAGCATCTTTTGGGTGGTATTGATTAAGGTCAAATCTTATTTTTGGTTATTTATTTAATTTCAAAATTATCATTTAACTGCCCATATTTTTCCTCTATTAATTTAAAAAACTCTGACATTCTTATTCCTTTATAAGAACATATCGTGGTAAGTGTGGATACAGGAATTTTATATCCGTCTACTTCTTTTATTTTTCTAACAATACCTTCATGTATTCCATGAGATTTTCCAAAGGATCTATTAGATACATCATCACTCATCCACTCTTCACTTATATAATTACAAACATATCTATCTATAAGAAAAACCTTTATAGGATTCTTATCTTTAGATGTATTGCTTTGTAATTTATCATTCGCCATTAGAACAAAAGAATATAATATTTACGATTATTCTGCACACGATGATGCGCAATCGGAAAATTTGTTTTATATTTGTTTTTGAATTTATATATTTGCGTTTCTTCATAAAATATTTGAAGCATTCGCTTAGAATCTCGGATCAAAAAACTGGCGTTTTAAAAACCACGAGATAATAAGTTAAGATGCTCACACTTAATGGTGTGGGCTCACTTATTGTGGTTGGGTGCCGCCAGTACCTTTGATGCAATAAGCTGGGTTCATGCCATTTTTTTTAAAAACTTTGGTCACATTCTCCTCTTACATTCTTAGCACCGCTTCCTTTTTTAAGTTTCGCATTACCATTAATTAAATGAATTAGTTGGGAAAGGCACTGCCACCGTCTGGCTGCAACAGGCAACGGCAGTTGGCTTTCCTTAAAAAAAACCTTTAAATCAAATGCCTATGCAATAAAAAAATCTTATTCACTCTTTCAGTCATTCATCAAACTTTTGACTTGATGATTAATAAAAAAGGTCCCCTAACACGCCGGCAAGCAATACTAGAGGACCAAAGCCAATAAAACTATTGTTTCATTTAACTAATCCAATATTATGAAAAATTTTTCATTCTACAAGGGCTGGCCTGTACTTTGGTATCTATTTATTTTCGGTATCTACCAATACAGTCCGACCACACAAGCACGAAATCCAATCCTGATTTTTCAAGCTAACCAAAACCACTTCAAACAAATAAAAGTAAGTGGCACCGTTTCAGATGGAAAGGCCCCATTACCAGGAGTCACAATTACCATAAAAGGAACAACTACTAGAACAAATACTGATTTTGACGGCAAATACTCTTTGTTGGCTGACCCGCAAGATATACTGGTGTATTCCTTTTTGGGTTACAAAACCAGAAGTATCCCCGTCGATGGTCGCTCCGTGATAAACATACAATTACAAGAAGATGCAACCTCCCTGCAAGAAGTCAAAATCAATGCGGGCTATTATTCTGTAAAGAATAGCTTAAACTCTGGAAGTATAGCCAAAATCACTTCAAAAGACATTGAGAAACAACCCGTCTCCAATGTACTGGCCACGATGCAGGGTCGCATGGCGGGTGTCAATATCACACAAACAACAGGAACCCCAGGCGGTGGATTTGATGTCCAGATACGTGGGCAAAACAGTTTACGGGTAAATGGAAATAATCCGCTGTATATTATTGACGGCGTTCCCTATTCCTCGGATCCTATTGGTACGGGAATCAATTCGGCGGTGTTGCCAACACAACCCAGTCCGCTCAACAGCATCAATCCCGACCAGCTTGAAAGCATTGAAGTATTAAAAGATGCCGATGCCACATCAATTTATGGCTCCCGTGGTGCCAACGGTGTAGTATTGATTACCACCAAAAAAGGAAAAGCGGGAAAAACAAAGTTTACGGCAAAACTTTTAACAGGTACTGGAACGGTAACCCGATTCATGGACTTGATGAACACCGAACAATACATTGGGATGCGAAATGAAGCTTTTTCAAATGATGGCATCAATCCCATACCCGATTATGCGTATGACGTCAATGGAACTTGGGATCAAACTCGATACACCGATTGGCAGAAAGAATTGATGGGTGGTACATCCCTAATCACTGACATCCAAACGTCCCTTTCGGGCGGTTCTGAGCAAACTCAATTTCTGTTAAGTGCTAATTTCAATAAGCAAACCTCTGTTTTGCCCAGTGATTTTATCTATAAAAAAGGAAATGTACGTCTGAACGTCAACCATGAATCAGACAATAAAAAATTCAAGATCACTACATCGATTGGCTATACGGTTCAGGACAACAACCAAGCCCGTGGAGACTTGATGCGAGAAGCAGTAACCATAGCACCGAATGCACCAGCACTCCATAACCCTGACGGTTCACTGAATTGGGAAAACAATACCTTCAACAATCCTTTGGCAAATCTCGAAGGAGAATATACCGCCAACACCAATGACCTCATCGCCAATGCCATGATGACGTATCAGTTGAGCGATGCCTTCCAACTGAAAGCCAATTTGGGATATACCGCCCTTACCAATTCCGAAATTACGGCAAACCCTTCAACACGGTACAATCCCGCTTACGGTTTAGGCCCTGAACTATCCACATTAATAGTAAGCAATGCCGACCGAAAATCGTGGATTGTCGAGCCACAATTAAATTGGAATAAAACCATCGGTCAAGGAAAACTGGATGCGCTGGTGGGCAGCACTTTCCAAACGCAAAACAGCAGCCAACTGGCACAATATGCCTTTGGTTTTTCGAGCAACAGCCTTATTTATAATCTGGCCTCAGCTTCCAATATCTTTACGTTGGTAAGTGACGAATCAGAGTACAAGTACCAAGCCTTTTTTGGGCGTGTTAATTTTAATTGGAACGACAAATACATTGTGAACGCAACAGCTCGCCGTGACGGATCCAGTCGTTTTGGCCCAGGAAAGCAATTTTCGACTTTTGGAGCCGTTGGCCTTGCATGGTTATTTTCCAAAGAAGGAATTTTCAAAGACAATACCGTTTTAAGTTTTGGCAAACTCAGAACCAGTTATGGTCTTACGGGTAACGACCAAATTGGCGATTACCAATACCTCGATACCTACAGTTCTTCGGGTGTGAATTACGGGGGCATCGTGGGACTGCAACCCTCTCGTTTGTTCAACCCCGAATTTGGATGGGAAACCAATAAAAAGTTTGAAGTGGCATTGGAAACAGGTTTTCTCGAAGACCGTATCTTTTTTACCGCAGCTTGGTACGACAATCGATCTTCCAATCAATTGACAGGAATACCGTTACCAGGAACTACAGGATTTACTTCTTTGCAAGCCAACCTAGAGGCAACAGTACAAAACCGTGGTGTAGAACTGACCTTACGCACTGTAAACATTCAGTCCAAAGATTTTTCTTGGACAACCAATATCAACCTGACTTTGGCCAAGACTAAGCTTTTGGAATTCCCCAATTTGGAAAGTTCAAGTTACGCCAATCAATTTGTAATCGGTCAACCGCTCAACATCCAAAAAGTATATCATTTTACGGGTGTTGACCCGCAAACAGGATTATACACTTTTGAAGATGTCAACGGCGATGGAATCTTGACAAGCAAGGAGGACAAAACCACAATCAAAGATTTTAATCCTAAATATTATGGTGGTTTCCAAAACACCTTGAAATACAAACACTGGCAACTGGATTTTCTTTTTCAGTTCCTCAAGCAAATCAATTATAACGCATCAACGTACTTTAGTTATCCGGGTTCATCAAGCAATCAGCCCACCACAGTGCTGAACCATTGGCAACAGTCGGGTGATAGTGCATCTTATCAAATCTATACAACTGGCGCCAACAGCGCTGCCGTGGAAGCATCTTATAAATATTATGAAAGTGATGGTACCATCAGTGATGCCTCGTATCTGCGATTAAAAAACATTTCACTCTACTACGATCTCCCACTGAAAGACCTGCAATGCAAACTGTTCTTTGAAGGACAAAATGTAATAACCTTCACCCATTACAATGGTGCTGACCCCGAGTTTAAATCGGCTGGATATTTGCCGCCTTTGCGAATTCTTTCCGCTGGAGTGCAGTTTAGTTTTTAATTTAAAAATACAATGATGAAATGAGCATGACCGTAAATTGGTCACAAACACCAATGAAGAGATGCGAATTACATATTCCTTTAAAAAACAAATATCATCTAATTATGGAAAATTTCAATTCAAATTTATACTTCTGGAATGCCAAAAATTCGCTGTGGGGAATGGCATTCGACGCTTTGTGGATATTGGCACTTGCAACAGTTATGAGTGCCTGTGATAATTTTGTGGATGTGGATCTGCCAGACTCTCAATTGACTGCGAATACCGTTTTTGAAGAAAAGGCAACAGCAAACGCAGCGATGACAGACATTTATTCAAAAATTCGAGATACTGGATTGCTGACTGGTTCGCCAAGTGGACTCTCACATCTACTGGGAATTTATGTTGATGAAATGGATTTTTATGGTGCGCTGCCAAGTGGTCCTGCATTTTACAACAATTCATTAATTGCTTCCAATCCAGATGTGAAAGAATTGTGGAACAACACGTACAATCAAATTTATTCGGCCAATGCCGTAATTGAAGGCGTAGCTTATTCATCCAAACTTTCCGCTGCAGACTGCAATCAACTCACTGGCGAAGCATTATTTGTTCGTGCACTGCTTCATTTTTATCTGGCTAATATATACGGTGATGTACCCTATATCACTACGACAGATTATGCTGTAAATCGTGTAGCAATTAGGATTCCTGTGGCGGAGGTTTACGACAATGCGAGGGCTGATTTAGAACAGGCAATAGTATTTTTACCAGAAGCGTATCTTACCTCTGATCGGGTACGTCCAAACAAGTATGCAGCTCATGCACTACTGGCACGGGTAAATTTGTATGTCGGTTCTTGGAATGAAGCTTCAAATGAAGTTTCGGCGGTTTTAAACACTACGGGGGTATATGAGAATGAGCAAGATCTTGATAAAATTTTTCTAAAAGAATCTACTTCGACAATCTGGCAACTCGCTCCCGGATTTTCAAACGGCAATGCGCTAGAAGCGCAAACCTTTAATTTTAATGAAGGCCCTCCACCGATATCAGCCTTAACAAATGATTTTATGTCCGCTTTTACGACCGATGACCAGCGCAAAGTCCACTGGACACAAGCCATTACCGATGGGATTTCGACTTGGTACCATCCTTTCAAATACAAATATGGTGATAATGCAACTTCCTTGGAATATTCTATCATACTACGCCTTGGCGAAATGTACCTGATTCGCGCCGAAGCAAGGGCGCATTCGGGTGATTTAATTGGTGCAAAAGAAGATTTGAATACCATTCGGCATACCGCTGGACTCATGAATACTTCAGCTGTTACGCAGGATGAAATCCTTGATGCGATACTACAGGAACGTCGACTGGAATTATTCACCGAATTTGGTCATCGCTTTTTTGACTTGAAACGGTTCAACAAAATACAATCGGTTCTGTCAGCCATAAAACCGGGATGGAATATACATGACGATTTGTTTCCGATTCCGGAAGCAGAATTGAACCTCAACCCAAATTTAAAACCTCAAAATCCAGGATACTAATGGATACTAAAGTATACAACTGCAAAATAATTTGGATTAGTTTTATTTTGTTTTTGATGACCTGTCTGGTAAACGGACAGGTCAAAAAAATACGCCCTCTTACTCAAAAGGACTATCATTTATGGAGTACACTTACCCCCGACAACATTTCGGATCATGGCAAATGGGTGAGTTATACCGTATCGTATGAGTCGGGTCTTGATACTTTATTTGTCAAAAATACCACCACTGCCAAAACGATTGCCTTTGCCAAAGGTCATAGCGGCAAATTTGTTGGTGATTCCTGGTTTGGATGTTTGCTACCGGAGAATAAATTCCAATTATTGAATCTGGTCAACGGCAAAGTAAAGTATATTGAAAATGTGCAAGACTTTGCATTTGTAGGCGATAGCGATTACCTGATTCTCTACTGTAACGGGATAGACGGAAAAACCAACATTATTATCCAAAATTTAATAGGGGACACAATTAAAAAAGTTGATAATGTGACTTCGTTTAGCTTGAGTCCTAAAGGTGATGCGCTTGGGTATTGCACAGCTGCGCAGACGCAGAATACCGTTGGATTGCTCCACTTTGGCAAAAAAAGGATCAACACTATAGTTACCCAGAGTACGGTAAAACAGTTTGAAAATATAGTCTGGAAAAGAGGCGGTCAATCCATTGCTTTTGTTGGACGTCCAAATTCCGCTAAACCCTTTTCCGCCGATGCCGTTTTGTACTATGAAATTGACGACTGTAAACTATTTCAATATGATACGACAACAGCTGCCGATTGGCCAAAGGATATGGTTTTGAATGCTAGTTTTATTTCGACCCTAGGAATTTCGTGTGATGGGGAGCGGGCGTTTTTTATGATGAAGAAAAACGATGACACTTTAGTACAAAATCATTCAGGTATTCAGGTATGGAATGCAGCCGATAAAGATTTGTTTCCTTTACGCAATATAGTAAACAAAAAAAGTCTGCCTCGCCTCGCCTCATGGTCTCCCAAAAACGGTCAGTTTAGGGCTGTTGGAGACAGCGTATACTCAACTGCAATGCTCAATGGCAATCAACGCTATGCAATAGTTTATGATTCGAACGATAATAAACCATCATGGAAACAAGACGCTGATCGGGATTATTTTCTGGTAGATTTAAATACGGGTAGCAAAACAGTATTTCTAAAACAGCAATCGGGTAGCTTTGTCGATATAAGCCTGTCTCCAGATGGAAAATATATTGCTTATTTTAGAGATCGTGACTGGTGGGTTTATTCTATTGCGAAGCAGACGCATACAAACATTACCAAAAAAACGGGAATTGCATTTTATGACGATTCCGTGGACATGGCCGAAATACAGTCGTATGGTGTAGCAGGTTGGTCAGCCAAGGATGGAACGTTACTGCTCTATGACCATTTTGATCTGTGGCAAATAAACCCCGAGAACGGCAATGGATCCCGATGTACCAAAGGTCGCGAACAAAATCAAATGTTCCGCATTATTGAAAATACAAATGGATTCGCTGATGGGATTGTGACTAAAGCAAATGAAATTGATGATTCACTATTAATACTCAGATCGAATGCCCTTGACCATAGTTTTTCGGGATATTTTAAATTGGAGAATAGACAAAAAGTACAATCCATTGTCTATACCGAGAAGTACATAAGTGCCATTCATAAATCTAAAGAAAATGATTGCTATATGTATTTGAGCGAAGATTTTAACGCTCCTCCTTCATTAAATATAAAGCGCAAGAACATTCCGCAAAAGACTATTTTTCAAAGCAATCCGCAATACGACCAGTACGGTTGGGGCACTTCAAAATATGTCGATTATAAAAACGCGAAAGGAGTTGCTTTGAAAGGAGTTTTAGTCTATCCGTTTGATTACAATCCAGCAAAACAATACCCAATGATCGTTTACATTTATGAAAAACAAACGGCAATACGGCATCGTTTTAGCAACCCTACTTTATTGAACGAATCAGTACCGAATGCTAGTCTTTTCGGAAGTCAAGGCTATTTTGTGTTGTATCCCGATATTGTCTATACGGTAGGAAGTCCTGGTTTTTCAGCCACTGATTGTGTAATGGCGGCAACTACAGCGGCAATGGCAATGGCACCAATAGATAAAAGTAAAATTGGATTGACTGGACATTCATTTGGAGGTTACGAAACTAATTTTATCATTACTCAAACGGGTTTGTTTGCGGCTGCGATTGCCGGTTCTGGTTTGTCGGATTTTACCAGTGGCTATTTGTCAGTGAATTGGGGCGCCAAAAACACTAACGGTTGGCGTTATGAATTTCAGCAAATGCGTATGGGTAAAACACTTTTTGAAGATTATGAAGGCTATCAAAGAAATTCGCCTGTCAATTTTGTATCTAATGTTATTACCCCATTATTAACCTATACAGGAACAGAAGATACAAATGTCAATCCATATCAAACCATGGAGTTTTATCTGGCACTTAGAAGGCTCAAAAAAGAACATGTTATGGTACTGTATCCCAAAGAAAATCACACAATACTGAAACGAGAAAATCAAATGGATTTAACAAATAAAATTTCAGAGTGGTTTGGATATTATTTGAAAGGGGAAAAGAAACCCGAGTGGCTTGAACCGCAATAAAGTATTGCGTATAAAACAAAAAACAATGCAGTTCTAGCTTTCGCCGAACTGCATTGCCTTTTAAAATACGTCCACTATTTAGTTTTGTATTTTATACAAAGTGACATCACATGGTGCATTTTGCGACACTTTACCCTTTAGCGGTGTGCCGCTAGAGGTACAAATATTCGCATTAAATACATTGCTACACATAGCATCAGCGTGACACGGATCGGCTTGTGACACAAATTTGTATCCTTGCACATTGGCAAGTGTTTTGGCACTACTCATGGCAGTAGTGACAAAAGCACAGGCCACACCCAAGACTATGACAGCGAACGGCATCATTAGTCTTCTGAAAAAATTTGTTTTCATAATATCAAAATTTAATGTTTATGATCTACTCTGTTACAGGTTTTCGATCGTATCCCTGACATCGGCCGATATACTTTAAATACTATTTTATTTTGTGCTTACACGAGCTGGATGACTTTGCGTGATATATTCCCTTAACTTATAGCAAACTATTTTCTGGTCAATCAACGCATACATTTTATTTTCATACACTAACATCGCTTTCATCTTCTTACCTGCAATTTTATAGACTGAAAAACTGGAACGGTAGGTTTGGTCCGTCAAATCATATACATCTATTATACTGGCTCTTTTCCAAACATCCTCAGATTCATACATACCTGGTAATTCTGAGTTGACAAACAATAACTTTCCTGCAACTGCACTCAATTTATTGACAACCAGCGGCGGAACGGCAAACGTTTTTTGATTACTATTCTTAAGTCGAATTAACTGTATGTCAGCGTGACTGACCGTATCAATTGTTTTACCCCGATAGTCTAATTTCAAATTTGGCTGCGCAACGATATATTGGTTTCGATACAGATAAACATAAACAATTCGGTTGAGACTACTATTATATAAGAGATTACCATCGGTATCGAACTTCCCGTCAAATTGTCTTTGCAATAAGGATTTGCTGTATTTTGCTTTTGTGGTATCAATAAGATTTAAGATACCTATGATATTTTCACCGTTTTTGGGTGACAAATAACGAACTGACATATTCACAGAATCAATTGGCGTAAGCTGCGAAAAATGATTACCGCTGTTTATCCGTAAAGAAGCGCTCCAATCGGATATAGCACCTTTGAATACATAAGGAACCATTCCCTCAAATACATAAAAGTCTTTCCCATTCACTCTGATTTGAGGTCCACGGAATGGTAGATTTCTTTGCTTCAATTTAATATGACAAACAGTTTTGCTTTGCAATGCGGTATCCAAAACCATTACCTGTAGAGGTGCTGTGTAATTGCCTAAATAAATTTTCCCATTTCCACTTCCCGCAAAATAATAGGAATTATAAGTTAAATCCGTTTGGTGTACTTCCTCGGCAACATGCTGTGGAAAACGACGAATAAAACGATTTTGGTAATGGGTGATATTTTCAGAAATAACAAAAAGCAAAGCCATTGTACCGACACCGAAGATTCCACAGATTATGAGGACTAATATTTTTACTTTTAATTTCATAACTTTCCGATTTGATGATTATCTAAAGTGTTGTTATCTGGTAAAAACAGTACCCCAATTGCAGCTAATACTATAAAAAAAATATTGAAGATGATATGCTGACTCCAAGACAATTTTTGGATTATTCCACCACAAGAACAAGGGATAAAAGTACTGTAGTTTAATAATATGTAGATATAAGCAGTAAACAATACCATAAGTGTATAGGCAGAAAAAAGACCTATCAACCTAAATTTTTGAACCAGTAATAATATAGCAATGATTATTTCTACAGTGGGAACCGCAAATAATATTAAACCGGAAAAAGAGCTCAATAATGGAGATTGACCCAATTGAATTCGAAAGTTTTCAAAATCTAGTACTTTACTTGTGGCTGCATAAACAAAAAGTAGTGTATAGAGTAAGCAAATAAACTCTAAAGACAGATTCTGTATTTTGGTATTCAATCTCATAGCTTCATAGATTTAAGTTCTACAAAGCAAAATTCTGAATTTCAAAACCAAAACACTTGTCTTATTGGGAGCAAAACTTGACCAAAACGGACAAAGTTTGAAAAACTAAAATTTAACCTTCTGGTAGAGAAGCAAAACCGGTTTCATTTCGCTTCATTTCGTATGGCGAAAATCCAAATCGTTTTTTAAAAGATTTTGAAAAATTGGGATAATTGTTAAAACCATTCATCACCGATATATTTTTCAAAGGTATAGTAGTGTGTTCAATCATAAAATAAGCTCTTTTCAAACGTTCTTCATTATAAAACTGGTAAACACTGGTCTTAAAAAAATGGCGAAAACCATCTTTTAATTTATGTTCGTTTGTACCTAATTCAGACGAAAGAACTTTTAGTGACGGAAGTGGTTCTTCAAGATGTGCTAATATATAGTCATAAAGTTTCTGAATCAAAAGTACATCAGCTTTTCGGGTTTTAGTATGTTTCTCGTTTTCATTTTTGTAAGCCAATGGATTATAGGTGTCTTGACTAACAGGAGTAACAAGATTTAATATAATTTCCGAACGATTAATTAGCTTTCCAACACTACAAGCAACAGAAATAGGCAAATGCTCTTTAGGTGTGAAATCTAACACAATAGTTGCAGGCAATGAAACAGTTGAATCGATTACTTCACGAAGTTGTTCCAAAGAAGCTTTAGTAATAATACCTCCCAAAGGTAGGTCCATCAACTCAGATTCCGAATACCCTAAAAAGGCGGTAACTTCAGGAGTAAAACTTTTGATTAAAAAAGAGCCCTCTAAAACAAATGTGCTTTGGGCTATAAATTGATGTGTCCTATGAGTATTAATGTAGCCGACATGAAAAATTGACTCTTTCATTTCTTCGGCAACCATATTAATTAAAACAACTAGCGTTTCCAATTGGTCATCATTGGAACTTAAGGGAATGCGACTGTTAAAATTGCCACGTGCCATCTCAAATAACATTTGATGCATTGTAACAATACGCTCTTCGTTGTATGCTTTTTTCATAAAATTCAACTCTTAATGCTACTTTCTATAAACTAAATTCTAAACAAAGCCCTTCAGATAAACCAAAGCATCGTCTTCCTTAGTAAAAATTTGAGTAGGTACAGAAGGTTTACTAATCTCTACATAAAAAGTACTAATAATTAAGGAAACTTTTTCATGTACAATAAGCGCTACTGCCTTTGTCAATATGGAGCCCGATTGTGCCAAATGATCTCTTCCAGCTTTCTCAGTACTAATTATACCTCGAATATCGCACAAAATAGGATAAGCTCTTTCATTTTGAAAATGAATTCTATCGGTTACAACACACTGGGCTACCTTCAGATCAATAGTAGTGTTGGGTTTATATTCAAAAAAGAGAATACCATCCGCAATCCAAAATCGGGCATAGCTATTCTCATAAAGATCATGTGCTGCAATCATGTTTTATGAATTTAAGTGTTATGATTTAACAAAAATATAAACATTTGGCAATAAGACAGTTGCCAATTTGGGATTATTTATTGCAATTTGGCGCTTTAGTTGTCAATTCGGTACTTTAATTTGTCATATTGGGAGTATTTAAAGAATAACATAAAATACTTTCATTTTTTATAATGACTTTTATAAATCTATTTTTTATAACCTTTAAAGAGAACTAACCAATGGCAAAAATCAAACACAACAACTTCATTGATACAGTAGATGAAGTTTTATCAGGAGCTAAAAAAGAAGGGGTGCTGCACTTATATGCAGAAGACAAGATTTTAACTGGTAGGACAATCCAAATCAAGGGAAAGGGAATGTTTCATTTCGGTACAACTGGCTATTTGGGACTCGAACAAGATATCCGATTGAAAGAGGCCGCAATAGCTGCAATACAAAATTATGGTACGCAATTCCCACTTTCAAAATCATATATTTCGCATCCGCTTTACAATGAACTAGAACAAAAAATAGAATTAATGTATGGGATACCTCCAATTATAACAAAGAACAGTACATTGGGGCATTTAGCCGTTATCCCCACACTCATTAGGGATGAAGATGCCGTAATAATGGATCATCAGGTACATTGGAGTGTGCAGAATGCTTGTCAGCTTTTAAAGCTACGAGGAATTCCAGTAGAAATGATTAGGCATAGCAATTTGAATATGCTAGAAGATAAAATCAAACAGATAACCTCCAAATGCAACAAAATTTGGTATATGGCAGACGGAGTATATTCTATGTTTGGTGATTATGCACCAATTCCGGAATTATTGACTTTAACTCAAAAATATCCTCAGCTTAATCTTTATTTTGACGATGTTCACGGCATGAGTTGGAGAGGCAAGAATGGAACCGGTTTTATTTTCGACTCAATTAAAGAACTACCCGAAAATTGCATTGTAGTAAGCACTCTTAGCAAAACATTTGGAGCCAGTGGTGCAACGGTATTTTGCAGGAATCAAAAACTCAGGGACAAAATTAAAAACTTTGGAGGACCACTAACTTTTTCTGCTCAATTAGAACCTGCATCTGTGGCGGCAGCAATTGCCTCGGCAGACATCCATTTATCTCCTGAGATAATAATAAAACAAATGGATTTGGCTGATAAGATCGGTTATTTTAATCAATTACTGTCAAACGGAATCCTTCCCATAATTTCAAAAAATGATTCGCCAGTTTTCTTTTTAGGAATGGGTACGCCCGTAACGGCTTATAACTTTGTCCACCGATTATTCAAGGAAGGCTTTTTTCTAAATTTGGGTATTTATCCAGCAGTTCCAATAAAGAACACAGGAATAAGAATTACATTATCCAGCCACAACCAAATGAAAGATATTAAAGCTTTAGCCGAAGCAATGGAATTTCATTTTCCAAAAGCTTTGGAAGAAACCAATAACAGCGAAAACAAAATAAGGCAGGCTTTCCGAATTGACTTTAGAAAAGCAGAAAAGATTTCTGAATCAAAAGAGAAGGAACTCATTATCGAAGAAAAAAATACCATTCAGAATATCGAAAAATCAGAATGGGATCTATACATGGGGAAGCAAAATATTTTTGATTGGGATGGAATGGTTTACTTAGAAAAAACATTCAGCCAGCATCCAGACCCAACCAACCAATGGGATTTTTATTATTACACCATTAAGGACAAAAAAGGAAACATAATACTAATGACCTTTTTTACTTATGGTCTTTGGAAAGACGACATGCTGGCAACTGAATCGGTCTCCATGCATTTGGAAGAAATCAGAAAAACCAATCCTTTATACCTTACCTCAAAAGTATTGAGTATGGGATCTTTATTTACAGAAGGAAACCACTATTTTATCAATCAAGAACATCCTTTAGCTGAAAAAGCATTGAAAATTCTATTGGATAAATTAGAAGAAAAATATAATGTACTAAATGCTGATATGTTAGTTTTAAGGGATTTTGAAGAAGGAAACAAATACAATAAATTAATACAGGATCAAGGGTATTTCAAAATTGACATGCCAGAATCCTGTGTGGCTTACAATCAAAAATGGAATACTAATGAAGAATTTACCAATGGATTATCGCCCAGATCACGGAAACATTTCAATAAAGAGATAGAACCTTATGAGAAGTTTTATGATGTTGCAATAAAAGATAAATTAAGCAAACCAGAAATAGAAAGAGCATATCAACTCTACAACAATGTAAAAGATAATAATTACGCTATCAATACATTTCGATATTCCCAAGAAATTTTCGAAAACATGAATGAAGGTTCCAATTGGGAGTTCATAATTTTATCACTAAAAGCGGATACCGAAAATCAATTCGTAGGAATTATGTTTTGCTACAAAAACAACAACCACACCTACGTCCCTGAATTAGTAGGTATGGATTACAAGTGGGTAAAAGAGTACCAACTCTACAGACAATTATTGTTTCAAACTATAAAAAGAGCTAATGAGCTACAGTTTTCAAAAATAGACTTTGGAGTTTCAGCCTCTTTTGAAAAAAAGAAATTAGGAGCCCAAATAATTCCAAAAGTAGCATACATTCAGACAAGAGACAATTACGCAATGGAACTGATGAATACTTTGCAAAACGATTACAAATCAATTAAAAAATAACGAAAGCATATTGACAATTAATATTTAAAAGATGGCATATAAATCGATTACTTATTCACTTTAATATAGCCAATATGATGCAGTCCACTTACAAAGATGCCCTCTATAGTATCCTGAAAAAAGAACAAGAAATCAGTTTGGAATCAGTGCATGTAATAGATGAATCCTATCGTATGACTAAATTCCTTCAAGATTTATTATCTGGTATGAAAAACTATGTTTTGGAGCATCATTTTACAGATGAAAATGAAGAAATTGAATTCTTCAGAATCATAAAACCGCAAATACTTGGAAAATTAATCTATTACAACAAGGTATATAGGATTGAAACTTCTTGTCCGGTGAATAGTGGAAAAATGTACTACAAATATTTTTCCAGTGAATTGCAACAGCTAAAGCAGGAATATAAGGAACATATTTGCAATTCTGATTTTTACCGGTATTATCGTTCAGGACGAACCGACAGGGATCATGATTTTTTTAAATTAGGGAAGATAAATCTTAATACAGGTCTTAACAGTTTTATCTTTGAAGTTGATATCCAATTCTCTACTTATTATGACTACAAAGTATCGCGCATTATAGCCAATGAACTGCTATATAATTATTTGATTATAAAAATCAATCCTGTTGACAAGCCAGGGATGGTTTTGCAGAATGCCGAGTCCACAAAAGATATTTTCTGGACAGAATCCAAAAATGCACTTATAGAATTGATTTATGCCCTTTACGTATCGGGTGCAATTTCTAATGGTAAGACTGGAATCCGTAAAATCAGTTCCGTTTTCCAAATAGTATTCCGTACACAGTTAGGAGATATTCATCATGCTTTTCACCGCATGAAAGACAGAGCTAACAATCGAACCTTGTTTTTGGATCAACTCAGATCTTCATTGGAGCAGTATATGGATAAAGATCTATAATAAGTGACAAGATTTGCCTCAGTTAAAAGCAGTGTTTTTAAAACACTGCTTTTTTTATTATAGCTACCCATATCTACCCATTGGCAAAACTACCCATTACTAAATATTTTTTTGTCACTAAAAACGTAATATATTGTATAACAACCAATTATGTACTTTTTAAAAAGTTATAAAAAACATCTTTTTCAATTGGTTAAGCTTGGCAGAAGATAGTATAAATACTTTCCAACTTTGCATAAATAATTAAAAAACATCTATATGAATATCGATAGAATGGAATTTATAGCATGGATGGAACGCATAATGGATCGCTTCGATATACTTGGAGAATGTCTGGAGAATGTTCAAAAACAGAAGAACGCTATTGACGGGGAAGAATTATTAGACAATCAGGACCTTTTTATGATGCTAAAAGTAAGCGCCCGCTCTTTACAGCGTTATCGATCTTCTGGCAAGCTCCCATATTATACGATCAGTGGCAAGCTGTATTACAAGCTATCGGATGTACACCAGTTTATAAGAGAAAGTTTTTCGGCTCCTGTTAGAAAATAGATTGTGACAATCTCCGCCAAAGTAAGCCTTATAGGGACATAAAGAGTATATAAGTTTGCCCTTGAATTACTTTCGAGCCTACTTTAACAAAACTGAAAAGGAAGATCATGAATGAACAGGATAAAATCAAAAAGCCCATCGAGGAACAACTAACAGATATTTTGTTAGTATTGGACAAGGAAAAAATGAAAATCGAAGCTGTAAAAGGAATTGATAAAGATGGAAAGTTAAAAACGGTTTCTGCTGAATTGAAAAATCAAAATCAATTTATGCGTGTGGACAAGCATGGAGATATTTTTTCAAACTTCTTTACAAACTTTTTCAGCCAGCTTAAAGATCCAACTCGCTTCTCATTCTTTAACGTCCCTGCTTCCGAAGCAATTGATATGGCTAAGGAAATACAGAAGAATGTAGATACACCAAAGAAAGAATACGAAGCATTCTTAGCAAAACTTGAAGTTAAAGAACCAGTAACACATAAACAAGAAAATCATAAAAACATGGAAACAACACATACAACATCGGAAGCAAACGAATATCGTTTTAAACCAGAACAGATTGATTGGGGAACAATGAATAGTCTTGGACTGAGTAAAGAGAAACTCGAAAAGATGAATCTGCTTGACCCTTTACTCAAAGGCTATAAAACCAAAGAGCTAGTGCCTATTAGCCTTAATTTAGGGACAGCCATTACCCGAATGGATGCCCGTTTATCACTTCAATCCTCTGAAGATGGAAAAGTGGTTATGGCAATTCATGGCATTCGAAAAGAGCCACAATTGCATTTTCCTTTTTTTGGACACGAATTCAGCAAGGAAGACAAAGATAACCTTCTTAAGACGGGCAATATGGGACGTGTTGTGGATCTTGCCAATCTAAAAACTGGCGAAAAGATTCCTTCAATCATCAGTGTGGATAGGTTGACCAATGAATTGGTAGCCCTTCGTACCGATAAAATAAACATACCGGGTGAAATAAAAGGGGTAAAACTGAACGAAGAACAGAAACAGACCTTAATGGAAGGCAAACCACTTTATATTGAAGGAATGATTTCCAAGAAAGGAACTGCGTTTGATGCCACCGTACAATTCAATGCCGAAAAACGGTTTGTAGAATTCTTGTTTGACAGGACTGGGGCTAACAAGCAAACACAACACGATCCTCAATCCCAATCGCAGGAAGCTCCGAAAACCTTTAGAGATAAAGAGTTGGATAATGAGCAATATCAAAAGTTCAAAGACGGTCAGACTATTTATGTTAGTGGATTGGTGGATAAGAAAGGTAAGGAATATAATGGTTACATCACTTTCAACAAGGAAACCAATAAAACAGACTTCGCTTTCCAAAATCCAAATAAAATCAAAGAACAAGCAAAACCTACTGAAGCCCATAAAATACAAACTGCGGTCAATTCGGAAGGCAAAACCAATGAAGCGACTAAAAACATCAAAGAGCCTTTACAATCAGGGCAAACAAATCCCGATAACAAAAAACAGCAGGAAGTGCAGGAAGCACCCGAAGCAACTACCAAATCCAAAGGACGAAAAATGTAATGTGTTATGAAAGTAGTTATTGCAGAAAAACCGAGTGTAGCTCGAGAAATAGCCATTCTCTTAGGAGCCATTGAAAAAAAAGAGGGCCATCTAACTGGGAATGGCTATTGTGTTACGTGGGCTTTAGGACATTTGGTCGGTTTAGGTATGCCCGAAAATTATGGAATTTCTGGATTTCATAAAGCCTCCCTGCCTATATTGCCTAATCCATTTTTATTGACAGTTCGGAAAATCAAGAAGGACAAGGTCTATTCGGCAGACATAGGGGCTTTAAAGCAACTAAAAATAATTCAACAGCTCACAAACCGTTGTGATAGTATTATTGTGGCAACGGATGCAGGGCGTGAAGGGGAATTAATCTTCCGCTACATTTATGAATTCTTGAACTGCCAAAAGCCATTTCAACGGTTATGGATTAGTTCATTAACAGAAAAAGCAATCCGGGAAGGATTTGATAATCTTAAGTCAGGAGTCGAATTTGACGGATTATATAATGCAGCACTAGGTAGAAGCAGGGCAGATTGGTTAATAGGCATTAATGCATCACAGGCTTTGAGCATTGCCGCAGGAAGTGGAGTATATTCTTTGGGGAGAGTACAGACACCCACACTAGCATTGATATGCAAGAGATATAAGGAAAACGAAAACTTTTCTATTCAGACCTATTGGCAAGTGCAATTAGATCACCAAAAAGGATATAGCAATTTTAAAAGTCTTTCCAAAAACAAATGGAACGATAAAAAACTAGCGGAAGTTACTTTAAAATCCATCCAACGTTGCGGAATAGCCATCGTTACTTCCATAGAAAACAAAACAGTTACAGAACATCCTCCCCTCCTATTTGATCTGACTGGCTTACAAAAGGAGGCCAACATAAAATTTAATTTTTCCGCAGAGGAAACCCTTTCCATTGCCCAAAACCTTTATGAGAAAAAATTTATAACCTATCCCAGGACAGGCAGCAAATATATTCCTGAAGACCTCTGGCAGGAAATTCCCAATCTGTTAAAAGCATTGGAACATCATAGTTCTTTCAAAGATGTCGTTTCCAAGGTGAAATGGAGAAGATTAAATAATCGTATAGTCAATGATCTTAAAGTAACCGACCATCATGGATTGTTAATCACCGATAAAATCCCCTCTGCATTATCCGCTAAAGAAAATGCTATTTACGAAATAATTGCTTTCCGTTTATTGGAAGCCGTTTCGCAAGCCTGCTCAAAGGAAATAACTAATGTTATTTTACAAGTTTTACATCATGATTTTATAATGAAAGGCTGTAACGTAATTGAGCCAGGATGGAGAGCTATTAGAGGAAATTTTTCTGAGGATAATGAGAATACGGTACAGGATTTACCAGAGCTTCAAAATAATGATGAATTGAAAATCAAAAATGTCGCCATACTGGAAAAGAAAACCAAAGCTCCCGTTTTATATACCGAAGCCGGATTATTGTCTGCTATGGAAAATGTTGGAAAAGAAATTGAAAACGAAGAAAAGCGAAAAGCGTTGCAGAACATAGGAATCGGGACACCAGCAACACGGGCAGCAATTATTGAAACTCTTTTTAAAAGAGATTATATTAGAAGAGATAAAAAATCCCTTATTCCTACGGAAAAAGGTAAGCAGGTATATGAACTGGTCAAAGACAAGAAAATTGCTGATGCAGCTATGACCGCAGAATGGGAACTGGCTTTACATAAAATTGAGAATAACGAAGCAGATATGATGACATTTCAAAAAGAAATTGAAGACTACGCAACTTCAATTACACAGGAATTATTAGCACTGTCACTCATATCCGAAAAAATCCCTGACCTTTCTTGTCCGAAATGTAAAAAGCAACATCTCTTAATCAGAGATAACATTGTCAAGTGTCCTGATGCCCTTTGCAATTGGGTACAGTTCAGAAATATATGCAATGTGCAATTGAATGTGTTGGATTTAGAACATCTAATCAGAAACGGTAAAACCTCCCTTATTAAAGGAATGAAAAGCAAATCGGGGAAAAATTTTGATGCCTATATCGTTATGAATGAAAGAGCGGAGACTTCCTTTGAATTTGAAAAAACAAAAAAAGAAATAATTAACTCAACAAAAAATTGAATCTCTTATTTATGCAATCCAGAACAAGCAGGTCATACTGGATAATGATCTTGCTAAAATCTATAAGGTAGAAACGAAGGTGTTCAACCAGAAAATAAAAAAAGAAACACTGATCGTTTTCCTAAAAAACTTCTGTTTTCAGCTTACACAAGAAAGATTTGACCCGACCTATATACTAATCTGACATAGATATATCACCTAATGGAAAATATTTTATACATTATTATTTATAATAGAAAATATTTTATAAAGCATTTATATTTTGAATTTATAATAGAAAATATTTTATTAAAATATCATAATAGAAAATATTTTATTAAAATTAATTTATAATGGAAAATATTTTATAGTTTTACCTTTTAATGATTTTATAATGGAAAATATTTTACAAAACCGTTTGCCAGAACTGCTATATTCATCAAGTGACTCCGCTACCAGCCAGAAAATTTCCAAATTGGAAAAATCCGGAAAAATCCGGAAAATAGCACCTCGAATCTATACCTCGAATCTGGAAGAACCATCCGAAGCCATCATTAGACGAAATATTTTCAAGATACTAGGCAACCAATATCCCAACGCTGTTTTAAGCCACCGTTCAGCACTAGAATTTAAGCCCACTTCAGCGGATCACTTATTCGTAACTTATAAATATACACGAAAAATAGAATTGCCAGGAGTTACCCTTAGATTTTTGGAAGGTCATGGCCCGATTGGTAACGACAACAAGTTTAGCGGGGAATTGTATGTTTCCCAAAAAGAACGTGCTTTCCTAGAAAATCTACAGGTTTCCCGACAGCCTGGTCCAAAATCAAAAACTCTTACACTGCCTGAAATTGAGGAAAAGTTAGAAAGTATAGTCAGAATCAATGGAGAAGAAGGACTAAATGAAATACGTGATCGCGCCAAAGCTATTTCGGAAGAATTAGAAATGCAGGCAGAATTTGAAAAACTAAACAAAATGATTGGTGCGTTATTGACTACCAAGCCATCCAAAATATTAAGTTCTCCGGTTGCCATTGCCAGAGCATATGGTAATCCGTTTGACAAATACCGCATCCAGTTATTTGAAACATTGTTTGTAGCGCTCAAGCAAAAGGAGTTTCCAAACCGACCTGACCAAAACACAGCTACTGCCTCTTTTCGGAATTTTGCATTCTTCGAGGCCTATTTTTCCAATTATATTGAAGGAACAAAATTTGAACTGGACGAAGCGAAACAAATCATCAAATCGCAAACTCCTATGCCAGATCGCGATGAAGATTCCCATGATATCCTAGGTACTTATAATATTGTGAGAGATAAAAAGGAAATGGGTATTATTCCCACAGCACCTGACGATTTACTAAAAATCATCCAATACCGGCATGAAGTACTGCTTTCGGCAAGAACATCTAAAAAGCCCGGTCAATTCAAAGATATAAATAACCGTGCCGGTGAAACCCTTTTTGTCGATTTTAATCTGGTTCGTGGCACCTTGACAGAGGCGTTCAATTTTTACCAAGCTCTGGACAATCCATTTTCTAGGGCAGCCTATATTATGTTTATCATCAGCGAGATTCACCCGTTCTTGGATGGGAACGGCAGGATTGCACGGGTCATGATGAATGCAGAACTTGTTGCAACGGGACAAACCCGTATCATTATCCCAACGGTCTACCGAGACGATTACTTAGGTGCCCTTAGAAGATTGACCCGCAACAACGATCCCGAAGTGTATATAAGAATGCTGCAACGGGCACAAGAATTTTGTGCAACATTAGATGCTGCAGATATGGATAAACTGGAAGGTCAGATTGAAGCAAGCAATGCTTTTAAAGAACATGACGAATCCCGATTAAAATTCTAGCTATGCGAGGAAAAATGAACCGGTTTCGGGACAATATCTTTGCAGTAGAAGTTCCGGAATGGAGCACTCAACATGAAATATATAATATCTCGGATTATACAATGATCAAATTTCCGGCCCCTTGGGGTTGGAGCAAACTCAGCATATTAAAAGTGGAATATAAAATTATTGGAACCGTTACGGCTGACAAGATGGACTTTGATCCCAGACCTTATCTGACTTCACTTAGCGTTGAACACTCACCATCTTACGAAGTATATAAGCTTTTTGGAAGAGGTAGTAACATCTGGTCTTATACAGAAGATGCGGAAGAAGCTTTCCGATCAATATTCTATTATTATTACATGCCCAATGATTTATCCATATTTAGTGACCCGCCTGAATTTGACTGGAATGTACTAGGTAAATTACTTCTTTTAGAGATGGTCAATTACCAAGCGAAATAGAAATTGCACTATGTCAAATGAAATAATATTTACTCCACAAGAAAAGTACCACTTCAAATCACGACCTACTAGTATAAGTGGAACAAATTCTCCATCAGAAGACTCTTAAAAACATGTATTATTAATTGCTTTTAAAACTGCTAACACTAGTCTTATTGAAAATTAAAGACGGCTTGGTAAATAATATGTATCACAATTACTAACGATAATTAACATTAGATATTTCTAGGAATATTCAATAAACGTTCCAAATCTTCTACAAAAAAGTTCGACATTTGTTCGGGTAAGGCTAGTTTACAGGAAAATTCAATAATGAAAAATCAATATAAAGATTGCTGAAAGTAGCATCACAATAACAAATTTCATACATTTACATTAATAAAAGTACATTGACTGACTGACATTAAATTGATCAAGGCTACAAAGGGCTACAAGGTAAGTTATTATATATGAGACCTATTCGGCTACCCTTTTTGGGAGAGTGCTTGAAAACACCAATAAAATCAACGAATTAAGGAATAGGCGGTTCATCCTGCCACCCCGACAATAACGCCTCTTAAAGGCAGTCAAAACCCCTTAAATCCTATGATTTAAGGGGTTTTTCTTTTTATTCAACTCCAAAATATTCAAGTTATAGCAAAGAAAATGGGACCTATTCGGCTACCCCTTTTCTTTTTTTACCTTTAAAACCAGATTCCGCATTAGAAATCTACTGCAACTGAATTCTTCTTCAAAACCAAGAACTTTTTTCACGCTTTTATATTTTACATTGGAGTTCAAGATACACTTCGCTTGATTCTCCTATTTTTAAATTCAAAATACAAAAGTATTGCATCTTCAAAAATAGTCCGTGAGCTCCTTCTTTTATTGAATAATTCAGTTTCGTGACGAAGTCTAATGCGGATTCTGGGTTAAGTTTTAGAAAGTCACTACTTTGACTAAAAAAACATATACTGCTGAAAATTAATAAAACAACATCTTAAAATCAGACTAGATCTGATAATTATTCAAACCCAGATTCATATTACAGAATCTGAGTTTAATATTTTTAAGTAAGTAACTGCTATTATTTTTTTGTAAATCATTTAATATTTTTTGAGTGACTAAATTTAAGAATTAGCAAACCATACAATTTTAGAGCTTATTTTTCTCCATAAAATATTTCGCATTTCCAAAAAATGGAAATAATAAATATTTTTATTTTTTTTAAACACTTGATTTTTAGATGTTTAATAAAAAGGTGTGTACTTTGATATCTAAGTACGGATAAGATTAAAAATAATAAAATTGCCTAATCCATAAATAGATTTGCATTATCAATTGCCTGCAGTTAATAATTGCTCTCTTCAAAAAGTAAAAATAGTATTTATGAAAAAATTTACAATTATAGTAGTTGTCTTATTTAGCATACAATGTTTTTCACAATCGATTACTGTAAATAGTACTATTTACACGGCAGACCAATTGGTGAATTCTGTTTTAATCAATTCTCCTTGTGTTTCAGGTACAAATGTCACTTCAAAAACAGGAACGACTTATGGCTCTACGAATGGAATTGGTTATTTCGAGAACACCAATCCTAATTTCCCTTTTGAAAAAGGGGTCGTATTAACAACGGGCGATGTAACCAAAGTACCAAGTCCCAACACAACAATCTTGAGTGATGGAAATGCTTCTTGGACAGGTGATGCTGATTTGGAAGCAAATTTGCTTTCGCAATCCGGGATTACTATTAACTCTATTAATGCAAGTTATATTGAGTTTGATTTTAAACCTAAAACATCCAATTTTGATTTCGAATTTATTTTTGCTTCAGAGGAATACGGGACTTCACAATGTAATTTTTCTGACGCTTTTGCTTTTCTTCTCAAAGATCTTTCTATTGGTGGTGTAAATAAAAATCTAGCAGTAGTTCCTGCTCCAGCATTGCCAAATACTCCCATATCTGTAGAAACAATTAGGGATAATTTATACAATACAAATTGTCCTTCGGCTAATGCTAGTTTTTTTGGCAAATTTAATGGTGTAGGATTTGGACCTGCCATAAATTTTAACGGACAAACTGTAAAAATGATTGCGTCTGCAACTGGTTTGGATATTACGCATACCTATCATATTAAATTAGTTATTGCTGATGGAGGCAATAATATAGGATATGATTCGGCTATTTTTTTTAATGCCAACAGTTTTAATATTGGACAAAATGTATTAGGCATAGATTATAGCTCAGCTAACAATAATGGTATTTGTGCAGGAAGTTCATTGCCTGTTTTATCTGCTGTAGGTTTAAGTCCTGGGACTACTTTTGTTTGGAAAAAAGCGGGAGTTGCTTTTTCTCCTGCACAAACGGGTGTAACTTTAGATTTGAATACTATTTCGCCTTTACTTACAACTGGAAGTCAAACCTATAGTGTAACTTATACAGAACCAGGCTGCGTGGCTATTACAGATGATATTTTAGTAGAAATTTATCCAAAAATAAGTTTTAAAGCAACTCTGCCTAATATTTACACCTGTGATATTGGTGATCCAACTTACAATTTTGATTTAACAAAAAACACCCCTATTATCATGGCGGGAATCAATCCAGCTACAACTCCTGTGGGACTTCTGGATGATTTGCCAGCTAGCACAATAGTTACGTATCATTTGACCAATAGTGCTGCTGTTGCCAACACGGGTGCGTTGTCAAGTCCATATACGATTTTGAATTCAGAAAACGGAAAAACAATCTATGTAAGAGTCAGCAGCGCTAGTTCTCCCTGTTTTGAAATACGCTCTTTCCAATTACAAATAGTTCCAAATCCTTATATTGCAGCAGTTCCAGCTACTACAACTCTTTGTGCCAGAACATTTACCGATTTAAGAGCAGATTTTAATTTAACTGCTCAAATTGCTTTAATTTTTGGAACACAATCATCAGCTTACAACATCATTTCTTTTCATACTACATTGCCATCTGCTAATAGTAATATTAATATTTTGGCAACATCTCCAACGGGAATAATTAGGACAGCATCACGAACAGTTTGGGTTCGATTACAAAATATATCCAATACGGGTTGTTTTGTTACGACTAGTTTTCAACTTATAGTAACACCACTTCCAAAAGTAGATATTTTGCCCGATGTAGTAGTTTGTACGTCTTATACATTACCTGCTTTAACCAATGCTGGAACTCAATATTGGAGTGGATCAAATGGAACTGGAACACAATTTTTTGCTGGAGATGTGGTAAATACAACAAAGAGTTTGTATACTTGTAATAAATCGGGTTCTTGTATTAATCAAAATCTTTTTAAAATAACAATTGCCAATTTGCCTTTGGTAACACCACCTACAGCCACTTATTGTACCCAATACAAACTTCCCACTTTAGCATATGGAAATTATTATACCCAAAGTGGAGGAACAACAACGAGTAGTAATATAAAACTTGCTTCAGGTACTATTATCAATACCGTTGGCCCTAATCAAGTATATGTTTGGTTTGAAGACACATCGGTTACCCCTTCGTGTACCAGAGAAACTTCTTTTATTGTTACAATACTTCCTTTTACTCCTTTACCTGTTTATCCCAATGTTTTCAATTGCAATCCTTATACTTTACCAATTGACCCAAACGGAGGGATTTATTATACAGGTACAAATAAAGGACTCCCAATACTGCTCCCAGGTACTGTAATCAATAGTACAAAACCAATTTATGTATACAAAGAAAGTGGTTCGTCACCTCTTAATTGTACATCAGAACAATTATTTACGGTTTATGTTGGTATTTCAAGTATTATTATCCCTACTGATGTAAATTCTTGTTCTACATATGTATTACCTCCTTTGGTAGTTGGAGAATATAGAACAGCGGCGGCCGGTGGAGGTTCGGTTGTAACTTCCGGAACACCTATAAATAGTACCACAACACTCTGGTTTTACGTTACTGGGCAAAGTTGTACAGACAATTTACCTTTTACCATTACAATAAATATTTCTCCACTACCTGTTATGTCAGATACACCTCCCCAATGTGATGTTTATTATTTACCCGCCGTAGCACATTCTGGAAAATATTATACAAAGCCTTTAGGAACCGGATTGGTAAGACCAGTTGGTTATCCAATAACAAGTACTCAAACTATTTATTTTTATGACAAAGCACCTGTAGGAACTTGTTATGTGGAGACAAGTTTTTTGATTACTGTAAATCCTTCTCCATTAGTTGATGCAAGACCAATACAAGTTTTAAAATGCAATGAAAGCTATTTTCTGGATGATTTAAAAGATGGAGAATATTATCAATTTGCAGGAGGACCATCAGCTACAAATCCAGTTTTACCGCCCGGTTATGAAATAAAAACATCAACAACTATTTATGTTTATGCAGCAGCTCCATCACCCAATACTTGTATTTCTGAATATAGTATAGAAGTAACTATTGTGAATACAAAAGTTAATCCTATTGCGGATACTTTTGCATGTGATACTTATACTTTACCAGCAATCGTAGGTCAAGGCGATTATTACACAGCTACTGGAGGGTCTAATGGTACAGGTATAAAATTAGTACCCCCTTATGCACCAATAACTGCAACAACTACTTTGTATGTTTATGCAGAAGACAACAATAGAATTGCTTGTTCTAACGAAGATGTTTTTACTGTAACCATTTATAATACTCCAAAGGTTGCCCCTATTGCTCCAGTGGTTACTTGCGGATCCTATGCTTTGCCAGCATTGATTCTACCTGCTACCAAATATTTTGCGTCGGCTGGTGGGTCATCAGTAACAAATGTCGAAAAATTTGTAGGGGATTTGATTACTTCCTCAACAACTGTTTATGCCTATGCAGATACTGGTACTTCAACAACAAAATTATGTTATAATGAAGATTCATTGGTAGTTACTATAAAAATGAAGCCAGAACCGGTAATTTCACTTCTCCCGATATGCGTTGATGTAGACACTGGAGTTATTAACGATTCCTATGTAAGCAGTAATTATAGTGGTTCGTTATATTCCTTTGATTGGAAAAGTGAAGATGGAACTACAGTTAGTACTACTTTTGACTTTTCGACAAAAATACCTGGAAAGTACAGTTTGATAGTTAATGACTTATCAGGAGTAGGATGCTCGTCTGGTGCTGTACCTTTTACAGTATTAATCTCTTCAAAACCAGCAAAAATATCTTTTGAAACAAGCGGATGGTTTTCTGACAATCAAACCATTACGGTCAAAGCTATTCCATACCAAGGATATGAAAGTAATTTTTTATATGCTATAGACAATGATACACCGCAAACGAGTAACATTTTTACAAATGTGAGTTCAGGGACTCATCAAGTTACCGTTAGTGATGCCAATGGTTGTGGATCTTCACCAATACCTATACCCATTAAATTAATCAGTAGTCCCAAATCATTTTCGCCAAATGGAGATGGATATAGTGATGTATGGAATATAGCTGGATTACAAAATCAAGATGACCCTAGAATATATATTTTAGATCGATATGGAAAAATAATTAAACAACTTACCATTAACGAAGATAGTTGGGATGGCAGCTTTCATGGGCAACCATTACCAGCGGATGATTATTGGTTTATGATTTCATATTTAGAAAATGGAGTAGCCAAAGAATACCGCTCTCATTTTTCATTGATAAGATAATTATGCTTATTCTATCAATAGAACCATACTGCTCAATATTATAAATAACAGCATTTTCCAATCTATTTTTAACCATATAAGTCATATAAGTTTTTAATTTGATTAAAATCAAGTAAAACCAAAAGTTCATTTAAGCAAAGATATAAAGTTTTACAACTAACAGTTTTAAACTTTTATTCACTTTAATCTATTGACTTTTGTTCTCGCTCCAAAACATGGTGAACGGGACTAGCTTTAACTTAACGCGTTTTGGGTAAAATTATTTTCACCACATAGAAATAAAGAATTAATAGTTTTAAAAGAAAGAATTAAACGTTTTACTATTCACATGGTTATTCTATGTATAAAACAATGCTATTTCTATTTATTCTTTGCCTTTTAGTATTAATCTTAGATTCTAAGTGGTTAAATTTTTATTTTATTTGAATTTCATATAACAGGTTAATTATTAATAAAATTTTACCGCGTATTTTATTCCATAAAGCAATATTCATTCCATATTTTGGAATAAAACTAAACAAAACAAAACTTAACTTGTTGATTTTCAGTATATTAAAAAAAGGCATGCAAATTGATTTTTGTTTTTATATAAAATGAATAACTGCTTAAAACTTGAAATTTAAGACTCTAAATATTCATTTTTTATTTTAAGAAAGAAAAGCGAAAAATTAATTTTCACACCAGTTTAAAATGAAAAAATACACTTCTTCCAAAATTTTACTTCTTATTTGTTTTTTCTTAGTTAAGAGCTATACGAGTAATGCACAGTTTTTTACAAAACATTATATAGCCCCTTCTTCATGGCAATATTTTAGTAATGCAAATGAAATTGTAATCGCCACAAACTCAATTACTACTGTAAATATAGCTTTGAATAAAAGTGATGGGACATTGGTAACAAATTTAACTGCAATTAAGGGATCTCCAGCTGTATATAGATTTGCTGGTTCACCAACTGCTTTGCCAGTTCATGCGTTTAATACCGTTTTAAATGCTGCAGGATTGATAGTCACAAGTGATGGACCAACTTCAATAAATTTACGAAATGTTGCTTCTGATCAGATTGCTGGAGGAGATCCTTATATTAAAGGAAATGCTTCTTTAACCAGTTTTGGAGATGCAGGATTGGGTGTGAATTTTAGAGTAGGATACTATAGAAACGGAACAATTAGCGGATCTGAAACGCCTACATATAGTATTATGGCAGTTAACAATAGTACAACAATAAAACTCAGTGGGGTCGCGATAACTACACTAAATGCAGGTCAAAGTTATTTATTCAAAGCTGCAATAGGATCATTAGTCGAAACATCTTCGCCTGTAGTAATGAATACCTGTGGTAGAGTTGATTCTCCAAGTGGATGTGGTGACGGAACATTTGATCAGATTCCTCCAGTATCTGTATTGGGATCAGAATATTATATTGTAAGAGGGCAGGGTAATAATACTGCTGAACAAACAACAGTTGTCGCTACTCAAGCTAATACTGTAGTAACAATTGATAAATATTCGAATACGGGAACTTTTTTATCCACATCTAATGTTACACTTACAAATGCTGGTGATTTTACTACTTTCATTAATGGTGATAGTTCTAATGCTTTCTCCGCAACACGAATTGTTACTACTCGCAATGTTGCAGTTTATTCTGGAACGGCAATAAGTTGTGAAGTTGATATTTCATCGATTGCTCCAGTATCTTCTTGTTCCGGTTCCGTTTTTGTTGAAACATCTCAATTTAAGGCCTATAATAATTCTATATTACCCTATTTTGGTTATGTACTTTTAAAAGACGCTACAGCTATAGTAGATATTAATGGAATTAATATTGAGTCTATTGCCGGAGTACGTCGTCAATTGGGATCTACTGGTTGGTATTTAATTGATTTTACAAATACTCAAATAAGCAGCCCTGCAGTTATTTCAATTTCAAGTACAGTAAAACTTACTATATCAATGGTACAACAAGGGGGTGGATTTTCTATGGCTGGTTTTTTCTCTAACTTTATAGAACAACCAACAGATCCAGTATTAACGTACGCGTCAGGATTGCAATGCAGTAATGAAAGTGCACTCTTGGTAGCAACTCCAGGATTTTCTCCTTATCAATGGTATCTAAACGGGGTAGTTCTTGCAGGGCAAACATCAAATACTATTACAGTAACAAAAACAGGATCATATACGGTTTCATCAACCCTTTCTTGTGGTGATAGTGTACAATCAAAACCGATTCCCGTAACTATTTGTAGTGATGTTTCGGTTACCAATACAGTAAACAATCCAACTCCTTGCATTGGTTCTAATGTAGTATTTACAATTACAGCTGCAAATGCTGGGCCTTCGAATGCAGATGGTGTATCTGTGACAGATATTCTTCCTACAGGTTATACATATGTCTCGTCTGTTGTACCAGCAGGAACATCTTATAATAATACAAATGGAATATGGGCAGTATCTAATCTTGATAATGCAACCAATGCAATCTTAACAATAACAGCAACAGTAAAAGCAACGGGATCTTATTCTAATACTGCTACTATTAATTCTTCTTCCCAACCCGATGCCAATACAAGTAATAATACTGCTGTAATTTCGACTACACCAAATCCATTACCTGTAGGGGTTGTAGTAACAACTTCTATTTGTTCAGGAGCGTCCAATACTATACCTTTAACCAGTTCCATTGTAGGTACAACGTTTACATATGCTACACCTATAGTAACTGGAGGTGTTACTGGAGGCAATGCCCGTAGTACAGGAAGTACAGCCGATATTACCGATGTTTTGGTAAATCCTACAGGAACAGCACAAACTGCAACTTATACCGTTACTCCAACAGCTCCATCAGGTTGTGTGGGCTCCCCTTTTACGGTAACTATTACCGTTAATCCAACACCAATTGGAGTAGCTGCACTAAAAACCATTTGTAGCGAACAGACAGTAAATCAAGCATTGACAACCAGTCCAGTTGTTGCAGGTACAACGTTTACGTATCCAACACCTATTGTGACTGGGGGAATTACGGGAGGTAACGCTCGTAATACAGGAAGTACAGCCGATATTACAGATGTTTTAGTCAACCCCACAGGAACAGCACAAACTGCAACTTATACAATTACTCCAACAGCTCCAACAGGCTGTGTGGGTTCAACTTTTACGGTAACAATCACCGTTAATCCAACACCAATTGGAGTGTCTGTAACTAAAACATTTTGTAGTGGACAGACAGTAGATCAAGCATTGACAACCAGTCCAGTTTTTGCGGGTACAACCTTTACGTATCCAATACCAATTGTAACTGGTGGAATAACTGGAGGTAATGCTCGTAGTACAGGAAGTACAGCCGATATTACCGATGTTTTGGTAAATCCTACGGGAACAGCACAAACTGCAATCTATACCGTTACTCCAACAGCTCCATCAGGTTGTGCGGGCTCCCCTTTTACGGTAACTATTACCGTTAATCCAACACCAATTGGAGTAGCTGCACTAAAAACCATTTGTAGCGGACAGACAGTAAATCAAGCATTGACAACCAGTCCAGTTGTTGCAGGTACAACGTTTACGTATCCAACACCTATTGTGACTGGGGGAATTACGGGAGGTAACGCGCGTAGTACAGGAAGTACAGCCGATATTACAGATGTTTTAGTCAACCCCACAGGAACAGCACAAACTGCAACCTATACCGTTACTCCAACAGCTCCATCAGGATGTATAGGTTCTGCTTTTACAATAACAATCACCGTTAATCCAACACCAATTGGAGTGTCTGTAACTAAAACTGTTTGTAGTGGTCGACAAACAGTGAATCAAACACTTACTACAAACCCATTTGTAACTGGAACTACATTTACTTATCCTACACCTGTAGTAACTGGAGGTATAACAGGAGGCAACACTCGTACTACAGGGAGTACAGCAGATATTAAAGACATACTTATAAATCCTACATCTTCAATTCAAACTGCTACATACACTATAACACCTACATCTCCAACAGGTTGTGTGGGTTCTACTTTTACTGTGGTTGTTACCGTAAGTCCTGTTCCTGTTTTGACAGCCAGTCAGGTTCAAAATATATGTGCCAATATTAGTGGTAATGCAACAGCAAATTTATCATTGACAACAAATCCTTCTTCAAGTGGTGCAAGTTTTACTTGGACTCCTCCTGTTTTGTCGGGAGGGATGACCTATACCGATCATGGATTTGCCACAGGTACAATAATAGATGACTATAATAACCCAACAACACAACCGCAAACCGCAACATATTCAGTAACGCCAATTACATCAGGTTCGTTAGGTGGTTGTATAGGTGATGTAGCTACGGTGGTAATCACTGTGAATCCGAATCCTATTGTAACTTCAGGTTTGGTACAAACTATTTGTAGTGGACAAATCACTAACAGAAGTTTGTCATCCACAACTACTGGTGTTGTTTATAGTTATTCAGCACCAACTATATCAGGAGCTCCTGGAAATATTACAGGAGGTACTTCTAGGTTAGTTCCAAGTAACTTAGCAATAACGGATCTTTTAATTAATACTACTGGAATTGTTCAAACTGCTACTTATATGGTAACTGCTTTGATTAATGGTTGTCCTGGGAATCCGGTTGCAGTAGTAATTACGGTAAATCCTACTCCATCTGGAGTAGCAGCAATAAAATCAATTTGCAATAGCCAATATGTAAATCAAGGATTGACTACAAATCCATTAGTTTCTGGTACTACTTTTACCTATGCTTCACCAGTAGTAACAGGCGGAATAACAGGCGGAACAGCACGTAACACAGGAAGCAGCGCTGATATTACCGATGTTTTGATTAATTCTACAGGAACAGCTCAAACCGCAACCTATACAATTACTCCAACAGCTCCATCTGGATGTGTAGGTTCTACTTTTACCGTAACTATCACCGTAAATCCGACACCAATTGGCGTAGCTGTATTAAAAACAATTTGTAGCGAACAGTCAGTTAATCAAGCATTGACTACAAATCCATTAGTTTCAGGTACTACTTTTACCTATGCTTCACCAGTAGTCACAGGTGGGATAACAGGTGGAACAGCACGTAACACAGGAAGCAGCGCTGATATTACCGATATTTTGATCAACCCAACGGGAATATCTCAAACTGCAACTTATACCATAACTCCAACCGGACCAACTGGTTGTTTGGGAACTACTTTCACAGTAATAATTACTTTAAATCCAACACCATCTGGAGTAGATGCTTTGAAAACAATTTGTAGTGGCCAGACAGTAAACCAAACTTTAACCACAAGTCCAGTAGTTTCAGGGACTACATTTACATACTCCACACCAGTAGTTACTGGTGGAATAACAGGTGGTACCGCACGTAACACCGGAAACACTGCCGATATTACCGATGTTTTGGTTAACCCAACAGGAGTATTACAAACCGCGATTTATACTGTTACTCCAACTGCCTCAACAGGTTGCGTGGGGGGTACTTTTACAGTAACGATTACAGTAAGTCCAACTCCAGCAACTCCTACTGCAACAACAACAGTACAACCAACTTGTACAGTATCAACAGGAACTATAACTATCACAGCTCCTGTAAGTGCAGGAATGACTTATAGTATAGATGGGTCAACCTATGCTAATACAACAGGTATTTTTAATTTAGTTACAATAGGTACTTACACAGTAACTGCTAAGAGTATAGATGGCTGTATTTCTTCAGGCACTAGTGTAATAGTTGACCCTCAGCCAGCTACTCCATCTATTCCTTCACTTGGTGTACCTACTCAAGGAACTTGTATGTACACTCTTGGAAGTGTCGTTTTAAGCGGATTGCCATCTGGAAACTGGACTATAAACCAAAACGGAACTTATACAGCAAATTATAGCAGTTCAGGAAGTTCTTATTTGATAACGGCATTAGCACCCGGTAGTTATAATTTTACTGTAACCAATTCAGTTGGTTGTACTTCAGGAGCAACAGTTAATACAAGCCTAAATAATATTATATGTGCCGTAGCCGATACCAACGCCACAGCCGTAAACGGTTACACTGGCGGTACGGCTATAGCCAATGTACTTACCAATGACAAACTTAATGGTGTAGCGGTAATTCCAAGCGAAGTAACCTTGACCCTAGCCACAGCTCTACCTACAGGAATAACCTTCAACACCAGCACGGGAGAAGTAGCCGTAAATGCAGGAACTCCAGCAGGAACTTATACTTTTGATTACATCGTTTGCGAAGTATTAAACCCAGCCAATTGCAGTTCCACTACAGTAACAGTAAATGTTGCCCAAGCTCCAATATTAGCCGTAGCCGATACCAACGCCACAGCCGTAAACGGTTACACAGGCGGAACAGCAATAGCCAATGTTTTATCGAATGACAAACTAAATGGCGTAGCGGTAATCCCAAGTGAAGTAGCCTTGACCCTAGCCTCAGCTTTACCTACAGAAATAACCTTCAACACCAGCACGGGAGAAGTAGCAGTAAATGCAGGAACTCCAGCGGGAACTTATACTTTTGATTACAGCATTTGCGAAGTATTAAACCCAGCCAATTGCAGTTCCACTACAGTAACAGTAAATGTTGCCCAAGCTCCAATATTAGCCGTAGCCGATACTAATGCCACAGCCGTAAACGGTTACACAGGCGGAACAGCAATAGCCAATGTTTTATCGAATGACAAACTAAATGGCGTAGCGGTAATCCCAAGTGAAGTAGCCTTGACCCTAGCCTCAGCTTTACCTACAGGAATAACCTTCAATACCAGCACGGGAGAAGTAGCCGTAAATGCAGGAACTCCAGCAGGAACTTATACTTTTGATTACAGCATTTGCGAAGTGTTAAACCCAGCAAACTGCAGTACCACAACAGTAACAGTAAATGTTGCCCAAGCTCCAATATTAGCCGTAGCAGATACCAACGCCACAGCCGTAAACGGTTACACAGGCGGTACGGCTATAGCCAATGTACTTACCAATGACAAACTAAATGGTGTAGCGGTAATCCCAAGTGAAGTAGCCTTGACCCTAGCCACAGCTTTACCTACAGGAATAACCTTCAATACCAGCACGGGCGAAGTAGCCGTAAATGCAGGAACTCCAGCAGGAACTTATACTTTTGATTACAGCATTTGCGAAGTATTAAACCCAGCCAATTGCAGTTCCACTACAGTAACAGTAAATGTTGCCCAAGCTCCAATATTAGCCGTAGCCGATACCAACGCCACAGCCGTAAACGGTTACACAGGCGGTACGGCTATAGCCAATGTACTTACCAATGACAAACTAAATGGTGTAGCGGTAATTCCAAGTGAAGTAGCCTTGACCCTAGCCACAGCATTGCCTACAGGGGTAACGTTCAACACCAGCACGGGAGAAGTAGCCGTAAATGCAGGAACTCCAGCAGGAACTTATACTTTTGATTACAGCATTTGCGAAGTATTAAACCCAGCCAATTGCAGTACCACTACAGTAACAGTAAATGTAGGTCAAGCTCCAATATTAGCCGTAACCGATACCAACACCACAGCCGTAAATGGTTACACAGGCGGTACGGCTATAGCCAATGTACTTACCAATGACAAACTAAATGGCGTAGCGGTAATCCCAAGTGAAGTAGCCTTGACCCTAGCCACAGCTTTACCTACAGGAATAACCTTCAATACCAGCACGGGAGAAGTAGCCGTAAATGCAGGAACCCCTGCAGGAACTTATACTTTTGATTACAGCATTTGCGAAGTGTTAAACCCAGCCAATTGCAGTACCACAACGGTAACTATAAATGTTGTCCAAGCTCCAATATTAGCCGTAGCCGATACCAACGCCACAGCCGTAAACGGTTACACAGGCGGTACGGCTATAGCCAATGTACTTACCAATGACAAACTTAATGGTGTAGCGATAATTCCAGCCGAAGTAGCCTTGACCCTAGCCACAGCTTTACCTACAGGAATAACCTTCAATACCAGCACGGGAGAAGTAGCCGTAAATGCAGGAACTCCTGCAGGAACTTTTACTTTTGATTACAGCATTTGCGAAGTGTTAAATCCAGCAAACTGCAGTACCACAACAATAACAGTAAATGTAGGTCAAGCTCCAATATTAGCCGTAGCCGATACCAACGCCACAGCCGTAAACGGTTACACAGGCGGTACGGCTATAGCCAATGTACTTACCAATGACAAACTAAATGGTGTAGCGGTAATACCAAGTGAAGTAGCCTTGACCCTAGCCTCAGCTTTACCTACAGGAATAACCTTCAACACCAGCACGGGAGAAGTAGCCGTAAATGCAGGAACTCCTGCAGGAACTTATACTTTTGATTACAGCATTTGCGAAGTATTAAACCCAGCCAATTGCAGTTCCACTACAGTAACAGTAAATGTAGGTCAAGCTCCAATATTAGCCGTAACCGATACCAACACCACAGCCGTAAACGGTTACACAGGCGGTACGGCTATAGCCAATGTACTTACCAATGACAAACTAAATGGCGTAGCGGTAATCCCAAGTGAAGTAGCCTTGACCCTAGCCACAGCTTTACCTACAGGAATAACCTTCAATACCAGCACGGGAGAAGTAGCCGTAAATGCAGGAACCCCTGCAGGAACTTATACTTTTGATTACAGCATTTGCGAAGTGTTAAACCCAGCCAATTGCAGTACCACAACGGTAACTATAAATGTTGCCCAAGCTCCAATATTAGCCGTAGCCGATACCAACGCCACAGCCGTAAACGGTTACACAGGCGGTACGGCTATAGCCAATGTACTTACCAATGACAAACTAAATGGTGTAGCGGTAATTCCAGCCGAAGTAGCCTTGACCCTAGCCTCAGCTTTACCTACAGGAATAACCTTCAATACCAGCACGGGAGAAGTAGCCGTAAATGCAGGAACTCCAGCAGGAACTTATACTTTTGATTACAGCATTTGCGAAGTGTTAAACCCAGCAAACTGCAGTACCACAACAGTAACAGTAAATGTTGCCCAAGCTCCAATATTAGCCGTAGCCGATACTAATGCCACAGCCGTAAACGGTTACACAGGCGGAACAGCAATAGCCAATGTTTTATCGAATGACAAACTAAATGGCGTAGCGGTAATCCCAAGTGAAGTAGCCTTGACCCTAGCCACAGCTTTACCTACAGGAATAACCTTCAATACCAGCACGGGAGAAGTAGCCGTAAATGCAGGAACTCCAGCAGGAACTTATACTTTTGATTACAGCGTTTGCGAAGTATTAAACCCAGCCAATTGCAGTACCACAACGGTAACTATAAATGTTGCCCAAGCTCCAATATTAGCCGTAGCCGATACCAACGCCACAGCCGTAAACGGTTACACAGGCGGTACGGCTATAGCCAATGTACTTACCAATGACAAACTAAATGGTGTAGCGGTAATTCCAGCCGAAGTAGCCTTGACCCTAGCCACAGCTCTACCTACAGGCATAACGTTCAACACCAGCACGGGAGAAGTAGCCGTAAATGCAGGAACCCCTGCAGGAACTTATACTTTTGATTACAGCATTTGCGAAGTGTTAAACCCAGCCAATTGCAGTTCCACTACAGTAACAGTAAATGTTGCCCAAGCTCCAATATTAGCCATAGCCGATACTAATGCCACAGCCGTAAACGGTTACACAGGCGGAACAGCAATAGCCAATGTTTTATCGAATGACAAACTAAATGGCGTAGCGGTAATCCCAAGTGAAGTAGCCTTGACCCTAGCCACAGCATTGCCTACAGGAATAACCTTCAATACCAGCACGGGAGAAGTAGCCGTAAATGCAGGAACCCCTGCAGGAACTTATACTTTTGATTACAGCATTTGCGAAGTGTTAAATCCAGCAAACTGCAGTACCATAACAATAACAGTAAATGTAGGTCAAGCTCCAATATTAGCCGTAGCCGATACCAACGCCACAGCCGTAAACGGTTACACAGGCGGTACGGCTATAGCCAATGTACTTACCAATGACAAACTAAATGGTGTAGCGGTAATACCAAGTGAAGTAGCCTTGACCCTAGCCTCAGCTTTACCTACAGGAATAACCTTCAACACCAGCACAGGCGAAGTAGCAGTAAATGCAGGAACTCCAGCAGGAACTTATACTTTTGATTACAGCATTTGCGAAGTATTAAACCCAGCCAATTGCAGTTCCACTACAGTAACTATAAATGTTGCCCAAGCAGCAATTGATGCAGTTGATGATTCCGTGGCATCAATAGTAGGAATTAATCAAATGGTTACGGTTTTAAATGTATTAGCTAATGATCAACTGAATGGTGCTTCAATAAATTCAACTCAAGTAATGTTGTCACAAACAGTAGCTGACTCTTCTGGATTTATGACATTAAATAGTGATGGAACTATAGTTTTAGCTCCAAACACTCCAGCAGGAACTTATACATTAACATATCAAATATGTGAAATATTAAATCCGTCAAATTGTAATACAGCTATAGTTACAGTATCTGTGGTTGCTCCAACAATGACAATTACAACTAGTAACCTTTGTTTGAATGACACACCTTATGTGTCTTATACTGTTACTCCTGATAATTTTACCGCGACTAATTTACTTACTGTGAAGTGGATAGATAGTGCCAATACCGTAGTAGCAACACAAACTAATTTGCCATTGACAGGTCAATTGTTGTGGCCAGGAACAGTATTAGATGGTAGCGGAAAAACTATTGATTGGCCAGGATGGTTATTGGTAAATGGCAAATGGATACAAGGCAGTGATGGATTTGAATTAACAAGACCAACTGTAACAATGGAGTTTTCATTGAACCCAACTCTAAGTGTAATAGTCAATTATCCACCTGCAACAGCCCTTTGTAATTCAGCTCCAACTTTTGTTATTGATGCTGTAAATGACTCTGCTTCTACGCCGGTTAATAGTCAGGGAGCAGCTTTGGGAGTAATCAATGTTTTTGGAAACGATACTTTAAACACGTTAGGTATTAAAGCATCGGATGTTATTGTAACGGTACTTATATCCAACCCAAATTTAGCACTAAATCCAGACGGAACAATAGATGTTTTACCCAATACTCCTGCAGGAACATATACTTTAACCTATCAAATATGTGAAAAAGGAAATAGTTCGAATTGTGATACGGCTACTGTAACTGTTTTAGTTCAAATACCAGCAATGACATTAATTAAAACGGCCACATTGGCTGGGTCAGTATTAGCTGGAGAAACAATTACTTATACATTTACAATCACTAACACAGGAAATATTGCTATAAATAACATTGTTATTAATGACGCATTGCTATCTGCTACACCAATTGCAGTTACAAATTCATTAGCAATTGGAAGTGTTACTAATATCAAAGTAAATTATATAATTACACAAGCAGATATAGATTTAGGTAAAGTAGTAAATTCTGCTATTGCTTCTGGAGTTGATACAAATGGCACTGCTTTGTCAGTTGTTTCAGATAATGGTAATCCGATAAAAGGAGGTGATCGAACTACCGTCTTGCAATTGATTCAAAAACCTAGCATTGCATTAATAAAAACAGTTGTTTTTGAAGATGACAATAATGATGGTTTTGCCCAAGTAGGAGAAACAGTAACCTATCATTTTGTTATAACAAATACAGGAAACATACCTTTAAACGATGTCAAAATAGAAGATCTCTTACCCGGAATTACTATTATAGGTGCGCCAATAACTTTGAGTGTTGGACAAGTTGATGATACCACTTTTACTGCTACCTATAAACTTAAACAATCTGACATTAACTTAGGAAGCATTACAAATCAAGCTTCTGTTGAAGGAAAAAGTCTAAATGGAACTATAGTGAAAGACATGTCTGATGATCTTAATAATGCAAGTGACAATCCTACCGTATTGGGTCTTTCAGGTTGCATTATAGAAATATTTAATGCCGTATCGCCAAATGGAGATGGGAATAATGATCTCTTTTATATTCGAGGATTAGAATGTTACCCGGATAATACAGTAGCGATTTTTAACCGTTGGGGCGTGTTGGTATTCGAACGTAATGGATACAATAATACTGATCGCGCATTTAAAGGGATTTCCGAAGGTCGTGTAACCATAACACAAGCAGAAGAGCTACCTGTAGGAACATATTATTATGTTTTAAAATACAAAACAGGAATTAATAATAGTGTTAAAAAATCAGGTTACTTGTATATAAATAGAAAATAGTTTTATTAACTCAAATTCATAAAACACCAAAGTTTTAGGGATTATTAAAAATAAAAAGATGAAAAATAAATTAATCGGGTTAGTACTTTTACTTTTTTCAGGAGTAATATATAGTCAACAAGACGCACAGTTCACCCAATACATGTACAATACAATCAATATTAATCCAGGGTATGCTGGGTCTAGAAATGTTATGAGTATTTTTGTATTACACCGAACACAGTGGGTAGGACTTGATGGAGCACCTACAACTAATACAGCTTCAATTAATACTCCTATTAACAACAGTAACATCGGACTTGGAGTATCAGTGGTGAATGACAAAATTGGACCTTCCAGCGAAAACAACATTGCGGTAGATTTCTCTTACAGTATAAGAGCATCTGAACAATATGAATTATCTTTTGGACTCAAAGGAACAGCAAATTTACTCAATGTAGATTTTACCAAGCTCAATCAATACGATGCAGGCGATCCTATATTTGAGGAAAATATAGATAATAAATTTTCCCCAAATATAGGACTTGGTCTCTATCTTCATTCAGATGCAACTTATTTAGGGATCTCAGCTCCACATTTATTAGAAACAAAACACTTTGATGGTTATGCCACTGCAGGTGCCACGAGCCATGTTGCTAAAGAAAATATAAATCTTTATTTAATTGCAGGTCATGTTTTTGATCTAAGTTACAACTTTAAACTAAAACCTTCATTATTAGTAAAATACGTAGAAGGAGCTCCTTTACAAATCGATTTATCTGCCAATATGATGTACAATGAAAAGTTTGTACTAGGACTTGCTTACAGATGGAGTGCTGCTGTTAGTGCAATGGCTGGATTTCAAGTTAGTGATTCCTGGTTTATTGGCTATGGTTATGACTTAGAAACTACGCAGTTGGCCAATTATAATTCAGGCTCTCATGAGATTTTTTTACGCTTTGAATTGTTTAATAAATATGACAAAATTATATCACCAAGATTCTTTTAAATTCTTTATCATGATAAAAATAAAAACTTCAATCTACAGCATAATAATGTTTACGGTAGCAGTATCTGGATATGGGCAAAAATCTAGAATTGAGGATGCCGACAAAAAATACAACAATTATTCTTATATAGATGCAATATCTACCTATGAGAGTGTTGCACTTAAAGGATATAAAAACGAAAAAATGTTTCAAAAGCTTGGAAATGCCTATTATTTTAATGCAAATTTAAGTAAAGCAGAAAAATGGTATACGGAACTATTTAACCTAAATAACGAACAAGAACCAGAATATTATTACCGCTATTCTCAAACCTTAAAATCTGTTGGCAATTATGACAAAGCCAATAAAATACTTGATAATTTCAACAAAAAGGCAGCAAATGATTTGAGGGCTAAATTGTATGAAAACCAAAAAAATTATCTACAAGAAATCAAAGCCAATTCGGGACGTTATACAATAGTTAACGAAAGTATTAACTCCGAATATTCAGATTACGGCAGTTCTTTCTTTAACAATAATTTGGTCTTTGCTTCGGCTAGAGATACTGGACGAACAGCACAAAAAATATTTAAATGGACGAATCAATCTTTTACAAATCTGTATAGTTCCGAGATAAATGGCGATGGAAATTTAAGTAATCCAAAACGATTTAGTAAAATTATCAATTCAAGATTTCATGAATCAACTCCAGTTTTTACAAAGGATGGTCAAACAATGTATTTTACAAGAAATAATTATTTAGATGGGAAAAAAGGAAAAGATGCCAAAAAAGTAACACTTTTAAAGTTATACAAAGCAACTTTAATTAATAGCAATTGGACAAACATAGTTGAATTGCCGTTTAATAATAATGAATACAGTGTGGCACATCCCGCTTTGAGTGAAGATGAAAATACACTTTACTTTGTATCGGATATGCCAGGTACATTTGGCCAATCTGATTTGTTTAAAGTAGCAATAAAAAAGGATGGAACATTTGGAGAACCAGAGAATCTAGGAACAGAAATAAATACTGAAGGCAGAGAAACATTTCCATTTGTATCTGAAAATAATGAATTGTATTTTGCAAGTGACGGCCATCCTGGATTAGGAGGTTTAGATATTTTTGTTACTAAAATTGACAATAACACTTATTCAGCTACCCAAAACGTTGGAGAACCCATCAACGGACCACAAGATGATTTTGCATTTTTGATAAATACTAAAGAAAGTAAAGGTTTTTTTACTTCTAATAGACCTGGAGGTTTAGGATATGATGATATTTATGGTTTTACAGAAATACGTAAACTGGTTTGCGAACAATTATTGTCTGGAATTCTTATCAATCAAGAAACAGGAGAGTTATTAATCGATGCAAAAATAAGTGTGTTTGACGATCATTTTAAACTCGTGAAAGAAATTAAGACTGATAACAAAGGCAATTACAGTATTGAGGTGGTTTGTGGCAAAACGTACTACATCAGAGCCGCTAAAGAGGATTATGAGACCAAAGAAGAAAAAATTACAATTAAAAATACTACTGGTAAAACTGATTTACCCCTTCAATTAAGTAAACGTATCAAAAAAATTGGAATAGGAACTGATTTAGCTAAAACATTGGATATTCCTATTATTTATTTTGATTTGGACAAATCAAATATTAGAAAAGACGCCACTTTTGAGTTGGCCAAAATAGTAGTTGTCATGCAACAATTTCCTAAAATGAAAATTGATGTTCGATCTCATACGGATAGCAGACAAACAGAACAATACAATATAAGACTCTCTGATAAACGTGCAAAATCTACTATAGACTGGTTGATAAAAAATGGTATCGAAGAAAATAGATTATCTGGCAAAGGGTATGGGGAAGCTCAATTGGTAAACAATTGTTCAGATGGTGTAAAATGTACAGAAATCGAACATCAAGCAAATAGACGTAGTGAGTTTATTATTATTTCAATAGAATAAAAAGCATACATAGTAGATAAAAAAGGGTTTGCATTTTAATTAAAGTAAGCCTTTTTTATTTTATGACTATCCGTGACTAATACCAAACCAATAAAATTAGCCACTCCCATAGCTATCGGGCAATGTCATTAAGTTAAGCTTTGTTTTTTCTCGCCAAGACGCAAAGGCGCAAAGTTTAGAGCCGATTCCTTTGCGCCTTCGCGTCTTTGCGAGAGTCATATTTTGAAAAAGGATGGTGAGAGATCCTTAAATTAATGACATTGGGTTATTTATAAAAAAAGATTTACACAGATTTCTTTAATAATTGTGTTTAAAATCTGTGTAATCTGTAGCAAAAAAATGACTTGGTACATTTTGCGAACAGTCATATTTTATTTATAATCCAGTGCTTTTATTAATAAGGCTCGAAAGAATATAAAACCGATTGCAATTGCAATATAGTCCAATCCTATTTTTGTCAAATCGAGCGTAATGTCATAAAATTAAGAAAAATAAAAAAGCAAGCAGATTAAGCTGATTTTAGCAGAGAAAAGGGAATAAAATCAGCCGAATCTGCGAAATCTGCATGAAAATAAATAAAGACAAATTCCTTAACCTTTATGACATTGTATTCGAGTGCAGTCGAGATTCAATAATAGTTCTCGAATACGCTAACTGACAAATCGGACTGTTATATAGAATTATTGATATAAGTAGTTAAATATCAAAGATAAATGTTGTGTTTTTAATTTCCTTCAGTTAAAGTTCACTGTTTTGCTTAAATTTTATTGGTCTAAAATATAGTTTAAAACCGCTTAATTATATAAGGTACATCATTTTTGAATCGTTTTTTTTACCAAAAAAACTACTGACTCCCGAAGCTTTTAGTTTGGGATGAAAAAGTTACCCATATAAGAAATATAGTTCTACCATGAATTGTGTGGGTAAGAAAAAATAAAGAAAAATTTTTACCATTAAGAGATTAAGAAAAATAAAGTTTTCTAGGACTTAATAAACCTTAATGACTTAATGGTGCAAAGAAAAATTAAATTTTTAATTTTTAAAACCCACACGATTGAGAGTAGAACCAGAAATATAAGGACATATAAGTTATTCATTTTGTATCTTCTTAAATGATCTTATACTTCTTATATGGTTAAAATTCAATGCTGAGTATTATAGAATATAGCCTTTAAAACTATGTTTATATCTGAAATAATCTCATAAAACTCAATGTCTAAAATTTCAAACAAGCTCATGATTTATAAAATAAAATGCCGTTAATTATTTACTTCAATAAATAATTAACGGCATCCTTAAACAGGATTAGCATTTATAATTGGGAATTTTGTGGTAACTTTTTATTCTGTTTTTTGCCAAAAGCTAGTTTGGGAAATGTACAACCCCATAGGAGTAAAACCTGTAAAGCGTACTCTTTTATACAAAGAATCCATATACAAACCTCCCGGCCAATTATTAGGATGATCTGAATTATCTAAGACCATCCAGCCCCCTTTTTTAAGTTTTGAGATGGATTTTTCTATGCATTCATTACGATTATTAAAATCATTTGATCCATCTACAAGAATTAAATCAAAACTTTCATTTTCGGTCTCATCAAGGAATTGCCAAGTAGTTTCTTTTTGTTTATTCAAAAAACTAAATTGACTCATTACATCTTTGTCAAATGATGCAGATTGTGCATAATCATTAACCGTATTGTACCATAGTTTGTTGTGCTCTATACTAGTGATATCACATTTTTTTTCTAGAAACCAGAGTGTTGAGTTACCAGAACCAAACTCAAGTACCTTTTTTCCGGGTTTTAAAATACTATTCATAAAATTAATAGCTTCATATACAATAAAAGGAAGCGGCTTTTTTATTATATAATTCTTTTTGGCTTGTATATAAGTGTTTATAGCGGGTACTAAATATTTAAAAGAGGATGGACTGACTCTATATCCTTCAAAATCAGTAATGCGTAATGAGGCTTTGTGGGAGTGTTTTTTATGTTCGTCACTCCAAGCTACAGTGTAGGCACCAGTCAATTTATTTAGTTTACTTTCGTAAAAGGTTTGTGCAGGTACATTGAACAATCCATTGGCTAATGCCATTTTTTTCTGTAGTAAATTTGAATATTCCATAAGTTTATTTTTTATTGTTAGTATTAAAATATTACATATATTAATGTTAGTCTTTTTCTGTTTTTTTTATTTTATGAATCCATTTTTGCAAATTATTTATAACTAGTAATAGCCTAATTAGAAACCAAAAGACAATTATAATAGAAAAAATAATTAATGTTGTAGAATAGGAGGAGATTAATCCAAAACCTAAGGAAAAGAAAATTAAACATAGGATAACTACAGCTAATGCAATTCTTTTATGTGTCAATCCTGCTCCTAGCAGTAAATGATGCAAATGTGATTTATCTGGCATAAAAGGAGATTTTCCTCGCTTTATTCGCCCCATATAAACCCGTAAAGAATCTAAAACAGGAATAGAAAAAAAAGCTACTAAAATCAAGAAAACATATCCATAATTGTTTTCTTGATGAATTTCCTGTTTTCCTAAAAGGTGTATTCCCAATGTTACTAAAATAAAACCTAGAAATAGAGAGCCAGAATCACCCATGAAAATTTTCTCTTTTGACAAATTAAATTTCAAAAACCCAACAATTGCCCCAATAAAAATGACACTAAGTAACCCCAAATAATAATCTTTGTAATATATTGACGCTATTAAAAACATAGTAAATCCTAATAGTGAGAAACTACCCAGTAAACCATCAACTCCATCTATTAGATTAAAAGCATTTACTACTCCAGTTATAATCAAAATAGTGATCAGATACTGCAACCAAACTGCAATTTCGTAGACACCAAATAGACCATAAAAAGAAAAAATTCGTACTCCTGACATAGCAATTATGAAAGATAAAATTAATTGAATAGCCAATTTATATTTAGCTTTAATATCATTTTTGTCATCAATAACACCAATGATTAGTATTGTAAATGAAGCACTAAAAATGGATAAATATTCTTTGCAAAGCGTAATGCTTCCGGAAATTAAAATAACGGTAAGTACAGAAAAAGCAATTGAAATTCCGCCTATAAGGGGTATACTGGTAATATGTATTTTCCTAAAATTAGGCTTATCAACTAAATTGATTTTAATGGCTATTTTTTTTAATACAGGAGTGTATAACAAACTCAGTAACAATGACAAAAACCCTAGTGATAGATATTCTAAAATTATTTTCATAGCTGTTTATTTTCGTAAAATAAGATACTATTTTGAAGATGTGACAATTGATATTCTTGCAATATAGTTGGATTTAATTTTTGTATTTCACCCAAAACACTGTTTTTAAACTTAATAGAAAGCGCTTCTTTTATTAATAAATCATATTGGTTTGAAATAACATTCCAAGTATATCTTCTCGATGCTATTTCTTTCATCTTAATTCGTTGTTCTAGTAATACAGATTCCGTAATAGTATTCAAATGGTCCATTAAATCCTCGGATGAGTTAAAATACAAAGCATTATTTTCGGTTGTAGTTTTATTGTACGAAACATTAAAGGCTATTACTGGAAGCTTTAAATACATTGCTTCCACAAGGGATGGGTTTGTTCCACCAGCAGAATGTCCATGAATGTACAAAGTGGCATTACTTCGTATTAAATCAATTTCTCTTTGATTGTATATGGGATCTAAAAGCAAAATATTTTGGATATCCTTGTAACTTTCCTTTAAATCAATACCATATTTGCTATTATTCCAATTGCCTACAATTACCAAATTCATTTTTGCATACTTTTTAAAGGCCTCCAGAACTGAATGTACATTGTTTTCGGGTTCTATTCGGCACACTTTTACAGCATACTTTCTTTTAAGAAATCGATATTTTCTTATGTCTTTTCGACAGGGCTTTACTTGCAAAGTGTGATCAGCACCATACTCAATTACCCTACTTAAGGTTTTGTAACGTAGTGCTGTGTAATCCTGAATCGATTCATTATCAGAAATGTCAATATGAGAAAACTTAATAGCAATTTTTTCTGACCACCATAAATATAATTTTGCCAATAAAGGCCATTTGTCTCTTTTCCATTCCATTCCGTCTATAGAAATTATGATTTTTTTGTTGGTGAAAAGTCGAACAAATGGTAATATCCAAGCACCAGCTACGCCAAGTATTAATAAGACATCACTGTTTTTTAATGCTAGTAAAATAGAAATAGTATCATAAGGAATACTTTGAATTCCATTGGCATTGAGCGGTATATACTTTAGAACTGCCCCTTTATAAGTTGAAGTACGTTCCTTTTTGGTGTATTTGTTTCCGGAACAAAACACTGTAAAATCATATTTTGGAGACAAATGCTCTACTAAATGTTCTGCAAGGGTTTCAAACCCACCGTATTTGGCGGGTAAACCTACTGTACCTATAATGGCGACTCTATCTTTGTTCATATGTTGATATTTGTTTTTTTATCGGTCATATGTAATTTGCATATCATCATTGGTCTTTGTTGCCAATTTTCGTTTATGCTCATTTCATTATTTATATACTTTACTAATCTTATGCCAAAAACCATACTAACAATGTAAGTCGTTGATTATTAATGCTTTTTTATTTTTTAAAATTCTTTTTTTTCCATAAGTTGGAAAAAAAAATATTAATTGGAAATAATTTTTATAGATTCTTTTTCAAAATAATCCTCACTGAAAAATGTACTTTTTACAACGGCACTCTGGCTCATCTCTTGGTATAAAAGCGGATTTTGGAATAACTGATTTATTTTTTGAGAAATAAGAATCAATTCTTGACTGTCAATTAAATATCCATTTTTGTTGTTCTCTACAAGCTCAGTCATACCACCAATAGGAGGAACAATCGTAGGAATACCATAAGTCATTGCTTCTAATATAGTTAGTCCAAAGGTTTCTTTGCAGAGTTTGGTAACGGTAAGATTGACTACAATACTGGCTTCTTCATAAAAAGGATGTACTTCTTTTTGGCTAGTAATCAAAATGAGGTTAGAGGGTAAAATTTTATTTTTAAAATAATGATCTATTTCTTTTAGATTGGCGTTTACAACCAATTTAAAAATGTAGTGGGGACATAATTCGGCCAATTTTACAAATTCATTTATACCTTTATACCTTTTTAAAGAGCTAATCATCAATACAATTTTTGATTCTTTATTTTTTTCTAAATGAAATCGAGCTTCTTTTCTAAAACTGTTTTCTATTACATTATACAAGACATTATTTTTAACTTTCATAGGTTGCTGTTCGGCCAAAAAATTTGAAACATAAACAACATTTGTTGCGCAAAATTTTACTATTCCGAAAAGAAATTGATTCAAAATCTTTGGTTTTACTCCAGTTTCATGAATGTGATAAATAACTTTGCAACCAATAATTTTACCAATAAATGCCGCTCCAAAAGGGAATACGGTATTGATGTACAGTATGTCTTTTTTCTTTAATACAAAAAGCAATTGAGTGGCTAACAAAAATTGACTAGTTAGCAAGAAAAGCAACCGTATTATTGGATTTTTCGCAAAACGATACCAATAAAAATGATTGTTTACATTGGGAATATTTGTCAAAAACCCCTCTCCTCCACAAGTATAAAGATGAGTTTCTATATTGTTTTTTGTCCAGCATTTAAGCAATTGCATCAATACTTTTGGGCTTCCGCTATAATTATTTAGCAGGTGAATGGCTATAATTCTCATTTTATAATGTTTTGTATATTGTTTCCAAATAATCTCCTCTGCTATTCCAAGTAAATTTTTCCAAGTAGTGTTTTCGTGCATCAAGACTCATTTGATGCAATAGATTTTTATCAAAATAAAGTTTTGACAGTGATTCTTTTAATTCTAAAATGGTTTTATCATAATCTAATTGTGAAACTGCAAAACCACATTTTGAATTGACAAATTCACCAGGGCCTTCATTATCCAAACAAATTACGGGTAGCCCAAACGATAATGCCTCTGCCACTACCATACCCGCTCCTTCATGTGAAGGAAATAAAAAAACAGCTGATTTTTCATAAAGCTTCATCAACTCACTTCGGTCTATCCATTCTATAATTTCTACATAAGGCTCAATGTGATTTTGAGTAATAATGGTTTTGTAAAAATCCTTTTCTGGACCTGTCCCAATTAGTGTTAGTTTGCAATTTTTGCGATCTTTTGGTTCTAATGAGTTGATGAAACTAGTAAATGAAAGAAGTGTCAAGTCAAATCCTTTCAAGGGAACAAAACGACCAACGCTTATGATCTCAAAGCCTTTTTTTGGTATACTATTTCCCAAAAAATTATCTTCGGTGGCAACAGATGGGAGTATCGAAAAATTTTCTGTACTAATCTTTAATGCTGTTGCGACTCCAGAGTTCATCCCCAATATATGATTGGCTTTCTTTTTGGTATTTTGTAAAGAAAATGAAAGCGTCCAAAAACAATTTTTTACAAACCAAGTCATTCGATCTTGCAAAAAATATTTAACAGCATAAGGATTTAAAAAATGTTTGGGTATTTCGGGATGATGCCCTATCGGTCCCCAAACCATTGGTTTTTTCAGCTTCCATAAAGAGCTAGGTGTCCAATCATTATGGAAATTAACATTATGAGCAATATCAAACTCTAAATTCTGTTTTTTTATGAAAGTAACAATTCCTTTTTGCCATAAGTAATAGTAGAGCATGGCTCCACGACCTCCTTTTTTCCAGAAACGCATCCAATACGGTAGATCAAAATACAAGAAAGTAATATTTGCAAAAACCACGTCTTGATTTTGAGTCATATATTGCTCAATCATTTCTTTATTATTTTCACGCGTAATGGCAATTACTCTATTATATCTCGCAATTTGATACACAAAGTTCCACCCCATTCCATTCTCGGAACCTTTATACGGATTTACGGCATAACAACTAGCCAAAATAGTTTTAGTCATTGCTTCTGGTTTTTAAAAGTTTTGCGGGAACACCGCCTATTATACTATTATCTGGAAAAGATTTTGTTACAACCGCACCTGCTGCTATAATACAGCCATTGCCTATTTCTACTCCGTCTAGAATGCTTACTTTACTGCCAATCCAGCAGTTTTTGCCAATTTTTATGCCTTTTCTATTCACACCTTGAAATCGAATGGAGGAATTCAAATCTTCATAATTATGATTTTCAGGATGACAACTTAAATAAGGACCTACAATACATTCATCTCCAATTTCTAGACCGCCTGCTCCGCCTAATGAGGCATATTCGCCAATGCCAACCGAGTTTCCAATGACTATTTTGTCGCCCAAATCGTTTAATGTGGTCGAAACAATAATGCGGCTAAAAGCACCGATGCTTACATTATTACCAAATTGGATTCCGTTTTTACCCAAAGCCGATACAAATACAAAATCACCAAGTCGAAGAAATTTGCCCCATTTAATTTTAGAGATATAAAAAAAAGAAACACCTCTACCTAGCATCATAGCTTTTGGTTTTCTAAAAAAAAATAGAACTTTAAAACCTCTCAGCAGACATAAACTTTGCATCCATACAAATTCCAGAATTGTTGCCAAGGGTAATGTTGGATCAAATTTGAAATTTGGATTGCGCATTTGGATTATTTTTTCTAAAAATCGTTTCATTTTTTGGTCTGTATTATAGTGGTAACAATTTGATTTAAAGTAACTTCCAAATCTTCATTTTGGATGCTTTCATAAATAGCAATATTACTTTTTGATTTTAATTTCAGAAATAGATTTTTATAATCATCTGTCAAGAGTTCGATAGTAGTTTTACTCAATTCTTTTTTTCGATTAAGAATGGTATTGGCATCCGCAAAAAGGAAAAAATTAAACTTGGGTTTTAACAAAAATTGGTACCCAAAAGAGGATATTTTTTTTGACAAAACAATGTTACTGCGTTTGCTGTCATTTATAAAATCAAAATAATAACGATCATAAACAACCACATAACCTCTTAAAATGTATTTGAAATAGACAACAAATTGTCCAATCAAAAAATCCAAATAATAATAAGAAAAACGAGCAAAAGAGGAAAAAGCATTATTATTTTTTCCTTGTCTGGGCAAGTTGTTTGTAGCATCCTGGTGGGCTTTTTGTTTTCCTTTTGTCCAAACACTCAATATAGGTAATAGTGAGGGTCTGTGGCGTAAAACTACTACTGGTTTACGGAGTTGCTTTTCAATTCTATACGCAAGCATGTCAATCACTGTAGATTTTCCTGCGCCATCGACACCACTAAAAGTAACTGTAAATCCTTGATTATTAAAGGTGTTTTTTAAGGTGTCCATGCAATAATTCAACGTGTTTTTTAGATAGTAAAAATTACTGTTTCCTTTTTTTTGTTGAATAAAATATTGAATTTGTGAAATATTATTTTTAGTATCATCAAAATAATTTTGCAAAACTAAATCCAATGGTTCTTTTGAGGTTTCTATCTCTTTTTTGTAATCTAAATATTTTTCGGGAATTAAGGCTCCATTAAGAGTGTAAAATAGGATTATAAACCTTGCTGTGTCAATTTTAGAGGCGTTTTTTGCACCATAATTATTTTTATAATTATTTGCAATTATTTCTTTTGTACTTAATATTTCATAATTTTTTATTTTCAATTGCCATATTAAATCTATAGATAAAATACTTCCTTCACCTGTAAAAACTTGAATAGTATTCATAAATGATTTTTGATTGCTATTAATTTTGGAAACCAAAGAATGATTTTTGAGGTATTTCATAACTATTGAATTCGTTTTTTTTGTAATAACTAAATCAATATCTGAGTTTATACTTAAATCTTCGGGATATTCTTTTGGATATTTTAGTGCGGCATACTCTTGATTTTGTAATAAATCAAACAAATCCATAATAATCATTTGCCTTTGGGTGTATTCGTCTTTTATAAAATGATTCAAAGCCTCGTTCCAAACAGCCAACATCCAATGAATTTGGGGGTACCATACATCGGTTTTGGCATAAATATTCATGTTGTACATGCAATTAATTAACAAGTACCATTTGAGGCACTCGTTTAAATCTTTGTTAAAAAGTTGGTCTCCAAACTCATTTGCACTGTATTGAAGAATATCTTGATAAATCAATTTCCAACTTTTTCGATCTACAAGTATTCCTTGCTGCATCATATAATGAAAATAGTCATATCCTTTTGGTTTTTCAAAACTGGCCAATTCCCAGTCATATATTGCTATTTTATCATCGGTTTGGTACATGTTCCATTGAGTGAAATCTCCTTGGGACAGATTAATTTTAACCTCTTGATTAGGAAGGCAGTTTTGAATTAAGGTGTTCAATTTTCGAGTAATATTTCTAGGGATTTTTTCGCTGCTACAATGCTCAAAACTTTCTTTCAAAGTTTGGAACAACTGCCATTGGCTTACTTGAATGGTTATTTCATGAATATGACTCATTTCAGTTAAAGCAGTAAGATGAGCCGTTGTGAATTTTTTGGCCCTCTTTCCTTTATTTGAGATATCGGTTAGTTGAATAATGTCTTTGGAAATGATTGTCACTTTTGGAGTAATGAACTCTGTATTTTTTAAATTGATTTGGCTCAAAATAGTATGTTCATTCTGAATCATTGTTTTGGCACTTTCGGTTGTAGCAATTTTATAAAAAAAGGAATCAGCATATAGTATAGCTTTACTATTTAGTCCAATAGTACCCATAAAAAGGCTCCAATCTTTGGTGCAATCAAAAACAGTTCTTGCTGTTAATGCATTAAAATAAAATATTCTTTTTTTAAAGACCATTTTTTGTAATCTTAAAAAAAATAGTATTCGGATTGCTGTTGCAAATGCAAAGGCTCTGAAGCTACCGATATTATAAAATTTTAAAAAAATAGCCTTTTTACAAGAAGCATTCCAAATCCATCTTATAGAATTGTCTGGATTGTTTATAAATAAAAGTTCAACTTGTATGGCCCCTATATTTTCTTCGGCAGTTGCAATTGAATATCCAAGTTTTTGTAATATTGATTTCATACTTAATATTTTTTTATATTTTAAGTCACTAGTGTCCACTTAAAATAAGTTAAAAACCAGCTGGTTAGTATTATGTTCATTGACATTATTGCAATCTGATTTCATAAGTAGTTCATTTATAGATGTTTTATCGAGTAATGATGCGGATAAAATTTGTAGAATTTCGTAAGTTGAGCGATTGATTTTTAAATCTTTTGCTATTATAGAAACCAAACAGTAAGTTACAATTGCTACATTAATTTGAATACGAACAGCATTTTCTGTTGTTCCCCAAAAGGTCTTAACTTTTAGGTGCTGTTTTATCCATTTAAAGAACAATTCTACTTGCCATCGTTGTTTGTAAAGTAGTGCAATATCTTGAGCTGATAATTCAAAATTATTGGTCAAAAAGACTAACATTTTTTTATTTTCAGTATCGAAAAATTTTACTTTTCGTATCTTTTCTGGATAATCTTTTGAGGTATAAAAACCTTCTATTTTACCAATTTGGTCATATTTAATTCCAGTGGTTTTGTCAATTTTTAGAGAATACATTCTTTTAAATTTCACATTAGATTTTGCTCTAACAACAAAATAAGCATTAGCTTTTGTAATTCGAAAAAGTCGATCATAATCAACATAAGCACGGTCAAAAATATAATAAGCAAACGGCTCATAATCTATGACATCCATTGCATTAACATCGTGCACATTTGCTTCTGTAATATGAATAAATACAGGGATTTGTGTGTTAATATCAAATAGAGTGTGCAATTTTATTCCTGCTTTAGTTTTTCGAAAATGAGCCCAACAAAATACACTCAAACATAGATCAATTGTTGAAGAATCAAAAGCATAAATATTGCCTTTTATTTCAAAGGTATCATTGCTTTTTTTATCTTGGGCAATCAATATTAAATGATTGGCAAACTCTTCAAATATTTTATAATTACGATTTTCATTGGCTTTGGATAAATTACTACGAGTTACATTTTTGCCAAATCCTAAATGATATGATTTTGATTGATGTGCTTCTATGACAATTATCAAATCTCTTAAACTTTCTCTTGCTGAAAGTTGACCAAAAATCATACATAATAATTGATTCCAACAAGTAAAATGTTTGACCGATTTATTGCCAGAATATTTACTAGTTAACCTGTCAAAAACACGTTGAGGAAGAAATTCAATAAGTTGAGAAAAGACATATTTACCGTGATTCATATTCGTAATATTGATTTACGAACATAATAATCATTTCAAATCGTCACGCTCAAAAATGACTCTTAAAATACAGATTTACAATAATTTCAAAGAACTTGTTTTATTTTTTAGTGGACACTAGTGATTTTAAGTATTAGAAAAAGCATGCCAAAAAAAATAATGCCGATTTTATTGGGTTATATAGATAACAAAAAAAGTGCATCTTCCATATTTTGGAAATAACCTATTTTTTGGAAATCAAATTAAAATCAAGATCAGGTCTTTTTTTCTTCAATTGCAGTTTTTGAATTTTGGAAAGATTCGGATTGGTCGTAAAAGCAATCGAAAAAATAATCATTTGATAAAATAAAATACCATAATTACTATCGCCAAAAATGCCAAATTCTGTAAAAGAATTAATCAAAACAGGAATCATAATGCCAATAAGCATCAGTCGGGTTTCTTTGTTTTCGTATAGAAAAGCTTTTAAGGTAAAAGTTAATTGAAATAATGCAATGGTCAATCCAATAAATCCTAGATTCATTAAGACTTGAATAAAAGTATTGTGCGTCATATTACCAGGATAGGTATTCGTACCCTGAAAATAATCTTTGTAGTCAATTCGCATAAAACCAAAACCAAGGAGCGGTTCTCTGGGTAAGCCTTCTGTAATGAGGGCTTTCCAAAAAGGCAATCGGCCTGTTAAACTCATTACTTCTTCCAGTCGAGAACTATCTCCTCCTTTTAGAATCATTTTGTTTATGGCAACAGGTGCTACTAATAATACCATGGAGATAAAAACTACTTTTAGCATTTTTCCTTTGGTTTGCTTGATGTGAAAAAATATAATTAGTAGCGCTCCAATCAAAGATGATCGAGATCCAGTCATATACAATGCCAAAAAAATAAGAAGTATTTTTAAAATTGTACCGGTTTTGTTTTCCTTTCGATATAAATCAAAAATCAAGCAGGATATACCAACTCCTGCAAGCATTCCTAATTCATTGGGATTCATAATAATTCCGCCTAAACGGGCTTCTTCGCCACCATTTGTTAATCTAAAAAAGGTGGTAGGATCGACAATCATTCCTATAATAAAAACCATTTGAATCACAAATACAGAATTTCCAAGTAAATGATACAAGCGTATCGAATGTCCTTCAAAAAAATAGTCTAATACTTTGATACTTTTAATGAAAAAATAAGCAAAAACAAAACTCTGAAAAGTCATAAGCCATTGCAAAGCGCTATAACCCGGATTGGTACTCCATAAGAAAGAAATAAATCCCAGCCCGAGATAAAACAAATAAAACAATGGCGAATAAATGTTCTTATAACCCATTGCATTGTTAATTGCGCCATATCGAATAATATTATGGTAAAGTACAATGGAGGATATCATAAGCCCCATTCGTCCTATTACTTTGATACTTCTAGTTATCATAACATTCTCACTCCACGTAAAAAAGCAGGCTATCATTAATACTAGAATAATAAACAAATAGTTATTTGTTCTCTTTAGAAAAAGGTCGTGTTTATGGGTCAAAGTGGTTGTCATTGCGTACTGTATAATTCTTGATTAAACTGTTGAATGATTCTTTTCCAGTTATAGTTTTCTTTAATCATTTTGATTGCGTTTTGTTGCAGTTTTGAAAAAGCTACAGGATTATTCCAAATAGAATTTAACCCAGACAAGGCTTCTTCTAATTCGGTTCCTTTTTGAGTATAAATCGTTATTCCAGCCTCATATTGTGTAATCAAATCTCCAATATTGGTTGTATCAGTTACTATACAAGGTTTTCCAAAACTAGCGGCCTCAATTACAGACAAAGGCAATCCCTCGTTGCGAGATGGGTGCACAAAAACATCAATTTTAGCCAAAAGATCGTCTTTTTCAATGCCAAATTTACTCCCCAAAAGAAACACATTTTGATCCAGTTTTTTGGATATAATTTGTTGTCTAAAAAAATCTTTTTCTTTGCTGTCGCCAATAATCCAAAGTTGTGCATTTGGTGTTTTCTGAATCAAAATTTCAAATGCTTCAAGTAGCGTATCTAGTCCTTTGGTGTAAATATCCAATCGCCCAATGAAGCCAAAGACAATGTTTTCATTCAACGATTTTGTGATTGGCATCGCATTGTGATTCTCATAACCATAAGGCAATAAAACAGATTTTGGTGCCGATAATAGGCGGGATAATCCAATCGTTTCGCTTTTTCCGATGCAATGAATTTTTTGTGTTTGCAGCAATATTTTTTTTTCGAATAAATGAAAATAGATTTTTTTTACCCAAAAACTTCTTTCCATTGCAACACTATTATAAGCGCCGTGTGGGGTAAAAACAAACAGAATTTTATGACTAAACAGAATTTTTGACACAGTCGAAAAAACCGGAATCCAGCCTCCATGAAGATGAAATACAACAGGCATCTTTAGATGTATTATTGCCTGTTTTAATTCTTTAGAAACACTAAATGGATTGCGTTGTTGCAAGAATAATTGGGTTTCGAAATTGCGGTTTCCATAATTTTTTTCTTGATCTTTTGCAATTCCCCATACAGACACATTTAGTCCGGATTCGACTTGTTTTGTAGCCAATTGATACACTACTTTATTAACACCATTCATCCTTTCGGGATTGGCTTTTCCTAAAACAAGGTGTATTATATCCATAATTGAAATTGATTTTTTTTGAGTTGTTTTTGCCAATATAAAGTCATCACAAATTGATTTATTGCAAGTCCTGCAACCGCTCCGTACAACCCAAAATAATTAAGAAAAAAATGAAAAGTGACCACTGATAATACAAAAGAAATTACATATCCATGAAAAAATATTTTATTTAGAACAAGTGTTTTTATGGCAATTCGAATGGGATAATTAAGAAAAATAAATAGGTATAGTATGGTCATGATTTTTACCACATAGCTATATTTTTGGTACTTTAAACCTCCGGCAAGTATAATAATCTCGTCCGAAAAAACAAAAATAAAGATCAAAATAGCACCAAAAATGGCAAGTCCTATTAGGGATATATCAATTAAATATTTTTTGGCTTTGGTTACAGATTCATGATGAAAATAAATCACTTTGGGCAATACATAATTTTCTATAGATATTAAAGCAACTCCCAAAACACCAAAAACTGACTGAACCAATCGCAAAGCACCGAGCGCTTCAATACCCAGATAAATTCCAGATACCAACACAAAGAAATTGCTAGAACCCCATTGCAAGAAAGCAATATAAACAAGCCATTTCCCTTGTTCAATATGATTATTCAGGAAAAGTTTCCACGATGTTGGGGTTTCATAATTTTTGACAAAGAAAATAATACCAGGCAAAGAGGAAACAATATTAGAAATGCTGATGATCCATAGCGTGTTCGACAATTGGATCCCGTCTTTATTAAAATAAAATAGGATAAGAATTAAAATCAGGAAGGCACTATCGATTAATAACGCATTTTTGATTTGACTAAGTCCCAAAAATATTTTTCTAAAAAAATCCTGTATCAATAATCCAAATGTGAAAAAAGCAATGTCATTCCCTAACGAGTTGTAATCTGAAAACAAAGGAACTACTGCCAACAATAGTTTGATAAGTATTATAAATAAAAATATCAAAAGAACTATTCCAAAACTAGCAAATACAAAGTATTGTTTTTTTTGTTTTATTTTAAGATATGATACTTGAAAAGGTTGTATAACTATTGCTGTGGTAATACTCATTGCCAAATAAACAAACAACATCAATGTAGAAAACAAACCAAAACTTCTTAAGTCCAGTTTTTGTGCTAAAAACAGCATTAGCAAAAAGTTAGTTCCACTATAAATTACTTGGTCCACTAGGACTAAGAAAGGTGATGAGAATATTATTTTTTTTAAGAATTTCAAAGTGCTAAGAGTGGTTTTTGTATTTAGTCCAACGTTTTTTTAACTCTACCATAATACTTGGATGGTAATTTGCTTTATTAAGAACGAACCATAAGGAGTGCATTAAATATTCCTCTTTTAGCAATTCTATTCTAACAATTATTTTTTTTGATGTTTTTTTACTATCTAATACAAATAAGTTTTCTGTGGCAATATGCATAAATAGTAAGGCTAATCGATCTTCTTTTATGGATTGATTGTTGATAATACATAAATCATAATTTTTAGCTTTCTCTTTGATTTCATTTTCAAAAGCTATTTTAGTATAACTCAAATACTTCAAATCTGAATAATCCAGATAATCAATATTCTCGACTGAGTTTTTTAATTGTCCAGTTGCATCTATAATCAAAATATTTCGTCCTTGTTCACGAAGGGCATGTGCAAAATAGTGCACGTGAAACAAATGATCTTTGGCATCATCATACGAACTAATTGTTATAATGCTTTTGTTTTGTATGATTCCTTTCAATTCCATTTGTACCACATCTTTTAAGAAATTGATTTTAATTTCTTCTTTAGATTGCAAATAAGGAGTTGTAATAGCAATAGGAATGGAACTGTTTTTTTCAATAGTATAAACATCATTTACCTTTGCCTGCGTGAAATAGATGAGATAAATTACAAATATTGAACCAAACATACCCAGTAATATAGAAACAATAATAATAACGGAACGAATAGGAAAAAAAGGCTTTTTAGGCACTTCACCCGGAGTAATTATTTTATGAAAAATGATCTTGGCCGATTTTGCAATTTCGGCTTCAATACGTTTTTGATTCAAAATATTATAGGCATTTTCATAAAGATTAAATTCTCTATTCAAAATTTCTAGATTTTTTTCTTTCTCAGGAAAACCTACAAAAACAGATTCTAGCTGGCTTATATCTCTAGAAAGAGCATCATATTTTATTTGTAAATCTCTCTCACTATTCTTGATACTTTCGATTTGATAATCAATAATGTCTTTGAGTTTTTCGTCAATTACTTTTACTTTTTCATGCTCGGGAGTATAAACCAGTAGTAAATCTTTTTTATCTGACTGCAATGCTTTCATTTTTTTTACCAATTCAGTGGATAATAAATCAGTAAATGCTTCAAAGTTTGGGGCGAGGTCAAAGTAGTTTTTTTTGCCAGAGGCGACGTATTTATTTAAGTTTTTTATAGCGTCCAGACTCATTCGAACATTTGTTTGTTGAATTTTTAACTGAGCAATTCTTCTCAAATCGGTTTCGGATTCTTGCCTAACATTGATAATATTTTTGCTATCTCTAAAGTTTTGGAGATTGTTTTCGGAGGCTTTTAGTTTATAACGGGATTTATTAATTTCTTGTTTGATAAAATCAACCGTAACATTTGCAACTCTATAACGCGTTTCTATATAATCTTTGATATAAGTTTCGGCTAGTTTATTAACAAAAAGGGCTGTTTTTTCGGGAACATTACTTTTAAAATTAATACGCACTACGGGAACATCTTTATCAACAGATGTAACATCGAGATTTTGATTTATTTTATCCATCAATTTTTGATCGCTTAAAAATTCAAATTCATAAGAATCAATAATTTTTATTTCTTTTTTAGATTTTATAAACGCAGTATTGAGGCTAATCAAAAATGAAGCCTCATTAATAGTAATAGGTTTTCCAAAAACTCCCTCAATATCTTGATTGTTAATTGGGTTATGAAAAATAAATTTTGATTCTGAAAGAACATTTAAAGAAAAACGTCTATCATATATTTTATCAGATTTAGATAGCGCTTTTACAATTATCGGAGAGTTGTAAAACAATTCTACAGATTTGAATTTACCTTTACGATAGATTTCAATATTAAAAGGCAATTCTTTAAGTGCTTTCTCTAATAAATTGGATGATTTTAAGACTTCAATTTCGGTAGCAATTTTATTTGTTGAAGTAAAAGCATCCAGATTTTTGACTGTATTGGCACTAGGAACACCCTCTTGATTATCAGCTAATTTTAGTTTGGCAGTACTTTGATACATTGGAGTTACATACTCCAAATATTTTTCGGCTGATAATAACGCTAAAAACATTACCAAAAGAATAATCGGCAGTCCTCTGAATAATGGTCTGAATAATCTAATATTTTCGTTCATTTTAAATTTTTTATTAAAACAATCCTACAAGAATTGCTGCTGCCGTGACAGTTGAAGTAAAAGGAATAATGACAGAAATTCTTTTATCAAACTCTTTGTTCTTTTTTGAAGGAACAATTACAATATCGCCAGGATGAAGCTGAATATTCCGATTCAGAATGTCATTTGGATTTGTCAAATCAATATTAGTCACTCTTACATTTTCTCCTTCTTGACGTAATATTTTTATGGATCTCAAATTGGCATAAAACTCTAATCCTCCAGATTTACTTATCATTTCTAAAAGTGAATTTTGATCTTTTTCGACAGTAATAACATTTGGGTTTCTTACTTCGCCTAGAATTGTAATTTCTTTGTTTAATACTTTTACATCAACTATTGGATTTATAATCCATTTTTGGAGTCCTATTTTAATTGTTTCTTTTAACTCTGGAATGGTTTTGTCAAGTACGTTTGTAGTTCCTATTTTTGGAATTTCAATATTTCCATTTGCATCTACAAGAAGCCACTTTCCATAGACTTCATTTGAGTTATAGATTCCATATACAGAACCAACACTTAAATTTTCTTCTCCCCAAACCGACAATGATATTTTATCATCTTTTCTTATTTTGTATTGATAATTTTTCTCGTAAGAGAAACCAACAGTATCCATTGCAGATTCTTTTGTTTCAAATAAATTGTACGTTTTACAAGAAGTAAAAAGTAATGAGGCTAGGAAAATTTTAATTATTATTTTCATAAAACTATTGAGTTTAAAACTAGAAGAAAGAAAGGATTCTTTGTAGAATAGAAGGATTTGATTCTCTCATAACTGCTTTGATAGCAATTATTCTTTCAATAATATCATTAATTTTTGTACTCACTGAACTGTCTTTTGTCAAGTAGTCAAAGACACCGTACTTTAGAGCATCAACTGCCGTTTCAATATTTTCCTGTCCAGAAATCATAACAACGTAAATATTGGGATTGTATCGTTTTATTTTTTTTAAAACTTCAAATCCTTTCATACCGTCCATATTATGGTCCAAAAATATAATATCTGGCTTTTTGTCAAGATTATCAATACAATCTTTTCCGTTACTGTAATAAGTAATGTCATAATAGCCTATGTTTTTTAGAAATTGCTCATAAACATTAGCACAAAACGCATCATCGTCAACAATAAAAAATTTGAATTGGTGTTCTGTTTTCATAGTAAATAAAATTATTTAATATTTACTACACCAAAACCGAACCAATTTTGTTTTTCACTGATTTACAAGGTGTTATTGATTTATATTTTGATTTAAATTCCATTTTTTGGAAAAAAATCCTGAAATAGATTACTTTTTTTGATTTTTTTAATCCTTAATTCCATTTATAAAAATCTTTTTTTAGAGAATAATGGTTCAAAAAAAATACCAATTATCTCTTCTAATTTTTAAATAAATGAAAAAAAAATAATTTTCAAAAATGACTGCTTAAAAAAATTTTAAGAGAATAAAAATTATTTGTTTAGTTCATTTTCTTGTAGGTTGAGTACTACTTTTTGCAAAATTTCCTTTACTTTATCGTATATGATTATAATTGGTTTTTTGTCTTTACCGTTAAATTTATCCGCTTTTTCAAGATATTTAATGTCATTTATGATAGATTCAATTGCTAAGTTTTCGATACTTGGCTTTATTTTGTGAATCAATCTAGCTACTTCATTGAAATTATTTTCCAGAATTGCATTGTCTATATTTGCTATAGTATCTATTATTTGATTTACAAAGATGGTAATCATTTTTGTAACAAAATCTTTATTTCCTTTACTCAAATCCTGGAGTGACTTTAAATTGTAAAGTAGTTCAGTAGATGAATTTTCATGATTTGTGATTTCGGTATTTGTATCAAAAGTATGCTTAGCGATTGTTTCAATTAAAATTGATTCTTCAAAAGGCTTGGTAATGTAATCATTCATCCCTACTCTTTTGCATTTGTATATAACACTTTTAAATGCATTTGCAGTTAATGCAATGATAGGTACAGTCAGTTTTAATTCTTTTCTTATAATTTTTGTGGTTTCAATTCCATCCAATTCAGGCATTTGAATATCCATCAGAATAATATCGAATTTTTCTTTCTTTAATAGTTCCAATGCTTGTAATCCATTTTCTGCTTCGGTAACCTTACATTTAAAATAGGATAATGAATTCTGTGCAACCATTCTATTCATTTCATTATCTTCGACTAATAAAATGGATATATTGTCTATTTTTATTGGTTTTTTATCGGTTTCTAGACTTTGTAAATTTTGTTTATTTCCTTTTTTAAACCTAAAATTAATCTGTATTGTTGTGCCTTTGTTCTTTTTACTTTCTACTTTTATTTCACCTTTCATAAGTAAAACTAATTCTTTGGTAATCGCCATTCCTAAACCAGTGCCTCCAAACTTTCTGGTTATACCTTTGTCTTCCTGGGAAAATTTCCTAAATATAGAGTCAATAAAAAAATCATCCATACCAATCCCTGTGTCCGAAACAGAAATACTTAATTCTTGTGACGTAGTAGTTTCAGAAATTAGTTCACAATGAATAGCAATTTGTCCTTTATGAGTAAACTTTAATGAGTTTCCCACCAGATTAAACAATATTTGTTCCAACCGCAAGCTATCACCTATTAATACTTTATAGATATCACTAGAAATAGAAGTTGTCAGGTTTATTCCTTTCTGCTTTGCTTTTGGTCCTAATACGGTTATGATTTTTTTTATCGAGTTTTCAATAGAAAAATCATTGTCTTCAAGATGCATTTCTCCAGCTTCAATTTTAGAAATATCTAAAATATTATTAATGATAGCCGACAAATGTTTGGATGCAATAGTACTATTTTTAATGTGTTTTTTTTGTAGATCTGTTAAGTCTTGTTTTTCTAATTCCCTCAAAAAACCTACAATTGCATTAAGAGGTGTCCGTATTTCATGACTCATGTTGGCCAAGAAAGCCTCTTTGGCCTTAGAAGCATTCTCGGCTTTTGTTTTCTCTCTTTCTAGGTCAATCTCAAGTTGTTTTTGTTTGGTTATGTCTAAATGAGTTTCAATTGAACCAACTAATTTTCCGTTGTCATCATAATTTAACGCACGACTTATTGCCCACCACCTTAAATCGCCTCTTTTGTTAATTATTGGATATTGAAATAGTTCTGAAGCAGATGGAACCTTTTTATTAACATTCGTTTTTATAACATCTAAACTGTTGCTGTAATCAAAAAAATCTGAAGTCTTTTTTCCTAATAATTCCTTAGTTTCATAACCAGACATTAATACAAATGTTTGGTTTACATATTGAATAATGTCGTTATTGTCAATTTCGAGTAATCCCAAATTTACATTTGCTATAATGTTTCGGTATTTTTCTTCTTGATGTTTTAGACTTAATTCAGATTGTTTTCTTTCGGAAATATCTTGAATAAAAAAACAATAAAAGACTTCATCACCTTGTTTTATGGGAGTTATAGTAATTTCTATCGGAAATTCATCTCCTATTTTATTAAAGACAGATAGTTCAATCTGTTTGTTTAATCCGGAAACGTCTCCTGTCCTTAAATAATTATCTATCGCAGGTGATTGTAAGTCAATATGAATTTGATCCGAAAAAATATTCTCGGATAAATGTTTACCCAGAACCTCCTCTTTTTGCCAGCCAAAAATATTTTCGGCTTGATTATTCCAAAAAATAATTTTCCCAAAGCTATTTACATTAATGATACCGTTTACAGAGGAGTTCATCATTAGATTACTCCTAATTTCACTCTGTTCCAAAAGGGATTGTGTTTGTATCCTTTGCGTAACATCATTATACTTCCAAAGATGCCCTTTGTGTATTGAATTAATAAAAATAGGGATATAATCTCTTTCTAAAAATCGATTATCAACGGTTTCCAGAAGTTCATTGGTAACCATAACTCGATTTTTTATTATTTCCCTTGTTCTACTTTTAAATAATTCAGGGTTTTTGAAGAATTCTCCCGAAATTTCGGATAAATTTGACAAACCACTACTGGCAATATTTTCGGGTTGACAAAAAAGCAAAAAGGTATCGCAATACAACTGGTTAGTAAAGATGGGTCTCTCATTTTCGTTTTCTACCAAAATTGCAGATTGCAAGTTGGTCAATAACGTTTTTAATAATTCAATATTTCGAGAGTAATTTTTTTTTATTTTTTTTTCTTTTGATATTTTATCTTTTATATAATTAGAAATTAAATGAATACCATCATATTCTCCATTGTTCTTTACTTCCTCATAACTCGGGTCTAATTCTAAGAGAGTTGCATCTAGATTTTTTATAGATTCTTTATTTTCATGAAGTTCTTTAATTATTTTTTGATTCACTAATCCATACTCACTTTTTGTTTCATCAAGGGAATCCTGAATTATTTTGATATCATTTTCAAAATTAATATAGCTTTCATTAATAGCATTAAAAAAAGCTGTCATGAAATCATTTTTTAAACAATCTTTTGTTAAATGCGTATCTATTTGTTTTTGTAAAAACTCATGAAAGTTATTCATTCATCGTATTTATTAAAAAATTTTATTTGCAATTAATGTTTTTTTGGTAAAATAAATTTTCAAAATGGTTTCATTTATGTATTCATTCTTATCGTTTTCATAATGGTTTTACTTATTCGAAATAAAAAATAAGAAACATTTTTTTTGTTGTATTGTGTTTAAATAAGTTCTAATCCGTTTTAGATTGTATTAGATTATAAATAGTTGATTTTCCTATATCCAATTTTTTTGCAGTTTGAATAACATCATTATTATTCTTTTTGAGGTAATGAAAAATAATTTCGGATGTATACTCCTTTAATGTTTTTTCTTCTGAAAGAAATATATCATTATTATTTATACTAATAAATGTAAGATCATCGATCAAAATTTCGTTTTCTTCGCACATTACACAGGCTAAATCGATTACAGATTTTAATTCTCTAATGTTTCCATAAAAGGGATATTTTATTAGTTTTTGTTTTGCTTCTTTAGATAATGAAATGGGTTTGATTTTGTTTTCTTTGGTAAATAAATCAATAAAAAATTTAGCAAGTAATAAGATATCATTTCCTCTTTCTCGCAACGGAGGCAATTCAATAGGCAAGCCAATTATTCTGTAAAACAAATCTTCTCTAAAATTTCCTTTTTTTACTTCTTGCGACAAATCTTTATGTGTAGCAATTATTAATCGAGCATTGAATTTTATTCTAGTTGTACCTCCTAAACGAACGACTTCTCTTTCTTGTAAAACACGCAATAATTTACTTTGAAGATTAAAATCTAATTCGGCAATTTCATCCAAAAAAATGGTTCCTCCATCCGCTTGTTCAAATTTTCCAATACTTCGCTCAGAGGCTCCGGTAAAAGCGCCTTTTTCATGACCAAAAAAAACACTCTCAATTAATTCTTTGGGAATAGCAGCCATGTTCACAGCTATAAAAGGTTTGTTTTTTCTATCCGAGTTGTAATGAATTGCTTTTGCTACTACTTCTTTTCCAGTTCCAGTTTCTCCAGTTATTGAAACATTTATATTGGTATTGATAGCTTTATTTATTTTATTAAAAACAGATTTGATACCATCACTTTGGCCTATAATTGTTTTTTCAAAACTAAATTTTTGTTCCAGTTTTTCTTTTAATTCCTCAACTTCTTGAACCAACTTTAAATTCTCTTTAATTTTTATAATAGAATTCCAAAGTAAATCTTTTGTGTGATTATTCTTGACTATATAGTCTTTTGCACCTGCTTTCAAGAAATCTACGGCCACTTCAATATCTTCCTGACCACTAATGATAATTATTGGAATTTTATCATTGGTTTCTTGTATTTTCTTCAGTAATTTATCTCCCGTTATATCTGGAAGTCCAAAGTCTAAGCAAATTATATTGGGTTTTTTATACAAATTACTAATACAATCTTTTCCTGTTTGAAAAAGCTGAACCTCAAAATCTGGATTTAATTGTAAATGATATTTTAGCGTTTCTCCAAAAAAAAGATCGTCTTCAACGAGAAAAATTTTTAGTATACACATTCTTTTTCTATTTATTTGGAAACATTATACATTAAATTACAAAAGTAATGGGGACATTTCTTAACAAATGTTTCACGCTAAATTACAAAATAAAATACAATTTTTAATACAATATGTAATACAATAAAAAATAGATTTAATAAAATTTACAGTTATTAGACAAAATGTATTAAACTTTAGATTGTATTTCAAAATTAAACCTTGTTTTATTACTTCTTTTACAAAGCAATTATTATCCGTAACATTAAATGTTTTTTTCATTCGAATGATACGCTTTTAAAAAGCTCTTGTAGTGAGATGAATGATTGTATTTAACTCTTTTATTCTAAATGCTTTAGATACATATAAAAGTATTTGCCAATTGTAGTACTCTATCATTAACTCCCTTTTCCTTATTTCATTAATGCATTTTTTACTGTTGGACTCTGGTCGTGATTTCCTTTCATAAGCTCCATTATCATATGTTGTAGCTTCTCGGGGGTAATGTCGTTTTTTATGATTAATGCATCTGGTCGCACTTTTTTGGCAATGTCATAAACAATAAATACCTCGTTAAGGGCTGTGATGGTTATAATTTTGCAATTCGGCATCATTTCTAATATTAAAATGGCTAAATCACTTCAAAAAAATAGATTTTTCTTCATAACTGATTAATATTTATCAATTATGACAATATAGTATGGAAGTTTTATTGAATCACTTTGAGTTAAGATAAAGTATAAATCTACACAATTATGCGCTTTTGTAAAAACGGGCTCATAATATCCAAATGGACTTGTCTATAGGGAATAAATGTATCCTTTTATTGTCATTGGATGGTCATCTATTTATTAATACATTCACTGGTGGATTGTTTAGTTTTTACAGAAAAGAAGTTTTCGAAAATAAAATGATTTAATACCTGTAGAAATTGAATTTCCTTATTTTTAATACTGCCTTTTATGTTTTACATTTCTTGTAATTTACAATAATCCGATACAACAAAGTCTTCTTTAGACTATCTTGAAGATTTTACAAAATAATAGTGTTTATTATAATCAAAGTTAATATAAATGGTCTGGTATGCAATTGTATAATTAAAACACACTTGCATTTTAGTGAATTCCATTTTAAAAAAAGACTATGTTCAAAAAAACAAATTGATTTTTTAACTATTTTGATGCAGATTAAAAGGACTAAAAAGATTTTTTCTTTGATTTGCAAAAAATTCTGTGCAATCTGTGCTAATCAGTGTCTAAAAAAAACATTCATTTATTAGGATAAAGCCAATTAAAATTGAAATTTATTTTAGAATTAATTTAAACTATTTTAATATCGAGATTACAATTCTATTATATTTTAATGAACAACGCGAATCAAGAGTTAAAAATATATTTTTTATACCGTTAGGCACTAAATATTGGTAGTTAATTAAATTTGTAATGCTCTCTATGTCCCCTAGGGACTATACATTTTTACATAATTAGATATAAATAGAGATTGTTTAGTCCCTACGGGACAAAAAAGCAGATGAAATTATTTTTCTACCAATATTTAGTGCCTAACGGCACATTTGAAACCTTGATTAACATGAACACTTAACAACTTTGCAACTAAAAGTAAATAAATTTCTAGAGTTCCAGTTAGTAAAAACAAAATAAATCCTCAAATAAAATTAAATTTTGCAGTTGCACTTATAGCTAGAAACACATATTTAGACAATTTATGAAAAAGGAAATGTTTAAGACCCAATGAATTTATGAAACTGTTAAAACTAGCGAATGCATTTATAACTTTTTAACCCAATCATACAAACGAGGTATAATGAAAGGAAATGCTTTACTAATTTGAGAAACTTAGTGAAGCACACTTTTCATTTTTTTTTAAACATTTACAAAATTTAAGTAATAATAATTGTATTTTTAGAAATAATTTTTTTTAATTCTATTCAATATAAAAATGATGAAAGACGTTAACTTATACACAATTTTGATTGTAGAAGATAATTTAGGTGATTTTTTATTGGCAAAATACTACTTAGAAGAAATGTTTCTAAACCTTGAAATTTATCGTTGCGATAGTTTTAAACAAGTAGAAGAATTTAAAAAAAGTAATAACATCAATCTTGACATCATAATTCTGGACCTGAGTTTACCAGACATGAGCAAAGAATCCTTAATGAAGGAAATATTGTTACTTTATAGCACAACTCCTTTAATTGTTCTTACTGGTAATTCTGACTCCTCATTTGCTGTAAAGTCGATCTCTTTTGGAGCATCCGATTATTTAATAAAAGACGGTTTAAATGGAATGATTTTGCACAAGTGCATTATTTACAGCATCGAAAGAAATAAGCACATTTTAAAAAACGTTGAAGCAGAAAGAGAATACGCAGATTTGTTTCATTTAAGTCCTCAACCTATGTGGGTTTATGATAAAGAAAATGATCATTTTGCAGCAATAAATAATGCAGCTGTCAAACACTACGGATATACGTTAGAGGAATTTCAAAAAATGAATTATAATGATATTTTAGTAAGCGATTCTAATAATGAAAATCTGAAATCTGAATCAATAAATACTGTATATCTCAATAAAATAGTGCAACACAAAAAGAAAGATGAAAAAATTTTACAGGTAGAAATTATAAGCAATACAATTATTTACAAAGGAAAAAATTCGGAATTGGTACTGATTAATGATATTACTGAAAACCTCAAACATTTGGAAGCCATAAGCATAAGAAACAAAGAGCTAACCGAAATTCAATGGATACAGTCACATATTGTGAGAGCACCAGTTTCAAGGATTATGGGATTAGTAAACTTAATTACGGATAACATTGAAACAAATCCAGATGAAATAAAACAAATTCTCAAATATATAAATAACTCTGCCTACGAATTAGATGAGATAATTGAAGAAATATCAGCTAAAACAGATAAATTCAAAAAATAATAGTATCAAAATTAAATACTCTTTTTGGGAATAGTAAAAAAGAATTCACTTCCAATATTTACATTTGAACTTAACCAAATTTTACCCCCCAATGATTCAACTATTTTTTTTGTTATAGCCAGTCCCATACCAGTACCACTGTAGTCATCTTTATTATGTAATCGTTGAAAAATAACAAATATTTTTTCAAAATAATTTTCATTAATTCCGATACCATTATCTGCTACTTTAAACTCCCAATAATCATCATACGTTTCAAACGATATTTTTACGGTAGGAGTGGCATCTTTTCGACTGTATTTTAAAGCATTGCTAATCAAGTTTTGAAACAATTGAAACAAAGGTGATTTAGGAGATTTTATAAGCGGGAGTTGCTCCATTACAATTATTTCAGCATTAATTTCTTCAATTTGTTTTCGAAAAAGTATTTTTATTTCTGTTATCAAAACATTAAGATCAATAAATTCTTCAATTTCAGAAGACTTTCCAACTCTTGAATATTCTAAAAGATCTAAAATAAGCTCCTTCATTCTTTTAGCACCATCCACTGCAAAGTCAATGTAAACAGTAGCTGTTTCATCAAAATTGGCTCCATATTTTTTGTTTAATAACGTAAGAAAACTAGTAACCATCCTTAATGGTTCCTGCAAATCGTGAGAAGCAATATAAGCAAACTGTTCTAACTCATAATTAGAAACAACAAGTTCTGCTTTTTGCTTTTTTAAATCTTCATTTAACGCAATTAATTTGGTTTCATAACTTTTTCGCTCAGATATATCTCTCATAAAAGCACAAAAGAATTCTTCACCATCTTGTTTTATTGGCAAAACTGTTAATTCAATTGGAAACTCTTCACCACTTCTTCGGATTGCTGATAATTGCAGTAGCACATTCAATGCCGATCCATTACCCGTATTTAAATAATTATCCATACCGCTATCATGCATATCCCGATAGTATTCCGGAATAATCAGTTTGGAAAGTATTTCACCTATTACTTCGCTTGCCATCCAGCCAAATATCCGTTCTGCTTGAGGATTCCAAAAAGTAATTCTTCCCTCTTTATCAATACAAATGATAGCGTCCAATGCTGCATTCATTATTAATTTACGTCTTTCTTCGCTACTTTTAATTTTCTCCTCAGCTTTTTTTCTTTCATCTATATCCTGAAAACTACCATAAATTCTATTGTTATTTCCATTTTCTACTTCACCAATCATTCGTATCCAGCGTTCATTGCCTTTGCCGGTTATAATTTGGAATTCATCATCCCATGCTTTTCCAGTTTTATATGCACTCTTAAAATAGCTACCAATGCTTCTTTTGCTTTTTCCTTTTTTATAGAAACTGAGCGCAGTTTGCATATCAGGAACAAATTCAGTCTCAACTTCATGTATTTCTTTAGTAATATCAGACCAAAAAACAGTATTTTTTTCAAAGTCAACTTCCCAGCCGCCAATTCTTGCTAGTTCGTTGGCTTTTTGTAATAAATCTTCTAATTCTTTTTTTTCTGTAACATCTTTAGCAACTGCATAAATATTATTTTCTTCTAACGCATAAACAGCATTCCATGCCAGCCATTTTATACTACCTGATTTTGTAATATACCTATTTTCAAAGTAAAAGGTTTGTTTAATCTCCGGCAATTTTGCTAATTCCTCAGACGATTTATTCCTGTCATCAGGGTGAATAAAGTTTATAAATGGTTCTGCATATAACTCCTCTTCGGTATAACCTAAAAGTTCGCTTGCTATAGGATTAATTTTTTTGAAATAACCATCTAGGCCTGCTATTGCTATTATATCTGGTGCAAAATTGAACAATTGATTTAATTCTTGTTCCAATTGTTTTCGTTTTATTTCTGGTGCCAAATAATTGGCAAGAGAATTTAACAACGATCTATATTTACCAGTATCCAAAATAGCATAATCAAGACCAAAAGTAAGAACTCCAATAATAGCATCATTATAAAGTAGCGGCAAAGCCATTATTGTTTTTAAACCAATTTTTTCTGCAGCTTTTCCTAGTTTAAAATCTTTTTCACTAGAGAGATCCTCCCATATAAGTAATTCTTTGGTTTTTGCGGCTATCTTTACAATTCCATTTTCATCAATAAAAGCATCTACAGTACCTGTTTTGGATAGAAACGACTTTATGTTTTCGTTTTCAGAACTGCTACTAACTCTATTAATAATATTTTTGTCTGTTGTAGTCAACCAAACCTCTGCAAAACAGAAACCTCCAAAATCAATAACATAATTTAAAGTTCTATCTAATGTTTCATGCAGTTGAATTGATTCTTGGAATACCTTGCTAATATTGTTAATAAGTTCAATTTGCAGTTCTTCATTTTTACGTATTGTTATGTCTCTTTCAATAGAGATCCAATGAGTATACCAACCTGTGGCATCTGCAACTGGACTAATTGTAAAATTAATCCAGAATTCTTCACCGTTCTTTTTGTAATTAATAGTTGTTACTTCGCATGGCTCCCAATTTTCAAGTGCTTTTCGCAAACGTGCTAATTCATTTTTGTCCGATTTTGGACCTTGTAGAATTCGTGGCGTTTTACCTATTACCTCATCTGAAGAATAACCTGTCATTTTGGTAAAAGCTTCGTTTACATATATAATCTTCGGTCCAGGTTCATCAAAGGGCTCTGCTTCCGTAATTAAAACCGCGTCGTTTGTATTGGTTATGACAGAACTCATTAACTTTAATAGCTGTTCCTCTTGTTTCCGTTTTGTGATGTCGGACATGCTACCAATCTTCCTTTTCATTTTGCCAAATGCATCATATTCAATATAAGTCCGGTCGGAAATGCTTATCCAGCCTTTATTTTCTGTCCTTAATTGATATTCGCTGTAAAAAATTTCGCTTTTAGCATTGATAGTATCCTGAAAACTTTGCAAGACGTTTTCTCTTTCACTTTCGTGCAAGCGACTTACCCATTCCTCTCTTTCTGGTATTGAATCTTCCAATGTTAAACCAAACATTTGTTGATGAGTAAGATTACTCCAACCTATATTGGTTGCAAAATCCCATTCCCAAATGGCATCATTTGCAGCCTTTCCTATCAATTCAAAACGCTCGTTTGATTTTCGTGTAATTTCTTCTGATTTTTTTCGATCACTTATATCCTGCATTGCGCCAATTACACGAATTGCTCTTTCACTAGAATCTCTTATAATCAACACCTTATTCAAAACATGGGCATAACTTCCATCGGCTTTAAGAAACCTATGTTCGTATGACCAGTTCAAATCATGACTTTTTATAGCTAATTTTGCACTCTGAATAATTAATTCTACTTCATCGGGATGCAAACGTTTTTTAATTTTTTGTACCTCCGATAGTGTTTCATCATTCATCTTCCCAAATAAATGATTAAATGTTTCACCCCATAACACTTTATTAGTGAATACATCCCAATCCCAAATTGCATCAGAGGTTGCTTTGGTGACATTTTCGTAACGCTGAATACTTTCTTTTAATTTTTCTTCTGTTTTTTTTCGTTCTGTTATATCTTGAATCGTTCCGTCTAACAAAATGTTTTTTCTTTCAGCCCCTTTTTGTAGTTTCCCCTTTTGGTGAACCCATTTTATGGAGCCATCATTGAGAATAATTCGGTGCTCGATATCCATATTTTTTTTATCAAAAAGCAAATCGTTTTGTTCCTTCATAAAAGAATCAACATCTTCAGGATGAATGGCTGAAATAAGCAGTTCAAAACTTGGTTTTAAGGTTTTATTTACCCCTAAAATTTCATACACTTCTGATGACCAAAACAGAGTTTTATCATCAATATTTCTTTGCCAATATCCTAGTTTGGCTATTTGTTGTGCATTTATCAATTTTACTTCTCTGTCCTTTAATGCGTATAATGCATTTTCACGTTTTGTTACATCATTGCAAACTACAATTCTACTTTTTTTTCCATTATTGAATATACTGTGTCCTGAAACTTCTACTTGAATTAATTCTCCATTTTTTTTTTGGTGTGTAAACAGGCTTGGGATTGAATCTCCTGGACTTTTCATTTTCTCATTAATTGATTCTTGTCGTTTAAAAAAGTCATCTTCTGTTCTCAGATCTTTATGATTCATCGATAAAAATTCCTCCTTACTATAACCATAATGAGTAATAGCAGCTTCGTTAACATCAACTATGTTTAAAGTTTCTGTATCATAGATCCAATTTGGCAATGGACTGCTATAAAATAGTAAACGATATTTCTCTTCTGAATTGATTAGCTCTTGTTTAATCTTTTTATTTTCGGTTATATTTCGGGCGTAGCATGCAATACCAACTATTTCTACTTCTTTATAAATTGGATTAAAAGTAATATCATACCAAACTTCTGTCTGTTCTGTATCCGAAGGACTTTTTACTTCTTCAATAAATGATTCTCCATTCAAAGCTCTTGTGTAGTTACTTTTCCAAAAATCAAGATAAGCCTTGGGATAGACATTTTCGATTAATAGATCATCGCCTACTTTGATTGCGACACCTATATTTTGCTCCAAGTTTTTTACAAATGCTTGATTGGCAGCCAACAATTTAAAATTTTTATTTACACTCCATATTAAATCATTGGTACTGTTGATTAAAGCTTCTTTATCCCTTTTTTCAAATTCTCTTTGTTCCTCGATTTTTAACTTTTCTGTAATGTCAATTAGTATAACCAAAGACATTTTCCTATCATTGTAAGTAATAAAATGACCATTAATTTCCATAAACATGATATCACCATTCTTTTTTTGGTGACGCCAAACATGTTGATGATTTTGACCATCAGTAGCTTCATCGAATACTAATTTCTCAATTTCTGTTCTATCTTCTGGTAGAATTATATCTTTTAAAGTTAAGTCCAAAAACTCTTCCTTGGTATAACCATATTTTAGAAGGGTTTCTTTATTGCAATCAATAATTTGTAAGGTTTCAAAATCAAAAACAAACATAGGAGCAGGGCTGCTTTCGAAAAGATTTTTATAGAGTTTTCTGGATTCAATTATTGTGGTTTCTTGTTTTTCTTTCTCGGTGCCGTCTTTAGCAATACAATACATTATTTTTTCAGTATCATCCCATTTGGCGGACCAGATTATAGGAACTATTGTTCTGTCTTTTTTAATATATCTATTCTGAAAATTGGTTTGTTCAAAACCGGCAATTACTTCAAGGAAGACATTTTTTGACTCATCAACATCTTCAGGATGAACATATTCAATAAATTTTTTCCCAACTAGTTCATCAGGCATAAAACCCCAAACTTTTTCGGAAGCATTACTTATTTTAACAAAATTACCCTCAATATCAATTGTACAGATCACGTCTAAAGAAGAGTTCATAATTTTTTCCAACTCAGATTCGGTTTCTTTGATTGCGAGTTGGCTCAAGGTTTCTTCTGTTATATCTCGAGAACTTATAAAAATGCCTGTAACCTTGGAATCTTCATCTATTGTTGGCGTGTAAGTAAGGCTAAAGTATTTTACATTTCCTTCATCATCAATGATTTCTAATCCTTTTTTACGTTTTGTACCTTTTAGAACTACAGCGTAAAACTCTTGGAGTGCTTGCAATTGAGTTTTCTGGGCATAATCTAATAAATAATCGCCATTTTTTATATCAAAACCAAAATATCGTTTCCCTACATTTTGAAATTGTGTGTTAAATGAAATGACGCACAAATTGACATCTAATAAAACAAAAGCTTCCTCCGTATTGTTAATCATCAGTGCCATTTCTTGCTCTGATTTTTTTCGATCTGAAATATCTAGTATTGAATTATAACAATATTCCATTCCATCATCATCTTCAAATATCGTAGATGAAAAACGTAAAGGGAATTTTTCGCCATTTTTTCTGATGCCTTTCAATTCTCCTTTTACGGTACCTTTTAGAGTACGTTCGACAAGGAGTTTTGGTAAAATTTCATCTGTTTGGTCAATGATATCCTTTCTGGATAATTTAACAAATTCTTCCTGATTGTAACCAAACATGGATACGGCGGCTTGATTAACTTCGAGAATTTCTCCATCGAGAGTAGTGAACAACACAGCTGATACTGAATTGCTTAAAACAACTTTGTATTTTTGTTGATTATTTTCCATTATTTAAAAATATCAAGTTTTAAATGGGTCTAGTCTAATAAATGTATGTAAATTTTTAGCCACAGATTAGCACAGATTAGCACAGATTTTTTACAATTCACAGATAAAATCTTTTCAATCCAATAAATCTGTGGTAAAAAAATTTGAAAAATCAATATTTTTTTAGACCATAGCCTTTTTAGTTAAAGATAATATCATTTTAATCAAAAATTATAAATTTATTTATTAACTAATTTAAACTTGCGATATGAAAAACCAATAATTTAAAACATGTGCAATTAATGCCTGATACTCCTCAGTGTCTGATGGTTTAGTAATATATGAATTTACATTATTATCATACGCTTGTTTAATATCGTTTTTCAATGAAGAAGTTGTTAGCATTACCACAGGAATATGTTTTAAGCAACAAGAGTTTTTTATAAAGTAAAGTACTTCATGACCATTTTTTTTTGGCAGATTTATATCCAGTAAAATTAAGTCAACTGAAAGTGATTTTAGACAAGCATCTTCTTTAATAAAGTAATCAATGGCAGCTTCTCCATCTTTAATTTCAATTATTTCTCCTTGAAATTTAGATTCACGCAAAGCTTCTTTTATTAAAAAAATATCACCCTCATTATCTTCTATTAGTAATATTTTACGCATGATAATTATTTTTTTAAATTACGTGAAAACTCAACAATTAATTTAAGAACAAATTTAATCCTTTGTGAATGTAGTAATTTTAGAACTAACTTCCTATAAATAAGCAATAAATAAACTTTTATACATTTAATAAATTAATAAAATTTACCTGAAACTTTATACAAAAACTATCTCGAGAATAGTATTGTTAAAATCTAACCATGTTCCATATTATTTTAAAAAAAACGACAAAATCATAGCAATACAATAAAATGATGCTTAACTATAATCTTTTTATAAATGGTTTAAATGACAAATCATTATCTTAATAAAATAGGCAATTCAATCTAAAACAGCCTTTTTTGCACATGAAAGTATCTGAAAATTTTTAACACGAAAAGTAAAGTATAAAAAAATAACTCAACTATAATTACCGAATATAATTTAAAATAGAGCAAATATCAACAACTTTAAATAAGCAAAAAGTAATTAACACCTATACATAAAAACTGATAATTGTATACATTCTAATTTTATATCTAAAAAAGAAAAATCAATATCCTTAAATACCTATTTTTGCACCTTAAACACATCAAATACATTATATGCTTATCATTGGAATTGCAGGGGGAACAGGTTGCGGAAAAACAACCGTGGTACATCAGATTATGAATGAATTACCAGAGGCCGAAGTGGGGATAATTGCTCAAGACTCTTATTACAAACAAACACACGACCTTAGTTACGAAGATCGTTCCAATATTAATTTTGACCATCCTAGAGCAATTGATTTTGAATTGTTGGTTGCACATCTCAAAGAATTGAAGGCTGGAAATATTATCAATCAACCTGTATATTCTTTTGTACAACACAATAGAACAGATGATACCATTGTTACCCATCCAAGAAAAGTAATGATTGTAGAAGGGATTCTTATTTTAACAAATCCCGAATTAAGAGAACTTTTTGACATCAAGATCTTTGTGCATGCTGATTCAGACGAACGATTAATACGACGAATGAAAAGAGATATTGCAGAACGCGGCAGGGACATGAATGAAGTTTTAAATCGCTATCAAACTACATTAAAACCAATGCATCAGCAATTTATAGAGCCAACAAAAGCGTATGCAGATATTATAATACCAAATGACAAATTCAATACAGTGGCTATAGATGTCGTTCGTGCTGTAATTAATCAACGTATATCATAATTTTTTGTAATTTTATCTGCGTTTAAATAAGTAAATCTTCTTATTTTAATCCAACAGAATACAAATCTAGAAGTTGTAACAAACACAATTTTAAGCAAATACGAATAAAGAAATTTCCTGATGAAAAACCCATTCAAAGACAAATATTGGTTCAAATTTTTAAGTAACAAATACGTTTGGGTGTCTTTGTCCTTTTTGACTTGGATGGTTTTTTTAGACAACTACTCCTATTTTGAACATCGTTTTTTAAACAAACAAATAAACGAATTAGAAGATAATGCTACCTATTATAAAGGAGAAATAAAAAAAGACGATGAAAACATCAAACAATTAAAAAATCCTTTGCAAGTAGAAAAATATGCTCGGGAGAAATACTATATGAAAAAAGATAGTGAAGACATTTATATCATCGAATTTGAAGGCGATACTGTTAAAAAAAAATAATCTTACCACATTCCAATACTAATTACAATTAAAAATGGCCAAAAATTTATTTGACGATTTCAGCCCAGTATCTGCAAAACTTTGGAAACAAAAAATCCAGTTTGAACTCAAAGGAGCCGATTATAATGAAACATTAATCTGGAATTCTCCAGAAGATATAAAAGTAAAACCATTTTACGACAAAGAAGATTTTACAAAAAAAAGTTCCGTTTCAACAAAAGCATCACAATTCAAAATTTGCCAAAACATCTTTGTTTTTGATATCAATAAATCAATCGAAAAAGGGTTGGACTCTATTAATCGTGGTGCAGAAAGCCTTCGTTTTACTATTCCTGACGCAACAATAAACATTAAAAATTTATTAGAGAAACTTCCTTTAGAAAAAATTACCATTTACTTTTATTTTCAATTCATTTCAATCGATTTCGTAAAAAAAATTAATGCAATTGCAATAGAAAAAAAAGCAACTATATTTTGCCTTTTCGATCCAATCGGACAATTGTCCAAAGATGGAAATTGGTTTCAGACACCAGAAAAAAATAATTTTGAAACCTTAAATATTTTAACAAAAGAAGCTTCATCTCTTTCACTCATTAGCATAAATAGTGGCTTGTATCAAAATGCGGGTGCCAATATGGTACAGCAAATTGCTTACAGTCTTGCACATGTCAATGAATATTTCAACCGAATTACTGCAATAAACCAACCCATTGTTTTTCAAATTTCAGTTGGATCCAATTATTTTTTCGAAATAGCAAAACTACGTGCTGTTCGAATACTTTTTAATAAAATAGCCAAAGAATACGGTCACAACTTAGAGTGTCATTTATTGGTGACACCCACAAAACGAAACAAAACCATTTACGATTATAATGTAAATATGCTTCGAACTACAACAGAATGCATGAGTGCAATTCTCGGTGGTGCAGATGCCATTGCCAATTTACCCTATGATGCGTTGTACCATAAAGACAATGAATTTGGCGACAGAATATCCCGAAATCAATTGCTGATTCTAAAGGAGGAAAGCTATTTTGACAAAGTCGATAATCCTTCGGATGGAAGTTATTATATCGAAAGCTTAACCAATCAATTGGCCGAAAAAGCTTTAGTATTATTCAAAGATATTGAAGCCAAGGGCGGTTTTCTAAAACAACTGAACGAAGGTGTAATTAAAAGAAAAATCCAGGAAAGCGCTGATGCCGAACAAGCATTATTTGATTCTGGAAAAGAAACACTATTGGGAACAAACAAATACCCGAACAAGAATGACAAAATGAAGGATGACTTAGAATTATTCCCTTTTGTAAAAATAAAACCCAGAAAAACATTGATTACTCCAATAATCGAGAAGCGTTTGGCAGAAAAAATGGAACAAGAACGACTTTCGGAAGAGTAATATGTGATTAATTTTTAGCAATCACTACAAACGTATAAAAAACTATCTTTACAGTATAAAAAATATATGATGGAAGCAATAAGACAAATAGTTACCGTAAAAAACCACCAAATTAATATTACTTTACCTCTTGATTTTATTGCCGATGAAGTAGAAATCATAATTTTACCAGCTGAGAAAAAGGGGATTACTATTCCTGACTGGCAAATAAATGAAGTTAGAGAAAGAACAAGCGAATATTTAAAAGACCCGTCTGTCGCCCAAGACTTTTTTGAAGCTATGAAAGAAATTGAAGATGAATTATAGCTTAAAAATTCTTGAAGTCTCAAAACAAGATATTAAAGAAATTGCACTTTGGTATGGAGGTAAACAAAGCGAATTAGCAAAAAATTTCACTAATGCTATAAAAAAAGAGGTAACTATTATCCATAAAAACCCATTTTTATATCAAATTCGATATGATGATGTTAGAATTGCATTTACAGAAACATTTCCGTATTCAATTCACTTTACAGTTTATCAAACTACAATTGTTATAAAGGCTGTTTATCACACTTCAAGAAATTCTAAAATCTGGGTTAATCGAGATTAATTATTACACTACAATTCCATTGCTCAAAAAAATGAAAAGAAAAGATTTACAACATATAACACTTAAAGAAGATTTTCAGACTGCAGACAGCAAACCGCAGACTGAGAACTTCCTAACTGCTGAAGGAATTGAACTCCACAAAACCTACACCGAAAAAGACATCGAATCCATCGAGCATCTTGATTTTGGGGCTGGTTTTGCACCCAATTTACGCGGTCCTTATGCCACAATGTACGTTCGCAGACCTTGGACAATACGCCAATATGCAGGATTTTCTACTGCCGAGGAAAGTAATGCATTTTACAGACGAAATCTTGCTGCAGGCCAAAAAGGACTATCCATTGCTTTTGATTTACCCACACACAGAGGCTACGATTCGGATCACGAACGCGTAGTGGGCGATGTTGGTAAAGCGGGAGTTGCTATTGACTCCGTCGAGGATATGAAAGTCTTATTCGACCAAATTCCACTGGAAGAAATGTCCGTTTCAATGACTATGAACGGTGCTGTATTACCCATTATGGCTTTTTATATCGTTGCTGCCGAAGAACAAGGTGTAAAACCAGAACAACTTTCGGGAACCATACAAAATGATATTTTGAAAGAGTTTATGGTACGAAATACTTATATCTACCCTCCTACTCCGTCAATGAAAATCATCGCCGATATATTTGAATTCACCAGCAATAAAATGCCGAAATTCAACTCTATTTCTATCTCAGGGTATCACATGCAAGAAGCAGGTGCAACTGCCGATATTGAATTGGCTTACACACTGGCTGATGGATTAGAATATATCCGAACTGGGCTGGCAACCGGAATGAAAATAGATGAATTTGCTCCTCGGCTTTCTTTTTTCTGGGCTATAGGGATGAACCATTTTATGGAAATAGCCAAAATGAGAGCTGGAAGAATGATTTGGGCAAAACTGGTAAAACAATTCAATCCAAAAGATGATAAATCATTGGCGCTGAGAACTCATTGCCAAACTTCGGGTTGGAGTTTAACAGAACAAGATCCTTTCAACAATGTAGCACGCACCTGTATCGAAGCAACTGCTGCTGCCTTTGGAGGAACACAATCCTTGCATACTAACGCACTGGATGAAGCAATTGCATTACCTACCGATTTTTCGGCTCGAATTGCCAGAAATACTCAAATCTACTTACAGGAAGAAACCAAAATCACCAAAACAGTAGATCCTTGGGCTGGTAGCTATTATGTAGAAAGTCTTACTAATGAAATTGCCGAAAAAGCGTGGAAACTCATTGAAGAGGTGGAAGAATTAGGTGGAATGACAAAAGCCATTGAAACTGGAATTCCAAAAATACGTATTGAGGAAGCAGCAGCACGTAAACAAGCACGAATTGACAGCAATCAAGATGTAATTGTTGGAGTTAACAAATACCGTTTGGAAAAAGAAGATCCATTACAAATTTTGGATGTTGATAATCAAATGGTTCGCCAACAACAGCTTGAACAATTAGAACGGATTAAAGCAACTAGAATCGATGAAAAAGTAAAAGAATCACTCCAAAAATTAACGATTTGCGCACAAACAGGTAAAGGAAATTTATTGGAAATTGCCGTTGAAGCAGCAAGAAATCGTTGTACATTGGGTGAAATTAGTGATGCTTTGGAAACCGTTTTTGGCAGGTATAAAGCACAAATTAAATCCTTTAGCGGTGTGTATAGTAAAGAAATAAAAGACGACAAGAGTTTTGAAAAAGCAAAACAACTGGCTGACACCTTTGCCAAACAAGAAGGTCGTCGTCCAAGAATAATGATTGCCAAGATGGGACAAGATGGTCACGATCGAGGTGCCAAAGTGGTAGCAACCGGATATGCAGATGTAGGTTTTGACGTGGATATTGGCCCCCTTTTTCAGACTCCAGCCGAAGCAGCCAAACAGGCAGTAGAAAATGATGTACATATTCTAGGAGTTTCATCACTTGCAGCAGGACACAAAACATTAGTACCACAAGTAATTGAAGAACTTAAAAAATACGGAAGAGAAGACATCATGGTCATTGTTGGAGGTGTTATCCCCACGCAAGATTACCAGTTTTTGTTTGATGCTGGAGCAGTAGCCGTTTTTGGACCAGGAACCAAAATAAGCGAAGCTGCTATTAAGATATTAGAAATTTTAATAGAGGATTAATTTATAAAACACCAATTTGATTGGTGTTTTATTTTAAATCATCGAATAAAAGACTGACAATACCAATCAAAGAAAAGCAACTTTAATAATTATAATTAATCAACAATGATACGCTATAATTAGTATAAATTTTTATCTTTGAAAACGTCTAAAAGCAATAAAACAGTCACCTAACAAAAGGTCTAAATAGTAAGTATTGCTTTTTAATTTGATAAGAAATATTCATTAAAATTAATTTAAAACAATGAAAAACACACTTCAATTAGCAATTGCTTTTGTACTCCTGAGCTCATCTGCTATTTATGGCCAACAATTTGCATCGAAAAGCTATGACACCAATTTAAGATTAAATCTGTATAGCTCTTACGTTTTTCAAGACAGTTTTGATTCCTATTATTCAGGAGGAAATTATGCTGGACAATTGCAAGATGGATTGCAATATGGAGGTGGAATCGAATATATCGTAGGCCGAAACCAAGGAATTGAATTATCCTATATTGGTCAAACTACAACAGCACCAACAACATTCTATTATGCAAATCCTATTAACAACAAAACCATTAACTATGATGTACAAATGAATTACATAATGTTTGGTGGTAACAAATATTTTAGACCAACAGGATCCAAAGTAGAAGGATTTGGTGGACTTATGATTGGTATGAATGTTGTAAATATTAGTAATTCTAATGCATTAACCAATAAACAATATCCTTCACAAAATCTAACCAAATTTGCTTGGGGATTAAAAGGAGGGGCTATTGTATGGATGACTGATAAAGTTGGTCTAAAACTACAAGCACAATTATTATCAACTTCTCAATCTTTTGGAGGCGGATTTTATTTAGGAACTGGTGGATCAGGTGCTGCAGTTAGTAGTTACTCCTCTGTTTACCAATTCTCTTTAGGAGGTGGATTGGTTTTTGATTTTGATAAGTAATCTCTTTTTTTATATAAAAAAAACGTCCATTTGAAATCATTTCAAATGGACGTTTTTATGATTAGAACATACAATAATTATAACACACTTGCAGCACTATTGGCAACAATAAAAGAGGTATCATAACCTCCAAATCGCACCAAATAACTTCTTAACGAAGTACCATAAGCGTCTCTAAAAAAACGCTTCCCTTTGTATCTGAAATATTTTTTAACAGAACCGACACCGGCAAGGTGAGCAGCAGCCAAAATTCCAGATTCAGTAATGCGGGTTCCATTCAAAACGGTTCCTTCATACCTTTCGATAATTGCTCTCAACTCCCATTTGTTTTTGGATAGAAGAGCAATAAAAGCTTTTTCTTGCATTTTGGGGCTGTTTAGAAAATCAGTACTATTGTGAATTCCAATAGATTTTAAAGTTTCTATACCAAATTGGTATTTTCCTAAATAGCCGAGAGAATTAATTTTTCTGTATTTTCCTTGTGACTCTTTGAAGCCGATTGCTTCTTTATAACCAATAAAAAAGGTTCCAGTATAGGGAATCTCAGAATTGGTATAATCGCTCACATTTAATGATGGTAGTAAGTAGGATGTATCATCTGTTTCATTAATTAGAAACCAAGGGGTAGATTCTAATTTGGAGGGTTTAAAACCGTAGCTTAAAAAAGCAACTACAACGATCAAACTTGCGTAAAAATACCATTTTTTTATCATATTTTAGTTTTCTTCAAAACGCTGTCCCGTTAAGAAATTTCTATGCGCAAAGATACGACTTAAAAAATAAAGCTGAAAATCAAGGCTTTAAACTTATAAACTTTTTAAATTTATGGTTCATAAGTCACTAGCTGTGCGAGCGTTCGAGCAAAATAAATAAAAATTTAAAATTGGAAAAAAGCAATAAAACCCATATATATTAATAATCTTATTCGTATTTAAAAAAAGTAAAAACGTCTTGAAAAAGCAATTTTTCGTTCAAATGATTACAAAATCATCATTTTACGATAACGTTTGAAATAAAAACATAAGAATTATCAAGTAACACATCTCTTTTTTGAGAGCTCCAATAGTAATAAAAAGCAGTAGGGCGAGACCCCATTATCCAAAAGCGGGCTACTTTACATCCTGCCTATTTTCCTACTTTTGATAATGCGGTCGGGCTATTTACACTATTACGGTAACCAGCGTCTATCCCAATGTCATTAAGGTTAAGGGTTTCTCACTACGCTTTTTCAAAATATAACTCTCACAAAGACGCGAAGAAATCGACTCTTAACTTTGCGTCTTGGCGAGAAAAAACAAAGCTTAACTTAATGACATTGACGTCTATCTCTCTCGCAATTTTGTTTTCATAACATCAATGTTGGATAAATCAAATTTGACAAAAAAAAGAGAACAAAAAAACTTCAAAACTGTTATTAAACAATTTTGAAGTTTTTTTTAAAATATCGATTAAACGAAAAATAGTATTAACGCTGAACCCCTTGACCATTAATCCAATCCGAATATTTTTTGGCATTTAAATTATGCTCTGGCAAAGTAGCAGCAAATTCGTGGTACCCAAATCGATCTACACTGGCACAAAAATATATATAGTTGTGCTTTTCTGGATTTAAAACCGCTTCAAGAGCTGTGATATCGGGCATAGCAATTGGCCCAGGAGGAAGTCCAATATTCATATAAGTATTATAAGGATGTCTCATAATTAAATCATTGTAAAAAACTCTTTTAATGACTTGATTAAAATCATTCGTTTTCTTTTTCATCGCAAATATTACAGTTGGATCGGCTTGTAATGGCATTTCCAATTTTAATCTATTCAAGTAAACTCCTGCAATTCTTGGTCTTTCGTCTTTTTTAACGGATTCTTTATGTACTATCGAAGCTAAAATCGTTGCTTGAATAGGTGTCAATCCTTGGGTGGCTGCTTTGGCCGTTCTTTCTTTATTCCAAAAATTTCGGTATTCCTTAATCATTTTATCACGGAATTTCTCAGCAGAAGTATTCCAATAAATATCATAAGTATTCGGTATAAACATTACTAAAACATTTTCTTCGTTAAATCCATTTTCTTTCAAAAATGTAGAATCTTTAAACGTATTCAGTAATTCCAAACTATCTGGCTCTATTTGCGAACCTACTCTACCAGCAAAATTTTCTAATCGCTCTTGATTATTAAACGCCAAACTTACAGCATCATTGACACGCATCGTTTTTACCAAGTCATAACTGTTCATTCCTTTTTTAAGTAAAAAACGACCTGATTTAACGTTTTCTGGATAACTGGTTTTCCCGGCTACCATCTCAAAACGGTCCATATTTTCGACATAAGGAGCAATTATAGTCTTTACAACTTCGAAATTGGAACCCGTAGGAACAAAAACATAAAGCTCTTTCTCAGTAAATTTGGTATTACTGCTAAAAATTTGAGTCATTAAAACAAAACCGTAAACGATTAAGACGGATACAATTACCACAGATCCTATGGATGCTATTTTCTTTATATTCAAAATATTAAAGTTTTAAATTATTATTTTTATTTCATCCAGACAATTTCTGAAATCATTTAGTCGTTGATTAATTGATAAATTGCTTCGTCTTTATAAACACCATTAACAAAAGTCCAATCTTTTTTCACGCCTATCAACTGGAAACCAAATTTAGTAAAAAGAGCAATACTAGCAGTATTTTCGGTTCCAATATTTGCATATAATTGATGTAAATTAAGATTGTAAAAAGCATATTGAATAAGTAGATCCAATGCTTCTGATCCAATATTCTGATTTCTATTCTCAATACCTTGAATTACAATCCCTACGCCTGCTCTATTGTTCTTAGGATCAAAATCAAACAAGTCAATAAGCCCTATAGCCGGAAAATCTTCGTCTTGACAAATAGCCAGTCGCAATTGCTTGGCTTCATAAATGTCCTGATGCGCATTTTCCAAATACTGTTTTACCAAAAACCGACTGTATGGTGTATGCGTGTTACTCACTTCCCAGATGCTTTGGTCATTTTCTATAGCATAAACAAACTCCAAATCATTGGGCTCAAGAGCACGGATGTATATGTCATCGCCTTTTAGTGTTTTCATTCAAGAAGTTATGGGTTATGGGTTATCAGTTATGAATTTGTACTATTAGTGATTTATCTTAAATCTCAATCGTTCCTTTAAACACAAATTCAGCAGGTCCTTTCAAGAAAACATTCTTAAAACCACTTGGTGTTTTATCAAAAGAAACAACTAGTTTCCCTCCTTCAACATCAATATTTATGGATGATGCATCTGTTTGTCCAGTGGCATTCATGGCTATTGCAACAGCTGTGGCTCCCGTTCCGCAAGCCAAAGTTTCGTCTTCTACTCCCCTTTCATAGGTGCGAAGTCTAAAAGTGTTATCGTCTATTTTTTTTACAAAATTAACGTTACTTCCGGCTGCGCCATACAATTCACCATAACGGATAGCAGCGCCATTTTCTTTTACATTATAATGCTCTATATCTTCTACCATTTGCACATGATGTGGAGAACCTGTGTTCAAGAATGAATACTCTTTTTTAATATCAATTGTAGGAACATCTATCATTTGCAAAGAAACCAATCCGCTATCTTCGAATGAAGCGTGATGCAAACCGTCTGTTGCAATGAAAGTAGTTTCATTTTCAATCACTTTCAAATCTTTAGCGAAAGCGACCAAACATCGACCACCATTTCCGCACATCGAACTTTGATTTCCGTCGGAGTTGTAATATACCATTTTGAAATCAGTATTTGTATCATTTTCTAGCAAAATAAGACCGTCTCCACCAATGCCAAAACGTCTATCGCAAAGATGTTCAATCAATTGTGTATTCTCTTTAGGAAAAAACCCAGAACGATTGTCAACCATAACAAAATCATTTCCAGCTCCTTGGTATTTATAAAATTCTAATTGCATTTTTATTTTCATTTTTGTCAAACAAAAGTACAAACTATTAATGAATTGTTAATCATTGTTAAAGAGCGTTAAACCATATTGTTCGAAAAAAAAATTCCGCTAAATTCGTAATCAAATAACTAATAAAAACTTTATTGCTATGAAACAAATTTCAAAATTATTCTTGGTTTCCTTGTTGAGTGGCGCAACTACACTTGGTGCCTACAAATTATTATTTGACAACAATGGCTATTTTTCGTCCAACAAAAACGGAATTACGACACTTGCACCTGAATCCTATGCAAGACAAACTAGTTTGGGTGCAGAAAATATCGATTTTACAGTAGCAGCAGATAAAACAATTCACACTGTGGTACACGTAAAAAACGTATCGGTACGAACCATTTCCAATCCTATAATGGAATATTTTTACGGATATGGCGGACAGCAACAACAAGAACAAGTAGGAACCGGATCTGGTGTTATAATATCTGAGGATGGCTATATTGTTACCAATAATCATGTCGTAAAAGAGGCGAAGGATATTGAAATTACGTTGAACAACAAAAAAACGTACAAAGCAAAACTCATTGGAACCGATTCAAAAATGGACATTGCGCTACTAAAAATCGATGCCGACGAAAAATTACCATATTCCACTTTTGCCAATTCCGATTCGGTTAAAGTAGGTGAATGGGTACTGGCAGTTGGAAATCCGTATAACTTGACATCAACTGTAACAGCTGGAATTGTTTCTGCCAAAGCCAGAAATCTAGATACTCGAGGAATTCAGTCTTTCCTTCAAACGGATGCTGCTGTAAACCCAGGAAACAGTGGAGGTGCATTGGTAAACACCCGTGGCGAATTGATTGGAATCAATACTATGATTTCGTCAATGACTGGTTCCTATGTAGGTTATTCGTTTGCGATTCCATCCAATAATGCTAGAAAAATAATCGAGGATATCATGGAATTTGGAAATGTACAAAGAGGAATTCTAGGAGTTGAAGGTGGTGAACTAAACGGAACTGCTTCTAAAGAACTAGGCATTTCACAAACACAAGGTTTCTACATTAACAAAGTAACCAAAAACTCAGGTGCTGAAAAAGCCCATTTACAAAAAGGCGACATCATCATCAAGTTAGACAATCAGAATGTTGCCACTTTTGCCGATCTTTCGGGTTATGTAAACACCAAAAGACCGAATGACAAAATAGAAGTTACTTATTTACGTGATGGAAAAACCTTGATAACTCCAGTAGTATTGAGTAAAAACGAAAACTTTAATAGTGAATTCAAAGGAATCGAAGTAGAAGACATTGATGCCAATGACAAAAAGAAATTCAGATTGAATTATGGTGTAAAAATCAAATCCATCAACAATGAAAATTTAGCACAATACAACGATGAATTAACTGGAAATATCATTTTGAGCATTGATAATGTCAAAGCAACCGATGTAGAAACGGTTTCGAAACTTTTGAATAATAAAGATGAAAAACAAAGTACTCGTATCGAAATGATAAACAAAAACGGAGAAGTCATTCGAATCATTATCTAAAATGTTAAATCAATAAATACAAAGCCGACTTACAAAATGTAAGCCGGCTTTTTTTATTGAAAAAAAATAAAAAATTTTACGAAATCGTTTTCGTAACTGTTATAAAAGATATACTTTTGCACCAAATTTTAAAAAAGGCATTAATTTACATTTCAAATTTTCAAGATGACTAAAATGGATTTATACGAAAAAGAGGTTTCGTTTCAAGCCGACAGAAGACGTTCAGGAGTAGAATTAATCAAAACTATTAGTGATTTATGGTACGACAAATCAATCGAATTGGTTTTGTTTCGCAACCAATTAATTGATAGAAACGTAAGCGAAATAATCAACTTACACGAATATGCTGGTAAATTTGTAGGCAAACCCATTTCGGTTTCAGACTCAGTAGAAATAGCCAATGTTATCCTTTCATTAGACTTACCACCATCAAAATTAGATATTGGTAAACTAACTTTTGAATATAGTTTAGAAGAAGAAAAATATCCAGATGCTAGACATTTTGTTTTAGACAAATTAAAAGAAGCCAAGTTTACCGAAGACATCCAACCCAAAGATGTAGTCCTTTATGGATTTGGTCGTATTGGTCGTTTATTGGCAAGAGAGTTGATGTCTAAAACCGGAAAAGGAGAGCAAATGCGTTTGAGAGCTATCGTAACTAGAGACAAAAATGATGCTTCAAGTCTAGAAAAAAGAGCTTCTTTGCTACGTTACGATTCCATTCACGGAGATTTCCAAGGTTCTGTTATTGCCGACACAGAGAACAATGCATTAATCATCAACGGCACAACCGTTCATGTCATCACAGCAAACACAACCGAAGAAATTGACTATACCAAATACGGAATTGACCATGCATTAGTAATTGACAACACAGGTGCTTTTACGACAAAAGAGGCTTTGAGTCGCCATTTAACTTCAAAAGGAGCCGACAAAGTTTTACTGACTGCACCTGGAAAAGGAGTTCCAAATATTGTTCATGGTGTCAATCAAAATGAATACAACCCAGATGAAATTGACATTTTCTCCGCCGCCTCTTGCACGACCAATGCAATTACTCCTATTCTAAAAGCAATTGAAGATACATTGGGAGTTGTAAAAGGTCACTTAGAAACGATTCATGCCTACACCAACGATCAAAATTTGGTCGACAATATGCATAATAAATACCGCCGCGGTAGAGCGGCAGCTCTCAATATGGTCATCACCGAAACTGGAGCTGGCACCGCCGTTGCCAAAGCATTACCATCCTTGGAAGGTAAATTAACTTCAAACGCCATTCGTGTTCCAGTTCCAAATGGTTCATTGGTGGTATTAAATCTTGAAGTAAATACAGCAACATCTGTAGAAGCCATCAATAGCATTATGAAAAAATATGCACTTGAAGGCGAACTGGTAGAACAAATTAAATATTCTTTGAATAACGAATTGGTTTCCTCCGATATTGTAGGAACTTCGGCTCCATCGATTTACGACAGCAATGCTACAATCGTTTCCAAAGACGGAAAAAATATAGTGCTTTACATTTGGTACGACAACGAATACGGCTACAGTCACCAAGTAATACGCCTAGCCAAATACATTGCCAAAGTTAGACGTTTTACGTACTACTAGCATTTCAATTACAGGTTGGAAATTGCTCTTTTAGTTTTAATTTTAGTTTTTTAGATAATAAAATCGCCCCAACCTGAATTCAACAGAAATCCGCCAAGTTTTTGAACGAGGCGGATTTTTTATTTAAAATCTGAACACGATTGTTATTTTTTGGAGCAGACACATTAGACATTTTAGGCAATATCGTCCCGCTATCCGTTACAATCTTTGTGAGCTGAACCCCAGCCCACAAAGGATTTTCACTTCTTTCGGGGCTAAAAGAAAACATTTTATCTTTTAGCTATCATTCAGAAAAAAAAATAATCTAAGGTTTAACTATAGCCAACGGTTTCAACCGTTGGAAATCATATTAATCGAGTTCCCGTTTTTGATTCCACAAAAATCTAAAATCTTAATTCTAAAATCAAAAATGATTTTAAATCGGCAAAACCGTTGTACTCTTTACTTCCGAGATAATAAAGAAGCTATTAATCAATGAAACTTCGGGTAAAATTGACAATTTCATTTGATGAAAATGATGGTAACTTTCCATGTCAGGAAGCACAATTTTGAGCATATAATCAAAACTTCCCGAGACAAAATTACATTCCACCACTTCGGGTAAATTCAATATTGCCTGATTGAAACTATCCGAAATATCAAAAGTTTGCTTCACTAAGGTCACCTGACAGTAGACCGTGAGGTTTTTACCTAGTTTTTTCTTGTTCAAAATAGATACATATCGCTCTATAATACCCTCTTTTTCAAGACGTTTCACCCGATCATGAACAGGTGTCAGCGAAAGATTTATTCGATTCGAAATGTCTTTTAAAGTCAAGTGCGCATCTTCCTGCAAAAGACGCAATATTTTTCTGTCGGTTTCGTCTAAAATCATGATATAAAGGGATTCATTAAACTTAAAATAATCAGTTAATTTTTCTTTTTTGAAAGTAAAAAAGCAATAAATAAAGAATTATTTTATGCTAAATTAGCAAATAAAAATTATATTTTCTTATTTTAAATCAAAATGCATAAAATTTTTCTTTATCTACTAAATTTGTACTTCAATTTTGAATCAACCCATAAATACAACTGTTATGATAATCGGTGTACCAAAAGAAATCAAGAATAACGAAAATCGTGTTGCTCTAACTCCAGCAGGTGTTGCAGAGATGAAAAATAACGGTCATAGTGTTTACGTTCAAGCAACTGCAGGTGAAGGAAGCGGTTTTGCTGATGAAGAATATACTGAAGCTGGAGCTGTAATCTTACCTACTATCGAAGAGGTATACAGTATTGCCGAAATGATCATCAAAGTAAAAGAGCCAATTGCTTCAGAATATCCTCTTATCAAAAAAAATCAATTACTTTTCACATACTTCCACTTTGCATCATCAGAGCCATTAACTCATGCTATGATTGAGCGTCAAGCTATCTGTTTGGCATACGAAACTGTTGAAAAAACAGATCGTAGCTTGCCATTATTAGTGCCAATGTCTGAAGTAGCAGGTCGTATGTCTATTCAAGAAGGTGCAAAATACTTAGAAAAACCATTAAAAGGAAGAGGAATTCTTCTTGGTGGTGTTCCCGGCGTTCCTCCAGCAAAAGTACTAGTACTTGGTGGTGGAATCGTAGGAACTCAAGCTGCAAAAATGGCTGCAGGTTTAGGAGCTCAAGTTACCATTATGGATGTGAGTTTACCACGTTTACGTCAATTAGATGATATTATGCCTGCCAACGTTATGACTCAAATGTCAAACAACTATAACATCCGAAAAGCAATTTTAGATACTGATTTAATTATCGGGGCTGTATTAATTCCAGGAGCAAAAGCGCCTCACTTGATTACTCGTGATATGCTAAAATTAATGCGTCCAGGAACGGTTCTTGTTGACGTTGCGGTTGACCAAGGAGGTTGTATCGAGACTTGTACTCCTACAACTCACGAAGACCCAACTTTCATCATTGACGATATTGTACATTACTGTGTGGCTAATATGCCAGGTGCAGTTCCTTATACATCAACATTGGCACTTACTAATGCTACTTTACCTTACGCTGTACAATTGGCAAACAAAGGATGGCAAAAAGCGTGTGCAGAAAACGAAGAATTAAAAAAAGGATTAAATATAGCCAGCGGAAAAATCCTTTACAAAGGAGTAGCCGATGCTTGGAACCTTCCTTTTAATGAAGAGTTAGTATTAGAAAACACTGTTTCCTAATATTAAATAAGTGCTTACTACACTAGAAAAACCCGACTCGTTTCTACTTGTCGGGTTTTCTGTTTTTATAAAAAAAAGAAAACCGTCTTGATTCACGAGACGGTCTTCTTTGTTAGACCTAAAAAAAACTAAAACTAGTTATTCATAAAAAAACTTTTTTTTTATAAAACTTCAAACACTTTTTTCACTGGAAATTTCAAATTAGGAAAAGTAGGGCTTTCTAATTTACTTCCTTCAATAAGTGGTTTTAATCCGATGTATTTTTCACCTTGCAAGACATAAATAGCTACGCTTTTAGAAACTGGATTTACAATCCAATATTCCTTAACTCCATTTTCTTCATATAAGTCAAATTTTATATCTATTTCCTTTTTAGAATTCCCAGGAGACAAAACCTCAATCATTAAATCCGGAGAACCTAAACATCCCTTTTCATCCACTTTTGATTTGTCGCAAATAACACATAAATCTGGTTGAACTACAGTAATCACTTGATTATCGTCAGAACTCTTTTTAAAATCCACAAGACGAACATCAAAAGGTGCAAAAAACATTTTACAATCAGTTTTGTAGAAAACTTTATCCAACGCTCTAGTCAAATTCATCAAAATATTTTGATGCGAAGTACTTAGAGCTGGGCTCATTTTGAAAACTTTTCCTTTTATAAGCTCAACTCTTTCTTTAAATTCCCAAAGTAAATAATCGGCATAAGTGTACCTTCTTTTTAAATCAAGACTTCCGATATTCGTTATAACAGTTCCCATTGGTATTGTTTTGTAAGCTTTTACAAATTTACATTTATTTCTCAAATAATTAGGGTCTGCTGAAAAACTCAGAGACACGTTTATTTTCCATTTTCATAAAAGACATAGTTCATAGGTGTGATTTTCGTTTAAATCACACCTATTTTCGTTTTGTCCAATTTCTTGCATTAAACATTTTGAGAAACTCACCAATATCAGAGCTATCAGACAATGGAGTGCCACCCCAGCCAATTTGACTAGGTTGAGCACTAAAAAGATGCTGGCTATCCAAGATTCACTCGTGTCTTGCAACCTCGCCTTGATACGATCTAAACCATATCCAGTCTTTGCTTGACCAAATTTACCTTCTATAGGATTTCTTTCACCTGGACTTAAGTCGATTTTCACTGCCAGAGAAGGTCGCCCCAACGGCTTTCCAACCAGCTCGATTCCCTTTTCCTTTAACTTTGCCCTATTATCTCTTGTGCTATATATTTTATCTACCAAAAGCCTTTTGGGATAACAACCAAACCTGTTTTTGTACTGCTCCACATAGTTCATCAAATGACTTCCTTCGTTAAAAGCATCCCAACTAAGTTGGTCTAAAAAAGTGATACCATTAATCATTGTACAATGTATCTTCGCTCCAAATTCGACTTTAGCTTGACTTTTTCCTCTTACTATAGGTCTTACATGAGGCTGATGAATACTGGTTATTCTGTTGTCTGTCTTCTTGGTTTTTGCATCAAACATTTCCTGCTGCTGGAGATAAAGCGTCTGGATTACATAAAGATATTTCAAGTCCTTTCCCTTGAGAGGAACCACATTGCATTTGTCTAACAAGTCATTGATATGGCCAATGTTTCGCTTCAAATATCTGAGTTGATGTCCCACACCTTTACGAATAATTTTAATCGTTTTACATTTTTTTTGAGCAGTCTCAAAATACGCTGTCCTTGCTTTTTCTCTATAAGTCCTAGGTTTCTTCCCATGAAGTTCCTTTATGTACAAGATATCAATAAGCATCTCTGATTTTTCTCTGGCATCATTGAGCAAATTCAAATCAGTAGGAAAAGCAATGTCTTGAGGACATGCTGTAGCGTCCATTATTACCGTTCCTTTATTGGCTCCCCCATTGTCATTAAACGAATCAGAATCTTCTTTGGGAGGACTCTTATCCTCTTCCAGTTTAGTTTTTATGGCAATGATTTTCTCCGTTATTTTGTTCACAACTTCCATACTCAAATGTTTACGAAACCTCACAAAAAGAGAGGGGTCGAATGGAGGTTCGTCTGAAAAACTAGAATAACCTAAAAAGTGTTGCATGTAGATATTCTCCGAAATCTGATCCACAGTTTCACGGTCATCAATATCACATAAATGCTTGATTATAGTAGCTCCCAAGACCACCCTTGGACTTAACCCAGGTCGTCCAGTTACCTGATTTGGGACAGCTTTGAGATAAATATTGCAAATCTCATCCCAAGGAATTAGCTTTGCTAAAACTACCCATCGGTTTTCAGGATTCAATTTCTTTTCAAAAGGAGACTCAAAACCTTCGAAAACCAATTGATTTTGACTAACAAAATCAGGTGTTGGTGCACACTTTTTTGGACTTTTTCGCATAATACCTTGCACTTAGTGTCTCAAATATAAATATATCTGTTTGAACTGCAATTTTATAAGTGTTTTTCAGCAGACCCTAATTAATAATCCAAAACTTCGTTGCATCCTCAAGAAAACGTGTGTTATTTATAAAAACAACACTATTTTATTCAGAAATCTAAACAAAATCAGACAAGCAATAACCGACAATTACTCTTCCCTAGGTTTTGATAGATAATAAACAGGAATCCCAGTTAGCATTATCAACACTCCCCAACCGCAGGTAGAGAACTTAGTAAGCAATAATCCAACACAAATGGTAATTGCCACAATAATATAAACAAGAGGTAAAAAAGGGTAACCAAAAGCTTTATAAGGTCTTTCTACATTTGGCATTTTCTTTCTAAGTATAAAAATTCCATAAATGGTAAGTATATAAAAAATCAACACGATGATAATCACAAAATCCAATAAATCACCATACTTTCCCGTCAAACACAAAGCCGAAGCCCAAACACATTGAACCCACAAAGCCCATGCTGGCACACCTGCTTTGTTAATCTCTCCCGCTTTCTTCAAAAACAATCCATCTTTTGCCATGGTATAATACACTCTGGCCCCAGCCATAATCAAACCATTGTTACAGGCAAAAGTCGATATCATTATCATCAATGCAATAATAATCGTTCCCATATCACCAAAAGTATATTGTGAAGCAACCACCGCAACTCGATCTGACTTTGCTGTTGCAATTTCTTGAAAAGGAATAACAGCCAAATACATCAAGTTTGTTAAGATATAAATTATGGTCACAATTAATGTTCCTAGAAAAAGACTCAACCCAACATTGCGTTTTGGATTTTTAATTTCTCCCGCTATAAAAGTAACTCCAACCCAAGCATCACTAGAAAACAAAGAACCCACCATAGCAGCAGAAATCCCTGTTAACAAAGCGGTGCCACCAATAGGCATCCAAGAACCACTTTCAGTATCAAAAGCTCTTGAACTCCATGCATTAGACCAGTTAGCGTTCCAAATATCAGCTTTAGCTGCTAATATAAATCCGAAAACAATCAAACCAAAAAGCGACAGTATTTTAATTATAGTCAAAACCGTTTGCATAATTTTACTATTCTTCACGCCACGACTATTGATATAAGTCAACAATACTATAGTTAATATCGAAACAATTTGGGCAGCATTCAATTTAAACGAACCCAATTCATACAAAATATTTTCATCACTCAAAGGCGGATACAAATAGGCCGCAAACTTAGAAAACCCAACACCAACAGCAGCAATAGTACCTGTTTGAATCACCGCAAAGAAACTCCAACCGTACAAAAAAGCAATTAGTTTATTATAGGCTTCTTTTAGATAAACATATTGCCCACCAGCATTTGGAAACATAGCACTCAATTCACCATAACTCACAGCGGCAATCATTGTAATTAAACCAGAAATTAACCATATTAAAATAAGCCAGCCTGCAGAACCAACTTGTCTTGCAATGTCAGCACTTACAATAAAAATCCCTGAGCCTATCATAGAGCCTACCACAAGCATTGTTCCGTCTAATAATCCTAACTCTCTTTTAAATTCGCCTTGTTTGTTATCTTCCATTATAATTGGTTTAAATTTTGGTTGGCTAAAGATATACTTTTTTTTGAAAATTAAAAATAATTGAAAAATCACAAAAAGAAACTCTACATTTAGAAATTTATACACCATTTATTTTATGTCTAAAAAAACCTGTTTTTGCCAAGAAAAATAAGTTGATGCTGATACAAAGAATTCTAACTTAAATTTTGTTTTTTTTAAAGAATTATGATAGTCTAATAAAGTTTACCTTCTCATTTTTAGAAAATATCCTCCAAATTATAAAATACGATACCATTATGAAACGAACTCTTATTTATTTTTTCTTCATTCTGTTTGCCCATCAATTCGTTTTCGCACAAGAGGTTACCGGAAAAATTATTGATAGTAAAACGGGTGAAACTATACCATACGCCAACATACTATTTAATGGATCAAAGAGTTTAATCTCGAATGCTGAAGGCAACTTCTCCCTAACCGAAAACAATAACGAAGACGATTCGATTCTTGAAATTTCCTATCTCGGATATGTTAAACAGACAGTAACATTGGAACAATTAAAAAACCAACAAAACATTATCAAAATGCAAGCTGGCGTTTTTGAACTAGCTGATGTAAATGTCTCCAACATTAAACCAAACCCTTATAATATAATGGCAACGGTAAAGGAAAACTTGGAACGTAATTACAAAAGAGACGATAATTCCTCAAAAGAAGTTTTGTTTTATCGAGAAGAAAACTCTTTTACTCCAATAATAATGGATTTGAAAATTACTGAATCAACTGGTTTTACGAAGGAGAATCTAAAAATAACTAACGCTGAAATATCTTCTTTTAATGCTAAAATGCTATCGCATCCTCCAAAGGAATATAAAGATATTTTTTGCAATTATTACAGTAAAATAAAAACAGAGAAGGATAAACGAGTATTCACTTCTAAACTTGATGTGGTCAAAGCAATACAATTAAAAGACGAAAATCGATCAGCGGATGTTGATAATTTACAAGAAACAGCGACAAAATTAGTACTAAAACACCTAGATACTACAAGATATTACAGAATTAAAAGCGGGCTATTAGGCTCACGAGATTCAATTTCATTACGAAAAGATTTTTATAAGAGAAAATTAAACAAAGAGAATAAAAATCAAGCTTCCTTATCCAAACGAAGTTTAGAGAACTTTATGTCAAAGAATAACTTTTTACAAAACAGCAAATTAGATTTTGTAAACCAGTATGAGCTTTATCATTTTGAATATGAAGGCGCAATTTATTCAAATGAAAATGAATTTGTTTATGTGCTAAATTTTAGGCCCAAGAAAAGCAAAGCAAAATACACTGGAAAATTATACATTTCTGAGAACGATTATGGAGTTGTTAAAGCAGAATACGCATTGGCCGAAAACAAGAATGTAAAAGGATTTAACATGAAATTCCTATTAGGCATAAAATCATCTGAAAATATTAGTAAAGGGACGATCATCTTTAATCGCAATACAAACGGAGTAGGCTATCATTTACGTTATGCGTCAAAACAAAGAGGTGTTTATTTCTATTTAAATAGACCTTTAAAATTTATTGAATTGACAAGAGAAAAAAAAGACGTATTGGCACTTGATATTAAAATAGAAGGAAATACGTTTAATAAAAAAGAAATAATGAGTATTTCGAATATAGAAATTACAAATAACGCATTTGTAGCTAGTGATGAGAAAAATTTTAAATTCATACCTATAAAAAAGTATGACCCTAAACTATGGAAAGGCATCAGCACGATTGAACCTTTAGAAGAAATGAAACAATTTAAAACTGAAAATTAATTAGTGATTTAATACATAATTCACTTTTTGAGCTTTATTATAAAAAACACAAACTAGTGTATTACTCGATTTACTTGAGCAAAATTTCGATTATAATACGGCTCTTTTGTTGATGATATAATTACCCCACCGTGCGTAGAAGAATGAATAAATTTTATTTCACCATCAACAACATCAACAACCATTCCCACGTGATTAATATGTCTTCTACCATTGGTTTTAAAGAAAATTAAATCTCCTTTTTGTATATTCTCAGCATTTACCTTTTCACCAAATTGAGCTTGTTCAATAGAAGATCTCGGCAACTTTATATCAAAACCGCCAAAAGTAGAACACATAAACCCTGAACAATCAAAACCAGCCGCTGTTGTTCCACCACTTCTGTATCTTGTTCCAATATGCCCTGATGCCGATTCGATTAATTGATTGACCAAATCTTCATTGGCTATATTAATTGCTGAAGAAACAGTAGAGGATATAGAATCTTTTGCCAATACTACCTCATTCTTAGCTGGAGTAACAATTGTGTCATTAGGAACTTGAATACTCAATTTTGATCCTACCAACAATTTTTGTTGAATTGCAGGATTTTGCTTTTCTAAAACTGAAACAGTAATTCCATATTTTTTGGCAATTCCGTATTTCGTTTCTTTCGGTAAAACTTCATGAATAATTTCAGAAGTCTGAATTTGAGTTTTAGTTATTATTTCTGTCCTTTTAGTTGCTATTTCGGCAACAACAGGAACAGTTACTTTATTCTCTACTAGAATTGCATTTGGTTCAGATCTATTTTCCTCTGAAACAACTTCATTCGCTACAACTTTTCCATTACTAGGAATAGTAATTTCTTGCCCGATGCTCAAACCTTTCTTCCCTATTTTTGGGTTGGCTTTTTGCAGTTCTTTTAATGTCACACCATACTCTTTTGCAATGGCATACAAAGATTCATTAGGTTTTACTTTATGTTGTAAAGGCTCATCTGAATCAGGAGTTTCTGTTTTTTTTGCAATTGATAAACTGGCCACTTCTTTTTTGGATAAAGTAGTAGGGATAATTATGGACTGACCAATTTTCAACCCTTCTGATTCTAATTGAGGATTGGCTTTGTAAAGCAACTCTGCAGTAGTTTTGAACTGTTTTGTAATTCCGTATAGTGTTTCTTTGGGTAATACTTCGTGATTGAGCTCTGTTGTTTTACTAACGACTTCTACATTATCTTTAGTTTTATTCGATTCGGAAAATGGGATTGACAAAACCTGATTGAGTTGTAAGGTCTTTTTTGCTTTAGGATTTAATTTGTAAATAGCTCCTACAGAAACATTGTATTTTTCTGCTATACTAGAAATTGTTTCTCCTTTTACTATTGTATGCTTTATGTTTTTTTCTTGAGAAAAAACACTAACACTACAAAAAATAAACACTAAAACAAATCCTTTTAAAAACTTCATACTTACATTTTTTTACCTCATTCACTTCAATACGTACGATTTCGAGGTAATTTATTAATTTTTATCGTATTTCATCCCACAAAAAGGTGTTTTTGTCGAGATTTACAAATATAAGTTAATTGTTAGATTAGAAAGTTAAAGGAGTATTAAATTTTAGAAAAATGTTATAAAAAAATCATTTTCAAGTACTACAGTTAAATTTTACAATTAACACAAAAACAAATTACAAACTTATAAATATAGAAATATAATGAAATACAGTACCCAAAAGCACAAAAAAATGCCAAATAGTGTGATAGTATTGTTTGTGACCTTTAACATAAAAATAAACCCCAAAAGTATAACAAATACCACCGGCGAGAATCCATAAAAACACAGACAACGGAATGACACCCCACAATGGTTTAATTACAAATACAATCATCCAACCCATGATTAAATAAAGTACTACTGATACAAATTCAAACCTTTTGGTGTAAAACACCTTAAAAATAGTACCTAATAAAACTACAGACCACATAATGCCAAGAAACAAAAATGCAGTATCTCTTTTTAAATACAACATCATAAGGGGAGTGTAAGTCCCTGCAATGAGATAATAAATACTGATATGATCGGCAATATTAAGTATGCGCTTTCTTTTTTCATTTCGAACTAAATGATACAAAGATGAAAATGTGTAAACCAATAACATACCAATTCCGAATGTAAAAACCGAAAATAAAGTTATTAAATCATGTTTTTGAAAAGCGATTGCAATCACAAAAGGCATACCCACTAAACAAAAAAGCACACCCATAATATGCGAAATACCATTTGCCAATTCTTCTTTTCTAGTTTGAATTCTTTTGTCCATAAAGGGGTAAATTTATTATACCAATTTTAAAAAAAACATTACTCTCTAGAGATTAATATTACAAAAATTTCACTCCTTAAAGATACTACTTCAAAACCGAATTTTACGCATCAACTTCTACAATTTTTTTATTAATAATTGCAAACCAAAGTGGCGGCAGCAAAGCCAAAAGCATACTGCCGGGATAACCCAACGGCAATTGCAAACTATCGTCCATATGACGTAAAATTTGATATTTACGAGTTGATTTATAATGATGATCACTGTGCCGAGTAAGTTCAAACAACAAAATTCTTCCCATTTCATGATCACTGTTCCAGGAATGTTTAGGCAAAACACGTTCTGGACGACCTGAAGGCAATAATGTTCTTTGCAATCCGTAATGTTCTATATAATTGATAATTTCCAAAAGCAAAACTCCAACAAAAGCAATGGCTACTGCAAATGGAACTAATGAGAATCCAAAAAGCAATCCTACAGCCAAAAGATAAATCATTTCATAAATTGAGAACCGAATCATTTCATTGCCCCAACTCCAAATTGTTTTGTTTTCCCGTTTCAACCTGTCGTTTTCCAATTTCCAAGCGCCTAAATATTGTCCTATAATGGAACGAAAGAAGAAAGCGTAAACCATTTCATTTTTTCTAGCTGTTGCAGGATCGGCTATAGTCGAAACATTTTTATGATGTCCGCGATTGTGTTCTATAAAAAAGTGTTGGTACAATACAAAAAGTAAACCCGCTTTGGCAAAAAACTGAGCAACTTGATTTGTTCGATGTCCCAATTCATGCGCTACATTAATTCCGGTAGCCCCCAAAACAATCCCGATACTCAAAGTCAGACCAACCAATTCTGAAGTTGTTAAAATTTTAGTCTGAACTGTATCTAAATAGTAATAAGTCAAAAACAAACAAATAGGAGCGCAAATAAATAAAAGCAAATCAAAAAATAGTTTTTTGGAACGACTCTCCTCTTCTTCAAGTGGAACATTTTTTTCAGAAGCAGGTATAATGGCGTCCAAAATTGGAATAATTCCAAAAGCCAGAATAACGGTTGCCCAAGACCAAATCCCTCTGTTTTCTAGTGCCAACCAACCAGAAAGAGGAATGATATAAGCTAGTATGTATTTTAAATCTTTCATCTAATTCTTTTTAGAATTCCGCCAAGACTGCCAAGCACCAGTTGACCACAAAGCTACTGTTATAAGTACGGGTTGAAATGGAAGTCTAGCCCAACGAGCAGCATCGGTATCTAAACCAAAAGCATTTCTATGTTCCACCAACTGAGCAATATTTCCTGGAAAAACCAACACAAAAAATAAAGCTACTATCCAACCCACTTTCACTCTTTGCTTCAAAACAAATAGCAAAGACAATCCCAAAACAATCTCGACAAAGCCAGAAAGTAAAACCACCCAATCAGGATCTGAGGGTAACCAAGGTGGTACTTGAGCCAGGAATTCTATACGACTCCATGTAAGATGGCCAATTCCTGCTAGAAGTAGAAAACATCCTAAAGTGATTCTACAAATATTTTGAAGATTAGAAGTTTTATGATTCTGAATTATAGTCGTTTTCATTTTTTTATATAAAGATAAAAACAAAGTAAAACGAAAAAAAACCGTTAAGCAATAACAAATGTTATCAAAATGTCAGGCATTTTTCAATCTGCTCAAGTGAACCGACGACACATTAAGATACGATGCAATATAATGCTGAGAAACCCTATTGATAATGCACGGAAAAATAACATTCATTTTATTATATCGCTCTAATGGACTTTCGGTATAAAGCGACTGAATCTTATTACTGAAAATAAAAAAATAATCCTCAGCTAATCTTCGCCCTAACTTTTCCCCCTGTTCCAGAATTGAATAACCTTCATGAAGTGTTGCAAAAGTCATTACAACCACTTCTGTTGCTTCCAAAGCTTGAATTGAATAATTGGAAGGTTGTTTTTTGAGGAAACTTTCATAATCGGCAGAAAAAGTATTTTCTAAAGAAAAATGAAAGGTATGTTCTTCTTCTTTTTGATCTACAAAAAACACTCTCAACAGTCCACTATTAACAAAATAAATTTCCTTACAAACACTACCAGGAGAAAGAACCATTTGATTTTTGGCGAATTGTTTAACCGTAAATTTTGGAGCATACAAATTCCATTCGGCTTCTGTAATTGTAATATAAGAAGACAAAACTTGATGTATTTGTTGGAGTTGGTTTTCTAGCATAAAATAGCAATTCTAATAAATAATCATGAACAAATTTTGAGTTACAATTTCTATAACATTTCCAAATTTACACTTTTATTGACGATTCCTGCTTTTTTGAATTTGACCCAATATTTCTTTTTCTCAACCAAAGTTAATTGTAAAAACAAAAGCCCTAGCCCTGATGGAAGCGGTATCCTTTTGGCGTCTCTTTTTTTAGAGACACCAAAAGATACAAGTGGACAGCAGGAACTAGCTCCTAAAAAAGTGTCCCCTGAATCAATTCCTGTTGCGATTGTCACTTTTTGTATATTAAGAATTAACTATAATTTCTTTTTCATCATTGCAATATTTGATAAAAATACCCCTATAATAAGATGGTTTCCAAAAAGCAACTATCAAGTAAGGGTGCCAAAACAGTTATTTTGACTCATCCAAACTCTATTTTAAAAGTTTTACTATTCAGAATTAAAAAAAATAATTACCTTTAATATTAAATACTACAAAATATTATATAATAATTAACATTTTCTTTAATAAAAAGAGAATAGACTGTAATATCTAATAATATGATTGGTAAAAAAACTTTACTTAAGTTCTTCAAAATTTCGCCCACTCCAAGTTTGATGTTGCTTCCTGATGCGCCAAAATTTACTATTGTCAATATCAATGATGCCTATCTGGATGCTACGTATTCAGAATATGATGATATAGTCGGCAAAGGTTTTTTTGAAGCTTTTCCGATTAATACTTCAGATTCAACGGTCGATGTGGTTAAAAATTTATCCCAATCATTACAAACTGTTGTAACGACCCTGAAAAAACACAAAATGGATATTCAAAAATATGATATTCCTATTCGAGGAACATCAAAATTTGAATTGAAATATTGGGAGTCTGAGAATATCCCTTTGCTTAATAATAATGGAAAAATAAAATTCATAATTCATTCTTTTAGAGATCTTACCGAAAAAACAAAAGTAAAAAATACACTAAAAGAGTTTGAGTATTTCTTTAACAATAGCAATGACTTTTCCTGCATTGCCAACGCCGAAGGGTATTTTGAAATTGCTAATCCCAGTTTTAAAAAAGTATTGGGATATTCACAAAATGAGCTAGAAATAAAACCGTTTATTGATTTTGTGCATCCTGACGACATAGCCGCTACCTTAAAAGTATACGACCAGTTGAAATCGGGTGCTACTTTAATTCATTTCATCAATCGCTATCGCAAAAAAGATGGCGCCTACCTTTGGCTTGACTGGAATGCCACTCCAAATCCTGTTACTGGAAAACTCTATTGCATTGCGCGAGATTTTACCGAGAGTAAAAAGGCAGAAATGGATCTGAATAATTTAAACCAAGAACTGGAACAAAGAGTTAAGGAACGAACTGAAGAAGTCGAAAAAGTCCTTGAAGAAAACTCTATTATTCTTGAGAGTATTGGGGATGCTTTTATTGCTGTGGATAAGTTATGGTCTGTCACTTACTGGAATCACATTGCTGAGAGCGATTTTAATGTTTTAAAACAGGATATTGTCGGTAAAAGTCTATGGGATGTGTTTTCGGATATTGATTCAGAATCCTACAAAAAATATCATAAGGCAGTTGCTATGAATCAAGTCGTGCATTTTGAATATTGTTATATGGCTTTAAACAAGTGGTATGAAATAAGTACCTATCCATCAGAAAATGGCTTATCTATTTTCTTTAGGGAAATAACAGAACGGAAAATATCAGAAAAAAAAATAAAGGACAGTGATGAGCGTTTCAAGGCCTTAATGGAAAATAATTTTGATATAATTTCACTCAGCGATGATAATTTGAACCTAATTTACCAAAGCCCTTCAGCGACCCGCATTACTGGCTGGACAGATGCCGAGATGAAAAACGAGAACACCACTTCTAAAATACATTTCGAAGACAGGGAAAAGGCAAAAAACACCATCAGGGAAGCCATTAAAAATCCAGGGGAGTCTATTCCCAGTTTATTCCGTTACCTGCATAAAGGCGGGCACTATATTTGGCTGGAAGGAAAGGTTACCAAATTAGCTGATGGCAATGTTCTAAAAGGCATCATATACAACTGGCGTGATGTCACGGAAAGGATTGAATTAGAGTATTTGTTAGTAAAAGCAAACAGCCTAGCAAGACTTGGCAGTTGGGACGTTGATTTATTAAAAGGAACCGTTTACTGGGACGATATTACCAGAGAAATTCACGAAGCCGAAAACAATTTTGTTCCTGACCTAGATACCGGTATTAATTTTTATAAAGAAGGACCGGGAAGGGATTTAATTACAGAAAAAGTAAAAGAAGCCATTGAGTTGGGTACCCCCTGGGATGAAGAGCTAGAAATCATTACGGCAAAAAATAATGTATGTTGGATTCGCACCATTGGTGAAACAGAATTTGCAGATGGAAAATGCATTAGAATCTATGGTAGTTTTCAAGATATTACCGAACGTAAAAAAGCGGAAATAGATACAGAAAGACTTAATGAGCGGTTGCAACTTGCAACAGAGAGCGCACAACTGGGACTATGGGATTGGGATGTAAAAAATAACAGCCTGATATGGGACAAAGCAATGTACAACCTTTATAACCTTACCGAAAATGAATTCACCACCGTTTATGATGGTTGGGCTTCCAGGGTGCATAAAGAAGACAGGCAACGAGTAGATAATGAGATACAATTAGCCCTTGAAAATAAAAAAGATTATAACCCTGAATTCAGAATTCTATGGCCTGATTTATCTGTTCATTATATAAACGCCTCAGGAATTATTGAAAGAGACAATGATGGAAATGCAGTGCGCATGACTGGCTTTAACTGGGATGTAACCGAACGCAAACAAGCCGAAAAAAAATTGATTGAAAGTGAAAAACTTTTTCGGGACCTTTTCCAGAATATGCAACAGGGCTTTGCTTATTGCAAAGGGATTATTGAGAATGAAAAGGTGGTTGATTACTTCTATATAGCGGTTAATAGCGAATACGAAAAAATGTTTAAGGTAGAAAATATCAAAGGAAAAAAATCATCTGATGTATTTCCGGAAGCGATAACATCTGATGCTTCCTATTCCCAGGTATTACAGGAAGTGGTTTTGGAGCGAAAAAGCCTGATGTTTGACATCTATTATGCCCCTTCCGAAAAATGGCTTTCGGTAACAGGTTATAATTCAGAAAATGAAAATTTTGTTTTACTGATTGAAGACATTACTGAACGCAAGAAATCCGAAGAATTAATCAAAAAAAGTAACGAACGTTTTGAATATGTATCCAAAGCTACTTTTGATGCTATTTGGGATTGGAATATCAAAGAAGATAAAATTTATTGGGGCGATGGTTTTGAAAAAATATTCGGTTATAAGCCGTCCATGCTTAAAAACGACAGTACAGCCTGGTTACAAAACATACATCCTAAGGATATCAAAAAATTAACCGAAAGCTATTATACTATTGTTAAAAATAAACAGATCAACTGGATTGAAGAATACAGGTACAAAAAAAGTAATGGTCAGTATGCCCATGTCATAAATAAAGGAATAGTAATTCGGGATACTTCTGGCAGAGCTACAAGAATTATCGGAGCCATGCAGGACATTACCAAAAGAAAACAAGAGGAGCTGCAATTAAAACTCTTAGAATCTGTTGTTACCAATACCGGTGATTCTATTTTAATTACTGAAGCCGAACCCTTTCATGAACCAGGGCCACGAATAATTTATGTCAACGATGCTTTTACCAAAATGACCGGATATAAGGCGGATGAAGTTGTAGGTAAAACACCCCGAATATTACAAGGTCCAAAAACCGACAGAGAAGAGCTAAACAAATTAAGAGCAGAAATACGAAAATGGCAACCTTCTGAAGTGACATTATTGAATTATAAAAAAAATGGAGAAGAATTTTGGAATCATATTTCTATAAATCCGGTTGCTGATGCCAAAGGCTGGTATACGCATTGGATCGCTATTCAACGGGATATAACGCAACAAAAAAGAGAAGAAGAACGATTGAAATTATTAGAAACGGTAATTACCAATACCAATGATGCCGTTTTAATAAAAGAAGCAAAACCTTCATGCGAATTAGGAAGAAAAATTGTTTATGCAAATGAATCCTTTACTCGTATTAGCGGTTATACTTCGGATGAAATTATTGGTAGAACGCACAAGTTATTGCAAGGTCCTAAAACCAATAAAGAAGAATTAGTTCGTTATTATAAAGCCCTTGATGAATGGCAACCCTATGAAATTGAAATGATCAATTATAATAAAAACGGCAAAGAATATTGGGTGAATTTGTCATTAAATCCAGTGACAAACTCTAAAGGAGAATATACGCATTGGATTTCTATAGAACGGGATGTAACCGAAAGAAAACACAATGAGTCCAAACTCAAAAAACTAAACCGCTCATTGGAAAATCATATAAGAGAATTGGCTATCTCTAATCAAGAACTTGAGCAATTTGCGTATGTAGCTTCTCATGATTTACAAGAACCTTTGAGAATGATTACGAGTTTTCTAGCACAAATCGAAAAAAAATATGAAGATGTACTAGATGAAAAAGGCAAAAAATACATCTTCTTTGCCGTTGACGGTGCCAAACGAATGCGACAAATTATACTGGATTTATTAGAATTTTCACGGGTAGGGAAAAATGAAAAGAGACACGAAAAGGCTGATTTGAATATTATAATCGAAGAAATCTTTTTATTATACAGAAAACAAATAGAAGAAAAAAAAGCCGTAATAAATTATGAACCACTTCCAACATTACAAAGTTCTGTTACCACATTGAGACAGGTTTTTCAAAACTTAATAAGCAATAGTTTAAAATATTCAAGTCCAGACATTGCGCCTGTTATAGATATTTCCTGCAGTGAAAGCAATAGTTCTTGGAAATTTGAAATAAAGGATAATGGTATTGGTATTAATCCAGAATATTACGACAAAATATTTGTCATTTTTCAACGCTTGCATACCAAAGAGGAATATTCAGGAACTGGAATGGGGTTAGCCATTACCAAAAAAAGTATAGAGAATTTAAAAGGGAAAATTTGGGTAACATCTGAAGAAGGTAAAGGCAGCTGTTTTTATTTTACCATTCCAAAAAAATAAACAACAGAAAAACATGAAAAGAATTCACATTTTACTAGTCGAAGATAACGAAGGAGATATTCTTTTAACTACAGAGGCATTAGAAGAGGGGAAAATAATCAATAAAGTGAGTGTCGTTAAAGATGGTAAACTAGCTATTGATTTTTTAAATAATAAAGAACCTTATGCTGATGCAGAAATACCCAATCTGATTTTACTGGATATTAACTTACCCAAAAAAAATGGTCACGAAGTATTGAAGTACATAAAAGGAAGTGAAAAATTTAGGCACATTCCTATAATTATGCTTACCACTTCCTCTTCCGAAAAAGACATTCATGAAGCTTACAATCATTATGCTAATTGTTTTATTACCAAACCCGTAGATGTAGATGATTTTATGGATGCTGTGACACAAATTGAAAGTTTCTGGATTAGTATAGTACAACTTCCTTAAAAGAATTAAAATGAAAGCAATTAATGATAATAAGCATTATGAGATAGTCGTCGTCGAAGATAATTTAGGCGATTATACCCTAATTGAAGATTATTTAGAAGAACAATTTTTATCTTATAAAATTTCTTGGGCAAAAAATTTTATTGAGGCCAAAGAAATAGTAACTAATGCAAAAATTAAATATGATTTAGTACTCTTAGACCTTTCGCTACCTGATAAAAGCGGAGAAGAACTTATAAATGAAATAGTACCGCTTTGCCATGGGATACCAATAATTGTTTTAACTGGATATTCCGATACTAATTTTGGTATAAAATCATTGTCGCTGGGGGTCTCTGATTATTTGATAAAAGATGAATTAGATACCATTATATTATATAAAAGTATTATTTATAATATAGAAAGAAGAAAAGTAGTACTACAATTAGAAACTTCTGAAAAGCGGTACAGTGATTTATTTCATTTAAGTCCGCAACCTATGTGGGTTTATGATATGGAGACTTTGCGCTTTTTAGACGTGAATCTAGCAGCAGAAAAGCACTATGGTTATTCTTTGCAGGAATTTTTGGGAATGACAATTAAAGACATCAGACCAACTGAAGATATCCCTCTATTAATTAGAGATCTTGAAAGAGTAAATAAAAAAGTAGGGGTTTCATCATTAGGAACCTTTAGACATTTAAAGAAAAATGGAGAAATAATATACGTTGAAAAGCAAAGCAATACCCTACCTTTTCAGAACACAATCGGCAGAATTATTTTGGCCAACGATGTCACAGAGCGTAATGCTTATGTCGAAGCCATCGAAAAACAAAATGAAAAATTAAAAGAAATTGCATGGATACAATCGCATGTGGTAAGAGCTCCTTTGTCACGAATGATGGGTCTTATTGATATTATTAAAAACTACGAAATTGATGATATAGAAAATAAAAAATTATTGAATTATTTGTTAGCCTCAGCCGAAGAACTTGATATTATTATAAAAGATATTTCAAAAAAAGCGGAAACTATTAATCTTGAAATAAAACACCATTCCTCTAAATCATTGATAAAGAATAAATAATAAATGTAATGCTGAAAACACTAAAAAACTTTTCATTGAATACGTTACTATTGAAGTTGTGAAATTCAATAGTATCGCAAAAGAATTAGAATATTGCAAAGACAAAGTCTCCCGAATTTTCCTTAAATCTCTTTAGAAGTTTATGTAATTTTCCAAAATTATAAAAAAAGAAAAATATTCATGCTTTGTGAATTTGTATCGTGTATCCATCTTGTGTGACAAAGTCGGGTGCATTTTAAACCCAGAATCCGCATTAGACTTTGTCACGAAACTGAATTATTCAATAAAAGCAAGAGCTCACGGACTATTTTTGAAGATGTAATACTTTTGTATTTTGAATTTAAAAATAGGAGAATCAAGCAAAGCGTATCTTGAACTCCAATGTAAAATATAAAAGCGTGAAAAAAGTTCTTGGTTTTGAAGAAGAATTCAGATGCAGTAGATTTCTAATGCGGAATCTGGGTTAAAATACAAACCAAACAGAGTCATAACTTTATAAATCAATCCTTATAAAAAAAACTCCCAAGTTGCCTTGAGAGTTTTTGATATAAAGAAATTGATTACTTATGAATTACTAGCAGCCGCAATTAAATTTAATGCTGAACCGGCTTTGTACCAGCCAATTTGTCCTTCGTTTTAGGTATATGATTAGCCAAGATAACATCTTTACTTCCATCAGCATGAACGAATTTTAAAGTTAGTAGTTTTCCCGGAGCAAAATCTACCAAATCTGTTAAGTAAATAATGATGAATATTATCGACTATTAACTACTAGCAAAAGTAATATTCAATTACTTGGATTTATACTTTTTAGCTTTATTTATAATTATAAAAACCTTGCTTGCAACTATGTGCTATAATCCTCGCAAACAACATAAAAGTAATAAAATAGAAATCTATAAACAAAGAGACAATATTACAAATCGTTTAAGCAAACAATTATCATAAATTTTTTACAAATCAAAACTATTTTATTATATTTGATTATATAATTTAAATCTCAGTTATGAAAAGACTTTACACAAAATTATTTTTTATAATATTTCCTTTATTAATTATCATAAGCTGTCAAAAGGATGATCTATCAGAACCGAAAACAAATATTCTATTTTCTGTAGATTTACAGAAACAATCGAATGAAAGAAAAACTGAAATATATGTGGCTGCCTATACTCCTGAAGGCGAATTATTAAATTATGGTAGCATAATCGACTCTACCAAATGGGATCTAAAGGCAAAATATGATGGTAAAAAAATTGACATTGTATACTTTGAAATGGTAGATGTGTATGGAGATAGTTATGTAAATGTTTATCATATAAAAAATATCAGTGTTGGACAATCATTTACGCAAACAAAGAAAGCTTATTATCCAACAGTAGGTGATAAAGCATTTGAACTAAAAATTGAGGATTTTGGAAATAGATCCGGAAATAATACCGCAAAATTTGCATATATGAGTCATGCATATAAACATAATACTGGAAATGCCTATTGGGGAGATTTTGATTGGGCAAAAATTGAAGATGGTTATACTTATACAACTGCGTATTCATATTTAGACAATGATCCCATTAAAATAGAGAAGGGTTTTGAACTTGTTCTTTTTGAAAGAGGCACAAACACACCCTATACAACCTATATCGATTTAACAAACAGAAGCAATGATGATATTATTACATTAAATAAGAGTGATTTTACTGCTGCTGAAACAAAAATAGTCCAGGTAAATGCCATAAGTGATGATTATCGAAATATGTTTTTGTATACTTATAATTCTAAAACCACTAGACAAGATATAATGACATCTTTTGATCATCATTCGACTGGTAATGAAATTTTTTACATCAATAATGCAAATTTACTGCCCATAAGCCATTGGAAATTTATTTATGATTCAGGAGGAAAAAACACTTCATATAATATTTTTAGTAATAAAGAAATTCCTTCCACTTTTGAAATCAAAGAATTAACAGGACAAGTGTTAACAAAAAATAGAAATGAATATAACCTAACTCACGCTACTATTTTTCCTAACAAAAAGTTAGCAAGAAGTAAAGTTGGTTTTTACAAAAAAACTAACATGGCTAATTTTTCTTATGAAATTATTTTTGATAGCAGTGAAAGTATAGGGACTACTAAAGTAACACCGCTTAAAATCCCAACTAAAATATTAAATTATAATAGTGTTCTTACAGAACTAAACAACACAGATTGGTCAACTTTTGCATACACTCAAACCTATACCGATATCCCTAATAATTCATCTTTAGATTATTTAAAAAAGAGAGTATTTCAAGGGGATGAAAATAACAAATCAAATGATGAATATATATTTGAAAACTTTTATATTGGACTTTAACTGATGCGATTGCCCATCTGAGTACTTTCTAAAATAATAGAAATAAATAGTTCCCAATACAAAAAAAACTCCCAAGTAATTTGAGAGTTTTTTTATATATAAATATTTAAAATACTTAGGCGTTACTAGCTGCTGCAATTAAATTTAAAGCTGAACCGGCTTTGTACCAACCAATTTGTCCTTCGTTGTAGGTGTGGTTTGCCAAGATACTATCTTTGGTCCCATCAGCATGAACGAATTCTATCGTTAATGGCTTACCTGGCGCAAAATCAACTAAATCAGTGAAGTTGATGGTGTCATCTTCTTGGATTTTGTCGTAATCAGCTTCAGTAGCAAATGTCAATCCCAACAATCCCTGTTTTTTAAGATTCGTTTCGTGGATACGGGCAAATGATTTTACCAATACCGCTTTTACGCCCAGGAAACGAGGTTCCATAGCAGCATGCTCCCGAGAAGAACCTTCCCCGTAATTGTGATCCCCAACAACAACAGAAGGAATTCCAGCTGCTTTGTAGGCTCGTGCTACTGCAGGAACGGCATCGTATGCACTTGTCAATTGATTTTTAACCGAATTTGCTTTTTGATTGTATGCATTCACGGCCCCAATCAGCATATTGTTTGAGATATTATCTAAATGTCCGCGGAAACGCAACCATGGTCCGGCCATAGAAATGTGGTCCGTAGTACATTTCCCGAAAGCTTTAATTAACAATTTAGCCCCCGAAATATTTTTACCATCCCAAGGCTCAAATGGAGCCAATAACTGCAAACGATCCGAAGTTTCGCTTACTTCAATTTTTACACTTGAACCATCTTCGGCTGGCACTTGAAATCCACTATCTTCGACTGCAAAACCTCTTTTTGGCAATTCGTCTCCAAATGGAGCAGTTAATTTCACTTCCTCTCCATTGTCATTCAACAAAGTATCTGTTAGTGGATTAAAATCCAATCTTCCTGAAATAGCCAAGGCAGCCACCATTTCTGGGGATGTTACAAAAGCATGGGTGTTTGGGTTACCATCAGCACGTTTAGAAAAGTTACGATTAAAAGAATGCACTATAGTGTTTTTTTCTTGCTTATCAGCTCCTGCTCTATCCCATTGTCCGATACACGGTCCGCAAGCATTGGTAAATACTTTGGTTCCCATTTTTTCGAAAGTGGCAATCATCCCGTCTCTTTCTATAGTATATCGAATTTGCTCTGAACCTGGATTGATTCCGAACTCCGCTTTTGGAGTGATTCCGTGTTCTACTGCTTGATTTACGATTGAAGCCGCACGAGCCATATCCTCGTACGAAGAGTTGGTACAAGAACCAATTAATCCCCATTCTATTTTTAATGGCCATCCGTTTGCAGCAGCTTCTGCTTTCATTTTAGAAACTGGAGTTCCACGGTCTGGAGTAAAAGGTCCATTAATGTGCGGTTCTAATTCTGACAAATTGATTTCGATAACTTGGTCAAAATACTGTTCTGGATTTGCATATACTTCTGGATCTCCAGTCAAGTAGGAAGCCACTTTATCGGCAGCATCCACAATATCCTGACGATCTGTAGCAGCTAAATACCTACGCATGGAATCATCATAACCAAAAGTAGAGGTTGTGGCACCAATCTCGGCACCCATATTACAAATAGTTCCTTTTCCCGTACATGACATTGAAGTAGCTCCTTCTCCAAAATATTCAACAACAGCTCCAGTCCCACCCTTTACAGTAAGAATATCGGCTACTTTAAGGATTACATCTTTTGGAGCGGTCCAACCCGATAATTTTCCAGTCAATTTGACTCCAATTAATTTAGGAAATTTCAATTCCCAAGACATTCCAGACATTACATCTACAGCATCAGCACCACCAACGCCAATGGCAAGCATTCCTAAACCACCTGCATTTACAGTATGGGAATCGGTACCAATCATCATTCCCCCGGGGAAAGCGTAGTTTTCTAAAACGATTTGGTGAATAATACCTGAACCTGGTTTCCAGAATCCAATACCATATTTATTTGAAACAGAAGATAAAAAATCAAACACTTCTTTGGATTGTGTATTTGCAACTTCCAAATCAGCTTTAGCTCCGTTTTTGGCTAAAATCAAGTGATCACAGTGAACTGTAGTTGGTACTGCAACAGTTTTCTTTCCAGCATGCATGAATTGCAATAGAGCCATTTGAGCTGTTGCATCTTGACAGGCTACTCTATCCGGAGCAAAATCAACATAATCCACTCCTCTTCCATAAGTTTGAGTAGCAGTTCCATCCCAAAGGTGACTGTACAAAATCTTTTCGGTTAAAGTAAGTGGACGACCAACTATTTCACGTGCTGTATCAACACGACTTACCATGTTGCCATACACTTTTCTAATCATTTCAATATCAAAAGCCATAAGATTTGTATATAATTGTTACTATTCAATTTTAAACAAACAAGATACAAAAAAATAGGGCACAAAAAAAGCCTGAATCCAGAGAATCAGGCTTTTATATTATAATTAACTAATTAAGTGAATTATTTAACTAATAACTTATGAGAAGGAGCAAACTTAGTTAGGTTGATGCCTTCTACTGCAGTTTTATATTCTTCTATAGTTGGAGTTCTACCAAGGATTGTAGACAAAACCACAACTGGTGTAGATGAAAGCAATGACTCTCCTTTTTTACCTTCTGTATCTTCAACAACTCTTCCTTGGAAAAGTCGAGTAGAAGTTGCCATAACCGTATCTCCTTTAGCAGCTTTTTCTTGGTTACCCATACAAAGGTTACAACCTGGACGCTCTAGATATAACATATTTTCGTATGCTGTACGTGCTACACCTTTAGGAATAGTATCGTCGAACTCGAAACCAGAATATTTTTGCAAAATTTCCCAATCTCCTTCTGCTTTTAATTCATCCACAATATTATAAGTAGGTGGAGCTACAACTAGTGGCGCTTTGAACTCTACTTTACCTTCTTGCTCATCAATGTTCTTAAGCATTTGAGCAAGGATTTTCATATCTCCTTTGTGAACCATACAAGATCCGATAAATCCAAGATCTACTTTTTTAACTCCACCATAGAAAGACAAAGGTCTAATGGTATCGTGAGTATATCTTTTAGAAACATCTGCATTATTCACATCTGGGTCAGCAATCATTGGTTCAGCAATCTGATCAAGATCTACAACAACTTCAGCGTAATACTTAGCATTTGCATCCGGTCTTAACGCCGGTTTCTCACCAGATTTAATTTCAGATATTCTATTATCAGCTATAGCAATCAATCCTTTAAGAACTTCATTTTTGTTATCCATTCCTTTGTCAATCATGATCTGAATTCTACCTTTCGCCATCTCTAGCGATTCAATCAAGGTATCATCCTCAGAAATACAGATAGAAGCTTTTGCCTTCATTTCTGCAGTCCAGTCTGTAAAAGTAAAGGCTTGATCCGCATTAAGAGTTCCAAGATGAACCTCAATAATTCTTCCTTGGAAAACATTCTCTCCACCAAACGTTTTAAGCATTTGAGATTGTGTAGCATGAACCACATCACGGAAATCCATATAACTTTTCATACCTCCTTTGAAGGTTACCTTTACCGATTCAGGAATTGGCATTGAAGCTTCACCAGTAGCCAATGCAAGAGCAACAGTTCCAGAGTCAGCACCAAAAGCAACACCTTTGGACATTCTTGTATGAGAGTCACCACCAATGATGATAGCCCATTCATTTACCGTAATATCGTTAAGTACTTTATGAATTACATCAGTCATAGCATGATAAACTCCTTTCGGGTCACGAGCTGTAATCAATCCGAAATCGTTCATGAACTTCATTAATCTCGGAATATTTGCCTTAGATTTATTATCCCAAACTGAAGCAGTATGACAACCTGATTGGTAAGCACCATCAACGATTGGTGAAATCACAGTAGCGGCCATAGACTCCAATTCCTGAGAAGTCATAAGACCTGTTGTATCTTGTGAACCAACAATATTTACAGTAACACGAACATCCGAACCAGCGTGTAAAACTTTGCCTGGGGTGGAACCAACTGCATTTTTATTAAATATTTTTTCTACAGCTGTAAGCCCTTGTCCTTCAACGGAAACCTCTTTTGACGGAGCATATACCGGTACAATATCAATACCTAGAGTCTTTGATGCAAAAGTTTGCAATTTTTTTCCAAATACAATAGCGTAAGATCCACCAGCTTTTATAAATTCAATTTTCTGAGGCGTGAAAGCTTTGGAAATATCAATTAATTCTTTATCTCCGTTATAAAGTTTCTTAGTTTTCGTGTTGATTGTTAGAACAGTACCAGTAGCTACAGAATAAACCTCCTCTAAAATAGGATCACCACTTTCATTACGAAGAACGTTACCATTTTCATCTAATTTTTTCACCCAGTTTTTAAGGTCAAGACCAATACCACCAGTAACATCTACAGTTGTTAGGAAAATCGGAGAAATACCGTTTGTTCCTGCAACGATTGGTGCAATATTAATAAAAGGAACATACGGACTTGCTTGTTTACCACTCCAAAGTGCCACGTTGTTTACACCTGACATTCTTGAAGAACCAACACCCATCGTACCTTTTTCAGCAATTAACATCACGCTCTTATCAGGATTCGCTGTTGCTAATGCTTTGATTTCAGCTTGTGCTTCAGGAGAAATTAAACATTTACCATGAAGTTCACGATCTGATCGGGAATGCGCTTGATTTCCTGGAGAAAGTAAATCTGTTGATATATCTCCTTCACCAGCAATAAAAGTAATTACCTTAATTTCTTCTGCTATTTCAGGTAATTTAGTAAAGAACTCAGCCTTAGCGTAGCTTTCAAGAATTTCTTTTGCTATTCCGTTACCGCTTTTGAAAGCAGCATCTAAACGATCTGTATCTGCTTCATAAAGAAATACTTGTGTCTTTAAAACAATCGCAGCATCTTTTGCAATAGTAGCATCATTACCTAAAGCTAAATCAAGCAATACCTTTATAGAAGTTCCACCTTTCATGTGTGACAATAACTCTAAAGCAAAAGCAGGTGTAATTTCTTCAACTGCTGATTGACCTAAAACGATTTCTTTTAAAAAATTAGCTTTTAAATTAGCCGCAGGAGTAGTTCCAGGAACAACATTATAAATAAAGAAATTAAGAGATTCTGCTCTGTATTCGTTATTCAAATCTTTAATTTGTTCAATGATTTCGCTTAGCAATTCGGCACCATCAATTGGTTTCGGATTAAGCCCCTGCCCTTTACGTTCTTCAATTTCTTTAATGTAATCGCTGTAAGTCATAATGCTATCTTTTCAATGTTATAGGGCTAATTTCTTTATTATTTCAAAATAAAAAAGCCATAATAATAAGTGAGTTATTTTTTTGTGTTGCAAATCTAATAATTAAAGATGAGAATTAAAAAAAATTTAATAGAAGTCGCCTTTTCGATAATTATTATTGTAAAATCAAAGATTTCAATGCGATAAAATAAGAAAACTACATGTTTTTGCCTTTTATATTAACTATTTCGTAATTAATATTTTGTATTTTAACAAATAGAAAAGCTATTGTTAAAACAAAAAGTGCTACATTCTTATAAGAACATAGCACTTTTCAGTAATTTATTATTTTTTTCTTTTAAATTAGCTTTTCAATTATCAATTCCTCAGTGATTCCTTCTGCATCAGCTTTGTAGTTCTTAATGATTCGGTGTCTCAAAATACCAACCGCAACTGCCTTCACATCTTCAATATCTGGTGAAAACTTTCCTTGAAAAGCAGCATTTGCTTTGGCTGCCAAAATTAAATTCTGAGAAGCTCTAGGGCCTGCACCCCAATCTAGATAATTTTTAACAAATTCATTCGACAGCACATTATCGGGACGGGTTTTACTAACCAATGTTACAGCGTATTCTACCACATTATCCGCAACAGGAATACGACGAATTAAATGTTGAAAATCGATAATTTCTTGAGCGGTAAATAATGCATTCACAGCAATATTAGTATCTGCAGTTGTACGCTTTACCACTTGAACTTCTTCTTCAAAAGAAGGATATTCTAGTTTTACAGCAAACATAAAACGGTCCAATTGCGCTTCAGGTAAAGGATAAGTTCCCTCTTGCTCAATAGGGTTTTGAGTAGCCAGTACAAAATAGGGCAAACTCAATTTATGATTTTCTCCTGCAATAGTTACCGATCTTTCCTGCATCGCTTCCAATAAAGCGGCTTGCGTTTTAGGAGGTGTTCTATTGATTTCATCTGCCAGAATTATATTCGAAAATATAGGTCCTTTTAGAAATTTAAACTGCCTGTTTTCATCTAATATTTCACTCCCTAAAATATCCGAAGGCATTAAATCAGGAGTAAACTGAATTCTTTTAAAATCCAACCCTAATGCTTGTGCCAGTGTATTAACCAATAGTGTTTTTGCCAAACCTGGAACTCCCACCAACAAAGCATGACCTCCAGAAAAAATACAAAGCAAAATCTGATCCACTACAGCATCTTGTCCTACGATTATTTTTGCAATTTCTTTTTTTAATTCATTACGTTTTTGAACTAAACGCTGTATCGCTGCTACATCTGACATTATATATTATTTTTGAAATTAAAAAAGAGTTAGAATTATGAAAACATAAAACTAACTCTTTTTATTTATTTAATGAAAATTATTTTTTTAGCCAATTATTTGCAAAAGGACAGTCTTTATATTCTTCTATAATTTTTATATAAGTATCTTTAATTTTAGTATCAAACCATTTTCCTATTGCTTTTATTTGCTTTTCTTTCAAAGCTAAATCTTTAATTTTAATATAATCCTTAGCATAATCAGCAGAGTGCTCATCTATTCTATTGGTTACAATCATAATTTTATAATCTTTTTTTCCTTGCACATCTTCTAAAAATGGCATAGTAATTTCATTGTCTTTCAAATTTGAAACTTGACCATAAAGCGAAGGATCCATTTTAGTCATTTCAAAACGAGTATCTTGTGTTTTCGGATTTACCAATGCACCACCGTTTGCTCTAGTTTCTTTTTCCTCAGACATTGTTCTTGCTGCTTCCGCAAAAGTAATTTCTTTATCCTGAATTTTTTTTCTGATTAAGGTGATTTTTTCTTTAGCCTCTTTCAAAGATTCAGTTGAAACTACCGGAGAGATTAATATGTGTCTTAATTCAATCTCTTGACCTTTTATTTTTTCTACATAAATAATATGATACCCATAAACTGTTTCAAAAGGCTCAGAAATTTCCCCTTCAGCAAGACTAAAAGCTACATCTTTAAATTCTTTTACAAAAGGAGTTTTACGGGTCATTTTATAATAACCACCATTTTTACTTGATCCAGGATCTTCGGAGTACAACACTGCTTTGGTTGCAAAACTCGAACCTTGTAAACATTCTTTTTTAAAACCGTTAAGCTTATCAATTACTTTTTGCTTGTCTGCATCTGTAACTTTAGGTTTTACTACTATTTGAGCAACTTCTAATTCTGCACCAAAAACAGGCAAATCAGCATTAGGTATTTTTTTAAAAAATTCGCGAACTTCTTCAGGAGTAATTTCGACTTTATCTACAATTTTCTTTTGCATTTCACCTGTAAGCTTTTGCTCTTTTAAAACATCAAAGAAGTAGGTTCTAAATTCTTCTTCAGAATCTTTTTGATAATATTTTACCAATTTATCCATTGAACCTATTTGCTCTAGCATATAGCCCAATCTTTCGTCCATCATACTTTTTACTTCGGCGTCACTTACAATTACACTATCCTGTACGGCTTGATGTGCATACAATTTGTCTTCAAGTAATTTTCCTAAAATTTGACATCTAGAAACATCTTTGGCGGAACCTCCTTGAGCTGTAATTTCCAAAAAACCTTTATCTATATCTGAGTCTAAAATAATATAATCCCCAACAGTTGCCACTACTCCGTCAATTTTAAGTTTTTTTCCAGAAGGAGCAGTTTCTTTTACAACAACCACAACACTATCTTTAATAATTTCTTGTGCATTTACAAAAGTTAAAGTAAAGAATAAAAGAAAAAAAGTCAACCCAAGTTTATTATTTATGGATTTCATTAGTACATTTTTTAAAGGCATTTTTTATAATTTATATTATTATTATTTTAATCAGAACCATCCAGACCGTATCGATCTTATAAACAGCGCTTTACGGCTAATCGGAATATTTATTTTAATTTATAAAACAACAAAACACTTTGATTTAACAAAATACTTACAGTTTACAATACTAAAAACGAACAAAAATAACAATTCGGATGCATTATACAAGTTTCCATAGTAGTATTAACAAAATATTATTAAGCTAAATAATTACTTCAAATTATCCATTTTATGTTAGAAAATTCAAATCAAATTATTAAAAAGTATTGATTCAAATTCAATTAAAATAAAGAGTTTTAAATCTAATAGCAATTTTAAAATAAAAGCCAATTTTTGCTTTATAATCAAATTACAATGAGAATAATAAAGAAAAAACTATTTAAAAAAAACTAAAATGATAATTTGGTTTTTATTTAATTCCTAAAATAAGAACTTTAAAATAATAATTTAATAACCGCAAAATTCCAACAACCTTATTTCTAGTTAATTAAAAAAAGTTACAAACACTACATCGTTGTAGCTTGATGAATCCATAAAAAAATTACAAACATGTGCCATATTTAAATACATTCGCTACAATTAACATGCAATTTATTAATAATTAGCTTTTTAAAGCAATGATATTCGAGCAAAAAGGAGCTTAAATCAAAAAATAAATTATGAATTGGACACTAAACAAACCCAATATTAAAATTTTATTATTAACCTCAAATAACCAAACAATGAAAAAACCAAAAATGAAATTGTATTTCATGACCGCTTTACTAATTGGACTTTACTCCTGTAATTCTTCTGATGAAGTTGTAGACAAAAGCCCGAATACAGCAGCAACTTTTAAAATTATAAATGTTACAACACACGATGGACAACCCTTTAGCACAGGAAATTCTAATTCTTCTGTTACTGGAAAATATGTTGCCAATCCAGGAGGAGGTGTTATGATGCAAGCTTTCTACTGGGATGTACCCTCTGGAGGTAATTGGTGGAATACAATTGGTACAAAAGTAACCGCTTGGGGAAATGCAGGAATAGGTTCAATTTGGTTACCACCTGCATCAAAAGCTCAAAACGGAGCGTTCTCTATGGGATATGACCCAACCGATTATTTCGATTTTGGCGATTTCAACCAAAATGGCTCAGTAGAAACTCGATTTGGATCAAAAACAGAATTAGTTAACTTGATCACCAAAGCACATGCCGAAAACATTAAAGTATATGCAGATATCGTAATCAATCACAACAGCGGAGGAGCTTCTGAAAGCAATCCGTTTACAGGAACGAACACTTGGACAAATTTCACTGGGGTAGCTTCAGGAAAGTTCAAAAGAACCTATGCTGATTTCTACAAAAATTCGTTCGGAAATAATGATGAAGGAGCTTTTGGAGGATTCCCAGATTTATGTCATGCAGCACCAAATGTACAAGATTGGCTTTGGAAAAGAACTGATGGTGTAGGTAAATATTATAAAAATACCATGAAATTTGACGGCTGGAGATTTGATTATGTAAAAGGTTTTGGTACATGGGTCATAAAAGACTGGAATACAAATGTTGGAGGATTTTCAGTAGGTGAATTATGGGATTCAAATGTGAATGTTTTAAACGATTGGGCAAATAACGCTAACAGCTCCGTTTTTGATTTTGCTTGTTATTACAAAATGAACGACGCATTTGATGGAAATAATTTAAATGTATTGAATGATGATATGATGTGGAAAAGAAATCCATACAAGGCCGTTACTTTTGTGACCAACCATGACACGGACGAAATCTGGAAAAAAGAACTTGCTTACGCTTACATCCTTACACATGAAGGATATCCAACCATATTTTATAGAGACTATGAAGAGTGGTTGAACAAAACAAAATTGAATAATCTAATTTGGATACACAACAACAAAGCAACAGGAAACACCTCTATTTTATATGCTGATAATGATGAATATATTGCAAGAAGAAATGGCTACAATGGAAACCCTGGTTTAGTCGTTTACATAAACAACTCATCAGTAACATTAGAAAGATGGATCCAAACCAATTGGGCGTCCAAACAAATTAAAGATTTCACAGGGAATTCAACATGGATCCCTACAACACAAGGAGATCAATGGGTAAAAATACAATGCCCTCCAAATAGTTATACCATTTGGTCTTTAAATATCTAATTTCAAAATTGAAAAATCTAAGCTATCCATTAAGGGTAGCTTTTTTTATACTTTTATATCAGATTGAACCATTTAAGATACCTTTTATTAGAAGTATATTTTTCAATTAGCATTTATAAATAGTACTTTTGCAAACTATTGATATAAAAATATGAGTTTTTTAAAAGAAATACAACGAAGACGTACTTTTGGGATCATTTCGCATCCCGATGCAGGTAAAACAACACTAACTGAAAAATTGTTGCTTTTTGGAGGAGCTATACAGGAAGCGGGTGCTGTAAAAAATAATAAAATTAAAAAAGGTGCAACGAGTGATTTCATGGAAATTGAGCGTCAGAGAGGAATCTCTGTTTCTACTTCTGTCTTAGCCTTTAATTATAAAGAGAAAAAAATAAACATTCTTGATACTCCAGGTCACAAAGATTTTGCTGAAGATACTTTTAGAACCTTAACCGCAGTAGACAGTGTAATTGTTGTTATTGACGTTGCCAAAGGTGTTGAGGAACAAACAGAAAAATTGGTTGCTGTATGTAGAATGCGTAAGATACCCATAATTGTATTTATCAACAAATTAGACCGAGAAGGTAAAGATGCTTTTGATCTAATGGATGAAGTAGAGCAAAAATTGGGATTAACAGTAACTCCGCTCAGCTTCCCTATCGGAATGGGGTATGACTTTCAAGGAATTTACAATCTTTGGGAACAAAATATAAACCTTTTCAGCGGAGACAGTCGTAAAAATATCGAAGAGACTATCGCATTTTCGGATGTTCAAAATCCTGAGTTAGAAAAAATAATTGGACAAAAACCAGCTGACCGATTAAGAGAAGAATTAGAATTAATCGATGAAGTGTATCCAAAATTTGATCGTCAAGATTATTTAGACGGTAAATTACAGCCTGTCTTTTTTGGTTCAGCTTTAAACAATTTTGGAGTTAGAGAATTATTGGATTGTTTTGTTGCAATTGCGCCTTCACCAAGACCTAAAGATTCTGAAACCAGATTGGTAGATCCCAAAGAAGAAAAAATGTCTGGTTTTGTTTTTAAAATCCATGCCAATATGGATCCAAAACACAGAGACCGATTGGCTTTTATAAAAATTGTTTCTGGAACTTTTGAAAGAAACAAACCGTACTACCATGTTCGTCAAAAAAAGAATTTAAAATTTTCTAGTCCAAATGCCTTTTTTGCCGAGAAGAAAGAAATTGTCGATATTTCTTATCCTGGTGATATTGTAGGTTTGCATGATACAGGTAATTTCAAAATCGGAGATACTTTAACAGAAGGCGAAATCATGAGTTTTAAAGGAATCCCTAGTTTTTCTCCAGAACACTTTAGATACATCAACAATGCAGATCCAATGAAAGCCAAACAGCTTGACAAAGGAGTAGATCAATTGATGGACGAGGGTGTTGCACAATTATTTACCTTAGAGATGAATAATCGAAAAATAATTGGTACGGTTGGAGCTTTACAATATGAAGTTATTCAATACAGACTGGAACATGAATATGGTGCTAAATGTACGTATGAAAATTTTCCTGTACATAAAGCGTGTTGGGTTAAACCAAATGACCTAAAAAGTGATGAATTCAAAGAATTTAGACGTATCAAACAAAAATTTCTAGCCCATGATAAATATGGACAATTGGTATTTCTTGCTGATTCTGATTTCACCATCCAGATGACACAAAATAAATACCCAAATGTAAAAATATTTTTCACTTCTGAATTTGAATAGTATAAAATGCACTATAAACAAAAAAAACGCCAACTAATAAAAGTCGGCGTTTTTTTATATATACAAATTAAATTCAACCTTATAAACTAACAGGATTTAATGTTAATTGCTTTTTTAAGAAGCGTTTTTAACAATAAGCGATTTGGTTCTCTACCAGAAGTTAAAATACTTTTTTTGGAAAAAGAATCATTTGATTTATTTCTACTCAAATCCTCTTTTGTACCCATAAACCATAAAATAAAATTTACATTTGAACTAGAAACAGTAGTTGAAACTCTTACTGGTGTTGCATCTGCAGGATTTTCGTTTAAATTTACTACTATTTCCACTGAAGTATTTAACAAATTAACCTCTTGAGCAAATACTGCAGTATTTGAAAGTACAGCAACCAAAAACACAATAAAAAACAAAAGTTTTCTATTATTCATTTTTACTAAAATACTTACTGTTTTCATTTTGATAGATTTCTGATGATTTGGAGCACATCAATAATGGACAAAGCTATAGCAATAGGTATGTTAGAAAAAAAATAGTCGTTGAATAACTAGAATAGTCGTTTAAGTGTGTTTTTCGTTAATAAATAAATACCAAAGAGTTAATTAAAAAAACATCGACAAAAAAAAACCTCTCGAAATCGAGAGGTTTTCAAAATTATGCTTGACCTGTTGTTGGCCCAAAATTCAAGGGAATTGATGGTTGATCACTATCTTTAATTTCGCCATGGGCGTTTTCAAAACGGTGTATATTTTCTCCAATAGCTTTCAACAATCTTTTGGCATGTTGAGGAGTTAATACAATCCTAGATTTAACCTTAGCTTTTGGCACACCAGGCATAATACATACAAAATCTAAAACAAATTCTGATGAAGAATGATTTATTATAGCTAAGTTGGAATAAATTCCTTCTGCCACTTTTTCATCTAATTCAATATTAATCTGTTCTTGTTGATTAGAATTACTCATAAAATAATTATATTTTTCTATATTCTCTCCCTACACAAGCAGAGAGAGAAATAGTATAGAAAGAATTAATAAATATATTCTTCTTTATTAGCCATCATATCATTGTAATCTTCTCGAGAACCTACAATTGCATTATCATATTCTCTCATACCAGTTCCAGCAGGGATTCTATGACCAACAATAACATTCTCTTTCAATCCTTCTAAGTAATCAATTTTACCTGCAACAGCAGCTTCGTTTAATACTTTAGTAGTTTCTTGGAAAGAAGCAGCAGAAATAAATGATTTAGTTTGAAGAGAAGCTCTAGTTATACCTTGTAAAACTGGAGTAGCAGTGGCCGTGATTACATCACGTGCTACAACTAGGTTCTTATCTGTACGTTTTAACAATGAATTTTCATCACGTAATTGACGAGGTGTAATAATTTGCCCTGCTTTTAAAGCGCTAGAATCACCAGCATCTTCAACAACTTTCATACCGTAAAGATTATCGTTTTGAACAATAAAGTCTTTAGTATGAATCAATTGATCTTCTAAGAACAATGTATCCCCAGGATCTTGAACTCTAACTTTACGCATCATTTGACGTATTACTACTTCAAAGTGTTTGTCGTTGATTTTTACCCCTTGTAAACGGTATACTTCTTGAATTTCATTTACTAGATACTGTTGAACAGCAGCTGGACCTTGAATTCTTAAAATATCGTCTGGAGTAATAGCACCATCAGACAAAGGCACACCTGCACGTACGAAGTCATTTTCTTGAACTAGAATTTGACTTGATAACTTAACCAAGTATTTTCTAATATCACCAAATTTAGATTCAATAACGATTTCACGGTTACCTCTTTTAATTTTACCAAAAGAAACAACACCATCGATCTCTGAAACTACTGCTGGATTAGAAGGATTACGAGCTTCTAACAACTCTGTAATTCTTGGTAGACCTCCTGTAATATCTCCTGATTTTGAAGAACGACGAGGGATTTTAACCAATACTTTACCGGCTTTAATTTTCTCACCGTTTTCTACCATTAAGTGGGCTCCAACAGGTAAGTTATAAGAACGAATCAATTCACCTTCTTTACCGTAAACCAATAAAGTTGGGATTAATTTTTTGGCTCTAGATTCAGAAATTACTTTTTCTTGGAAACCAGTTTGCTCATCAATTTCAACCATAAACGATTGTCCTTGCTCTAAATCTTCATAAGCAATTTTACCAGTAAACTCAGAAACGATAACTCCATTATAAGGATCCCATTTACAGATAACAGTACCTTTTGTAACAGATTGTCCATCTGCAACAAAAATACTAGATCCATAAGGAATATTATTTGTACTTAATAAAATACCAGTTTTTTCGTCAATTAATTTTAACTCAGTTGAACGAGAAACAACAATATCCACAGAATTACCTTCACTATCTTCACCTTTAACAGTTTTTAAATCTTCAATTTCAAGTTTACCACCAAAACGAGTAATAATACTAGACTCTTCAGAAATACCACCCGCAACCCCTCCAACGTGGAAAGTACGTAATGTTAACTGTGTACCTGGTTCTCCAATAGATTGAGCTGCAATTACACCAACTGCTTCTCCTCTTTGTGTCATTTTTCCAGTAGCTAAGTTTCTACCGTAACATTTTGCACAAATACCTTTTGTAGCTTCACAAACAAGAGGTGAACGTACTTCAACTTTCTCCACTGGAGAAGCTTCAATAGCTTTCATCAATACCTCTGTAATTTGTTCACCAGATTTTACTAAAACCTCATTAGTCAAAGGATTTACAACGTCTTGTAGAGCAACACGTCCTAAAATTCTTTCTCCTAATGATTCAACAATTTCTTCATTTTTCTTCAACGCAGAAACTTCGACACCTCTTAATGTTCCACAGTCTTCAATATTAACAATAACATCTTGAGAAACGTCATGTAATCTTCTAGTCAAATAACCAGCATCAGCCGTTTTCAAAGCCGTATCCGCAAGACCTTTACGAGCACCGTGAGTAGAAATGAAATACTCAAGGATAGAAAGTCCTTCCTTAAAGTTAGAAAGAATCGGGTTTTCAATAATCTCACCACCACCAGCAGTTGATTTTTTTGGCTTAGCCATCAAACCACGCATACCGGTCAACTGACGAATTTGTTCTTTGGAACCCCTTGCTCCAGAATCAAGCATCATATACACAGAGTTGAAACCTTGCTGGTCTTCTCTAATGTTTTTCATTGCTGTTTCTGTAAGCTGTGCATTTGTTGAAGTCCATACGTCAATAACTTGGTTGTAACGTTCGTTATTAGTAATAAGACCCATATTATAATTCGCAGAAATAGCTTCAACTTGCTCTCTAGCATCTGCAATTAATTTTGGTTTTTCATCTGGAATTCTAATATCCCCAAGAGAGAATGATAATCCACCTTTGAAGGCAAATTTATAACCCATATCTTTCATATTGTCCAAGAAAGCTGCCGTTGTAGGAACATCAGTAGCATTCAAAACGTGTCCGATAATATCTCTTAAGTTTTTCTTAGTCAATACATCATTGATATATCCAGCTGCTTCTGGTACTACTTCATTAAATAATACACGACCAGCAGTGGTTTGAACAATTTGATAAACTAATTCTCCAGCTTCATTAAAATCTTTTGCTCTAATTTTCACTCTTGCATTCAATTCTAATCTTCCTTCATTCAAAGCAATATTTACTTCTTCCGCAGAATAGAAAGTAATTCCTTCACCTAAAATAGTTTTTTCAGGTGTAGACAAACGTTCCTTGGTCATATAGTATAGACCAAGTACCATGTCTTGAGAAGGTACCGTAATTGGCGCACCGTTTGCGGGATTCAATATATTGTGAGAAGCCAACATCAATAATTGTGCTTCCAAAATAGCTTCTGGTCCTAAAGGCAAGTGAACTGCCATTTGATCCCCATCAAAATCCGCATTAAATGCCGTACAAACTAAAGGGTGCAATTGAATCGCTTTACCTTCAATTAATTTTGGTTGGAATGCTTGTATACCTAATCTGTGCAAGGTTGGAGCACGATTCAGTAATATTGGGTGACCTTTAATAACATTTTCAAGGATATCCCAAACTACTGGCTCTTTTTTGTCTATTATTTTCTTAGCTGATTTTACAGTTTTTACAATTCCTCTTTCTATCAATTTACGAATAACGAAAGGTTTGTATAATTCGGCTGCCATATCTTTAGGAATACCACATTCGAACAATTTCAATTCAGGTCCAACAACAATTACCGAACGAGCAGAATAATCCACACGTTTTCCAAGTAAGTTTTGACGGAAACGTCCTTGCTTACCTTTAAGGGAATCAGATAATGATTTTAATGGTCTGTTTGATTCTGTTTTTACTGCAGACGCTTTACGAGTATTATCGAAAAGTGAATCCACAGATTCTTGTAACATACGTTTTTCGTTACGAAGGATTACTTCAGGAGCTTTAATCTCGATTAATCGTTTCAAACGATTGTTACGGATGATTACACGACGGTATAAATCATTCAAATCCGAAGTTGCAAAACGACCACCATCAAGAGGCACAAGAGGACGTAATTCTGGTGGAATAACCGGAACCACTTTCATAATCATCCATTCCGGACGATTTTCTCTGTTTAAGTTAGACTCACGGAAAGACTCAACAACTTGCAATCTTTTTAAAGCTTCAGTTTTACGTTGTTTTGATGTTTCATTATTTGCTTTATGTCTCAAATCGTATGACAATTCGTCAAGATTGATACGAGCCAATAAATCCATAATACACTCTGCTCCCATTTTGGCAACAAATTTATTTGGATCAAAATCATCAAGATATTGGTTGTCTGCAGGAAGAGTATCCAATATATTCAAATATTCTTCTTCAGTTAAGAAATCTAATCTTTGAACTGATTCACCTTCAGCATTCTTAGCAATACCCGCTTGGATTACTACGTATCTTTCGTAGTAGATAATCATATCTAATTTCTTAGATGGAAGACCAAGTATATAACCAATTTTGTTAGGAAGAGAACGGAAATACCAGATATGAGCAATTGGCACAACTAGATTGATGTGACCTACTCTGTCTCTACGTACTTTTTTCTCGGTAACTTCTACACCACAACGATCACATATGATTCCTTTGTAACGTATTCTTTTATATTTACCACAAGCACATTCAAAATCTTTAACTGGTCCGAAAATACGTTCGCAGAAAAGTCCATCACGTTCTGGTTTGTGAGTTCTGTAATTGATGGTTTCAGGCTTTAATACTTCACCTCTTGACTCTTTCAAGATCGATTCAGGAGAAGCAAGTCCTATTGAAATTTTGTTGAATCTCTTAACAGGATTCTTATCTTTATTGTTATTATTTCTATTATTCATCATAGTCTTTACTATTGATTTATTTGCAATTAAAAAATTGATATTTGTAGAAATGTAGCAGAAATGCGTTTCTATCTCCTCGGTTTACTTCTCTAAACTTCAAAAAAATTGAAGTGCTAATTACAAAAACAGATTAAGTTTCTATAAAAAATCGGAACGGGTTACGGGTATAAATCCTTAAAACTAATTTTAAAAAAGTGTTCAGTATTCAGAAATTAGTATTCAGTTTATCACTGATTACTAAAAACTGAATACTGAATACTATTATATTATTCTTCTAAACGAATGTCAAGTCCAAGACCTTTCAACTCATGCATTAATACATTGAATGATTCAGGTAATCCTGGTTCTGGCATAGATTCACCCTTAACGATTGCTTCGTAAGTTTTTGCTCTACCAATAACATCATCAGACTTCACAGTCAAGATTTCTCTAAGTGTACTTGATGCTCCATAAGCTTCAAGTGCCCAAACCTCCATCTCTCCAAAACGTTGTCCTCCAAATTGCGCTTTACCTCCTAAAGGTTGTTGCGTAATCAATGAGTATGGTCCGATAGAACGTGCATGCATCTTATCATCAACCATGTGTCCTAATTTTAACATATAGATCACACCTACGGTTGCTGCTTGATGGAAACGCTCTCCAGTACCACCATCATAAAGATGAGTATGTCCAAAACGTGGTACTCCAGCTTCGTCAGTCAATTCATTGATTTGATCAAGAGAAGCTCCGTCAAAAATTGGAGTAGCAAATTTTCTACCCAAATTCATACCAGCCCAACCAAGAACAGTTTCATAAATCTGACCAATGTTCATACGTGAAGGTACCCCAAGTGGATTCAACACAATATCAACTGGCGTTCCGTCTTCAAGGAAAGGCATATCTTCATGACGAACAATACGCGCAACAATACCTTTGTTACCGTGACGTCCAGCCATTTTATCCCCAACTTTCAGTTTACGTTTTTTAGCGATATACACTTTAGCCAATTTCAAGATTCCTGCTGGCAATTCATCTCCAACAGTAATAGTGAATTTCTCTCTACGTAATGCACCTTGTAAATCGTTCAATTTAATTTTATAGTTATGAATTAAATCATTAACCATTTTATTTGTCACATCATCTGCAACCCATTGACCTTTACTTAAGTGAGCAAAATCTTCAACTGCATAAAGCATTTTTTGAGTATATTTTTTACCTTTTGGTAAAACTTCTTCACCCAAATCATTCATTACACCTTGAGAAGTTTTTCCGTTTACAATAGTAAAAAGTTTCTCAATCAATTTATCTTTAAGCTCAACAAACTTAACTTCAAACTCCATTTCAAGCGCTCCTAAAGCATCTTTATCTTGAGTACGTTTACGTTTGTCTTTTACTGCTCTTGCAAATAATTTTTTATCCAAAACTACACCATGTAATGAAGGAGATGCTTTCAATGAAGCATCTTTAACATCACCCGCTTTGTCCCCGAAGATTGCACGAAGCAATTTCTCTTCTGGAGTAGGATCTGATTCTCCTTTTGGAGTAATTTTACCGATAAGAATGTCACCAGGTTTAACCTCGGCTCCAATTCTAATCATACCATTTTCATCTAAATCTTTAGTAGCTTCTTCAGAAACGTTTGGTATATCATTCGTTAATTCCTCGTTACCTAATTTAGTATCTCTAACTTCTAATGAATAATCATCAACGTGAATAGAGGTAAAAATATCATCACGAACCACTTTCTCAGAAATAACAATCGCATCCTCAAAGTTGTACCCTTTCCATGGCATAAACGCCACTTTTAAGTTACGACCTAATGCTAACTCCCCATTTTGAGTAGCATAACCTTCAGATAAAACTTGTCCAAGAACAACTCTATCCCCTTTTCTTACGATAGGTTTAAGGTTAATACTTGTACCTTGATTGGTTTTTCTAAATTTAATTAGATTGTATGTTTTCTCATCAGGTTCAAAACTCACCATTCTTTCTTCTTCAGAACGATCGTATTTGATTGTGATGATATTAGCATCTACATACTCTATAACTCCATCTCCTTCAGCGTTAATTAAAACTCTAGAATCAGAAGCTACTTGACGCTCTAAACCAGTTCCAACGATTGGTGCTTCAGGACGAATTAATGGTACGGCCTGACGCATCATGTTGGATCCCATCAATGCTCTATTCGCATCATCATGTTCCAAGAAAGGAATCAAAGATGCTGAAATCGATGCAATTTGATTTGGAGCAACATCTGTATAATGTACTTGAGAAGGGTCAATTACAGGGAAATCACCTTCTTGACGTGCAATTACGTTTTCGGCAGTAATTTTACCTGTAGCATCCATTTTAATGTTTGCTTGGGCAATTAACATTCCTTCTTCTTCTTCAGCACTTAAGTAAACTGGAGTAGCATCTAAATCAACAACTCCATTAGTAACTTTACGGTAAGGAGTTTCAATGAAACCCATTCCGTTTACTTTAGCATAAACACCAAGAGATGAAATCAAACCAATGTTTGGTCCCTCTGGAGTTTCAATTGGACATAAACGCCCGTAGTGCGTATAGTGAACGTCACGAACCTCAAATCCAGCTCTTTCTCTCGAAAGTCCACCTGGTCCAAGTGCAGATAATCTTCTCTTGTGTGTAATCTCAGCCAATGGATTCGTTTGATCCATAAATTGAGACAATTGGTTAGTACCAAAGAAAGAGTTGATTACAGATGATAATGTTTTGGCATTAATCAAATCGATTGGTGTAAACACCTCGTTATCTCTAACGTTCATTCTCTCACGAATAGTTCTAGCCATACGAGCTAAACCAACACCGAATTGTTGAGACAATTGTTCACCAACTGTTCGTACACGACGGTTTGATAAGTGGTCAATATCATCAATATCTGCTTTCGCGTTAATCAATTCAATTAAATACTTAACGATAGTAATGATATCTTCTTTGGTAAGCACTTGCTTTTCCATTGGAGTATCAAGACCCAGTTTTTTGTTTATTCTGTAACGACCTACTTCACCTAAGTTGTAACGTTGGTCAGAAAAGAATAATTTATCTATAATACCACGAGCAGTTTCTTCATCAGGCGGTTCTGCGTTACGCAATTGTCTGTAGATATGCTCAACAGCTTCTTTTTCAGAGTTTGTTGGATCTTTTTGTAATGTATTGTGAATGATAGAATAATCAACAAGATTATTATCTTCTTTATGTAATAAAATAGATTTAACGTTAGAATCGATGATTTCTTCCACATTATCTTTGTCGATAATAGTATCTCTATCAAGGATTATTTCGTTACGTTCGATAGAAACTACTTCGCCAGTATCTTCATCTACGAAATCTTCATGCCAAGTGTTCAGAACACGAGCGGCTAATTTTCTTCCAATATATTTTTTAAGTCCAGTTTTAGAAACTTTAATTTCTTCAGCTAGGTCAAAAATCTCAAGGATGTCCTTGTCTCTTTCGAACCCAATTGCACGAAATAAAGTTGTAACAGGTAATTTTTTCTTTCTATCGATATAAGCGTACATTACACTATTAATATCTGTAGAAAATTCTATCCAAGAACCTTTAAAAGGAATTACTCTTGCAGAATATAATTTTGTTCCATTTGCGTGGAATGATTGACCAAAGAAAACACCTGGAGAACGGTGAAGTTGAGAAACAACAACACGTTCAGCACCGTTGATAACAAAAGTACCACTAGGAGTCATATAAGGAATTGTACCAAGATAAACATCTTGAACAATTGTTTCAAAATCTTCATGTTCAGGGTCTGTACAATATAGTTTTAACCTTGCTTTTAAAGGAACACTATAAGTTAGACCTCTTTCAATACATTCTTGAATTGTGTAACGTGGTGGATCTACAAAGTAATCAAGGAATTCCAATACAAAATTATTTCTTGTATCTGTTATTGGAAAGTTTTCCATGAAGGTGTTATATAATCCTTCGTCGCCTCTTTCGTCAGATTTGGTTTCCAATTGGAAGAAATCTTTAAACGATTTTACCTGAACATCTAGAAAATCTGGATAGTCAGGAATGTTTTTTGTAGAGGCAAAATTCAATCTTTCAGTCTGATTTGTTATCATCTATGGACAAAATTTTGATTAAAAAAAAGTAATTTTTTGTGTAAAACACAGTTTAACCAATACTTTCTTTTTTTAACCAATACCTCTTTAAAAATAATACTAGAGCAAGCTCATTTGCTTTATTTTCTTTCATCGTATTGATTTAAAAACACTTTTGTATTTTAAACTATTTTATAATAAAACGCTATAATTTTATTATACGAAAAAGGGTTTAGGTCTTTGGAAATATTTCCAAGACCTAAACCAAATTCTTAAAACTGGGGTGAACTATTTAAGTTCAACTACTGCTCCAGCTTCTTCTAAAGATTTTTTAAGCCCTTCAGCCTCTTCTTTAGTTACACCTTCTTTAACGTTGCTAGGAGCACTATCAACTACATCTTTAGCTTCTTTCAAACCTAAACCTGTAAGTTCTTTAACTAATTTTACAACTGCTAATTTAGAAGCACCAGCTTCTTTTAATACAACTGTAAATTCTGTTTGAACATCTTCAGCAGCAGCTTCTCCACCACCTGAAACTACTACAGCTGCAGCAGCTGGTTCGATTCCATATTCATCTTTTAATATTGTTGCTAATTCGTTAACTTCTTTAACTGTAAGGTTAACCAATTGTTCTGCGAATTGTTTCAAATCTGCCATTTTTTCTATCGTTTTAAAATGATTTGTAAAATATAATTTATTTATTGTGCGCTTTTTTAAATAAAAAAGAGATAAACTCGTTTTTAATTATGCTTCTGTTTCTGCAGCCGCTTCGCTATTTGCGAATTGGTTTTGCAAAGCAGAAATAACTCTTTGTGCTGGTGATTGCAATAATCCAATGATTTCGCCAATAAGCTCTTCTTTAGATTTAATAGTTGCTAACGCATCTAATTGATCATCTCCAATGTAAATTTCAGAATTAATATAAGCCCCTTTCAATACAGGTTTTGCTGATTTTTTTCTAAAATCTTTAATTATTTTTCCAGGTGCATTTGCGACATCTGAAATGAATATAGCACTGTTACCTGTCAAAACTGAAGGTAGATCTCCATAATCATTAGCAGAAGCTTCCATTGCTTTTGCAAGCAAAGTGTTTTTAACAACCTCTAATTTTATACCTGCTTTATAACAAGCTCTTCTCAAGTTTGAAGTTGTTTCTGCATTTAATCCAGAAATATCAGATACATAAACAATGTTTGTACCAGCTAACTGTGCAGTTAAAACTTCAATCGCGATTGATTTTTCTTCTCTAGTCATACTAAAAATTTTTAACTACCAATTATACTGCTTTAGGGTCCAAAGCAATTGCTGGACTCATTGTGCTAGTAAGGTAAATACTTTTGATGTAAGTTCCTTTAGCCGCAGTTGGTTTAAGTTTGATTAATGTTTGAATAATTTCGTGAGCATTGTCAACAATTTGTTCAGCTCCAAAAGAAACTTTACCAATTCCTGCATGCACTATACCAGTCTTGTCAACTTTAAAGTCGATTTTACCAGCTTTTACCTCTTGAACAGCTTTTGCAACATCCATAGTTACAGTACCTGTTTTAGGGTTAGGCATTAAACCTCTAGGCCCTAATATACGACCTAATGGACCTAATTTACCCATTACAGAAGGCATAGTAATGATTACATCAACATCTGTCCATCCGTCTTTTATTTTTTGTAAATAATCGTCAAGACCTACAAAGTCAGCACCAGCAGCCAAAGCTTCCGCTTCTTTATCTGGAGTAACCAATGCTAATACTTTAACGTCTTTACCAGTACCATGAGGAAGTGTTACAACACCTCTCACCATTTGATTCGCTTTTCTTGGATCTACACCCAAACGAACTGCGATATCAACAGACTCATCAAATTTTGCAGAAGAAACTACTTTTATTAATGCCGCAGCATCTTTTAAAGAGTATAGTTTGTTCTTTTCAATTTTTGAAGCAGCCTCTTTTTGCTTTTTTGTCAATTTTGCCATGTCTTTCTCTTAATTAAAAAGGAGAATCTCCTGATACAGTTATACCCATAGATCTAGCTGTTCCTGCGATCATGCTCATAGCAGATTCGATAGTGAATGCATTTAAATCTACCATTTTATCTTCAGCAATTGCTTTGATAACATCCCAAGTAACGCTTGCTACTTTTTTACGATTTGGTTCACCAGATCCTGACTTTAGCTTTGCAGCTTCCAATAATTGGACTGCCGCTGGAGGAGTTTTTACAACAAAATCAAATGATTTGTCTTTATACACAGTAATTTGTACTGGGCATATTTTGCCGGGTTTATCTTGAGTTCTAGCATTAAATTGCTTACAAAACTCCATGATGTTTACCCCAGCAGCTCCTAAAGCAGGTCCAACCGGTGGCGACGGATTCGCAGCACCTCCCTTAACTTGTAGTTTAACTACCTTACTAATTTCTTTAGCCATTTTTTAAAAAATTTAACACAACAATCATTGGAAGCGATTGTGGTGGATATTATAGATGTAACAAAAATTATACTTTTTCAACTTGCATAAAACTTAATTCTAACGGTGTTTTTCTTCCGAAAATTTTAACCATTACTTCTAGTTTACGCTTTTCTTCATTTATTTTTTCAACCGTACCGTTAAAACCATTAAAAGGTCCATCAACAACCTTAATAGTTTCACCTAAATTGAAAGGAATAGAACGAGTGTCTGTATTAACAGCCAATTCATCAACCTTACCTAGCATTCTATTTACTTCAGATATTCTAAGCGGAACAGGCTCACCACCTTTAGTTTCGCCTAAAAAACCGATAACACTTGTTATGGATTTAATAATATGTGGAATTTCACCAATAAGATTAGCTTCAATCATAACATAACCAGGAAAGTAAACTTTATCCTTAGAAAGTTTTTTACCGTCTTTTACAGTAACTACTTTTTCAGTAGGCACAAGAACTTGCGAAACATAATCCTCCATCCCAAGACGGGTAATTTCTGTTTCAATATAAGCTTTCACTTTATTTTCTTGTCCGCTTACTGCACGAACTACATACCACTTTTTTATATTATTATCTGCCATTACAAAAAATTATGCTTTTATCCAGTTAAAAAACACAGCTAATGTTTTTGCAAAAACTTCATCCACACCCCATGTTGCTAAAGCGAATACCACTGAAAAAACAGCTACAACAATCGTAAGACGTTGTACTTCAGCCCAAGCTGGCCAAGTTACATTTGATTTTAATTCTTCAAATGATTCTGATATGTAATTAACAACTTTTGTCATCGTGATTAGTTTATTTTGCACGGGCGGAGGGATTCGAACCCCCATCAACGGTTTTGGAGACCGCTATTCTACCCTTGAACTACGCCCGTAGTTAATAAAAACCAGTGCCGTCTAAAACGACACTGGCTTATAATTTATTTTAATTAAGCTACAATTTCAGTTACCTGACCTGCACCTACAGTTCTACCACCCTCACGGATTGCAAAACGCAAACCAATACTCATTGCAATTGGGCTTAACAAAGTAACATTTATTGTTAAGTTGTCTCCTGGCATTACCATCTCTACACCTTCTGGTAAAGTAATAACTCCTGTCACGTCAGTTGTACGTACGTAGAACTGTGGGCGGTAGTTATTATGGAATGGTGTATGACGACCACCTTCTTCTTTTTTCAAGATATAAACTTCAGCTTTGAAAGTAGCGTGTGGCTTAACAGATCCTGGCTTGATAATAACCATACCTCTTTTGATATCCGCTTTATCAATACCTCTCAACAACAAACCTACGTTATCTCCAGCTTCTCCTCTATCAAGGATTTTACGGAACATTTCAACTCCTGTAATAGTAGAAGTCAATTTTTCAGCTCCCATACCGATGATTTCAACTGGATCTCCAGTATTTGCAATACCTGTTTCGATACGACCTGTAGCAACAGTTCCACGACCAGTAATTGTAAATGAATCTTCAACAGGCATTAAGAATGGTTTTGCAATATCACGCACTGGCTCTTCGATCCAAGCATCAACAGCTTCCATTAATTCAATAATTTTTGGTACCCAAGCTGGATCATTATTCAATCCTCCAAGAGCAGACCCTTGAATAACTGGACAATTATCACCATCATATTCATAGAAAGACAATAAGTCTCTAATTTCCATTTCAACAAGTTCCAATAATTCCTCATCATCAACCATATCCACTTTGTTCATGAATACAACCATTCTAGGAATACCAACTTGACGTCCTAAAAGGATATGCTCACGAGTTTGTGGCATTGGTCCGTCAGTTGCAGCTACAACAAGGATAGCACCGTCCATTTGAGCAGCACCAGTAACCATGTTTTTTACGTAATCCGCGTGACCTGGACAGTCAACGTGTGCGTAGTGACGGTTTGCAGTTTCATACTCAACGTGTGATGTATTAATTGTAATACCTCTTTCTTTTTCTTCAGGAGCATTATCAATTTGATCAAATGATTTTGCTTGACAGTAACCAGCATCAGATAACACTTTTGTGATTGCTGCTGTTAAAGTAGTTTTACCGTGATCTACGTGTCCGATCGTACCAATATTTAAGTGTGGTTTCGAACGGTTAAAGGTTTCTTTTGCCATTTTACTTAATTTTTAATCTAGTTTATATATTTATTTCAATTTCCTACTTACTTGAGCCAACTACGGGAATTGAACCCGTGACCTCTTCCTTACCAAGGAAGCACTCTACCTCTGAGCTAAGTCGGCAGAGAGTTCTGATTTTAGATTTTCGACTATAGATTTTAGATTTAAAATCTGAAATCTACATTCTGAAATCTCAACTTCTTACTTGTGGGGAGAGCAGGATTCGAACCTGCGAAGTTTACACAGCAGATTTACAGTCTGCCCTCGTTGGCCGCTTGAGTATCTCCCCTTTTTTTTTCCAATATTGCAAATAACAAATTCCAAACGCTTTGGAAGCCTTATTTAGAGCCGGCGGAGGGACTCGAACCCACGACCTGCTGATTACAAATCAGCTGCTCTAGCCAACTGAGCTACGCTGGCAATTTCAAAAAAAAAGTCCGCTATTTCTAACGGACTGCAAATGTAGAGATTTTATCTTTTAATCAAAACATTTTTTTGAAAAATTTTTAATTAAATATGTGTTCTTAACTTTTCTTTACGTTTTACTAGCAACCTTTCTATTGATTCTGCAGCTTGTTCTGTTGCTTCTTCAAACGTTTTGCATTGTTTTTTGACCAAAAAATCATCTCCAGGAACATTAATCTTCATCTCAACAATTTTATTTTCCTTATCACTTGTCTTTTCTACTTTCAAAAAAACATCAGACGAAACTACTTTGTCATAATATTTTTCCAACTTATCCATTCTATCCTGAACAAAATCTACTAGCTTTTTGTCAACAGTAAAGTTAACGGCATGAACATTTACCTTCATAATCAATCTTTTTTAATGGTTAAACATTTTTCGAATCATTTTTTATTCCTAGGATGCGATTCTTGATATACTTTTTTGAGCTCTGATAAGCTACTATGTGTATAAATTTGAGTAGAAGCAAGACTAGAATGCCCTAATAATTCTTTAACAGAATTTAAGTCGGCTCCGTTATTTAAGAGATGGGTCGCAAATGTATGTCTTAATATATGAGGACTTTTTTTTACTTTCTCGGAGACAGTACTAAAGTATGAATTAATTAATCGATACACAAAAGAATCATTTAATTTTAACCCTTTTTTTGTAATAAACAAATATTCATAATCAATAATCTTTTCCAATCCTTTCCTCTCTTTACTATACAACTCCAATTGTTCTTTTATAATGGGCAATATAGGAAGTATACGTTCCTTATTTCTTTTACCTAAAACTTTTACCGTTTGATTAGAAAAATCAACATTAATTAATTTAAGATGAATCAACTCTGTACGCCGCATTCCTGTTGTATAAAACAAATCAATAATTAATTTATTTCTTACTTCATCAAACCCCATTGGCTCCTGAACTGTTTCTAATACCGCATTTAACTCTTTTTCAGAAAAAGGTATCTGTAGCAATTTTGGCGTTTTCAAAGCTTTATGCTTTAACAAAGGATTTACGGATATTTGTTTTGTTTTTAATAGAAACTTGTAATACGCCTTTAAGGAAGCAATTTTTCTATTAATTGTAGTATTTGAAATATTATCGTCTACAAGAGAAACTATCCAGTTTCTTACTTGATTATAATTTACCAGATCAATAGTTTCCTGCTCGAAGTTTTGTTTATTAAATGACTCGAAGTAAGTAATATCATTTAAATAAGCATTTATCGTATGCGGAGAATATTTTTTTTCGAATTGCAGATAATCTCTAAATGCACTTTTATTTGTAGTCATAAAAAAACCGTTAGCATCAAAGTTAAGAAACTTTAATTACTAACGGTAAATTTATTTTAATAGAATACGACTAGATATTTTCTAAACCATCTTTCATGTTTTGAATATAAGCAGCTTTTTGAAATTTCATTCTATTGATAACTGATGGTTTTATAAAAGCAGTACGTGCTCTTAGTTGTCTTACAGTTCCAGTTTTATCAAACTTTCTTTTATAGCGCTTAAGTGCTCTATCGATATTTTCTCCGTCTTTAATTGGTATAATTAACATAATTTTATCACCCCCTTTCGTTAAGTGTGCAAAAGTAAACATTATTTTGTATTCTGAGCATTATATTTCAACTATTTTTTTTGAATTTATTTCAACTGAAAACAAAAATAGAATTTTACACCAAAAATTGTCTTGGTCGCGCGTGAAGGATAGCAGCTAGCTACCGAAGTAGCGCGGATAGCCTGACAGCATACAGGTAAAGGGGCGTATATGCGCAAACCACATCTGCCCCCTTACCTGTATGGTGGCACGCCCAAATCTTACTTCAATAAATTTCTAGAGATTACCACTTTTTGAATCTCGGTGGTCCCCTCGCCTATTGTACATAATTTTGAATCTCTATAAAATTTTTCTACGGGATAATCTTTTGTATAGCCATAACCACCATGTATCTGGACTGCATCATTGGCTACTTTGACGCAAACTTCTGAAGAATACATTTTTGCCATAGCACCCAAAACGGTCACAGGGCGGTGTTGTTGCTTTAAGAAAGCCGCTTTGTGCAATAGCAATTCGGATGCTTCAATCTCTGTAGCCATATCTGCTAATTTGAAAGAGACTCCTTGAAATTCGGAAATTGGCTGGCCAAACTGATGTCTTTCTTTGGAATATTTTAAGGCGGCTTCATAGGCTCCTTTTGCAATTCCTAAAGATAATGCTCCAATAGAAATACGTCCACCATCTAGAATTTTCATAGCTTGAATAAAACCTTGACCCACTTCGCCTAATCTATTCGCATCTGGAATGCGACAATTATCAAAAATCAATTCGGCGGTTTCACTGGCACGCATTCCTAATTTATTTTCTTTTTTGCCCGATGTAAATCCAGGCATTCCTTTTTCGAAAACAAAAGCGGTCATTCCTTTGGAATCTCCTTTTTCTCCTGTGCGAACAATTACTACAGCAATATCTCCTGAAATGGCATGTGTAATAAAGTTTTTAGCACCATTCACCACCCAAAAATCACCGTCACGAACAGCTGTTGTATTCATACCACCAGCATCGGATCCCGTGTTATGCTCAGTTAATCCCCAAGCTCCGATATGTTCAGCAGTCGCTAATTTTGGAATCCACTTTTTCTTTTGCCCTTCATTACCAAAAGTAAGAATATGGTTTGTACACAATGAATTGTGAGCTGCAACAGACAACCCTATTGAAGGATCTACTTTTGATATTTCTTCTACTATCGTAATGTATTCATGGTATCCTAGTCCTGAACCGCCAAGTTCTTCGGGAACCAAAATACCCATAAAACCCATTTCGCCTAATTTTTTGAATAATGAGACAGGGAATATCTGTGCTTCATCCCATTCCATTATAAAAGGTCTTATATTTTTTTCTGCAAAATCTCTAATGGATTGCGCAATCAAAGCCTGCGTTTCGTTGTAATCAAAATTCATCATAAATGTCTTTTATATTAAAAGTCCAAATATAAGGCAATAAAATTTGCTTTTTCAACAGGAAAGCCGTTAATTTTTATCAAATCCTCAATATTTTTAAAATCGCCATTCATACTTCTATATTTTACTATTTGTCTTGCTATGTCGTATTTAAAATAAAAAAAATGAGAAAGCTCTTTTAAAGAGGCATTATTAACGTCAATTTTATTTAAATCCGGAAGTTTAGAAATCACAAAGTGAGCATTTAAATTCAGGATTACTTCTGGTGACAATCCCCAAACCTCTTTGAGTTGTTCCATAGCTACAAACCCGCCTAGTTTTTCTTTTTGTGTTAGAATACGAACAGAAAGTACTTCTCCTATTCCATTTATTTTTACAAAATCCTCTTTTGTCGCTTGATTAATATCGATAAGAACTATTTTTTCTTTTTTGATGAAAGCCGAATTCTGAGCAAATTTATATTCCTTATATTCTTTATTATTATTCACCCAATTAGGAAATTTAAAAAAAGGAGCGATTGCATTCAATAATGAATCTGAAACTTTAGTCACGTTTTGAAATTCCTTGGCCGAATTAACAAACTTATTCTCTTTTCGAAAAGCGAGAAGTCGGTCTATTTCCTGAACTGACATTCCAAGTTTGTATCCTTTGTAATCTGAAATAAAATTGGGGTTGAAAAGATACGTTTTGTATTGTTTTTTGTTTCCGTTTAATTTTGCAGCATCAATTTCCGTTTGCAATGAAAACCATTTTTGTTTTTCTGGATTTTCTTTTAGAACAGAATTGAAATCAGCAAAAAAATAAGCGAATTGCAAAATAATTATAATTGCAAAAAGAATAACAATTCCAGTTTGCTGTTCTTTAGAAAACTTGAACAACTGCCTTATTGAATTAAAAGCCATACATCATAATCTTATAAATTTTGAAATATAAAAATATAAAAAAATACAATACAATTCTTTTATAAGAAAAATATTAATGAATCGAAGAGTAATAAATTAAAATGCAAATGATACCAATTTTTGCTTAAACAAAAAATCGATAGTTATAGAAATTTGTTAGTTAAATGAAATTATAATTTTTATTTTTTATAAAAAACAATACATTTGGCACTTAATAACATTTAAACCATAAAAACCATGTCTATTTGGAAAAGAAAACCATTAGCTCAACTATTAGCAGAAGCTGCTGATTCTGAAAAAGGATTAAAAAGAACATTAACTGCTTGGTCATTAGTTGCTCTAGGAATCGGAGCTATTATAGGAGCTGGATTGTTTGTAAGAACAGCTACGGCTGCAGCTCAAAGTGCTGGGCCATCTGTAACAATTGCCTTTGTGGTTGCGGCTATAGGTTGCGCATTAGCAGGATTGTGTTATGCAGAACTTTCGTCTTCTATTCCAATTTCGGGTAGTGCTTATACTTATACATATGCAACAATGGGTGAATTTCTTGCATGGATTATTGGATGGGATTTAATACTTGAATACGCTGTAGGTGCTGCAACTGTTGGTATTGCTTGGAGTGAATACCTGAATAATTTACTGACAAATGTGTTACACACAGACCCCATACCTTTTGCATTATGCCATTCACCATTCCAAACATCAGCAACTGGTGAACATGGAATGATCAATTTACCTGCACTATTTATTGTAGCTGTTATCAGTTTATTATTAATAAAAGGAATACATGAATCAGCAGTAGTAAACTCTATCATTGTTGTTGTCAAAGTTCTAATTGTAATACTAATTATTGTATTGGGATGGAATTTTATCAATCCAGTAAATCATACACCTTACATTCCACCTACAGATATTTTCGTTGATGAACACGGAGTAGGACATGCCTATGGAGGAATAATGGGAATATTAGGAGCCGCTGGTACCGTTTTCTTTGCATTCATCGGATTTGATGCTGTGAGTACTGCTGCGCAAGAAACTATTAATCCTAAAAAGAATATGCCAATTGGTATTTTAGGATCTTTGGCCGTTTGTACTGTTTTATATATTCTTTTTGGACATGTATTAACAGGTCTTGAGCCAGTAGAATTTTTTAGAACAGATGGTAAAGAGGCTTCTGTTGCCAATGCAATTATAGACGCTATGGGCGCAAGCTACAATTGGCTCGCACAGTTTGTTACTGTAGCTATTTTAGCTGGTTTCTCCTCTGTTATTTTAGTGATGTTATTAGGTCAGTCAAGAGTTTTTTATTCTATGGGTAAAGACGGTTTGTTACCAAAAGCGTTTAGTGATCTACATCCAAAATACAAAACTCCTTACAAAGCAAATCTTGCTATTTTAGTTATCGTTGGGGCATTTGCCGCTTTTGTACCTGGAGATATTGTAGGAGACATGACTAGTATTGGTACTCTGTTCGCTTTTGTTCTTGTGTGTATTTCCGTAATCATTTTACGTAAAAAAGAACCAAATATGGTTAGAGAATTCAAAACACCTCTTGTTCCTTTTGTTCCATTATTAGGAGTTGCAGTTTGTTGCGCTATGATGTATGGTTTAGGTTGGACTAACTGGTTGAGACTTTTTGCTTGGATGGCTTTGGGAGTTATTTTCTATTTCGCTTATGGAAAGAAAAATAGCGTACTGAACAATCCAAAAGAGTAAGTTCAATTAACATAAAAAAAAGGGATTTTAAAGCTTAAAAACTTTAAAATCCCTTTTTTTATGTTTAAACCCAGATTCCGCATTAGAAATCTACTGTATCTGAATTCTTCTTCAAAACCAAGAACTTTTTTTACGCTTTTATATTTTACATTGGAGTTCAAGATACGCTTTGCTTGATTCTCCTATTTTTAAATTCAAAACACAAAAGTATTCCATCTTCAAAAATAGTCCGTGAGCTCCTATTTTTATTGAATAATTCAGTTTCGTGACGAAGTCTAATGCGGATTCTGGGTTGAAAATAACTACAAATCAAATACAGAAGTTCGTTTAGCTCGAATTAAATCTTTGAGACGAATCCAGAATGCTAATGTAAGATAAACTCCAAAACCCAATCCTGCAGTTACAAAAGAGATGTAAATAAAAAAAAGTCTGACGCTTGTTACCCGCATTCCTAATTTGTCTGCCAATCGAGAAGACACATGGAAACCATATTTTTCTAGAAAGAATTTTAATTTAATCACAGCTTTCATTTTTTGGGTTTTGGGTTATGGGTTATGGGTTATGGGTTATGGGCAAAAATACAAAATTTATGGATATGCAAACCTCTTAAAAAAACCTCACCCCACCCCTCTCCAAGGGATAGGGAGCTAGAAATGCAACATAATCTACTGTTGTTTTCTAATTACTTTTCAACAACTCCATTCCGATGGCGCAACCAAGGCATTTATTCTTATTGCAATATTCATTTTTTAGTTGCAGTAGTGCTTGCGTTTCAAAAGCGTTTTTTGATTTTATACCAAAAGAACTAAACTTTTCGATAATAGAATTCATTTCAGGGTCGATATCGGTTAAAACATTTATTAAATCTTCTGACACTTCTTTTCCTTGACTTTTGGCATAAGCAAATTGAAGAGGAATAATAGTATTCAAAATAATTAAATCCACAAAAGACTTAGACAAAGCCTTCTTTTTCTTAGGACTTACTTTGTCAAATTGATAATGAGTCTGCCAATAAGTTGAAACCGAAACTTGAAACAAACTGTATATTGCACCAACTGAAGTCAAAGTAGTCACTTTTGAAAATAAATTTTGATGTTCATGATACAAATTGGCTAATTGTGAAAGGCGAATCGTAGGGAAATTATCAGGTCGATGTTTAAAAAACTGAACGGGTTCGCCGCAATTTTTCTCTATCTGATATTTATGAAGCAAATAAAAATACCTGAATTTTAAATCTTTGAAATAGGCATCTTCTTTCTCTGCATCCAATAATCCTGCAGCCCCAAACAACAAAGCTTCGAGATTCTCTACTTCAAAACATTCTTTACGAATTATAGAAAACAGAATAGATTGGGCAATCTTGAGAAAAATTTCTCCATTGGTATTCAATCCAAAATTCTTCGCTAAAAGGCAAAACAAAACCGCTTCCCAATCACTATTGGTTTCTTCTAACAATTCCAAAATAGGATTTGACTTTCTTTCCAAACGTTCAAAAAATAAACGTTCTTGCCAATTGATTAAAGTAAACTGGGGGATTTCTTTTAGTTGTCTTTCGCAGAAAATCCACGATTTTGGAGATACTAACTTTTGATAATTGGCAATAGTAATTCCATCAACATAATTTTTAAGTTCTAGAACAGGAATTTCGGTATTGTTACTTCTATAAATCTCAGAATCATGTTCCCAAACCACATGAAGAATCACGTTTTCATAGCCCGTATCTTTCTCATGATGATGTACATACCAATCCGAAGATTTGAGGTGAATTTCTACATTTCCAGCCCATTTTTGGTTGCCTATCGTAATTTGGGCGTTAAAAAAATCTGGGCCTGCCTGTTCTAAGTACTGACCGACATTACTGATTGTGATTTCCTCATTATTGGCTGTTTTTAGATTCAAAGTATCAAATTTCTTGAACTTCCAGAGGTAATGTAGAAAATCTTCTTTCATTTTTCAGATTTGTTAGACTTTTAGATTTGTTAGATTTTTAAACTAAAGTAGTAAATAAATCAACAATTTGTCCTACAAAGTAAAAAAACCTCACCCCCCGCCCTCTCAAAAGAAGAGGGAGCCAAAAACTATCGCAATAAATACAATTTGGCACAAGCTCTTGCATCCGATAAAGCTTCGTGATGATTGAGTTTTATATTCATTTCGCGGCAACAATCGCTAAGTTTTGTTGGTTTCAAACCTTTGGCTTTATAAATTTTTACGGTACATTCCCAACGAGAGCCGATATTCAAATCCTCATAATTCAATCCGTAAAGTGCCATTGATTTAGCCAAAACATTACGGTCAAAACTTTCATTATGCGCAACAACTATTCTGTTTTGAAGTCTTTTTTGTATTTCAGGAAATACTTGCGCGAATGTTTTTGCATTTATCGTGTCTCTCGGGTAAATTCCATGCACTTGTATTGTAAAGGGATTGTATTCGTTATTGGGTGGTTTGATTAAGGTTACAAACTCATCTACAATAACACCATTTTCAACGGTAACAATACCCACTGAACACGGATGGAAACTAGTTGCAGTTTCGAAATCTATTGCGGTAAAAGTCATAGGAATTTTAGAATTAAGATTGCAGATTTTAGATTGCAGATTCTATATAAATCATAAAATCTGCAATCAAAATAACATTACTTCATCGATCTAATAATATCAGACTTTGTAATAATTTGATGATTTCCATTTAAAAGTTCTACCAATACAGCATCATTTTCTTTATTAAATAATTTGGAGACCTCTTCGATTGAAGCGTCTAATTTCACTATAGGAAAAGGTTTTCCCATTACTTCCTTGATGGGCTTATCGGCTACATTTTTGTCGGCTACGTAGCTTCTGAATAAATCGGTTTCGTCAACAGAACCAACAAATCCAGTAATGTCAACCACAGGAATCTGCGAAATATTATACTTGCGCATACGATCAATGGCATGCGAAACCAATTCCTCGGTACGAACTACAATCAATGGTTTGTCAATATGGTCTTTGATAACATCTTCGGCTTTGGTTACAACATCTTCCAAAAATCCTCTTTCTCTCATCCAGTCATCGTTGAACATTTTACCAACGTAGCGACTTCCCGAATCATGAAACAGAACAACAACCACATCTTCTGGTTTGAAGTGTTCTTTGAGCTGTAACAAACCTTTTATAGCAGCACCTGCTGAATTACCAACAAATATTCCTTCTTCAAGGGCAATTTTTCGAGTATAAACCGCAGCGTCTTTATCGGTTACTTTAGTAAAACCATCAATTAGAGAGAAGTCAACATTCTTTGGCAAAATGTCTTCTCCAATTCCTTCAGTGATATAAGAATAAATTTCATTTTCGTCAAAAATACCCGTTTCATGGTATTTTTTAAACACAGAACCATAGGTGTCAATTCCCCAAATTTTGATGTTAGGATTTTTCTCTTTCAAGTATTTTCCAACTCCTGAAATTGTTCCCCCTGTACCTACTCCAACTACAAAATGAGTAATCTTTCCTTCGGTTTGTCTCCAAATTTCGGGTCCTGTTTGTTCATAATGTGCAATCGAATTTGATGGATTATCATACTGATTAACATACCAAGAATTTGGTGTTTCTTCGGCCAATCTTTTGGAAACCGAATAATAGGAACGTGGATCTGTTGGCTCCACATCGGTTGGACAAACAACCACTTTAGCTCCAACCGCACGAAGAATATCCATTTTTTCTTTAGACTGCTTATCAGATATTACACAAATCAATTTGTATCCTTTGATGATTGCTACCAGTGCCAATCCCATTCCTGTATTTCCTGAAGTACCTTCAATAATAGTCCCACCTGGTTGCAAACGACCATCTGCCTCTGCATCTTCAATCATTTTTACCGCCATACGGTCTTTTACTGAATTCCCAGGATTGAAAGTCTCTACTTTTGCCAAAACCAAAGCATCGACTTCAGCAGTTATTTTATTGAGTTTTACTAATGGAGTATTCCCAATTGTTCCTAATATATTTTCTGAGTATTGCATTTTGTCTTTTATTTTGGTAGTTGTTTTTTAAACTACATTATAACCTTGTAGCTTGATTACAATAGTAAAAATAGTCAATTTTTAAATTTTAAACTTAAATATTAAACGACTAAGTTTTTAAATTAATTAAAGAAATTCCAAACTAATCCAAAGCGGATTAAGAAATCACGATACGGGTAATCTGGAGCAGAAAAATAATTGTTTTTTGAAAACAACGAATTAAAATGTTCTGCTTTCAAATAAATTCGAGTGCGTTGAATTCTAGCGTTTACAAAAAAATCAAGAAGCGGAAAATTACCAATCGAAGTCTGATTCTGAGTGAAAAATTCTCCAATCAAAGGGTTGTATCCATTGCTGTTGTAACTAGTAAAATAATTTAATTCTACCCCAATTTGGTAAAATAATTTTTTAGTAAACATTTCATCTGTAAAGTAAAATGTATTTCTAGTCACAAACTCTGGCACATTCAATATAGCATCCGATTGATCTACTTTTTGAAATAATAAAGTATTATCTAATGCCCATTTACCAATAACAAACTCTTTAGCCACTTTAATAGACCCATAATTTATTACTTTCCCGTATTGCTCTGGAGCAACTATTTGCTGCCCTAAAATTCTTTCTGCATCAGTTGTCACATCAGCAAAATACAAATGATCGTTTATAGAATTTAATTGCAAAGACAATTTACCCCATTTTGTATCTGCATTTACACTTATTGCATTTATTTTTTCATTTACAAAGTCATTTGACCAATTGTATTTCTTATAACTACTTTGGTACAAATTAAAATTATTATTTGGCAATTTATTCATGCTCTGATAGTGGAAAGAAACTTGGTTTTCCTCATTAACATCATACACCGCCGATGCATCCAAGTTGAATAAATTTTGACTGGTAATAGATTTAGAATACAAAAATTTTCCATTCCATTTGTCTTTTCTGTAATTGTATTGTCCTCCAACCATATTTATCTTCTGACTCAACAAATTAGGAACAGTTTCGGTATCCAAATACAAAATATTATTATAAAAATAGTTGGATCTCAAGTCATCAGCAAAAAAAGTAAAAGTTCCTAAAGTTGTGTTTTCATAGACCAACCCAAGCTTATTATACATTTTGTTATAAGTTGTCTTATCATTTAAGCCACTTGCTACAAATGATGTCCCAAAACGATTTACTTGTTTACCCTCTACATAAGAGGGTATAGTTTGTTGGGTATAGTCAAAATAAATATCTTCATAATTAAATTGTTCCGTTACATACAGATTATTTCCTCCTTTTTTGGGATTTACCCTAAATGTTTGATCAACAAAAAAACGTTTCCCTTTTAACAACGACATTGCATCTTCAAAATAAACACCTAATCTGGCTCTATTGTCAAATGCAGGATCTCCATTTTCAAAATCGCTTGCATTACTTATTCCACCATTTTCTTCGTTCTGAATCTTCTGCGCAACATAATGTGCATTGGCAACATAGCGTCCGTCTTTGGAATTGTAACTCGTTGTAAATCTAAAATTACCCGTTCTAGCTTCCTGATTGATGTATCGCCCTTCAGAACGCAACGCTCTATATGCAATAGAAAAATTCAATCTTGGAGACGGATTGATGGCAAAATAAGCGTCTGTAGACTGCCCTCTTAGAATTGTTGTTTTAAAATACAACTCGGTTACAGGAGTCGCCACATTGGCATACCTAATGTCTTCACCCTTACTGAAATTAAAATATTTTGCTGTAAAACCAAACTCAGGATAAGGCGAAAACCCATTCAATCCATACTGGAGTGTATTGTAGGTTTGCCCCTCATTGGTAAAACTCAAAAGACCAAAATTATCTTTTCGCAAGTAATTAAAAGAATGTTCTTTACGAATAGACTGTGAGGTATCAATATATGTAGTGTCTTTATCCAAAGAAATAATCTGATACATATCATAAGTAGCCTCAGGCGCTTTCTTCTTCTTTATGGAGTCCGAAGAATTGTATTTGCTATTATAATCAATTTCTTTAGCACTATTAACTTGAGAAAACAGGAGAATTGGGAAAGCTAAAAAAAATAAAGAAAAGTAAATTCTCATTTGAAAAGGGTATAATTAGGCACTAATTTCATTGATATACCGAGCAAAGGTAAAGGATAAAAACGTATAAATAAAAAAACACCTCAATTTATAGAACAAACAGCAAAACATAATATTTTTAAAACGACAACTCTTCATTTCCAAATAATTTGGGCGAGACCCCATTATTGCAAGTGGGCCTCTTCAGATACTGCATATTCGCCCCCTTACAATAACGCGGTCGGGCTATCCGCGCTACTTCGGTAGCTAGCTTTTATCCCTCTCGCATTCGCATGATGTGAAGTTTAATCCCAATATCTTTATTTTTTCCGAAACCAATTTGGTCTTAAAAAAAGAAAATCAAGAAAAAATCACAATATTTGCCGCACCAAAAGATTTCAACATGCTTCTAAATAATTTTTCTACATTTCTGCTTGAAACCGGTACCGACGAAGCAGGCCGTGGCTGTCTTGCCGGCCCAGTCACTGCCTCAGCCGTTATTCTACCAATAGATTTTGGAAATACAATCTTAAACGACAGCAAACAGCTATCCGAAAAAATCAGGGAAAAACTCAGACCTATTATTGAAGAACACGCTATTACATTTGCCGTTACCCATTTGCATCCCAAAGAAATTGATGAAATAAACATACTAAATGCTTCGATGAAAGCAATGCAAGAATGCATCTTGAAATTAACACAAACTCCCGAATTTATTATTGTTGACGGCAATCGAGCATTAAACGCCAAATTGGGTTTGAAGAACACTTTTGGAAAAAAATTCTCCAAAACTGAAATCGAATTATTAAAATCAATTCCAAATCAAAGTATCATAAAAGGCGATTCGAAATACCTAAGTATCGCTGCCGCTTCCGTCCTGGCAAAAACCTATCGCGATGAATATATGGACAAAATCCATGAAGAATTCCCCATGTACAATTGGAAAAAAAACAAAGGTTATCCCACCAAAGAACACCGCGAAGCCATACGCAAATACGGCACGACAAAATACCACCGAATGAGTTTTAGGTTGTTGCCAGAGCAGTTGAAATTGGACATTTAGATTGTTGGATTATTAGATTTTTAGAATTATCTAATAATCCAACTATCGAACAATCGAACATTCAAACAATTCAGCAAAATGTTTTAAGATTTTATCTTTGACTTCTTGTTCATCCACTTTTTCTACACCAAGTTCAACATTCAAAGAAGTTACCGCTTTACCTCGAATTCCACACGGAATAATATTGTCAAAATACCCCAAGTCGGCATTGACGTTTAAGGCAAAACCGTGCATCGTAACCCAGCGGGATGCGCGAACTCCTAAAGCACATATTTTACGCGCGAATGGCGTTCCTGCTCCTAGCCAAACTCCAGTTTCTCCATCGCTTCGGCCACATTCTAGTCCGTATTCTTGTAAAGTTAAAATGATAGCTTCCTCCAAGAAACGCAAGTATTTATGAATATCCGAAAAGAAATTCTCCAAATCAATAATAGGATAACCCACAATTTGACCAGGGCCGTGATAGGTAATGTCACCGCCTCTATTAATTTTGTAGAAAGTGGCTCCCTTGGATTCCAATTGTTTTTCGGATAAAAGTAAATTACTCAAATCACCGCTTTTCCCTAAAGTATATACATGAGGATGCTCTACGAACAAGAAATAATTAGGGGTTGGAATCTGAGTTTCCTCTCTCCTATTCTTAATCTTCAAATCTACAATACCTTTGAACAATTCTTCTTGGTATTCCCAAGTTGCTTTGTAATCTTTATTACCTAAATCTTGAAGTTGGATAGTTTTGTTCATTACTTTTATGAGATGCTAAGACACTTATACGCTATGAATCTTAGATTTATTTTGCAAAGGTACAAATGTTTATTTCATCTTAACAGGTTTTAATCAACTGCTTCTGGTTCCAAAACCAATTCAAGATTCGTGATTTCAGGATTTTGTTTACAGTCGGTTATTAAGAATTGCACTGATAGCGATTTACGATCATCGCTAATTTTGGCAAGCGGATTGGAAACCGATTGAATTTTTAAAGGAAAATGATAGTCTAAAACATAGCTCTGAACAAGTTTATAACCTTTGTAATGGGTTTTAATTTTTTCAATTTGGTCAAACTCTTTTTTTAATTGTACTGAATCGGTGATTTTTACGGTTCTGTTGAAACGATTACCTGTATAATCATAACTCACTTTATAATAATGTTCTTCTGCTGACAAAGCGTAGTTATTTTTAATATTATCCGCATAATTTTCAGCTTTATACAGATCAACAATATCGGTCGCTTTTTTGAAATTTTGAGACATTGTTCTTCGGAATTCTTTTTCGTAAGAACTTTTCTTAATGTGAACTTTTACATCAGCGTATCTCAAATAAACCTTTTTGTCTTCATTTGAATTTCTATCAAATGTTTCACCATATTTTTTAAAATAATCATTGAATACATAAGTAGTGTCTTTGAAAACATCTTCTTTTGAATATTCCTCTTTTGAAAGTTGCATATAGCTATTTTCGTCTCTTAATTCGGTTACTTCAATACTTCCGCTTCCGTCTGGATTGAGATAAAGGGTTTCCGTAACTTGACAACTTATTGTTAGAAAAATTAAACTCAGGAAGGAAATGATTTTCATACTTAATTATACTTTTAAATTTTAAAGATAAAGGTACATTGTTTTAAATTGACATCACAAAGTTTTAAAAGTTTTTAAAACCCTTATTCTTACTTTTATTTTTCTCTTTTTTTTCACTTTAATAAAAAATCTAACAATAATCAACTTTTTTTAATTCAATAAAAACACAACTTGATATTGACTAAATTCTTTTAGTAGAAAAAAATGTAAAATAAAAAAAAACGTTTAAAAAATAAAATCTGACATTTGCACTTTAAAATGTTAAAAAATACAATACCCCCAAAGTCTAAACAAACAATTTAATCTAACCTAAATGATCCCAAACATTAAAAACTGGCTAGTTCTCAACCTGCTACTTATTGGTTTTCTATTTCTAACAAGCTGTGAAAACGAAACTCAATACTCCAATTATTCGCCCAATTATTTAGCAAGCATTGATGCAACAATTTTACCAACAGGAAATCGACCGATGACTATGTTTGAAGATGCCGAAAGTTCATCAAAGATGTATGACAAAAAAGATCGTTGGTTTCGTGTAAACCAGCCGTTGCAAATAATTCAAAAAGGAAAAGATTCCATACAACTTTCCCTTTACTCTCCTGTTGGGCTGACTGATGTGAAAATCTATGCCAAACTTCCCAACTATGATAAGCGATTTGTAATTTATCAATTTACAAAAATACCAGCATTTCATCGTTCATTTCACCAAATTCCTTTAGTAACAGGAAAAAATGATTATCTATCAGAAACAGGCAATACCGTTACAATTGATAAAATTGAGGGTTTTTCGTCAGGTTCCATTCAGTTTTCAGTTGAATCAAGTGATCCTTTGTTCGCAAAATTCAAAAAAATAAAATCTTCACAATTGGTTCAATTTCATGATGGGTATCATTTAAATGAATTTGGTAAATTTTTACCAATGAACCCTGTATTAGCTAAAGAAGCAATAACTATGATTCTAAATTATTCTTATGCATTGAGTCATCCTATGTATTATGATACTTTCGTTAATTTTGACAAATACAAACAAGAACAAGCTGCTCTAACAGCAACAGCAGTAAATGGAGCATTAAATTGGCATGGAAATGCTGATGATGTTAATGGAGTTTACGATTATTTTACTAAAGCTGAAATTGAGCAACATTATAAGAACTATATTGACAACAGAACACTATACATGGCAATGGTAGGTGGGGATTCAGCATGGGGAGGCGGGGCATTAGCCTCTCAGTGGGAATCCGATTACATAACAGGACATTGGATTGGCGAAATGTCGGTTTGGTCACACGAGTATTCACATCACACAGGTTACAATCACAGTAGCAATTTAGCAAATAGTGGACAAGGTGGTGGACAACAAGAAATGTTAACTCAATTTTATAAATACTTAATATATTTAAATGACCTCCCATTTACAGATCCTGAAGTATTAAAGGGATGGAGCAAAACAAATTATTTGAGTAAAGTTTACAAAAAACCAGTATTTACAATTAATCCAAAAAATCCTTTCTTGCTAAAATATAAAGGCGCTGGAAAATGGAATTAACAAAATATACCAATATGAACAAAATAACTTTTTTTATAGTATTGCTTTGCACTTTTACAAATTGTAGCAAGGATTCTGACCAGATTGCCGATCCAACAAATTACACCTATTATTACCCAACAGATGAGGCAACAATTACTGCAAAACAAATTGGTGGTGGAACAGGAACATTAGATCCCAAAGGGATAGCAGTTGCAAACGATAAGTTGTACATCTGCAATGGTGATGTTCTCGAAGTTTTTGATGCTAAAACATTGGCGTATATCAAAACAATTACAAATTACTCCAAAGGAACTACCACAATATCGCTAACCAAACTTTCCTCCGTATGCGTTGATAATGGTCGCATTTATATTGGGAGTATTGATTCAAGACTTTTTGTAATTGATGAAATCACAAACCTTGGAATAAATACTGTTGGAAATGGTCAATGGTGGCAAACTTTTGTTCACGTTTTTGGTATTACAGTAAAAGATGGACTACTATTTATAAAAGAAAAAGAAAAATCCATTAAAGTATTTGAGACATCAAAAATCACTGATACTAGTTATTGGAATTTGAATCCCATTGCCAAACTAAGCACCTTAGAAGGATTTGACGAAATTTACTCCATGGAAATAGCATCTGGAAATTTAGTTGTTGCCGGAAGAAATGCAAAAGACTATCTATTTTACAACATTGAAGATATAAGAAAGAATGCTAAAAACTCTCTTACAACTCCAATAATACCAACAACAAAACCATTTAACGATGCAAAACCTACTGCTATATCTTTTAGTTCAGATTGGGCAGTAACATCAGAAAACGTTGGGAATTTAAATTACCTGCGTATTTATCCTAAAGAAGAGTTTTTGAATAGAAACTACAATCCAAGAATAAATGCATTTGATATTATGGGAGTAAATCCATTTGAAAATATTGTTAGTATCGCACAAGTTCAAGACCGTCTTTTTTTAGCTGATAATAAAGCTCAAAAAATAAGAATTATTAAACTCAATAAGTCAACAATAGCTGAGCAAAAATAAACCATACAAGGTTTTATTTTTACAAAAAAACAGCTGGGCGTAATTCATTTAAAACAGAGAAAAATAAAATTATTATAAAATAAAAAATGCATTTTTTGAAACAAATGCAAATACTATATTATAGAACACAATAACTTTGATTCAGTATGAATGCCGTTTTCTTAAAAACTCTTAGACCAAACTCGATTAGTTTGTCATTTCGACCTGCAGCGAAAATCACATTTGATGAACATATAATGTGATTCCAACTTAGTAGATATGACAAAACCTACTAATATTAGGTAACGAGATTGGTTTCTAAGCATTAAATATTTGAACACAATAAGTAAAAAATCAATATTAAACACCTTCAAACTTAACTGGTAATCACAATTCACAAAAGAAATCCTAAATTATTTGAGTATAAAAAATATAAAGAGTGAAAAAATTAGTTCTCGCCTTGATCAAAAGTGAGAGCACTAAAAAATTCATTTTTATGACTTTGTAATTTCAAGACATAAAGACTATCTTTGCACTCTTAAAAACAGCATAAAATGGCCTTATCAGAACAAGAAATCTTACGTAGAGAAGCACTTACAGAATTACGCAATTTGGGCATTGAGCCTTATCCTGCAGCCGAATTTATTACTACTGCCTATACCAGCGAAATCCTAGCCGATTTTGAAAAGTACGAAGGTAAGGAAGTGATCCTAGCCGGTAGATTGATGGGTAAGCGTATCATGGGAAAAGCTTCGTTTGCGGAATTGAAAGATGCTGAAGGACGTATCCAAGTGTATGTTTCGAGAGATGATATTTCGACTGATGAGGAAAAAACGATGTACAATGTGGTTTTCAAAAAACTATTGGACATTGGTGATTTTATTGGGGTTCGCGGTACGGTTTTTAAAACACAAGTAGGAGAAATCTCGGTTCATATTTATGGCTTGACGGTTTTGGCAAAAGCCTTGAAACCGCTTCCGGTGGTAAAAATTGATGCCGACGGAAAAACGCACGATGCCTTTGCAGATCCAGAGCAAAGATACCGTCGTCGTTACGTAGATTTGACGGTCAATGACCACGTTAAAGAGACTTTCATAAAAAGAACTAAATTGTTCAACTCGATGCGTTCGTTCTTTAATGACAAAGGATACCTAGAAGTTGAAACTCCTGTTTTGCAACCAATTCCTGGTGGTGCTGCGGCGAGACCTTTTATCACGCACCACAACTCGCTTGACATTCCGCTATACATGCGAATTGCCAATGAATTGTATTTAAAAAGATTGATTGTTGGTGGTTTTGACGGGGTATATGAGTTTTCTAAGAACTTCCGTAATGAAGGAATGGACAGAACACACAACCCAGAATTTACCGCAATGGAAATATATGTAGCCTACAAAGACTACAATTGGATGATGAATTTTACCGAAAACTTACTGGAACATTGCGCTATTGGTGTAAATGGAACGAGTGAGGCGACTTTTGGTGAACATAAAATCAATTTCAAAGCGCCTTATGCACGCGTTACCATGACAGATTCTATCAAACATTTTACTGGTTTTGATATTTCTGGAAAAAACGAGGCTGAGCTTTTTGAAGCAGCAAAAGGCATGGGAATTGATGTGGATGCTACAATGGGTAAAGGAAAATTGATTGATGAAATTTTTGGAGCGAAATGCGAAGGAAATTACATTCAGCCAACTTTCATTACTGATTATCCAAAGGAAATGTCTCCGCTTTGTAAACAACACCGTGACAATCCAGAGTTGACGGAACGTTTTGAATTAATGGTTTGCGGTAAAGAAGTAGCAAATGCGTATTCTGAATTGAATGATCCGATTGACCAAAGAGAACGTTTTGAAGACCAAATGCGTTTGGCTGAAAAAGGAGATGATGAAGCTACAGGAACAATTGATGAGGATTTCTTGAGAGCTTTGGAATATGGTATGCCACCAACTTCTGGTTTAGGAATTGGAATGGACCGTTTGATGATGTTTTTGACCAACAATTCATCCATTCAAGAAGTGTTGTTTTTCCCTCAAATGCGTCCAGAGAAGAAACAAGTTCAAATTGAATTGGAAGACGAAGAGAAAGTTATCGTAGCAATTTTAAAAGCAAATAACAATCAAATGGAATTTGGTTTCTTAAAAATAAATTCGGGATTGAGTGGTAAAAAATGGGACAAAGCCATGAAGAATCTTTCTTCTCTAGGGATGACTGAAGTGGTTGTTGATGGGGATGTGAAGAGTTGTCGATTGAAGGAGTAATTCTTAAAACATATTTACAATCGAGTAGGTAGGGGGATTACTCCCCCGCCCTCTCACACCACCGTGCATGCTCTCGCACACGGCGGTTTCTTTAGACTTTTAAACCTCTCGTAATGCCATGCAAGGTTGTACAAACCTTGTTCTTCAAACCAATCATTGCTCATTGCATGTTGTACTTGTGGACTTCTCGACTTTCGCCAGTGTCCTTTTCCAGACAGAGCTAACATCCAACTACTCCAATTCTTTACACCTAACTTTTTTAAGAATTGTTGTAAAGTAGAGACTCTTTTACATTGTTTTATGCGATAACATCTAAGTTTTCTTCTAATCCAACTGTCTAAGTCTCGCATTAGTTTCAAACTCTTTGAGTATTGAAAATACTGCAACCAACCTCTTAGCACTGGGTTTAGTTCCGAGATAAGGCTCTCAAAACTTCTTCCTCGATTGCGTTTAGTGATTAGCCTGATTTTGTCTTTGAAGCGTTTTTGATTTCGCTTTGAGATACTTAACCAACCTACTTTTTGGATTGTATA
>NZ_OZ248500.1:0-1196 GCF_965234445.1 Flavobacterium rarum (SeqCode) | reverse complement strand
GTGGATACACTTACTCTTGGGATAATGGCGAAACTACACAACAAGCCACTGGATTAAATGCAGGTTTACATACTGTGACTGTTACTGATTCAAAAGGATGTACTACTACTTGTCAAGTGACCATCACTCAACCTGATGTACTTTCTTGTAGCATTGTTCAAAATAATCCTGCAAAATGTTATGGGGACAGCAATGGTGTTGCAACGGTAACGGCTATTGGTGGAAATGGTGACTACACATATCTTTGGGATAATGGAGAAACTACTCAACAAGCCACTGGATTAAGCGCAGGTTTACATACAGTTACTGTTACCGATAAATTAGGATACAAAACAACATGTACTGTATCTATTGGTCAACCAAGTGCTACTTTAAGTGCAACAGCGGTTATTGTAAACAACAATAATTGTGTTGGATGTAGTAATGGTTCTATCAATATTACTGTTTCTGGAGGAACAACTCCTTATACTTTCTTATGGTCTAATGGAGCAACAACTGAAGATCTTTCAAACTTGACAAATGGAACATATAGTGTTGAAATTACAGATAAAAATGGCTGTAAAGCGAACTACACTTATGTAATTTCTGAATCAAGTATCAACATTACTAAAGACGGAACTTATGTTGATTCTAATAATGATGGTATTACAAATGTTGGTGATGTAGTAACGTATAAATTTGTTGTTACCAATACTGGAAACGTTACTTTAAGCAATGTAACCGTAATAGATAACAATGCTGTTATTACAGGAGGACCAATTGCCTCTCTTGCTGTAGGAGCAACTGATTCTACTACATTCTCAGGTAGTCATGTAATTACTCAAGACGATATCAATACCGGTTATGTTTACAACTTGGCAACTGCTACGGGTACAGATCCAGAAGATAAATCTGTTACGGATACTTCTTCTGATCCTACGCCTTGTACAACTTGTCCAATTGATCCGCAATGTCCTGATTGTACCATTACTCCTTTGACTCAAACACCAAGTATCAATATCACCAAAGATGGTACTTATGTTGATTCTAATAATGATGGTATTACTAATATTGGAGATGTAGTTACTTATAACTTCGTAATCACTAATACAGGAAACACCACCTTAACAAACATAACAGTTACAGATAATAATGCTACAATCGCTGGAGGACCAATTGCCTCTCTTGCTGTAGGCGCAACTGATTCTACTACTTTC
>NZ_OZ248499.1:0-1676 GCF_965234445.1 Flavobacterium rarum (SeqCode) | reverse complement strand
AGTCGTGCAATTGGTTGGTCTAACTATTTCGCATATTGAATAGGTCAATGTATAGGTACCAGCTGGTATATTAGCCCCTAGAACTATTGTCCCATCTCCTTGCAAAGTCATAAACCCTGTTGGATCTGCTGTAACTGTAGATACTACAACATTACTTACTGTGGCTGGTGTCAATTCTATAAAATCATTAGACAATACATTCAAAACATTTTGCACTGTTGTATTACTCACAATTGGACCAGCCAAATCAGTATCAGCGAATATTGCCGGTGGAGCTGGTGGTGGTGGTGGTGCGACAGTAATTATTTGAATTGTAATTGTTGCTGGGGTTGCATCAATAGCGCCATTGTTGTCTGTTGCTGTAAAGGTAAACGTGTCGTTTCCTGTGAAAATTCCGCTTGGGTCATAAGTCAACAAAGCTACTTGTGCTGGTGTCAATACTTGATTTACCGTTACTGCTGTTCCAGATAAAGCTAAAGTTCCATTTGTTGGTAAACTTAAAATAGTATACGTTGCTATTGTTCCATCAGAATCAGTTGCGGTTAAGGTATTGATTGCTGTTGCGCCTGCTGTTGATGGGATGTTAGCGTTTGTATCATTATTAGCTAATGGAGTGTCATTCACTGCTGTTACGGTAACAACAATATCTGCTGTATCGGTAAATACACCATCGGTTAATGTATAAGTAATAGTTGGAACCGTTCCATTATAATTTAAAACAGGTACAAAAGTTAAACTTCCGTCTGCCAAAATTGTAATAGCTCCAACTAATGGAATCGTTACTGTTGATCCCACGGTTTGTGTTCCCGAAATTCCTACGATAGTATAATCCTGAACAGTTAATGTTGCCGAATCCAAATCGCTGTCTGTTCCTGCTACTGCATCAGTATTGGTGATTACATTTCCTGTAATAGAAACTGCATCTTCCAATCCGCTGTACGCATTGTCTTTGGCAATTGGCGCGTCATTCACTGCTGTTACGGTAACAACAATATCTGCTGTATCGGTAAATACACCATCGGTTAATGTATAAGTAATAGTTGGAACCGTTCCATTATAATTTAAAACAGGTACAAAAGTTAAACTTCCGTTGGCTAATATCGTGATTTCTCCAACTAATGGAATCGTTACTGTTGATCCCACGGTTTGAGTTCCCGAAATTCCTGCGATAGTATAATCCTGAACAGTTAATGTTGCCGAATCCAAATCGCTATCTGTTCCTGCTACTGCATCAGTATCCGTGATTACATTTCCTGTAATAGAAACTGCATCTTCCAATCCGCTGTACGCATTGTCTTTGGCAATTGGCGCGTCATTCACTGCCGTTACAGTAACAACAATATCTGCTGTATCGGTAAATACACCATCGGTTAATGTATAAGTAATAGTTGGAACCGTTCCGTTATAATTTAAAACAGGTACAAAAGTTAAACTTCCGTTGGCTAATATCGTGATTTCTCCAACTAAAGGAATCGTTACTGTTGATCCCACGGTTTGTGTTCCTGAAATTCCAGCGATAGTATAATCCTGAACAGTTAATGTTGCCGAATCCAAATCGCTATCTGTTCCTGCTACTGCATCAGTATCCGTGATTACATTTCCTGTAATAGAAACTGCATCTTCCAATCCGCTGTACGCATTGTCCTGAGCTACCGGAGCGTCGTTTGTCCCTGTAA
>NZ_OZ248498.1:0-4170 GCF_965234445.1 Flavobacterium rarum (SeqCode) | reverse complement strand
ATTCAAATTCATTAGAATTATATTCTTTTGGAAGAATATTTTTTTCGTCTAAATAAATATAAAAACAATCTTTTTTTGTTTGTAAATCCCCTAATTCTTTGAAATCAACAATGTCAAAATGAGATAATAATCCCTCAGGTAAAAAGGAAGAAAATATTGAAAAATCCATTTGTTTTTTATTCAAATTTAAGACTTCTCCCCATATTTTTTACGTGAGCCCAATAACTTAAAATAGCACAAAATTAACATCTTTAATTTCAGTCAATTACACCCCATGTCATATTGATATTTTTTATAACTTTAAAAAATAAATCCATTTTTAAGTAAGTCAGTTGAACATAAAATTAATTAAATCATTAGACTCATGACTATTCCTGAAATCAAAAATCAATTCGAAATTGAACAAGAAAAAGAAAGAATACTGGTAAAAGAAGCAGAAGCCTCAGTCTTACTCACTTTGTATATGGGCCTTTTTTTAGGTTTGATTCCTGTAATTGGTTTTCCAATCACCATCCCAGAAATGGGAATTAAGATTCTTTTTATTGGTTTAATTTTGGGAATAGCCGCTTTTATAAGTTCTTTTTTTACTGGAACATTATTTGGAATGCCCAAACGAAGCAACATCAAAGAAAGAGACTACTCATTAAACAATAGTTTAGTTGAAATTTCAGACTGGCTAACCAAAATAATTGTTGGACTTGGATTAGTAAATCTAAAAGAAATACCAGATTTTTTAATTTCATTAGGAGAATATGTAAGGATATCATCAAAATATGATGGGCAATTGGTTGATATATATTCTATAGGGATAGTTATTTATTTTGGATTTTTGGGATTATACATAGGCTATAATTATATGCGATTAGTTCTATCTAATAAATACAAAAATGCAACTGATAATTTATTAGAGAAAAAACTTGAAATGGTTAAAAATGAAGTTTTAGAAGCCAAAAATGAAAACGAACTTAAAGGCATAGAAATTATTAAAATGCAAAGTGTAATTCAAGATAATGTTCAATTAACAAAAACACTGATTAAAAAAGTAAACGAACCTATATTAGCAGAAACAGAAATTCAAAGTATAATTGAAGATATAATTGGTTTTAACAAATCGACAAAAGTTAAAGAAGATATAAAGCAAATTGTTGACAAAATGTTTAGTGAAGCTAAATTAAAATTAAAGAAAGGACTCATATCAAATAATAATGATCCACAAAAAGGACAATGGAAGTCTAGTCCTATTAGCAATGAAAGACAATTAAAAGCAATGGTTAATGAAGAAGCAAAAGGTCTTTTTAAAATAATTCTACAAATTGTTTCTACAAACCCAAAAAACAACCCATTAAAAAATGACGATATAATTCTATTTGCTTTACACAATACTTTTGGAGACCCGCCATTTCGAGTTGCCAAAGTAATAAATGAAACAGCCGAACTAGTTTTTTATGCTTATGGATCTTTTACTGTCGGTGCATTTGTCGATTATAAAGAAACCGAATTGGAACTTGATTTGGCAGAATTACCAAACGTTTCAACTTATTTTAAAACCCATTAACATTTAAGGTTCCTAACTTATTAATAAAATTAAATTGAGTAACCTAGCATTGAATTATTAAAAACACATATTACACATTAAATCCTAGGTTTTTATCCTATAAAAATAAGATTTCCAACCTATTCCAAATATATTTAACATTGTTTATAAAAAAATATTAATTAAACTTAGTATGTTTGCAAACCCAAAATAATAAACTTAACTATATTTATTTTTATGAAAAAAAGCACTTTTTTATTAGCAACACTTTTCCTTACTAGCATTCTTTTTGTTTCTTGTACAAAAGAAGATGCAATGAGTACAACAGATAATAGTCCAATAGTAGCATCTACTTCTATTGATTTAGTAAATGAATTAGACATTCAAACCGGTAATGAAGTGTCATACAAAAATTTAACTGCAAAAACAGGGAAAACATTAGCAACCTCATGTGGAACTATAACTATGGATCCGCAAAGTTCTACTTTCCCAAAAACATTTTATGTAGATTTTGGCACTACAGGATGTGTAACAAATGGGATTTCAAGAAAAGGGAAATTAAAAATCACATTTTCTGGATACATTACAGAAACAGGCAGCACAATGACAGTTGAAAGAGTCGATTACTCCGTAAATGGAAACAAAATTGAAGGTAAAATTGTTTACAAAAATACAACTACATCTCCTAACACTCCACAATGGAGTAGAACTGTAACCAATGGAAAATTCACTGACACAAAAGGTGATGTATATCTAAACTCAGGAATTCATACCGTAAAACAAACTGCAGGTGTTTCGACTTTAACATTAAATGATAACACATACGAAATGACAGAAGGAACACATACAGTAACTAAACAAAATGGTACAACTATTACACTATCTGTAGTAGAAGCATTAGTTAAAAACTTTTCATGCGAATATGTTTCCAAAGGAAAATTGAAAGTTGAAAGTGCACTTTTGAACGGAATAATCGATTATGGTAATGGTGATTGTGACAATAAAGGAACTTATACTCAAAACGGAATTGTATTCCCTTTTACAATGTAATTCCAGATTAATATAAAATTAGGAGAGACTGTCAAAAGCAGTCTCTTTTTTTTTGCATCTATCCAAAAAAAATGCAAATTACTTTAAATTTCGTCAAAATGAAGAGGGCGAGACCAAATTATGGCAAGGGGCAATTTTAGCAACCTCCTATTCGCCCCTTACAATAATTCGGTCGGGCTATCCAGGCTACTTTGGTAGCTACTTTCTATCCCTCTCGCAAACCAGTTTCCAAAACAATTTTTACTTGAATAAGTTATTCAAAACAAAAAAAAGCACCAAGAAGTACTGTTTTCTACATTCGAAGTAAGTAGCAATATATTGAGAATCCCAATTAATAAAGGTAGCAAGTTTTGGTTTTTTATTTAAAAATCCCTTTTATAGTCTTAGACAAAGTACTTTTTCAATAATATTAAAACATCATTGGTAATAACAATTACTTGTGTAATATTTTTAAAATTCCTTTCCGCTTCCAAGTAGTAAAATCCTCTTTAAAAATTCTCAAGGCTATAGGCTTTTAATACCCACTTTTCCAGTTACAATTTCATAATAAATTACATTATAGAATATAACACAAAACGTTACATAAATTTGCTGAATATCATTTACCGAAAAAAAAATGTTTGGACTGTTTCCGTATTTTATATTTTGTAATTATTTCAACTGCCGAAACAGTAAGGATAATTGAATTCAAAACATAACAGTAGTAATAGATACAAATACTATAATAACTTTATTAATATAAATGATAATTCATTTTTTTTTAAAATAATACACTTTTTTAATAAAATTCGTACCTTAAAGAAAAAATAAATAGCAAATTTAAATTTCAGTTTTTACTTTCTAAAATGTCCATGGTAACTGCTAGTGTTTAACACTAATAAAGAGGCTAATAAACGCCAAAAAAGCTATTGATATCTGTCTAAAAAAAGAGGAATTTTGAAATCAAAATCAGGAAGATTTGAGTATAAAAAAGTATTAAGAATGTCTAAAATATTTTTAACATTTATTAAATTACACCTTCATTTTAAAATGAAAAAAATTAATAGGACTTTGTATAAACACTTATGTACTTAATGGAGAAAATATAGAAAATCGGATCTTAAAAATTGCGTTTATTTACAGAATGTTTTAGGACTGGTCCATGTACTTTTTAATTAATTGGAAATAATTAAAAATGAAAAACTCCATTCAGTATTAACCAAATGAAGTTTTTTTGTACTCAGAGCGGGACTTGAACCCGCACGAACATTGCTGTTCACTGGATTTTAAGTCCAGCGTGTCTACCAATTTCACCATCCGAGCATTATGTGGTACCTCCAGGGATCGAACCAGGGACACATGGATTTTCAGTCCATTGCTCTACCATCTGAGCTAAGGTACCAAATTAAGTAAAATTTATAAAAAACCCCTCATCAATAGATGAAGGGTTTAAAAAGAAAGGCGACGACATACTCTCCCACATAACTGCAGTACCATCTGCGCAGGCGGGCTTAACTACTCTGTTCGGGATGGGAAGAGGTGAGCCCCGCCGCAATAACCACCTTAAGGTCGTATTGCAATGGGTAATTGACTTTTGTCAATTAACA
>NZ_OZ248497.1:0-4635 GCF_965234445.1 Flavobacterium rarum (SeqCode) | reverse complement strand
AATCCTTTTGATTCAAATTCATTAGAATTATATTCTTTTGGAAGAATATTTTTTTCGTCTAAATAAATATAAAAACAATCTTTTTTTGTTTGTAAATCCCCTAATTCTTTGAAATCAACAATGTCAAAATGAGATAATAATCCCTCAGGTAAAAAGGAAGAAAATATTGAAAAATCCATTTGTTTTTTATTCAAATTTAAGACTTCTCCCCATATTTTTTACGTGAGCCTTATATTTTTAGTAAAAATAAAAAACTCCAGATTGCTCTGGAGTTTTTAGGTTTAATATCTTAAATCTGAAAAGTGTAGATCAAAAATTCAATCTACTCTTCCATTGTATGATAAACGTTCATTACATCATCATCTTCTTCCATTTTTTCAATTAATTTTTCAACATCAGCCATTTCAGCTTCTGTTAGTTTTTTGGTGATTTGAGGGATCCTTTCAAAACCAGAAGAAAGGATTTCGATGTTTCTGTTTTCAAGTTCTTTTTGGATGGTTCCAAAACTACCAAAAGGAGCATAGATTAGTATACCGTCTTCGTCTTCAAAAACTTCTTCAGCACCAAAGTCGATTAACTCCAATTCCAATTCTTCAGGATCCATTCCTTTTGCAGGAATTCTAAAGTTACAAGTATGATCAAACATAAATTCTACAGATCCTTGGGTTCCCATAGTTCCATTGCATTTGTTGAAATAACTTCTTACATTGGCAACGGTTCTGTTATTATTATCAGTTGCTGTTTCGATTAATAAAGCTATTCCATGAGGCGCATAACCTTCAAATAAGACTTCTTTATAGTTGGCGGTATCTTTGTCTATTGCTTTTTTAATTGCACGCTCTACATTCTCTTTTGGCATGTTGGCAGCCTTAGAGTTTTGTATTACGGCTCTCAATCTAGAATTGGCTTCTGGATTTGGTCCACCTTCTTTAACGGCCATTACAATATCTTTACCAATTCTGGTAAATGCTTTCGCCATTGCTGACCAACGTTTCATTTTTCTTCCTTTTCTAAACTCAAATGCTCTTCCCATTTCTTTTTGTTATTTTGAATTGCAAAAATACAGCTATTCCTTATTTTTCCAAAAGCCATTGGAAAATCTTTTTGAAAATAGAGTAATTAATTTGTTCTGTTGTGTTTTAATTCTTTGTAATCGTCTATAATAAATATTGCTTCATTTAGATATTGGTTGGATCTTAAATTCTCAAGTTGCATTTTATTATATTCAATTAATGTCGGGTAATTAATAAGTAAGGATTTATTATATTCTGAATTGGATACATCCATATTTAAATCGTTTGATCTTAAGTTAGTTATATCTTCGGATAATAAATTTAAGCTATTTTGATTTTCAAATACCGAATCCAAGGTCATTGGTATTTCTATTTTTGATTTTCTTAAAACAGTATCAATCTTTAAGTTAAAGTCTTTAATGGAATTGAAATATGAATTTTGTGCGACTCTAGTCCTGCTTTTTTTAGCAAGTGATTCAATTAATTGATTGCTTACGTAAGGAGAAAAACGAACACGTGTATTTAAGCTGTCATTTTTTAAAGCGGTTGGAAATTCACTTTCTTTTTGCAATACATCTTGGTATATAGTTGGGATTTGTACATCTGGGATTACACCTTTAGCTTGATGACTTTTTCCAGTTATTCTATAAAATTTACTAATAGTTAGTTTTACAAAATGTTGGTCATCGTCTTTTTCTAATGGGACGATTGTTTGCATGGTTGCTTTTCCTAATGAAGTACTTCCAATTAAAAGAGCTCTATTGTAATCTTGCATAATTGAGGCAAAAAATTCACTCGCAGATGCCGAATTTCCATTGATTATAATAACTATTGGACCTTTATAAATTACACCTTTGTATGGGTCATTAATAACAGAAAGTCTTTTTTTATTATCAACTACAATAGATATTGGACCATAATCTATAAATAATCCAGCTAGTTTTACTGCTTCTTCCATAGATCCACCGCCATTGTCTGTTAAATCAAGCACCATTCCTTTGATGTTATCTTTCATTAATTTTAGGGTTTCCTTGGCTACATCTTGGGCACATCCTTTACTGTTGCCACCTTCAAAATCAGAGTAGAAACTGGGTATTTTTATATATCCAATTTTTATTTTCTCATCAATTATAAAACTATAAACCGTGTTTTCTTCGTCTTTTAAAATTTGTTTTTCGACACTTACTTTAAAACTCTTACTAGAATTTCTTTTTATTGTAAGTGTTATTGTTTTGTTTAATTCTGATGACATTAAAGTAGCTATTGCATCAATTGAATAACAAGATACTTCCAATGTCTCTTTTTGATTAGAAATTGCAATTATTTGATCTCCTTTTTTTATTTTACCTGTTTTAAATGCTGGCCCGTTTGGGTCGATTTCTTGAACTATTATCTGATTTTTATCGTTTAATGTTACATTTAATCCAAGTGAAAGTTTCTCTTTGGACAAAGTAGATACAAAGCTGGATTTAGTGTCATTACTGAAATAATTGGTGTGCGGATCAAAATATTCGCAAAAAATATTAAAAAAGGAATCCTCAAATGATTTGTCATTAGTCAGAGAAGCATTGATTTTGCAAAGTTCATTATCTATGATTGTTTTTTTTGATTTTAAACTCATCGCGTTAAAATGAAGTTTCAAAGAATCTAGATTCTTACTTCTACTGGAGACATCAGAATAAATTTCGTAACGAATTTTTTTATTCCAAGCTTTATCGATGTCATTTTCCTTAAGATAAAAGCCAAAGTTTTTCTGTTTGAAACGAATGGTATCTTTTGTTTCGAAATTTATAGTTTGAGTATTTAATTTTTCTAGTGCAACCTTGTTTCTTAACAACCCTTTTTTGTATTCTTTTTTTATTTCATTTAAAAAAGAACAATCTTTTTTCAAGATTAGGTCATCCAGTTGAAATCGGTATTTATTGGAAAGAGAATCTGCTTGTGATTTTAATAATATATTTCTTGAGGGATCAAGATTATTCAACAATTCGGTAAATACATAAGCCGATAAACTATCGTTTACCGGCTTAGGATTATAATGTTCCTTTTGGAGTAATTTGTTTATTTTGAATAAAATATCACAACTAGTATCACTGTTTTGTGAAAATAGTGAAAATGTGGAAAACAAAAGTACTAATGTGATTTTCTTCATATACTTACTTATTTTTTATAAAAAGGGAGCTTTACCACTTTTGCGGCTACATCATTTTTTCTAATTCTAATAAAAATAGCACTGTCAATTGTACTGTTTTCAGTAGTTACATAACCTAAACCAATTCCTTTGTTCATAGAAGGAGACATAGTTCCAGATGTAACTATTCCAATAACAGAGCCATTTGCATCAACTATTTCGTAATCATGTCTTGGCACTGATCGTTCTTGCATTTCAAAAGCTATTAATTTTTTGGTTACACCCGTTTCTTTTTGCTTTTTTAAATTATCAGAATTGGTAAAATCTTTATTGAATTTGGTAATCCATCCCAATCCTGCTTCAAGTGGTGAAGTAGTGTCATTGATGTCGTTTCCGTACAAACAGAATCCCATTTCCAGACGTAATGTATCACGTGCAGCCAGTCCAATAGGTTTAATTCCATAAGAGGCACCTGCTTCAAAAACTTTGTTCCAAATGGTTTCTGCATCTTCATTTTTGCAATAAATTTCAAAACCTCCAGATCCGGTATATCCAGTTGCCGAAATTATTACATTGTCTAAACCTGCAAAGTCAGCTACTTCAAAGTGATAATAAGCAATGGCAGATAAATCAATTGAAGATAATGACTGCATAGCCTCAACCGCTTTTGGACCTTGAATGGCCAATAAAGAATAGTCATCGGATAGATTTCTCATTTCAACACCTAAATCATTATGAGCCGAAATCCAGTCCCAATCTTTGTCAATATTTGAAGCATTTACTACCAATAAATAGACTTCTTCTTTCATTTTATAGATAATTAAATCATCTACAATACCTCCGTCATTATTTGGTAAACAAGAATACTGCGCTCTTCCAATTGTTAAAGTTGCTGCATCATTGGATGTTACTTTTTGAATCAAAGCTAATGCATTTGGACCCGAAAGTAGAAATTCACCCATATGAGATACATCAAAAACACCTACTGCATTTCGAACCGTTTCGTGTTCTGCATTTACCCCTTCATAAAGAATTGGCATGTTGTATCCAGCAAACGGTAGCATTTTCGCTCCCAAACCCTCGTGTATGTGCGTTAAAGCAGTATTTTTCATTGTTTTTATTGTATAATTATTAAAGTGCTAAATTAAAGTTTTTATTTTGGTTAACAAAGATTTAAAAAACGAATTAATGAGTGGAATACCATTACTGCTTTTAAAATAATCCAATCTACTCGTTCTTTTTCTCCAATACTTTCTCAAAAAATAATTCCTTAGCAATCCCGATAGATTCTGTGTTGATTTCCAATTAAAAAATAATTTTTATTTCAAAAAAGGACCTCGGGTAATCTTTAAGATTATTGTTTTTATTGTTTCATTTATTCTTATAACCCTATGTCTTTTATTTTGGGTTTATTTCACTTGAATCACTTTTATTGTTTAATTTTGTCCTACAAAGGCGGTCAAGAACCAGCCTGTATAGCGTGTTTATGCC
>NZ_OZ248496.1:0-8852 GCF_965234445.1 Flavobacterium rarum (SeqCode) | reverse complement strand
CTAGGCCTGTAAACCTGAATTACTATCTGATTCTATTTCAGTAAAACTGACAAAGTCCTAATCTTAATATAAGTCCAATTACTTTGTTAAGGAGATGGTTTACTTTGTCAGTTTGGTTACTTTAAAATTAATTCTATTTTGCTTAAAAAAACATATTACAAATCTAAAGGTTAAGGGTTTCTCACTACGCTTTTTCAAAATATAACTCTCGCAAAGACGCGAAGACGCCAAGAAATCAGCTCTTAACTTTGCGCTTTTACTATTACAAACAAAGCTTAATTAAATTAACTTCTAACCTCTAACCTCTAACTTCTAACCTCTAACTTCTTTATCATATTTTATTTTTAAGCTACTCCATCCACCACCATTATGAACATCGGTATAACCGTGTGTTTTCAAGATGCTTTTGGCCGAGGCGCTTCGCATGCCCGATGCGCAACAAGTTATGATGGTTTTGTTTTTGTCTTTCAGTTGAGTTAAACTGTTTTTTAAAACATCAACCGGAATGTTGATTGCTCCGTTAATGTGTCCGCCGGCAAATTCTCCTTTGCTTCTTACATCAAGGATTAGAGCTCCATTTTTTGCCAACTCGGCATAATTAACGGTTGCACCGAAACCGAATATTTTTTTAAGTGTGTTTAGCATTTTGTTTGTTTATTTGGATTGATAGTAGTTTACGTCTAGCCAAGAACCGCCATTGTAGCAGTCGATTCCTTTTTGAGAAAGATACTGTTGTGCTTGTCCACTTCGGTTTCCTGAGGCACAACAAAGTACAAGAGGCGTTTTTAAGTTTTGAATTTCTTCTAATCGTACTTGTACTTCGCCCAACGGAATATTGATGGATCCCGCCACATGACCTCCCATAAATTCTTCAGGAGTTCGTACATCTACAATAGTGCCTTTGTTTTCTTTTATTATGTTTTCTAATGTCATATTCTTTTGGATTAATTGATTTTTGATGTTGCAAAAATACGTTAGAGATTAAGGTTGAACAGTGATTTTTGTCACATAGTTTTTTTTAGTGGTTAATTATCTGAAAGTTTGAGTGTTTATCTTTGTCAATCCCGATAATTATCGGGATAAACTTTGACAAAGATTCGTGTGTAAAGGGGTGTTCTTTTGGAAAAATAAGTTTTGTCACAAAGTTCTTTTAGAGGCTAATTGTCTGAAAATTTGAGTGTTTATCTTTGTCAATCCCGATAATTATCGGGATAAACTTTGACAAAGATTCGTGTAGAAAGAGGTGTTCTTTTTTTTAATATTTTTAATGAAAATATCAAATGTTCTTGTTGAGCAGTTTTTAGCGTGAGGGATAGGAATAAGCTACCGAAGTAGCATGGATAGCCCGACCGCAATAGAGAATGGACCGAATTGGCGGTCTGAATATTGGGTCCGTTCTCTATTGTGGTCACGCCCTGATAATTTTGGATTTTAGAATTTAGATTTTTGATTTTTGATTTTAAAAAATTTACGTTTTTTTACATTTTTAAATTAACCTATCTTTGCGCACTGAAAAAAGCTAATATGAAATGCGTTTCATAAAAGTTGTCGTTACATCAGATGCTTACATTGAATTGCATCTGACCCAAAAAAACAATAAAAAAGACAGATGAAATTTGATTTACTAAAAACAGATCCGCAATCAAAAGCGCGTGCGGGAAGTATTACTACAGATCACGGTGTGATTGAAACTCCTATTTTTATGCCTGTAGGTACTGTAGCTTCTGTAAAAGGAGTGCACCAAAGAGAATTAAAAGAAGAAATAAACCCTGATATTATTCTTGGAAACACCTACCATTTATACTTACGTCCGCAAACCGAAATTCTTGAAAAAGCGGGTGGATTGCATAAATTTATGAATTGGGATCGTAATATTTTGACCGATTCCGGTGGATATCAAGTATATTCTCTGTCTGCAAATAGAAAGATTAAAGAAGAAGGAGTAAAGTTTAAATCGCATATTGATGGTTCGTATCATGTGTTTACTCCAGAAAATGTAATGGAAATTCAACGTACCATTGGAGCCGATATTATTATGGCTTTTGATGAGTGTACACCTTATCCATGTGATTATCGCTATGCGCAACGCTCGATGCACATGACGCACCGTTGGTTGGATCGTTGTATCAATCATTTGGATAAATTGCCTTTTAAGTATGGCTATGAACAAACTTTTTTTCCAATTATTCAAGGAAGTACCTATAAAGATTTAAGACGACAATCTGCTGAATATATAGCCAACTCGAATCAACAAGGGAATGCCATTGGTGGACTTTCGGTAGGAGAACCAGCTGAAGAAATGTACGCCATGACCGAAGTGGTTTGCGAAATTCTACCCGAAGACAAACCTCGATATTTAATGGGAGTTGGAACCCCAATCAATATTTTGGAAAATATTGCCCTAGGTATTGATATGTTCGACTGTGTGATGCCAACACGTAACGCGAGAAATGGAATGTTGTTTACGGCTAACGGAACAATCAATATCAAAAATAAAAAATGGGAAGCGGATTTTTCTCCAGTAGATGAAATGGGTTATACTTTTGTAGATACAGAATATTCCAAAGCGTATTTGCGACATTTGTTTGCAGCCAATGAATATTTAGGAAAACAAATTGCTACAATTCATAACCTAGGTTTTTATATGTGGTTGGTTCGTGAGGCTAGAAAACATATCTTAGCTGGAGATTTTAAACCATGGAAAGAAATGATGGTAAAAAATATGAGCCAAAGACTTTAAAGAAGTTTAAAAAGTTTAAAAGTTTAAGGGTTTAAAAGTTTAACTAATGACCGAAAAGCATAATCGATTAAACAATTTAAACAATTAAACGTTTTAAACAATTTAAACAGTTTAAACAATTTAAACGAATAACGAATTAAACTATACTATGCTAACAATAATCGACAAATACATTCTTAAAAGATATTTAGCCACTTTTGCAGTGATGCTTTTGTTATTTGCGCCTATTGGAATCATTATAGATATATCGGAGAAAATCAATAAAATGTTAGAAAATGAAGTGCCAGTTATAAAAATTGCCACATACTACTATCATTTTACGATTTATTTTATGAACAACCTTTTTCCGATATTCTTGTTTATATCGGTAATTTGGTTTACCTCAAAATTGGCAAATGACACCGAAATTATTGCTATTTTGAGTTCTGGTATTTCGTTTACACGTTTCTTGAGACCGTATATTATTGGTGCATCAATTATTTCTTTTATTGTTTTGCTTATGGGTTTTTGGGTCATTCCCGTTTCTAGTGAAGGCTACAATAATTTTCGATACACCTATCTCCGAAGTAATGGTAAGGCCATTATGCGGGGAGAAAACACCGATGTTTACAGGCAAATTAGTGACAATGAATTCATTTATGTAAATAGTTTTAATAATGAATCTAAAATGGCTTTTAATTTTTCGTTGGAGCACTTCAAAAAAGAAAAATTAGAATATAAAATTACAGCTAGTAGAATCAAATGGAATCCAAAAGAAAAGAATTATTCATTATTCGATTATACCAAAAGAATTGTTGGTAAAGAAGGCGATGTGATAGAAAAATCACCCGAAAAAAAGATGAAATTTAATTTTGAACTTGAAGATTTGGCGCCAGTGATTTATATAGCAGAGACATTGAGTTTAGGGGAATTAAATGATTTTATTGAGAAAGAGAGAAAGCGAGGGTCATCCAATATTAATGTTTATTTGGTTGTATTTTACAAAAAATTCAGTGTGCCAATTTCGGCTTTTATCTTAACAATAATAGCTGTTTCTGTTTCTGCAATGAAACGAAGAGGAGGGATGGGTGCCAGTTTGGCCATTGGAATTGCAGTGGCGTTTTCTTTTGTGTTTTTTGATAAAATATTTGGAGTATTAGCCGAAAAATCTACCTTTTCACCATTTTTGGCTGTATGGTTACCTAACATAGTTTTTGGAATATTAGCGGTTTATCTACTACGAAATGCGAAACGATAATTTAAGAAGTTACCTCAATTTACATATCATTGTTTTTATTTGGGGATTTACAGCAATTTTGGGGGCGTTAATAACTATTCAGTCTGAATTTTTGGTTTGGTATAGAATGTTTTTTGCAGCTGTATTTTTAGCAATATTTATTGCTGTAAAAAAGAGGCCCTTTAAAGTAGCTCTCAAATCACTATTAAAGTTCATAGTTGTTGGACTTTTAATAGCATTACACTGGATTTTCTTTTTCGAAGCTATAAAAATCTCTACTGTTTCTATTACATTGTCTGTTTTTTCTTTGGGTGCATTTTTTGCCTCATTACTTGAACCTTTGTTTTATGGTAGAAAAATACTTTGGTACGAAGTGTTTTTTGGATTAATTATTATTGCAGGTTTAGGGTTAATCATGCAAGTAGAAATTAATTATTGGAACGGAATGCTTTTGGCTTTGGTTTCCATAATTTTAGGGGTGTTGTTTACCTTAATGAATGGAAAATTAATTGTAAATCATGACCCGTCTGTAATTTCTTTTTACGAATTTTTAGCCGGTTTTGTTTTTATTTCTATCTATTTTTTATTTCAAGGATCCTTTACAACAGACTTTTTTATATTAACTGCAAAAAATTGGATTCTGATTTTCATTTTAGCCTCTATATGCACTGCTTATGCTTTTACAGCTTCAGTAAAAGTAATGAGGCAATTGTCTCCTTATACAGTGATGTTAACAACTAATTTGGAGCCTGTTTATGGAATTGTATTGGCATTTTTTATAATTGGAGGAAAAGAGAAAATGAGCACAGAGTTTTATATAGGAGCTATTGTCATTGTGATGACGGTGCTGTTGAATGGAATAATAAAACAGTATAGAAAAGTAGATGTAAAATAGAATTTTACTCGTCTAAAATCTATTTTTTTCGTACTTGAATAAAAAAATAAAGGTATAACGATATTAAATTTTATATTTGCATTTCCAAATCAAAAATTAAAAACAATAATAAAACCGCACAAATACTATGGAATATTTAGATTTTGAGCTTCCTATAAAAGAACTTGAAGAGCAATTAGATAAATGTGTTGTTATTGGTCTAGAATCCGATGTTGATGTTACCAATACGTGTAAGCAAATCAACAAAAAATTAGAAGAAACCAAAAAGCAAATTTATAAAAACTTAACTGCCTGGCAACGTGTACAATTGTCCAGACACCCAAGTAGACCTTATACCTTAGATCATATTAGAGGACTTTGCGGTGATACCTTTCTTGAGCTGCATGGAGACCGAGGTTTTAAAGATGATAAAGCCATGATAGGTGGTTTGGGTAAAATTGGCGATCAGTCATTTATGATTGTCGGACAACAAAAAGGATTCAATACCAAAACACGTCAGTACAGAAACTTTGGAATGGCGAATCCAGAAGGGTATAGAAAAGCGTTGCGTTTGATGAAAATGGCAGAGAAATTCGGTATTCCTGTTGTGACTTTAATAGATACACCAGGTGCTTATCCAGGTTTGGAAGCAGAAGAAAGAGGACAAGGAGAAGCTATTGCTAGAAATATATTTGAAATGGTACGTCTTAAAGTGCCTATCATAACTATAATTGTTGGTGAAGGAGCTTCGGGAGGAGCATTAGGAATTGGTGTTGGAGATCGCGTATATATGCTGGAAAACACTTGGTATTCTGTAATTTCTCCAGAATCTTGTTCTTCTATTTTATGGAAAAGCTGGGATTACAAAGAACAAGCTGCAGATGCATTGAAATTGACTTCTGCCGACATGAAAAAACAAAAATTAGTAGACGATATTATTCCAGAACCACTCGGGGGAGCTCATTATGATAGAGAGACTACTTTTACTACAGTGGAGCAATATATCTTAAAAGGATACAATGAACTGAAAGACTTATCAACAGAAGAATTAATCGCTCAGAGAATGGATAAATACTGTAAAATGGGTGAATTTAAAGAGTAATTTCTCATTTTTAAGATCTTAATCCGAAGCCTTATCGTTTCGGATTTTTTTATGTTTATAAACAAAAAACAAGTACTTATAAACAATTAATTGTAATAACTCAATAGTTATTTTTTTAGAATTTTAGTTACTTTCGCTACATGGAAAATTTCAAGAATATGAGCGCCGTTAAGGTGGATAAATCAACAATAATAAACCTTGAGAAAGGGAAGTTACCCCCACAAGCATTAGATTTAGAAGAAGCAGTGCTTGGGGCAATGATGATTGATAAAAAAGGAGTAGATGAGGTAATTGATATTCTACAACCTGATGCATTTTATAAAGATGCACACAAGCATATTTTTGAAGCCATAGTTCAGTTATTTACAGATACACAGCCAATCGATTTATTGACTGTTTCGGCTCAATTGAGAAAGAATGCTAAGTTGGATCTTGCAGGAGGTGATTTTTATTTAATTCAGTTGACGCAAAAAATTTCATCCTCAGCCCATATTGAGTTTCACTCCAGAATTATACTTCAAAAATTTATTCAAAGGAGTTTAATTCGGATTTCCTCTGAAATAATTGAAGATGCGTATGATGAAACTGCCGATGTTTTTGATTTGTTGGATAAAGCCGAATCCAAACTATACGAAGTTACCCAAGGAAATATCAAACGAAGTTCCGAAACTGCACAGAGTTTAGTATTACAAGCAAAAAAACGTATTGAAGAAATCGCTGGTCAGGAAGGACTTTCTGGTGTAGCAACAGGTTTTGACAAATTGGATAAGCTGACATCGGGTTGGCAGCCAAGTGATTTAATTATTATTGCGGCGAGACCTGCAATGGGAAAAACAGCATTTGTATTGTCAATGGCTAGAAATATAGCTATAGATTTTGGACATCCAGTCGCTTTGTTCTCTCTAGAGATGGCATCGGTACAGTTGATTACAAGGTTAATTTCTTCCGAAACAGGATTGTCATCTGAGAAGCTACGTACTGGAAAACTGGAAAAACACGAGTGGGAACAGTTGAGTACCAAAGTAAAAAATTTAGAAAAAGCACCATTATATATTGATGATACGCCTTCGTTATCCATTTTTGATTTAAGAGCAAAAGCGAGACGTCTTGTTTCGCAACACGGAATTAAGATTATAATTGTTGATTATTTGCAATTGATGACAGCAGGAGGAAATGGAAAAGGTGGTGGAAACAGGGAACAAGAGATATCCACAATCTCCCGAAATTTAAAGGCTTTGGCCAAGGAATTGAATGTTCCTGTTATTGCACTTTCTCAATTATCGCGTGCTGTAGAAACACGTGGTTCAAGCAAAAGACCTTTGTTGTCAGATTTACGTGAATCGGGAGCGATTGAACAAGATGCGGATATCGTTTCGTTTTTGTATCGCCCAGAGTATTACAAAATAGATGAATGGGATGATGATGAAGCCTCTCCAACTGCGGGACAAGCCGAAATTATGATCGCAAAACACAGGAATGGTGGTATCGAAAATGTTCGTTTGAAGTTTATAGGTCACCTTGGTCGTTTTGATAATTTAGAGGATTACAGTGGCGGTTATGATGATTTGCCTTCGAGTATGAATCATGATGAAAGTTCATTTGTTACCAAGAATCTTCCATCTGCAAATGAAGCTTTTGGTAGTAATTTTAATAATGACGATGATGATGATGGGGACGTCCCTTTCTAATTTTTTTAAAAAATATTCTATATAAAAAAAGAGATTATCCTTGGATAATCTCTTTTTTTATTGGGCTAAATGTTAAATGAAATGCATTATTAAAGAGGAAGTAATGAGATAGTATATCCTCTTTGAAAATGGTATAAAATTATTTTCGTATGATTAATTTAAGAGTCGAAAATGTATTTCCTTTTGTTTCTTTTATAAAATAGATTCCATCTTTCAGGTTTTCGACATTGACAGTAATAGTTATGTTTGGCATAACTGTAAATGTTTTTACTATACGTCCTAAATTATCAACGATTTCTAAATTGCCTTCATAAGCGGTATTTATATTTATTAAACCTTTGCTAGGATTTGGACAAAGAGTTGGTTTTTTTGCTGTTGCAAAATATTCAGTACCTAAAACTACTGCACATGGGGAGGTTGCTATGCAGTTGTTTAATGTAATTGCCACGCTATATGATCCACTATTTGAAGGAGGAGTGTAAGATTGATTTGTTGCACTATCTATTTTAATGTTAGGACATTCATACCATTGATAAGTAGCACCTGATTGATTTGCAGTAAGTGTATTTCCATTAATAGATATTGTAGCGTCTATTATTGTAATGACCGCGGTTACTCCGGTTCTGCTGCTTTCGCAAGAGTTCAAGGTTTGCGAAACGTAATATATAGTTCCGGAAACCAAAGCTGTTGAACTGCTTAATAAATTTCCGTTGTTTGCCGCGTCGTACCATTTGATGGCCGTTCCAGTCGCGGTTAAATTGGCAATTGTAGCCGCATTACAAAAAGCTTGTGGAGTTGAAGCCGTTGGAGCTGCAGTTGTATTAATGTTTGCTGTTACCGCAGTTCTGCTGCTTTCGCAAGAGTTCAAGGTTTGCGAAGCGTAATATATAGTTCCTGAAACCAAAGCTGTTGAACTGCTTAATAAATTTCCGTTGTTTGCCGCGTCGTACCATTTGATGGCAGTTCCAGTCGCGGTTAAATTGGCAATTGTAGCCGCATTACAAAAAGCTTGTGGAGTTGAAGCCGTTGGCGCTGCAGTTATATTAATGTTTGCTGTTACCTCAGTTCTGCTGCTTTCGCAAGAGTTCAAGGTTTGCGAAGCGTAATATATAGTTCCTGAAACCAAAGCTGTTGAACTGCTTAATAAATTTCCGTTGTTTGCCGCGTCGTACCATTTGATGGCCGTTCCAGTCGCGGTTAAATTGGCAATTGTAGCCGAATTACAAAAAGCT
>NZ_OZ248495.1:0-11684 GCF_965234445.1 Flavobacterium rarum (SeqCode) | reverse complement strand
ATGACGAATTCGCTTAAAACTACTATCATAAACGGAACGCTCTTATCCACAACAAGGACAAGGAAATTTCGTGCCACGTTCAAAATCTATATAAACATCAATAACTAGATTTGCTTTTTGAACTTTTGCATCAACTAACAACCAAGGTGCTTTTATTCCTAACAAGGGGCCTAAGCCTGATAAATCTTCCATGCCGAAAATTAGTGAATATTTTGTATACCCACTAATTTAGGCGAAGAGCCTTTTCCGTTATGTGAATGTTTTTCTTATTACAATTAATTGAAAAATCATCTGTGTTTTCTGTGTAATGGATTCGTACATCCGCATCAAACAAATAGGAGGTAAACCGATTGTAGATTCCCATTGGTATCCAGCGTTCTCCTAAGTTAAAATCCAGTTCGTCAAATTCTATCCGTCTGGGAAAAGCTTTTTCTAATGCTTCCAAACTTTGGGATGCTTCCTTATCATTTGGTTGTAATAGTAAGTGTTCTTTTATCGTTTCAGCTTTTGCCACCACATTCCCTGAAACCCATCGCTCCGATATTTCATACTCCTTTTCCAAAGGGTTATAAAAAATGCGTCCTGCCAGATTCTCTTTCAGATTATCAACTGATAATCCGCTAATTTGTGACATATAATCCAAACGGACAGTCCCATATTTATTTAATGATGCTGCCAATGCCTCGTCAGGATTATCCGTTGCCAGAGTACTAATAGAAAAGCTGACGGGTTGGTGGAATATATCTGCTTTGTGAACAACGCCTCCAATTACACGTTCCAGATAAGGTATTTCTTTTCCCGCACTGTCGGTTTTTATCAGCTTGATATTCTCAGCGTTATTCAGGTTACCATAGCGTTTGACAAAGGCATCGTAGAGCTTGTTTAACATTTCCCTTTCTTGCTTATGTTCGGTCTGCTTTTCTGTTTCTTTCCAATATAAATCAAGATAAACATCCCTAATGGAAACATAAGCCTCAGCTCTTGTTTTTTGGTTTGGCGTTAAGTGCAAGGGATGAAATATTGCCTGCCCATTGTCGTTATCGAAGTCTTTTAGAGAACCAATATGTCCTTTATCAATGACAAGACATTCATTACGGTGGAATGGCTGGATTTTTCCCGTATAAATAGCGGGACTTGGAATTTCATTGATTAGATGAGTTGTTTTATTTTGACCGTTACCGTCCGTGCCTGAAAACAAATCCCCAACCAAAGCCTGCTTATTACTGTTTTTTGGAGTAGCGGAAGCCTTCGGCGCGTAGAACTGTTCCATTCCACTGAATAAACTTCCTTGACGACCGTTTGTTGACTTTTTTTTATAGGATGTTGGTTTTTTAGTTTTGACAGGATTTACAGTAGCTACGGTCTTTACCTCATTTTCAAAAAGGTCAAACAAGCTCAACTGAACTTCATTGGCTTTACTGTTTGTTGGAGTAAATAAATCCTGTTGTTTCTGTTGTATTGTTTGTTCTTCTGAAACAGAAGACATTTGCTTTGGCTCATACAAAGTATGTAATCGAGTTTCCAGATTATGTTGCCCGTTGTACAATCCAATATCAAAACGGGTAGCAAAGTCGGCAGTAAGCATCTCTTTGAGGTCTTTAGCAATACCTTCTATCCCGTCCTGATGCTGATAGATCCAAGTGGGCTTTCCATACATATCAGTCCCTTTGTGGAAAGAGGTATGCACAACACGTTGTGGATTTTCAAATAGCACATTATTGATGGTGTTATCCGAGGTTGTATAGGTTTGGCAGAAACGGTTTTCCAGTTCGGACAACCCTTGCTTATTAGTATTCTTTTGCAGGATTATGAGGTCGCTTCCTACTTCAGTTCCAGCGTAATCCGTAAAGAGGTTATTTGGTAAACGTATGGCCGAAATCAGGTTGCAGTTTTGCATTAATCCTTGACGTATGGGCTCATTTTTCTGGCTATTAAGAACACCTTGTGAGGTAATAAACGCCATTACCCCTCCATCTCGAAGCACATCTATTCCTTTTAAAAAGAAATAATTATGAATGCTTCGGGTGGCCTGCACACGAACAACATCTTTACTCCGTACAAAGGAAAGATCAAATACCGATATATCTCCAAATGGAATATTGCTGGCAATCACGTCATAACTTTCCTTTTCACTATCTGGGATTTCTTCGAATCCTGTAATGCGGATACTACTATTCGGATTAATTTGTTTTAATACCTTACCGGTAAGCAATTCCTTTTCGTATGCTGTTATTTGTGATATCCCATCATTTTTTAAGGTTTCAATAAATGCTCCTATTCCTGCCGATGGTTCTAAAAATCGTTGGATATTTATTTCGTTTTCCTTTATGGATTTTACTATGGCTTCAATTACGGGAGGCGGGGTATAAAAGGCTGTCAATACAGAGCTTCTCATACTATCCACAAATTGGTGGTATTGCTTTTCATCTGCAGCGTTTTCACGTAAGAGTTTGTAAAGTTCTTGGGTGTGGGAAAATAAATCCTGTTCCGATTTTACCCATTTCCCGATGGCACTGGGTGTATCTACAGGATTGAGCACAAATTTAAGGCCACCAAAACCACTGTAAAGCATCATTTGCTTTCGTTCGGTTTCGGTAGCCTGACGTTTCTCCCGTTCTAAGCGAAAAGCAATTCGTAACGCTTCAATATTGTGTTTAAGATGCTCTTTTTTACTGAAGGCCATTTTCCTCTATCCAGATTTGGATGGTTCCTACCAGTTCAGTATAGAGCAAGTCAAATTCGGGACTGTCAGCAAAATCATCGAATAGTTTATATCCCGCAAAGACGGCTTTGCATGCAGGCATCATCTTCAAGGCGAAGGGGCGGAGTTCTTCATCTGACATCAATGTATCAAACTCATTGCATACCACTTGAAATACCGTATCAAATTTTGAAAAGTGTAACCCTTCAAGCAATATATACAGGGCAATCTCATTGCATTGTTCAATTGTATTGCCAGCCAGAAAAGCATCATTATATGATTTTGCTGCTAATCGGCCACGTTTATCAATAAAATCTTTATTTCCAGATAGCTCAGGAAAACTTGTGATGAGTAATTCCTTTAATCTCAATGAGTAATAGGATATTTTATTTTCTGCTGCCATAACTGTTTTTAATAGATGATTGTAAATTTACTTCATTAGAAAGTAGCAATAAAAATAAAGAGATGGATCGTATTGAAGATTCTTAAAGCAATATTTGACAGGGAAAGGCATTAATTGGCGTTTGTATTTTAATAGTGCCGTCAAAACAAATCTATTAAGGCTTAAATTTTATAAAGTATCCATATAAATCTTACTAAGTATTTGACTTTGTTAGATTTAATTTTTTGTTTCTGTTGTCGTTTTAATCAGGCATAGCTCTAAAATCTTACAGAATAAGCCCGTGGAATTTACTAAAATAAAATATAAGCTGATATACTGCTCTATTTATAACTCGGTTATTAAGATTCTGGTTTATTTCCAAATAAAAACATTGATTTTTTAATTTTATTTTGTTTCAGTAAATTTTGTATTTTTTACTTTTTTTATTTGATTTTTTTGTTTAAATTTTAAATTTATTAAAATTAGAATCCAATGTCTTTTATTTTATTTAATTTTACCTTCTAGTCGGTCAAGAACTAGACTCTATAGCGTGTTATGCCACTTGTGGTTTCAAGCTATATTTTTTGCTTTCGTATTCTTTCTCAAATTCTATTTTTTGATTTGCGAATCACCTATATCAGTTCGAGTAATTTTCTTTGAATTGACACTAATGCTTTCATTTTTATTCCATGTTTTGATATTAATCTTGCATAGTCCTCTTTGTATATTTCATTCCATTTTACAGCCGATAGTACGGGTAAATGCATTGCCTTTCTTGGGTTTTTATTTCCCTGTTTAGACATCCATGGCTTCCCTTTTACAGAGGTTCCGGTCTGTTTTCTTTGACATCCAATCCTATGTAACTTGATAATTGTTTACTAGATTGAATGAGGTCAAATCCATTAATTGCCACAGTTAAGATTCCCACTCCAGGAAATGTACATATGTTTTCGACATCTTTTTTTAGATTTGAATCCGCATTTATAATTTCACTAATATCGTTATTTGTTTGCTTTTCATTACAATCCAAAAGGCTAAAATAAAAAGTGCCTGAGAATCCCGTACTTTTGATTTTGCGAAACAAATAATACTTTATAGGACTCTTCATACGAAAAAAAATATCAAAAAACCGGTTATACGACAAATTATTGAACTTGCTCCCAGTTTTAACCAATCAAAAAATGAATGCCTATTTAAAAGAAATTGCAGGCGTTTGCGAGATTGAAAAAGAATTAACCTTTCACATTGCCCGACACACTTTTGCAACGACTGTAACGCTTACAAATGGTGTTCCAATAGAAAGTGTAAGTAAAATACTTGGACACAAAAATCTGAGAACTACTCAACACTATGCAAAGGTTTTGGATAAAAAAGTTAGTGAGAATATGCAGGTTTTGAGGGATAAGCTTGCATTTGTAGAAATACAAAATTATCAAGCTAAATAAAAATTAAGAACATTCATTGCATATACCTACTAGAACACAATTCATATGTTCGACAATATATCTTTCGGGAACTGTAAACTCTACCTTTGTCGGAAGACACTCGATAGTTTCACATTTTGTACAACGAAAATGGAAATGATTATTTGTAGGTGTTTCATCACATTTTACACAGACGGCAAAATACTGCTTACCATCATCCGCAACTATCCTGTGGACAATTTCATCCTCACAAAAGCGGTTCAAAATTCTATAAATAGTTGCCCTATCTGCACTCAATTTCATTTGACTCACAATAGCCTCTTGGCTCATTGCTCTTCTTTTACTTGTTAGCACTGACAAAACAGCATCTTGTGTTGCAGTATTTCTTCGTTTAATCATAATACAAAATTAGCAAAAAAAATTAATGCGACGATATTACAAAAACTATTGCAACACTATCGCATTAGTATAAAACATTTTTATATTTGCCGATTGAAATAGTAAAAAATGAACACAAGACGAAAATTCATAAAACAAAGTACCTTGGCATTAACGGCAATGACTTTACCCTTTCTACTAACTTCATTTACAAAATATAACAATATGAAAGACAACAAAAATTATGAGGTAATTATTATAGGCGGAAGTTATGCCGGACTTTCAGCAGCAATGGCTTTAGGTAGAGCTTTACGAAATGTATTAATCATAGATAGCGGTAAACCGTGTAATAGTCAAACTCCGCATTCACATAATTTTTTAACACAGGATGGAAAAGCCCCTAAGGATATTGCTAAAATCGCCATTCAACAGGTTGAAAAATATAAAACAATAAAATTTTATAATGGACTAGCAATAAGTGGACAAAAAATAGAAAATGGATTTGAAATTACAACAAAAGCAGGCGACAAATTTAATGCAAAGAAACTGATTTTTGCAACAGGCGTAAAAGATATAATGCCAAATATAATAGGGTTTTCAGAATGTTGGGGTATTTCGGTTATCCATTGTCCATATTGTCACGGATATGAATATAAAAATGAAAAAACAGGAATTCTTGCAAATGGAGACATCGCTTTTGAACTTGGAAAATTAATCAATAATTGGACAAAGGATTTAACAATTTTCACAAATGGTAAAGCAACATTAACCGAAGTGCAATTTTCAAAACTAAAAAAACACAACATAAAAATTGTCGAAAAAGAAATTGACTATTTTGCTCATAAAAACGGTATAATGGAAAGCATTATTTTTAAAGACAATACCTCCGAAACAATTAAAGCCCTGTACGCAAGACCGAAATTTGATCAAAATTCAGAAATAACAAAGCTTTTGGGCTGTGAAATAACAGAACAAAATTTTATAAAAATAAATCCATTTCAGCAAACATCTCAACACGGAATATATGCGTGTGGTGATAACTCGAGTATGATGCGTTCTGTTTCATACGCAATAGCCACTGGTGGAATAGCGGGATCAATGTTGAATAGAGAATTAATTGAAGAAGAGTTTTAAATCTAATTACATAAAAATCAGAAATGCAAACCATAATATGAAAATACTGCGAGATAAGACTTCTTTAATATGAAAAAAAAACTAAGCATCTAATTTTTGACTACAACAATATATATTTCGGCTACACATAAGAACAAATAGATATAGAACTTTGTAACATAAATTTTAAACAAATAAATTATGTCAACAAAAAGTAAAATTGCGTTAGTAACTGGTGGGAATCGTGGATTAGGTAAAGATATAGTGCTGAATCTGGCTAAAAACGGAAACAATATCATTTTTACCTATAACAGCAATAAGATTGAAGCAGACAAAGTAGTAGCAGAAGTTTTAGCAATTGGACAAAAAGCTATTGCATATCAGTTGGATGTTAGCAACATAAAAACCTTTGATGCATTTGTAGATCAAGTTAGCCAATATTTAAAGGAACACGAGGGTTCGTCTAACTTCGACTTTCTAATCAACAATGCAGGTACTGGTGTGTTTGGTTCTGTTACAGATACTACCGAAGAGGCTTTTGATGCTATGATGAACATTCATTTTAAAGGAGTTTATTTCTTAACCCAAAAGCTTCTACCATTATTAAATAATAGTGGAAGAATTGTAAATATCTCATCAGGACTAACCAGAATTTCTTTTCCAAATGTTTCAGCATATGCAAGTATGAAAGGTGCAATCGAAACCTATACAAAATGCTTGGCAAAAGAATTAGGAAGTAGACAAATTACAGCTAATAGTATTGCACCCGGAGCAATTGCAACTGATTTTGGCGGTGGTTCAAACAAATCAGATGAAAACAAGAGAAATGCAATTGCATCAATTACAGCATTAGGGCGTATTGGTGTACCTGAAGATATCGGAGGAGTGGTTGCATTTTTATGCACACCTGCAGCAGGTTGGGTAAACGGACAAAGAATTGAACTTTCTGGAGGTATGATGATATAAATAATTTGTAATTTTGAAAAATGAATCAAAATCAAGTACATAGAGTAAAATCAATTACCGAGTTTCATAAGATGAAGGGATTGCCTTCACCTCAGCATCCTTTAATCAGCTTATTTGACTATGAAACATTTGAATGTTCTAAGGAGATAAATTATAAAAACTTTGCATTTGACTTTTATCATATTTCTATTAAACGTAACATTGGAACTAAATTTAAATACGGTCAAAATCATTACGATTTCGATGATGGTGTGATGTTCTTTATAGCACCAAATCAGGTTTTTGGAATCGAATCTATTGAAGAAATTGCATCACCTAAAAGTGGCTGGGTGTTAATGATACATCCTGATTTTTTATGGGATACCGCTTTGGCAACAAGTATTAGGCAGTATGAATTCTTTGATTATGCTGTAAATGAGGCATTGTTTCTTTCTGAAAAGGAAGAAACAATTCTCAATGATATTGTTAAGAATATTGAACTGGAATACAATAGTAACATTGATAAATTTAGTCAAAGCATAATTATATCCCAAATCGAAACTTTACTTAATTATTCCGACCGCTTTTACCAAAGGCAATTTTTAACTCGTAAGATTAACAATCATAAGATTTTACAGAATGTAGAAAAAATTATTGATGATTATTTTAAAGATGATAGTATAACAGGATTGCCTTCTGTTCAATATGTTGCGCAATCCTTAAATCTATCACCAATGTATTTGAGTAATTTATTGAAGTCTATAACTGGGCAAACTACGCAACAACATATTCACGAAAAATTAATTGAGAAAGCTAAATTGAAACTTACTACAACGGATTTAACTGTTTCTGAAATTGCTTACACACTTGGTTTTGAACATAGTCAAAGTTTTTCAAAACTATTTAAAACTAAAACTAATTTATCTCCCTCGGAATTTAAAAATTCATTTAATTGAACTTACAAATTACAAAAAATTTAGATAAAAAAATTATGATTAATAAAGACGAAAAAACTATCGTGTGGCGCAAGCTGGTAGTTTAGTTATGCTAAAACCAAAGCCAAGCAAAAATCAGTGAATTGACTAACTAATTCAACAAATCATCAGCAGTACACTATTTCTCAGTCATTTTCAGTTTTTATTTCTTTTAATCTTTGTTTGTCGCCCCAAAGTTTCAAATGATTAATAAAAGGAATTAATTCTAAACCAACACTGGTTAAAGAATATTCAACTTTTGGGGGAACTTCGTGAAATACTTTTCTTGAAATTAACTCGTCGTTCTCTAATTCTCTTAAAGTTTGTGTCAGCATTTTTGGAGTAACATCTGACAATGTTTTTTTTAATTCGCCATATCGTAAGATATTTTTATTACTCAAATTCCATAATATTCTGCCTTTATATTTTCCGCCAATTCTTTTAAAAGCGTAATCTACGGAGCAGGTTACATCTGAACAAGAATCATATTCATTTATTTTTGACATTTATTTAATTTTAAATCATTGATAATCAATATTAGTACACTTTTAGTATGTAGATTACTTAAATGTGCATACTTGTCGCAAAGATATTAAATTTTTACCTTTGTACTTCATTAAATAAAATAAATATATGAAAGCAATAATTTTAAACGAAGCAGGATCTGTTGAAAATCTAAAATATGTAGATACTCCAAAGCCAGAAATTAAAAGTGATGAAGTATTGGTAAAAACAATTTCATTAAGTATCAATCCTGTAGATTATAAAGCAAGGTCAAATAGCGGATCATTGACTTGGCTTTTTGAAGAAGAAAGACCTGCTATTTTAGGTTGGGATTTGTCTGGTACTGTTGAAGAAATTGGCGAAAATGTTTCAGATTTCAAAATTGGTGATGCTGTTTTTGGAATGGCAAATTTTCCCGGAAGAGGAAATGCCTATGCTGAATTTGTCGCAGTTCCTTCATCGCATTTAACTTTGAAACCAACAAATATTTCCCACCAAGAAGCGGCTTCGGCTTCACTAGCTGCACTTACAGCTTGGCAAACTTTGGTAAATAAAGGAAATGTAAAAAAAGGAGATAAAGTTCTAATTCACGGAGCTTCAGGTGGTGTTGGTCATTATGCAACTCAAATTGCTAAACATCTTGGCGCATATGTTATAGGTACTTCTTCGGCAAAAAACAAAGAATTTGTTTTACAAAATGGAGCCGATAAGCATATTGATTACACTTCTGAAAATTTCTTAGAGATTGTGTCCGATGCCGATTTTGTGCTTGACACACTTGCAGGTGATTTAATTTCTAAATCTATAGATGTGACAAAAAGAGGTGGAATAGTTGTTACAATTCCGTCCGGAAATATATCTGACGATGATCTGATTAAAGCAAAAGCAAAAGGTGTTGATTTATCATTTGTTCTTGTAGAGTCTTCTGGTGATGATATGTTGAAAATTGCACAATTACTGAAAAAAGGTATTTTGAAATCTCACGTTTCTGATACTTTTACTTTTGAAGAAATGAAAAACGCCCACTTACATTTAGAAAAAGGTAGAACTGTCGGCAAAATTGCAATAAATATTTAAGAATAATCTAACGCAGATATTTAACTATAATGTCTGCGTTAGTTTTTTTTGCAAACCGCCTCAAGTTACTAAGTTACATAGTTTGTTGTATTCCTATAATCCTTTTTCTATGTTCAACACCCCAATTCGCTAATACTTGTGTAACATTTTTTAATGTCGCACCATATTCTGTGATTTCATATTCAACTATTACTGGTTGTGTATTTTGAACAGTTCTTTTTATCAATTCATTTATTTCTAATTCTTTTAGTTCTCTGCTGAGCATTTTACCTGATATTCCTGTTACTTTATTTAGTAATTCGCTATATCGCATTTTGTCAAAGCAAAGACAAGCAATTATAGATACTTTCCATTTTCCACTTAAAATATCCATTGTATCGTGTATTGCTAATATTGTTTTAGTACATTCTTTAATTGGTGTTTTTATTTCTGTTTCCATAATTTGTCAGTTGGTTACTCGTTTATCACTATTACTTTATGACACAAAGTTACTTTTATTCACTAACAAAACATAATTTTGTGCAATAATTTAAAAAAAAAGATAATGGAATTAATAGAAACGTTAAAGTGGCGATACGCCACAAAAAAATTTAACAATAAAAAAGTTGCTAACGAAAAAGTACAAGAAATAATTGAAGCTATCAATCTATCCGCTTCTTCAACAGGGATGCAGACTTATAGACTTTTTGTAGTTGAAAATTCAGAATTGCAAAAAGAATTAGGTCAAGATTCTTTCAATACTCAAATTGCAGAAGCATCACATTTATTGGTGTTTGCAGCACTTGAAACAGTAAATAAAGAAATGATTGATAAGTACATTCAATTTGTGGCCAAAGAAAGAAATATGCCTGAAGAATATTTGGAAGATTTTAAAACCGCTTTGGTAAATGGATTGCTTAACAGAACTGATGATGAACATTTTATTTGGTCTGCAAAACAAGCTTATATCGGTTTGGGTACCGGTTTGATTGCGGCTGCCAATTTACAAGTAGATTCAACACCAATGGAAGGTTTTGATGCAGAAAAATTTGATAGCATTTTAGGATTAAAAGAAAAAGGACTAAAAAGCGTCGTGCTACTTGCTTTAGGATATAGGGATACAGAAAATGACTATATGGTCAACTTAAAGAAAGTAAGATTGCCATTGGATGTATTTGCTACTGAAATAAAGTAAGTAATTGATTCTAAATTTGTTTGCAAAAATTAAAATAATTATATCTTAAAACAATTGTAAAACTAAAAAAAGTGGAGTTTCAATCGACAACTTTTTATGTATTTAAGTTTTAGAACTAAACATAAACAAATTACACAAAAAAGTATTCAATTTAAGTGCGAAATACGGCAAAATGGTACAAAATAATTTAATAAATTTGTAAAAATTTAATTTACACAAGTGGAATCATTATTTAATTACATAAATAAAATCGTGCCCAATTTAATTTCAGAAAGCGATTTTGATATTGTAAAAAATTCTTTTGTTTTAAAAAGAATTAAAAAAAAACAATATTTTTTGCAAGAAGGTAATATATCCACTCATATTGCATTTGTAGTTAAAGGAGCACTACGTCAATTTTATGTTGATAGAAAAGGATTAGAACATATTATTTATCTTTTTATTGAAAACTACTGGATTAGTGATCGAGAAAGTGCAATTACACAAACACCTTCAAAGTATAACATTGAAGCACTGGAGGATACTGAACTATTAATTATTTCAAGAGCAGAAATGCTTGAATTAATGGGAAAAACACCGGCACTTGCAGAAATGTTTAGAATTTTAGATGAAAGGAATTCAGTTGTTAATCAAAAAAGGTTGAATTCCTCCATATCAAATACCGCAGAGGATAAATACAAAGAATTTACCAAGATTTACCCACAATTTGTTGAACGATTTCCACAACATATCATTGCCTCATTTCTAGGTATAACTAAAGAAACATTGAGTAGAGTAAAAAAGTAGACTAATAAATAACTCACCTTACGCAGAAATACATTAGAATTCCATAGTTTTAACATTTGAGAAGTTGATAAGATTTAACAAATAGCTAGATGGTTAATTTTGGAGATTTATATAGTGATTACTTGATATGTTCTACATCTTATACTACTGCGACTGGTATGGCTAAACTTTTATCAATAAAGCATGACAAAATCACCCGTGAATTATCCAATGAGAATTATGATAG
>NZ_OZ248494.1:0-20094 GCF_965234445.1 Flavobacterium rarum (SeqCode) | reverse complement strand
CGTAAATGATTATAAGAAATGAATTGAATGAACAGTAACATTAATTCATCATTACTTTTTAGATAGTTGAAAATGTCAACTTCTTGTTTACTGCTATAGGTTTTGTTTCGCTCAGGATTGGATTTTAAGACATTGATTTTTTTGACAAAATTGTCTGGAATAATGTCGTTGTCTTCCAATGACTGAAAAAACATAGATAAAATAGCTCTTGTGTTGTTTCGGTTCTTGGCACTGGTTGTAGATAAAACGCTATTCAAAAACGTAACAATTGTTTTTTTGTTGACCGATGTAATGTATCGGTTTTCAAAACCGTTGGCCAAAAGCCATTTTTCAAAAGATTTGATGCGAATTCTATAATCTCGATAACTATTATCTTTTAAAGTGTTTTTCTTAAGTTCCAAAGAAAAAGTAACAGCATCAGCAATGGAGTAGTTTTTGGTTTCATTTACTGAAACAGAATCTTCATCGTATGGATTGAAGCCGTTTTCTAAAATATTCTCAACAGCTTTGGCTAAAATCTTAATAGCGTTTTTGCGTTCCTTGAGATTTTTGAATTTGTTTACCCCAGCATAGATAGGAGTCTGTCTTTCTAGCTTGTCAGTTGCAGGATTTCTGTAGGAATAATATACGTACCAACGCTTCGATAAATCACCGTTTGCATCGTATATTTTAGGTGCTGAATATTGACTTTTGTATTCCAAATCGTATGCGTTAGCGTATTCATTTGATAAGAGGTCGATAATTTTAGGCATAAAAAAACGGTTTTAAATTGCTTTAAAACCGCATAAAATCTGTGTTTTTTGATTTTTCAACCTAGTAGCGAGACCGAGATTTGAACTCGGGACCTCAGGGTTATGAATTTGAGGTCTGTATTTTTGTCCCAGTGTTTACTGGGGTTCGCAAGGCATAAATATGTTAAAAATGATGTAAATCGTGTGCGCTTGAGTGTTCTGTTTATAATTGATTTTTTACTTATGGAATCAAAGGTAAGCTAAAATTTTGAATTGTTTTTATTTCCTTTTTTTGCTATTTTTTTTTGATTTTAATTCTTTAGTAGGTTTATTAAGCAACTTTTTCGTTATACAAATGTTGCTGAAATTCAATAAATAATTTACTGATGTTTGCAACGTCACCTAAAATTCCTTTTGCATCCTCTAATGATTGATATTTGTTAGTTAAAAGAACTGGAAGTTTTTCTTGGTCAAGTTCTTCTACTCCTGTTTCTATATATTTGCTTAACACAAATTCTATAAATTCTTTTTGTTTGTCGTTTAGCAATGCAAAGATCGTGGCTTGTGAAGCAGCTACTCGTTGTTCCCTAGTCATTGATTGATAATTACCATTAAAAACATATTCTAAGACGTCAAACAAATCACTTTTTTCCATGTTTACCAATTGTTGCACAATTTGTAAATCACTTTTAGGAAAGCCAGCATCTTCCAATTTTTCTAATAGGGTTCTTCTAGTGAGTGGGTTGCTCCACAATTTTCTTAATTCTGATTCGCTTTTGAATAGTTTTGGTAATTCACCAAAAAGATTATTCAAAAATTCTTCTGCCGAAATTGGTTTACCCTCTGAACTCCAAAAAGAAGTAGAAATCATCTTTTGAATTTCACGTTCTTTTCCGTCTCGTAATTTGATTTTTACTTTCGCTTTTTTATTGCAAATACATGGAGTTTGATCGCATTTTATGCAAGGTGGTGGCGGTTCATTAACACAGATGCAAGATAATTGTCCGCAAACTAAACATGCCTTTTGTTCTTGTTTTGGTTTGGGTTGGCTTTGACACTCGCACACTAATTGCCCGCAAATTTCACAAGGTTCAGCTTCTCCATCCCACTCGGGGTCAGAAAAATGTTTATAGGCATCTACAAAGTCATAAATTGTAAAAAAATCTTTTCCGTCAAACATTCGTGTTCCTCTTCCAACAATTTGTTTGAATTCAATCATTGAATTTACTGGACGCATTAAAACTACATTCCTGATGTTTCGGGCATCAACTCCTGTTGAAAGTTTCTGTGAGGTAGTTAGTATAGTTGGGATAGTTTTTTCATTATCCTGAAATTCTCTTAAAAACTGTTCTCCAATTTCTCCATCGTTAGCAGTTACACGAACGCAGTAATTAGGGTCATTTGATGTTTTATATTGATTAATCAAATCGCGAACCGCAGAGGCATGCTCTTGATTGGCGCAAAAGATAATTGCTTTTTCCTTTTGATTGGCTTCATCCATATAAATTTTGACACGGTTTGCTTCCCTAGCTTTGATTTCAATAATTCTATTAAAATCTTTTTCTTCGTAGCGTTTACCTTCTTCGACTTCGCCTTCGACTACTTGGTCATCACTTGTGAAAATGTAATCATCAAGGGTAGTTTTGATGCGTTTCACTTTAAAAGGAGTAAGGAATCCATCGTTTATCCCATCTTTTAGAGAATAAACATAAACAGGTTCTCCGAAATATTTATAGGTATCAACGTTGTCTTTTCGTTTTGGTGTTGCAGTTAATCCCAACTGAACAGCGGGCGAGAAATAATCTAAAATTCCTCTCCAATTCCCTTCATTATTTGCGCCTCCTCGGTGACATTCGTCAATGATGATGAAATCAAAATAATCGGTAGGGTATTGGCCGAAATTAGTTTGAGGATTTCCCTCTTTATCCGTTCCAGACATAAATGTTTGAAAAATAGTAAAAAAGATACTTCCGTTTGTTGGAACGCTTCCTTTCTTACTTATTTCTTTTGGACTAATTCGAACCAATGCATCTTCAGGAAATGCTGAAAAAGAATTGAATGCCTGATCTGCCAGTATATTTCTATCGGCTAAAAACAATATTCTCGGTCTTCGACTTCCGTCACGCTTTAGATTCCATCGAGTTTGAAACAACTTCCAAGCTATTTGGAAAGCGATTGCTGTTTTTCCCGTTCCTGTGGCAAGGGTTAGTAAAATGCGGTCTCTACCATTCGATAACTCTTCTAAGGTTTTTAAAACTGCCAATTCTTGATAATAACGCAATTGCCATGTACCACTTTTATCCTCAAATGGTACGGTTGCAAATTTCTCCCTCCATTCGTTTTTCTCGGCAAAAGTTTTGTTCCAAAGTTCATCAGGCGAAAGATAGCTATCAACTAAACCTTCTGCACCTGTTTTCATACAGATACTGTAGATTTCTTTACCATTACTAGAATAAGTAGTTTCTAGTTTAAGTTTTTCTGCATATTGTTTCGCTTGGGCTACGCCTTCACCTACTCCTAAATTACAACTTTTTGCTTCCACAACAGCGAGCTTAATGCCTTTGTAAACTAAGACATAGTCGGCAATTGTTTTCTTGCCTCGGATGCCTCCTGTTTGTATTTTACCTGCTGTGATGTTGTATTCCCGAAGAATTTTTGAATCTTCTACAACTCCCCAACCGCAAGCTTTTAGTTTTGGGTCTATTAATTCTGCTCTTGTTTCGGCTTCGTTCATACCTTAAAGGTTAATTTCATTTTCCCACAATTGAATTCTTTTTTCAATTTCACTTATGGGAAGTCGGTTGTTAATCTGTAATAGCATTTTTAACTTTTCAACACAAACTGAAACAGCTAATAGATTTTGCTCTTTGATTTGCTCGATGATATAGATAATTCCTTTCACTTCAATTCCTGAAGCTTTAGCTTTTGTTCTTAATTTTCCGTCGCCCGTTATTAAAACGCCACCTCTGTTTTTTGCAAAATACCAAACTGAACAGTCTTCAAAACTTAAACCAACATTTTCTTGACTTAAATCAAATATTGCTTGCATATCTTCTACAGATGATGCGATTTTTGTCAGTTGTTCTGAATTTAATAAATCTTGTTGTGATTGTTCTAATTCGGCAAAAACGAAGTCCGTCGTATAGAGTTCAAAGTTTAAAGCCAAAAAAGAAACAACCAATTCCAAACGGACAAGGTCAATTAATATATTGGCATCATTTATATGGATTTTCATCTATCTTAAATTGGAAGTTAATTTACTAGTTAACTCATCCAATCCGATTTCTAATAAAGATGATGCCTTACTCATTGAAATTAACTCCTCAGAAACGGCTCTGTAAACCAAATTTTCATATCTAATGGATTGCTCAGTTCCGTCATATCTGGGTTTTTCTACAGCCTCTTTTAAAACAGGGTTGAAATTTAAATTTTGGTAAAACTTCTTGACACGTTCCAAAGACATAATCCTGATTTCGCCCAACTTGTAAACAATTGCAGAAATACTTATGCCGTACTTTTCCTGTACGTTTTTTAATTCTTCAAAAGAAATCCTGCTTCTTTGATTACCTAATTCGGAAATAAGATTGGCTTCTGATAATAGCATTTCTGAGGCGAAGACATTACAGAACTTTTCCTGTTGTTTTTCTTCTAAATCAGCAATAGGAAGTAATAAATGCCCTAATTCGTGTAATAAAGTAAAGCGCTTGCGTTCTATTGGCATTACTTTAGTTATCACAATTATGTGATATTTATCGTCAATCACAGTTGCCAATCCATCGAATTTTTGACTGTTATCATCAACTTCAATAACTTTTATATGATTGTCTTCCAGTAATTCGATTATGTTGTGAATGGCATCCTGACCAATATTCCAATGGTTTCTCAGTATATTGACAGCGTTTTTTACTTCTTGTTCGTTCTGAATACTATTGTTTTTAAGAGGATTCTCGAAGGCGTTAGAAACATTACAAATATTTTCTATAAACAAATAGTTTTCTATTTGAATTCTAATTTCTTCTTTTAAAGAATTTACTTTTTTAGCCCCAAATTTACTCTTCTTTCTAAAGCTGATTTCACCAATTGTAACTTCAGGTTTTCTAAAAAAGTAATCAATTTTTTGATTAAATAATCTGGAAAGGGCAATTAATTTTTCACTTGTAGGAACTGATTTTCCAAGCTCATACTTATTGATCATCTGTTTGGAAACACCAATATTGTCTGCTACTTCCTGTAAAGATAATCCTTTGTAAATTCTAGAATTTCTTATTCTTTGCCCTATAATTGCTTCCATCTGTTATGTTTTTTGGTTGACAAATATACATATTATTATAATATTGTCAACCATGTTTGATGATTAATCAAGAACTTTATTTTCAATAAAGTGCTCTTTTAAAATTTGATAGCTTCAGTTAAATTGATTTTCTTCAACAAAAAATCCAATTTTAAATAGTCGTATCTCTGTCTGTCTATGTGTTGAAAATGATCAATTAATTTGTCGTTTTTATCCAGTAGTTTTGATTCTATGAGATTAATGGGTTTGTTATCTAAGTTTTTTTCCATCAAGTTAATCTTATTAGGATATTCTCTATTGTTGTTGTAAAACCAGAGTATCAATGCTTCTGTATAGCCTAAATTTATTCTGGTTATGTCTTTTATTTCTGTAAATAATATGTCATACAAGGCGTTACTTAATCCTTGTATTGAAAGCTCATGGTTCTCAATTTTTGTGTATACATTATCTTGCATTATTTTGACATAGACCAAAAGGAACAAGACTTGGGGGAAAGTATATTCGTTCTCTTTAAAGGAACACAGGACTAACCTAGTGAGTGCGAATATTCTTTCTTGTTGTCTTAATGTGGTGTTGGATTTCGTTAATAGAAATTCAGCCATCATTAGGAAATTATTTTCATCATCACGAAGTTCAGAGTATTGTAGTCGCTCTTGAGTTCCAAAGAAATCTTTGAAAGAGTAATATTCAAATAAATATTTAATGAAATTTTTTGTGGGCGGATTTGGAATGGAATACTCCAAATCTATGAACCTTCTTAAATATTCGTTGCTATCTATATGTTCGCTTCCATAATAACCTTTTACGGCACTCGATAGTTGTTTTTTGTCAATGGAAAGTACAAACACAATTCCCGAAACGGAAAAGAAATGCTTAATTTGTTCTAAAACTTCTACAGCGTAAGTAGGACGGCATCTGTCTAACTCGTCAACTATAAAGACTAACGGTTTTGAATTATCTGATTTTTTTACAAAATTCTCTAATGCTTTTCTAAACTCGACAATAGTTTTCTTTTTAGAAGTGTATGCTTTTATTTCTTCTTCTAAAATTTCGGTTGATGCCTTTGTAGCGTTTTCAATAGCATCAAGAGAAATGTCATCAATGTCAACAACATATTTTTTAAGCAAAGATTTAGCAAGGGCTGGGGCAATGTTTTTTAACAAAACAGCCCCTTTTTCAACTACCGATTTAAAAACCGTCTTATTGCTTTCGTTGGTTAGCGTTTCCAATTCTGACATTAAGGCTATCAGAGGATTGCTGTCAAAATCGTTTTCCCAAGCATTAAAATAAATGGTTTGGAATTCGTTTTTCTCTAAATGTTGTTGCCACATTTTTACAAAAGTGGTTTTGCCAGATCCCCATTCATTATTTATGGCTAAAACAAAACCATCGGCATAGGTACTGACAATATCTGTTAAAACTTTGGCATACGGCTCTCGACCCAATTTGCATTCTGCAAACGGATGATCTAAATTGGGTACTATTTCGTGGTGCTTAATTTTCATTAGGCTAGTATTTCTTCTTTACCAGTCAACTCCCCAGCAAACGCCTTTTGTAACACAGATTTCTTCAACTCTTCCAAATCATTTATTTTTTGTTGGTAAATGGCTTCGAGTTTTTTGGTTTCAGCAGAAAGTGCATCGAGTTTTTGTACGATGGCTTGTTGCTGATCTATGGATTTAGGAAATTTAATATAAATTCCTTTTACTTCGGTATCGGTTACCGCTGGATAACTTGCACCTTTTTGAAGTTTCTCCATTTGTTTATTAAAACCATAGGTCAAAAGGAAATAGTAAACCAAGTTGTTGCTAAGAAACTCTTTTGCTCTTAATACAAAATAGCCTGTGCTACAAACTTGTTGATCGTATTCTTCTGTAATTAAAGCAACCCTGCTGTGTGTTGGTCTTACAGTCGCAAATATCACATCATTTGTTCTTATTAATTTTCTTGCTCGACTTGGTGCATCTTTGCCAAGAAGAACTGTAGCATTTTCTATTTCTTTTGTCTCTTTATTTACGCTTGAAACATCCAAGTAAATAAATTCTTCATTTGGTTTTTTAGTAGGGTCAGTTGTTTCGGTTTTAACTAAAACTTCTCCCAACAGTTTCTCTTCCCAACCTTCACCTTTATTCTCAAACACCCCTTGCAAATAACTCTCAAAAAGTTCTTTAGCATTTTTGAGGTTTTGCTCTGCATTGGCTTTTGCCTTGGCTATGGCAGAAAAGGCTTCATCTAAAATGGCAACGATGCGTTGTTGCTCTGATAGTGATTTTGGATATGAAAATATTACTTGCTTAACAGCTGCGCCGTTGAAATGAGGTTGGGCTGCACCTGAAGCTAGGCTATTTGCTTGGTCCCAATAAGATTTTGTCTTTGCAAAATACCAATAAAGTCTATTTTCAATTTTCTCTTTGAATTTAATTCTAATAAGGTATGATGCAAATACAGAAGGCTCAAAATCTTTGTATAGAAGAACTTTTGCAAATGTCGCGCCTGTTCTCGCCATAAGTAAATCATTATCGCGAATTAAAAATCCTTCAGCTTCTTTTGAATGTTTAAGATACTTTTTTTGTGTTGAAATTAATTCACCATTATTGTCAATATCTGTAATTCTAACATATCTATAATCACCTTCTTCTGTTGATTTATCCGTAAATCCGTATTCAACATGAGCGATTTCACCAAATGTTTTTATTTCCCAACCTTGTTTCATATCAGTTCCAAGATTGAGTTTAAAATATCGGCACTTTCTTCATCCAAAGATTTAATCTCTTTTAAAATTGCAGCAGGTTTACGCAAGGCAGCCTCTTCTTTTTTATTTGGGTTTTTGGCACTCAAATCAAAAGTGGTTGGGTCAATGTTTTTTACGTCTAACGACCAAGAATTTTCACTTTCGCCAAAAGTTTTTTGTAGGCATACAAAATCTTCTAAATCTTTTTCGTTTAGCGCATTGGTTTTGCCTAAGTTTCTATCGAGGTTCAATTGGTAAAACCATACTTTTTGGGTAGCACTTCCTTTTTCAAAAAACAAGACTACAGTTTTTACACCAGCCCCTGTAAAGGTTCCTCCTGGTAAATCTAAAACCGTATGTAAGTTGCAATTTTCTAGCAATTGTTTACGCAACGCCACAGAGGCATTGTCGGTATTGCTCAAAAAGGTGTTTTTGATGACCACCGCTGCTTTACCGCCTGCTTTCAATATTTTTACAAAGTGTTGCATAAACAACGAAGCGGTTTCCCCTGTTTTTATCGGGAAGTTTTGTTGTACTTCGGCACGTTCCTTACCCCCAAAAGGAGGATTGGCCAAGATCACATCGTAACGATCTTTTTCCTGAATGTCCGAAAGATTTTCGGCAAGGGTGTTGGTATGTATGATATTGGGTGCTTCTATGCCGTGAAAAATCATATTCATTGTGCCAATAATGTAGGCCAATGATTTTTTCTCTTTGCCGTAAAAGGTTTTCTTCTGCAAAGTTTCGGTATCCTTGGTCGTTAGGTTTTTGCTGTTTTTCAGATATTCAAAGGCCTCGCATAAGAATCCCGCAGAACCAACAGCACCATCATAAATAGTATTGCCAATCTCGGGAGCCACTACTTTTACAATCGTTTTAATTAAGGGACGAGGGGTGTAATATTCACCACCGTTACGCCCAGCATTACCCATATTTTGTATTTTCGATTCATACAAATGGCTCATTTCATGCTTTTCGGCATGGGTACGGAAACGTAGTTGGTCAATAAGATTGATTACTTCACGTAGGTTGTAGCCACTTTGGATTCTGTTTTTTAGTTCCGAGAAAATCTCCCCAACTTTATATTCTATAGTATCAGCACTTTCGGCTGTAGCCTTGAATTTTTTGAGGTAAGGAAATAATTGAATATTTACAAAGTCAGCAAGATCATCACCAGTTAGTGCTTTGTGATAATCCAGTGCGCCATCTTTGTCTTTTGGTGCAGCCCAAACACTCCAACGGAATTCGGTATCAATAATATTCGTGTATTCTTTTCCTGTAAGTAGTGCCGCAGTTTCCTTGTCTTTTTCTAAATCATCCAAATATTTTAGAAACAATACCCAAGAGGTTTGTTCTACATAATCTAATTCGCTACCACAACCTGCATCTTTGTGCAGAATGTCGTCTATATTTTTGAAAGTTTGTTCAAACATTAATTTTACTTTTTTAATATGTTACTTCTTCTTCTTCTTCTCTCTTCCAAACCACTCGCATACTACTATGCGGTTTGACTTTTATCGTGGTCATTTGGTTTTAATAGGGATTGGAAAAAGGCTTTGTCTTTTCTTAATTCTGTGTTTTCTTTTTTTAAAGCTTCAATTTCGAATTGCATTTTCGTGAATAAACTATTTTGGCTCATTTCGGCCAAAGTTTCATTGTACCCTTCAAACAATTCAAACAGGTTAACTTTTAAGGCATTTGCTATTTTTTGCAATTTTGAGAGCGGAATATCTGATTTTCCATTCTCGTAATCTACATAAGTTCGCTTTTTTATACCTGAAAGTTCAACGATTTCGTCTTGAGTTAGTTTTTTGCTTTCTCTCACTTCTTTGATAATCAGTCGCATGAAATTTGTTTTTGGAAATTTGTGGTATTTTTTTATAAAAATTGCAAAATATTGCATTTGTTGCATATATTTGCAATAGTTGATTTTGTTCTTTGTACGCCTTTGTAGCGTAAATGTAGCCGCAAAGGTAACGAATATATGTTGCAATTTATCGCTATACGGCGTAAAATGTTGCAAACAAAGGATTTTTTGATTGCTGTTAAGTTTAAGTAGTGCACTAGCAATATGATACGAACCCAAAAAATGAATAGGCGATACCGATTGCATCAAAAATTGAGAAGAGTAGGATTGAGATATAGTGCAACGCTTCGAACCATTTATGTACCGTGGAATTTTGAAATTGAGAATGCTGACTTGAAAGAATTACAAAACGATTTTAGTTACCAAATACAATTTGAAATATGATTAACAACCAAGAAAGAATCAGTATTATTAAAACTTTAGGAAAGCAGTACTCTGCCACAATTTCCTTGCATTTGAAAAAAAAGAAAATCAAAAACGCTATTGGCGAAGACTACACGAGACAAAGCATCCGCACTTTTGTCAATGGAATGCGTGAAAATGAACAAGTAGAATTGGCTATTATGCAATTGGTCAACAAAACCGTAAAAGCCAAAAAAGCACTACAACTCAAACGTCAACGATTATTTAAAGTGTAAGGGCAATGAACAATCCCAAAGTTTTATCCATACTTAACAATGCAAAAATCTTTCTTTCTCCCGAGGAATTGAAAGAACTCGCCTTGTGTATCGATAAAGAAGTGGGAAGACCTGAACCTCGAAAAATTAGAAAATCAAAACCCTTACAGAATTGGACTTTAGAAAGTGTAACTGAAAATTTATTGGCTACCCAATTCAAGAGCAAACGTAGATCCTAAAAATACCTCCAGCAAATGCTGAAAATTCTTTGTTGTAATCGGGTCTATTGGCCCGATACAGCAAGGATAAATACTGACACTATGAAAAATAACTCTTTAGATAGCAATGTTTTTTCATTAGCTTCTCATCTTTTTGGTTTTGGAAATACAGACCATAAAAACAAAACCCTTGAAAGCATTGCAACGACCGTTGCAACTTCTTTGCAACTCGAAAATAGAATCATGGCAGTTTATCCTGCAATAACCATGGAAGCATTTTCCATCACAATGGATAACTACCGAAAGTACATTTCAGGCTATAATTTTCAAACGAATGCCGAGAATGAATTGATAGATAAGCACAACCACAATGTTAGATTGTTTCTGAGAAATAATGAACTAACCGATGTTCAAAAAACATTTTCTGTTCTGTTTGCAAAGAAAAATCAATCCTTAAAACCACGAGCTTTTAATCAAAGTGTAGATGATTTTTGCAATGAATACGGAATGATTATTTGCAAAAAGAAAATCCAAACGGTTAAGTATGCTACAGAATTGGTTTTTCAAAGCTTACTCCATCTCTATAATTCTCAATTGATGAAGCGCAATGAACAGTATATGAAACTGGGCGTAACAGCCATTCGACCTATTGAAGAATTTAAAATCAATTCGTTTTTAGTAACCGAGTTGAAGCGCAACGGTGTGAATAGTTTATCCCTTTGTAGTAAAACAGTTCGGAATCATAGACAGCGTTTGGAGGAATGTGGTGTGTTTGTAGATTATGTCTTCAAAGGTCAAAATAGACCTGTAGAATTGCATATTAATCCTGAAATTTTGACTGTTTTAGACCTCAAAACTTCAAAATTAACAACTTCTGAAAATCAACGCTTTACCCCTGAAAGCGAGAAAGTTTTACCTGATAACAATGAGAGTACTAGAACATCTTTAAATGAATCTCAAAAGAAAGAGAATGTGAAAAACATTTCTCTTTTTAAAAAGGAGTTCCCTTCGGTCACGCCTTCTCATTTGTTTTTTACAGGAACACCAGCCAGCAAGATGCAAAATCCAACTGAGGTGGCGCGTTCGGAAACTGTTAAAAATGAAGCTAGTTTATCGGATAAACTTCAAAATCTAATCTTGCACCCTCAGGAATTGGCGGTAAACTTGGCCAACAAAGAATACAACAACTATAAACCGATTGATATTCGCTACTTGTTCAAAGAAGCCTATTCTGGAACAATGCTCAAAGAAGATTTTAGGCTATTGGTAATCCAAGATTTTTTCAAGAGTATTTCTAAAATTTACAAAAATACTACACCATTTGCAGGTTCATGGAAAAAAGCCATTTCGTTGTACATAGAATACAAATGGATTGCTTTTACTGGAGAAGCCTTTAATAAAGCTTCGATTGTGGATGATATTCAGCAAATGCGTTGGCGTACGGAATGGGCCAGAAAATGGTTTGTGAAAAATGAATTCCCTCCATTATTTCCCTTCGATTATTTTGATATGACCCGAAAAACGGCAAAAGAAGTTGGCTTTGAATACACCAAATTAAAATGGAACGAACATTTGCAGGGAAAAGCAAAATACGAAGCCATAAAAAAGAAACAGGAATGTAATGCACAACGCAGAAAAGAAGCAATTAATCACGCTAAAAAATGTGAAAATGAAGTCAATCGCTTTTTCAAAAACAAAATTACACTACCGCAATTATTTGATTATGTCGAAAAGAATTTGCCTGCGTCATACTTGGAAAAGTTACCCCAAATGATTGAAAAAAAGTGCTTGAAAAGTACTGAGAAAGTAGTGGCTGCAACTGATTTTGTACAATATGATTTGAGTGATTTTTAACCTAATTCCATTATAACTATGCCAGTATTTGCACCCGAAGCTTCTAAAATCAAAATGGTTATCCTTACCAAAAGCAAGCAAGAAAATGCGGTTTGGTGGTCGCCAATCAATCAAAACAAACGGAATTCACAACGCATTATAGAAAGTATGCTAAGGCGATTCGAGAAACATACCCTTGCAAAAATTACTAATGTGATCCAGTTTTATGAAAATGGAAACCTAATTGCCGAAAAAAAGCTATGACCAGTATTCAATTAAAAAAATGTACCCGATACGAAATTGAGGTGCTACGAGAACAAATCAATGCTTTTATTCAGCAACGAGCCGAAAAGCAAATTAGCAAAGGAAAGGGCAATTTTGATTTTTATGTCAGTTGTATTTTGATGGATATTTTAAGTCGTTTGTCTTTGAAGCTTCGCAACAAAATCGAGTTGAGTTTCAAGAATTGTATTTCTGTTCGCATGACTGTTTTTGAAGCAACGGCACTTTTAATTGTATGTCATTGGGAGATAGCTTTTTTTAATGCTTATCAAAAAAATGTCCTTTTGAAAACCCGAAATAGTATCGATCAACAACTAACCAATTTGAATTAAAACCTAGGAAAAATGCTAAAAACACTGTACTATATCCGAAACAAAAAAGAGTTGCAAGAGCTGTATTTGAGCCAAATGCCAGAAAAGTGTATCCGAAGTGAAATCAATTCCATTATCAACGAAACCCGAAAAGATATTCCCCCAGGAATGCGATTGAATGCCAAAAACATCAAAACCGAAGAAGCGTTGATTTTTATTGACCGAAACGGAACTCCTGATGGCTATTTGTTGTCAGAAGAGTTGAAAATTAAACTTAACGAATACCGAGAAGCTGAACTAAAAAACAAACAATTTTTAAAGAAAATCAAACATGTCTCATAAATACGCTATCCCATCCAGCAACCCAACAAACGCTTTTATCAATCGAAATTTTATCATTCGAATTCTCGAAAATCCCAAAGAAAACCCATCAAAAAATACCAAATTAACCTCTGCTAATAAGCTTTCCAACTTCATAAATGACGAACAACTTAAATTAAAGCTTTTTAACAAGGTTTTAGATGGTGGAAAGGACAAATACTCCTTTCTAATAAGAAGTAGGCTTAGAATTGATTTTTGCTCAAAATAACGTTTTGATTTTTATTGTAATAATACTAGTAGTTTATACTTTTTTAAAAGCAGTTATGATATTTGCATCCTGATTGTTTTCTTGTTAGGACGAAAAGAAAACTTCTCATTGTTTCATCGCCATAGTGAAAGAATTATTAATTATTAAAAGTAAGATAGTGTAATATAACTTGTATATATTTGGAAAGCGAAAACGATTTGGACTTTCGTCAAGCTACCGAATTTTTTTGGAATATACGAGGGTTTGTGGCGCATATAAATTAGTTGTGTGTAACCTTAAAATAGTGCTAGTAAGAAATTTCATTTTCATTTAAAAATTATTACTTTTAAACAAATTCTAAATATGAACACAATTAATTTTAGAAAAACCCTTATTGAATTAGCTTTAGAAGAAAATAATGAAAGTAAAATTGCGAAGGTAATTGCTTTTTATTACGAAAATCTCAATATAATGAATAGGGAGGGACTTTTTGAAAGCTTACTGAATTTTTATAAAATATCAGATAACCAAGAATTTGACTTTGGAAGTTTATCAACAGAACTTGAATCTAATCATGAAATAATTAATACATCAAAATATTTAAATAAAGACTTTCGAATAAAAAATGTAGAAATTTCAAATGTAAGGGGTATTCCGTCAAAAGAAGAAAGTAATAATATCCCTTATGGTATAAACCTCTTTCAAGATAATAATTCTGTTTATAATTCAATAGTATTAGCTAATAACGGCAATGGAAAGTCTTCCATTTTCTCTGCATTAGAGATGATTTTTGCCAATGACATCGGCGAGAAAAATTTAAGAACACAAAATTTCAAATCACTAAACGATAATGATTATTTAAACTATTTAGAAAGATTTCCTAATGGTGGAAAGCCGATATGTAAAATAGAAACATTTGAAGGTGTTTATTCAATTGATAAAAGAATTTTCGAACCAGAATTAGTAAACATTTTCAATCCTAAAAGTCACTTTATTACTGAATTCGATATTATAGAAAACGGAAGAAACGTATATAGCTCTAATCCAAACATAGATTATTCTTTTCATAACATTATTGCTAAAAATTTAGGTCTTGATGAGTTTTTAAACTTTATAAATGTTTCCGAACAAATTCCAAATTATAAACGAAGAAAAGAATATACTTCAAGAGATACTATACAAAGCGAACTTACAACAAACATTACAACCATTGAGAAAAGAATTGAAGAAGCAAAATTGAAGTCTCAAGAACTAAATAATCTGAAGGAAGGGAAAGATAAAAATGTTGAAAAAAATGACACAACTCATGATATAAAACAATTACGTACTTTTTTAAATAAAGATATTGATATTGTATTCAATAAAGAATCTTATAACAAGATTATTAATGATTATGTAAAAAGTTATCAAAATTATTTATCAAAAAATATTAGTAAAAAAAATAGCATTGAGAAAAACTTTTTAAACTCTGGTAAAGATTTGCTTCACTACTATGATAATTGTCCTTTTTGTTTAAATTCAAATAAATCTAAAGAAGAAATTAATTCTGAAGTTGAAAAAAGATTAAAAGAACTAGAAGATATTGAAGTTGTCGAAAAGGAAATAAGAGAAAATTTCCGTTTGTTAACAAGTACATTACTTATGACAGTTAAGGACTTAAGAAAGTTCTACAACATTATAGAAACTGAAAGAATTGAATTAACAAAATTCAAAAATTTAGATTCGATAAATATTAAACAAAACGAATTATATATTGAATTATCACCGCAGCTAAATGATGATGAATTAATTGACTTATTAAACGAACTCTCTAAAATTCAGTTTCCAACTGAAATAGATTTTAAAAGATTATTTAATTTAATTGATGAAAATCAAATAATATTTCATGACCATTTTGTAAGTTTTTCATTGAAAGCTATTCTGTATATAAATGAGAGAAAATCTCAGATAGAAATTGAAATTCAAAAGTTATCTTCAAATAGTGATGAACTTTCACTAGAACAAAAAACTCTAAAATTAGAGCAAGAAATTAATGAGATTAAAAATTCAATACTATCTCTAGAAAAAAGAAATTCGGACTTAAAACCAGAATTAGAAAATGCAAATAAAATAGTCGGTCATTTTGACAGAATTAAATCTGAAATAATAAACTATAATTTAAAGTTTAATGATAGAAAAGATAAGCTTGTGGCAGAAGCTTTTGAACCAATGAAAAATACCATTGAGCAAATAATGAATGATTTTATTTCTAAAAATGAAAATATTAAATTAGAAATAAAACTTGAAGACTATAATTATAAAGTTGATGGAGAACAATATACGAGCAAAATTATAATTGCAAAAATTATAGACTTAAAGTCCAACAAAGAAACAACACCTGATTTGTATTTTAATACATTCAGATTTAAGCTATTCTGTTTAATGATAAGTTTAAGCATTGCATTAGCAACTAGAATAAAATATAAAATTAATTTACCACTAGTTATGGATGATCTATTCTACGCAAGTGATTTTATTAATAAAATTTCATTTACAGAATTTTTCAAAGAGTTAATTAAATTGTTTCACAAATATACTCCAGAAATGTCGTTGCAATTTATTTTGTTTACTCATGATGATTTAGTATTTACCAGCGCAATTGAAGCAATTGAAGAATATTCAGAGATTGAAAATGATTTAATTATTGACAAAACATTAATTACTAGAATGTTTGACGTTAAGGATAAAGAAGAAATTCCTAATAAATTTGAAAACGGTGAAAATTTTTGGAATTTATTATATCAATTACCAAAACAAACTTTAGTAAATTAAAATTATGGCAAATACATCTAAAGAATTAAAAAATTACAATAAAAAGATTTATTCTTTACTAATCTGGTTTACGGCTATTTTTTCATTGTTGTTTTGTGTTCAATGGTACTCTTTATGTAACAATTTAGAAGAATATAAAGAAGAAAAACAAAGTCAATTAGAAAATCTTAAAACATTAAAAACAAATCTATTTGACGTAAGTAAGTATGAGAAAACAAAAAAAATAATTGTTCTAAACAAGGAGAACATTGAAGAAATTAATGAAAATCTTAATCGACTAGCTGAAGAAATTTACAATGAAAAGAATAAGGCAGTAACTTTAATCGATAAAGACATTGATAGGCTAAATCTATATATGGCTATTGGCATAGGTTTTCTAGCACTTTTTGGAATATTTGTTCCATTAGTAATAAATTTCTTAAGTTATGATGATTTGAAAGAAAATCAAAAAAACATTAGTTCAGATTTGGTTTTAATTAATAACGAAGTTGTTGCTTTAAAGAAAATAACTGATGAAATCCCAGATAAAAAAGTTATTAATGACGCAATTGAAAAATCAAATGATTTGTTGGAAAAAACTAAACAAATTGATGAAATAAAAACAAAAACCGATGATGTTCTACCTAAAATATCAACAATTTCTCTGCAAATTGCGATAAATAGACTTTTTAACGTAAGTTCTATAGCAGTTCGTAAATTGATCAGAGGAGATAATACCATGTATTTAAGCTTATTTGGACAAATCAAAGATGAATTAATAAAATGCAAAGAAGATAATTTACATAAAATAAATGGTCATAGTTCTCTTAAACAAACTTTACAAGATTTCTCAGAAATGCTCCAAGTTGAACAATTTAGATTTTCAACTATACTTCAAAAAAGAAAATTAGACATTCAATTTACTAACTTGGCTCACAACATAGATAATTTAATAATATCAGAAGCGGAAAATGAAGGCGAAAATTATGAAGTAACAATTAGAACTTTAGAAATGATAATTAGAATTTTAGAAAAAGAAAAATAAAGGCTTTATATAAGAGCTATTTTGATATAGCTAGAATTTAGTGGAATTGCAGTTTCGAATCAAGTTTTCGTTAAGCCGAAAATTGATCGGTTACTAACTTCCAGCCATCTCAAAGTGGCATAACGTTGGCGGTAATGCGTGAAAATAGAGGCTAAATTTGAGTTGTAACTATATCAATTTTTGAATCTAACTTCTGAAAATCTTTGTCGTTAGTTACAATCTTAAAGTTATTCATTTTTGATAGTTCAAAAATATATGAATCATTGAAATCAATAATTTTAAAATTATTCAAAATACTTTCTCTATCAATACAATGAAAACTATCTGGAACAGCTTGAATATTTGGTAATTTTAATATCTTATTTATAGATTTTGTTATTGTGTTTACAGAATCTTCATATCGTTTAGTTCCTACAAAATCTTTTTTAAATTTTACATTTACGGGTTTCTCAATAGAAATCCATTGATCGTAATCTCTTCGTAGTAAGACATTTGCGAATTCAGAAATAACTACAGATGCAATAAAAATAGGACTATCCTTCGTTATTAAATCTTCTAAAAGTTTAGAATAAATTCTTTGATCTTTACTTTGAAAACCAGCGACTGTTCCAAAAAGCAATAACCAAATATTTGTGTCAAAAAAAAATTGATCAGTAAAGCCAATTTTAAAATCTTGTGCTTTAATCGTTGCCATAAATCGCATTATTAGAATTTTTTTCAAAATCTTCTTTATTTGCAAAATATTCTTTAGCTCTTTGAATAACATCTTTAAATAAGCTACGATCTTCTAAATCAACGTTTTCAAGTTTTAAGTATTCGTTAAGAAATGCAGGAGTATATTCTTTTTTACCATATAACTTTCCTATGGCAGCATTCAAGAACGCAGTAATCATTATAGTTATACCAGCAAAATCCAATTCTACTTTTTCTTTTTTTTGAAGATAAGAATCTACTATTTCAAAAACTTTTTCTCCATTTTCTGTAGAAACGGCTAATTCTGAATTAATTATATCTTTAATAATTAAATGTTTCATCGTAATATAATTATTTCGTTAATAAATGACTGTAAAGTTACATCTTTTAAAATATATTTTCAAAAAATTCATCTTCACTACTCAATGAGTAATGATTTTGATCATTTAAATTAAATTTTATATTTACAATAGTACCTTCAAAAATAGAAGCCAATTTATTTTTTGTGACGTTCCCATTTTTATATTCATAAAAACCATCCGAGGATATAACTTGAATCTTCCCTTTGTTAAGTTTTATAAATTCAAAAATAACGGCTAATCCCAAACCTCCTGAAGTATCACCTGTTTTTGTCGTATTACCTTTTTTCATTGCCCATTCTATTGCTTCAGAAGCGTTTATGTCTTCATTATAAAAAGCTGAAACATTTTGTTTAATATTTACACCTTTATCAACAATTGTGAAATGTAACGGCTTATCTGGTTTTCTTGGGTAAAACTGACCACAGCTATGAATATAATCACATTGACCGTGCGTCCTAGCATTTTCATAGATTTCGAAAATATTTCTTGTTATTTCTTTTCCTAATTTTTCACTATGTGATGGAAATTGAGGCTTTTTTAATAATTCTTCCTGAATATAATTATTAAAACCAACATCATCATTTGGAGTAAACTTTCTATATTTAAGTGACGTATCGTATTGGTCTTCTATTTTTTGGAAGCCAAAAGGTAATAGAAACTCATTTTTTCTTAAAATTGTTTCTACACGTGGCTGAATATTTTTAAGTTTAATCAAATTATTTTTTGATTCCAACATTTCAAAAATTGTGCCGATTAAAGCACACAAGTTTGCTTCAAGAAATGTAACTTTTCCAAAATCAAACGTAATTTCAGTGTTCTTAACATTTTTGTATTTATTTATCCAAGTTATAATATAATCATAACCTTCAAACTCACTTTTTATATCATTAGGGATTGTAATTATCATTTTTATCATAATTCTAACCAAATGTAATTAAAATTAACCAAAAAATAGCACTACCACTATCAGCTAAGGTTACAAGTGCTGTTCAAAAAAAAATACAAACTCTTTGTAAACCCTTTGCAACTTTACCCCATCCTTTGCAAAGCCGTTCCATCCTCCCCAACCCCCCAATTCTTAAAAAAAAGCTTTTGATCTTTGAGTTCAAGAAACAAAAGAAAGCCTGATACCTTAAGCAAGAACGAAACGAAAATGGACATTGATAGCTTGTTACAACGAAAACTATTAGGCGGTCAAGAGTACGAGCCGTTGTTTCCTAAAGTTGCTTGTGATAAAACAAAGTTAGGCAACGGCAATACTTTTGATACAGTTCGTATGATTAAGGATATGGTTATCAAGTACAACGACCAAACCAAGCAAGTTGCAACTCTTTTGCAAAGGGAATCCTTAAAAGAAACCTGTGACAAAATCTATTGGTTTTTGTACCATCACATTCAGTACAAGGCGGATGGAATGGAGCAAAATTTAAGAAGTCCAGCTTGTGCGTTCAAGCAACGAAATGAGGGAGTTGATTGCAAAACCTATTCGATTTTCGCCAGTTGTTTGTTAGTGAATTTAGGGATTAGACATTACATAAGGCAAATAAAACAACCGAGTTTTCGCCCTGATTTATTTACCCACGTGTATGTCATTGTGCCTTTGAATCAGGAAACAGGCAACATAAGCGAAGGCTATTTTATCATTGACGGAACGACGAATAATAACCGAGAACCCATACATACCATGGCACACGACACCGAAGTTAATTTACCTCATTTTGGATTGAATGCCCCCAAAGGCAATCGCAAAACCGT
>NZ_OZ248493.1:0-25010 GCF_965234445.1 Flavobacterium rarum (SeqCode) | reverse complement strand
TCCGTTGTTTGCAGCGTCGTACCATTTGATGGCCGTTCCAGTCGCGGTTAAATTGGCAATTGTAGCCGCATTACAAAAAGCTTGTGGAGTTGAAGCCGTTGGCGCTGTAGTAGTATTAATACTTACAACAGCACTCCCAGTCATTGTATTTGTGCAACCTCCTGTAGTTCTAGTTGCAACCACTGTGTAAGTGGTAGCTATTGTTTGGTTACCAAATGAAATAGCGGCACCAGTTCCAGATACAGCATTACCAACATTAGTAGCTCCATTTTTTAATTGATAAGTTACGCCTGTTTCAGAATTGGATAAACCAACAGCAGTACCAGTTCCTCCAGAACAATAAGCACCTCCACCTGTTACGTTGTACGCAGTTGGATTAACACAAGATGCAGTTTCAAATAAACGGAAGTTGTCGATTCCCCATTCTTCTCTATCTCCTTCAGAATAAACGTTAATACGTAAATTTAAAGTTGTTCCAGTTCCAGTAATATTTTTAGTAAATTCTCCAAAAGCATTTGTTATTTGAGCACCATCACCACAGCCATTGTTATCGGTATCTTCATAAAGGTATTTATTTGCGATATTACCTCCTTTGTTGAAAAAGCGAATCACATCTGTCCATGCTCCTCCATCGATTTGGTATTGAATGATAATATAGTCTGTATTTGTAGTGGAGTTTCCATCACAAGTAGCGTTTTTAGTGTCCCAAGGTCCATTCGTACTATTGGCAGCAAATAAACCTTTAAAGTTTAATCCAGATTTGCCGGAAATATTTATCCCTGTCCATGTAATAGTTAATTCATCATTTATATCATCGGTGCCTGCTCCAGCGGATGGTAATCCAGTTCCTGCAGCATTATGGTCCTCTCCAGCCCAATAATTGGTTCCTTGTTTTCCCGTAAAAGCTATTTCCTGAGAAACGGTTGTTCCATCAGTAAGTTTAAAATAACTTGTTGCAGGTGAATTTATTCCACCAGTACCTTCTGGTGTTCTGGTACTTCCTGCTGTTGGGCCAGCATCAAAATCATCGCTCCAAAATTGAGTTTGAGCATTTCCTTGTAAGAAAAAAATAGAGAGGAGCAGAGTTAGAATTAATGTAATGTTCTTTTTCATGGTTTCAATTTTTTAAGTGGATATCAAATTTTGATTGAAGAAATTTTACTTTTAAGTTGTGCTGAAAACGGGTTTTAAAAATCCAAACTGCTTTGCAGTCATAATACCTTGTTCTGTACTCAGTATTTCAATTGCTATTTGTTGGTTATCATTACAAGCTATATTTAAAGTATCAGTAATCGATACAATTGTTCCAGGTTGATTGTTATGTTTTGAATGCAATAGTGTTGCTGAAATTATTTTTATTTGCTCCCCAAGCATTGTCGCATCGGCACCTGTATTCCATGGGTTACAAGCATTTATTAGTGCAATAATTTCACTCCCAGACATTCGTTTCCAATTAATATAAGTGTCCGATAATGTTGGTTTTTCATAATAATAAGAATTCGCTTCATCTTGTGGATGGCTTGGAATTTTATTGGCAAACTGAACCATATTAGCCATATTTAAGGCTATTTGTACCATACGATCACTTAATCGTACTGTTAGTTTTCCATAAGTGTCGTCAGGATTAACAGTAACAGGGTCATTAAAAATTACGGGGCCTTCATCAAATTTTGAATTCATAAAATGAACGCAGATTGCGGTTTCTTTTTCTTGGTTTTTAAGTACTTCAAAAATGGGCATTGCTCCACGGTATTGAGGTAATGGTGCGGGATGGAAATTGATGAATTTTTCACTTCCATACCCTAAAACAGATTCCGGTATCAAAAAAGGAAAGGAAATGCAAAATATATAATCGGGTTGAAGATTATCCAACCAATTTTTCATTTCTGAAATGCTACTTTGTTTTGGAAATGATTTGAATCCGATGTTACTGTCTTCGGCTTCTCTTTCTAATGCTTCAACAATATTCTCACTTCCATTGCCAATACCAATTCCACATATAAATTTTTCGTAAGCAAGTAATTGCAATGTTTTGAATGCAAATTTGCCACCGCACAAGACTACTATTTTTTTTTGTTTTTCCATTTTTAGATGCAGGCATAACTATTATACCAAGCCGATGTACTATTGTTTAAATCTTGATTGGTTAAATTCACAAAATTTTCAAATACACCTTTAGCTTCTCCTTCTATTAAAACTTCGCACATCCCATCTTCTGTAGGAACAATAGTAGCATTATAAAAAGGGGAAATAGAGGTATTGGTTTTTGAGTCGAAATAGATAGTTCCTCTTGGGCTTTCAAATTCAAATAATTGTAAATCAGTTGCAATTTTTGAAGTGTTTTTTTTATGTATTTCAGCGAGTTCTAATACTTTTAATGCAATTGTAGCACTTTCCCAACTCAATAAAGAGAATAAATTAGGCGTTCTGCCAGTTTCTGTAATTGTTTCAATAAAATTTAAGTTGGCTTCGCTATTTATATTTTTAGACCAAGCTGCAATTCCTTTTATATTATTACTTGGATATACTGCCTGAGACAACATTGTTTCTTCAAAAGCGAAAGGAGGTAAATAAATAGGAATGTTTTTATTTTCAAATAATTTTTTTATTCCTTCAAAATACCATTGTACGAAATCACCACTAAAAAGACTTAATAATGCGCTGTCGGGATATTGTTCCAAATGAAGTTTTAAAGGCTCCATAGTAAAATCAAGGTCTTTATATCCAGTAGCATGATTGAAACAAATAGTTCCACCTGCCATTTCAAAACTTTTGGAAACGCTATAAGTATGCAAATAGCCACCATCATAGTACCCAGTTACCATACCTGCATTTTTATAACCATTTGCAACAGCATCTTTGGCAATATGCCAAGCACCCAATGCATTATGAAGGGAGTGGTAAAAAATATTTGGACAAGCTGACCATTCGTGTGGTAAATTGGCACCAGCATCAAGAACTATAAGCATTTTATTGGCCGCCAAAAAAAGAGGGCGAAGTAATTGTGCTGTTCGGTGTCCTATATAAGCAATTACAAGATCTGCATTTTCTTCTAATAAAAGCCTTTCTGCGCTTCGATAGCATTGTTGTTTGTCTGCTCCAAAGCCTATGTTTTCAGAAACTATTTTTATATCGGTTCTTCCAAGATTTTTTAAACTAGATCGAAGTCCTTCGTATAAATCATAACCGATAGTTTCGTAATAGGTGGATCGAGGTAATAAAATTCCAATTGTTTGCATGTACTTTTATTATGTCAAAAAAGGAAATTTTTTTAGAATTTCCTTTTTTTATTTTAATGGTTTAGTTTCTACTTGGGAATATTCCTTCTAGAGCAATAGAATAGTTAATTGCCAAATAAGGGTTAGTAATATCTATTGGAGTATTGCTTCCTGTAATTCCTGTTTGTCCAGCTATTGTTAAGGGACCATAGTTATTACTTGTTGCAACTGAGGAATAAATATCAGAACTTCCTTTGGCTAGAAAAGCTCCACTTGGATCGGACACATCACCGTTGTTATTTGACACAGGCATATTGACTGTTATTCCAGTAGCGGGGTGAACGTGGGCTGGTAAATTATTTGTAGTTAATGCGGTTTGTGTCGTCCCACCTTTTTGCCCAATTACATAGTTAGGCAATCCAGTACCTTGTCCTTGACCTATTGGCACTCTGCCTTGCAAATCGGGTAAGGCAAAAGTTGTTTGCCCGTCACCTCCATAATTGGTTCCTATTAAGGAGAATAATGCAGTATATTCGGCTATTGATATAAGTTGTCCTGCACATAGCATATAACCCATTGGAGGGAAATTGAAACCCAATATCTTGATTTCTCCTATAAATGGTTCTGTTGACATATTTTTTAGTATTTAATGAATGAAAAATTAAATTAAGCAAGAAGTGTTCTAATTTCTACTAGGGAATATACCGTAAATTGCTATGGAATAGTTGATTACCAAATACGGATTAGTAATGTCCACAGGCATGTTGCTACCAGTAACTCCAGTTTGTCCGGCTACGGTTAAAGCTCCATAATTATTACTAGTTGCCACAGAGGAATAGATGTCAGAATTTCCTTTTGCAAGAAAAGCACCAGTTGGATCACTGACATCTCCATTATTAGATGCCACAGGGACATTCACAGAAATTCCTTGAGCAATATGTGAATGAGCTGGTAAATTTGAAGTTAATAATGTTACGTTTGTATTACCTGATACTTCCCCCATGCTGTGAGACGGTAATCCAAGCCCAGATCCTTGTCCTATAGGCATTCTGCCTCTTAAATCGGGTAACCCAAATGTTGTTTGCCCATTGCCGCCATAAGTTGTTCCTAACAAGGAGAAAAGAGCTGAGTTTTGTGAAATTGGCATTAGTTGTCCATTGCAATTTGCATACGATTTTGGCGCAAAATCAAAGCCGAAAATTTTAATTTCTCCAATAAATGGTTCTGTTGACATAAATTTTTAGTTTTTAAGTTTGAAAATTAAATTAAGTAATTAAAATTTAATCAGTTACACGTATTTTTACGTGTATTTTAAAAACTCATTTTTTAATTTTTATAAATTTTGAAAAACGAATTTAGAATTAAATTTCATAAACAGCTCATTTTCAAGATAAAAGACTCTAATCTCCGATGGACAAAAATTAATTTTATTTAAATGAAATGTCAATGGATTAAAATAGTCTGCAAATTGAAATTGTAAATAAAAACACTCTAATAAATAATGAAATTAAGTTATTACCTATTTTTTTATATAAAAATGTCGTCAGTGCCTTTTTTTGTGTTATGAAAGTAAAAAATTGAGGTATGGGTAGGTTGATTTTTGTCTAAAAGAATTTTTAAACAAGTTATTTTTTAAAAATATTAAAAAAAAATAGTTCATAAGATTGATATTCAGTAGTATAGTTAATTTTTTAACTTTTAAATAGATTTATTTTCTTATGTTTGTTATTGACTATATGAAATATAGTATTGTATGTTTTTTATAAATAGTGAATGAAAATTTTGCTTTTTTATCCAATGTTATTTAATTTTTTTAAACTGTTAATTCAAATTTGCATGAGTATTTTTTAGTAAAATTGAATAGTTTTATATTGAATTAAAAAGCAGCGATTTTATTTTAGGTTTGATTTAAAAGAATAAGAAATATTATATTTATTAGGAAAATGACTAAATATATTTATATTTGTCGTTTAAAGTTTTAAAATACCGACAAAATACAATTTTGAATGTTAAATATAAGATAATTTAGCAGTTTTTAGTTCTGAATTCAAGAATCAATCTATCACTTTTAAGAAAGCAGTCAATATTTTATATTCAAACCCTATGGAAAAAAAAATAGAATTGAATAATTCGGATATTTTTCAGAAAAAAAATCAATTGTCTGCAGTAATACGCACTCTTGAATTGGACAGAAAACGAATTGCCCAAGACTTACACGATGATATTAGTTCAAAATTGAATGTTATTTCTCTAAATTGTCATTTGCTTAAAATTCCGAATTTGCTTCAAAAAGATGTTGAAGAAATTACCAAGAACATTATGGAGTACACTGCAAAGGCATTGAATAGTTCAAAAAAAATGTCACATAGACTACTTCCTCCTGTTTTAGAAAAATTTGGACTTCACGCAGGAATTGAGGAATTATGTTCTGAATTTGAAGCCGACAGATCGGTGAAAATTGAATATAAAAACAATTTAAAATTTGATTTTAAAGAGAATGAATCTCACATACATGTTTTTAGAATTGTGCAGGAGTTATTGACCAATTCAGTTCAACATGGAAAAGCAACTTTTATTTCTCTTCTTTTTGAAGAGGTGAATGAAAAAAAAATGTGTAGGTACACTGACAATGGAATTGGTTTTGATTTCAAAAAAATGCAAAACCATAAAGGACTTGGGATGAAGAATATTGCAAGTAGAATTACTGTTTTGGAAGGGTGTCTAACGATTGAATCTCAAATGGAAAATGGTATTTCAGTAGTTTTTAATTTTTAAAATATGAAGCAAAAAATAAAAATAATTTTAGCAGATGATGAAGTCTTGTTTCGAAAAGGAATTTCTTTTTTATTGGGAAGAGAAGAGAATATAGATGTCATTTTTGAAGCTTCTGATGGATTAGAATTGATTGATTTTCTAAAGGGAAATAATCCCAAGCCAGATATAGTAATTATGGATTTGAAAATGCCCTTGTTAAATGGTATTGAAGCGACAAAAATCATACATAGAGATTTTTCTGATATAAAAATAATAGCTTTAACTAGTTATGACTCTAAGTCGTTTATAGCCAATATGATTGATGTTGGTGCAGTTTCTTATTTGGTAAAAAATGCTACGCCACAAGAATTATTTGAAACTATTAATGAAGTAGCAACAAAAGGTTTCTATTATCCAGAGTATGTAATGAATATTATACAGAAGGATTTAATCACAAATAAAAAATCTAAATGTAGTTTTGATACTGGTTTTATAACTTCAAGAGAATTAGAAGTTTTACAACTCATTTGCAAACAAAAAAGCACGATAGAAATTGGTGAAAAACTATTCATTAGCCCTAGAACAGTTGAAGGGCATCGAAATAATTTGTTGCTAAAAACAGAATCCAAAAACATTGCTGGTTTGGTTGTTTATGCCATCCAGAATGCAATAGTTTCTTTGGATATTTAATTGATTATTGTTAAAAAAGTTTACTTTGTATATTATAAAAGATAAAAAGAATTACTTCCTGCTATCTTTGCTGTAAAATAGTTTTAAAATGAAATGCAAAAGCCTACTTTTTATATTTATTTTTCTAATATCCTTTAGTTCTAGAGCCTCTTTTGTTTTGTTGCCAATGGACGAAACTACGCAACAAAATCATCTTAAAGCTTACGGAATTACCTATTGGTGTTTGGCCAAAAATTACAAAGCCAGTTGGTTACTCAATTACCGTGGAGGTTCTTTTTTGTTGCCAGATACAGAAGAAATTCGAAAAGAATGCCAAATACGTGGCGTGAGTTTTGAAATTCTTTCGGATGCTGAAGAAACTGCTATTCTAAATGAAATTGCTAGTCCTTCTCAAAACATGGAAACCGTGATTTTGGAGAAAGCACCCAAAGTTGCTGTTTATACACCCAAAGGCAAACAACCTTGGGATGATGCCGTTACTTTAGTATTAACTTATGCCGAAATTCCTTTTACACCTATATATGATGAAGAAGTTTTAAGTGATCAATTGTTACTTTATGATTGGTTGCATTTACATCATGAAGATTACACGGGACAATACGGCAAATTTTACGGCGCCTACAAAAATGTTCCTTGGTACATAGATCAAAAAAGAGATGCCGAAGAATTGGCCAAAAAAATGGGCTATGAGAAAGTGTCACAGGAAAAAGGTGCCGTGGCAAAAAAAATACGTGATTTTGTTATTGGTGGTGGATTTTTATTTGCTATGTGTTCTGCTACAGATAGTTTTGACATTGCTTTGGCCGCCGATGGAGTCGATATTTGTGAACCAATGTTTGATGGAGATCCAAGTGAGGCCAACTATCAATCAAAATTGAATTTTGGCAGTACTTTTGCTTTCAAGAATTTTACTTTGGAACGCAGACCGGAACAATATGAATTTTCGGATATCGATATGACTCTTAAACGAAAAATACCAATGGATAAAGATTACTTCACATTGATGGATTTTTCGGCCAAATGGGATTTTATACCTAGTATGTTGTGTCAAAATCACACGCAATTGGTTAAGGGATTCATGGGACAAACAACAGCCTTCGACTCCGAACTGGTAAAATCGAATGTATTGATAATGGGAACTTGCGAACTCAACGGTGAAGCACGCTACATTCACGGTGAAAAAGGAAAAGGAATGTTTACTTTTTTTGGAGGTCATGATCCAGAAGATTTTCAACATCAAGTTGGTGATCCTGCTACTGTATTGGATTTGCATCCTAATTCTCCAGGGTATCGATTGATATTGAATAATGTTCTGTTTCCAGCGGCTAGAAAGAAAAAACAGAAAACATAGAATATAAATTCAAATCTTGTAATTGCATTTCAGATTCTAATTTTTTTTAACGCAGATTTACAAATTAAAAATCAAATTGTTATAAATAATCTGCGAATTTGCGGTTGATTTTTTAATTCAATGAAAATTCAACCCAAATCGGAATGTGATCAGAAATTTTTCGAGCTTCTTTTAAGGTCGCGAATTTTTCATAAAAAGGGATTACATCAGATTTTATATAGTTTATGGAATTGGTTTTGTAAAACATATTGTCAAATTCCGAAGCCAAACAATTACTTCCTTTACATTTGGTTTTTAAAGATGTTTTTTGATTTACTAAAATAGGAGCATAACCCATTTTTTTTATAGGATTAAATACAGAATGCGATTGTGGACAATTAAAATCTCCAACAAATATCAGGTTCAAAGTTGGATACAATTGAGGTAAAAACTTGAAATATTTAATTTCAGTTTCGGGTTGTTTACTTTTTGTAATGGCATGAAAAGCAGCAATAGTTATGGATTTTCCTTTTATTTCAAAAGTGGCATAATAAGGTTCACGGTCTATTTTAAGATGGTAGTTGCGTTCCAACCACGGTTTTCCTTTTAGTTTTACGGTACTCGTTTTCCATAGAAAAGCATAACGTTCCGTTTTATAAGCACTGCTTGAAGTAGGTTCGCTTATTTGATAATCCCATTTACTGCCTTTTCGATTAAGTTCGTCGGCAAGTCTTGCCACTGCTTGTGCGCCACCATCTCCAGCCACTACTTCTTGGATAGTGACAATGTCATAGTCTTTTATAGTATAGGCAATAAATGTAATCTCTTGATCGGATTTGGATTTACCAAAGTTTTCGAGATTCCAGGAAAGGAGTTTGGTTTGGGAAATAATCGGTAAAGAAAAGAAGAGAAATAAATAAAGAAATTTTGATTTCATTTTTGGGGTAAGTGCTGTTTTGTTTGCAAATGTATTTTATTTAAGAGACATGCTTCTGATTAACTAATATGTTTTTGAAACAAACATGAAATGCAGTTAAAATCTCTTTTTTGTTTTGACTAATTAAAAATTGATTTTACTAGTTTCTATTATGATAAAAATCATATTTATGTATTGAAATGAAAAGTAATTTTACTTTTAAAAAAAAAGTATTGATATATTAATTAATTTTAACTCAAGTTTATCCAAAAATTTAAAACAGCACTATTTTGAAAAATGCACTTAAAATTACAGTTTTATTATTTCCGTTTTTAATATTTAGTCAGGGAACACCAAAAAAAGATGTAAACGAACAAATGCAAACTTGGATATCCTTAAACACTATAACAAAAATTAGTGATCATTGGGGTATTGTTGCAGATGCGCATATTCGTGAAAATGAATTTTTTGACAGTAATAATTTTTATTTTTTAAGAGGTGGAATTACGTACATACCAAATGCTTCTGTATCAATTACTGGAGGTTACGCACACATGTGGCTTGCCCCTACAAAAGAGGGGTGGTCAACTTATGCAGATGAAAACAGAATATACCAGCAAGCACAATTGTTAACCAAGGTTGGCAAAGTAAGCATACTTCAAAGAATACGGAATGAACAACGTTGGCAAGAAAAAATAGCCAATGATGAGCCTACAGGTGAGCTTAAATTTACAGATAGGGTTCGATACTTGGCAAGTTTTACCATTCCTGTTTTTAGCAATAAAAAATTGCCTTCTTTGGTTGTGTCCGATGAAATATTGATTCAGTTTGGAAAAGAAGTAGTGTATAATACATTTGATCAAAATAGGCTGTTTGTTGGAATAAGACAAAATATCAACCCTAAGTTAAGTTATGATTTTGGATATATGAATGTATACCAACAAAAATCGAATGGGTATCAATATGATATGAATCATACCTTAAGATTATTTTTTTATCTGAATACGGTTATAAAACATAATGCTCCAAAAGTACAAGAGCATCATTCCGGAGATGAATAATTATTCTGAAGTAACTTTAATCTTTGTGTAATTAATTGGTATTGAATATTTTTAGTATTTTTATGTTCTGATAATTAACTGACAAGTTGTTAAGGGATTATTTCAAACATAAATGATTTTTTGTTTAAAAAAGTTAAAGTTTGTTTGAATTAAAAGAAAACTAATTTTTTAAAAACAGAAAATTTATGGAAGACAATACTGGTTATTCGTTATTACGTAATCCAAGATTAAATAAAGGTACGGCTTTCAATAATGAAGAAAGAGAAAAATATGGTTTGCAGGGAATGTTGCCCGAAACAATTGAAACCTTAGAAACACAAGTAGTACGAGTACAAGGACAACTTGAAAATTTTGAAAAACCCATAAATAAATATATTTTTCTAATGCAATTGTTAGAAAACAATGAAACTTTGTTTTTTAAAACAATTTCTAGCGAACCAGCAAAATTCCTTCCTTTAGTTTATACCCCAACAGTTGGAGAAGCTTGTCAAAAATTTGGTCAGGTGTCTCGAAGACCTCGGGGGTTGATTATTTCAATTACTCAGAAAGATAATATCAAAACAATTCTTAGAAATTGGCCTGTAAAAGACGTTCGGTTTACTGTTGTTACAGATGGTGGCCGTATTTTAGGATTAGGTGATTTGGGAATTTTCGGATTAGGTATTCCAATCGGTAAATTAGTTTTATACACTAGTTGCGGTGGTGTACCTCCAGAATATACGTTGCCAATTGTTTTGGATGTTGGGACTAATAATGTTGAGTTTCTTAATGACCCTTTGTATCCAGGGTTGAAATGCAATAGAATAAGGGGGAAAGAATTTGATGACTTTATAGCTGCTTTTGTTGAAGCTATGAATGAAGTTTTTCCTAAAGTCTGCATCCAGTGGGAAGATTTTCCTGGTGTAGATGCCATCCGAATTTTAAATACATATAAAGAAAAAGTATCTACTTTTAATGATGATATTCAAGGTACAGCGGCCATTGCTACAGCAGGATTTATTTCAATAAGCCGTTTGATGAATAAACAATTTAAAGAGCAGCGGTTTTTGTTTTTAGGAGCTGGTGCAGCCGCGTTTGGTATTGCTGATATGTTGGTCAAGAAATTTCAAAGAGATGGCTTGACTAGAGATGAAGCCTTAAATCAAATCTGGATGTTCGATGTTAATGGTTTAATTGTAAAAAGCCGAACAGATCTTTTGGAACATCAATTGCAATTTGCCCATGAAGCTGACTTGTGTACTGATTTTTCCGAAGCAGTTTTAAGTGTGAAACCAACTGCGATAGTAGGAGTAAGTACAGTAGGAGGGGCCTTCAATCAGCAAGTTATAGAAAACATGAGTGCTGTAAATGAGCGCCCTATAATTTTCCCTTATTCAAACCCTACTTCTCATTCTGAATGTACTGCTGAAGAAGCTTATTTTTGGAGTAAAGGAAAAGCTATTTTTGCTAGTGGAAGTCCATTTGCCCCGGTTGAATATCAGGGAAAAGTTTTTACACCTGGACAAGGTAATAATGTTTTTATTTTTCCAGCTTTAGGACTAGCCATTTTTGCAACTGAAGCGAAAAGAGTTACAGACGATTTATTGTTGACAGCTGCAGAAGCTGTTGCAGAACAAGTGTCTTTTGAAGATTTTGAAAAAGGGTTAATTTATCCCAATATAGATGCTATTTTACAAGTATCTGTTAAGGTAGCCGAGAAAGTTGCTGAAGAAATTTTTAGATTGGGTTTAGCCAGTATTGAACGACCTTCTAGTATCAGTGATTTTATAAAAAGTAAAATGTATACTCCAGAATATAAGTGAACTAATTGCGATTTGTAGCGTCTAAATAGTACACTTTTCTTTTTATTTTGTATAAAAAGTATCCAGTAGTACAACGATTATTTACAACGATTATAAATTATGGTAATTAATTAATTTTTAATTAATTATGTAAATATTTGAACTAAATTTATATCGATTATAAAAAAACCCCATTTTTTTAAATAAAATTGATTGATTTGTTTATCAAAATTAAACTAAAATAGTAAAAGTTCATAATAATGATTCAGACTGATTTACTTTAAATCCTACTCCATTTGTTTTAGTTTGAATAGTTAAAATTATATTATATTTTTTGTTGAAATTGTTTTATAAATTTTATTCTATCTAAATGGGGAAACTAACTTCTATTCTGCAAGAACATCCCGAATTGGCTGTTTTTTTAACTCTAGCTTTAGGATTTGCATTTGGACATATCAAGATTGGTACTTTTAAAATTGGTGTTGTTCTTGGAACTTTATTGGCAGGTGTATTAATAGGACAACTAAATATTGAAATTCCTTCTATTGTAAAAGTCATTTTCTTTGATTTTTTTCTCTTTGCAACTGGATACAAAGTAGGACCTCAGTTTTTTCAAGGATTGAAAAAAAATGCATTTCCTCAATTAATGCTCACTTTAGTTATTTGTGTTTCATGTTTGTTTATTTCTTTTGGAATATCCAAAGTATTAGGATATGATTTGGGAACCGCAGCTGGACTTTTAGCAGGTGCTTTTTCAGAGTCTACACTAATAGGTACAGCTGCCGAAGCTATAAACAAACTCCCAATAGATGGAATCGAAAAAGCACGGCTCATTAATAATATGCCGGTTTCTTATGCAATAACGTATCTTATTGGAGCTATTTCATTTGTTTTTTTTATAACCACAATTGCTCCAAAATTATTACGAATAGATTTATTAGAAGAAAGTGCAAAACTAAGTCAGTCACTTACGGGTGAAACAGAGCATGAGCCTGGTATACAATCTGCCTATCAAAGGTGGATCATAAGAGCGTATAAAATCACAAATGATAAGTGGATCGGTCTGACTATTGGCGAATTTGAAAAATTAAATGAAAATTTAAGATTGGCTATCCAAAGGATGCGACACAATGGTGAATTATTCGAACCAACTCCAGATACCATAATTTGCAAAGATGACATTATGGTTATAATGGCGCAACATGGAATTATTTTGGATAGTTTGTCTTCTATTGGTCCAGAAGTTTTGGATGAAGAGTTACTAAACTTTCCATTGGCGCACATGGATATTACAGTAACAAATAAAAATATTGCTGGAAAATCAATTGGTGATTTAGGCAAGCAGTACGGAAATGGCCTAATGTTGGATAAAGTAACTAGAGAGTATCAAGAAATACCTTTTAGCAGAAAAACAATTTTAAATAGGGGAGACGTATTAAAAGTAAGCGGTAAATTGTTACACATAGAAAATGTAGCAAAAGAAATAGGCTTTTTGGATAGGCTTAGTGTAGAAACCGATATCATTTTTGTTGGATTAGGAATTGTTTTAGGAGGACTAATCGGATTATTATCGGTTACCGTTTTCGGTATAGAAGTTACATTATCAACAAGTGGAGGTGCTTTGGTAATGGGGTTAATCTTTGGTTGGTTGCATTCTCGAACACCAATGTTTGGTAGAATTCCCGAAGCTGCATTGTGGATATTTGACAATGTTGGTTTGGCTACATTTATTGGGTTAGTTGGATTGGCAGCGGGGCCAAGTTTTATTTCTGGTCTTCAAGAAATAGGATTTAGCATTCTATTTGCAGGATTAATAGTTGCAATACTTCCTCATATTATTGGTCTGTATTTTGGAAAATATGTACTAAAGATGAATCCTATTATTTTATTGGGCGCTCAAACGGGAGCAGGAACTTCAACAATTGGATTAAAAGCAATTCAAGATGCATCAGCAAGTAAGTTTCCTGTTTTGGGATATACCATTCCGTATGCTTTAGGCAATATTTTATTGACTTCATGGGGTCCAATTTTGGTTTCAATGATGAGTTGATTTAGTTAAATATTAATTATAAATAGATATAAAAAACAATTACAACTGATTTAGATAAATGAGTATTTATTTTATTTGGCATCTAAATAGTATTGTTAATTTATTTAAGTAAAATAATAATTAATTTTAATTATTTTTACTTAAAAATAAGTCAAAACAAGAAAAAACAAAATTTTTAATATGGAAGCAACAAGAAAAGAACACGATTTTTTAGGAGAATTAGAAATTCCAAATCATTTGTATTACGGAATTCAAACTTTTAGAGCGGTGGAAAATTTTAATATTACAGGAATTCCAATTTCCAAAGAACCACTATTTATTAAAGCCTTGGGATATGTTAAAAAAGCGGCAGCATTGGCCAATAAAGATTGCGGAGCTCTAGATGCCAAAATTGTAGAGGCCATTTGTTACGGAAGTGATCAAGTTATTGCTGGTAAATTTGATCAGGAATTTGTGAGTGATTTAATTCAAGGTGGTGCTGGTACCTCTGTAAACATGAATGCCAATGAAGTCATTGCAAATATTGGATTAGAATATTTAGGTCACAAAAAAGGAGAATATAATTTTCTGCACCCAAATAATCACGTGAATTGTTCTCAATCCACAAATGATGCCTATCCTTCTGCATTTAGAATAGCATTATACCTTAAGATGGATTCTTTTATAAAGTCACTGGAAAATTTAGAAATTGCTTTTACTGCCAAAGGAGAAGAATTTAATAAAGTCTTAAAAATGGGACGTACCCAACTGCAAGACGCAGTACCTATGACATTGGGTCAGGAATTCCATTCTTACGCAACGACAATTGGAGAAGATGTAAGACGACTTCGTGATGCTCAAAGTTTGGTTTTAGAAATTAATATGGGAGCAACCGCAATTGGTACTAAAGTAAATGCTCCAGAAGGGTATCCAGAAATTTGTGTCAATTATTTGGCTAAAGAAATTGGTATTCCATTAACCTTATCTCCCGATTTAATTGAAGCAACAGTTGATACGGGCGCCTATGTTCAAATAATGGGAACAATGAAACGAACAGCAGTTAAAGTTTCTAAAATTTGTAACGATTTGAGATTGTTGAGTTCTGGACCAAGAACGGGTTTCAATGAAATTAATTTGCCCGCACGTCAACCAGGCTCTTCAATTATGCCGGGAAAAGTAAATCCTGTTATTCCAGAAGTGGTCAATCAAACTTGTTTTTATGTTATTGGTCAAGATCTAACAGTAACAATGGCCGCCGAAGCGGGACAATTGCAATTAAATGTTATGGAACCCGTAATTGCTTTCGCGATGTTTACTTCTTTAGATTATTTGACAAAAGCCATTCAGACTTTAATCGATAAATGTATAAATGGAATTACTGCCAATGAGCAACATTGTTACAATATGGTAATGAATAGTATTGGAATTGTAACACAATTAAACCCAATTTTAGGTTATGAAGAAAGCGCCAGCATTGCAGGTGAAGCTTTAAAAACCGGAAAAAGTGTTCATCAAATAGCGGTTGTAGAAAGAAAATTAATTACTCAAGACAAATGGGATGAAATTTATTCTATTGAAAATTTAATCAATCCTAAATTTATTACTTCTTAATAGTAGTTTAAGAAGGAATCGTGCACCATTGTATATTAATCAAATAAATATGTTATGAAAAAAATTGTTTTATTATTTTTAGTTTGTTTTACTGTATTACAAATACAAGCACAAGACAAAATCACGAAAACTTCTCCAAGAATTATGATTTTGGCAACAGGAGGAACTATTGCAGGATCAGGAGAATCATCCACAAAATCAGCTTATACAGCAGGAAAAGTGCCAATTGACGATTTACTTAATGCAGTTCCTCAAATACATAATTACGGAAAAATCACTGGAGAGCAAGTTGCTTCAATTGGAAGCCAAGATATGAATGTGGTTACTTGGTTAAAATTGTCCAATAGAATTAATCAAATATTCAAAGAAAATTTAGCAGATGCTATTGTTTTGACTCATGGTACAGATACACAAGAAGAAACTGCTTATTTTTTAAAATTAACTGTTATGTACGATAAGCCTGTTGTCGTTGTTGGGTCTATGCGTCCTTCAACGGCAATGAGTCAAGATGGAAATAGAAATTTATTAGATGCAGTAATGGTTGCTGCAAATCCTAAAAGTCAAGGAAAAGGGGTTATTGTTGCTATGAATGAAAAAATATTTGATCCTAGAGATGTTACAAAATCTAGTTCTACGAATCTGGAAACTTTTCTATCTCGTAATTTTGGTCCTATCGGATTAATTTATGATGGTAAAGTAAATTACTACTATCAATCATTAAAGAATCCTTCAAAAAAGTTTGATGTTTCAAAATTAACTTCATTACCCCAAGTAGAGATAGTTTATGGATATGCTGATGCAAATCCAATTACGGTGACTGGTTTGTTAAATGCATCTGTAAAAGGTCTTATATATGATGGTATGGGAAATGGAAATTTTAATGCTCCAGTTGGTAAAGCATTAGCAGAGGCTTCTAAAAATGGAATCTTAATTTGCCGATCCAATAGAACAGGATCAGGAAGAACAACTTTGGAAAATGAAGTTGATGATGCTGGGCTTGGTTTTGTTGTTGCAGATGATCTGAGCGCACAAAAGGCAAGAGTTTTATTAATGTTGTCTTTATCGGAAACATCGGATAAAAATAAAATTCAACAGAATTTCTTCGAATATTAATTAACGAATTAGGGAGTCTTGTACAATACAAGTATTCCCTTTTTTAATTTTAAACTAAATAGTAGTTATCTTAAATAAGCTTTATATGATTTGGATTGAATTTACAGTTCTTATTGCAATGATTCTCATTGGTTCACAAATGAAAGGAATTGGATTAGGAGTTATGGGAATGGTTGGTTTATTAGTTTTTATTTTTGTTTTCAAAATGAAACCAACAGATCCTCCTCTCGATGTCATGTTGATTATTATGGCTATTGTGACAACTGCAGCAACCCTACAAGCATCAGGAGGATTAGACTATCTCGTAAGTTTAGCCGAAAAAGTCATTAGAAGCAATCCTTCAAATATTACTTTTATAGCCCCTTTTACGGTCTACTTTTTATGTTTATTTGCAGGGACTGCACATATTGTTTATTCCTTATTGCCAATTATTTCAGAAGTTTCTGCAAAGAAAAGAATTCGTCCGGAACGACCTTTAAGTATTTCTGTTATAGCTTCTCATTTAGCATTAACAGGAAGTCCAATGAGTGCGGCTACTGCAGCATTGGTTGTGATTTTGGGGTATCCAGGAGCATTGGTAGATATCATGATGATTTGTATTCCAGCTTGTATTATCGGTATACTAATTGGTTGTTTTTCTGTTTTCAAAAAAGGAGTAGAATTGAATGACGATCCTATTTTTATCGAAAAAATGAAAGACCCAGAGTATGCTTTAAGTATGGAAGCAGATACTGAAGGACACGAAAAACCATTAAAACCTGGAGCCAAAACTTCGGTTTTGATTTTTACTTTTGCCATTATATTGATTGTGATTGCTGGGGCTTTTCCAAGTTTAGTTCCAAGTTTTGAGCCTGGAATTAAAACACTTGCCGTTGCCGCTGATGGTTCTTTGTCTATGGTAACCATAATTAGTGTAATCACGCTTACTGCTTCTGCTGCCATGATGTTAATTACTAAAACAAGTACTTCGGAAGTTACTAAAGCTAGTTTGTTTACCTCTATGGCATCTGCAGTAGTCTCTGTTTTTGGTGTGGTATGGATGAGCTCTACCTTTATGCATGCCAACAATGATATAATACAAGCAGCCTTAGGTGGTATAGTAACTGCTTATCCTTGGACTTTTGCTATAGCCGTTTTTATTATGGGAGTATTAATGTTTAGTCAAGCTGCTACGACCAAAACAATGATGCCACTAGGTTTGGTTTTAGGAGTGGCTAATCCAGCACTAATCGCCATTTTTCCTGCTGTAAACAGTGATTTTGTTTTACCTGGTTATCCAACACTTTTAGCTGCAATTAACTTTGACAGGACTGGTAGTACCAAAATTGGAAAATTTGTAATTAACCATAGTTTTTTGGTTCCAGGTGTAGTTGCTATTGGGGTGGCTATTGCAGTTGGATTTTTATTAGGATCGTTTTTATTATAAAATTTTAATTATAAAATTATGAAAAAATATTTTTTATATCTAATGTTTGGATTTTTACCCATTGCTCTATTTAGTCAAGTGGATCAAACGGAAAGACAGACTAATGAAGGAAGTTTTTTTATTCCAGATTCTTTAAAATCTTTAATACCAGTCAATAAGCAGTCTTTGTTAAGAGATGTAGATGTGATTTTTAATTCAAGAATGGCCTACAATAGTAGTTTTCTAGATGGTAATCATACACTCTCTAATTTTAATGTAAATCAGCTTAGGTTCGAAATAAAAGGGAAAATTCATGATAAAGTGTATTTTAGATTTCGCAATAGGTATACTAGAGAGCCTGTGCCAGGAGATTTAGATAACATAAGTCGTTCTGTCGATCTAGCTTTTATTAGTTTAGATTTATCACCAAAGACTAAATTTTCTTTTGGTAAATTATGTGCAGATTGGGGAGGTTACGAATTCGATTTTAATCCAATTGACATCTTAACCTATAATGACATTATAGAATATGCAGATAACTTCTTGGTTGGAGCAGGAATATCACATGATATAGGAGATGGCAAAAATTCGATCTCTATACAGTTATTGAATTCAAGGACAAAAACCTATGAATCGCAATATGGTAATGCTGCACCACCAAACATTAACCCTTCCGAATATCCTTTGGCGGCGGTTGTCAATTGGAGAAGTAACTTTTTTGATGGTAAATTTGAAACCACCTATAGTTACAGTTTTTTCAATGAAGCCAACGGGGCTCACATGAATTATTTTGTATTGGGAAACAAGTTCAAAACCAAAAATTTTATATTGTATTATGATTTCCATTACAGTGATGAAGGTTTAGATAGGAAAGGTATTGTATCAGATATTATAAGTAGTCAATATCAATATGCTGCACAAAATACTCTTTACGTCGAAAACTGGATACGAGCAGAGTATTTAGTAGCTCCAAAAATTAGTTTACTTTTAACAGTAATGAATAGTAATCATTCTTGGAATGATAATCCAGATTCAAACGGTAGCTCAAAATTATCAATTAGTTATGGACTAATTCCAACAGTTCAATACATGCCATTTAAAGATATGAATTTGAAGTTTTATATCGCTTATACTGCTAGAAAGTATGATTACACTAGTTATGCTGAAAATATTTTTGGAGTCAAAGATTATACTACAGGGTTTTTAGGAATCGGATTTGTTGCTCCATTATTGGTTTTGTAATAGGCAAGTTTTGAAAACAAACTGGCCTCATACGAATGTTTTTATTATAAAATTAATTATAAAATCAGTTCGAAGAATAAATCTATAGCATTTGAATTGTTATTAAAAACGAATCCTAAACCAATATTTTATTGATAAGTTTTATTTAGAAAAAACAGTGAGTGATCGATTTTGTAGGTTCATTCAAGTGTGGTAGATATAAAATCTAGTTCAAAAGAATATGTAATTTTATTTTAATAACTTCACTTACCATATTGTTTTCTTGACTATTATTAAGTTTTAGTTATAGCCAAAGGTAATTTGTTCATGGCGTTATTTACTTTTGATATATTTTTTATTTAAATAAATTATTTAATAAGTTTTTAAACAAATAAAAATTGAAAATATATTTTATATTCATTCTATTTTTTTTAACTCCAACTTTTTCAATTGGACAAGTGGAGCATATTGGACAAATGGAAAAACAGTCAAATGAAGGAAATCTGTTTGCTTTTGATACGGCTAAATCTTCGCTTTTAAATTCAAAACTATCTTATTTAAAGGATATTGATTTTATTTTTAATACCCGTTTTGCTTTTGCAAGTAATTTTTTAAATGGGAATCATACTTTGTCAAGTTATAATGTTGATCAATTTAGATTTGAAATTAAAGGTAAGATTCATGACAAAGTACGTTTTAGATTTCGTAATAGATATACTAGAGAGCCTGAGCCTGGAAATCTAGATAATATTAGTAGAGCAATTGATTTAGCTTTTATTAAAATAGAGTTAACACCGAGTACTGATTTAGCTATAGGGAAGTTAGTGGCAGATTTTGGAGGATGGGAATTTGATATGAATCCTATAAATATTTTAGCTTACAACGATATTATAGGAAATTCTGATAATTTTTTGGTAGGTGCAGAGATATCTCATACTTTTAAGGATCGAATGAATTCGCTTTCTTTTCAAATTTTAAATTCTAGAACCAAAACTTTCGAAGAACAATACGGAGTAACTGCACCACCAAGCTTATTAGCTTCAGAATATCCATTTGCATTTGTGACAAATTGGAGAAGTAGTTTTTTTAATAAAAAAATAGAAACTACTTATAGTTATTCTTTTTTTAGAGAAGCTAAAGGTGTAAATATGAATTATATTGCATTAGGGAATAAATTTAAATCCAAAAAAATCCTCCTGTATTATGACTTTCAATACACCTACGAAGGATTAGATCGAAGAAAAATGATTTCTGATATCATCAATAGTCAATATCAATTTGCAGCCCAAAATGTTGTTTATCTTGGAAATTGGTTAAGAACAGAATATTTAGTTACTCCTAAAATCAATTTGCTTTTAACTCTAATGACAACTAATTTTTATTGGAAAGATAATCCTGATCCAAATGGGAAATCTAAACTATCTTCTAGCTATGGCATAATTCCAACAATAGAATACTTGCCTTTTAAGGACTATAATATGAAATTTTACCTAGGTTACGTTGCAAGAAATTATAATTATACAAATTATGCAAAAACAGCCTTTGGAGTAAAAGACTACACTACTGGTTTGTTGAGTTTTGGAATTATTGCTCCTTTATTGGTTTTATAATAGAACGTTTTAGAATAGCAAAAAACCCAATCGAATGAACGATTGGGTTTTTTATAAGTAAGTAATTCTAAATTGAGTTTATATAACGTTTATTTTACTTTATTAAGTACTGCTTTGAAAGCTTCTGGGTGATTCATCGCTAAATCGGCAAGAACTTTACGGTTCAATTCGATTCCGTTAGCTTTTACTTTACCCATGAATTGAGAATAAGACATTCCTTCCAATCTAGCTCCAGCGTTGATACGTTGAATCCATAATGCACGGAAATTTCTTTTATTCACTTTTCTGTCACGGTAAGCGTAGCACATTGCTTTCTCTACCGCATTCTTAGCAACTGTCCAAACGTTTTTACGTCTACCAAAGAAACCTTTGGCTTGCTTCATTATTTTTTTTCTTCTTGCTCTTTTTGCAACTGAATTTACCGATCTTGGCATAATTTTATTGTTTTTTTGTAGCAGGCGTCCTGAATTGAATCAAAGGAACTTAAAAGCCATACTCCAAGGTTATTGAAATTGTTTTTAACCTAAAGAATTCTTTAAAGTGTTAGTCTTAATACTTAATTCTCAAGACTTTATACTTCTACTAGATAATTCTTAATTGTTGTTTGATGCTTTTCATATCTGTTTTGTGAACTAGCGCTGAATGTGTCAAAGCTAATTTACGTTTTTTAGATTTTTTAGTCAAGATGTGACTTTTAAAAGCATGCTTTCTTTTAATCTTTCCAGAACCAGTAACTTTGAAACGTTTCTTGGCGCTAGATTTGGTTTTCATTTTAGGCATTTTTTCCTAGTGTTTTAATTTATTCTTACTTACTTATTTTGAGTAATTAGTCATTAGCCATTAGCCATTAGTTTTCCAACTTTTGCCCATTTGACTTTTGCTTATTAACTATTTTTTCTTCTTAGGAGCAATAAACATGATCATTCTTTTTCCTTCAAGAACTGGCATTGCTTCTACTTTTCCAAATTCTTCTAAATCAGTTGCTAATCTCAATAATAAGATTTGCCCTTGGTCTTTGTAGATGATAGAACGACCTTTAAAGAATACAAAAGCTTTTAATTTAGCTCCTTCTTTCAAGAACTTCTCCGCGTTTTTTCTCTTAAATTCGTAATCATGCTCATCTGTTTGAGGACCAAAACGGATTTCTTTCACTACTACTTGCGTAGATTTTGCTTTCAGGATTTTATCACGTTTCTTTTGTTCGTAAACAAATTTCTTGTAATCCATGATTTTACAAACTGGCGGCTCTGCGTTTGGCGAAATCTCAACTAGATCCAATTCAAATTGATCAGCTAATCTTAAAGCTTCTGCAAGTTTAAAAACTCCAGGCTCAATGTTTTCACCCACAAGTCTTACTTCTTGTACTCCACGAATAAGATTATTTATTCTGTGTGCATCCTTCTTTTCTACGCGAGGTTGGTAACCTCTGTTGCTTCTTATTGCTATGACTTTATAATTTAAGTTAAACTGTAAATACTTTTAATGTTTTTTTGATTTCCTCGTCAACAATCGAAGCAAATTCCTCTATTGTAACGCTGATATTTCCTTTTCCTTCTTGTCCATGACGACGGATAGAAATGGTGCCGTTCTTCTCTTCTTCCTCGCCTACAATCAGCATAAACGGGATTTTTTGCATTTCTGCATCTCGAATTTTCTTCCCTATTGTCTCGCTTCTGTTGTCAATTAGGGCGCGAATTTCGTGATTTTCTAGCAGATTTAAAACTTTTTTCGCATATATTTCATATTTCTCGCTCAAAGACAGTATAATTGCCTGCTCAGGCATTAACCATAGTGGGAAATTTCCTGCTGTGTGCTCTAGTAAAATGGCAATGAATCGTTCCATAGATCCAAATGGAGCTCTGTGGATCATCACAGGTCTGTGTAATTCATTGTCAGAACCTTTGTATGTCAATTCAAAACGCTCGGGTAGGTTGTAATCTACTTGTATTGTTCCTAGTTGCCATTGTCTTCCCAAAGCGTCCTTTACCATGAAATCCAGTTTTGGACCGTAGAAAGCGGCTTCTCCGTATTCAACAACGGTATTTAATCCTTTGTCTGCAGCGGCATTGATAATAGCATTTTCTGCTTTTTCCCAATTTTCATCAGATCCTATGTATTTATCTCTGTTTTCTTTGTCTCTTAAAGATATTTGAGCTGTAAAATTTTCAAAACCTAATGAACCAAATACATAAAGTACTAAGTCAATTACTTTTTTAAACTCTTCGTCCAATTGTTCTGGAGTACAAAAAATATGTGCATCATCCTGAGTAAACCCACGTACACGTGTTAAACCATGTAATTCACCACTTTGTTCGTATCTGTAAACAGTTCCAAATTCAGCATAACGTTTAGGTAAATCTTTGTACGACCAAGGTCTTACATTGTAGATTTCGCAGTGATGAGGACAGTTCATAGGTTTTAATAAGAACTCTTCTCCTTCAGCAGGAGTGTTTATAGGTTGAAAACTGTCTGCTCCGTATTTTGCATAATGACCAGAGGTAACATACAATTCTTTTTGACCAATATGTGGAGTAACCACTTGTTCGTAACCTGCTTTTTTCTGAGCTTTTTTCAAAAATTGCTCTAGTCTATCTCTCAAAGCAGCACCTTTTGGCAACCATAATGGTAGACCTGCACCTACTTTTTGTGAAAAAGCGAACAATTCCAATTCTTTTCCTAGTTTTCTATGGTCACGACGTTTCGCTTCTTCAAGTAGTTCTAGGTATTCAGTCAAATCTTTTTGTTTAGGGAAAGAAGTTCCATAAACACGAGTCAACTGTTTGTTTTTTTCGTCACCTCTCCAATATGCGCCGGCAACACTCATTACTTTCATCGCTTTGATAATTCCAGTATTCGGAATATGGCCTCCACGACACAAATCGGTGAAAGTAGAATGATCACAAAAAGTGATTGTGCCATCTTCAAGGTTGGTAATCAGTTCAGTTTTGTAAACGTTGTCTTTGTATATTTCCAATGCTTCTGCTTTAGAAACTGGACGTAATTTAAATTCATGTTTTCCTCTTGAAATTTCAAGAACTCGGTCTTCAATTTTCTTAAAATCAGCATCAGATATTTTTTGATCGCCAAAATCTACATCGTAATAAAAACCATTCGAAATTGCAGGCCCAAGAGTTAATTGTATTCCAGGATACATCTCCTCAAGCACTTGTGCCATAACATGTGAGGTAGAATGCCAGAAAGCTTTCTTACCATCAGCATCATTCCAAGTGTATAAAGTAAGACTGCCGTCCGTTGTCAGTGGAGTTGTTGTTTCAATAGTTGTACCATCAAAAGAAGCCGAAATAACGTTTCTAGCAAATCCTTCGCTAATGCTTTTTGCAACATCCATAGGAGTTACCCCTGGAACATACTCTCTAACTGACCCGTCGGGCAAAGTAATCTTAATCATTGTTTTGTGTATTTTAAGAATGCAAATATAAAGCATTAACAAAACACATACAATAGATATATAGGGTTTGTTTTATATATAGGTAGAAAATACATTTAACAAGTGATTAAATGATAGTATTAAAAATAATCTGATTTTATTTTATGATCATATTTAAAATCAGGAGCTAATTCCTGCTCTCATTCCAATCTTATGCGCCGAACGCCGGCTCCTAAGGATTTTCCCTTCTATCAGGGCTAGGGCCTTGGTTTTCATAAAAAAATTTGTTTTTATAAATTTTCAAAAGTAACACCTTAATATATAGGAAGGCTACTGTGAAGTAAAAACCTGAGTAATCCCTGTAAAACCAGACTTTTTTAAATTGAAAAAGTGATATTGGGCTATACCTTATATATAGGTATAGAGAACAGTAATTAAAATATTGTTGTTAAAAGATAAAGAATCCGTGTAAATCCGTGTTTTCGCTTTAGCGAATCCGTTTCATCCGCGTCACATTCATGCTCAGATTAGATTAAATGGAGCTGGAGAGAGAGCTTGGGCGTTAAATCCGGCACTAAATCGGATAAAAGGCGTTATAATATATAGGATAGAAAGCTCCAAAGGCAAAAATCCGCATAAATCCGTTGTATCGGTTAGATCCGTGGCCAATTTTAGCGCGCTAAAACGCAGATCCAACCCCCAAATCCGTGTAAAACCGATAAAATCATCAAAAACGCCTATTAGAAATTCAGAAATCCTCAAAAAGGTGGGGTTGTAAATTTCGATATATCAATGTGTTAAAAGATAAGTGTAAAATTAAGGTAAAATAAATGTAAAAAGTCATTGTTTAAACGAATAAAGGGTCTACTTTTGCACCCGCAAC
>NZ_OZ248492.1:0-25990 GCF_965234445.1 Flavobacterium rarum (SeqCode) | reverse complement strand
ATTATCACTTTTTCAATTTAAAAAAGTCTGGTTTTACAGGGATTACTCAGGTTTTTACTTCACAGTAGCCTTCCTATATATTAAGGTGTCACTTTTGAAAATTTATAAAAACAAATTTTTTTATGAAAACCAAGGCCCTAGCCCTGATAGAAGGGAAAATCCTTAGGAGCCGGCGTTCGGCTCATAAGATTGGAATGAGAGCAGGAATAGCTACTAATTTTGATTAGTTACTAACTTTTGAGATTCTTTAATTAATCCCAAATTTCGAAACCGATCCCTCATTTTATAAAATATTTTCATAAAAAAAACCATAACAAACAAATGTTATGGTTTTATAAAAGAGCCGGCGGAGGGACTCGAACCCACGACCTGCTGATTACAAATCAGCTGCTCTAGCCAACTGAGCTACGCTGGCGACTCAATGTATTTATTGTGTAATAGAGTCAAATAAAAAACCACCTAAATAAATAGATGGTTTTTTTAAAGAGCCGGCGGAGGGACTCGAACCCACGACCTGCTGATTACAAATCAGCTGCTCTAGCCAACTGAGCTACGCTGGCGACTCATTACGGGTGCAAATATAAGTCTGTATTTCGTTTTTCCAAAATAAATTCAAACTTTTTTTGCCTTTTTTTTACTGTAAATCGTTGATTTTAGCAATCAATTGATTTGCAGTTTGTTCCAATTCAACATTGATTTGTTTGAAGTGTGCTTTTTTATTTTCAACTTTCTTTTCGTTCACTTTAGTGATCAAAACGTCAAAAGCAGCAATAGCTTCATCGATTAAATTGTTAGTTTCTGTTGTAGGTTTTCCAGTTGTAGAAATTTCGAACAAGTAAACTGCTTCAATAATATCTCCTAAAACGTAGTTGATGTCTTTCTTTAAATTCTTAACGTTTGCCATTTTATTTTTATTTAATTTGCGTCTGCAAAAGTACACATAATCTTTCTATTACCTACTATGAAATGTAAATTTCTAAAATAGAAGCTTTTCCAATTAAAGCAAACCCAAGTATAGCTGCGGGAATTAAAACGGTATCTCCTGTTTTGTAGCTATACTTATTGGAATTGTATTCTATTTCAAATGAACCTTCTATGCACATAAATACAGTAAAGGTATCTCCCTTTTTATTCAACACCTCTTTACCGTCTAATGGTATGAAATTTGTTGTAAAATATGGGCAGTCTACTATAGCATTCGACTTGTTGATTTCTTTTGAATATTCTTTAAAAGTGTTTACCTTATTGTAATTAATTGCTTCAAGCGCTAAATCTACATGCAGTTCTCTGGTATTTCCTTGTGCATCTTTACGATCAAAATCATACAAGCGATAGGTAATATCCGATGTTTGTTGAATTTCGGCAACTACTAACCCAGCTCCTATTGCGTGAACGGTACCTGTTTCCAGAAAAAATACATCTCCAGGATTTACTTTTACATCATCTAGAATTGACACTAAAGTTTTATTTTCAAGATGTTTTACATATTCGTTTGCGTTTGAATTTTCTTTGAATCCTACTATAATTCTAGCATTTTCATCGGCTTGCATAATGTACCACATTTCGGTTTTCCCGAAAGAGTTATGGCGTTTTTTGGCCAATTCATCATTGGGATGCACTTGAATTGACAAATCTTCGCGAGCATCTAAGTATTTAAAAAGCAATGGAAATTGACTCCCAAATCGCTTGTAAACTTCAGTTCCAAGAATTTCGTTTGGAAATTCATTGATCAACTCTGTCAATGGCTTCCCTTTGTAATCGCCGTTTGCAATTATACTTATATCTCCCTCTACGGTGGACAATTCCCAACTTTCACCTGTAATACTGGAAGTAATCGGTTTGTTTAAAATAGTTTTTAATTTTTCACCCCCCCAAATTCTTTCTTTAAGAATGGCATCAAACTGTAATGGATATATTTTTGAGATCATGTTTATTTTTTTTTAAATTTCTACATTTTTAAAATCAAACAGTAATACTATTTTATCAATTTACCTTAATTTTTTTATCGCTTCAAGCGCTTTTGGTATATGGCGTTTGGCCATCATACTATCAAAAGCCATAATAATCATTCCTGTTTTATCTGCAACATAAGTAACTCTACCTGGTAAAATGCCAAACAAGCCTGAAGGCACTCCAAAAAGCTTCCTTATTTTCTTGTCTGTGTCCGACAAAAGTAAAAAAGGCAATTTATATTGTTTTGTAAATTTTTGATGCGAAACAATACTATCGCTACTAATACCAATTACTTCGGCCCCCAAATCTTTAAAATCTTCATATTGATCTCTAAAACTGCAAGCTTGAGCGGTACAACCTGGCGTGTTGTCTTTAGGATAAAAATAAATAACAATAGGTTTATGACCTAATATAGATGCTATTTCAAAATCATTACCATTAGTGTCTTTTGCTGTGAAATTTGGTATTTTATTACCTACTTTAAGTTCCATTACTCTCCTTTATAGGTTACAAAATTGCGAGGTGTTTCATAAAGAACCACTTCCAAATCTAATTCTTTTTTTATTTTTATTCTAATTTTATTCCAAATTACTACTACAATATTCTCAGCGGTAGGATTCAAATCTTGAAATTCTGGAACATCTAGATTCAAATTTTTGTGATCCATTTGATCTTCAACTTCAGATTTTATAATATCTGTTAGGAATTTAACATCCATAACATAACCTGTTTCTTGGTCAATTTCTCCAGTTACACTTACAATCAATTCGTAATTGTGACCGTGAAAATTAGGATTATTACATTTGCCGAAAATAGCATTATTTTGTTCGAAGGTCCAATCTTTTCTATACAATCTATGTGCTGCATTGAAATGGGCTTTTCTGGATATAGTTACTCTCATAATGAAGTTAGAGGTTAGAAATTAGAGGTTAGAAGTTAGCGGTTAGAGTGTTTAAATTTTATGATCTTCCAAGAAATGGTAGAACTCATCAAAGATAATTTTAAACCAAACGGTATAAATTGAAGGATTTAAAAGCATATCATTTTTCACATCTTCTATTTTCATCCATTTCCAATCTTCAACCTCATCTGGATTAATTACTGGGAATTCATTATAATATCCAATCATTACATGATCAAGTTCATGCTCTGTTAACCCATTATCAAAAGGAGCTTTGTAAATAAAATGAAACAACTCTTTCAATTCTGTGCTAAATCCCATTTCTTCAAATAATCTTCGATTACCTGCCTTAATATTTGTTTCTCCTTCTCGTTGATGACTACAACAAGTGTTGGTCCACAATAACGGAGAATGGTATTTTTGATGCGCTCTTTGCTGGAGCATTATTTCATTTTTATCATTTAAAACAAAAACAGAAAAAGCACGATGTAAAACGGCCTTTTCATGTGCTTCTAATTTTGGCATTAAGCCAATTTGCTGATCCAATTCGTTAACTAATATTACTTTTTCTTCTTCCATATAAGATATTGATAAAACAAAAGTACAAAAAAGATATGCTTTCTGATGCCTTTAACATTCTTTTGCTTTTTGTAGAAGGAATTATTCAAATTGCTTTTTGAAACTTATACTATTGAAATTAAAGTTATCCTTTTTTGTATATTTGATTCTGTAAAGCAAGATACAAATTATATGATTCAGATTCGAAAAGCGACTTTAAAAGATCTAACAATCCTCTTGGAATTCGAACAAGGTATTATATCAACCGAACGGCCATATGATACAACTTTGAAAGAAGGAAATATAAACTATTATAACATCGAAAAAATGATATCAGCAAAAGATGTCGAGGTCGTTGTTGCCGTTATTGATGATCAAGTAATTGGCTCAGGATATGCACGAATAGAAGAAGCAAAACCCTATTTGAATCACAAACTTTATGCTTATTTGGGTTTTATGTTTACACATCCAGATCACCGAGGAAAAGGCGTAAATGCTCTGATTATTGAAACACTAAAAAATTGGATTATCGCTCATAATATATTTGAAATGAGATTAGACGTATACAATAATAATACTTCTGCTATAAAAGCTTATGAGAAAATTGGATTCAAAAAACACTTAATCAACATGCGAGTTGGATTATAAAGCAATAAAAAACATGCAAATTATTTGAAGTCATGCTCATATTAAAATGCAACAACTGTTAAAAATTGCATAAATACAAATACAATTGTCAAGTGCCCGACATTTTACTTTCCATTAGGTTAATACTTTTGGAGTATAAAAAATAAATGCTATGAAAACAAGAATATCCTTTTTTGGAATTTTATTACTGCTCCCTCTTTTTGCATTTCAAGCATGTGGACAGAATAAAGAATTCAAAAGTAATACTTCATCCCAAGTTGAAACAAAAATAAGCAAACTTGGAAACCCTTATTACTCTCACACCGATACGAACAAACTAAATTTGGCAGATGCTGAGTGGAAAAAAATTCTACCAGAAGATGTTTACCTCGTTTCCCGTAAAGCAGATACTGAAAGAGCTTTCACAGGTAAATATTGGAACACTGATGTTAAAGGAACTTACTATTGCGCTGCTTGTGGCAACATCCTTTTTCGATCGGGAGCCAAATTTGCTAGTAGTTGTGGTTGGCCTAGTTTTTTTGAACAAGAAAACAAACAAAGTGTAGTTTACAAAAATGATAATTCTATAGGGATGGAAAGAATTGAAGCCCTTTGTGGAAGATGCGGCGGACATCTGGGACACTTGTTTGATGATGGCCCCGCCCCTACTGGCAAAAGATATTGTATGAATTCTATAGCCCTAGACTTTGAACCTGATACTAAATAAAAAACAAAATGAAAACAAAATCAATTATATTAGCTTGCTTTCTTTTTACTGGAACACTTTTTTCTCAAAACAATAATACTATAAAAAAAATGACACAATCTGAATTTGAAACTATAACCCTTGGCGGTGGATGCTACTGGTGTGTAGAAGCTGTTTACGAAAACTTGAAAGGTGTAAAATCTGTTGTTTCTGGGTTTTCAGGAGGCAAAACGATGAATCCGAGTTACGAAGAAGTTTGTTCCGGAAATTCAGGCCATGCCGAAGTAGTTCAGATTACTTTTGACAAAAACGTAACCAATCTGGATGAAATTTTCAAAGTGTTTTTCACCGTACACGACCCAACAACACTAAACAGACAAGGTGGAGACCGAGGAACACAATACCGTTCTGTGATTTTTCACAAAAACGAAGAACAAAAGAAAGAAGCTCAGTCGATTATAGCAGAATTAAAGAAAGCACAGGTCTATGACAGCCCAATTGTAACGACATTGGAACCTTTTACAAAATTTTATAAAGCAGACGATTACCATCAAAATTATTATGCCAATAATAAAAACCAACCCTATTGCCAGATGGTCATTCAGCCCAAATTAGAAAAGTTCGAAAAAGTTTTTAAAGACAAATTGAAAACAAAGAAATAACTATAACTTTGAAAAAGCCGAAATTAATTTTTCGGCTTTTTTTAATTTGCAATAATACTTTCAAAAAACAAACTTTTCAAGAATGAAAACACAGCAGCCTTGTATAAATTCCGAAGATATTCCAAATGATTTAATTTTAATTAAAGAAATACTTTTTGACGGCTACAATTTAATAATGACTCAACCCACATTAGAACTAGAAAGTAAAGATTATGGAGCTTGCAGATTCAAATTAAACGACTTAGAAATTCTATTTCGTAGTTCAAAAATAACACCTACCAAAACTGGTCAATTTGTTACGCTATGGAAAAGAATAGAAAAAGGACCAATTCAACCTTTTGACAGTACTGACTCGTTTGATTTATTTATAATTAGCACTCGAAATAAAACATTATTTGGACTATTTATTTTTCCAATGTCAATTCTGATTGAAAAAGGAATTATAACTCTTCATGGAAAAGAAGGCAAACGCGCCATCCGGGTTTATCCATCCTGGGACCTAACAACTAGCAAACAAGCCCAAAAAACACAGAAATGGCAGATGGATTATTTTCTTCAAGTAAAACAGGATCAAACAATTGATTTGAACCTTGCAAAAGCACTTTTCCTTTTAGAAACGCAAAACAATCCTAAAAAATGAAATATTCTTTTCCCTTTTAAGGTCAATACAACTCTCCATTTTATAATTTAAAATTTAAAAAGCATGAAGAAAACATTTAAATATCAAACTTTTTACTTATCATTTCTATTCCTTTTAGGTTTTAGTTTAACGCAAGCACAAGAAAAAAAAGTAGCTCCAATTTCTCAAGAATTGTATAATGAAATTGCGACTATGGATACTGTTCTTTTTGACGCATTTAATGCAAAAGACATGTCAAAATTCAAACCACTTTTTACCGAAGATCTCGAATGGTATCAAGACAATGGCGGATTGCTTTCTTTCGAAACCGTTTTTACTAATTTTGAGAATATGTTCAAAAACGAGAATAAGCTCACTCGACAATTGGTAAAAGGAAGCCTTGAGGTGCATCCCATAAAAGATTTTGGAGCAATTGAAATTGGCGTTCATCAATTTCGACACATGGAAAATGGAAAAGAAGAAATAGGCACTTTTAAATTTGTAATGATTTGGAAAAAAGTGAACAATCAATGGAAACTATCTAGGGTAATAAGTTATGATCATTAGAAAAGCTTTAATTGAAGATATTAAACAAATTCAAGCAGTACGAAATTCGGTAACAGAAAATACTTTGTCAGACCCTAACTTGGTAACAGACGAAGACTGCAAAGAATTCTTAACAATAAGAGGAAAAGGTTGGGTTTGTGAAATTGACAATGAAATTGTTGGTTTTGCTATTGTAGATTTGAAAGAGAATAATATTTGGGCATTGTTTTTAAATCCTAAATTTGAGAAAAAAGGAATTGGCAAACAGCTTCATGATAACATGCTTGATTGGTATTTTGAGCAAACAAAAAACACACTTTGGCTAGGCACTTCACCAATGACAAGAGCGGAATATTTTTATAGAAAAGCAGGCTGGGCAGAAATTGGCACTCACGGTAAAAACGAAATCAAATTTGAAATGACCCATACTGATTGGGCATCAAAAAAGGAGAATCAATCTTTTATTAACACGTAAAATTTAGTTTTCTTTGCATCCTCAAAAAAATAAAAAATGAAATGAGCATAACTTTAAATTGGTAAGTAGCACCAATTAAGTATGCAAATTACATATGACCGATAAAAAACAATAAAAATCAACATATGAAAGCACTTACCTTCTCCAACTTTGGAGACTCCGATGTTCTTGAATATATAGAATTACCTGCGCCAATTTTAAAAACCGATGAGATTTTGGTTGAAATGAAAGCTATAGGCATCAACTTTGCCGATGTGTACAGACGCAAAGGAAATTACCACCTCAAAGGAAATCCGCCATTTATTGCGGGTTACGAAGGTGCTGGAATTGTAGTGAATGCCAATGGAAATACTGATTTTAAAATTGGGGATAGAGTCGCTTTTGCCGATGTTCCTTTTGCTAATGCCGAGTTCGTTGCCGTTCCCATTGAGCATGTAATTCCGATGCCTGAAAATATTTCTTTTAAAACCGCAGCTACCATTTTATTACAAGGTTTAACAGCACAATATTTGGCAACCGACAGTCACAAAACCCAAAAAGGAGAAACGGTTTTGATTCATGCTTCAGCTGGAGGAGTTGGGCAATTCTTGACACAAATCAGTAAACTTTTGGGCGCTAGAGTTATCGGACTAACATCATCTGCCGAAAAAGCAGCTGTTTCAAAACAAAATGGAGCCGACGCTGTTTTTCTATATTCTGATGATTGGAAAACACAGGTATTCGATTTTTGTCCAAATGGTGTTGATGTTGTTTACGATAGTATTGGCAGTACTTTGACGGATAGCTTTGCAGTCACTAAAGAATGTGGTCAAGTTGTTTTCTTTGGAATGGCCGGTGGTGATCCCGAATTGGTAAACCCAAGAATGTTGATGGATACTTCCAAAACATTAACTGGTGGCGATTTGTGGAGTTATTTAAAATCGAAAGAAGAACGAATTAAAAGAGCACATCAATTATTTGATTGGATTGCCAACGGCAACATTTCGATCGCAATACCAACTATTTTCAAACTATCCGAAGGGAAATTGGCACATGATTATCTGGAAAGTAGAAAAAGCACTGGAAAAATAATCTTGATTCCATAATACGTAGCACTCCATAAAAACTTTAAAAACCTCGATTGACTCGAGGTTTTTTATTTTGAAACGATTAATAAAAAAGCTAATTAAAAATCAAACAATTGTTAAAACTCCAAATTACAATATGTTTTAATGTTAAAAAACCGAAATTATAATTAAATTTGATTTTTACATTTGGCTTTATAAGTCAAAATTCTAATCAAACCCTATAAAATGAAAAAATCAGTTTTAATTTTATTTTTACTTTCCTATCCCGTAATTGCACAATTCCAAAAAGCAACCGCCCCAATAGCCGATAAAAAAGAGCACATTCGAACCATTCACGGAGAGAGCGTCAACGATCCTTATTATTGGATGTATGATTATTTTGGAAAAGGACCTGATAGCATAAAAGCCGTCGATTATCTAAAAGCAGAGAATGCTTATCTAGAAACAGTGATGAGCGATACCCAAAAATTACAGAATGACTTGTTTACAGAAATGAAACTTCGAATAAAAGAAAAAGACGAAAGTGTTCCTTTATACAAAAACGGCTATTTTTATTATACTCGAACAGAAAACGGGAAAGAATATTATAAGTATTGCCGAAAAAAAGGAACTCTAAATGCTAAAGAAGAAGTACTATTAGACGTCGATGAGATGGCGAAAGGACATTCCTACTATGGTGTAACTGGTTTTGAAATAAGTGATGACAATAAATTATTGGCTTTTGGAGTAGATGAAGTCAGCCGAAGACAATATACTATTTACATCAAAAACCTAGAAACTGGAAAAATTCTCAAGGATGCCGTTATTAATACCGAAGGACAAGCGGTATGGGCAAGTGATAACAAAACTTTTTTTTATACTTCAAAAAATCCTGTTACTCTATTGTCCGAAAAAATATTCCGTCACACACTTGATACCGAAAGTAAGAATGATGTAGAAGTCTATCAGGAAAAAGATCCTAGCAATTACATTGGTGTTACAAAAACCAAGAACAACAAATACATTATGATTTATTCGGTTGCCACAATGTCTTCTGAAATCAGAATGATAAAAGCCGAAAATCCAACAGATTCTTTCAATGTTTTTCAACCTCGATTAAAAGATGTGCTTTATGATGTAGCTACTTTAGACAATAAATTTTTAATTCGAACCAATAAAGATGGTGCCAAAAATTTCAAATTAATGGAATGCCCTTTAGACAAAACAGAATCTGCCAATTGGAAAGAAGTTATACCAAATCGTTCTGATGTTTTACTGCAGGGAGTTGAAGAATTTAAAGATTTCATAGTAATCAATGAACGTAAAAATGGTTTAGCAAGTATGAGAGTTCGAAACACAAAGGACGATTCTGAGCATTATATCAATTTCGGTGAGCCAACTTACACTGCAGATTTTGGTCTAAATCCCGAATACAACAGCAAAACCTTCCGTTTTGAATACACTTCATTGACCACTCCAAATTCTACTTTTGATTATAATATGATTTCAAAAGACAAAAAATTGATGAAGGAACAAACCGTTTTGGGTGGTTACAGTTCAAGAGATTATTCAACAGAACGTTTGTATGCAACAGCAAAAGACGGCACTAAAATTCCCATTTCAATTGTTTACAAAAAAGAATTTCAAAAAAACGGAAAAGCACCTTTGTTACTTTATGCTTATGGAAGTTATGGAAACAGTACAGACGCGAGATTTTCAAGTGACCGCTTGAGTTTATTAAATAGAGGTTTTGCATTTGCTATTGCACACATTAGAGGTGGTCAAGAAATGGGTCGGCAATGGTATGAAGATGGTAAACTGATGAAAAAGAAAAACACATTTACTGATTTCATTGATTGTTCTCAATTTTTAATTCAAGAAAAATTCACCAGCAAAGAACATTTGTATGCATTGGGAGGCAGTGCAGGTGGCCTTTTGATGGGAGCTGTTGTAAACTTGGCACCAGAACTTTATAATGGTGTCATTGCCGCAGTTCCGTTTGTTGATGTAGTAAACACTATGCTTGATGAAAGTATTCCGCTTACTACGAATGAATTTGACGAATGGGGGAATCCAAAAAATAAAGATGCTTATTTATACATGAAAAGTTATAGCCCTTATGAAAATGTAGAAAAGAAAAACTACCCAAATATGCTTGTTACAACCGGACTACACGACAGTCAAGTACAATACTTTGAACCATCCAAATGGGTAGCCAAATTAAGAGATATGAAAACCGACAATAACTTGTTGTTACTACACACCAATATGAATTTTGGGCATGGTGGAGCGAGTGGTCGTTTTGATTATTTAAAAGATGTAGCCTTAAATTTTGCTTTTCTTTTAAATTTAGAAGGTGTAACGAAATAATAAAACCAAAAACATAATCTCAAAAAAGGCTATTTCAAATATTGAAGTAGCCTTTTTTAATTCTATTTTTAAACCATTAATTCCCTTTTAACGTTTCAGCAATTTTCAAAGCACATTTTTCGCCATCAATCGCTGCCGAAATAATTCCGCCTGCATAACCAGCACCTTCTCCGCAAGGATACAATCCTTTTATTTGCAAATGCTCATAAGAAACAGCGTCCCTAGGAATACGAACAGGTGAAGAAGTCCTCGATTCTGGCGCATGTAAAATGGCTTCATTTGTTAGATAGCCGCGCATGGATTTTCCGAATTCTGTAAATCCTTCTCTTAATATTTGAGATAAAAATCCAGGAAATACCTGTCCCATTTCTACCGAAGTAGTTCCGGGAACATAAGACGTTTTAGGAATATCTGATGAAACTTTATTTTGAGTAAAATCGACCATGCGCTGTGCGGGTACTTTTTGAGTCTGGCCTGCTAAATGCCATGCTTTTTGCTCGATACTTTTTTGAAATTCCATTCCAGCTAGAGCACCAAAATTTTCAAATGGTTTAAAATCCTCTAGTTTTAATTCAATAACAATTCCAGAATTGGCAGTAGCTTGATCGCGTTTGGATGGTGACCAACCATTCGTTACTACTTCACCAGGGCTAGTGGCACAAGGTGCGATTACACCTCCAGGACACATACAAAACGAGTACATACCGCGACCATTTACTTGTTTTACGATAGAATAAGGGGCAGGTGGCAAATGCTCTCCTCGGTAATCACAACTGTATTGTATACTGTCAATCAATGACTGAGGATGTTCGGCTCTTACACCCAAGGCAAAAGGCTTGGCTTCTATAAAAACTTTTTTTCTGTCTAACAACTCAAAAATATCTCTTGCAGAATGTCCCGTGGCTAGAATTAATTTATTTGCCAAAATGCTATCTCCATTTTGGGTTACAATTCCTTCTATTTCATTATTCTTTATTAAAATATCGGTTACTCGCGTTTCGAATAAGACTTTCCCACCACATTCGATAATTTTTTCTCGAATATCCTGAATGATTTGAGGTAGTTTATTTGTCCCGATATGCGGATGTGCATCTACTAAAATATCACCAGAAGCACCGAAGGCAACTAACAACTCTAATATTCGAGTAACATCTCCACGTTTTTTGGATCTTGTATATAATTTTCCGTCTGAATAGGTTCCTGCTCCACCTTCTCCAAAACAATAATTGGAATCTTCATTGACAATATGATCAACATTGATGGCTTTCAAATCACGACGACGGCCGCGAACGTCTTTCCCCCGTTCGACAACTATTGGTTTTAATCCTAATTCGATCAATTGCAAAGCAGCAAAAAGTCCCGCTGGCCCAGCCCCAACAACAATAACTTCTTGTGCAGTTGATACATTCTTATAATCTGGCAATTCTATTTTATGTTCCTGAAAAGGTTCTCCCTTTAAATAAATCAAAACCTTCAAATTGATTTTGATTGCCTTTTGACGGGCATCAATGGAACGTTTCAAAATAGCAATATGCTGTATCTCATTTGCCGAAATCTTTATCTGTTTGGACAAATAATCTTTCAGTAACGACTCGTTGGAGGCTATCTCGGGAGAAACTTGTAATAGGAGTTCTTGTGGCATGTTTTTATATATTCTGAAATTTTATGGAAAAAGCTTGTAAATATCTTCTCTTTTGGCAAATCTGGTAAGTTCTATAGTTTCTCCATCAAAATAAAATCCCAAACGATATTTTCCAATTCTCATTCTATAAGCTTCGGAATGACCTTTCATTTTTTTTATGTTTGAAAGATTTTGTATACTTTCAGAATTTTCAAGTTCAACAATTGCTTGAATAACATCGTTCTTTAAAGTCAAATCTTTAATTTTTAGCAAGTCTTTAGAAAATAATTTTCCGAATATAACTCTCAAGATCGCAATATTTTCATAATTTCTTCTCTTGAAACAAGTTCTGTCCTATCGGCTTCTTGCATTAACATGAGCATCCCTAAATCCTCTTTATCTTCATCAGATAAATTATTAAATTGACTAGATTGCTTAGTTTTCACGTACGATTGTACTACATTTTCTATCAATCCCTTGACACTTGTCTTTTCAAATATTGAAATTACTTTCAATTTTGTTAAAGTAGTTTCGTCTAAATCTATTAATTTTCTCATCGCAAAATATTTTAAACAAATATATACTATATATATACTATATACAATATTCATGACGCTAAACTTTGTAACTTTACAAATTCAAAACTCAATTTAAAATAATGTCCAGAAAAATAAAACTAATATGGGACTTCCGTGGTCCTCTTTCAGCAAAGACGGCCGAACACCACGAAATTCATTTGAAAGAATATATCGCTATAGAAAAATTGCCCTTGAATATTACAGGTTTTGAAATTCAAGGCGAAATGCAAGCTATCGCTTTTATGGTTGTAATGGAAGAAAATATGATTCAAGTTCGAGATGCATTAAAACCGCATCGAGGGGAGATATTTTAGTAATCAGTGGTCAGTTTTTTTTAGTGGTCAGTCAAATTAATACCTAAATACTGGTCAATAAAAAAGTGTTCAGCATTCAATTCTAAATAAGCAGCCCTATAAAAAAGGGAATAACTGAATACTAAAAAACTGAATACTGAACACTTCCTCCTAATTCGCTACTTCACTAATGAATTTTATTCGCATTAAGCGTAGTTCGTCTAAATCATAATCTCCATCAAATTCTTTAAGAGCATTTTCTATACTATCCGACTCGGATTCCATAAAATACTCATGAATTTCTTCTTGTTGATCATCATCTAGCATTTCGTCAATCCAATATTTGATATTCAGTTTGGTTCCTGAATAAACAATTTGTTCCATTTCTTTGATCAAATCATCCATCTTTAACCCTTTTGCAGAAGCAATATCTGTCAAAGCTAGTTTTCTATCAATATTCTGAATGATATATAATTTATTGATTGAGTTGACACCTGTAGATTTTACAACCAAATCATCTGGACGAATAATGTCATTGTCTGCTACATAACGGTTAATCAATTCAATAAACTCTTTTCCGTATTTTTTTGCTTTTCCTTCCCCAACTCCATGAATATTAATTAATTCATCTTGAGAAATTGGATATTTTAAAGCCATATCTTCAAGAGAAGGTTCTTGAAAAACTACAAATGGAGGAACTCCTAGTTTTTTGGCTACTTTTTTACGCAATTCGCGTAACATTGCCATCAACAATTCATCTGCAATTCCGGTAGATTTTGCAGCTGTTACTATTGCTTCGTCTTCGGATTCATTGTATTCATGATCCTCAGACATCATAAAAGACTGCGGTTTTTTTATAAATGCTAGTCCTTTTTTGGTGATTTTTACAATACCATAGGTTTCTATATCTTTAGACAGCAAACCATCAACAAGGACTTGTCTTAATAATGCCATCCAATATTTCTCATCTTGATTGGAACCTGATCCGAAAAAAGATTGAGAATCAGTTTTATGTGCATTTATCATTGCATTTACTCTACCTATTAATGTAAAGACAATCTCTTTTGACTTGTATATATGTTTGGTATCCCGAACTATTTCAAGTAATTTGACTACTTCGTTTTGAGCTTCAACTTTGGATTTTGGATTTCGAACATTATCATCCATATCAGCTCCATCGCCCGTTTCGCTGTCAAATTCTTCTCCAAAGTAATGGAGTAAAAATTTTCGTCTAGACATGGACGTTTCGGCATAAGCCACTACTTCTTGCAATAAAGCAAATCCAATTTCTTGTTCGGCAACCGGTTTTCCAGATAAAAATTTTTCTAATTTTTCTACATCTTTATAAGAGTAATAAGCTAGGCAATGCCCTTCTCCGCCATCTCGACCTGCTCGACCGGTTTCTTGATAATAACTTTCTAATGATTTTGGAATATCATGATGAATGACAAAACGCACATCTGGTTTGTCAATTCCCATACCAAAAGCAATCGTTGCAACCACTACTTCTACATCTTCCATTAAGAACATGTCCTGGTGTTTGGCCCGTGTTTTGGCATCCAATCCTGCATGATACGGAACGGCACTTATACCGTTTACTTGTAGCACTTCGGCAATAGCTTCGACTTTCTTACGGCTTAAGCAGTATATAATACCCGATTTCCCTTTGTGTTGTTTTATAAAACGAATTATATCCGATTCTATATTTTTGGTTTTGGTACGAACTTCGTAATATAAATTAGGTCTATTAAATGACGCTTTAAAAGTAGTTGCATTGGCCATATCTAGATTTTTCAAGATATCTTCTTGCACTTTAGGCGTTGCAGTAGCGGTAAGACCTATAATAGGTACATCCCCAAGTTGCTTAATAATATGTTTTAGGTTTCGGTATTCAGGTCTAAAATCATGTCCCCACTCAGAAATACAATGTGCTTCGTCAATAGCAACAAAAGAAATGGGCACTGTTTGTAAAAACGTTACATACTCCTCTTTGGTCAAAGATTCTGGAGCCACATAGAGTAGTTTTGTCAATCCAGAAGTAATATCGGCTTTGACTTGATTAATTTCTGTTTTGTTAAGGGAGGAATTTAAGACATGTGCAATTCCATTTTCGGATGAAAGACTCCGAATAGCATCTACTTGATTCTTCATCAAAGCAATTAAGGGCGAAACAACTATAGCCGTTCCTTCTTGAATTAAGGCAGGCAACTGATAACAGAGTGATTTTCCTCCACCTGTAGGCATAATAACAAAAGTATTCTGCTTATTCAACAGGCTTTTTATAACCTGCTCTTGCAGGCCTTTAAATTGGCTAAAGCCAAAATACTTTTTTAATTCTTTGTGTATGTCAATTTCGTTTGAATTCATTCTTTAATATGTGGTATTTTGTATAAATTTGCGGCACATAAAGATACAACTTTCTTTTATACACACAAATTTAAAATTATCTGTTTTGATTACAAAAGAAAATATATTGGCAAACGCCAAGAAAACAATTGAATCGGAAAGCAAATCAATTGCCAAATTAATTGATTTTATCGACGATACTTTTGCGGAAGCAGTACAATGTATCTACAATTCTAAAGGTAGATTAGTTATCACTGGAATAGGAAAAAGCGCTATCATTGCTCAAAAAATGGTTGCATCATTCAATTCTACTGGTACACCATCTCTATTTTTACATGCATCAGAAGCCATACACGGTGATTTGGGAATGATTCAAAATGACGATGTTATTATTTGTATTTCTAAAAGTGGAAATAGTCCAGAAATTAAAGTATTAGTACCGCTTTTGACTCGTTTTGGCAATAAATTAATTGGAATTACAGGAAATATGACTTCTTTTTTGGCCAAGGGTTCTGATTTTGTGCTTAATACAACTGTAGAAACAGAATCTTGTCCTTTAAATTTAGCACCAACTAATAGCACTACTGCTCAATTGGTTATGGGAGATGCCTTGGTGGTATGTTTAATGGAAATGCATGAATTCAAAGCCGAAGATTTTGCCAGATACCATCCAGGAGGCGCTTTAGGTAAAAAATTATTACTTCGTGTAAAAGACATGATGGAACATACTTTAAAACCAGAAGTTGGTCCAGATTCATCTATCAAGAAAGTGATTTTTGAAATCTCGGAAAAAAGACTTGGAGTTACTGCTGTTGTTGAAAACAATAAAGTTATTGGTATAATTACGGATGGTGATATTCGTAGAATGCTAAGTGACAGAGATACTTTTACTGAATTGACAGCAAAAGACATTATGACAAAAAACCCAAAAATGACAAACTCGGATGCTATGGTAATTGATGCTTTCAATATTATGGAAGATTTTTCTATTACCCAATTGGTTGTTGTTGACGATGGCGAGTATAAAGGAGTATTGCATTTGCATGATATATTAAAAGAAGGAATCGTATAATGGCACAGAAAAACCTAGGCGAAATGTCCTTTTTAGATCATCTTGAGGAATTAAGATGGTTATTAGTCCGAAGTACCACAGCTGTAATTATTATGGCATGTATTACCTATTTTATAAGTGATTATTTATTTGACGTCATAATTTTTGGCCCAACAAGACCTTCTTTTTTTACCTATCATTTCTTTTGCGAATTATCGCATCAATTGGGTTTTGCAGAGAGTATTTGCATAACCGAAATGCCATTTATCATTCAAAATACGGAAATGGAAGGTCAAGTTAACATCTTTGTTTGGATGTGCATTTTGGCTGGTTTCATACTAAGTTTTCCTTATATTTTATGGGAAGTTTGGAAATTTATAGGACCTGCCTTGTATGAAAAGGAGAAGAAAAACGCAAGAGTATTTATATTCACTTCCTCCTTACTTTTCTTTTTAGGGGTATTGTTTGGTTATTATGTAGTTATACCGATGTCTGTGAATTTTGTGGCAACTTTTACCGTTAGTGAGGTGGTGAAAAACCAATTTACTTTGGAATCCTATATAGGTATGGTAAAAACGAGTATTTTGGCCAGTGGATTATTTTTTGAGTTGCCAATAATAATTTATTTTCTAACAAAATTAGGATTAGTGACACCAACTTTTTTAAGAAAGTATTGGAAATATGCCGTTGTCATCATCTTAATTGTAGCTGCTATTGTTACTCCACCCGACGTGGTAAGTCAAACAATCGTAGCCATTCCTATGTTGCTTATTTACGAAGTAAGTATCTTGATTTCAAAAATTGTAGTTTATAATAAAAAGAAAGAAAATGTCTGATATCATTCAAGAATTCAACGATTACCGTTCAAAAATGAACGAAAAATTATTGGCCGACAATAATAAAATTGTAAAACGCATTTTCAATTTAGACACCAATGCTTATGCTGCGGGAGCACTAGATGTGAAAACCAAAGAATTGTTAGGATTAGTAGCCTCAGCGGTTTTGCGTTGTGATGATTGCGTAAAATACCACCTGGAAACCAGCTATAAAGAAGGGGTAACCAAGGAAGAAATGATGGAAGCAATGGGGATTGCAACTCTGGTAGGCGGAACAATCGTTGTGCCTCATTTGCGTAGAGCATATGAATTCTGGGAAGCATTGGAAGAAACCAAATAATTGTTGATTCGTTTATTTGTTTAATCGTCAATTGTGCGATTAAACGGTTAAACGTTTAAACATTTCAAACAATTAAACTAAAAACATGAAATTAAGAGCAGAAAATTTAATCAAGACATACAAAGGCCGTTCTGTGGTAAAAGGCATTTCGGTTGAAGTAAACCAAGGTGAAATTGTTGGGCTTTTGGGTCCTAATGGAGCAGGAAAAACCACTTCTTTTTATATGATTGTAGGATTGGTAAAACCAAACTCTGGAAATATATTTCTTGATAATTTGAATATTACTGATTACCCAATGTACAAAAGGGCGCAACAAGGAATTGGTTATTTGGCACAAGAAGCTTCTGTTTTTAGAAAACTAAGTATCGAAGATAATATATTGAGTGTGTTGCAATTGACCAAGCTTTCCAAAGAAGAACAGGTTGCTAAAATGGAAAGTTTAATTGCCGAATTTAGTTTGGAACACATTCGTACCAACCGAGGCGATTTACTTTCGGGTGGAGAACGTCGTCGTACCGAAATTGCGCGTTGTTTGGCTACCGATCCAAAATTTATTTTACTTGATGAGCCTTTTGCGGGTGTTGATCCAGTTGCGGTAGAAGATATTCAAAGAATTGTAGCACAATTAAAAAACAAAAATATCGGAATTCTAATTACTGATCACAACGTACAAGAAACCTTAGCCATTACCGACAAAACCTATTTGATGTTTGAAGGAGGTATTCTAAAAGCGGGTATTCCAGAAGAATTGGTCGAGGACGAAATGGTCCGCCGTGTCTATTTAGGTCAGAATTTTGAATTGAGAAAGAAGAAATTGGAGTTTTAGTTTTACAAATGGAAAAATTGGAAAAACCTAGTAAAGAAACCATAGACAATTGGCACAAAGACCCCAACAATTGGATATTGGGAATATTTTATTACAACAAAACAGACAAACGAATTTTTCCTCCTAAGAAAATTGAAGCAATGGGTATCACCACAAACTTTGCAAACCCAAAATCGATTTTAGCTTTACTGGTTGCTTTGGCTTTTTTTGGAATGGTTATTTTTTTTATTTTGAATAAAAAATGATTTAAAACACTACTCCACAGTAATATACCGTAATTGTTCTAGATCACCATTATATATATTTACATCAACATTGTAATCAATACCTGGAACGCTTGCTTTTTCTGTAAATTGCCAGAAAAGCCAGTCGTCTTGAATTTCTTCTCGATAAAAGTTGTAATTGGCTATCCAAAATAGATAATCACTAAACTCTTCTTTCAAGAAATCATCATAATATTTCTCTCCAGTGTATATAATAGGTCGCACTCCATAATGCAATTCAACAGCTTTCAACCAGCGTTTTAAACCAACTTTTAATCTTTCTAAAGATTGTTCTTTGGGCAGTCTTTCAATATCCAAAACGGGGGGTAAATCTCCCTTTTTCAGTTTAACAGTTTTTATAAAAAGGGCAGCTTGTTCCAGTGAATTTTCGTTTGGACGGTAATAATGATAGGCTCCGCGTATCATTTTGTTTTCTTTGGCACCAAGCCAATTGCGTTTAAATTGATGGTCTAACCTGTCATTTCCAACAGTTGCTCTAATTAAAACAAAACGTAAAGGATATTTTTCTTCTAAAGTATCTACGTAAGACCAACGAATTTTTCCTTGATATTCGGATACATCCAAACCTATTGTTTTTCCTTCATTTTTCTCTAAGACTTTTAAAATTCGAGCTTCGGAAAAAACATTGGACTCCTTGTTAAAGCGTGATTTGAAACCTAAATAATAGGCAAAACTGGAACGGTAATGATAGGCTACTGAAAAAACAGCCAAAAGCAAAAAACCAATTATAAAATAACTAAAAATTTTAGTTGAGAAAATGGAGTTCTTCTTTTTGGACTTTCGGGTATAAGTTGTTTTTGTATACTTTCTTTTCATTCAAAAAAATTACTTTTTTGCCAACTTATTATTTAGTACCGAAAGAAGTACATAGAAAACAATAACTAATGTAACTCCTAAATATTGAAGAAAAACCAGCATTAAAACAGAAATGATTAAGAAAATAATTTGAAGCGCATTGTCTTTGAAATTAAACTTCTTGATTTTTAAAGAAAATAAAGGAATTTCTGCATTCAAAATATAGGCACTAAACAATGCAACCGATAATAAAAACCACTTCTCTGTCAAAATCTCGAGTACGAATAATGAATCAGCAGCATAATACTCTTTGACTAGAGGAAGACTCAATATAAAAAGAGCATTGGCTGGAGTTGGCAATCCTATAAACGAATCGGTTTGACGTGTATCTATATTGAATTTTGCCAAACGCATACAAGACCCTAAAGTAATAATAAATCCTAAAAAGGGAAAGAACTGAAGATAGCCTTCGCTCATTGCAACTGAACTGCTTTGCATCATTTTGAACATTACATATCCCGGCACCACTCCACTTGTTACCATATCGGCTAGAGAATCCAATTGCAATCCCAATGGTCCAGAAACCTTAAACAATCGCGCAAAAAACCCATCAAAAAAATCTAAAAAAATACCGAGGCAAACAAAAAAGAATGCCATTTCAAATTGATCTTTACTCACAAAAACTACTGCTATACAGCCACAGAAAAGATTCAATAATGTAATAGTATTCGGAATGTGTTTTTTGATGTTCATAGTTTTTAAATTGATTTGTAAGCGCTACAAATTTAATACAATATGTCAATGCGATACTCGTTTTCCAAAGAGAATTTAATTCCTTACAATCAAAAATCCATTAATTAATTGAATTGAAGTAGTTACATCGTCAAAAAACTTTATTTTTGGAGAAAATTATAAACGCATCACCCCTACAAACGATTTCTTTTGAAAAAAATACTAATTTTATTTTTCTTTTTCATTGTAAACTTATTACAAAGTCAAACTGTTCGTAAATACTCCAATGAGTTTATGAACATTGGTGTAGATGCTGCCGCTTTGGGAATGTCGAATGCTGTAGTTGCTTATACCAACGATGTCAATTCGTCTTATTGGAATCCCGCGGGATTGATTCATTTGAAAGAAAATCAGATTTCTTTAATGCATTCCAATTATTTTGCGAACATTGCTAAATACGATTATATCGCTTACGGAAGCCCTATTGACGATAGAACTGCTTGGGGAATTTCGTTAATTCGATTTGGGGTTGATGATATATTGAATACTACCGATTTGATTGACAATGAAGGCAATATTGATTACAATAGAATTTCCTTGTTTTCTACGGCAGATTATGGGTTTACTTTTTCGTACGCTGTACAATTACCTGTTGAAGGATTTCAATATGGAGTGAATGCAAAAATAATCAGACGAATCATTGGAGATTTTGCTACTTCTTGGGGATTTGGATTTGATTTTGGATTGCAATTCGAAAAAAATGATTGGCATTATGGATTGATGCTTCGAGACATCACTACTACGTACAACATTTGGAATATCAATGAAGAAGCGTATCAAAAAATAGCCGATGCTATACCAGGAGAAAACCAAGAAGTACCAGAGAGTACGGAGATTACGCTTCCAAAAGCGCAACTGGGAGTGGCCAAAAAATTTCTTTTTCACAATGATTATAGTCTCTTGGTTGCTACTAATATGAATATGCAGTTTACTCAAACCAACGATATAATTTCGAGTTCTTTTGTGAGTATTGACCCTGCTATTGGTTTGGAATTTGGATATACGGATCTTGCTTTTTTGAGAGCAGGAGTTGGGAATTTTCAACAAGTAACGCAATTGGACAATTCTGAAAAAATTGGATTTCAACCCAATATTGGGTTGGGTTTTAAATACAAAGGCATCGCTATTGATTATGCATTGACTGCGCTAGGCAATCAAAGTACGGCATTGTATTCGAATGTTTTTTCGCTAAAAATTGATTTATCTCTTTTTAGTAACTAAATCCAAAAACAACTATCAAGAAAAGGTTAACCATCTAAGAGATATAAGAACCTATAAGTCTGTGTTTTTTTATTCTAGCTTAAATAAACTTAAATGATTCAAATTATTGACTGTTTATTTTAGAATATTGCCAAGAAATTGAAATTAGGGACGTTTTTTGAATGACAGTAATTTAAAACTAAACCTTTGGAGTTATTCTCAACTGTTTTGTTTTGAAGGCATTGGATTTGGTTTTGAAAACAAAATGATGTTGTGTTATGGGATTGCGTGAGGGATAGAGCAAGGCGCCATAGCGCTCGTGAAAGCCCGACCCGATGAGCGAAGGGGGCTTATGGGCGGTTTGCAAAATAGCCCCCTTTGCTCCTTGTGGTCACGCCCAAAAAATCATTCTATTTAAATTGAAAACTGGTGGAGCAAACGAAAAACAAATTGAAAATCTATATTATTTAAATTTTAAACCTATGAAATTGAATCTCTTGAGAAAAATTATTGTTTGTCTTTTTTTATTGAGTACTATTTATAACACCAATGGTCAAAATGTTGTATTGTCAAAAAATGCTCGAATTAGTGTATTGACTTGTGGGACAGGAAATGAATCTTATTCCTTGTTTGGTCATACGGCGATAAGAGTTGAGGATGTTGCCAACAATTTGGATATTGTTTACAATTATGGTGCTTTTGATTTTGGCACTCCAAATTTTGTGTTGAAGTTCACAAAAGGGGATTTGAATTATTTCATTGCCAACGATAGATATGTCGATTTTATCAATCAATACAATTATGAAAAAAGGGAAGTTATTGAACAAGAATTAAATATTTCTGTTGCACATAAACAAGCATTGTTTGATACTTTGGAACAATCGCTACTTTCGGATGAACGCTTGTACCAATACAAGTTTATCGATAATAATTGCACTTCGAAAGTGGTGGACGTAATCAATAACACCTTGAAATCTGAAGTGATTTCGAAAAAAACCGATACTGACAAAACATATAGAACTATTTTGTTTCCTTATTTTGACAATCATTTTTACGAACAATTGGGAACGAGTATTGTTTTTGGAACAAAAGTGGATCAAATGGGGACCAAAATATTTTTACCGTATGAACTTCTTGAAAGTTTGAAGCGCATACAATACCAAAATCAACCTTTAAGCAATGCTCCAAAAACGATTATGACTTTTGAAAAGGAAATACCAAGTTCTTGGTGGAACAATTGCTATACTTATCTTTTATTCTTAGGAATAGTTGTTTTTGTAAACAAGAAAAGTGTTGATTATATTTATTTATTGACTACTGCATTATTGGGTTTACTCTTTGTTTTTTTAGGATTTTATTCTTTACATCATGAACTGGAATACAACTATAACATTTTATTGTTCAATCCATTGCTGCTCTTACTGTTGTATTTTTGGAGCACAAAAAACTCGAAATGGACTTACAAACTTGCCGTTTTAAATATCGTAATGCTGTTTTTGTATTTGATTGTCGTCATTACCAAAGCTCATTTACTTATTGTTTTGCCATTGGTTTTTACTAATTTGGTTGTTTTAATTCGACTAGCAATTAAACACAAAAAGCGTATTCCGATAATTATATAAATGCTTTAACCATTTAAGGCATTTAAGTTGATCTGTGTTTTCTATGAACTTATATGCCTTGTATGGTTAATTTTTTATTTTGGAGCCTATAGAAAATTTTATTGTCCTCTATAGAACAAAACGGTAGAAATGGTTTTGAAAGCGATGCTTAAATCCAGATAAATACTTCGGTGCTTGATATAATACAAATCGTATTGTAGTTTTACCAAGCTATCTTCCAATTTTTCACCGTAGGAGTAATTGACTTGAGCCCAGCCCGTAAGACCCGGCTTAATAATATGCCTTGTTTCATAGAATGGCATGATTTGAGCTATTTCTTTGACAAATACTGGTCGCTCAGGTCTTGGACCAATAATGGCCATTTCTCCTTTAAGAATATTGATAAATTGTGCTATTTCGTCTATTCTGGTTTTCCTCAAAAACTTACCAAACTTTGTCACTCTATTGTCATTTGTTTTAGTAAAAACAGCTCCAGACTTTTCAGCATTTTTTACCATTGTTCGGAATTTTATAATCTTAAAAACAACCCCGTCTTTTCCTACTCTTTTTTGGGTATAAAACAATTTGCCTTTGTTCCAAAAAAAGTTGCTTAAAAAGATAAAAGGAATCAGCCCCAAACCTATTGCAATGCCAATTAGCGAAAAAACAATTTCAAATAATCGAATAAAATAAATATATAATTTATTTTGATTGCTACGACTGAATGGAAAAAATCGATAAAAATCACGAGAAATATACTGTACAGGAATGCGTTGTGTCTTGCTTTCATACACTTGTGTATATTCTCGAACACTTTTTCCTAATTCTAACAAATGAAGCAGCTGTTGGTACAATTCTGGAGTAATTCCATCCGTTTTTTGACAAGCTACTACTATTTCCGAAATTCCATTTTCGGAAACAAATGATGATAAATCGTCTCTTTTTATATGTTTCACATATTGGTATTCAAATTCGGTTTTTGAATAAAAATCGGAATTCACATATCCAATTATTTTATAATGAGGATCTACACTTTCCAATCCTAAAACCAGTTCTTGAACTTGCTCTCTGTCGCATATTAAAATAGCATTTTGAACAAAGCGATGAGATGCCAAAAATCGAACATATATCATTCTCCAAGCGTATAATGCAGTAAAAACAGTCACGTAAAAAACCAATAACTGCCAACGACTTTTTGGCAATTGTGGAGAAAAAAAAGGCGTTAACAAATAAAATATAACCGTACTGGATGTAGTTAAGATTACGCTTCGTAAAACTTGAAAATGACTGCTTGCCACCTGAAGATTGTACATTTCGAAAATTGCACCAAATGCATTGATATAAACAGCCAGTACAATTGTCCAGTAAAAATTGGTGGTCGTAAATTTAAAATAATTAAAATGGAAAATAAAACTACTACAATACAATCCAAGCAACACAAAAACAACATCAAAAACCCGTAAAAGAATTTTACGTTCCGATATTTCGAAGTGCATTTTTTTATTATTCATTGGTTTCAAATTTGGGGGGCTTGCAAGTTACTTATAATAAAATTTTAATTGTTCATTATTTTAAAATAGTTATCCACTTAAGCTTAACACTTTCCCATTCAAATTGCGCAGCTTTATGTCTAGAATTCGAAGCCAGCTTGCCGAATAAAATCGGATTTTCCACCAATTTTCCTATGGCTTCTACCATTTTATCGACATCATTGTCTGGAATTAATACCCCTTCTTTTTGGTCTTCTATTAAATACGGAATTCCGCCAACATTGGTAGAAATTATTGCCAAACCCAAAGCCATGGCTTCAACTATACTCACAGGCATATTGTCAAAGTGAGTTGTATTTATAAAAAAATCGTATTCTTTTGATAATTCAACCCAATCGGATTTGAGTAATTTTCCAGTAAAAAAGACTTCTACATTTAAATCTTTGGCTTTTTGTTTGGCTTTCAACAAACTCCCATCTTTCTCTGGACCCACCATACAAAGTGTTGCTTCTGGATAGTTCTTTTTTAGATTATAAAAAACGTCTATAGCCATTAAAGGATTATAAATTGAAGCAAAAGAACGTACCCATAATAGTTTTGGAGCCGCCTTTTTTCGTTCTAAAAACGGGTAGTTTTGAAGTTCGATTGCGTTTGGAATATAAATTATATTCTCAAAACCCTCAGCATTGAATTGCTCTTTTAAAAAAAGAGAAGGTGAAACGTTATGAAAAGAATGCTTAAAAATCATTTTACAAATTTTCGGATTCTTTTGAAGTCGAAAGGCTAAATTGCCACCATGAAGAATTGGAATGTATTTTAGTTGCAACAATCGACACAATTGAGAAGTGGCAAAAGCATACCAAAAATTGAACGTACTGTAGGTGTCAATTAATACTGCATCAGCTTTTTTATATCGAAATACACTGTACAACATGGCAACTAACCGTAATGCTGGATTTTTTTTGGAGGAACTGTACCATACATTGAACCCTTCTTGCTCCAAAAGTGGACCAAGAGTTTCTATGCTTGTTGGGGTCATTCCATGCTTGGATAATCTATTCCCTATGTACAGTAGGTTTTTCATACGAAGTTAACATTTGCTTTTTAATGGGTCTCGATAGATCTTTTCGTGTGTTCACAATTTATTATGCGTCATAAAGGGACACAGATTGGACAGATTGGCACTGATTCTTTGAGCATAAACTAAAATTAGGATTAACTAATTATTATCTGTGTAAATTTGTATAATCTGCCCCGATAGATTCTGTGTTGATTTCCAATTAAAAAATAATTTTTATTTCAAAAAAGGACCTCGGGTAATCTTTAAGATTATTGTTTTTATTGTTTCATTTATTCTTATAACCCTATGTCTTTTATTTTGGGTTTATTTCACTTGAATCACTTTTATTGTTTAATTTTGTCCTACAAAGGCGGTCAAGAACCAGCCTGTATAGCGTGTTTATGCCGTTTGTGC
>NZ_OZ248491.1:0-34553 GCF_965234445.1 Flavobacterium rarum (SeqCode) | reverse complement strand
CGTTCAAAATCTATATAAACATCAATAACTAGATTTGCTTTTTGAACTTTTGCATCAACTAACAACCAAGGTGCTTTTATTCCTAACAAGGGGCCTAAGCCTGATAAATCTTCCATGCCGAAAATTAGTGAATATTTTGTATACCCACTAATTTAGGCGAAGAGCCTATTTTTTTTAGTTTTATTTACAAGGATTTGATTCCAGTACGTTTGGACTTGATAATGTTTTTCTTTCTGTACTTCCTTTTTCATTCATTTTAAACAGCGTGATTCCTTCAATACCAATGTAATCTTTTATAAACATTAGTAATCCTGTTTCTAAATCATTACTATATAGATTCATTTTTTCTTTGTATGTGTCTTTCAATGATTCATAATCAAAGTTTTTAACATTATTTATGTTTCCTTCAAAACGCAATTGGTACCTGCCCGAACTACTGACCATTTCAACAAATACTTCATCCAAAGATGATGTTTTATATTTATTTGCAGTAAGCAATAAAGAAGAAAATGTATCAACATCCCCAGGAGAAAACATTGGGATGATATCTACAGTTTCTGCTCGAATGCCTCCATTATCAACCTGATGTTCAAACGAATCTTCGTGAACATGTATAATGCCATAAGTATCTGAATATATAGTTCCAGTCAATTTAAGGTTGCCATCTGGAAATCCATCTTCATATCCATTAGATTTACTAATATAGTAGCCTGTTTCATACTGTATTTTGAAATTTTTCATTAACTCAACCACTGCATTCTTGTAATTTGGGTCTTCTTTAAGTTTTTTAATTTTATCACAGGGGTTCTTTACTGAATAATCAATTACGGGAGTGTTAGTACTTGTTCCACTAGTACTACCACCGCCATAACCACCGGTGTTACCATCAACTCCACCTCCTGATCCACCTCCTGTACAATATAGTTCTTCTATTACTTCAAAATGCCCATCTTCATAAATCCACCCTAAATATGTGCAAGTTGCATAGGTGTCTTCTTTGGCTGTTAATTCAGGTTTAGGAAACTTTCCCTCTTTGACTTTTTGTGAAGCAACAATACGTTTTGTGGGGTCATACATAGTTATAAAGCCATTGAAATCTTCTTTGATGTTGTAAAAATTAAAATTTGTATCAAAATTGTCAAAGTTATTATCATTTGTAAAAATTTGAAGGTCATAACAATTATAGATATCCTTGTCGCTTTTAGTAAATAATAATCTATGATAGTCCTTTAGTTTTTTGGCACCAGTATTTGAAGTCCCTACGAGGTCTACTAGGGTTATTGGTACTTCGATAATTTGGCCTTTTTCACCATTTGTAATTATTGCTTTATCCCAATGAATGTCTTTGGTAAACTCTATAATTTTGAGATTCGTAGTGTTTAAATCACTTTCAAACTAATTTTTCGCCTTTTCTGCAGTTTGATTTGTGGGTGATGGTGTCATGTTGTCTTCCGCACTACAGGCAAATAAAAGAAGTGTTAGGAGAAATCCAAGAAGAATAGAAGAGGTACGTTTTTTTATCATATCGTTTTATATTGATTTTAGAAAGTAATGATGCAAACGTATTGTAAATATCTCAATTAGGAAATACCCACTTTCAGTGATATTTCGTAATTTTTGAATTTAAAAACAATTGTGAAGGATTCTTTTTTAAGAAAATATTCTGTTTTATGTTTTTTATACTATTAAAGGTATTCCAAAATGGATATGCTTGAAAAAAGAATAGTTTAATTTCTAAAAATCAAATTCTTCTTTAACAGCTATAGAGTCAATAACCGTAGTATCCTGTACTTTAATATTCAATAATGAATGAGCACGACCTGTAAGTAAAATAGAAGGGGAGAGCCCAATTGTATCTTCGGGTACTAACAATCCTCTGCGAAACATCAAATTTCTCAAGAAAGTCTGTTGCTTGGTTGCGGATGCTTTTTGAAGACCTTCTTGGTCAAATTGCCACATAAATTTTTTTGGTTTTGGGATAATGGTGGCCAAATACAAACATTCGTTTATGTTTAAATCGGCTGGTTTTTTCTGGAAGTAGAATTCGACTGCTTCTCCAATTCCGTATACGTTTGGTCCCCATTCGATAATATTAAAATACACCTCCAACATTCGTTGTTTACTTGTGATTCGGTTATTTTCGATAATGTACACCAACAAAATTTCTTCTAGTTTTCTGGATAATGTTTTTTCTCTAGTTAGAAATACATTTTTCACCAGTTGCATGCTTATGGTACTCGCCCCACGTGAGAATTTTTTGGTTCGAATGTTTTTAAGAATCGATTGTTTGAAGGCTTCATTAATAAAACCGCGGTGCGACATAAAAGAAGGATCTTCGGAGGTCAAAACACATTTTTGCAGGTAAGGCGATATTTGATCCAAAGAGGTGTAATATGGGTTGCTTGTGCCGACAAAAACGGGGCGTTGCTGTACGCCTTTGTCAACTGCTCGATAGGTGAATTCGCCATTCATTTTTGTCAAATTGGTAGTGCCGTATTTCGTTATTTTTAAGTCGTGTTTGTTTATGTTGCTTTTAAAAACAATAGTGTGTGGCTTGTTTTTGTTGAATTTAAAGTCCAATTTATAATCAAAATCACCAGTTGCTTCCATGCCTTGGAAATGGGTAAATAACCCATCAGGAAGAGATGTAATGAAATCTTGCGCTTTCATTTTGGGAATAGCCACTTTGAGTTTGTACACAGTATCCTCTTCGGTGTTATAAGAAAGGTAAGGATGAACTTTGATTTTATTGAATTGAAAAGTTGAACTGCTATCGATAGAAACAAAATCAGAACCCAACAAGAATCGATAGTCAAATCTTGCATTTTTGATAATGACATCTTTATTAGCTATACGTTTATGATTCATTTTTAAATTTGTAATCGAAGTGTAACCGTGAAAGTGCAATTCGCCACCACTCATGTCAATATTTTGGACATTGAATCGGATGGAATCAAAACTTGCTTTTAGGTTGTAACGCTCATCAAAATAGGGCACTTTTATGGCGCCAGTATCAATATTAAAAAAACGTAAATCGCCTTTTTTATTTCTAGGATCCGCCATTCCGTTGATTTTCCATCTCTGTGCAAAAGTGTTGGTTTGCATATCTATTGCTGATTCCAGTTTGGTTTCAAATAAGGATAGTTTTTTAATATTTACCGTTGCTTTTTTGCCATTATCATCGAGTTTGAATACTAAATTTTCAATATTCATATCTGTTGGAACCAAATTGAGTACTTTGGAGATAATGCGATAGGCAAATTCTGCATAATCTCTTTTTTTAGTAGATTTAGGTTCGTTTTTGTCCTTTTTTAAGAAAGCGCCAAAGTTTTTGATTTTCCCTTTTTTAGTTAATTGAACATACCCATTTTTTATCTCAAGAGTGCCAAGTTGAACATCGCCAATTAACAATTTCCATAAATTGACAGTTGTTTTTATTTTTTGAATTTTAAAAATAGTGTCTAGGTTTTTTGGTGCCAAAGTGATTTCGTTCAATTCTATTCCGGAAATACCGTCAAAAGAAGCTTTTTTTATAGCAAATTCGCTGTTGTATTCCAGTTTCATGGTGGTTGAAACTTTATCTATGGCTTGGTTTAAAAGTTCATTTCTAAATGCTAGAAAACCAATTAGGAGTACAACAATAACGATTCCAAGTATTTTGGAAGCCAATAGTAACTTTTGTTTGTTAGTTCTCATGTTTGAAATGGAAAAAGAATTTTTTTTTGACACAGATTTCACAAATTTTCACAAATTAGTCCGTGTAAATCTGTTTTATACTTATTTATCGAATTATTGATGTTTCTAACTTTTATTTTACCCAAACAATTGACTAGCGACATCTTCAATTTTGGCTACCAATTGGATTTTTATACCCGTATTTTTCAAAGCGATTTTATTGTATTTGGATACAAAAATAGTCGAAAATCCTAGTTTTTCTGCTTCTTGAATGCGTTGATCCACTCGATTCACAGGACGAATTTCGCCCGAAAGTCCCACTTCGCCGGCAAAGCAAAATCCTTTGTCAACTGGAATATCTTCATTAGACGATAAAATGGCAGCAACTACTGCTAAGTCTATGGCAGGATCATCTACCGAAATTCCGCCAGTAACATTCAAGAATACGTCTTTGGCTCCCAATCGGAAACCGGCCCTTTTTTCCAAAACTGCCAATATCATATTGAGTCTTTTGGCGTTGTAACCTGTTGTGCTTCGTTGGGGAGTTCCATAAACTGCTGTACTTACCAGTGATTGAATTTCAATCATCAGAGGACGCATGCCTTCGAGTGTTGTGGCAATTGCCGTTCCCGATAGTTCTTCGTCTTTGTGCGAAATTAATATCTCGGACGGATTGGATACTTCTCTCAATCCACTTCCGAGCATTTCGTAAATCCCGATTTCGGCAGTAGATCCAAAACGGTTTTTCAACGAACGTAAAATACGATAGACGTGATTGCGATCGCCTTCAAATTGCAAAACGGTATCCACCATGTGTTCCAAAATTTTTGGACCAGCAATGGTTCCATCTTTTGTTATGTGACCAATTAAAATAACAGGAATATTGGTTTCTTTGGCAAATTTGATCAATTCGGCAGTAGTTTCCCGTATTTGAGAAATACTCCCTGCAGTCGATTCAATATAATCGGTATGTAAGGTTTGAATCGAATCAATAATTACAATTTCAGGCTGAATGGCTTCTATTTGTTTGAAGATATTCTGCGTTTTGGTTTCGGTGAGAATATAGCAATTGTCTCCATTTGGAGTGATACGTTCCGCTCGCATCTTGATTTGCTTTTGGCTTTCTTCACCCGAAACGTATAAAGTTTTGAAGGGTAATTTTAATGAAATTTGGAGTAAAAGAGTGCTTTTTCCAATACCCGGTTCGCCTCCAAGTAGAATGAGTGATCCGGGTACAATACCGCCTCCCAATACTCTGTTTAATTCGTTGTCAGTAGTGTCTAGTCGAATTTCTTCGGTGCTGTCAATCTCATTGATTCGCAAAGGTTTTGGTGCTTTACTGGTAGATGAAGATTCGCTTTTCCAGGCTACTTTTTCTTGTTTTTGTATAATTTCTTCGGCTATAGTATTCCATTCTTTACAGGAATTGCACTGTCCTTGCCATTTGGCATATTGTGCGCCACAATTCTGGCAAAAAAATGTTGTTTTGACTTTGGCCATCTATTCTGGTTTTTTTTCTTCGGGTGGTGTAGCTTCTGTGGCAGGTGTTTCTTCTACTGGAGTTTCTTTTGTTTCAACATCTTGACCGACTTTTCCCTTTATTTTTGGTTTTTTAGCAAAAGTTTTTTTCAATTCCTCCGCTTTGGAAAACATCATATCTTTGGTAATATCTGCTATTTCTTCTTTGTTGAACCCTGACATATAATAGCGAACGGCTCTTGGATTATCTCCTTTATATTCAAACATAGTTGCCAAAAAATAATCGCCTAGCATACTTTTTGGATAACTTTTGTCAGCAAAAATTGCTAATGCGTCCAATTCATTATAATCTTTGTTTTCCAAGATAGCTGCTTCAATAGCTTTGAAATCATTGATTCGTATTGGGTTTGAAATGCCGAATGAGTTTTCTATTACTTCGTATTTGTTTTTCAAATAGTCAACATATCCTTCTTTGAGTGTAACAATTTTGGTGTTGTATTCATGGGTAGAAATAGGTTGAGCAGCTGCAAAAATTTGATACAAAGCTGTTGGAACTGAATGCAATACCAATGAAAAATGAGAAGCTTCTTTGAACGATTCAAATTTATAGTTCAAGTTTGGATTTTGTATGGCCTGAATTTTTGTGTCAAGTTCTTTAATTCTTGCTTGCATTTTCTTTTCATCACCATCTGCGGTAGATAAATAATAATAAAGAGGAAATTTACTAGCTGCCAAAATATTGGGTAATTCATTGTCCATATTCGCAGGTAATTCAGGACTTAAGGAAATATAGGCATTAAACAATGAATTGTCTTTATACAGAAAAAAATTGGTAAAAGCTGCCGTAAGATCATGTCCAGCAATTATTTTGAAATTGGTAGTTCTATAATCATGCTGTATAAATGGCATAAGTTCTAGGGATATAAAATCAAAAAAATCGACGCTTTTTCCATCAGGCATTCCAGTAACTACGTCCAGTCCACAATCTATTGATCTTTGATCGTTTTTGTTTTGACTTATTCCGACAATAATCACCTCTGGGAGATCATCCCAATAAGCTCCATATTTCAATGTTTCTTCAAATGGATTCAATAAATAATCAGCATCCAATATTAAAACTAAAGGGTATTTTTTGTTCGGATTTTTCTCGTATGATTTAGGTAAAGAAACGTATAATTCTCTTTTTTCCTGCAGTTTATCTGAATTGTAATTGATAATCTTTACTTGCGAGAAGCTTGCAATTGACCAAATGCACAGTAGTGTTGTTAATAAATGTTTCATAAGAATGGGAGTTGGTTATTTTAGGATAATACAGTAAAGCAATATAAACAATTATTTGGTGTTTCAAAAAACAATAACAATTCCCTCATTAACGCAATTTATGTCAATGAATTGTCATTTTCATTTGGAAAAATAATCCATGGTTTAAATGTTTTGGCTTCTTCAAATTCTAAAGTAGCATAGGATATAATGATAATGATGTCGTCTTTTTGAACTTTTCTTGCCGCTGGACCATTTAAAGTGATAATTCCAGAGTTTTTTTCGCCCACAATGGCATAAGTATCAAATCGTTCTCCGTTATTAATGTTTACAATAGATACTTTCTCGCCTTCTATAATATTGGATGCTTCTAGTAAAGCTTCGTCTATAGTAATACTTCCGATGTAATTTAAGTCTGCTCCTGTAACTTTTACACGGTGAATTTTTGATTTAACAACTTGTATTTGCATGGTGTTTTAATTTAATGATAGGGTGTCAATTAACCGTATGTTGTTTATAAAAACGGCTATAAAAGCGCGGTATTTTTTGTTTTTACTTTTTCTGATGCAAGTAGAAAGGGTGTCTTCATCTGCAATTTCAAAATATTCTAATGTGAATATTTTATTTTTTTCAAATTCTCTATTAACCCATTTAGTGATTTCTGTAGCGCTATTGTTTTTAAATTTTGATCTGGCACGATCTAAAATTTTATAAATAATTCCTGCTTCATTTCTTTCTTGCAAAGTTAGCCGTTCATTTCGAGAACTCATCGCTAAGTTATTGGATTCTCTAAAGATAGGGCATTCTATAATTTGAACAGAAAGATGATTTTTTACAACCATTTTTTTGACGATTTGTACTTGTTGAAAGTCTTTTTCTCCAAAATAGGCTTTTTTTGGTTTTACAATTTCAAAAAGGCGTTTTACAATTGTACCTACACCATTAAAATGCCCTGGTCTAAATCTTCCTTCCATTTTATTTTCCAATCCATCAAAATCAAAAGATTGTGATAGGGTATTTCCTTCATACATATCTTCAACCGTTGGTGCAAAGACAATAATGGCTGGATCAATGCGGGATATTTTTACTATGTCTTCTTCCAAAGTACGAGGGTATTTATCTAAGTCTTCCGGATTGTTAAATTGTGTTGGATTGACAAAAATACTAACAACTGTGACATCGTTATCTTTAATAGATTCAAGCATTAAGGATTGATGACCTTTATGCAAAGCACCCATAGTTGGAACAAATCCAATTGTAGAATTTGTAGTCTTTATGGAAGATAAATAGTCCATTAAAGCTGCTTTTCCATAGAAAATTTGCATAGTAGTTTTGTTTAAATTAGGTGCAAACTTAATATTTTAGTCCATAACTGCATAAAATTTTGTAATTTTGCGTGGTTTTTATTGCCAATAATTAATCAATTTATACTATGAAAGATAAGAGGATATTATACGTATCATCTGAAGTTGTACCTTATCTCGCTGAAAATGAGGTCTCATTAATGTCTTATGACGTACCAAAAATGATTAATGATCAAGGAGGGCAAATTAGAATTTTTATGCCAAGGTATGGAAATATTAACGAGAGAAGACATCAATTGCATGAAGTAATTCGACTTTCTGGGATGAATTTGGTTGTGAATGATTTGGATATGCCTTTAATTATTAAAGTAGCTTCTATCCCTAAAGAAAGGATTCAGGTTTATTTTATAGATAATGATGAATATTTTAAAAGAAAAGCAACTTTTGCAGATGAAGATGGGGTAATGTATCCAGACAATGACGAACGTGCTATCTTTTTTGCAAAAGGTGTTGTCGAAACAGTGAAAAAATTAAATTGGGTTCCAGATATTATTCATGTTCACGGTTGGATGGCTGCCATGTTGCCTGTTTATATGAAACATTTTTATAAAAACGAAGCTTTATTTTCGGATACCAAAATTGTGACTTCTGTCTATAGCCAATCTTTTGATGGGTCTTTAGATGTTGAAATGATTAATAAAGTTCGTTTTGATGGAATACCAGATGAAGCAATTTTAGATTTGGAAGTTCCAAATTATGAAAACATTATTAAAACAACTATTCTTAATTCAGATGCCGTTATAATAGCCTCTGATGGACTGTCTCCAAGTTTAACAAAATTTATAGAATCTTCCAATAAACCTTTTTTACCTTTGAAACATAAAGATGAATTTGCGGTAGCTTATACCGAATTTTATAAAAATATGTTGTTATAAATCAAACTTTTACGAATAAATATGCTTAAAAATTCTTTTTTTAAAACCATTCCTTTTCTTTTATTTATTGTCTTATTTAATTCCTGTGATAAAGAATTTAATGTTATTGGTGAAGATTTAATTGGTAACAATTCTTTTGATATAACAAAAGAAGAATTTCCTGTATTGGCTTATAATCAGAAATTAGGCCCAATTCAATCCAATAATTTAGAAGTAAATGCACTTGGAATTTATGAAAATCCGTCTTTTGGAACTACTACTGCAAACTTCAACACCCAAATTATTTTAGCTACTCCCGGCACAACAATTGATAAATCGGCTGTAATTTCAACTGTGGTTTTAACTGTTCCTTATTTTACAGACAAAACAAAAACAAAATTAGATAATACTACTGGTGTAACAACTTATGAATTGGATTCTATTTTTGGTCCTGAAAAAGCAAAGATGAAGTTGAGTATCTATGAATCTGGATATTACATGAGAGATTTGGATCCTGCCGAACAGTTTCTGAAAGCTCAAAAATTTTACAACGATCAATACAATGATTTTAATGGAGCTAAAATTGGATCTGCTTTAAATAATGACCCAAGCACTGCGCAAAACATAGCATTCTTTTTTGATCCAGCTGAACATGTCAATGTTACAAAAGTTGATGATAAAGATGTAACTACCCGAACAGCCCCGGGTATGCAACTAAATTTAAATAAAGATTTTTTTCAAGAAAAATTATTCGGTTCTCTTGGAGCTGCGGCAGGTTCGTTGGCTACTAATGAAATATTCAAAAATTATTTCAGAGGCTTGTTTTTTAACATTGAAGCTACAGGTGGTAATTCTGGTAACTTAGCCATGATCGATTTTACGAAAGGAAAAATTACTATAAATTATAAAGAGACTATTGATTCAAAAACTGTAGATAAGACTATGATTTTGGAATTAAAAGGAAATACGGTAAGTTTATTGGATGAAAGTAATAGCAATTCAAAATATACTAATGCTACTAATGAGTCTAATGTGGACAAAGTAAATGGGGATCCAAATCTTTATCTTAAAGGTGGAGCAGGTTCATTGTCAATTATTGAATTATTTGGGAGCATTGATAAATATGGAGATGATGGTGTAAGTGGAGCTCCCAATACCGTTCCAGATAAATTGGATATAATGCGTTCTAACAAATATCTTATTAATGAAGCAAATTTAGTGTTTCATTTAAATGCATCAGAAATGGGAGCTAGTTATGTGCCACAGCGAATCTATCTGTACGATTATACAAATAATCAGGTTTTAAGCGATTATTATGAAAGTACTATTGTTTCAAATACCAAATACAATAAATATATTTTTGGTGGTATACTATCAAAAGGAACAACTGAAAATGGTAATGATTCCTATTATAAATTTAGAATTACAAATCATATCAGAAATCTTGTAAAATTTAAAGATTCTACTAACGTAAAAATAGGTCTTGTAGTGACAGAAAACATTAATAAGTCTTCATTTTACGCTTTAAAGGATAAAAACGGCAAGCCATTATTTGCTCCATCGGCTTCTGTTATGAGTCCGTTGGGAGTAATTTTATTTGGTAATAATTTGCCAGTAGATGACAAGAAAAGATTGAAATTTGAAATTTATTATACAAAACCTAATTAAGAGAAATTATGTGTGGAATTGTTGGATACATTGGTTATAGAGAAGCTTATCCTATTATAATAAAAGGATTAAAAAGATTAGAATACAGAGGGTATGATAGTGCCGGTGTAATGTTGTTTGATGGTGATGCCATAAAGTTGTCAAAAACAAAGGGAAAAGTTTCAGATCTTGAAGTAAAAGCAGAAAATGAAATAACAACTAATGGAACTATAGGAATTGGACATACACGTTGGGCTACTCACGGGGTGCCGAATGATGTTAATTCACATCCTCATGTGTCAAATTCTGGTGATTTAGTGATTATTCACAATGGAATCATAGAAAATTATGCTCCTTTAAAAGTAGAATTGATAAAAAGAGGGTATACTTTTACGTCTGATACTGATTCTGAGGTTTTAATTAATCTTATTGAAGAAGTTCAAAAAAAGGAAAAATTAAAACTTGGTAAAGCGGTTCAATTGGCGTTAAACCAAGTAGTAGGGGCTTATGCAATTGCTGTTTTTGACAAAAAAAATCCTAACGAAATAGTTGCTGCTCGATTGGGTAGTCCATTAGCTATTGGTATTGGAGAAGGTGAATATTTCATCGCTTCCGATGCATCTCCCTTTATAGAATACACTTCAAATGCAGTGTATCTTGAAGATGGCGAAATGGCAAACATACGATTGCATAAAACGATGAAAGTTCGTAAAATTAAAGATGATTCTTTAGTGGATCCGTATATTCAAGAACTTCAAATGAATTTGGAGCAAATTGAAAAAGGAGGTTACGAACATTTTATGTTGAAAGAGATCTACGAACAGCCAAGTGTTATTAAAGATACTTATAGAGGTAGATTGCACGCCAATCAAGGAATTGTTCAATTGGCAGGTGTCGAAGATAATCTGGAACGTTTTTTAAATGCAGATCGTATTATAATTATTGCTTGTGGTACTTCATGGCATGCAGGTTTAGTGGCTGAGTATGTTATTGAAGAGTTTGCAAGAATTCCAGTAGAAGTGGAGTATGCATCTGAATTTAGATATAGAAATCCTATAATCAATAGTAAAGATGTCGTAATTGCTATTTCTCAATCAGGAGAAACTGCAGATACTATGGCCGCTATTAAATTGGCAAAAGAGCATGGTGCTTTTATCTTTGGTGTTTGTAATGTGGTTGGTTCTTCTATTTCTAGAGAATCACATGCAGGTGCTTATACACATGCTGGACCTGAGATTGGAGTAGCTTCTACAAAAGCTTTTACAACTCAAATTACTGTTTTGACGATGATTGCATTACGTTTGGCAAAAGCTAAGGGTACGTTAACTCATTCTCAATTTCACTCCTATTTACAAGAACTAGAAATTATTCCAGAAAAAGTAAAAGAAGCATTGGAGACAAATGATAAAGCCAAAGAAATTGCTGCGGTTTTTAAAGATGCTCCAAATTGTTTGTATTTAGGTCGTGGATATAATTTTCCAGTAGCGCTTGAGGGTGCGTTAAAGCTAAAAGAAATTTCTTATATTCATGCCGAAGGATATCCTGCGGCCGAAATGAAACACGGACCAATTGCTTTAATTGATGAATTAATGCCAGTAATTGTAATTGCTCCAAAACAAGGGCATTATGATAAAATCGTAAGTAATATTCAAGAAATTAAATCAAGAAGCGGTAAAATTATTGCAGTTGTTACCAAAGGAGATACACAAGTACGAGATCTTGCTGATTATGTAATTGAGATTCCCGAAACTTCTGATGCGTTGTCTCCATTAATCACAACTATACCTTTGCAATTATTATCTTATCATATAGCTGTAATGAGAGATTGTAATGTGGATCAACCTCGAAATTTAGCCAAATCGGTGACTGTTGAATAAATAATTTATACTATTTTTAAAAAAAGCGAGAACTATTTCTCGCTTTTTTTGTGCTTTATGGTTTTTACGAAATCGATGTAATTTTATGATTAATTGAAAAAAAATGATTAATTGCTATGTATGCATAGTATTTATTGTGAATAATACATTAAATTATTATTAATAATGTAATATCAATTTATATTGAATTGTTGCATTAAGTCCTTTTTTGTTAATTATTATTATATTTTTATTCTAATTTATTGCATATTATTAAAAAATATGTGTAATTTGGCGCCACTAACCAACAAAATTTTTTCAAATGAGATTGTATTTACTTTTTTTAACATTGTTTTTTTGCAGCATATCTTTTGCTCAAAATTCCATCAAAGGTGTTGTTACTGACGAGAATAACCAACCTATTCCAGGTGCAAATGTAAATGTTGCTGGATCAAAAGATGGTGCTATTTCCGATTTTGACGGCTCTTTCGTATTAGTTACGAAACAAACCCTTCCTTTTTCAATTGATGTTACCGCTCTTGGATATCTTTCTTCCAATGTAAGTGTTGAGTCGGTATCTCAAAAAGTTAAAGTTAAACTTAATTCAGAAGAAACAAAATTGAATGAAATTGTTGTTTCTGCTTCAAGAGCTCCTGAAAGAGTGCTTCAGTCTCCTGTTACAATTGAAAGAATGGGAATTGCTCAAGTAAAAAGTACTACAGCGCCTAGTTTCTATGATGGTTTAGAAAATTTAAAAGAAGTACAATTCAACACAAGTAGTATCTCATTCAAAACAGTAAATACTAGAGGTTTTGCTGCAGTTGGAAATACTCGTTTTATGCAATTGGTTGATGGAATGGACAACTCCTCTCCAGCATTGAACTTTGTTTTAGGAAATTTAATTGGGCTTTCGGATATAGATGTGGCTAGTGTAGAGCTTTTACCAGGTGCTTCTTCTGCTTTGTATGGTGCTAATGCTTTCAACGGAATCTTATTTATGAACAGTAAAAGTCCTTTTACCAATCAAGGAATTAGTACTTATGTTAAATATGGTCAAACTACACAAGATGTAGCTGGAACCAATGATTATTTTGATATGGGACTTAGAGCAGCTACTGCTTTTAGTAAACATTTTGCTGTGAAAGCAAACTTCAACTATATGAAAGCTACTGAATGGATAGCAGATGATAGAAGAAGCGTTACGGGTGGGTCTATTGGTCATGAAACAAATCAAAATTATGATGGTTTGAATATTTATGGTGATGAAGTAACTACTTTTATCAATAATGTTGGACAGGTAAGCAGAACAGGATACCGTGAGAAGGATTTGAATGACAATAAAGTAAACAGTGTAAAAGCAGATTTCTCTATGCATTTCAAACCATGGGAAAATGACACTGAATTTATTCTACAATACAAATTAGGATTAGGGAATACTATCTATCAAGGGGCAAATAGATATGCTTTGAATGATTTCTTTATGAGTCAAATTAAATTTGAAGTAAAAGGGAAAAACTTTTTTGCAAGAGCGTATCGTTCAGCTGAGGATGCTGGGAATTCTTATGATATGCGTTTTGCAGGATGGAATGTTCAAAGAGCTGCCAAATCAGATGCAGAATGGTTTACTAATTATGCTACAGCTTATCAATTGTCTGGGGCAGTGTTGGGTACCGATGCAACTTTATCGGCATCCAATGCTAGAAATTATGCAGATTATAATATTAAGCCTGCAGGTTTAGAGTCTGTTTTGGTTTCTCCTACTGGTAAGCCAAGATTTGATCCAGGGACTCCTGAATTTTCAAGTGCCTTAAATGCGGTTAAAAGTGATCCTGATTTTTCAAAAGGTGCTAAATTTACAGATCAATCTAAGATTTACCATGCAGATGTAAATTATAATTTTAAAGATTTAATGAAGTTTGCTGAAATTCAAGTTGGGGGTTCTGCTCGTCAATACGAAATGAATTCTGGTGGATCTATTTTTACTGATTATGATGGACCAATTCGTTACAACGAATACGGTGTTTACACTCAAGCGTCTAAATTATTAATGGAAGATCGTTTAAAGTTGGTTGCTTCTATTCGTTACGACAAAAGTCAAAATTTTGATGGTAATATTTCTCCAAGAGTATCTTTAGTGTATTCTGCTGGAGCTGCAAAAACGCATAATTTTAGAGCTTCTTACCAAACAGGTTTTAGAAATCCTACTACTCAAGATCAATATATTGGTCTAGATTTAGGTCCGTTTGCTTTAATTGGATCTGCTCCTGAAAATTTAGTACGTTATTCTGAAATTAGAAATACAAGTGCCGCTGGTCAAGCTGCTGGTGCTGCAGCTACTGTGGCAATGGATGGAACAAATGCTTATAATAATTCGTATACTTTAACTTCTGTTCAGGCTTTTGGTGCTGCTTTGGCTGTTAATCCATCGGATGTAGCTGGAGCTTCAGCTTTGCTGAAAGCTGCAAACATTAATTTAGTTCGTCCAGAAGAAGTGAAAGCTTTTGAGCTTGGATATCGTACTATAATCAATAATGATTTTTCGGTAGATGTTAATGGGTATTACAATCAATATAATAATTTCTTGAATACGTCAAGAGTAGCAGGTGTTTATTATGGAGATGTAAATGCAGCAATCAATTTGTCAGATCCTTTAAGCCCTGTATATGCATTAGCTAGAAGTGACAGAAGAATTTATCAAGTGTATTCAAATACTTCTGCAGATGTAGCATCTTTAGGATTTGGTTTGGGATTGTCTAAAAAAGTATACAAAAACTTTGAATTAGGTGCTAATTATAATTATTCTCAATTGGATTTTGATCAATCAGAAGATCCTGGATTTGTAACAGGATTTAATACTCCAAAACATAGAGTTAAAGCATCTTTAGGAAACACTAGATTGTTTAAAAATTTCGGATTCAATACCAATGTAAGATGGAATTCAGAATACTTATGGCAATCATCATTTGCTGATGGTATTGTTCCTTCAACAACTGTAGTAGATGCACAAATCAATTATGGCTTGCCATCTTATAAAATGCTATTCAAAGTAGGGGCTACAAATATTGGAGGTAAAGATTACATACAAGTTATTGGAGCTGGTGCAATTGGGCAACAATGGTTTGCTTCTGTGACAATTAATCCTTAATTAAATTAGACTAGTCAAAAACTTAAAAATATAGAATATGATAAAAAATTTCAAATGGCTACTATTGGCTTCTTTAAGCTTTGTAGCGTGTACTAATAATGATGATGAAGATGTAGTAGCAGAAATTCCAATTACTCCAGGTACGGCGGTATTGACAAAGTATGTGGCATTAGGGGATTCCTTTGCTGCAGGGTATAGCGATAGTGCTCTTTTTAAAGCAGGTCAGGAGAATTCTTATGTCAATATATTAGCACAACAATTAATACCTGCTGGGGGTGGAGCTTTTACAACTCCTATGATGGCGGATAATACTGGTGGGCTTTTGTTAGGCGGAAATGTAATTGCAGGCAGCAGATTTTCTATTCTTGGGTTTAAACCTGACGGAAAACCAATTGTCGGGCCTATTTCTGGTACTCCAACCACTGAAGTTACCAATAAGTTAACAGGTCCTTTTAGTAATTTGGGGATTCCTGGTGCTAAAAGTTATCATTTAATAGCTCCTGGATACGGAAATCTTGCGGGTGTTTTTGCGACTCCTTCTACTGCAAATCCATATTTTGCACGATTTGCCACTTCTGCTACTACTACTGTATTGGCAGATGCATTAGCACAGTCGCCTACTTTCTTTTCGTTGTTTATTGGAGGAAATGATGTGTTATTGTATGCTACAAACGGGGGGGCAGGAGTTAATCAAACAGGAAATTTAGATCCATCTACTTATGGTAATAATGATATTACTGATCCAAATGTTTTTGCGAATGTCTATAATGCTTTAGCAACGAATTTGACGGCTAATGGAGCAAAAGGAATTGTTGCTAATTTGCCATATGTTACCACTTTGCCTTATTTTACAACTGTTCCTTATAATCCTGTTGCTTTAGATGCAACAAAAGCGGGGCAATTAAATGCGGGTTATGCTCAATATAATGGAGGTTTACAAGTTATGGTTACTAATAAACTATTGTCCGCAGAAGAAGCTGCAAAAAGAACTATTAAATTTGTAGCTGGTAATAATCCTGTTGTAATTATTGATAGCTATTTGACAAATTTATCAGCATATGGAGTTCCTTCCTACAGACAAGTTACTAAAGAAGATTTAGTTGTTTTGTTGGCTGGAAATTTTATAGGTACCTATGTTGGAGGAGATGCAACCAAAATAAATGGTGTTTCAGTTCCTTTATCAGATCAATGGGTGTTGTCAAAAGATGAAGTAATGGAGGTTAAAGTTGCTACAGATGCTTATAATAAAACGATTAGTGCAGTTGCAGAAGCAAAAGGATTGGCTTTTGTTGATGCCAAAGCTGCAATGACTCAATTGTCTACTACTGGAGTGCGATTTGGTAATAACCACATGACAGCCGGTTATTTAACTGGTGGTGCTTTTTCTTTAGACGGTGTTCATCCAAGCCCAAGAGGGTATGCATTTATCGCTAATTTATTTGTTGATGCAATTAATACAAAATTTGGAGCGACTTTAAGAAAGGTTGATTTGGCTAATTACCAAATACAATACCCAAAAACGATACAATAGATTTAATTTTAGATAAGTTACTAAAACCACCCGTTTATCACGTGGTGGTTTTATTGTTTTAGCGAAAAATGACTTGTTTTGATAGTTTAGAACAGCTTATTAATCAATTCGATAAAAAATTAGCTTTTTTTATAAAAAAAAATATTGATTTTATATTTTAAAAAATTATCTTTGCACTCTGAAAAAAGTATCCAATCGAGCTATTTCGATGGGCTGTATTTCATAAACCTAAATAGCTATTTAATAAACACATAAGTAATGTCAAAAGTAATAGGAAAAGTTGCCCAAATCATTGGACCAGTAGTCGATGTAGTTTTCAACGGAAAAGATGTTGAACTTCCAAAAATTTATGATTCGTTAGAAATCACAAGAAAGGACGGTACGTTATTAGTACTTGAAGTACAATCTCACATTGGTGAAAACACAGTGCGTACCATTTCGATGGACTCAACAGATGGTTTGAGTAGAGGTTATGAAGTAGTAGGAACAGGAAATCCTATTCAAATGCCAATCGGAGCAGATGTTTACGGTCGTTTGTTTAACGTAATTGGTGACGCTATTGATGGTTTGCCAGAATTACCTAAAACTGGTGAAAACGGAACGCCTATTCACAGACAAGCACCAAAGTTTGAAGATTTATCTACATCTTCTGAAGTTTTATTCACAGGTATTAAAGTTATCGATTTGATTGAGCCTTACTCAAAAGGGGGTAAAATTGGATTGTTTGGTGGAGCTGGAGTAGGTAAAACAGTATTGATTCAGGAGTTGATTAACAATATTGCAAAAGGTCACGGTGGACTTTCTGTATTCGCAGGAGTAGGAGAAAGAACACGTGAAGGAAATGACTTACTTCGTGAGATGTTGGAGTCAGGAATTATAAAATACGGTGATGAATTCATGCACTCTATGGAAAATGGAGGATGGGATTTATCTAAAGTAGATATGCCAGGAATGAGAGAGTCTAAAGCTACTTTCGTTTTCGGACAAATGAATGAGCCTCCAGGAGCTCGTGCTCGTGTGGCACTTTCTGGATTGTCTATCGCTGAGTATTTCCGTGATGGTGCAGGTACTGATCAAGGAAAAGATGTATTGTTCTTTGTTGATAATATCTTCCGTTTTACACAAGCAGGTTCTGAGGTTTCGGCACTTTTAGGCCGTATGCCATCTGCGGTAGGATACCAGCCAACATTGGCTACTGAAATGGGTGCAATGCAAGAACGTATTACATCAACAAACAAAGGGTCTATTACATCTGTACAAGCGGTTTACGTTCCTGCGGATGATTTAACTGACCCGGCGCCAGCAACAACGTTTGCTCACCTTGATGCTACTACTGTATTGTCTCGTAAAATTGCTGAGTTAGGTATTTATCCTGCAGTGGATCCATTGGATTCTACTTCAAGAATTTTAGCGCCTCATATTATTGGTGCTGAACATTATGACTGTGCACAAAGAGTAAAAGAAATTCTTCAAAAATACAAACAATTGCAAGATATTATCGCAATTCTTGGTATGGAAGAGCTTTCTGAAGAAGATAAATTATCGGTTTCTAGAGCGAGACGTGTTCAACGTTTCTTGTCTCAACCTTTCCACGTTGCGGAGCAATTTACTGGATTAAAAGGTGTTTTAGTAGATATCAAAGATACTATCAAAGGATTTAACATGATTATTGACGGTGAATTGGATCACTTGCCAGAATCAGCTTTTAACCTTAAGGGTACTATTGAAGAAGCTATCGAGGCTGGAGAAAAAATGTTGGCAGAAGCGTAATCAAGTGGGAAGTTAGAAGTGGAAAATTAGAAGTTGTTTAAACTTTACTTCCACTTCTAACCTCTAACATCTAACCTCTAACTTTAAATTATGTTATTAGAAATAGTATCACCAGAAGCGAAATTATTTTCAGGAGAAATCACTTCTATTTCTGTTCCAGGAGTAGACGGTCGTTTTCAAATGTTGAATAATCACGCACCAATTGTTTCATTGTTGCAAAAAGGAACGATTAATATTACGGCTCCAAGTTTTGATTTAAATGACGAAACTGCCAGATTGTTTACCAAAGTAAATGATCAAAATTATACTTTAGAAATTAATTCTGGTACGCTGGAGTTAAAAGACAATAAAGTAATTGTTTTAGCAGATTAAGACAATTCAGTTTTAAATAGATAACGCCTAACATTTTGTTAGGCGTTTTTTTTAACTTTGCTTTTATGAATTTTCCAAAAAATCTTGCCAATAAACTAGACACCCGCAACAAAAATAAATCATTGCGAATATTGCCGCAGTCAATTGATTTAATTGATTTTTCCTCCAACGATTATATAGGTTTTTCAAAATCTGAAGCGATTTTCAATGAGACTCATCAATTTTTATTGGATCGAAATATAAAATGTAACGGAGCTACGGGATCACGTCTATTGTCGGGTAATCACTTTTTATATACAGAAACTGAAAATTTTATAGCTCAGTTCCATCAGTCGGAATCGGCTTTGCTGTTTAATTCTGGTTATGATGCCAATGTTGGTTTCTTTAGTTCCGTTCCCCAAAAATGTGATTTGATTCTGTATGATGAATTGTGTCATGCTTCCATTCGGGACGGAATTCAATTGTCCAATGCTAAGTCATTTAAATTCAAACACAATGATTTTGAGGATTTGGAGAAAAAGATAGTCAATTTCAATGGCAATGAAAATGACAATTTCAATGGAAATAAAAATACTTCAACCATTTATATTGTAACCGAATCTGTTTTTTCTATGGACGGCGACTGTCCAAACATGGAGGAATTGGTTGCAATTTCAGAAATGCACAACTGTTATTTAGTGGTTGACGAAGCACATGCTTTGGGAGTTTTTGGAGAAAATGGACAAGGATTGATACAACATTTACAATTGCAGGACAAAATATTTGCCCGAATTGTGACATTTGGCAAAGGACTGGGCTGTCATGGTGCAGTGGTTTTGGGTTCGAATGAATTAAAATCGTATCTGGTTAATTTTGCACGAAGTTTTATTTATACCACTGGGCTTTCTCCGCATTCGGTTGCCACAATTTTAATTGGTTATCACCATTTAGAAAAAGATAAAAGTGCGCTCGAATCACTCAAGGAAAATATTGTGTTTTTTAATCAGGTGAAAAAAATGCTGTATTTGAGCCCGCTATTTGTTCGCAGTAAATCGGCTATTCAAAGTGTTATTATACCTGGAAATGAAAAAGTAAAAAGTATTGCAGTTGCTTTGCAGGAAAAAGGATTTGATGTCAAAGCAATACTCTCGCCAACGGTTCCAGAAGGTCAGGAACGACTGCGTTTTTGTTTGCATAGCTTTAATAGTAAAGAAGAAATTACTCAAGTATTGACTTTGTTGAGTACTTTTGTTTTTTAGTCACGGATAATACGGATAGTACTGATTTATACAGATTAAATATGACAAATTTATTACACAAATCTATTACTGATGTAATTTTAAAAGTTTATTACGAAGTTTATAATGAACTTGGCGCTGGTTTTCTTGAAAAAGTGTATCAAAACACAATGTATTTTGAATTATTAGCAAAAGGACATAAAGTTGAATCTCAAAAGCCAATTAAAGTATATTTTAAAAAACAACTTGTTGGAGAGTATTATGCTGATTTAATAGTAGATGACAAAGTTAAAGTTGAGCTTAAAGCTTGTGAGTTACTTATGAATGCTCATGTAGCTCAAACAATGAATTATCTAAAAGCAACAGAAATTGAAGTGGGTTTACTGTTGAATTTTGGTGATGAACCCGAGTTTAAAAGGTTTATCTATACTAATGATAGAAAAATTAATTTAAAAAATCAGTGAAAATCCGTTCTATCCGTATTATCCGTGGCTAAATAACATGAAACTATTTATAACAGGAATATCCACCGATGTAGGCAAAACCATTGCCTCTGCTATTATTGTCGAATCCTTAAAAGCCGACTATTGGAAACCCATTCAAGCTGGCGATGTTGATCATTCAGACAGTCATAAAGTGAAAGAATATGTATCTAATGAAATAACGATTATTCATCCGAATAGTTATTTACTAAATACCCCTGCAAGTCCACATCTTGCAGCTAAAATAGATGGAATTCAAATTGATTTAAAGCAAATAATTGAGCCGAAAACTCAAAATCATTTGGTGGTTGAAGGTGCAGGAGGATTATTTGTTCCTTTGAATGATTCCGATTGCGTGATTGATTTAATTCAACCCGATTATAAAGTGATTTTGGTTTCCAGACATTATTTAGGAAGCATCAATCATACCTTACTTTCTATAGAGGCCTTACAAAATCGTAAAATAGCGATCGGAGGAATTGTTTTTTCTGGAGAGGAAAACAAATCAACTGAATCTATTATTTTGAATAAAACCGGTATTAACTGTATTGGGAGAATCGAAGAAGAGCCCTATTTTGATCAAAATGTAATCAAAGAATATGCGGATTTGTTTCGAGAGAAACTATTGAGTTTATAAGAATGTAGAAAATAGAATAAAGAGAATAGACTTTTCTATCTTTGTCAATAATTTTAGGGCTTAGTCTTTATTCTATGCTCTATTTCCTATATTCTAAAAAAAATGACTTTAATCGAAAGAGACAGCCAGCATCTTTGGCACCCTTATACACAACACAAAACGGCAGCCCTTCCTATTGCTATTGTCAAAGGGGAAGGTGCTTTGCTTTGGGATGAAAACAATAAAGAATATATTGATGCTATTGCCTCTTGGTGGGTCAATCCTTTCGGGCATTCCAACAAATACATTGCCGATGCTATTTACAAGCAATTGACTACTCTAGAACACGTTCTTTTTGGTGGGTTTACACATGAACCAGCTGTACTTTTAGGAGAAAGATTAATGGCAATTTTACCCGATAATCAAAAGAAAATCTTTTTCTCGGATAATGGATCAACTGCTGTAGAGATTGCTATTAAAGTTTCCTTGCAATATTTTTATAATAAAGCACAGAAGAAAACCACGATTATAGCTTTCGAAAATGCCTTTCACGGTGATACTTTTGGAGCAATGGCTGCGAGTGGAATTTCCTTTTTTACCGAGTCTTTTCAAGGAATGTTAATTGATGTGGTTCGGATTCCTGTTCCGGTTAAAGGAAAAGAACAAGAAAGTTTTGAGTCTTTGAAAGAGGCTTTAAAAGACAATAGTTGTGCCGCCTTTCTGTTCGAGCCTTTGGTACAAGGTGCAGCAGGAATGGTGATGTACGAGCCTGAAAGCTTGGATGAATTGATTAAAATTTGTCAAACAAATAATGTTCTTACTATTGCCGATGAAGTCATGACTGGTTTTGGTAAAACTGGAAAAACTTTTGCTTGTGATTATTTGAATCAAAAACCAGACATGATGTGCCTTTCTAAAGCACTTACGGGAGGAACGATCCCTATGGCGATTACTACCTTTACCCAAAATATTTTTGATGCTTTCTATGATGACGATATCAATAAAGCGCTGTTTCATGGGCATACTTTTACCGGCAATCCAACCGGTTGTGCAGCAGCTTTGGCCAGTTTGGAATTGTTGTTATCTCAGGAAATGCAATCCAATTTAGTTCGAATCAATACCTGTCATTTGGATTTTCAAAAACGAGTTCAAAATCACCCTATGGTTACTACTACAAGAGTGCTGGGCGTTATTTTTGCTTTAGAAATTAAGACAGAAAAATCTGAGAGTTATTATGGAACGTTGCGTAACAAACTCTATGATTTTTTTATAGCAAATGGCGTGATTATTCGCCCCGTTGGGAATATTGTTTACATTTTGCCTCCGTATGTTATTACCGATGTTCAACTGAAAAAAGTGTATGATGTAGTGGAAAGCGCTCTCGATATTGTTTAATCATTGGCCACAGATTTAACGGTTTTGCGGTGATTTTAAATTATACTTGTGCTTATATAATTAAAAATAGTATTATGGTTGATATGATAAATCAGAGTTAATCTTTTCAATCCGTGTCATCAGTGTGCCATTAATGCATACAGCTATTGAACAAATTTAAATTCATTCCAATAGATATTGAATTATTTTGCAGACTTTGCGTAAAACTTTGCGACCTTTGCGGTTAAACCAGAATTGAATATTTTGTCACAAATTATCTCCATAACTGCCATAGCTTCTATTTCGCCTTTAGGTAATTCTTCTGAATCGATTTGGGAAAATTATTTAAAGAATGAAACGTGTTTTACTGCTCAATTTTTAGATCATAAAAATTCAATTGTGGCCACACTTGATGAAGATTCAGTATTGCAAGTTGAAGCATTACGACAATCGGATATCAAATACAAAGCGTTAGATAAGTCTGTTCTTTATGCTATGGTTGCTTCTCGCAAAGCCATAGAAAAAGCAGGTTGGACAAAAGAAGCTGTTTTTGGAATAAACATCGGCTCTTCTCGCGGGGCAACCGACTTATTCGAAAAACATTACCAGGAATATTTAGAAACCGGTAAAGCACAAACATTGGCTTCACCAACAACCACTTTGGGGAATATCTCTTCTTGGGTTGCTCATGATTTACAAAGTACAGGACCCGAAATTTCGCATTCCATTACCTGTTCAACGGCTTTGCATGCAGTACTCAACGGCGTGGCATGGCTTAAATCTGGTATGGCTGATAAGTTTCTGGTTGGTGGAAGTGAAGCTCCTTTGACTAATTTTACCATTGGACAAATGCGCGCCTTGAAAATCTACTCGAATAGCGAAGAAAAATTTCCTAATAGGGCTTTGGATTTGGATAAAAAACAAAACACCATGATTTTGGGCGAAGGTGCTGGCGTATGCTGTCTCGAAATAGGAAAAAAAGAAAATGCAATAGCCTTTATCGAAGGTATTGGTTATGCTACTGAAATTTTGGAACACAATATATCGATATCAGCTGAAGCGACTTGTTTTCAGAAATCAATGAAAATGGCTTTGCAAAATACAGATTTATCCGAGGTTGATGCTATTGTAATGCATGCTCCCGGAACTATAAAAGGTGATTTAACCGAATATAGAGCAATTGAGAAAATCTTTACTTCGTCAGTTCGCCCTTCGGTCTCGGGTGTCGAAAACCTTCCTTTATTGACGACTAATAAGTGGAAAATCGGCCATACTTTTGGCGCTTCAGGAATTTTGAGTATTGAAATGGCTATTTTGATGATGCAACACAATCATTTCATTGGTGTTCCTTTTCTGGATAATTCAAACCCTTTCAGAGTTCAAAACTCTGAAAGAGTTATTAAGAAAGTTTTGGTCAATGCCGTTGGTTTTGGTGGTAATGCGGTGAGCATCCTTTTGAGTTTGTAAAAATTGGGTTGTATCGCAAAGCCAGATAATGGTTTCACAGAGATTCGCCAAGGTTTTTTGAAAGTTTTTAGTTTCTGTTATATTAACTCAAAAAATTTTTGTGCCTCTTCGCGTTTTCTTCTTAGGGAAATTTTCGCAATAGAATCTGTTTAATCGGGGTTCCCATTCTCCAATTCTTTTACTTTATTATAAATCAAATTACTCTCAAAACCACGGCGAAGCATATAATCGCAAAATTTCTTTCGTTTTTTGAGTATGTTATTTTCTGAAATGGATTTCCAATTTCTTTCGGCTAGATTTTCAAATGTTTCCAAATATTCTTCGAGTGTAATTTCTTTTAGCGCCAGATTAATTAGGGTTTGATTGATTTTGCGCATTTTTAATTCATTGGTAATTCTAATTTTTCCCCAATGTTTAATGCGGTGTTTCCCGCGCGCAAAACTGCAGGCAAAACGTGCTTCGTTCAGAAAATTGTGTTCAATAAGATGCACAATAACTTCGTCTATTTCTGAAGTAATTAATTTCATACTCCACAATTTCGATACTACTTCATCGTGACAACGTTCTTGGTAAGCACAGAAATGTTCAATTTTTAATTTGGCTTCTTTAATAGAATAGACTTCTTTCATACAGTAAAAATAGATAATTATTTTGGTTTTTTATTGCAAATTTAGGTGCCTTCTTTTTGTGATGAATGATTCCTTTTTAATTTTTTTTAGAACATTCAAAACATTTTTTTTTATCTATTTCCAATTGCACTGTTTTATTGTTTTTTGTAAAAATCGAAAAAACAGGAGTTTTTTATATAAGATTAATATTTCAAAATGTACTCTTTTTATCATATGATTAATTTTTTTTTTAGCCTTTTCAAAAATTAATATTTGAATGTTTTCATTTTTTCTTTTATATAAAAAATAAGAAAAAATATATAAAATAGATAAAAATATGTATTACAACGATAAAATAGGTATTTATACGATTTATATGCTTTCATTGTCTACATTAGATTTAGTTACGAACTAAAGGCTAAATTTTAATAACTATTATTTTTCAATTATTGTTCGATGAACTTCCGCTTTTTAAAAAGGTCTTTGGATAAAAACAAATAGATTTTAACTCAAAGTAATTTCAAATTTTACCTTTTCTCGATAGTTTTCAGAAGTATCAAATTAAATATTAAAAATGCATTAAAGCAATAGACAATAGAGTACAATATTGGTGTTGTTTTTATTTTGAGGTATTTTAAACTTCAATTTCTTTTATTTTTTGTTGACGATTTTTTGTTTTGCTAATCGTCAAACCAATAGTATTATAATCTTTAATTTTCCAACTTTAATGAAAAAAAAATTACTCTTAATTATCGGGCTCTTTATGATATCGGTAACGTCTTTTGGGCAAGCGGCTAGCAGTTATGCTTTTACAGCCGTATCGGGGAGTTATATTTCGCTTACTGGAGTTCCAGGAGTTGTTGATACTTCATTGGGAGCAACAGCAGACACGGGAGTTTCGTCGAGTATTACGCTGCCGTTTGCTTTTACTTTTGCGGGTACAGCTTATTCTGCGATAAAAGTTTCTCCCAATGGATGGGTTAGTTTTGGAGCTGCTACAGTTACTGATGCTCAAAACAGTACAAATTCATTAGTAAATGCAGTGGTTACAAAGCCAGTTTTATTTCCATTGTGGGATGATTTGATGTGTACAGTAAAACCAAGATATGTAACAACTGGAATTTTTCCCCATAGAAGATTTAAGGTAGAATGGAGTCAGCAAAAATGGGATGCTCAATCTTCTGGAGATGTTATATCCTTCCAAATTTGGTTTTTTGAGACTACGAATGTGATTGAATTTTTATACAATCAAGAAGCAACTTTCGTAAACAATAGTTCAAGTGGTGCTTCAATAGGAATATGTGACGCAAATGGAAAATACCTAACGCTTACAAATTCTGGTGTAAATCCAACGGCTGACTACAATACTTTTACAACCAACCTGGGTACTAAACCTGCAACAGGTCAAATTTATAGGTTTACTCCTCCACCAGCCACAGGACTGGAAGCCAGTAAATATTGTTTCACAGCAACAACAACAACGTATCAAATTTTAGCAGGTGCTTCAGAAGTTGTCGGAATTTCGGCCGCAGAAGATGACGCTGTTTCAAATGTTGTTACGCTACAATTTCCATTTGCATTTGGAGGCAGTGTTTATACTGATATAAGAGTATCTAGTAATGGATGGCTTAGTTTTGGAGCTGCTGTTGTTACTGCTGCCCAAAATTATGTTAACTCAGCTGCTAATGCAGCACTATCCAAACCAATTTTAATGCCTCTTTGGGATGACTTGCGATGTACTGTAAAGCCAAGGTATTTAACAACGGGATCTGCTCCCAATAGAATATTTAAATTAGAATGGTACAAACAAAAGTGGGATTATCAAAACACCGGTGACGTAATATCGTTTCAAGTTTGGCTTTACGAGGGATCTAATCGAATAGAATATGTGTATAATCAAGGTGCAGCTGCATCAACTACTGCTTCGGCCACTATTGGTATTTATGATTCAAATAATAATTATTTAACACTAAGTAATTCTGGAACAGGACCTACTGCTCAAACTGGAACATTCACCGCCAATATTGCAACCAAACCTGCTTCAGGGCAAGTGTATCAATTTACGCCACCGCCTATAATAACTTATCCAGGTAACGCCTATATTGCAATTGGAAAAGTTGGTGTAACACAAACTGGAGCCACAGGAGGTGCATATAGTGCTTCGCCTCCAGGATTGATTTTGAATTCTTCAACTGGTGAAGTAAATTTATCAACAAGTGCAGGAGGTACTTATTCCATAGTTTACACTGTCGCTGGCTGCTCTAATGCTACTGCGGTTATGACAATTTTTCCTTTGTTGCCTGTACCTACTGCTTCGGTTGCAGAAGCCTCTTGTTCAAGTGGTACTGATGGTGCTATTACCATAACAAACATGAATAATGCAGTAAAGTTTATTAGAGCCGATAATGATTATATCGACTTGGGAAGCGCTTTATTGTCTAATAAAAGTGCTTTTACCATTGAAGGATGGATAAAATTTAATAGTGCTGATGTTACTGGTAGAATGAGTTTGTTTGGACAAAATGATGCTATAGAGTTTGGGTTTGCCAATGCTACAACTATAGAGTTATGGACAGTAGCGACAGGATTTGTTACAGCATCACTTCCCGCTTCTCTTGGGGATGGTGCTTGGCATCACATTGCTGTGGTGGGTAATGGATCTATTATCAAAATATATTTAAACGGAGCTAGTGTTGCTGTAACAGGTGGTGTTGTAACTACTTCAAATTATGGAAGTTCCAGTTCTAGTACTAAGATTGGAAGTGGTGTTTATAATGCTACAGGGGATTCATTTACAGGTCAAGTAATGAAACTGGGATTATTTAATACAGCACTTTCAGCCATTGAAATAACTTACAAAGCCATTGGACCTACTACATATTCCGGTTATGAAGTTGGAATCATAGCGGGTTATAATTTTTTTATAGGATCTGGAACCACTTTGTTTTCCTATCCTTCTGGAAACAATGGTACTTTTCAAAACACACCAGAATGGATCGACCCGTATAATTATTATTGGCAAAAAATAGGGGATGCAACCTTTTCTGCGACTACTAAGAATTTAACTAATTTATCTCCTGGGGATTATAAAGTAACCGTTTCTTTAATTGGAGTAAGTAGTCCTAATGCAGCTGTTTTTACTGTTGGATCTGCGCCTATAGTTACCGCATTGTCTGGTTCTGGAGCAAATTGCACTAATACTTTTACTGCAAATTGGACAGCATCTGCAGGTACAATAAGTTATTCTATAGACGTTGCTACAGATCCTGATTTTACAACTTTTGTATCAGGTTTTAATGATTTTAGTGTAGGTAATGTAACTAGTTATTTACTTACAGGTTTGCCTCCAGGGAATATTTATTATAGAGTTCATAAGCACAGTAGTTGTGGTGCGAGTGCTAATTCTAATGTTATTGTGTATGAAACTTTGCAAATAAATTCGCCAACTGCTATAGATGCAACTGCTGTGTTGTGTAATGGCTTTACAGCGAATTGGAATGCAGTTTCTGGGGCAACATCTTATTATTTGGATATAGCCACAGACCCGTCATTTAGTACTTATGTGTCTGGTTATAATAATTTGAGTGTAGGGAACGTTACTTCTTTAATTATTACGCCATTAGCATCGGGATTTACTTATTACTACAGAGTGCGCTCTTCGAATGCAACTTGTGGAACTGTTGTAACACCTTCAAATGTAGTATCAGTAGTTATTAATACTGGCCCAACAGCACCAATTGTTGGATCGATACAGCAAATAACTTGTGCTTTGCCCGGAGGGAGTGTTGCTTTAAGCGGTTTGCCATCTGGGAGTTGGACTTTAAATTTCAGTTCTGGAGAATCGTATTCAGGTAGTGGTGGAGCAATAACCATTCCTGGGTTAGCGTCTGGAACTTATACTTGTGCAGTTTCTGAAGGAGTCTGTTTTTCATCTGATTCCTCAAATATTGTCGTCAATGTATCTCCTATTTCGACTACATTTTGGGATGGGAGTGTATGGTCCAACGGAGCTCCATCTCCATTAAGACGTGTTATTTTTAATGGCGGAATAGGATCTGTTTTTACTGTTGGCGCTGATTTGAATATGTGTTCTTGTCAAATTAATTCGGGCTCTGTCATTATTAATTCAGGAGTTGTATTGTCAGTTCAAGAAAGTCTTGATGTGTTGGTTAATACGACTTTGACTTTTGAAAATAATGCAAGTTTGGTTCAAATAAATGACGCTGCTATTAATACTGGGACTATCACTTATAAACGTATAACTGTTCCGATGAAAAATTTTGATTTTACAGATTGGTCTTCACCGGTCTCTGGTCAAACGCTAAAAGCATTGTCTCCAAACACATTGAATGACAAATATTTTAGTTTTTGGGATAGAGTTTGGGTTACAGAGAATTCTGCAAATGTAATGGATGTTGGTAAAGGGTATACAATACGAACTCCGAAAGCTGGAGTATGGGGGTCTCCTTATCCAGAAACTGTTGTATTTCCTTACGCTCAACCTGTTTCATTTATCGGAATACCCAATAATGGCGCTTTAACTGTATCAGTAAATTCAAGTCCTGGTCGTTATAGTTTTATTGGAAACCCCTATCCATCTGCATTGGATGCTGATCTTTTTATAGCGGCAAATAGTTCGGTTATAAAAGGTACAATTTATATATGGACTCATAATACTCCTATTACGTCTGGTGGTTCGGGTTATGTTTATAGTTCAGATGATTATGCTTCCTATAATTCTCTTGGAAGTACTGCTGCAGCGAGTTCCGTATTAGTAGGGGCAAATACTAGCGTACCTTTGGGCGATATTGCAGCAGGTCAGGGATTTTTTACTATAAGCAAAACAGGAACTACAGGAATTGTAAATTTTAACAATAGTATGCGTGTGGCTACTTCTGGTAGTAATTCTCAGTTCTTTAAAGGGAGTAAAACAAAGAAAACAGCAACAGAAAGACATCGTGTTTGGCTAAATTTAACAAATAATCAAGGCGCTTTCAAACAAACTTTGATAGGCTATATTGCTGGAGCCACCAATGGTATTGACGATGCATTTGATGGACCAAGCAATAACAAAAATGCTTATGTTGACTTTTATAGTACAATAGAAACAAAAAAATTCGTAATACAAGGACGTCCTTTGAATTTTGATAAATATGATGAGGTACCTTTAGGATATAAATCAACAATTGATGGTACATTTTCTATCGCAATAGAACAAGCCGACGGCGTATTAGCTAATCAAGATATTTTTGTTTTGGACAAAAATGATGGAATCTTTCATAATTTAAAAAAGACGTCTTATACTTTTACTACTCTAAAAGGGATATTTGATAATCGTTTTGTATTGGTTTATGTGGATAAATCTATACCGGAAGTGTCTATAGTAATTGCTCCTCCAGTTGTTGTAGAGCCTCCAGTTGTAATTGTTCCCCCAGTTGTTGTAGCACCGCCAGTTGTTGTAGAGCCACCTGTTGTAATTGTCCCACCGGTTGTTGTAGCACCACCTATAGTAATTGTTCCCCCAGTTGTAATTGCACCCCCAGTTGTTGTTGAGCCGCCAGTTGTAATTGTTCCACCAGTTGTTGTAGAGCCTCCAGTTGTAATTGTTCCCCCAGTTGTTGTAGCACCGCCAGTTGTTGTAGAGCCACCTGTTGTAATTGTTCCACCAGTTGTTGTAGCACCACCTGTAGTAATTGCTCCACCAGTTGTTGTAGAGCCACCAGTTGTAATTGTTCCACCAGTTGCTGTAGAGCCACCAGTTGTAATTGTTCCACCAGTTGTTGTAGCACTACCAGTTGTAATTGTTCCCCCAGTAATTGTAGAGCCACCAGTTGTAATTGTTCCACCAGTTGTTGTAGCACCACCAGTTGTAATTGCTCTACCAGTTGTTGTAGAACCGCCAGTTGTAATTGCTCCCCCAGTAATTGTAGAGCCACCAGTTGTAATTGTTCCTCCAGTTGTTGTAGAACCAGCAGTTGTAATTATTCCACCAGTTGTGACTTTAGATCCAATGTTAGAAAATCCTGATTATAACGAACCCAGTAATGCAGTTATTGTATGGGCAAACAATCATAAAATAATGATAAACTCTTTTAATGAAATGATTATCAAAGTTATGATTTACGATCTGAGAGGAAGATTGATTTATGAAAATAGAAATGTCAATCAAAATGAATTGTATATTGAGGATTTAAATTCAGCCAATCAGTTTTTAATACTTATTACGCAGCTTAAAAACGGCCATAGATCTGTTAATCGGATTATTTTTTAAATTTTCATATTTAGATAATACTGTTTTTGTTGGAATATGGTAACGCCAGATCTTCATTGGTGTTTGTCACATCAGTTACTATTTTATTTTGGAATTCGATGATTTTCAATTGCGACAAAATTTGTCATGGTGATTTCAAACTATACTAATTTTAAAAAACCATCTTGAAGATTTAAGATGGTTTTTTTAGGACTAGAATTTCCTTTGTATGATTTATACCATTTAGACTTTAAATTTATCTTGATAAAACAATCTATTTCTACGTCTGTTCGAGTGTTTCGTTAAAAAATGCGATAGCTTTTTTTAATGAAATGTATCGAGAACCATCACCATGTAGGCTTCTCGATATAATTTAGAAAAGTAAAGCTATCGCATTACTTTTCTAAATCACTCGAAGAGACGTTGCGTTTTTATTGCAGTAAAATCAAAGGTTAAATGGTATTATTCTATACATTTATTTTAATATGGATTTAGAAATTAACTTTTCATAGATTTTTTTTTTGCTAAAAATTTCTTTTAAAAATTATTTTTTAATTAGGTGAAGTTGTTTTTTTACTCTTTTTGAAACACTTTTTTTTGTTAAATCCAGAACCCACATTAAACTTTGATGCGAAACTGGATTCTTCAATAAGGGTTTGAGCTTAAAGGCTATTATTAAAGATGAAAACAAGTTTTAGCGAACACCAAAATGTAATAAACACCAATGAGTTAATCTTTTGTAATTGGAATTTGAAATGATGGCACCAAGAAAACGGATCTTTAGCTCAATTTTTAATTTAAAAGGAAAAAAAAATTTTTGGATCTAAAAAAGACATCAAAGATTACATATGATCAATACAAAAAGTGAAAAGTCAAATAAAATAGAATACAGAACTCCTTAAAAATATCTTTTTATGAAGTTATTTAATCACTGTAGATTTCTAATTTGGAGCATGGGTTGAAATTATTGATTTCCTTTTTTGAGATCCAAATTATATATAGAATCTACTTATTGCTTTAAAATTGTTTTTTTGTTTTTAAAAAGGTAGTCTTCTTTTTTCGGTTTTTTTGTATTAAAATATCTTTATACATACGCTTTTTTAATTTTAGAATATTTGAAAAATTAAAATTTTGCTAAAAACACGATTATTTTGTATTATAAGTAATACATATAATTTATATATATGTATTTCGTCGATAAAATATGCTTTTATTCGATTTATTTGATTTCTTTAATTAAATTTGATACAGTTAATGGATTTAAAATTACTTACTCAAAATCAGGTAGTTAAATTCCATTAAAACAATCCTCATAATTCTTTTTCAAAGTACTTCATTAACCATTTGGCTTAACTTTTTTTAAAAAATAAACAAAAGGATTGATGATTTAGTTAAAACAAAATTTAAAAAAAAATAATATTCAATATAATATTTTATAAAATTGTTTAAAATGAAAAAAACTTTACTTTTAATTATCGGATTCTTATTGATTACGATAATGACGTTCGGTCGATCAATATATCGCAATGATTTTAAGTCTGAAAAAAAAGCCGATAAAAACATAACACAAATAGAAAGACATCGAGTATGGCTGAATTTAACTAATGATCAAGGAGGTTTCAAACAAACCTTGATTGGATATATTGGAGGAGCTACAAATGGAGTTGACGATTCTTATGATGGACCGAGTAATACTAGAAACGCCTATGTTGATTTTTATAGTTTAATCGGAAACGCAAAATTCGTTATACAAGGTCGTGCGTTACCCTTCAGCACAGATGATGAAGTGCCACTAGGGTATAAAACTGCGGTTGATGGTGTTTTTTCTATTGCAATTGAAACTGCTGATGGTGTTTTGAGTAGTCAAGAAATCTTTATCTCTGACAAAACAACGGGTACTTTTCATAATTTGAAAACAGGTCCTTATAACTTTTCTACTTTGGCTGGAACTTTTAATGAACGTTTTGTTCTTGTTTATAAAGACAATACGATTGTTGTGGCACCACCAGTTGTTGTTATTCCACCAGTAGTAGTTGAACCGAATATTCCAGATCCAGTTATTGTTCCACCAGTAGTCGAAGAAGTTGTAGTAGTCAACCCAGTTGTAGTTGAGCCAATTCTTCCAGAGCCAGTTACAGTTCCACCAATTGTTGAAGAAGTTGTAGTGGTCAATCCAGTTGTAGTTGAGCCAATTCTTCCAGAGCCAGTTATTGTTCCACCAGTAGTCGAAGAAGTTGTAGTGGTCAATCCAGTTGTAGAAGTTCCAGTTGTAGTTGAGCCAATTCTTCCAGAACCAGTTACAGTTTCACCTATTGTCGAAGAAGTTGTAGTGGTCGATCCAGTTGTAGTTGAGCCAATTCTTCCAGAACCAGTTACAGTTCCGCCAGTAGTCGAAGAAGTTGTAGTGGTCAATCCAGTTGTAGTTGAGCCAATTCTTCCAGAACCAGTTACAGTTCCGCCAGTAGTCGAAGAAGTTGTAGTGGTCAATCCAGTTGTAGTTGAGCCAATTCTTCCAGAACCAGTTACAGTTCCACCTATTGTCGAAGAAGTTGTAGTAGTCATCCCAGTTGTAGTTGAGCCTATTCTTCCGGAACCAGTTACTGTTCCGCCAGTAGTCGAAGAAGTTGTAGTGGTCAATCCAGTTGTAGTTGAGCCAATTCTTCCAGAACCAGTTACAGCTCCGCCAGTAGTCGAAGAAGTTGTAGTGATCAATCCAGTTGTAGTTGAACCAATTCTTCCAGAACCAGTTACAGTTCCGCCTATTGTCGAAGAAGTTGTAGTGATCAATCCAGTTGTAGTTGAGCCAATTCTTCCAGAACCAGTTACAGTTCCGCCAGTAGTCGAAGAAGTTGTAGTGGTCAATCCTATTATAGAAGTTCCAGTTGTAGTTGAACCAATTCTTCCAGAACCTGTTGGAATAACACCAGTAGTAGAAGAAGTTGTAGTGGTCAACCCAGTTTTAGTTGAGCCAATTCTTCTAGAACCAGTTACAGTTCCGCCAATTGTCGAAGAAGTTGTAGTGGTCAATCCAGTTGTAACCGAAACGATAACTTTTGAGAACAGGAATAATAGTTCAATATTTGGATCAGGAAACCAACTTTATAATAAATCTAAATCGGTAATTGTTTGTAGTAATAATAACCAAATAAAAGTAAACTCTTCTAATGAAAATATTGACAAAATAATAGTATATGATTTGGCTGGAAAACCACTATATGAAGTTGCAGGAATAAATAATGAAGAATTTGTAATTACAAGTTTAAACGCAAGCAGCAGGTTTTTAATAGTTAGAACACTCCTTAAAAACGGGAAAGGGTTCGTCAATAAAATTGTTTTTTAAGAAATAAAAATTCATGTGGCTCTTCGCCTAAATTAGTGGGTATACAAAATATTCACTAATTTTCGGCATGGAAGATTTATCAGGCTTAGGCCCCTTGTTAGGAATAAAAGCACCTTGGTTGTTAGTTGATGCAAAAGTTCAAAAAGCAAATCTAGTTATTGATGTTTATATAGATTTTGAACGTGGCACCAAATTTCCTTGTCCTTGTTGTGGACAAGAGCGTTCCGTTTATGATAGTAGTTTTAA
>NZ_OZ248490.1:0-459483 GCF_965234445.1 Flavobacterium rarum (SeqCode) | reverse complement strand
AAAGACTGGAAAAACTATTTTCTCTAACAATGATTGCTTTTGTATGGTGTTATAAAATTGGTGACTATTTGGATGAAAACATCAAAAAAATAAAAATAAAAAAACATGGCAGAAGAGCTGTAAGCGTGTTCAAATATGGATTAGATTACTTGTCGAAATTTCTTTTTACAGGATTTAACTCTTTAGATAACAGTCTTTTTTGCTTTTTGTCATGTACTTAACCATTTCGTAGTGTTGCTAAAAGATGTGGCATTTTGTTTGAATTTAATTTTTTGCTTTTAATAAAAAACTAGATTTTAGTTTTGGCAATTTTTTCATGAATCTGAAGTGTTTCCTGTAATGCAGCACTACCATACCAAATAGTCATTTCGGTTTCGAAAATATTTTCTTTTACTGCGGGATCTGAGTTAACAAGTGTTTTTGCATCTTCGATTGTACTGACATTAAAAATATAAATGCCTCGATAATTTCTTTCATTTTTCATAAACGGTCCTGCCACAACAAGTTTTCCTTCTTGTGCTAGTCGGTTTATATTAGTCATGTGTCCTTTAAATAAGTTGCTTCTTTCTTCGGGTGAGGCGGTTGTGTTACTGCCCGTTTTCAAAATGCAAAATACGTATTGTTTCATTCCGTATTCATCTGCATTTAGGGATTTGGCCAGTTTTTCATCATAAGTTGACTTTATTTCTTGAGAAAAAAGGACATTACAGTTAGTTATGAGCAGAAGGGTAAGAATTGCTTTTTGCATGGCGGTAAGTTTTAGATGCTAAAATTACGAATTCTATTTTACTCTGTATCAATTAACTGCAAATAACGCAATGATTTTGCATCGTTGTCTTCATTTGCATAAGGTATGTAAAGCTTAGCGTTCCTTGCGGTAAATTTCGATGGAAAAGACCTAAATACAATTCATCCCTAATTTTCCGCAATTGAGTCAGAACAATTTCAATTCCTTTTTTTTCTGAATGACATTTGTATCATCAAAACCATTATTATGAAAACCATTATTTTAGCATTCGTTTCTTTTTATAGTTTTACACTTTTTTCGCAAACCACCATTTCTGGTAAAATTGTTAATGAAAAAGGAGTCCCAATCGCAGGTGCCAATGTTTACATAGAAGGTAGCTATGATGGTGCTTCCACCTCAGAAAATGGTGATTTTTCATTTTCGACATCTACTACAGGAAATCAAAATTTAGTTGCAAGTTCATTAATTTATGAAACTTCCAATACAGCGATAGATGTTTCCAATTTTAAAAATCAAACTATCAAACTCAGAGACAATGTCAATTCGCTTGATGCAGTTGTGATTACCGCTGGTTCTTTGGATTCTGGGAGTAAAGCTAGAGTTTCGGTTTTAAAACCATTGGATATTGTAACCACAGCAGGCTCTGCAGGTAATATCGTAGCCGCTTTGCAAACTTTACCAGGAACACAAACAGTAGGAGAGGACGGTCGTTTGTTCGTTCGCGGTGGAGAAGCTAACGAGACACAGACTTTTGTAGATGGTATGCGTGTACCACAGCCCTATGGAGCATCACCTAATAATTTGCCCACTCGCAGTCGGTTTTCTCCTTTTCTTTTCAGTGGGATTTCCTTTTCTACAGGTGGCTATTCTGCCGAATATGGTGAGGCGCTTTCTAGTGTTTTACTCTTGAATACGATAGATGAACCGGATCAAGCGAAAACAGAAATCTCGGTGATGACTGTAGGTGTTGGTGTTGGTAATACCCAAAAATGGAAGAAGAGTTCTTTCAGTATCAATACTTCGTATATCAATTTATCACCTTATCAGGCGCTTATTCCTCAAGACGTGGAGTGGAAAAGTGCTCCGCAAGCTTTGTCTGGAGAAATGGTATGCCGATACAATTTTGAAAGAGGAATTTTTAAGATGTACGCCGCCTTTGATGCTTCAAAGTTTATCATTAAACAAGAAAATATAAATTCGATTGACAAAATTACTGTTGACTCCAAAAATCAAAATTTATACTTTAATTCCTCGTATAGTGGTTATTTTGGAACCAATTGGAATGTTACCGCTGGTTTGAGTTATGGTTACAATCTAGTAGAAACAGCTATTGATTTGGATAATTTAGAAAATACTGAGAATGCCGTGAATATGAAGTTGAAATTGAAAAAAAACATCTCCAATCGTTTTAAAATATCTTTTGGAGCCGATTATTTTATAACTAAATACGATGAAAGTTTTGCTCGTAATGCAGGAAGTACGTTTGATTATGGTTATGATAACACCATTGGGGCTTTATACACAGAAGCGGACATTTTCTTTTCAAAAAAATTGGCAGCCAAAGTTGGAATTCGCGCCTCTACAAATGATTTGACAAATGACAATTTTATTTCTCCCAGAATTTCGTTGGCTTACAAAATGGCAAAATTCAGTCAGTTGTCATTTGCGTATGGCGATTTCTCTCAAACACCAAGCGTAGAATATATAAAGTTTTCAGAAAACAATAAATTTGAGAGCGAAAAAGCTTCCCACTTTATCCTGAATTACCAATACAGCAAAGAAGGACGCACATTGAGAGCTGAAGCTTATTATAAAGACTACAGCAATTTGGTTCGATTTGATAGCCCAACAATTGGGTATAATTCGACATTTACTAGTGATGGAACTGGATATGCCAAAGGGTTGGATTTGTTTTGGAGAGACGGGAAAACCATCAAGAACCTAGAATATTGGGTTTCCTATTCTTATATTGATACGGAACGTTTGTATAAAAATTACCCGACTCAAGTGACACCCAATTTTGTTCCCAATAATAGCTTGTCAATTGTGATCAAATACTGGATTACGAACTGGAAATCTCAAATAGGTTTTACCAATTCGTTCAGTACAGGGAGACCTTATAACAATCCAAACGAAACGCAATTTATGAATGGAAAAACGAAATCATACAACGATTTGAGTTTCAACTGGGCCTATTTATTGACCACTCAAAAGATTTTGTATTTCTCGGTTTCCAATATTTTAGGAGCCAATAATGTATTTGGTTACAATTATGCAATCAAACCCGATGCCAATGGTGAGTTCAGACGGAGTGCCATCAAACCTGCAGCGGATCGTTTCTTTTTTGTAGGTTTCTTTTGGACCATCAGCAAGAACAAAAATGACAATCAGTTGAAGAATTTGTAGAAAAAGAGTTTCTGAGTTGCTAAGATTCTAAGTTACTAAGTGTTTAAAGGTTTAATTGTTTAAAGGTTTAAAAGTTTAAGGGTTGTATATGAGCTTTTTTTATAATTCTTAGAATCTTAGTGACTCAGAAACTCAGAAACTTCAAAAGAAACAATTCATCCATCAAAATCCACAGTTCGGTATCATTATATTTTAAAAGCGTTACAATCCATATAAATTTGTTCAAGAATAAAAGCAATTTCAATATCAATAAAAATAAAAAAAAAGAGTTTCAATCATTAATCAATCACAACTAAAAATCAAAAACCATGTTAAAAATTATCACCGCAATCGCATTTTTTATCTGTAGTCTAATGTCTGCACAAAATGCTAATCTTACTGTTGCTGTTTCGGGTTTAAAAAACAATACAGGAATGGTAAAAGTTGGTTTGTACAATTCAGAAGGAACGTTTTTGAAAACAATTTACAAAAGCATAACTTCTGAAATTAAAAATAACAGTGCTACAGTAACTTTTGTTGGTATATCAAAAGGAGAATATGGAATATCAACTTATCAAGATGAAAATAGCAATGGTATTTTAGATAAAAATATGATAGGAATCCCTTCTGAAGATTTTGCTTGTTCCAACAATGCCAAAGGGTTTATGGGACCTCCTGCCTATGAAGATGCCAAATTCAATATCAACAAAGATTTAAAAATAGATATCAAATTCAATAACTAATCAGTAACCAATTAACATTAATTAAAATGAAAAAAATCATCACCACAATCGCATTATTTGTAGCTGTAATAAGTTCGGCTCAAGGACAATTTGAACTAGGAATGGGAAAAGCTTTCCAATTATGGGGTGAAGGTAAAAACACCGAAGCTTCGGATATGTTTGAGCGTATTGCCACCGCAGAAAAAACCAGTTGGTTGCCTAATTATTATGTTGCATTGGTTAATACAACCGCTTCTTTTGCAATTCAGGATAAAACTCAAGTAAACGCATTGCTTGCCAAAGCCCAGAATGCCTTGGATGTTGAATTGATAAAAGACCAAAGCAACGCTGAGCTGTACATTATGCAAGCCATGATTTACACGGCTTGGGTAGTTGCAGACCCGATGACAAACGGAATGAAATATTCGGCTAAAGTAATGGAAGCTTACGCCAAAGCCAAAGCATTAGAACCAAATAATCCAAGAGCCGTTTTTGGTGAAGCAGATTATCAGTTAGGAGGTGCAAAATGGACGGGAGTTGATACAAAACCGCTTTGCGTACAAGTTGATAAAGCTATCGAACTTTTTGCTACATTTAAACCCCAAACACCTTTCTCTCCAAAATGGGGTTTGGACAGAGCATTGGAAGCTCAGAAAAATTGTAAATAATTAGGTTAAATTTATAAAATGGAAAATCAAAGGATACATACTTTTAAAGAACTGAAACAAAGCTCAATATTGTGCTTTAAAATTGCTTTGATTTTTACTTTGGTTTTTACTTTAATTCAAGGAAGTTTTGATGTTGAAAGCCTAATAAGGACCTTTTTGGTAAGTTCCATATATTCTTTTGGGATTGGTTTTGGTGTAGGTTTTATCAATTCTTTCTTGGACAAAAAATGGGACTGGCTGGAACAAACTAATTTAAGAGTGTATTTTGGGATAATTGCAACAATTTTGTATACCGTTCCTGTAGTTTTAGGAATTGACTACCTCACTTTTGTTATTTTTCAGAAAATGGATTCTTCAGATTTTTTGTCACCAAGGATGTTGTGGATTCATTTGTTTTATATTATTCTTACCTTAGGAGTCTCTGTTTTTATGCACGCTCGAAGTTTTATGATGAATTGGAAACAAGCCTCAAAAACCGAAGTAACACAGCAAAGAATCATCGCAGGAACTGCCAATGCCAAGTTTGAAACCTTAAAAAACCAAATTGATCCTCATTTTCTTTTTAATAGTTTGAATGTGTTGAGTTCGTTAATCGAAGAAAATCCAGAAAATGCACAACGGTTTACCACTTCTTTATCCAAAATATACCGCTATGTATTGGAGCAAAAAGACAAAGAATTGGTTTCGGTTGCCGAAGAGTTGTCTTTTGCCAAAACGTATATGAATTTATTGAAAATGCGTTTTGAGAACAGTTTGTTTTACGAATTACCAGAAACAGTTCTGAATCTAGAAGCCAAAGTAGTGCCGCTGTCATTGCAATTGTTATTAGAAAATACAGTGAAACATAATGTAGTGAGCGAACAAAGGCCATTATACATCAGAATATATATTGAAAGCGATTATTTAGTCATTCAAAATGATTATCAAAAAAAGGAAGTTATTCAAAGTCGTCAAGGAGTGGGGTTGCAAAATATTGTGGATCGCTACAGTATAATTACCAAAAGAAAAGTGCTGATCGAGCAAAACGAAAAGACCTTTACTGTTAAAATACCTATTTTAACCAAGCAAATTAGTGTTATGGAAACAACTTCAAATTACAGTGAAAATAGTGCTTACTATAGGGCAAAAAAAAGAGTAGAAGAACTAAGAGGATTTTACGGAAACCTGATCTCATATTGTTGTGTTATTCCGCTTCTGGTATTTATAAATTTAACTTATTCTCCACAATTTCAATGGTTTTGGTTTTCTGCTGGTGGATGGGGATTTGGAGTGTTAATGCATGCTTTTAAAGTTTTTGGGTATAGTTCTAATTGGGAAGAGCGAAAAATTCAGGAAATATTGAGAAAAGAAAATAGCAAACAGAGTTGGAAATAGTGTTCAGTGATCCGTTTTTTAGTATTCAGAAGAAATCTAAACTTTAAATTCTAAAATTTAAAATTAAATAAGTCATGGAAAATAATTATACAGAAGAAGATCGTTATTATAAAGCTAGAAGGAGAGTTGAGGAAATCAAAGGATTTTATGGAAACTTAACATCATTTGTTGTTGTCAATATTGGTTTGTTTGCATTAAATATGTACACTACACCGAAGCATTTATGGTTTTACTGGCCATTACTTTGGTGGGGAATCGGAGTGGTTTTTCACGGATTAAAAGTTTTTAATTTAATGCCTGTTTTTGGAAAAGATTGGGAACAACAAAAAATAAAAGAATTGATGGATAAGGAAAAGGAATCCAAAGACCATTGGGAATAAATTATGGTTATCTAATACCTAAAAATTTCGAATTATTTTTTAACTAAAACAAAAACTAAAAATGGAAGATAGTTTTTACAGTGAAGAACGCTATTTTAAAGCGAAAAAAAGGTTTGAGAAAATAAAAGCATTTTATGGACATTTGGTTATATATTTTTGTGTAATTCCTGTTGTGATTTTAATTAATTTGAAATATACTCCTGAATTTCAATGGTTTTGGTATTCAGTAATTGGTGGCGGAATTCCTTTGGTGATTCATGCTTTAAAAGTTTTTGTATTTAATGGTAATTGGGAAGAAAAAAAAATACAAGAGATTTTGAAAAAAGAAGAGATTAAGAAAGTTTGCAAGTAGTTTTTTAGTATTTCGTCAAGGAAAGGTTGTAATTTATAATCTAAAACAAAATGGAAAATAATTTTCGAAAAGAGGAACTCTATCTTAAAGCTAGTAAAAGAGTAGAAGAAATCAAAGGATTACATGGTCATTTAGTAGCATTTATAGTGTTTAATGTTGGTTTAGTAGTTTTAAATGCAGTTACTACTCCCAACCAATTGTGGTTTGATTATTGGTTTTATTGGCAATTTTTGATTTGGGGAATCGGATTAGTTTTTCATGGATTGAAAGTTTTTAATGGCATACCTTTTTATGGAAAAAAATGGGAAGAAAAGAAAATAAAAGAATTGATGAATATCGAAATGAAAACCAAAAAAAATGAGAACAATTTAAATTAAAAGTAAAATGGGAAGATATAGCAGAAATAGATTCGAAGAATATCAAGAAGGGAATACGGCAGATGAGCCCTATAATATGGCATACAAAAGAGTCAAAAGAATCAAGGGATTCTATATTCACGCTTTGGTTTATGTCATTGTAAATGCCTTTATTATTATTTCGAGTTTTAATCGAAATTTACTCAACCAAGAAGGTTTTTGGAATTTGGAAACATTCTCTACAGCTTTGTTTTGGGGTGTAGGTTTGGTAGCTCACGGATTATCCGTTTTTGGCAGAAACCTATTTTTTGGTTCAAAATGGGAAGAAAGAAAGATTCAAGAATTTATGGAAAAAGACAAAAGTCAAAAGTGGGAGTGAGGAGTAGTGTTCAGTTATCAGTTTTTTAGTATTCAGTTTTAGATGATTTTCGAATAGCTTTCAAATATTAATGATAACCTCAAATTTTCCTAACCACTATTTTCTAACCTCTAACTTCTAACCTCTAACTTCAAATTTTTCTAATCACTATTTTCTATTTTCTAACTCCTAACCTCTAACTTCTAACCTCAAAAAATGACCACAATAATTATAGAAGACGAAAAACCGGCAGCAAGATTATTGCAACGCAAACTCGAAAAAATAAATATTTCAGTAGGAGTGATGCTTCATTCTGTAGAAGAAGCTTTGGACTGGTTTTCAAAAAATGAGCATCCCGATTTGATCTTTTTGGACATTCAATTATCGGATGGATTATCTTTTGAAATCTTCGAAAAAATTGACATCAAAAGCGCTGTTATTTTTACAACTGCTTACGATGAATATGCGTTAAAAGCATTCAAATTAAACAGCATCGATTACCTATTAAAACCTATTGATGAAGATGATTTGGAGGTAGCCGTTTTGAAATTTAAAGATCGTTTGCCAAAGCAAGAATCGATGCAATTGGATTTTGAACAAATCAGGAAAATGCTTTCGAACCCTTTTGAAAAAACATTCAAAAAAAGATTTACCGTCAAAATAGGGCAGCATCTTAAAGTGATTTCGACCGATGAAATTGAATGTTTTTTTAGTGAAAATAAAGGGACTTATATTCACACTTTTGATAATAGAAATTATTTAATAGATAGTACTTTGGAAGTTTTGGAACAGGAAATTGATACCTCGGCTTTTTATCGAATTAGTAGAAAATTCATAGTCTCACTCAAAGCTATAAAGGAAATCGTAGTATACAGTAACTCTAGATTGAAGATTATTTTGCCTACTTTTAAGGATGATGAGGTAATAGTAAGCAGAGAAAAGGTTTCGGATTTTAAAAATTGGATTGGATAATGTATGGTGAAAATATTATTTAAGTAATTGCATTTAAATGTCTGGTTAATATAGTTTTAATGCAATGCTATAGATTTTTGTTATGATTGTTTTAGGGCTTGATTAAAGCCCTTCGGATACCAATTAAAACTAAAATTAGAGAAGTGTAAATAATGAAGAAAGGCACAATGTATTCAATCCAGTTTAATGGAAGCATAATGGCAATAATCAACAGTTGAAAACCCAATCCGTACACAGAAAGTAATGTCATAAACCAATTTGGAAACGTTGTTACTTTGTAGGCTTCTTTATCAAGGGTGTGAATAATTTTGTCAAAACCACCATAAACAACAGTATAAATTCGGAACAAAATATCGACCCATTTTTGACTTTCTCCGGGTAATGCTCTAGGCGATTTGTTTTCAAAAATTTGACTGGTTCTATCTCCTCCTACTGATTTGTTTCTTAAAATTACATAATAATAATTGTATAAAGTTCCTTGTAATTGTATACCAATAAAAGCCAAAAGAGTAAATCCAAAAGTGGTTTTTGAAACATAACAAATAGTCATAAAAATCAAAAAGTTGAGTATAATATCAAACACACTATCGAGGTATCTTCCGGTGTATGATGGTGTGTTTTTGACGCGTGATAATTCACCATCTGCGGCATCAATTATTGATTTTAAAATGATAAAAAAAGAGGCTAAAAAATAGTGGTTTTGTAAAATACAAAAGATAGCAATCAAACCAGAAATACCAAAAAGTAGCGTTACGTGGATGGGTGTAAAACGAGTATTTTTTAATTGATTGGCAAATATTTTGGCAAACGGTCTACCGTAATCGGATAAATCAAGAAATTGATTTTGAGCAGCAAGTTTAGACATTTTATAGATGAAAGAACAATATGTGACAATATAGTCGGATTGCAAAAGTAAGTCTATTTTAAGTATTTGAAGTCTAAACAGTAGTTAAAAATGGTAAAACGCTTCTACAATCAGATTGACTTACTTGAAGTAACTGTCATAAAAGCGTTTTTTAGATATAAAATAGTCTTATTTGCTCAATCGATGTAACGTGTATGTCATTGCCGTTAATAGAAAGAATGCAACAATTTGATGGGTTAAACCTAACCAAAGCGGTACACTATACAATATTGTCAATACACCCAAAATAAATTGAAGAAAAACGATTATTACCAATGCGTTTAGCCCATTCTTTTGCTGAATGGAAATATTGAATTTTTTGCTTTTGAAGTATAAAAATAAGATCAATCCCACGACAACATAAGCTAAAGTTCGATGAACAAACTGAACGCCACTTTTCCCCTCAGTTAAACGCAATAACCAAGTGTCTTTTTCTAAATAAACACTATCGTGTAGGAACTGTCCATCACTCATCATTGGCCAATGATTGTGAATTAGACCTGCATTTAGTCCTGCAACAAAACCACCATAAATAATTTGCAACAACAAGAAAACTAAAGCAAATCGAGCTATTTTCTGCAAAGGAAAAATTGCTGCCTTCTTTTCAGGATAGATTAAATCCAGTGCAACCCATAGGGTATAGGCAAAAGTTAGAAAAGCAAAAGTGAGGTGCAAAGAAAGACGAAAATGACTCACATCTGGATTGTCAATTAAGCCACTTCGAACCATAAACCATCCAAAAAAACCTTGTAAAGCGCCCATTCCAAGTAGCACAAAGCATTTGTTTAATGTGGCTCTGTCAATTTTCTTTTTGGCCAAGAAGTAAAAGAACGGTATAATAAAAACTAGCCCAATTATTCTTCCAATAAAACGATGAAACCATTCCCAGAAATAGATAAATTTATAATCGGAAAGTGTGAAATCGTTATGAATATTGATTATTTGGTATTCAGGAAACTGTTTGTATTGGTCGAATGCTTCTTGCCATTTGGCATCGGTTAGTGGTGGAAGAGTGTCGGTAATCAGATGCCAATCAGTCATCGATAAACCAGAATTTGTTAATCGAGTGATACCACCCACTAAAACCATTACAAACACTAAAAAGCAACCGGATAGGAGCCAAATAATTACGGATTTGTTGTTTTTCATTATGTTCTAAATCAATTTTTTGTAAATTTATTTTATAAATAATTAGTAGTAGCCGAACAATAGTTAAACTTTCTTTAAACCTAATTTTTCTCCACGCTTTAGTACAAAATCATAAGCAGCTTGATATTCATTCGGAATATCTCCTTCCATTATGGCCTCTTTCACAGCTTCTTTTAGTACTCCAATTTCACGAGAAGGCTTTAAGTTAAATATCTCCATAATCTCTTCTCCAGAAATAGGCGGTTGAAAATTGCGCACGTGATCGCGTTCTTCCACTTCCACAATTTTTTTTCGAACAATTTCAAAATTACTATGGTATTTTTTGAATTTATTCGGGTTTTTGGTGGTGATATCAGCCTCACAAAGGGTCATTAAATTTTCTACATCTTCGCCAGCATCAAAAACCAAACGACGCACTGCCGAGTCAGTTACAAGATCTTGAGCCAAAACAATTGGTCGTGAACTCATAATAACCATTTTTTGAACAAACTTCATTTTGTGGTTCAAGGGCATGTGTAAACGCTCGAATATTTTTTTAGCCATTTTCCCACCAAGAAATTCATGCCCATGAAAGGTCCAGCCTTGTTTTTTGTTGAAGCGTTTGGTTGGCGCTTTCCCAATGTCATGCAACAATGCTGACCAACGCAGCCAAACATCATCTGTATTGGGGCAAATATTATCCACGACTTCTAGAGTATGATAAAAGTTGTTTTTGTGCGTATGACCTTCTATTTCTTCTACTTGATTTAAAGCTGTTAGTTCTGGAAGAATAATGTCTAAAAGACCAGTTTTAAATAATAAAAGAAATCCAACGGAAGGCTTATCGGTAGAAAGAATTTTATTCAGTTCTTCTACAATTCGTTCTCCAGAAATAATTTTAATGCGCTCGGCATTTTTGGTAATAGAATCTAATGAAGTTGCATCAATTTCAAAGCCCAATTGAGTTGCAAAACGAATACCGCGCAGCATGCGCAAAGGGTCATCCGAAAAGGTGATATCTGGATCGAGTGGTGTTTTTATAATTTTGTTCTCCAAGTCAGAAATACCATTGAAAGGATCAGAAAGAGTTCCGAAATTATTTGCGTTTAATGATAAAGCTAATGCATTGATGGTAAAATCCCTGCGATTTTGATCGTCTTCTAGAGTTCCGTTTTCTACAACAGGGTTTCTGCTGTCAAGAGTGTAGGACTCTTTTCGGGCGCCTACAAATTCAATTTCGGTATCTTCAAAACGCAACATAGCCGTTCCATAAGTCTTAAAAACTTGAACCTTTGGTTTTTTTGGTAATAATTCAGATACTTTTAAAGCCAATTCGATACCGCTACCAACGGCAACAACGTCAATGTCTTTTTTGAAATCTCTATTTAAAAGTAAGTCACGTACAAAACCGCCAATCACATAACTTTCGATATTAAGTTCTTTGGATGCTTGCGAAATGACTTCGAATATTTTATTGTTCAAAGCGTTGGTATAGTTGGTTTTTATTATAGCCACAGATTCACTGATTTTTTTAAAAGATTATTTGATAATTCTTTTGTATTCAAGAGATGTCTTATTAAAATTTACTAGAATAGCGAGTCTATGCCCAGAAACGTGCAAGTAGTTTAAACATTGTGAAATATGCTTTTCGTGTAATGACTCAGTTGATTTTATTTCAATTATAATTTTATCTAGTACAACAAAATCTGCATAAAACTTATGATTTAAAATAATATCTTTATAGTGTACCAAATACTCTTTTTCTCTTTCAAAAGAAAAATTGATCCTTTTTAGTTCATATTCAAAAGCATCTTTATAAACAATTTCAGAGAAACCTTTTCCCAGATTTTTATGAACTTCAATTAATGCACCAATAATTTTATAAGTATCATCTTCGTATAAATAGTTTTGCATTTTGTAATTATTTTTTAATCTGTGAATCTGTGGCAATAAAAAGACTATTTTCTAATCACCTTTACTTGTGAATCATTTGTCAATTTAATGATTGTAGAAGGTTTTCCTGAAATTTTATCGCGCTGCAAATTTACAACATAGTCTACGCCTTTTATAATTTCAGGACTAATTTCTTTAAAACTTTTTGGAGTAGGTTGACCGGAGATATTGGCAGATGTAGAAACTAATGGTTTTTTCATTCGCTCCAATAATTTGAAACAAAAAGGTTCTTTTACCACCCGAATGCCCAAGGTATTATCAGGAGCAATTAAGTTTTTGGCAACATTTCGAGGTTTGTCAAGTATTAAAGTCGTTGGGTTTTCGGAAAAATCCATGATTTGCCAAGCCACTTCGGGAATTTCATTAAATACATTGTAGATCATTTTTTCGCCATTCATTAGGCAAATCATGCTTTGTGTTTCGGCACGTTGTTTGAGTTTGTATATTTTGGCAACTGCTTCGGGATTTGTCGCATCACAACCAATTCCCCAAACGGTATCAGTAGGGTAGAGTATGATTCCACCTTCTTTAATCACTTCGTAAGCGTTGAGTATTTCTTGATTGATGTCCATTTATTTTGCTTTTAAAGGTTTATTGGAGGTAGTTCTTTTTTAATGATTGCTGGAATTCCGGCAACCATACAATTATCGGGTATGTCTTTTGTGACAACTGCTCCTGCAGCAACAATTACATTAGAACCAATAGTTATTTTTGGAAGTATTGTAGCATTTGTTCCAATAGTTGTGTAGGAACCAATTTTGCAATTCCCAGAAATACTTACTCCAGGTGAAAGTTCTACAAATTCTCCAATCTCTGAATCATGTCCAATTGTAGTGTTTAAATTTGCAATAACTCCTTTACCTATGATTATGTCATTTGTGATTATAACTCCAGTCATTATATTACAACCTTGTGCTATTTTATTTCCAAAATTTCCTATCTCTGCTTTTGGACTTATTGTAGATTTGAATTCACCTCCAATTTTTGTAAATTTTTCAAATAATTTTTTTCTTAATAAAGGATTTCCAATACCAATTGTAAATTCATTTGAAATCGATTTAAAATACACTTCAACTTCTTGGATTGATTTTAAAACAGGGAATTTACCATAAAGGGGCTCTGTTAATTCTGGATTTACATCATCAAAAAAACATACATTATGAATGTTATTTTGAAATAATACTTCTAATACTTCTTTTGCAAAGCCTTTTGCGCCGATGATTAACATAATGTTTTATTTAAAATTGCAACTATTTTTTGTAATTCAAAATCTGTAAGACCAACATATAATGGGAGGCACAAAACTCTACTTGCTATTGATTCTGCAATTGGCATTTTATTACCTTTATTGTATTCTATTGTATTTAAGGATGGATAAAAATAGCGTCTAGGAAAAATGTCGTTTTCATTAAGCTTTTTTTGAGTTTTTAATAATTGCTCTTCTGTTTGAAAGAGAATCGGGAAATAACTATAATTCCATTCCGTTTTATCTCTTATTTTTATTGTTTGGAGTATTGAAAAATTCAAATTTTCTAAATAAAAATGGACCACTTTTTTTCTTTCAGAAATTATAAATTCCAAATACGGGAAAATTGCCAATCCCATTGCAGATTGTAATTCAGATATTTTAGCATTAATTCCTAAACCATAAAAATCTAATGGACCATTGTGACCAAAATTGTGGCTATAAAATAATTTATGAAATAAATTTTTATCATTACAAAACATTGCTCCGCCTTCTGCAGTATGAAATAATTTGGTAGCATGGAAGCTACAGGTGCTTATATCTCCAAAATCAAAAAGCGATTTTCCATTGTAATTTACTCCAAAAGAATGCGCTGCGTCATAAATTACTTTTAAATTGTATTTTTTTGCAATTTCTTCAATTTCCTCCACATGGCAAGGATTTCCAAATACATGTGTTGCCAAGATTGCTGTTGTTTTTGAAGTTATGGATGCTTCAATTTTTGTTTCGTCTATGGTTAAATATTCAGGATGAATATCTACAAAAACAGGTATGCAGTTTTCCCATACAATAGCAGCTGTTGTTGCTACATAAGAAAAGGGTGTTGTAATGACTTCACCGCCATTTGCTAAAAGTTTTAGAGCAATTTGCAGTGGAATAGTTCCATTATTTGTTAAGATGATATTTTCAATTTCTAAATATTCTTTTAGTTTTTGCTCTAATTCTAGGGTAAGTTCCCCTCTATTGGTCAACCAAATTTTATCCCAAGCCCGTTTAACTATTTTGTTGTATTCTTCTTGAGGTGGAAGGAATGTTTGTGTTACATTTATCATTTGGTATGTTTTATTAAGGCACTATTTTAAGGGGAAAAGAATATTATTTAAAATCATATTCTTTTAAATAATATTCTTTGATATCTGTTCTTAATTTTTCAAAGCTATATTTTTTAGCTAAAATCTCGCTTTGAATACTATGATATATTTCATAATTTTTTTTATTGTCAAAATGATGAATATCATTCGCTATTTTTTCTTTTAATTCATCAAAGGATGAATAAAGAGTAGTTAAGTTTTGAAAATCTTCTGTAAAAAATATGTCATTATAAACAGCAAAAGATACTCCTCCAGAAAAAACAGCTTCGGTAAAATAGCCATCAAGACCTTCACCAAAAGTTAAAGCAAATTTTGATCTAGAAGCATATTCTTTGTAAACATCATATTTCATATTTTTGATCTCGATGAATTTATAATGTTTTAAATTTAATTTCAAATGATTTATTATTTCATTTTTCGTAATTATGCTTCCATTTGGTGTTCTTTGAATTTCATCGGGAGAATATAAAATTAGATTTTCTTTTTCAGAATAACTTCTTTTTTTATACGGAATTGGATTTAGCCATGGAGATAATAAATGAATTGGCATATCATAATATTTTCGGTTTTCAATTGTAGCATATTGTTGATGGGCCATAGTCATTGTGATGCTTGGAGTAATTAATTTAAGTGCCAATACGTTTTCTAAGCTAGGCATTAGTAAATTATTTTGATTTAAAATGTTAATGTGTACATTTTTCATTTGATTCAGCCATTCAAAAAAGGGCTTCATTTTAATGGATTTTTTTTCGAATTCAATAACTAATACATCAGGTATATGTATTTCAAGATAATCTAAATTATTAAATTGATTTTTTATTTCATCAAATCTATATATAGTCATTTCATTTTCGAAGGTTCTATATTTATAATCTGTATCTTTTTCATTTGGCAAAAAACTACTTATAACATTGCATTGATGAATGTTTTTCAATTCTTTTATTACCGAATAAATTGTGCAAATTGAAAGTATGCCTCCACTAATTTTATGTGTGCCACTTGGAGTAAAAAATAGGATTAACCTTTTTGTGTTGGTATAGTTATTTTGAAATTCTTTTATTTTAAAATTTTTATAGCTTTTTTGTAATAGAAAGTGTTCTATATTCCGAAGACTTCGATTAATTTCTTTTTTTATTGACATTTTTTTGTAAAATATTATACATTAGAATTTATTTTTTTTCAATACTATAATAAGTTAAAGCTGCTATATGTTCATTTTTTTAGATAATAAATTGTGAGTTTGTTTTTATGTTTTTATTTGAATTGCCTTTTACCTCTTAATTTGTCTATACCGTTTCTAAGAAAGTATAGAATTGGAAATTTTTGGTTTAAAGAAATATTGAATTTTTTGTAAAATTCTAAATTGGCTTCGGCAATTTCTTTAAAATTGACAGGAAGGTTATCCTTTGTGTTTTCAAATACATTTAAATATTTTAAATAATGTCTATAATATGTTTTTGTTACTTGATTGTAATCTTGGTATGTTTTTGGTATTGAATTTCCCAAAATATAATTGCAAATTCGTAAATGCTTTTTGGCTGTATTTTTATGAAAACTAGTGTTACCTCCAATTTGTTGATTGGAATGGATTCTGTATGAAATTAACTCTTCCGTTATGTAATTTAATTTATTTCTAGAAGCAATAATGATTGCAATCCACTCATCATGATAATATTTTTTGATATTTGGAAAGGGTAAAATTAAATTTTTCACTTCTTTTTTTATGCAAAGAGTTGCACCTGTAACCATATTTCTTTTAGACTTTATGAGACAAAATAAATCTAAAGGTTTCTTTAACTGCTTTTCAATAAAAAAAACAGAGTCCCAAAGTGTAATTGCACCAATTTTTTCGTTTTTTTCATTTATTAAATCAGCATTGGAGAAAATAGCCTCAATAGAAGGGTTTTCTGTAAAATGTTGAATAACTTTTTCTACTTTATTTACTTTCCAAATGTCATCTTGATCACTTAAAAATATATAATCTCCTGAAGAAATTTCAATTGCTTTTTCGAAATTTTTGGTACTACCTATATTAAATTCATTTTGATAAATTTTAATTTTATGTACATTTTCTATTTGAAATTGCATTAAAATTGATAAAGTATTATCATTCGAATTGTCATCACAAATAATTATTTCATCTACTGCAACAGATTGACTCAGAATGCTAGTGATTTGATTTTTAATGTGTTTTTCTCCATTATAGGTGCACATTGCAACAGATATTTTCATAACGAAAAGAGTTGAAATTTCAATTAAAAAAACTTTAAATAAAAGAGTTACAACTTATATTGTAAAGATACTTGAAATTGCATGTTGAATTTGAATTCTTCATATTGATATTGGTAGTTTCTCAATGATGAAAAGTTAAGTTTTGCTTGAATTCCAAAATCACCATATTTTTTATACGCATAAGTATTTAAAGTTAAATCAACCCATTTGTGATTGTAATCTGTATAGGCATCATAATAAAAATCCATATTATGGGCATAACGTTCTAGTTGCACGCCCCATACTTTATCTTTTTCCCATACGCTAAAATCCAAGGTTTGTAAATTGCTTCCAGGTCCTATTCCAGCGCCAAGTACTTGTCCTTTGTTGGTATATCCATGTAAAATGATTCCGTGCATGTACCATGCCCCAGCAGGTCTTACAAGTCGATCTGCACTTTGTTCCATATGCGTACTTTCAAAATTTACTTTTAAGTATTTATTCTTGTCTTTATTAAGTAAAAAAAGTTTGTTGAACCCAAAAAGATAGGCTCTAGAATGTTCAGGCGAATCATACAAGTCCCAAATAGTTGAAGAATGATCGTTCCAACCACTTTCGCCATAAAATTCAAATTTTGATTCTTTCATTACCCATCTAAAAAAAAGTGAAGCTAGTTGATCTCTGTTTTTTGCATCTTCACCACTAGTATTCTTTTTTTGGAAGGGAGCAAATATGGGCATATAGTCTGAAAAACCACTACCCATATCATGGCGATATACTTGAATAGTACGATTTAGCCCTACAAATAATCCAGGTACCCATTTAGGATGATAGTTAATTGAGAGTCCATTGATATACCGCCAATCGTTCGATTTTGGTAGTTCGTAATCAATTCCGTCAATTATAAATTGTGATTTAGGGCTCGTTAAACCAGAACCCTCTAGTTTACCACTTATGATTTGACCTTCAAAGCTTCCAATAAAAGTTTCTATTGGTTGCTTTGTATTCAAAGTAAAATGTAAAAAACCTGGAGCTGTATTGCTCATTATAAGTGAATTTCTATTTCCTGGTCCCCACCACAAGTTTTCGGTAGATAAACCAACAGAAAATTTATTAATAGCAATAGTGATATTGCTTTGTCCCCAAAATAGTTTACTAAAAGATTTGTCTCCATAAGGAGCAGGCAGGTCGGTATAGTTCAAATAAAAAGCATTTACTTGGCGAACTGCACTCGTTTCTGTTAATGGGAATATTTCAAAATCAGGATTTGCAGCAAATACATATTCCGGTTTTAATTGAACACTCAAAATTCCATACTGTGCAAATAATCCTGCTGTTAATTGTGTTTGATACCCCTTGGCAGGTATCATCGATCCATCATTCCATCCATAAGGAGCAAAAGTATTATATTGCTGAGTTAGAGTAATAGGTAATAATTTTGTTACTAATTTATTGGAATGGGTATCATTAATTTGAGTTGAGTCTAATAATTCTAATGCTAATGGACGTAAAGTATAAGAAATGTTAGGGTTTCCGTTTCCTAATAATTGTTCATTTCTACTTCTTTGCTCAGACATATCAATAGATCCTACTGCAATGTTTTGTGCTTTTACTGATAAACCTATAAATAAAGTAATTGCGAATATGAAATGTGTTTTCATGTATTTGTTTTTTCGGGTAAAATACCATTGTAAATTAATCTATATTTTTTTAAAATAAATTTTAAAAACGCAAATATACTTTATTATATGAGGTTTTACTTAAAGAATATTGATATAATTGGAAGTGTTAACTGAAAATTTGATTTGACCATTCTTCTAAAGTGTATTTTTTTAAAAGGTCTTCATCTATTTTTTCATATTCATTATGAAAAAAATCTAAAGGAATATTTGGTTTTTTTTCATCAATAATTAAGATGTTCTTTGGATTGTAAAAATCGTAATTTTTTAAATCCTTGTTTGTAGAAATCAATTTTTTTTCTAATCCAATACTTTCAAACACCCTGAAAGAAAGACCTTTTTGTCCTTTTCTATTAATATCCAGTAGTACTTTTGATTGATTTGTGAAAATTTCAACTTCAGTAAGTGTAAGAGGTTTTGATATAAATTCTAGATTAGAATCACTAATTTTATTTTTTTTATGAAAAACAATAATTTTGTATTTAAAATTTTTCTCTTTTAAATTTTTTGCAATCTTCGATATGATAGGAACTCGATTGTCTTTTGAGCTAATATTAAAAACTTGAAACTCATATAAAGTATTTTCTTTGGTTTTGTTCGTGTAAACCCAATTTGGAATGAATTTGAGATTGTATTTTTCACAATCCTTTTTTTCGAATGAATAGACTTCATCAAAACAATGCAATACTCGTTTTATTTTTGGACATCTAGATGAACTGTCATTAAAAAAGGCAATTGATTTATTTGTGTAATTTTTGAATTCTAATAAGCTTTTTGGGTGGATAAAATCTCCCTTGATTGTCAGTATTATATCTTGTTTCTTTTCAATTTCTTGTAATCTCTTTATTATTTCATTTCCATAATATATTGTTTTTAAATTTTTTTTAATAAAGGTTTTTAAAAAAAAATTGTAGATTTTATAAATGAAACTAGGGTATTTGTATATGAAAGTACTGATGTCAATATGATGTACAGTATGGCCTTTTGTTTTTAAACTATCTTCTAGATATTTATTAAGTCTCCAATTGTCATAGCTGACCAAGGTTATATTCATGATTTAGTTTTTTACAATTAAGAATTTAGATAATTTACTTAATTTTTTTACAATTTGGATAAAATTTTTATTATTGATATTTCAATGAACTTAAGCAGTAATTTTTTATATGCTTGAAAGTTATTGCTTTTTTTACTCTAATGAATCATTCAGTAGACTCAATGCCTAGTTGGGTTTTATTTAAATCAAATATTTGTTTTACCCAATTATCAATATTGTATTTTTCGAAAATTTCTTTTGGTAATTCTTGGTAATTTGTATTAAAAAAGGATTCTGGTATTTCTTTTGTGTCTTCTCTCCAAATAAAGATATTATTTGGATTGTAAAAGTCATAATTTATAATGTCTGTATTTGTTGTTATTAATTTTTTTCTATTTCCCATAGCTTCAAAAACTCTGAAAGTCAATCCTTTCTGTATCTTTTTTTGCACATCTAAAATAACTTTTGAATTTTGAAATAACTTTTCACTTTCTATTATTGAGATTGGTTTATTGAAATAGATAATATCACTATTTTTATTTTGTTTTATGATCTTTTTTTTATTACAATGAATATATATTTTGGTTGATTTTTTTTTGTTTTTTAAATATGTTAATATTTTTAAAACAATTTTTAGTCGTTCGTCATAACTACCAATAAAATAAACATCAGTTGTTGTTTCTGGATGAGTATTAGAAACGTGATAGAAATTGGTCAAGAAATTCAATTTGTAGTTTTCTACATCTTTAGGTTCAAAACTATAGGCTATATCAAAAAGGCCAACCGTTTCTTTGTATCTAGCGATATTGTCAAAACTATCCCAATAATAAACGACCGAATGCTTTGATTTTTTAATGATATATTCTAAATCTTCTTTGATTAACAAATCAGGGCTGACTATAAATAAAAAATCAAAAATCTCATTTTTTGCTATGGAACTAATACGTTCTTTACTAGCTAAAACCTTTTTCAAATTAATTTTAAAAACAGTTTTGTAAATAAAATTTTTAATTTTTTGAAAATTATTTTTGTATTTGTATTTTCTAAAAACGATAGTTTTTACTTCTGCTTTCAAATTGTTTTGAATAGCTTCTTCTATTACCTTATGAAAGCCAAAATAATCAGGACAACAGAATAAAATTTTCATATTTTTACTACTTAATAAGTTGTATTTTTTGTGTTTGTTTTAATGATTTTACCAAAGGAGCTCCATTTATGATTAAAATGAAAAGAGGCCAGTTTTTTACTTTTAAAAGACTGCTAAAAAAATATTTAAGGATAAGAAATAATAAAACTATTTTATGAGCAAAAAAGCCATAATGCTTTTGGATGATATAGAGAAGTGATATTTTTAATTCTTTCTTAATTCCAATTGATTTTTCGGTACTAACTCCATGGAAATGAATGAACTCAGCTTCGGGTATTAAATATGCAAATTTTGAATTCTTGGCTAATCTTAAACACAAGTCGGTTTCTTCGTAGTAGAGAAAAATATTGGTATCAAAACCTCCGACATCATAAAAATCAACCGATTTGACAAACATGAAGCTACCGGGTACAAAATTCACCCTTATAGGAGAAGTATATTTTTTTTTCCGTTTCGGATACTTTTGTGGGTTTATTAATTCCAGAAAACCGCGACCAAAAATTTCTCTAATTGGAGAAGCAAAATGATCTAACGAAACCATGAAATCGCCATTTTCTTTATAGGCTTGCGCACCAGCAATTCCTATTTGAGTATTGTTATCTAAAGTGTTTTTAAGAATAGTTAGACAATCATTTAAAAATAAAGTGTCATTATTTACAAAAGCAAAATATTTGGCATTGGCATATTGAATACCAAACATGTTACCTGCTCCAAATCCAACATTTATATTATTTCTGTGTAGTTCAAGATTTGGATTTTTGAAAGTATCGCAAAAAGTTTTTAGTTTTAAATAATCTTCTTTTTCAGAACAATTATCGGTTATGATAATTTGATAACTAAGTATTTTTGAAGTTTTGTCTATTATAGATTCAATACAGTTTATAGTATGTTTACTAGAATTATAATTGATAAGAATTATTGCTATGTCAAACATGTTATAAATATTGATTAATTCCTTTTTCAATAAAAGTTAATTTTTTTTCGGTAGTCTGTTTTAAAATTTCATCATTTATTTCAAGTTGACTTCTTGATTGCTCTTTATGATAAATATGATATGCAATTCCACAGTTTTTCAATCTTTTTCCTTGTATTCCAATATTATGCATTCGTTGGATCATTTCGGAATCATCTATTCCCCAGCCCACTAGATTTTCATTAAAACCATTTATTTTTATAAAATCAGATTTCCAAAAGGACATATTACATCCTCGAAGTTTTGAAGAACGTTTATCGATGCTTTTTTCAAAACGCATAAAAAATGGAATTCTTATGGTTCTTCCTCTTTTTTTAATTCCTTTGGAAAACATATTAAACTGAGTTATTTTTTTTGAAAATAATTCAGATAGAAATTTTTTTTGAATGTTTACTCTTGATCCAAATAAATAATGTCCTTTTTCTGCAAAAGTTAGGTGGTCTTCTATAAAATGTTCATTCATTATAATATCACCATCAATCTCAACTATATAATCATATTTTGCCCTAGCAATAGCTTTATTCATAATCATAGGCTTTCTGTTTTTGAGATCTTCGTGCCAAACATGAATTAATGGTATTGGGAATGTTTTTTGAAAATGAGCGATTAGCTGTTTTGTGTCTTCAGTTGAACCATCATCTGCAATTAATACTTCTTTTGGTAAAACAGTTTGATTCAGTACACTAAGTAACAATAAATTTAATGCTTCAGGCCAATTATAAGTAGGTGTAATAAGGGAACAATTTGGAAGTATTTTCATAGTTTATAAAAAATAAGGCAAGTTAAGATTATTTTTTATATTTGTAAAAAAAATTCTTCCCTGATAATCTTTTCCAAAAAACAAATTATTTAATTGAAATGAAATACTACCAAAATAAGCCTCAAGGATATTATGATAATGTTCGAAGGGAAATGTTGCATTACCTTCCAGAAAAGGCAAAAAAAATTTTAGAGGTTGGATGTGGTAATGGAGCTTTTGCATTTTTGGTTAAACAAAAAAATGATGCCGAAGTTTGGGGAATAGAATTGATGGAAGAAGAAGCTATAATTGCAAAAACAGTTTTAGATAATGTTTTGATTGGAAGTTGTGAAATATACTTAAATGAACTTCCTGAAAAGTATTTTGATGCAATATATTTTAATGATGTATTAGAGCATTTAGCAGATCCTTATTCGGCATTAGAAATTTTAAAATCTAAATTAGCGCCGAATGGAGTTATTATAAGTTCAATTCCAAACGTACGTTTTTATAGAAGTTTTGCAAAGGTTGTCTTTGCAAAAGACTGGAAATACGAAGAATATGGCATAATGGATAAAACTCATTTAAGATTTTTTACTGGTAAAAGTATAAAACGAATGTATGAAGATTTAGGATATAAAGTCTTAGTTCACGAAGGGTTAAATAAAACTAAATCATTAAAACCTTTTCTTTTTAATGCATTAGTTTTATTTACACAAATGGATATTATAAATCATCAATATGCAACTGTTGCGTGTTTAAAATAATTGAGAATAATGTTAAATGAATTTTATAATAACACTGTTTTTAATAAAGAAGAAGTTCTTTTATTAATACAAAATTTCAAATCTTCCGGAAAACTTTTCGGTGATGGCAAACGAAACATCATTAAATTATTCGAATTAGACGGAATTACCATAAATATAAAATCTTTCAAAATTCCAAATTTGATTAATAAGATTGCTTATAAGTATTTTAGAAAATCTAAAGCTAGGCGTTCTTTTGAGTTTGCTGCACTTTTATTAGAAAAAGGAATAGGGACACCACAGCCAATTGCGTATCTCGAAAATCATAGTTGGATTGGATTAAAAGACAGTTATTATGTAAGCGAGCATCTACAATGCGATTTGACGTATAGAGAACTTGTAGAAATTCCTGATTATCCAGATCATGAAAATATTTTGAGACAATTTACTCGTTTTTCGTATGATTTGCATCAAAAAGGGATTGAGTTTAAAGATCATTCTCCAGGAAATACCTTAATTAAAAAAACTACGGATGGAAAGTACGAATTCTTTTTGGTTGATCTGAATCGAATGAACTTTCATCAAACAATGTCTTTTGATTTACGAATGAAAAACCTTTGCAGATTGACACCTGTCAAAGAAATGATAGCCGTTATGAGCAATGAATATGCCAAAATATCGGGCGAGTCAGAAGCATTAATATTTGAAACACTTTGGAATAAAACTACAGATTTTCAAGAAAAATTTTACAGAAAAAAAAGATTAAAAAAGCGATATATGTTTTGGAAATAAGAAACTAGTTTTGTTTCCATAAACGGTTTAACTCTTTATATCTTACTGAAATGCAAAAGGCATTAAGATAACAAATAATAATGCCTTTTTTTCCATCAAGGATGCCCAAACGAATAATGTAATTGTAAATAAAATTGTAAGCAGGATGAAAGACTTTCAAAAACAAATTCGATTTTTTTTGCTTTGCAAATTTTTCTTGAGCTTTAAATTTTCCGTAAAATATGATTTTTTCTTTGTAATCGTTAAAACTGGCATAGGAATAATGGATTAGTTTGTTTTTTAAATGCCCAATTTCTCCTTCTACTATTAATTTTTCGTGAACCAATCTTTTTTCATCATATTTTGCAAATTTTTTATTGAAAAGCCGAAATATTTTATCGGTTTGATTCCCGCTATATTTTAAAATTTTTTTCTCAAACATGAATACTCTTTCAAAGAAGTAAGCAGAGTATCTTTGGTTATTTTGCAGTGTTTCAATAATTTCTTGTTTTAATTCTGGAGTCAAATACTCATCGGCATCAAGGAATAAAATCCAATCATTATTTGACTGTGAAATAGCAAAATTTCTTTGAGCGGAGAAGTTTTCAAATTTATTTTGTAAAAAAGTTACTTTTGGAAAAGATTTTGCAATATCGGCTGTTTTATCAGTGCTAAACGAATCAACAATTACAATTTCATCAGCAAAATCCAAATCGGATAAAAGAGAATGCAGATGTTCTTCCTCATTTAATGTAATGATCAAAACGGATAGTTTTTCAGTAATGCTATTTGGCATATTTTGTTTTTTGATAGTTTACTGATCTTTGACTTAACCATGTGTGTTCTACTATGGCGTTTGAATAATACAAACATAAATTCTTGAGTATGTATCTATTGGTTTTTAATTTTATATTAGAAAAAAGTAATAAACTCAAAAGGGACAAAATTATTTTTTCAAGTAATGTAAAAAGAATCAAAAATGTATGAGCAGAAATTTTTGACAAATTACTAAAGTTGTTTTTAATATATACGTGTTTAGAAATGATAACTTCTGTTCTACTACTATATTCCGTCTCAAAATTTATTCTTGATGAGCCTCCATGTTCGTGAAAAATAGATGTTTTGTTGGTAACTGCAATTTTACCTTTTTGTTCTTTTACCTTTTTGCAAAGATCAACGTCTTCAAAATACAGCCAATAATCCTCATTCCAGCCACCTACTTTTTCAAACCAATTGCGACTCATGAAAATGAGTGCACCTGTTGTCCAATCTGGATAAAAAAGCTCTTTATTGGCGCTAAAAAAGGAGTCGCGTTTTATCTGAAATACTACTTTAGAAAGATATTTAGTTATTGTAAAAAGTTGCAGAAATGTTGGGAATACTTTTTTTTGATTAAAGAACTTGTTTTTTTTGTTAACCTGTAAACAAGATAAAATTCCTATTTCTGGATTTTTTTTATAGGTATAAAATAAAGTGTTTAGTGCAGTTTCCGAAATAATAGTGTCAGGATTTAAAAACAAAAAATAGTCTCCTTTTGCTTTTTTGGAGCCAATATTACAACCATTAGAATAACCAGAGTTGATGTTGTTTTCTATAAAATTATAATCTTTGAATCGGGTTTTAAAAATGCTAAACTGCTCATCATTCGAGAAATTATCGATTATAATAACTTCAAAAGCTATTTTAGAATCATCTATTAAAAGTAATGATTCTAGACAGTTTTGTAATGGTTTCCAACTTCGGTAATTAACTATTATAATTGAAATGTCCATTAGTAAATAGATGAAGTTTTAAAAATATTTAAAGGTATAAAAGGCTAATACGACAAAAACTAGTTGTTTTTCAGGTTGTTGTTTATGAAAAAATCAATTTTATCTATAAATAATTCAGGAGTGAAATATTCATACATTGTGGTGTGATTTTTTTTAATTTCATCGTGATGGAGATTGTCAAATAACTCAGGTTTGAAATCATTTAAATGCACCGATATGTTATTTAAACCATCTTCAAAAGTCGCCCAAATACTTTTTTCTACAAAAGGAGAGAAAATAGTAAATGCGGGTTTGTTTAATGCTTTTGCCATATTGATTGCCCCTCCATCATTGCCTATTATTGCATCACATTGGTTCATTATTGAAACAAATGATCTTAAATCTGTGCCAAATAAATCAAAATGTATTTTCTCCTTAGTGCTTATTGAGCAAGAATTGTATATAAATTTAGCATCCTCAATTTGACTTTCAAAATAGTTGAAAAGAATGTTTACATCATACTTTGCAATATGTTCAACGACTTGAACCATATATTCAAGCGGATATGTTTTGTTTTTCTCACTCCCCAATAAACTGATCATTACGGTTTTTTTGGTTCTTTTTATTTTGTGTTTTTCAAAAAGTAAAATGGTTTCTTCATTCTCTTTAGGACTTACAAATAATTTTGGATAGGGGTCAATATTTTTTTCGTCTAGTTTTAGTGGTCCCAAAAATAAAAGTCTATTTTCAATGGCAAACCCATATTTTGGCTTATCATTATTTCCATAACGCTTTAAGTTATGTGTGTAGAATAAAGTGGTGTACCATTTGTGATATCCTGCTTTAATAGAAGCGCCAGTAAACATTGTAATAAGATTGGTCTCTAATTTATTATAAACATCAATTACAATATCATATTTTCTAGCTCTAATTTTAAAAATAAATTTAAATAACGAAAAATAATTTTTTCGGACTTTATGGGATAAAGGTATTATAGTATCAATATTTGGATTCCCAATTAATACATCATTACTATTTGTATAGCACATGAAATCAACAGTATAGCTCGGGTATTGTTTTTTTATATTGTTACATATAATTGTACTTGTAAGTACATCACCAACTCTTTTTTGCTGAATAACTAAAATTTTCATATTGAATTCACTTAATTTGAGTGCTAAAATACAAAGTATTTATAGATATTTGCCAGCGCTATTTTACAAAAGGGGATAAAGTAGCCAAAAATAATATATTTTTGCAAAAGCAAATGAAAAATACAATGGCAATAAGTGGTTTAGTTATTACTTTTAATGAAGAGAAAATGATTGGAAAGTGTATTGATGCACTTTTTAAAGTTTGTGACGAAGTAATTATAGTCGATTCGTTCAGTAAAGACAGAACCGTTGAGATAGCCAAAGAGAAAGGTGCAATTGTTGTTAAACAAGCTTTTCTAGGGGATGGTCCTCAGCGTTCTCATGGTTTACCTTTTTGCAAAAATGATTGGATTCTTAATTTAGATGCAGATGAATTTCTAGATGACGATGCTACGGATTATATTTTAAAAGAGAAATACCTCAAAGGTGATTTTGATGCTTTTAGTTTTAGAGTAAAAAATTTTTTAGGTGATAAGTTAATTGATTTTGCAGGTTGGTATCCAGATCATAAAGTTCGTTTTTTTAATAAAAAAACCGCTAATCCATCTGATTCCGTAGTGCATCAAACAATTATAGCTACAAAGGAAAAGCAAGTTGCCGTGCATATATTGCATTACGGATGGGACTCATTAGAACAAATTATTTCCAAAAAGAATCAATATTCTGGTTGGGACGCCCAACAACTTTATGATGATGGTAATAGAATTTGGAGCTACAAGCCTATTTTAAATGGAATCGTTGCTTTTTTGCGTTGTTATTTCTTTAAAAAAGGATTTTTGAATGGGTTAGATGGGTTGACTATTTCTATGATTCAAGGCTTCTTCTCCTATATGAAATATGCCAAATTAATTAAAATCCAAAAGAAAAATAAAATATAATTTTATAATAAAGAACAAAAAAGCCAATTAAGGTAGAATTATTTTTACTTTAATTGGCTTTTTTAATTGTAAACAATACTTATATTTTAATCTATTGTTAAAGCATCATTAGTAACTCGTTCATAATAGGTTTGTATGTATGCTTTTAAAAAGCGAGTCATATTATTTGCTTTTGTTACTTCTGTTTTTAACAAGTTTGTTTTAAGATACACATCCTTTTTCCAATTATATAAGCCAATGGGTTGGTTATTTGCAAAAGCTAAATAATAATCATCTTGTATATAATGGTAAGTGCCCTGAAGATAGTACACCACAAAATTATTTTTGGATTTAAAACTTTTGCCAAAACTTACCATATCTGTTTTTATATTTAAATAGTCCAAAATACTAGGCATAATATCTATTTGTTGAAAATTATTTTCATTAACACCTACAAATTTAGGATCTGATGGGTCAAGAAAAAGAATGGGGATACTAAATTTTCCAATGTTTGTTTTGTCTTTCTTTTTATCTCCTTCGGATGAAGTGTGGTCAGAAGAAATTACAAAAAGCGTATTGTTATACCAACTTTGTTTTTTTGCCGTTTTAAAAAAGTGGCGTAAAGAAAAATCAGTATACCCAATGCATTCTTGTATAATTGTAGTGCCTTTTGGGAATTTCCCTTTATATTTTTCGGGTATTTTATATGGATTATGTGAAGAAATCGTAAAAAGAGAGCTAAAAAAGGGCTGTTTAAAACTACTGAGCTTGTTGCAAAAAAACTGCATAAATTCTTCATCATAAATCCCCCATTTTCCGTCAAAGGCTTCTTTACCCACATATTCATCTTTTCCATAATACTGATCAAATCCAGCTACTTTTGCATATTGATCAAAATTCTGACTTCCATTGAAAGCACCGTGAAAGAAAGAAGTTTTATACCCTTCTTTTTCCAAAATGATTGGAAGCCCGTGTATTTTGTTTAACGCAAAACTGGATGAAATAAAAGAGTTATTCATTAAACTTGGAATACTGGATAGTATGGAAGGAACCGCATCAATTGAAGCTTTCCCATTTGCAAATCCATTTTTGAAATAATAGGACTTTGTAATTAATGAATCTAAAAAAGGAGTGTAACCTCTACCAACATTTTCGTTGCCAAAACTTTCTAAAATGATTACTACTACGTTTTTTTTAGTAATCGCTTTATTTGGATTTAAGTTTATTATTGGATTATATATTGAAATTAATTCTTTTTCATCAAAGTAATGCACTTTTTCAATGTCTTCCTTTTTTGCTAAAGTTTTTATTATACAAAAAGGGGTGTTTAATATTAATGCAGAATTCCCAAGTTCACCATAAACTACTGCATCAACAATTTTAAGTGGTTTTTTACGAAAACCACCGCGTGAAATTAGTAATCCTAATGCTATTGCAAGAATTAGAAAAGCGTATTGCTTTAATAAATCATTTTTCTGAAGTTTTTCAATTGAATTTATCTGCTTAAAATTGGGAAGCAGTTTCCAAAAAAGCACACTAAATATCAAAAATGCAACACCAATGTACCAAAATTGCATTAAAAAAGAGGGGATCAATCCAAAAATTTCATGTTCCATTCCTTTAGCTGTAATCATGCTAAAAGTACTTCGTTTACCTGTAAATCGATAATATATAATGTCAATAAAATTGGTAGCTATGAATAAGAGGTTTAATGCGTAAAAAGAGATTTTCAGTCTTTTTTGATAGGTTAATGTATATTTAAAATTTCCTGGAATCAAATGAGCAACGACAAAGGCCAAATTCAAATAGGCAATTGCCGAAAGGTCAAATAAAACGCCTCCTTTTAAAGTTTTTAAATTAAAATTTTGAAAAGAACCAACGTTCATAAAGTAAAAAAGAACTCTGGAAATCTGATAAATTAAGACTAATAATAGTAATCGTTTGAGTAATATTAAACCGTTTTTTTTGTAATTAATCATTTAAAATAATGTTTTTTTGATCTTTCATAATTTAGAAAAAATCATTTAGGTTTAGAACTTGATGTTCTGTTAACTTTGAAATTGGGCTACTCTTTTTTTTTAGTAAATTTGTTTACTTTGAACTTGTGATAAAATTATCTTACTTTGAAGAAAAGTGATAATTCTAAAAGCTTTTTAATTAGAGGGGGCAAACTTAATTGATTTACTTAATTTTACAAAATAAAAATGCCAAATTACAATAGATAATTCGATTGTAATTTGGCATTTTTATTTTGAAGTTTGGGATTTTTATACCGCTACATCATATTCGCGCAAAGCGTTATTCAATGAAGTTTTCAAATCTGTAGATGGTTTACGGGTTCCAATAATCAAAGCGCAAGGCACTTGAAAATCGCCTGCTGCAAATTTCTTAGTATAACTACCAGGAATCACTACAGAACGAGCAGGAACAAAACCTTTTCTTTCTACTGGCGTATCACCAGTAACATCTATGATTTTTGTTGATGCTGTCAAACAAACGTTTGCACCAAGTACGGCTTCTTTACCTACGTGAACTCCTTCAACAATAATGCAACGTGAACCAATAAATGCACCATCTTCAATGATTACAGGCGCTGCTTGCAATGGCTCTAATACACCGCCAATACCAACACCACCGCTCAAGTGGACATCTTTGCCAATTTGAGCACAACTTCCTACGGTTGCCCATGTATCAACCATTGTTCCTGCATCAACATAAGCACCAATGTTTACGTAACTTGGCATCATGATTACACCGCTCGAAATATAAGCACCATAACGTGCAGAAGCTCCAGGAACTACACGAACTCCTTTTTCTGCATAATCTCTTTTTAACAACATTTTGTCGTTGTATTCAAAAATTCCAGCTTCTAATGTTTCCATTTTTTGAATAGGGAAATACATAACAACTGCTTTTTTAACCCATTCGTTTACTTGCCAACCTTCACCAACTGGTTCTGCAACACGTAATTTCCCTGTGTCTAATAATTCTATAACTTCTCTGATAGCATCAGTTGTAGTTGTTTCTTGTAGCAAAGCACGGTTTTCCCAAGCTTGTTCTATTATTGGTTGTAATGGGTTCATTTTTGATAGATTTTTTGCAAATATACCATTTTTAAACAATAGCAAAAAAGAGAAATTGTATGGAAAATGTTATAGATTTAACTTAATAGTCATTTATTTTGTGAAATTAATTTTAGTTTAAAAGTGGTATATTTGTGTAATAAATAAAATTGCCATGGAAACGTTACAATTAGAATTTCAGCCCAACATAAAAGGAAAACTATTGGAATTATTGAGTTCATTTTCTTCTGAAGAACTTAAGATAGTTCAGGAAGACCCTTTTTTTGATGAAAATGAAAGAAAATTAGACATTGCTTAAGTTAAACTTAAAAGCGGAACTGAAAAATTTTATTCCATTGAAGAAGCTGACGCAATTTTAGACAAAACATTTTCGGAATATGACAGTTAATGTTTCTTCTGAAAAAGTATTTTAATTTTGGTTGTCAGGAACCCACTTTTTCATTTAATCGGAAGAAAAATATTTTTGATGTGGGTTTCAAATGAATTTCTAATATTATTGACAGACCAAGTTCGATATATTTATAAAGATAAACCTCGGGCTGCTTTGAAATTTAGAAAAGACTTAGTCAAAAATATTAAGAAAGATCTAAAAGATCCTTTTCAATTTAAAAAATCATGGTATTTTGAAGATGAAAGGATAAAAGATTATGTTTTTAAGGGTTGTACTTGTGTTTATAAAATTGACACAAATAAAAATATCATAACTGTTGTTGGATTTACCAAATATAAAAATTCATTATAATTTCATTTATTTCTTAAAAATGCCAAGAATTCTCTCCATAGATTACGGTCAAAAACGAACCGGAATAGCCGTTACCGATGAATTACAAATAATAGCATCAGGCTTAACTACGATTCCATCAACCACTGCAATAGCTTTTTTGAAAGATTATTTCTCTAAAGAAAAAGTAGAAGCAGTTCTCATTGGTGAACCCAAGCAAATGAATGGAGAACCTTCGGAAAGTGCTTCTATAATCAAAGGTTTTGTGACTCATTTTACCAATCATTTTCCGGATATGAAGGTGGTTCGGGTAGACGAACGTTTTACTTCCAAAATGGCTTTTCAAACAATGATCGATAGCGGACTCAATAAAAAACAACGTCAAAACAAAGCACTTATAGATGAAATTTCGGCTACAATTATGCTTCAAGATTATCTGAATCGTAAATAAGTTGTTTTTAATGAATTGCTAAATCGTTTTCGTATTTTGTAACTTATTCCCATTAAATTTATTTTTTATTGTGATTTTATGAGTTAATTTTGCAACTTTTTAAAATCTAATAACATGCCAGATTCAACAATTCGTTCAAATACTGATGTCGTACTAATAGGTGCTGGAATAATGAGTGCTACATTAGGATTAATTCTCAAAGAATTACAACCCGATTTAAAAATTGATATTTACGAAAGATTAGATATTGCAGCAGCAGAAAGTTCAGACGCATGGAATAATGCTGGAACTGGTCATTCTGCTTTTTGCGAACTCAATTATACTCCAGAAAGCCCTGATGGAACAATAAATCCAAATAAAGCAATTAGTATTGCTGAGCAATTTGAGGTATCTAAACAGTTTTGGGGGTATTTGGTTCAAGAGGGTAAACTTCCAAATCCAGAAGATTTTATAAAAAGTATTCCTCATATTAGTTTTGTTTGGGGTGATAAAAATGTTGATTTTCTAAAAAACAGATTTGAAGCTTTGCAATCCAATCCTCTTTTTGCTGAAATGATTTTAAGTACTGATTTTGCTGAATTGCAAAAATGGATGCCTTTAGTAATGGAAGGCAGAAATTTGGAAGAAAAAGTAGCTGGAACTTCAATGAAAATTGGTACTGATGTGAATTTTGGAACATTGACCAGAAATATGCTAGCGTATTTGACAAAATTAGATAATGTTACCATACACTTCGGACATGAAGTTAAAAAATTAAAACAGCGAGAAGATAAATCTTGGAGGATTAAAATCACTGATTTGGCTACAAATCAAAGTAAAAAAGTATATACTAAATTTGTTTTTATAGGAGCTGGTGGAGGTTCATTACCATTATTAGAAAAAGCAAATGTACCCGAAGGAAAAGGATATGGAGGTTTCCCAGTTAGTGGGCAATGGTTAAAATGCACAAACCCCGAAGTAATAGCAAAACACCAAGCCAAAGTATATGGAAAAGCGAGTGTAGGTGCGCCACCAATGTCTGTTCCTCATGTGGATTCTAGATTGATTGATGGCGAGAAAGCTTTACTTTTTGGACCATTTGCAGGTTTTTCAACTCGATTTTTAAAAAATGGTTCTTATTCAGATTTGCCATTGTCTATAAAATCAGACAATGTAATTCCGATGATTGTTGCAGGATATAAAAACATTCCGCTTACTAAATATTTAATTGAACAAGTACGACAGTCACCAAAAGACAGAATGAACGCCTTACGTGAATATGTTCCAAATGCCAGAACTAAAGATTGGAAATTGGAAAGAGCTGGACAAAGGGTTCAAGTTATTAAAAAAGACGAAGAGCTCATTGGAAAATTGGAGTTTGGAACCGAAATGATTACTACATCAGATGGTTCATTGGCGGTTTTACTTGGTGCATCTCCCGGAGCTTCAACTGCTGTATCTATAATGGTTGAATTGGTTGCTAAATGTTTTAAGGAACAAAGTCAATCAGTCGAATGGCAAGAAAAGTTTAAAAAAATGATTCCATCTTATGGACAAACCTTAAATGACAAACCGGAGCTTTTAGCAGAAATCAGAAAAAATACAGCAACAGTTTTAAAACTAAACGAGTAGTTTTTTAGCTACAGTATTCAGTCGCAGTTTTATGTTCTATTCAAGAGTAATAACTGCGACTTAAAATTTACTCAAGATTCCATCAGTTTTTCACTGTTTTTTGTAATACTTCCCGATAAATTGGTTAACCAAATTAATTGTTCTATTACCAATTGAGCTTCCTGCATTTTCAAATTAAAAGCTTCTTCATCTATTGGATCTCCTTCTTTTAATTCGTTTTTTCGAATGTTTTTTAATTCAATAAAACGATTGGCTAATTCTTCTTTTGAGATTTTATTGGTGTCCTTAATCGCTTCTTCTTTTAAAAATGAAATTGCATCTTCAAGATTTTTCAGCACCTTTTCTACCACAATTGTAAATGCTTTTGATGATGGTGTTGTAGTATGAGATTGAATATAAGTCCCTAAAGAAGCTACAGAGGAGAGTAAGGAATGATTGAGTTCTGTTAATTTATACAGTAATACAATATTTTTTTGTTTGGATTTTGGTTCTTGAGACATTCTTTGGAAGGACGCCATAAGGTTCCCAATTTCTATAAAAGCATTTTTTCTGGCCAAACGATAAGATGTTGTGACATCTCCTTTTTTGGTATAAAAAATAAAAATTTCATTTAAATAAATTTTATTAGCAGTTATAGATTTTTCAATATAGTCAGGGACTTTGAGATATTCCCAGGAAGGCCATAAAAAATGATTGGCAAAAAAGGCCAAAAGAGCGCCTGTTAATGTATCAATTATTCTAAATTGTATAACATTTACAAAATCAGGAGATAATATTCCATGTAGAAAAACAATATACATGGTTACAAAAATGCCACTAACGGTGTAATTGGTTTGAGTAAACGAGAATCCAAGAAGCATACAGCTTATTGCTAAAAGGCTCAATGTAAAGTGGTTTGGTGCTAAAAACAAAATGCTAAAGGCGATGATGCCACCAATAACAGTTCCAGTTGCTCGTTGTATGGATCGTTGTTTGGTCAATCCATAACCAGGCCTCATAATAATGATGATGGTCATTAATATCCAATATACATTTTGAAAAGGCAGCATTATACCTATGATTCCACCCAAAATAAGTGTTGTGGTCAATCGTAAGGAGTGTCTGAATATAGTAGAGGAAAAACTAATATTCTCAATAAATGTGCTTATTGGATAATATTGGGGCGTTAGGAACTTCTCTAAATCTTTGTCCTTACCATTAAAATCATGAATGTTTGAAACCGATGTAAATGCTCGCTCAATAATTTTAATTTTTTCAATTTGCTTTTCTGCATATTCAAGCATGGTTTTTAACATTAATACTCCTTCTGACGCTTCTCTTTTACCTAATTCATTTTCGTATTCATTTATAGCATTTTCTAATGATACTAATTGTTTGGTTAATGAACTTTTAGGGGTATAATTAGTTCTTTTTTCAATATTTTTAGATATTTGTTTAAGGGTAGAAGCCAAATTATAAGCTAAGTTTTGGTATTTTGTCAAAACCTTAGGATGATCTTTAAATTTCAGATGCAGTTTATCATGATCGAAAGAAGTGGATATTGCTAATTCCATTATTTCTACTAATGAAATAAAAACAATAAGCATTTTTCGATTTTGATTGGAAGATACCGTATTGATGTGTTTGCCAATAAGTACTCTTCGGATATTATGGTGAATAGCATTGAGTTCGACTTGTAAATGCAATTGTTTTTCTATAATCTCTTTTCTATCAGCAATACTATTCCATAAATCACCTCTTAGTCTTAAATATTTGGATGTCAATTTAATACTTTCGGCTACTTGCAATTCCGTATAGCGATTTGGCCTGATATAATAAAAGGTCAATGAAACCAATAAATAAAAAAATCCTCCAGCAAGTAACAAACCCGAATGTTGGAACATTTCTATTCCGGTATGCAGATGAGAAAACGAAAGCGATACTGATAATAATGCCGAAAACGAAGTAAATGTTGCTCTCTGGCCATAAACAGATAGCATGGCTAAAATAAACACCAAAATGGAGAAAAAAGGGTAAAAAATAATAGGAATAGGGAAGGTGAGGTTGATTAATAAATTGACTCCAGCTACCAAAAATGCAGTTACAACAATACCGTTAATTTTATGCTTTAAACTACTTGGAATATCACTTGGATAGGTTAAGAAAGCCCCAAGTGCAATAGCAAAACCTATTTCAAAATGATTAAAATAAGTAAATACCAAAACAGGTATAACTGCCGATATAGTTGCTTTTAATGCGTTTGTAAAATAAGTGCTATCAGTGAATTTTTCAATTTTATCCAGCATTGATTGTAATTTGCTACAAAGATAACATTTGTAGAATGAAAAATAGTTTTAACAGCTATATTTAAGTCATTTTATAAAGGGTGTACGACAAAATGCATTTCTTTAAAAAAAAATTAGGCGCAACTAATTTTAAAAATTGATTTTTTGACTTTGTTTGACACATCTTTCAAAGATTTACACCGATTAATCTGTGCAAATTTGTGTAATCTGTGTCTCATATTTTGAAACAATGCAATTTGTCGTGCACCCGATTATAAAGGATTATACTTTGAATTTATTTTTTATTTTCAACTAATTTTTTGCATATAAAAAAATGCTAACTCGATAATTTGAGATTTTACAATCAAAAAACAAATACTTTTAAAGAAGAGAATAATCATTATCTATTTTTTTACTATTTTTGCCAACCAATTTAATTGGAATTTTTCCTTTATTTACGATAGTTAATACTAAATACAATACGAATGATATTACCAATTATAGGATATGGTGACCCTGTTTTGAGAAAAATAGGTGACGAACTTACTCCTGAATATCCAAATTTAAAAGAGATTATTGCAAACATGTACGATACAATGTACAATGCTTGTGGAGTTGGTCTTGCTGCAGAACAAGTAGGTTTGTCATTGCGATTGTTTGTAATTGATACAACACCTTTCAGTGATGATGAAGAATTAGAAGCAAAGGAGCAAAAACAATTGAATGGGTTCAAAAGAACGTTCATTAATGCAAAAATGATCAAAGAAGAAGGCGAAGAATGGGCTTTTAATGAAGGTTGTTTGAGTATTCCTGATGTGCGTGAAGATGTATATAGAAATCCCACTATTACAATTGAATACTGTGAAGAAGATTTTGTGATGAAAACCGAAGTTTTTGATGGGTTGATTGCCAGAGTAATTCAACACGAATACGATCATATTGAGGGGATTTTGTTTACGGATAAAATTTCTTCTTTAAAAAAGCGTTTGATTCAAAAGAAATTAAAAAATATCATCGAAGGAAAAACATTTCAAGAGTATAGAATGAAGTTTTTTGCCAAAAAAGGAAGATAAATTTAAGTGATCAGTGTTCAGAAATCAGTCCCATAACTAAAGGGAGTGATCAGTTTTTTTTTTAAAATAATAAATAAATATATAATGAATTTAGAGAAAATATTATCAATATCAGGTAAGCCAGGTTTATTTGTATTGAAAGTTCAAACTCGTACTGGTTTTGTTGCTGAGTCATTGTTGGATGGGAAAAAAGTAACCGTTAGTTTAAAAAGTAACGTAAGTTTGTTATCTGAAATTTCAGTTTACACTTATGAAGGTGAAAAACCATTAGCCGAAATAATGCAAAATATCGCTAATAAAGAAAACAAAGGTGCTGCTCTTTCTCATAAAGAAGACAATGCAAAATTGTCCGCTTATTTTAGAGAGGTTTTAGCAGATTATGATGAAGATAGAGTATATCCTTCTGATATCAAGAAAATTTTGAACTGGTACAATATGCTTCAAGAAAGAGGTATGATTGTAGATGACGCTCCTGTAGTTGCAGAAGAAGCAGCACCTGTAGCAGAAGAAGTGGTTGTCGAAGTAGCAAAAGCTCCTGCTAAAAAAGCAAAAGCTAAAAAAGAGTAAACACTATAAATTGTGTATATTTATCCTGCTAAGATTTTTCTTGGCAGGATTTTTTTTTAGAAGAAATCATAAACGGTATAATTTCCAATTTTTAAAACTTTAAAATGAACAAAGACAATCAACTTCAAGCTTTCAAACGATTATTAGATATAATGGACGATTTGCGTGAAAAATGTCCATGGGATAAAAAGCAAACCATGCAAACTTTACGTCATCTTACTATTGAAGAAACGTATGAGTTGGGAGATGCCATATTAGACAATGATTTGAATGAAGTAAAAAAGGAATTGGGCGATTTACTATTGCATATTGTTTTTTATGCCAAAATAGGAAGCGAAACCAACGATTTTGACATGGCCGATGTCTGTAATGATATCTGTGAAAAGCTTATTCACAGACATCCTCATATTTATAGCGATGTTGTAGTTAAAGATGAGGAAGAAGTAAAGCAAAATTGGGAGAAACTAAAGCTAAAAGAAGGTAAGAAATCGGTTCTTGAAGGTGTTCCCAAAAGTTTGCCTGCTCTTGTAAAAGCAAGCCGAATTCAGGATAAAGTAAAAGGTGTCGGGTTTGACTGGGAAGAATCACATCAAGTTTGGGACAAAGTTCAAGAAGAATTACAAGAGTTGCAAGTGGAGATAGAAGCTGGTGATCAAGACAAAATGGAGGCCGAATTTGGAGATGTTTTGTTCTCGATGATTAATTATGCCCGTTTTTTGAATATAAATCCAGAAGATGCCTTAGAACGTACCAATAAAAAATTCATTAAACGTTTTCAATACCTAGAAAGTAAAGCTGGAGAGCTAGGCAAGCCACTTATGGATATGACGCTTGCCGAAATGGATGTTTTCTGGAACGAGGCGAAAAAGCTTTAGTATTCAGAAAACAAAAATAGTGTTTTGTCTTTGTTTCTCTTTTATAGGCTAGAGGGCTAATCTGCTAATTTTTTTATTTTATTAATATCCTTTAAAACAATTTTTTTACCTACCAATTCAATCAATCCCAATTTATTAAAATCGGATAATAATCGGATACAGCTTTCTGTAGCAGTACCAATCATACTGGCCAATTCGTCTCTGGACAATTGAACTTTTAGAGTTCCATCGGTATTCGTGCCAAAATTTACATGTAAGTAAATCAATGTCTCTGCCAATCGTTCTTTAACCGATTTTTGAGCCATAGTAACCATATGTTCATCAGAAATTTTCAGATCACCACAAATCGTTTTCATGACATTCATAGAAAATTGATTGTTTTTGTCAAAAAATCCCATTACTTCATTTTTCGGGATAAAACAAACTTGCATGTCGTCTAATGCAATGGCACTCAAGTTAGCAGGTTCATCACTTATCATAGAACGTTGACCTAATAGTTCCCCTTTGGTGACCAATTTTACAATATGATCCTTTCCGTTTGGACTCAATTTAGTCAATTTGCAAATACCTTCTTTGATGCAAAATATACCGTTTACATTTTCTCCTTCTTCAAAAATATTTTCTCCTTTTTTGATGATTCTAGAGGTTTTACAGTCAGATAATTTTATAAGTTCGTCTTTGTTTAGTGCTTTTAAAGAACTAAATTCTCTAACGATACATTGCTCACATTTGCTCATAATGAAATTGGATTTTCGCATACAAAGTTATACATTTATATGATATTTATCATTGTTTTTAAGTTAATCAATTTGCAAAATTTACACCCGCTTACTAAGGCTTTATTTATGGAAAAAAACAAATGTTTTCATTGTGGTTTAGATATTGAAAAAGAAGAACAGATAACTTTTGATGAAAAAGAATTTTGTTGCAATGGATGTAAAACCGTTTATGAAATTTTCAGTCTAAACGATTTGACTTGTTATTATGATTTCGAAAAATCTCCTGGTGCAACTCCACAAGATATAAATGGTAAATATGATTTTTTAGAAAATGAAAGCATCATTGCAAAATTATTGGAGTTTCAAGAAGATTCCACCGCTATTGTTTCACTTAACATTCCTCACATACATTGTAGCTCGTGTATTTGGATTTTGGAGAATTTACAACGTCTTCAAAAAGGAATAAATACTTCACAAGTCAATTTTCCCGAAAAGAAAGTTAGAATCACTTATAACCCAGAAATTGTATCGCTTCAAAGCATTGTTTATTTACTGAGTTCTATTGGTTACGAACCTTATATTAGTTTAGAAAATTATGAAGCAGGCTCAAACAATGTTGATAGAAGTTTAACATACAAATTGGGAGTAGCTTTCTTTTGTTTTGGAAATATTATGTTATTGTCTTTTCCAGAATATTTTGAAGTGAAAGAGTTTTGGCTTGATAATTACAGACCCTTTTTTAGAGGATTAATTTTTGCATTATCCTTGCCTTCTTTTTTGTATTCGGCTAGCGGTTATTATGTTTCGGCCTATAAAAGTATAAAATCAAAAATGCTAAACATCGACATTCCGATTGCACTTGGAATTGTAGTAATGTTTGTACGCAGTACTTTTGACATTGTTATGGATTATGGTTCTGGTTTCTTTGATAGTTTGACCGGTTTAATTTTCTTTATGTTATTGGGTAAAATGTTTCAAATTAAAACGTATAGTTTTCTGAGTTTCGAAAGAGATTTTAAATCCTATTTCCCCATTGCAATCACCAAGATAAAAAGTGATACTACCGAAGAAAGTGTACCAGTTTATGATATCGAAAAAGGAGATAGATTACTTATTAGAAACCAAGAATTAATACCCGTTGACGGAATTTTAATTTCGGATAAAGCGGATATCGATTATAGTTTTGTAACAGGAGAAGCCATTCCGATTACCAAAAAATCAGGGGATAAAATATTTGCTGGTGGAAAACAAATTGGAAAAGTAATTGAAATGGAAGTATTGCACACCGTATCTCAGAGTTACTTAACGCAATTATGGAGTAATGATGTTTTTCAAAAAAATGTAATACAAAAGCATAAAACGATTACGGATAATATAAGTAGGTATTTCACTCCTATTTTATTATTGATTGCCTTTATTGGATTTGGATATTGGATATTTTTTGATGCCAATACGGCTTTCAATGTTTTTACGGCGGTACTTATCGTTGCTTGTCCATGTGCATTGGCATTGACTGCCCCTTTTACTATGGGGAATATGTTGCGAATTTTTGGGAACAAACATTTTTATTTAAAGAATGCTTTGGTAATTGAACAATTAGCCAAAGTAGACACCATTGTTTTTGATAAAACGGGAACAATTACTACCAATGCCAAATCGAATATTTCGTATCAAGGAGAACCACTTTCTAATACTAATTTGATACTAATAAAAAATGTACTTCGTGCTTCCAATCATCCATTGAGTAGAATGTTGTATGACTTTTTGCCAGAAAGACAAAGATTAAAACTAGATTCATTCGAAGAGATAACTGGAAAAGGAATTTTAGCAGTTGTTGATGGAATTAAGATTCAACTTGGCTCTGCAGATTTTTTAGATAAAAAAGAGGAAGGAAGTATTCAGCAAACTTCGGTTCATATAAAAATTGCTGGGGTGTATTATGGAAAGTATATTTTTAATAATGAATACAGAGAAGGACTTTCAAAATTATTTACGGATTTGTGCAAAACATACCAGATTAAAGTGTTGTCTGGAGACAATGAAGGGGAACGAACTTTATTGGAAAGTCTTTTGCCAAAAGGAACAGAAATGATTTTCAATCAAAAACCAGAACAAAAATTAGAATTTATAAAAACATTGCAAGAACAAGGCAATAATGTAATGATGGTAGGGGATGGACTTAATGATGCAGGAGCTTTGGCTCAAAGCAATGTTGGAATCTCTATATCAGAGAATGTGAATGTATTTTCTCCTGCTTGCGATGCCATTTTGGATGCCAAAGAATTTAAAAAACTTAATTATTTTTTAAAACTGTCCAAGAAATCCATCAAAACTATAAAAATGAGTTTTACATTGTCACTTTTGTATAATGTTGTTGGGTTGTCGTTTGCCATAACTGGGAACCTCTTGCCATTGGTCGCAGCTATTATTATGCCGCTGAGTACCATTACGATAGTAAGTTTTGTAACAATAATGAGTAATTATTATTCTCGAAAAATAAAATAGTTTTTTAGGTATTTGTTGCGATATTTTTCATAATTTTAACATATTAGATAAAATATGATAATTGTCATTTTTTATCAAAAGGGATAAACTTAGTTTTGTTAACTTAAATTTAAGACATGAGTGTAATCTATCTATTAATTTCCATTAGTATTTTCGTCGCAATAGGTTTTTTTGTTGCCTTTATTTTTGCCGTAAAAACGGGTCAATATGATGATGATTATACACCATCTGTCAGAATGCTTTTTGACGATGAATTAATTAAATCTTCCCAAAAGAATTCTGAAGTTTAAAGTTAAATTACTCTTTAATCTTCTATCAAAAATTAAACACCAATTTTAAACAATTTTTTAAACAATTATAAATATGGAAATGCAACAATTTTATTATGACAACAAAATTGTAAAGAAGTTCATTTATGCTACTATACTTTTTGGAGTAGTTGGGATGTTAGTGGGGCTTATTTTGGCCACTATGTTCCTTTTTCCAAACATGACCGATGGTATTTCATGGTTAAGTTTTGGTAGATTAAGACCTTTACATACCAATGCTGTAATTTTTGCCTTTGTAGGAAATGCTATGTTTGCAGGAATTTATTATTCGCTTCAGCGATTATTAAAAGCCAGGATGTATAGTGATTTCTTAAGTAACCTTAATTTTTGGGGTTGGCAGTTAATTATTGTTGCAGCTGCTATTTCACTTCCATTAGGATATACTTCTTCAAAAGAATATGCCGAGTTAGAATGGCCTATTGACATAGCAATTGCCTTAATATGGGTTGCATTTGGTATCAATATGATTGGTACTATGTTGAAAAGAAGGGAACGCCATTTGTATGTTGCCATTTGGTTTTATTTAGCCACATTTATAACGGTTGCCGTATTACATATTTTTAATAGTTTAGAGTTGCCAATTTCTGCAATGAAGAGTTATTCTGTTTATGCTGGAGTTCAGGATGCATTAGTGCAATGGTGGTATGGGCATAATGCAGTTGCCTTTTTCTTGACAACACCTTTTTTAGGTTTAATGTATTATTTTGTTCCTAAAGTAGCCAATCGTCCAGTGTATTCTTATCGATTGTCTATCATTCACTTTTGGTCATTAATATTTTTATATATCTGGGCTGGTCCTCACCATTTGTTGTATTCCGCTTTGCCAACTTGGGCACAAAATTTAGGAGTTGTATTTTCTGTAATGTTGATTGCACCATCTTGGGGAGGTATGATAAACGGACTTTTAACATTAAGAGGTGTTTGGGACAAAGTCCGAGAAGAGCCTGTATTAAAGTTTTTTGTGGTTGCTATGACAGGTTATGGTATGGCTACTTTTGAAGGTCCAATGCTTTCTCTTAAAAATGTAAATGCTATTGCTCATTATACGGATTGGATTATTGCTCACGTTCATGTTGGGGCATTGGCTTGGAATGGTTTTATGGCTTTTGGTATTATTTATTGGTTGATTCCAAGAATGACAAAAAGTACTTTATACTCTACTAAATTGGCCAATTTCCATTTTTGGATTGGAACTTTAGGTATTATACTTTATACTCTGCCAATGTATCTTGCGGGATTCTTGCAAGCCTCTATGTGGAAACAATTTAATCCAGATGGTACTTTAACGTATGGTAACTTTTTGGAAACTGTAACCCAAATCATGCCAATGTATTGGATGAGGGCTATCGGTGGATCTATGTATTTAATTGGTATGTTGGTTTTGGTTTATAATATCATTCAAACAGTAAGAGCGGGTAATGAAATAGAAGATGAATTAGCAGAAGCTCCAGCTCTACAATCTATTACTTCAGGAAGACTAAAAGGAGAAAAATACCATACTTGGTTGGAAAGAAAACCTATTAAAATGGCAATCTTCGCAACAATTGCTATCTTGATTGGAGGGGTTATTCAAATTGTACCAACGATAATGGTTAAATCGAATATACCAACTATTGCTAGTGTTAAACCCTATTCTCCTTTAGAATTAGAAGGACGTGATTTATACATCCGTGAAGGCTGTGTAGGTTGTCACTCTCAATCTGTTCGACCTTTTCGTAGTGAAGTAGAGCGTTATGGTCCACAATCTAAGGCTGGTGAATATGTTTATGATCATCCTTTTCTTTGGGGATCAAAACGTACAGGTCCAGATTTATTAAGAGTTGGAGGGAAATACAATGACAATTGGCATTTTAATCACTTTTGGAGTCCTCAAAGTATTTCTGCGGGTTCTATTATGCCTAGCTACAAATGGTTGTTTGATAATACAGCTATGGATATTTCAATGACCGAAAAGAAAATGAAAGCAATGGTCACTCTCGGAGTTCCTTATACCGATGCTCAAGTGGCTAATGGATTAAAAGATTTAAGAACGCAAGCTATGGCAATAGAAGAAAGTCTTAAAAATGATCCTGATTTTGTAAAAAGTTACGAGGACAGTAAAAAGAAAGCAGCTGCTAAAGGTGAAAAATTTGTTCCGATGAATGAAAGAGAGATTGTAGCAATGATTGCCTACATACAAAGACTAGGGACAGATATTAAAGTTAAAAACTAAATAATTTAATACCGTTATGTTCGAGCAAATAAAACACAATATGGAGACCATTGCAGGTGTTGCAATATATCCAATACTTTCATTATTAATTTTCTTTTTCTTTTTTCTTGGTTTAGGAATTTGGGTGTATTCCTATAAAAAAGAGACAGTTGATGAGATGAGTAAAATTCCATTAGAAGATTAAATTGTATAATTTATAAAATAAATAGAATAATGAAAAAAATAATTCCACCTTATATACGAGTTCTTTTAATATTTTTTTCCGTTTTTGGAGTAATGGAATACTTTATTGATTCAGGGGATCATCCTGCATTTATTAAATATCCAATGGTTATTGTTTTTTTGTTGGTGTTTCTATTTTTATTAATAGCCATAGAAATAACGCTGAAAGCAGTAAATACAATAACATATCAATTGCTGTCAGAAGAAGAAAAACGTAAACAAGAATATGAAAATAGTTTAAGTTTAAAAGATAAAAGTTGGTACAAAGGTTTAATGCAAAGCCTTACTAAAACAGTGCCAATTGAAAACGAGAAGCAATTATTGATGGATCATGATTATGATGGTATCAAAGAGTTGGATAATAATTTACCACCATGGTGGGTATATTTATTCTATGCTTGTATTGTTTTTTCGGCAGTTTATTTAGTTCGTTTTGAAATAATGGGTGCTCCAGATCAAGAAGCTGAATTGAAAAATGAAATGGCTCAAGCCAAAATTGAGGTGGCTGAATATATGAAAACTGCACCCGATTTGATGGATGAGAATACAGTCACTTTATTGAAAGACCCTGCTGATTTGGCCGAAGGAAAAGCTATTTTTGCTACAAATTGTGTGGCTTGCCATAGAGCGGATGCTGGTGGACAAATTGGTCCAAACTTAACGGATGATTATTGGATATTAGGAGGAGGGATAAAAAATGTATTCCATACTTTAGTAAACGGTGGTCGTGATGGTAAAGGAATGATTTCGTGGAAAGGAACTTTGAAACCTAAAGAAATGCAAAAAGTGGCTAGTTATGTTTTGTCTTTAAGAGGAAGTAATCCAAAAGATCCAAAAGCTCCAGATGGTGATGTTTGGGTTGATGATAATGCTTCAAATACAGCTTCGGTAACTGTTCCTGCTACAGATAGTACTCAAGTAAAATAATTTTAACAATATTTAAAAAAGAGCTTTATCAAGATTTTTAACTTTGAGAAAGCTCTTTTTTAGTATTTAAAAAACAAAAAATGTCAAGTAATCTAGACGAATCTTTCAGAGACACAATAGGGACAATTGATAGTGAGGGTCATAGAAAATACATTTACCCCAAAAAGCCGTCGGGTAAATTTTATGATTATAGAAAATGGGTTAGCTATTTCTTATTAATCATTTTAGTTGCCAATCCATTTATAAAAATTAATGGAAACCAATTTATGATGTTCAATGTATTGGAACGTCGTTTTAATATTTTTAGCTTTCCGTTTTGGCCGCAAGATTTTTATCTTTTTGTGCTCTTTATGATTATAGGCGTTGTGTTTGTGATCTTATTTACGGTTATATTTGGACGCATTTTTTGTGGATGGATATGTCCTCAAACGATCTTTCTTGAGATGGTTTTTCGAAGAATCGAATTTTGGATAGAAGGAGATCGTGGTGCACAAATTCGGCTAGATAAACAAGAATGGAATAGTGAGAAAATTAGAAAAAAAACGTTGAAATGGTTGGTGTTTCTTTTAATTTCTTTTCTAATTGCAAATGTGTTTTTAGCTTACTTAATAGGCAGCGACGAGTTATTTAGATTGATAAAAGACGGACCTTTAAGTCATAAGAGTACCTTTATTTCTTTATTAATATTCACCAGTGTTTTTTACTTTGTTTTTGCTTGGTTTAGAGAACAAGTTTGTATTATTGCTTGTCCTTATGGACGATTACAAGGTGTTTTATTGGATAAAAAGTCAATAAATGTAGCTTATGACTTTGTTCGAGGTGAAAAAGAAGCGGGACGAGCAAAATTTAATAAACAAGAAGACAGAGAAGTAACCGGAAAAGGAGACTGTATTGATTGTAAACAATGTGTAAATGTTTGCCCTACAGGTATTGATATTAGAAATGGAGTTCAGTTAGAATGTGTAAATTGTACGGCTTGTATAGATGAATGCGATACCATTATGGAAGGTGTTGGTTTGCCCAAAGGTCTTATTCGATACGCATCTGAAGATGAAATTGAGACCAAAGCCAAATTCAAGTTTACCGCTAGAATGAAAGGTTACACCGCAATATTGGTTATATTGATAGGTGTACTTACAGGCTTATTGTTTTTGAGAACTGAGGTAGAAGCAACTATTTTTCGTTTACCAGGACAATTGTTTCAACACAAAGGAGATAATATTAGTAATGTATATACTTTTAAAATCATCAATAAAACGAATCATGATATAAAAGATATTCATTTTAAATTGGTTGGGATTAAAGGGGATTTAAAGGTTGTTGGTATTCAAGATTTGAAAGTTCCTAAACAAGGTATGTCAAGTGGTACAATGTTTATTGAGATAAATAAATTTCTATTAGAAAGTGATAGAACAAAAATTGTAATTGAAGTCTACGATGGTGATCAAAAAATTGAAACTACCTCAACAAATTTTATAAGCCCAAGGAGTTTTGATTAAAGCACCCTAACCCCCAAAGGGTAACAATAATAGGTGTACAAAAATGGAAATAGAATTTTAATAAAAAAAATGAAAAATAATAATTCAAAAGATCTTAATTCTCCGGTAAAAGGGGAGAGAGGAATTAACTGGGGAACAGCTATAGTTATTGCCTTTGCGATGTTTATTAGCTTTATAATGTATTTTGTTTTAAAAGTTCAAACAGATAGTAAATACGATAATGATTTGGTTGTTGAAGAATATTACAAACACGATATCCATTTTCAAGATGAAATGGCCCGTATTCAAAACGCACAAGATTTAAAAGTAAAGCCTACTATAACAGTAAATACTAGCGGGATTACGGTTGTTTTCCCAAATGATTTTAATATAAAAGCGATAAAAGGAACAGTTGCTTTATATCGTGCATCTAACAAAAAGTTTGATTTTGAAGTGCCTTTATTGTTTACAAACTCTACTTATTTGTTTATTCCTAAAGACAAACTAATTGGAGGGGAATGGAAAATTAATATGGAATGGCAATACAATGGAAAGTCATATTTAACTAAAGAAGAGATTTATGTAAAGTAAAGTTAGAAGTTAAAGGTTAGAAGTCAGTTATAATGGATTTTGTTATCTAAATCTTCCAACTTCCAACTTCTAACCTTTAACTTCCAACCTCTAACCCCTAACCTCTAACTTCTAACCTTTAACTTCCAACTTCCAACCTCTAACTTCTAACTTCAAAATGTTTTATACTGCTTTTTTATTCGGCTTAATCAGTAGTTTTCACTGCATAGGAATGTGTGGTCCTATTGCTATGATGTTGCCAGTAGACAATACTAATCAAGCTAAAAAAGTAACTCAAATTATTACGTATCACTTTGGACGATTATCAGCTTATGGAAGTATTGGTTTACTTTTTGGATTGTTAGGAAGAGGCTTTTTTTTAGCTGGAATTCAACAACAATTATCCATATTTATTGGAATTGCCATGATTTTAGTGATTTTGATTCCTGAGAAAAAAATGGCTAATTACAATTTTTCAAAACCTATTTTTAGAGTAATCTCAAAAATAAAACAAACATTAGGAAGTCATTTTAAAAACAAAAGCTATAAATCCTTATTTATTATTGGATTGCTCAATGGGTTTTTGCCCTGCGGAATGGTTTATGTTGCCTTGTTTGGTGCTATTGCTATGCAAAGCGCTAGTTTGGGTGTTTTGTACATGATAATTTTTGGACTTGGAACTGTACCAATGATGAGTTCTGTGGCTTATATTAATTCCTATTTAACAATTTCATTTCGGAATAAAATACAAAAAATAATCCCTTATGTTGGTGTTGTAATAGGAGTTTTATTTATTCTTAGAGGTTTGGGTCTTGGAATACCATATGTTTCTCCATCCAATATGAACTTATTTGTGCAAGAGAAAGCCAATTGCCATTGATTAGATTGCTAGACTACTTAGATTATTAGACCACTTAGACAGTTAGTAAATTAGACTAGTGAAATCTTCGTGTCTAAAAAGTCTAAAAAGTCTAAAAAGTCTAAAAAGTCTAAAAAGTCTAAAAAGTCTAAAAAGTCTAAAAAGTCTAAAAAGTCTAAATGGTCATTGAAAATAATGCTGTTTCTGGCGCTTTTCTTTTTAGTCTTAAATCGAAAGCCATACAGATATTGCGAACATAAGGTTTTCCTTCTTCTGTAACTTGGATTTTATTTTCATGAATTGTTAATAATCCGTCCTTTTCCATTTCTTTGAGCTGAATCAAAATTTCTGGTATTTCTTCAAAATAATTAACAGAATTTTCCCAACTTGTTTCAAATTGGCACATTAAGTTTAAAATATGTTTACGGATGACTAAATCTTCTTCTGTTAAAAAATGTCCTCTATAAATTGGTAATTTATCCCATTCTAGTATTTGATAGTAATCCTCAAGATTTTTTACATTTTGTGCAAAACTATACCAGCTATCACTTATTGAAGAAACCCCTAGACCAATCATTAATTGTGTTTTCGAAGAGCTATAGCCCATAAAATTTCTATGTAATGATTTATTTTCAAAAGAGTTGTGTAAGCTGTCTGTTTTTAGTGCAAAATGATCCATACCTATTTCATGATAATCATTTTCAAATAACAATTCTTTTCCAACTTCATAGAGTTTTCTTTTTTTGTCATCTTTCGGAATATCATCATCGTTAAAGCCGCGTTGACCATTTCCTTTTATCCAAGGTACATGAGCATAACTGTAGAAAGCCAATCGATCGGGTTGTAATGAGTTGGTTTTTTCTATAGTATCAATTACATCATCAATTTCTTGAAAAGGTAATCCAAAAATAATATCATGTCCTATTGAGGTATACCCAATTTCTTTTGCCCAAAAAGTGACCTTGGCTACATTATGAAAAGGTTGTATTCTATGAATCGCTTTTTGTACTTTCTCAGAGTAATCTTGAACTCCAAAACTTACTCTTCTAAAACCTAAATCGTATAATTTTTTTAAATGTGTATGTGTTGTATTATTAGGATGTCCTTCAAAACTGAATTCATAGCCTGCTGCTTTTTCTGCATGTGTAAAAATTCCGTTGATTAAGTCTTCTAAGTTTTGAGGAGAGAAAAAAGTAGGGGTACCACCTCCTAAATGGATTTCTTTTATTTTTGGTTTTTCGCCTAAAATAGTACAATACAAAGACCATTCTTTTAAAACAGCTAATATATAAGGGTTTTCTAACTGATGATTTTTGGTGATGCGTTTGTTGCATCCACAAAAAGTACATAAACTTTCACAAAATGGCAAATGGATATAAAGACTAATACCTTCTTTAGAATTGCTTTCTATAAAAGATTTTTTAAGAGTCTCTTTCCATTTGTCATCTGTAAATCCTGACTCATCCCAATAAGGTACCGTTGGATAGCTCGTATATCTTGGACCTGGGACATTATATTTTTGAATCAGTGAATTTTTCATAAATTTAATTTTTCTATTAACAAAAGTAGTGTGCCTTTTTAACAATTTAAATGATAATTATCATGTAAGAGAGTACTTAATGATTTAAGTTATACTAAAAGAATCATTTTTTCTGGTTTTATGATAAGCAATCATTGATTAGTTGATTCCACTTTTTTCCTAATTGATGATCTTCATGCAAACAATTAAAGTCTAAAAAATCATTTTCAATGTTATAAATTGGTATTAATTCTTTTTTTAAAGTTTTTTTGTAGACTAGTTCAAATTCTATTTTCAAAATTATATCCGTACTGTTTTCTTTAGTCGGTAATAATCTACAAGAAAGTAACTTATTTATGTCTATAAAATAGACTGTTTCTTCTTTATAGCTATAGTCAATAAATAGAAAACCTTTCTTTTTTATATCTATTGAGATGCTTTTTCTATTCTTAATTTCACTTTGACTAAAATCATAATGATTATTACTGTATTGTTTTTTTATTTCTTTTATTTTGGCATTATTTAAAATATTGGAACGAAAAGTATAAGTTAGTGGAATGCCGATTAAAAGAATTATAAGTAAGCCAATTAGTGTTACGGATGTGTCCATTTTTTTGTTTTTTTGAAATTATACAATGATTTGCATTCTTAAATTCTATAGAATTAAGAATGATTAGAAGTTTTATGACTTCTTTCTTACTGGAATCACAGTATTAAATCACCAAAAATAATGGGAAGGGTATAATAAAATAAAGATTTCATTACTTCTGTTAAAGTCTAAATTTGACACAATAGCTTTACGAACAGTACCTTTAAATTTTGAAAGTTTAATTGATGTAGAAAAAGAATATCCTACAAAATCAAGTGTATTGGTTTTGACTTTTATATCAACAGAATCCTTTAAAAAGCCAGGTTGTATGAATTCTGATGCGCTTAATTTTTCATTCGTAACTAAATTAGACGCATTTTCCTTTTGAAAATTCACAATAGCATTAGTGTTTAGGCTAAATGCAAATGCAAATAACACTATAACACCAACAAATGCTATAAATTTTAATGTGGCTTTCATTTTACAAAATTAAACAATCAATTTTCACAACCATAAATTGCTGTCGTAAATGAAAGTTAATTTTTTTTTAAATTGTTAATTTTATAAAAAATGACTGCCTGTAACTAATACAAATAATGTTATTACTCGAATTAATAAATAGAAAAACTGTAATGAATTTACATGACGTAGATTTAAAAAAATCACACAGATTATTTTATTGAAATTTGAAAAAATATCGAACAATCAAATCAAGTATGGTCTTCTTAAGGTTTAGTCATATTATAAAAAAAAACCTCGAACAAAATTTGCTCGAGGTTATAAATTGTATAAAAATTAATAATTTATTCTGTTTTTAAATTTCTTAATTGCTTTAGTTTTTCTTTCCAAACTTCAAGACTTTCTTTGTGGATAGCTATGTTTTTTCGAACTTCCAATACGATTGAATTTTCTTTTTTAGCATTTTTGGTGTTGGTAAAAAACTGAATATTGTTTTCCAATTGAAAAATTTCATTTTGTACTTCCTCAATTTTTCGCATTAAGAAAATCTTTTCATTGTCAAGTTTTCTAGTGTCATTACTTTCAGATAAATGATCCATTCTATTGGTGAAACGCATCATTTCAGTATCTTTTTTGCTTAAGCTCAATTTTTCAAACAAAGCATCCAGGATTTTATTGAATTTTCCTTCAATATGACGTCTAGGGAAAGGTACTTTGCCTAAATTTTTCCATGTTTCGATATGCAATTTAATGGCATCCAAATCTGTTTTGTGTTCGCCTGTCAATTGAAACTCACGTAAAGTTTCTAAGTACGCTTTCTTTTTATCAAAAGCTTCTATTTCTTCTACGTTCTCTTCGTTTTTTTGCTCTTTTAATTTATCAAAATAATGGTTGCAAGCTTCTCTAAAATCGTTCCAGATTTTATCTGAATATTTTCTAGGAACGTGACCGATTTTTTTCCACTCCTCTTGAATTTGTTTCATTATTGGAGTAGTAGTAGCAAAATCAAGACTTTCTTGCAATTCTTTGGCTTTGTTTACAAGTGCAATTTTTTTGTTTAAATTGTCGTTTTGATCTTTTTTAATGTCTTTGTAAAACGAATTTTTGAAAGTATTAAAATTTCTAACTGCGGTTTTAAACTCCGACCAAGTAGCTTCATTTACATCCGAAGGTACTTTTCCAGCCGAGAAAAATTCTGTTCTTAGAGCCTCAACTTTTTCAATTTGAGCAAGCCATTGTGAATGTGCATTTACTTTCTCGGTAGCTAATACTTCAATTTTGGCAATAATCTCTTTTTTCTTTTCTAAGTTTTCAAGTTCAGTACCTCTTTGATTTTCAAACAAAATTTCACGTTTGTCGTGCATTTTTTTTGTCAGTTCGCTGAATTTGTTCCAGATCTCATCACGGTGTTCTCTTGAAACAGGACCAATATCTTCTTTCCAGATTCTATGTAAATCTTGCAATTCTCTAAATGCTTTGTTGATGTCTGCTTCATTTACCAATTCTTCAACACGTGCAATTATTTTTTGTTTTTGATCCAAGTTGTGTTTAAAATCAATGTCTCTTGCTTCTCTATCCAAGTGCAAATAGTCATAAAAATTTTCTACATGAAAATGAAAATTATTCCAGACATGATTGTATTTGTCTTTTGGAATTGATCCCGCATTTTTCCATCGTTCTCTTAACTCATTAAAGTGTTTTAAGTTGTCTTTAATGTTTGCTTGAGGGTTAATCAACTCTTTTAATTCTTCTACAATAGCCAATCGAACCTCTAAGTTTGATTTTAAATTGGTTTGTAAACTCTTAAAATGTACGTTTTTATTATCTTTATAAATAGTGTAATATTGGTCGAATTTTGTTTTTAAAGGCAAATGGTATTGGAATTCTTCATTAGGATCTTGGTTTTCCTGATTGAATTCTTCTCTTTTTTCTTCTAAAAGATGATTGTATTTGGTTAAAAAAGCTTTTTTAATCTCTTCTACATGCTCCTTTACCGACATCACTTTCTCATTGGTAACCAAATTTTTCAATTCGTCAACAAGCTTTTCCATTGGTAACGCATCATAATCAAGCATCGGAATATCGTGACGCTCTTTAAGCGTTTCGTCTTCGCTTTCTTCTGCATTCGAATCGGCTATAGCGTCAAGAACATTTTGATTCTCGTTGGCTACTACATTGCTTGAAACTACCGTTTCTGCATCAGTGCCAATAACACTTTCTCCTGAAACAGAATTACTTTGTTCGTTTACTTCTTGAGCAGGTACTTCAGAATGAATTGTTTCTTGCAATTCATTGGCTATTTTTCCGTCTGCTTCTTGCAGGTTATCATTCATTTCTTCTAACATTTTATAAATGTATAAGGTTTTTATTTTTTGAATGCGAAAGATACTAAAGGTGTATTGAATATCAAAATAAAACCTTTATTTATAGCTAGTTTATAATGAAAATTCCTGTTTTTGAGAGGGAGTTGAAGTCTTTAATTCTTTTTTTTTGTATTTTAAGGGAATTATTAAAATTTTCAATTTACAATAAAACAAATAATACTAGTTTGGTTTAGAAGTTAAACAACAGATTCGAATAGTTTATTTAATAAAAAATAACCAAACCCAATTCTAGTCCGTTATTGTAGAATTTTTTGTTTCCAAAACCGATGCTAGGATGGATGTAAAACATGGATTCTTTGCTGTATTTTCGTCCAAATTCAAGGTAAGCAGAGTTCTGAAAACCATTAACTGTATTATTATAGCGTACGGCAACATTTCCAGCAATCCAATTTTTTCGAAAACTGTATATTAATGCATTTTCAAAAACTGCAGTGCTTATATCGTTTCTGTTACTAGATCCTGCAAAACTTACTTGGTATTCTGCATCCATCAACCATAGTATCTTACTTGATTTATCCAAATATATTCCATAAAATAGAGTAGGAACAAATACCCATTTTCCAGATCCAAAACTTGGGTTACTAGCAGAATTGGTGATTACTTTGGCTCTGGCACCAATACCCCTTTTGTTGTTTAATGCAATTATGTAGGACGAAGCAAATGCAATATCTCCCAAACCTGTTTTGTCTTTAGAATTTGAATTTGTTGATATTAATGGAATGTCAAGTCTTAGATTCCAAGCTTTGTTTCCTATTGGTTGTAAAATTCTTAAATCGGTAGTATTGAACGATCCAGAATCGGTATTTAAATATTCATTAAATAAGATAACAGTTTTTTTAAAATAATTATACCGTACATCTGCAAAAGGATTTGTTTCTGCAACAGCATCTTCTTGAGCTTGAATTGTATAAATAGAAAAAAGATTCAAAAAAAGTAGGTAGAAAACACTTTTCATAGCCAAACATTTAATTTTAAGCTAATATAATTAAAATATTTGTTCTAAAGCATCAAATTTTAATCAGTTTTAGAATGCAATACTTAAATATTTGTTATAAAAATAAAATTACTTATTCCAAATTTCCCAAGCTTTTTCGGCTTGAAAAATTAGCATGTCCAAACCATTTTTTACCTGTGCCCCTTGTGCTTTTGCTTTGCTTAAAAATTGAGTTTCGGCTGGGTTGTATATTAAGTCGTAGGCAATATGATTCTCGGTAAAGTATTCATAAGGAATAAGCGGAAATAATTCTACATTTGGACTGGTTCCAACGGGTGTGCAATTGATTATGATTTGATAATTATCAAAAGTTGTAACATTAATTAAACTGTAATCAATACAATTTTCTTTGACTTCGCGAGATACAAAAGTATAGGCAATACCCAACTGATCCAATGCAAAAGCAACACCTTTTGAGGCGCCTCCTGTGCCAAGAATTAATGCTTTTTTGTGATGCGGAAGCAACAAAGGCTCTAATGATTTCTTGAAACCATAATAATCGGTGTTGTAGCCTTTGAGTTTGCCTTTTTTGGTAAATTTTATAGTGTTTACAGCGCCAATTTGTTGTGCGTTTTTGGATAATTTGTCCAGAAACGGAATGATAACTTCTTTGTAAGGAATAGTTACATTCAGTCCAAAAAGATCGGTGTTGTTTTTTCTTAATTCGGTGAAATAATTGATTTCGGGGATGTCAAAATTTTCATAACTAAAACCTTCAAAATGTTCGTTACTAAATTTGTCTGTAAAATATCCTTTTGAGAAGGAATAACTGATATTACGGCCTAATAAACCAAAACGTTTTTTCAACATTAAATTTATATTTTTTTCGAATTATGAAATTCGATTTTGTTAGTTAGTAGTTTCTTGTTTTGCATGAGGGATAGAACACTATGCCATTAAGGTTAATGATTTCTCATTACGCTTTTTCAAAATACAACTCTCGCCAAGACGCAAAGGCGCAAAGAAATCGACTCTAAACTTTGCGTCTTTGCGTCTTTGCGAGAAATAACAAAGCTTAACTTAATGTCACGCCCCAATTATTTTTTGTGTTTTTCTACAAAATTCCGTACTACTTTTTTTGACCAAACTACGGGGAATAAATCTTCAATTAGTATATAATTGTCAAATTTTAAACGTAAACCGTTGCTTAAATGAAATTTGGCTTTGGTGGTGTCTTGTAGCATATAATACAAACCAGCCAATCGGTATTCGACTTCGTTTTCTTCTGGAAAATATTCGGATGCTTGTAGTAATGTTTGAATGGCACTCTCGAATTCGCCCAAAAATTGTAGAATATCTACCCAAAACAACCAAGTGTCCAGTTGGTAATCTCCAAATTCTACGGCTTTTCTATATCCAAATTCGGCTTCTTCAAAGAAGTTCATTTGTTTGTTGATAGTAGCAAAACGTTTCCAGTACAATCGATTTTGATTGTCGATTGCTAAAGCTTTGTTGACGAAAAACAATGCTTTTTGGAAATTTTTTTGACGAACATAAAAATCAGTTATCGCAATCCAACCTTTGTCCAAAAGAGGATCTTCGTGAACGGTTTTGTTGAAAAATTTTAATGCTAAAACTTTATTTCCTAATTTTTCATAGCACTTCCCAATGCGCAATAAGGCATACGAAGTGGCGTCGTCTAATTCAATGGTTCTATTGTAGCTTTCTATAGCCAGATCGTATTTTTTGAGACGTTCAAGGGCTTTTGCTTTTTCCATAAACGCACCTAGAAACTCATCGTCAATAAGTGTGGCGTAGTCAAAAGCACGAATGGCATTTTCATATTCTTTTACACCATAATACAAACGTCCAAGCTGATGCCAAGCAATTTCGCTATAGGGGTTTTTGTCAATGTATTTGTTTAAATATAAAATAGCGTCTTGATTTTGATCCAAAAACTCAAAACAGTACACGACATTGTATAAAGCGGATTGGTCTTCAAAATCTTCTTCGAGACATTTGATAAAGCTTTCTTTGGCCAACTCGAGATTGTCCATAAAAAGGTATTCCATTCCAATTAAGTTGTAGACATCTGCATAATCATCGGTGTATTCTAATGCAATTTTAAGCATTTCTACCGCTTTTTCATGTTGATCTCTTTTGGAACAAATATTGGCTTTTTGAATAAAAATCTCTTCGTTTGTAGGCTCAATGGCATAAAGTTCATTGAGTAGTTTTTCGGCTATTTCGAGTTTATCGTCATAGATGAGCATTTCTACTTGAACTAATTTTAAACCTGTAGATTTCGGGTGTTGATCTAGTGCTAGTTTTAGTGCTTTTTTGGCCAATGCTGGCTTGCCCATATCGAGGTAATGAAGAATGATTTCTTCAAATTCTTCGGAATCAAAAAAGAGTACTTTGTTGGTTTTCAACATAGACTCAAATTTGGATAGGGATAAGTTATACTCTTCTTCTTCGTTGCTTAATTGCATACTGTGTGTTTTAAATTATCCTATAATAAAATTAGGTAAACGTATTGTTTTTGTGAGGAAGAATTTTATTTGTTGTGAACAATTTAATTAACAAGTTTTTCAATGCCAATATCAATGCCAATGGCAATTTCAATATCAAATTTACAAAATCATTATTCTAAATTCTTAAATCTAAAATCTGCAATCTAAAATCATTTCATTCATTACCTCAAGAATTATAGCACATCCTTCACGAACTTCTTCTTCAGAAATGGTAAGGGGCGGTGTAATTCTGATGGCGCATCCTTCAAAGAGTAACCAAAATAATATAAGACCTCTGTCTTGACATTTTAGGATTACTTCATTGGTGATGTCCGCACTTGCTGTCATCGCTGCAAGCATTAATCCTTTGCCTCGTATTTCTTGTATCAAAGGGTGTACCAAAAGTGATCTAAAGAGTTTTTCTTTCTCTAAAGCGTCTTGCATTAAGCTGGTTTCAGTTAATTCTTTCAAAGTGGCCAAGCAAGCTGACGCAATGACAGGGTGACCTCCAAAAGTGGTGATGTGTCCTAGTTTTGGATTTTCGGTCAATAAGTCCATCATAGCCGATGAGGCTGTAAAAGCACCAACTGGCATTCCGCCACCCATTCCTTTTCCCATAACGACTATGTCTGGTACAACATCATAGTTTTGAAATCCAAATAGTTTTCCTGTTCTTCCAAATCCAGGTTGAATTTCGTCGAGTATCATTATAGCGCCAACTTGTGTACAACGTGCTCTGACTTTTTTTAGAAAATCATTGTGTGGCTGTATAAAACCGGCTCCGCCTTGTATGGTTTCAAGAATGATTCCAGCCGTTTTGGTTGTTATTTTTTGTAAATCATCTTCGTTGTTAAAAGTAATGAAATCAACATCGGGAAGTAAAGGTCGAAAAGCTTGCTTGCGTTCCTCAAATCCCATGACACTCATGGAGCCCATTGTATTGCCATGATAGGCATTATGGCAAGAAATGAGTTGGCTTCTTCCTGTGGTTCTTCGCGCTAGTTTTAAGGCTCCTTCTATTGCTTCGGTACCAGAATTGACCAAATAGGTTTTGTCCAACGGTGCGGGCAGGAGAGAGGCCATCAATTTGCAATATTCGACAGCGGGACTTTGGGAGTATTCGCCATAAACCATTACATGCGAATACTTGTCCAATTGATCTTTGATAGCATCATTTACTCTTTTGTTTTGGTGTCCTAGGGTACAAGCCGAAACTCCCGCAACAAAGTCTAAATATTTTTTGTTATTCGTGTCATAAATATAAGAACCTATTGCATGCGAAACTTCCATACCTAATGGATAAGGTGAAGTTTGTGCTTGGTATTTGATGAAATCGGTATTCACTTTTTTTAAGGGTTTAAATTGTTTAAAGTTTAAACTGTTTAAAGTTTAAATCGTTTCTCATACGACTGATCACTACAACTGACTACTTAAGACTGACCACTGATTACTTCTTCTTATTTTTCTTATCGTAATTCAAAGTTTCTTTCCGAATTTTCATAGGAGTTTTCTTTTTGGCTTTTTCTTTTAGAGTGGCTTCAATGACTTTGAGTTCTTCAGCATTTTCTTCTTCACTAAAGACCTCGTCTTTGCTTTTTATTCTTTCTTCTCCTCGCCATTTGAGTCCTCGAAGTGTCCTGGCATTTTCTGGCAATTCCGATTCTGGGTAAATATCGCCCTCCACTTGATTGAATCGCGTAATGGTTTCTATTTCATTTTTGTCAAAAAGAATATTGATTTTACTACTCACACTTTTGTCTATTCCAATTAGCTCTTGTGCTTCATTGCGCGAGTAATAAATCACCTCAGTATTTTTTATGATATCGACATCATGGAGTTTACCTTCTTCAAATTTTCCAAATAAGTTTTGTCCCTTGACTTGATTGAACCCCGTTCCAAGAGTGTCCTTTGAGACTAAAAATGTGTTATTGAGTACTTTAAGTGAATCTAGTTTTTGTGTTTTATTGTCTCCAATGAGGTGCATCACATCACCAGTAATTTGGCTTTCACCATTCCACAAGATTGGATTTCCAATTAATTTTGTTAAAGCTGTTTTGGAACGGGAATGAATTGAATCACATTTTCCGCTCATGTCCACTTTAAAAAAACGAACATTATTGAAAGCACGAATGATTCTGTCTCCTTCTTTACCAGTAACCATTAGTTTTTTTCCATGGATATAAACCGAGTCGTTGTCTACAAAATTTACAGCCAAAGCTCTTTTGGTTACAAACATAGAGTCTTTCTTTTTGTACATTTCTGCATAGTGACCTCGAATTACTCCACGATTGACTGAGTCGGTAATCTTTACGTTTCGTGTTGCCGATGCAAATTCTTTATTTCGATCGTAATACAAACTATCTCCTTTTATAATCCGATCGTCATATTTGATGTAAGATTTATCTATAAAATGCGCCAGATTTTTTTTGGTGTCATAAAAACCTTTTTCAGTATAAATATAATTTGTTTTGCTTGTTATAGTTGAAGGTCCAAAAAGGTAAGAATGTCCTGAATTACTGTAATAATCCAAATGATTGGACTTGATTTCGTACGTTTTATTGGTAAGGCTAACTGCGGTAAGGAACTGAAATTTTTTCTGGGCCACATAGTACCTTCCCGATTTGCTTTTCAAAGTGTTTTCTTTGTTTATAATAGTCCCAGGGGTGTTGTAAAAAACTTCTTGTGAATTTCTATCAAAATTAATGGTATCTGTTGCTAATGTAGCATCTGGTGAACTCATAACTGGGTTGCCTGTAGCAAATGCTTTTTTTAATTGACCATTGTATTCTGCATAATTACTGTTCAAGTATAAAGTGTCACCTTGAACCATTTGAACATTTCCAAAAGCTTTTAAATAATTTTCTTTTTGAAAAAAATAGGCTTTATTACAAGTAAGTACTATCCCATCGTGGCTTACACGTACATTTCCTGTAAGCAATAGAGCATCTGGAGCTTTTTGTTGATCCACATCTGCAAAATCAGATTGTTCAATGTGTATTTTTTTAGGAGCTTGTGCCAGAACACAATTTGTGCAAAGGAATACTAAGCAATATGTAAGGAAATGTATAGATTTCTTCAATGGTTTTATTTTTTTGTAAATTTATAAAAAAGGAGGCAAACCCTATCTATATTAGGATTTATTTATAATTGTTTCATGAAGTAAAAAAAATGCTATTTTTATGCTTTCCTAAGTTATAAACAAAGCAAGTGACTATTACGTTATAGTCCTGTTTGTTGTTTTTAATCGAATACAATTGCCCTTCTGTTTTCGATCTTTTTTGAAAATATTCATTAAATTTATGGATTGATAAGGAACCAAGTTAACTATCAAAACAAAAAGCATTTAATTTTGAAAACAGAATACAATGATAAAAAAAAAGACACTAATTGCTGGAGTAAGTGTATTGCTTATGGCGACAGCTTGTAAAACAAAAGATGTAAAAATGAACGCAGAAAAGAAAGAGCTCATTGCAGATAAAAAAGAAGTTGTTTATCAGGTTTTTACGCGATTGTTTGGAAATAAAAACACCACAAATAAACCTTGGGGTACAATAGAAGAAAACGGAGTCGGAAAATTCAGTGATTTTACAGACAAAGCTCTTCATGAAATTAAAGATTTAGGGGTGACTTATGTTTGGTATACTGGCGTGCCACATCATGCAGTGATACGCGATTATACGGCAATAGGAGTTTCAAATGATGATCCTGAAGTTGTAAAAGGTAGGGCAGGTTCTCCATATGCAGTAAAAGATTATTACAATGTAAACCCAGATTTAGCTGTCAATCCTGAAAATCGTTTGGAAGAGTTTGAAGCGCTTATAAATCGAACGCACAAGGCAAATCTTAAAGTAATTATTGATATCGTTCCCAACCATATTGCTCGTAAGTACGAAAGTAAAAGTAATCCAAAGGGAGTAAGGGATTTTGGAGCCGATGATGATGTTACTGTTGAATACAAAAGAGATAATAATTTCTATTACATTCCAAACACTCCCTTTCAAATTCCAGATACTGACAAACCCTTAAATGGAGAAAAGAATCCATTAATAGATGGAAAATTTGACGAAAATCCTGCTAAATGGACCGGAAATGGTTCTCGATTGGCAAAACCAGATAAAAATGACTGGTACGAAACAGTTAAAGTAAATTATGGTATTCGTCCTGATGGTTCCAAAGATTTTCCAGAATTACCAGCTGGTTATGACAAATTATCTCCGAAAGAGCATTTTGCTTTTTGGAAAGACAAAAGCGTACCAAGTTCTTGGATAAAATTTAGAGATATTGCCTTGTATTGGACTGCCAAAGGAGTTGATGGTTTTCGTTATGATATGGCCGAAATGGTTCCTTACGAATTTTGGAGTTACATGAACTCTGCCATAAAAAATGCCAATCCCGATGCTTTCTTGATGGCCGAAGTCTACAATCCAAAGGAATACCGCAATTATATCCATTTGGGTAAAATGGATTATTTGTATGACAAAGTAGAGACTTATGATAAATTGAAGGATATCATTCAAGGGAAAACACCTCCAGATGGGCTTACTTATATTCGACAAGGTATGTCAGATATTGATGTTCACATGCTGAAATTTTTGGACAATCATGACGAACAACGTTTGGCTAGTCCTGAATTTGCTGGTTCGCCAGAAAAAGGAAAACCAATGATGGTCGTTTCTACAATGATAACTTCGGCTCCTGTTATGGTGTATTTTGGTCAGGAAGTAGGGGAGGCAGGTAATGAAAATGGTGGATTTGGAACTCATTCCAGAACATCTATTTTTGATTATGTAGGCGTTCCTAATCACCAAAGATGGATGAACGATGGCGCATTTGATGGTGGAAAATTATCTCAAAACGAAAAAGATTTGCGTGATTTCTATAAACGTTTGCTTAATTTTTCTTTAAAAAGTACCGCTGTGATGGGGCAATTTGAAGATCTTCAAGAAGTAAATCGTCAAGCTGGTCAAGGATATGATCCTAATCATTTGTATTCTTTTGTACGCTGGTCAGATAATCAGAAATTAATTGTAATCACAAATTTTTCTTCTGTTACTTCACATAATTTTGATTTAAAGGTCTCAGCGGATATTATTAGTAAGTGGAACTTAAAAGATGGAAGTTATACCTTGAAAGATCAATTGTATGGCAATTCAATTCAGATGCAAGTTGCAAATGGTGAAGGAAAAGCAACTGTTACGATTAAGCCATTGGAATCTTTTATATTTCAATTATAAAAAAAGTGAAAATGTATTTTCAAAAAAAAAGCTGATATCTTTAAATATCAGCTTTTTTTATTTCTTATTTTTTGAAAGTAGCTTTGTAATTCTCATTCACTTTATTCCAATTGACAATATTAAAAAATGCATCAATATAATTTTTCTTTTTATATTGATAATCTAAGAAATACGCGTGTTCCCAAAGATCCATTCCTAAAATGGGTGTGCCGTGAAAACCTACTACAGGTGCGTAGGTCATTAATGGATTATCTTGGTTTTGTGTAGTTGTTATTTGAAGCGTTCCAGTTTTGTCTACAACCAACCATACCCATCCAGATCCAAATTGTTTAGTAGCAGTATCCTTGAAGGCAGTTTTGAAATTGGAAAATGACCCATAATTTTTAATAATGCTACCCGCGAGTGTGTCTTTAGGTTCTCCTCCAGCTTTTGGTCCGATACTAGTGAAATATAAGGTGTGATTATAGTAGCCTCCTGCACTATTTCGAATAATAGGGTCGTTGAGGTCTATTTTCTTTAAGATTTCTTCAATAGTTAAGTTTTCTATAGGAGTTCCCAGAACTGCTTTGTTTAAACTATTGGTATAATATAAATAATTTTTATAATGTGTCTCTAATGTTAAAGCCGATAAGTCAGGATTTAAAGCATCATATTTAAAGGGTAATTTTTCAAATTGAAAAGACCCTTCGTCTGCTTTTAAATCATCCGGGTTTCCTAAAGTTATTTTTTCTTCAACAGTAGGTAAAGGAACTTCCACAACCTCGGTTAATTTTTTTTCATTACAAGAAATCAATAATGAAATAAAAAGTAAATTAGATAATAGAAAAGTATTTTTTTTCATGAGATTATTGCAATTACTTAAATAGAGAATGTATTAATTCAATATACTGTTTTTTGGCTTCATTTTGTGTAAGATGACTTATTTGAATCCAAGCATTTGTTTTGAATGCGTTTCTTAAATCGGAATTTTCGGAGACATTGAATCTTGTTTTGTCAAAAGTAGCATGCTTGTAATACGCATAAAGTCGCAATTGAACATCTTGAGGCAACGATGCTTGAGTCATAAATGAAGCAATTTCAACAGCTTCTTGAAATTTTATGTCTAAATCTTTTTCAATCATTAAGATTTTATTGCAATTATTGTTTTCCCCCCTATTGCTTTTTGATCAAGAACAACATTTATTGGTGTTCCTAATGGTAAAAAAATATCTACTCTTGAACCAAATTTAATAAAACCAGCATCTGTTCCTTGTACAACTTGCATTCCTTCTTGTGCATAGTTTACAATTCTTCTAGCCAAAGCTCCAGCAATTTGACGATACAAAATAGCACCGAAAGTTTTGTTCTCGATTACAATAGTTGTTCTTTCATTTTCTTCGCTAGCTTTTGGATGCCAAGCAACTAGAAATTTACCTGGATGGTATTTGCTGAACTTAACAATTCCGCTTAATGCATAACGAGTTACATGCACATTGATAGGTGACATAAAAATAGATACTTGAATTCTTTTATCCTTAAAAAATTCACCTTCATACACTTCTTCAATTACAACAACTTTTCCATCAACTGGTGCAATAATATGGTTTTCATTTATTTCAACTGTACGCTTTGGATTTCTAAAAAATTGTAAAATGATAATTAGAAGTAACAATGTTACAATTTCAATTGTCATTTTTATCCATTCCGTATGGATAAAATGATCAGATAATAAAAAAACGACAGCTGTAAAAACAGTGCCTAATAAAATACTTTGGGTTCCTTCTTTATGAAACATAATTTAAAATTTGATAAAATAAAAATATTATTGGTGCTACAAAGATAACACTATCTAGTCGATCTAGGATGCCTCCATGACCAGGCATTATGTTCCCACTATCTTTTATTCCTGCTATTCTTTTGAATTTGGATTCTACTAAGTCACCAATTGTTCCGAAAACCCCAACAATTGAGGCTATTATAAACCAAATGAATATATTTTTTTCAGGAAGCATTAAAAAATATTTTGAAATAAAATAACTAGCAATTACTGCAAAAACTATTCCTCCAATAAAACCCTCGATTGTTTTTTTGGGTGAAATTCTTTCAAATAATTTATGTTTGCCAATCGACTTACCAACTAAATAGGCAAAAGTATCATTGGTCCAAATTAACACAAATATGCTAATTAATATTTTGGGATTATAACCCTTAATTCCAAAAGGTATTTTTGTAATAATAATAAATGGTAGAATAATATAGCCAATTAGGTATGCAAATTTAGAAAACGAATCGATTTTTAGATTTTTATCATCATATAAAAAAACAATACACTTCAAAGTAATAATTAGGGTTAAAAATAAAACGCCTAAATCAAATATGTTGTTATAACGTAAAATATAAAAAAGGCCATCGGTTTTAGTAGCAATAGCTATTTTATAAAAAAATAAATAAAATATATTGGCAATTACAATAGGTGCAATTTTATTTAGATGTAGTAAATTACAAAATTCTATTACTGCAATAAGCAGAAAGATACCAAATAGAATGAAAAAACTTTCTATAGAATATTCGATTGAAGCTATTAGTAATAGTATGTAAATAGCGCCAGATATTGACCTTTTTAGTGTTTCATTCATTTTAAAGATCTTCTAGAAGCAATAAATATAGATTTTTGGCAGAACTACCGTATTGTGTAAAATCTTCCTCTTTCGCTTTTTCGAAATATTTTATTGTAGTTATATTGGTTGGGTATTCTTTTAAGTATTTTTTTCGAATTGAACTTAGACCATCACTTTTTCCTTCAACAATCTGACTAGTTTTTGCTAAAACAATAATATTTGTAGGTAAGTCGTTGGGTTTTTTTTGTTTAATTTGGTTGGATGATAATAAGATAGAACCTTCTTCTGCAACTAAACTTTCGCAACCAGATAATAAAAATTTAGGGTCTTTTGAAAGACCATAAATTATTTTGTTTTCATCTAATAAACTGAAAAGATTTGGTTCATAACACAAAGCTTCACTCTCAAACCAATCATTTTCTTCAAGGATGTTCTCAAACTGATCTTTTACTTCTGTTAAATTTTCACAATATAAAAATTTACCTCCATTTTTCTTGAAATTATAGATAAACTGCTCATCCAGGGGGGAATTTATATCTGGATTAAGTTTGTTACTACTACTTCCTTTATCCTCATCGGAAGAAGGATTACTAGTACCAAATAATTTACTAAAAATACTCATATTTCGTTAATCTACATTTTATGTTAGCTGAAAACGTCCAAAGATAAAAAAATCTTAATTCAAAACAGGATTTTGAATTAAGATTTTTAGAATAAATGATTTGTATAGTTTTTATTAGTAGCTAAGTTGCTAATTTTCTGAGTAACTAAGATTTTATAAAAAAACAAAAAAGATAGGTTATGTTTTTTGTCTTCATTTCAAAAGACAAAAAACGGAGTGTTTGATTTTTTTAAGACACTACTTCTCCAAGGTTTTTGTCAAAGGTTCTTTTTCCAAAAATAGCTTCTAAATCGTCTTTGAAAATAACTTCTTTTTCTATCAAAATAGAAGCAAGCTGATTCAACTTGTCTTTGTTCTCTTCAAGAATAGTGATTGCTCTTTGGTATTGACTTTCGATAAGTGAAGATATTTCTTTGTCGATTACTTTTGCCGTTTCTTCAGAATAGGGTTTTGCAAAGCTATATTCACTTTGACCAGAAGAATCATAATAGGTAACATTTCCAATTTTTTCATTCAAACCATAAACGGTAACCATTGCTCGAGCTTGTTTGGTCACTTTTTCTAAATCACTTAGTGCACCCGTTGATATTCTGTCAAAAGTTACTTTTTCGGCAGCTCTTCCACCCATCGTAGCACACATTTCATCAAGCATTTGATCGGTACGTACAATTAAACGTTCTTCTGGTAAATACCAAGCTGCACCAAGGCTTTGTCCACGAGGTACTATTGTTACTTTGATTAAAGGAGCAGCATGTTCAAGCATCCAACTTACAGTTGCATGTCCAGCTTCGTGTATTGCAATAGCTCTTTTTTCTTCAGGGGTAACAATTTTATTCTTCTTTTCTAATCCACCTACAATTCGATCTACAGCATCCAAGAAATCTTGTTTGTCTACAGCTTCTTTATTGTTTCTTGCGGCTATCAATGCGGCTTCATTACATACATTTGCAATATCAGCTCCTGAAAAACCTGGTGTTTGTTTGGCTAGAAATTCAGTATCCAAGCCTTCGATTTTTTTCAATGGAGCAAGGTGTACTAGAAATATTTCGGCTCTTTCACGAATATCTGGTAAGTCAACAAAAATTTGTCTGTCAAAACGCCCAGCACGCATTAATGCTTTATCTAAAACATCGGCTCTGTTGGTTGCTGCCAAAACAATTACATTCGAATTGGTACCAAAACCATCCATCTCTGTCAGCAATTGGTTAAGAGTGTTTTCTCTTTCGTCATTTCCACCCGACATATTACTTTTTCCTCTGGCTCTACCTACAGCATCGATTTCATCAATAAAAATGATAGCTGGAGATTTTTCTTTGGCTTGTTTAAATAAATCACGTACACGTGATGCACCAACACCTACGAACATTTCTACAAAATCGGAACCCGATAATGAGAAGAATGGTACTTGAGCTTCACCAGCAACAGCTTTTGCTAATAACGTCTTTCCAGTTCCAGGAGGTCCTACAAGTAAGGCACCTTTGGGTATTTTTCCGCCAAGGTTGGTGTATTTTTCAGGATTTTTAAGAAATTCTACTATCTCTTGGATTTCTTCTTTTGCACCTTCTAAACCTGCAACATCTTTAAAAGTGGTTTTGATATCGGTTTTTTCATCAAAAAGTTTTGCTTTTGATTTGCCGATATTAAAAATTTGACCACCGCCTCCACCAGCACCACCAGACATTTTACGCATTATAAAAATCCAAACACCAATGATAATTATAATTGGTAAAAGGCTAACTAAAATATCGGTCCAATTGTTTTTTGGTAAGAAATTGAAATCTTTCAATTTTCCTTCAGTTACTGCTTTTTCTAATTTGGTTTGAAAGATTTGATCATTTCCAATATCAAAAGTATAATGAGGTCCTTTGTTTGGTCTATCTAAAACATCTTTGGCTACTTTTTTATTAGCAGGATCTTTTAAAGCATCGGTATTCAAAAATACTTCAGCTTCTGTTTTATTATATACAATCACTTTGTCAATTTGTCCTTTTTCTAAAATTGAATTAAATTTAGATGAAGTTAATTGAGCAGGTTCTTGAAAACTAGATCCACCTGTAGCAAAACTGATGCCTAAAAAAATTAAAAGAATTGCAGTGTAAATTAACCAAGGACTTACTTTAAATTTATTCGAATTTGGATTTTTATCTTTTGCCATTAGAAGTTTATTTCTTTAGTATTTATTTTCGATTTTTGTAATTTTTGCATCACCCCAAAGGCTTTCGATGTTGTAATATTCTCGAATATGCTTTTGAAATACATGAACTACAATATGAACATAATCCATAAGTACCCATTCTGCTACATCAGAACCTTCTACATGCCAAGGTTTGTCTTTTAAATCCTTTGAAACTGTTTTTTGGATTGAATTTACAATAGCATTTACTTGGGTATTTGAGTTCCCGTTACAAACTACAAAATAGTCACAAACTGCCGTGTCTATTTCTCTTAAATCTAAAATATCGATATCACTTCCTTTTACTTCTTCTATCCCTTTAATGATGTTTGCTAATAATGCATCATTGTTTATAGTCTTTTTCGCCATTTAATTTTTTATATATAAGTTTGTAAAGTTACCATTTTTTGTGATTATTTTTGAACCTTAACATAATATTAAATTATGTTTCACAAAAAAACGTATATGAAGCTAATCAAACTCGATGCCATAGATTCAACAAATGATTTTCTAAAAGGGTTATCTAGCAAACAAGACTTACAAAACTATACTGTTGTGTCCGCTGAAAATCAATTAAAAGGCAAAGGTCAAATGGGTACAAAGTGGGATTCTGAATTAGGTAAAAACCTTATAATGAGTGTTTTGATAAAGGATTTCTTAATGGATAATGAATCATTTTTTAATCTAAATATTGCAGTTTCTCTTGCTGTTATTCGTGTATTAGAAAGTTATACTATTCCTGAATTAAGTATAAAATGGCCTAACGACATTATGTCAGCCAATAAGAAAATTGGTGGCATATTGATAGAAAACAGCTTAAAAGGGGACGGAACAATTACTTCGATTGTTGGTTTAGGTTTAAATGTTAATCAAATTCAATATGATAATTTACCAAAAGCTTCTTCTCTGGCACTAATTTGTAGCTCTTTTTTTGATAAAGAAGAAATACTTTTTAAGATTGTTTCAAGAATGGAAGAAATGATTTCTATTTATAAAGAGAATGAAAGTACTTTATGGGAAGAGTATTCTAATAATTTATTTAAGATTGGAATTCCAACTGCCTTTTCGGATGAAAAAGGCATAAATTTTATGGGAATAATAATGGGAGTTTCCTCAGATGGAAAACTTCAAATTCAATTGGAAGATGATTCAATTTGTGAATACAATTTGAAGGAAGTTCAAATGTTGTATTGAAAAATGTTTAATCGGTTAGTCAATTAAATGACTAACCGATTAAACGATTAAACTATAATTTTGTCATATTGTTTGCCAAAGTTTCGATGAATTTTCCAATTGGTCCTTTTATCATCATGGCCATCATTGCATTGAATTCACCTTCAAAATCAAGTTTTACTGCACTTGAATTATCAGAAATAGTTTCAATGTTTGCTACCAAAGTAAAAGGAAGTTTGTCACTTGCAGCACCCAAAACAATTTTGTTTGGAGCTACTTTTTCTTTCATTTTTAATTTAATTTCTGGCATTCCTTTTAATCCAAAAATAAAGGCGTCTTCACCAATTACTTCAAATTTAGCAATATTATCTGGCATTAATTTTTCGAAATTTTTTACATCACTCAACAAATCAAATAAATTTTGACTTGATTTTTCAACCGTAACTTTTGGACTTTCTAAGTTCATTTTTTTATTTTTTTTTATCTAAAATTATAAATCGTTAATCTAAAATTAGATTCCCCAAGTAGATGGGCTTGTATTCCATTCTCTTAAGGTTTCTTCCTCTTTTTCGGTAATATAGCTTTTGGCAACGGCCAAATTCAATAGATTTTGGTAATTGCTTAAAGTATACAAGTCAATATTTGCCTTTTTGAAATTTTGATCCGCTACATCAAATCCATAAGTAAAAATAGCAGCCATCCCTTTTATGACAGCTCCAGCTTCTCTTAAGCCTTCTACGGCAAGTAGACTACTGTTTCCTGTACTTATTAGGTCTTCTATAATTATTACGCTTTGGCCTTTTTGTAAAAAACCTTCTACTTGGTTTTGACGACCATGTTTTTTGGGTTCTGGGCGAACGTAAACAAAAGGCAATCCCATGCTCTCTGCTACTAGCATTCCAATACCAATTGCACCTGTGGCTACACCGGCAATTACATCTGGTTTTCCAAATTGTTTTTCAATGTTTTTAGAAAATTCATCTCGGACATAATTTCTTATGGCTGGAAATGAGAGAATTAATCGATTATCGCAATATATAGGCGATTTCCATCCGGATGCCCATGTAAAAGGATTTCCTGGATTCAATTTAATTGCATTTATTTGCAAAAGCAATTCGGCTGTTTTTTCGGCAGTATCTTTATTAAAAATCATAATACAAATGTATAAAGTTTTTGTTAACGACAAACCACTTTTTTTGACAAATGAAATCTCTAAGGAGACTGATTTTCAACTTTTTCTGCTTGACAGTATTGATATAGAGCAAGTTATAGTCAAAATGTTTCAAAATAAAATTCAAAAAGCCTATCTGTATCACCCTGATGAAAGTGTGATTATGAAAACTTTGAAGGCAAAAATTCCGGTAAATAAAGCTGGAGGAGGTTTGGTTTATAATAAAAATGGAGAGGTTTTATTTATTTTTAGAAATGGAAAATGGGATTTACCCAAAGGCGGAACCGAAAAAGGGGAACTAATAGAAGATACCGCGATGCGTGAAGTGGAAGAAGAAACTGGCGTAAATGGATTAACTGTTGGGAAAAAACTTCAAAAAACGTATCATGTTTTTAAGCGGAATGGAAAATATAAATTAAAAATAACGCATTGGTTTGAAATGCATTCCACTTTTGAAGGTACTCCAGAGGGACAATTGGAAGAAGGAATTGAGAAAGTGGCTTGGTTCAATCCTGTTCAAATAAAAGAAGCTTTAGAAAATTCTTATGAAAATATAAAGCTTTTATTTGAAACAGAATCTGAAAAAGAATAGATTTAAATAACATAAAAAAAAGCTCATTTCTATCGATTTGAGTTTTTTTTCAGTTCATTTTTCTATATACTGGATATTGTAAATGTGCTTTTTCATAATAAATCGAATGTTTGTAAATCCAATCCAATTGTGCCTCACTGTCTTTTGCAAATTTTTGGTCTTCCACAATTTTTGTATCTAATTCAGATTTTAATTTTGGATTTTCTTTTAAAAGCGATACAGCCAAATCTTCAAAAACATATTCAGAATAGCCTTCTTTTTGCTGTAAAATGGTATCGAAAAAGTTCCAATTAAAAAAGGAATCAATCGCTTCTGGTTCTAAAGTTTCCAATAAATATTTCACTGCTTTTTGTTGTGTTGAATATACATAATCGCCTTTAGCGAAAGCCACATTTTCTTTTTTAGAAGTTATTCGAGTATTTCTATGAGGATAATGCCCTTCGTATGCATTGTTTGATGTTTTGTAATCTGCTATTTTGTAGCTTTCAACTTCAATTATGGTATCGTTTTTTAATTGCGTAAAGCTACAATTGTTACTTTTTAATAACTCAATCACATTCCAATACCCTTTTGGAATAATGTATGCGTTTGGGATTGTCACTTCTTTTACTGACTTGTAATCTTTGATATAAGGAATGTTTTTTTGATACGGTTTGGTACGGTCATAAAACAATCGTTGGCCAGTTGTTGCCTCGCTTTTTTTATAAGAAGCTTCAAATCCTGAAAATAAAAATGTCGTAGCCTTAGAACTGTCAATTTTCCATTCAATTGGATACTGTTTTTTGGGCTGGTATTGTTCTTCGTTTTTTAAACGTAATTCTTTTATTTTTTTATAATTGATATCGATAAAATTAATTGTTGAATTCATGTATTCGTAGGTTGCTTTTACTCGTTCATCATATTTTTTGAGCATGTGAGTTTCGACAACAAATCCAATTGTATTGAAGAGGGAAGTGTAACCTGTTGTGTATCTTGGTGTGTCCGAAAATTGCACGAAACCATTATCGGGTGTTTCTTCAAATGCATTCACATAAGGTGTTGTTGGAATGTTTTTTTGCTCCAAATCGTTTACAATAAAAGGCATCATTTCGGTATTCATATAATCTCCCAAAAGGGTTCCTAATTTATTGTGTTGTGTCATGATATACGTCAACTTGTATTGATAATCTGCACCATTACTGACATGGTTGTCAATAAAAACATCGGGATTTATTTTATGAAAAATAGCAACAAAACTTTTAGTATTTCGGGTGTCTGATTTAATCATATCGCGATTCAAATCATAGTTTCTGGCATTTCCTCTAAAACCATATTCTTCTGGGCCCTCTTGATTGGCTCTGGAAGTGGAATTTCTATTCAAGGCTCCTCCAATATTGTAAACAGGAATCGTAACTATAACTGTATTCTTGGGTGTTTTGATATTGCCTAAAGCTAAATCTCGGAATAATAACATTGTTGCATCTATACCATCGGGTTCTCCAGCATGAATTCCGTTATTGACAAATAATACTGCTTTGTTTTTTTTAATTTCATTGAAATTAAATTTTTTTTCTGGGTTGAATGTGACCATGTACAAGAGTTCTCCGCTGTCTGTTGAGCCCATCTTTTCCATTTTTATAGTTGAAAAATCATGCGCCAAAAGTGTGTAATAAGCTATGGTTTCTTGGTAATTAGCCGATTGATTTCCATTGCCTTTTTCGAAAAAAGTATTGTATTTGTTGGTGTTTTGGGCAAAAATTGTAAGAGTACCAAATAGAAAACATAAGCGAATTAATTTCATAACAATAATTTTATAGAAAGGGTTTCAAATGTAATTAATTTTAAATTTAATTATTTGTACCTATTTAGCATGTTAAAAATCCCATACGAATTCCACGAATTCAATATGGAAATTTAGTCTAATTTCACAAAAAAAAGAACAATTTCGCGATATAATTTGTACAAATTTGTGTAATCTGTGTCTATTTTTTTTAAAATTGTAAATTAATTTAGTGTAGCCTGAATAGTTGCAATTATTTTAAATTTAATTTTTGTGTTTTACTTTTTACTGACCACTAAAAAACTGAATACTGAACACTTTTTTTAAACTACCTTTGCAAAATGAATAAGAAACACCATTCCAATAATATATTGCTGAATTTAGGCATTGAAAGTCTAAACGAAATGCAGGAAGTTGCGCAAGATGCCATTTTAAATGATAATAATGTTTTGTTACTTTCTCCAACAGGTTCGGGGAAAACATTAGCATTTTTGTTGCCTATTTTAGAAATGTTACAACCCGAAATTCTATCAGTTCAATGTTTGATTCTAGTTCCGTCGCGCGAACTGGGATTGCAAATTGAGCAAGTTTGGAAAAAAATGGGCACTGATTATAAGGTAAATGTGTGCTACGGCGGACACTCAATTGATACCGAAATTAAGAATTTAAGCAATGCTCCAGCGGTTTTAATAGGGACTCCTGGAAGAATTGCCGACCATATAGATCGAGGAACTTTTCGATTGGATAAAATTCAAACTTTGATTTTGGATGAATTTGATAAATCTTTGCAATTGGGTTTTCACGAGCAAATGTCTTTTATCATTGGAAAACTGAGTAAACTTAATAAGCGTGTATTAGTTTCGGCTACGTCTGATATCGAAATTCCCAAATATACAAGAGTTGTCAATCCTACTATTTTGGATTTTATACCAACTGAAGAAGACAACGAAAGTAACTTGTCAACCAAAATGGTGATTTCTAAAGAAAAAGACAAATTAGGAAGTTTGTTTAGTTTGATTTGTTCTTTAAAATCTCAATCGGCAATTGTTTTCTGCAATCATCGAGATGCTGCAGAACGAATTAGCGATACTTTGTGCGAGAAAGGGATTTATGCTACTTATTATCATGGTGGTATGGATCAAGAGGAACGCGAACGATCGTTAACTCAATTTCGTAATGGAAGTATGAGCTATTTAATTACAACAGATTTGGCTGCCCGTGGACTGGATATTCCTGAAATGAAGCATGTTATTCATTATCATTTGCCTCTGAAGGAAGATGAATTCACTCATAGAAACGGTCGTACAGCTCGTATGCAAGCCTTTGGAACTGCTTATGTAATTGTTCACGAAAGTGAGAAAAAAATGGATTATTTGGATTATGGAATGGAAGTGTTAGCAGTTGATAAAGCAAATACATTGCCAAAACCACCAGAGTTTCAAACCATTTATATTAGTGGTGGAAAGAAAAATAAATTAAATAAAATTGATATTGTTGGTTTCTTTTCTCAAAAAGGTAATCTGGAGAAAGGCGATTTGGGACTAATTGAAGTGAAAGATTTTATTTCTTTTGCAGCTGTAAAATTCAATAAAGTCAAAGATTTGCTTCATGCTATAAAAGAAGAAAAAATGAAAGGTAAGAAGTTTAAAATTGAAATAGCCAGAAAGGTAATTAAGAAAGAGGAGGAGGAGTAGATCTTGGATTGTGTAATTCTGTATTGAAAATATAAATTTTTAAATATCGTTGGGAGTATATAGTACTTCTAGCGATTTTTTTTATTAAATGATCCTTTATGGATAGTATTATGAGCTGTGGTTTTAATTTACAAACAAAAAAAACAATTTAATGTTGATAAAATGTTTTCATCCATAGAGAGTTGTTTTTATTTATTATTAAGTTTGCTAACAAATACTTACCTATAAAGTATAACATTAAATCCCAAATAAATTATGAAAAAAGTTATTACAATTGCTGTTTTATTCATTAGTTTTATTGGCTTTAGCCAAATTAAAGTTGTTGAAACTGTGCCTGTAGAAAAGTTAGGTCGAATTAATAATGATTTTTACGTTCAAAAAATTGGTGATGAATACACCTTTTTTTTTAAAACCATTACCACAGATGAAGATGAGTCTACTTTGAAAAATTTCACATTTAAAAACGTTGATAATGCCTATCAAAGTCTTTATGGAATTATGACAAACGGATTTACAGCCAATACTTTGAATGATATTAAACTGGAATTGCCTAATAATTTTGTTTGGTTGCACTATATTGTTGCTTCAGATAAAACTACAGTTCAGTTTATGGTTACAAGTAAAGCATCTAATTTGACACATGTTTCGGAGTCATTATCTAGAGAACAAGTTGATAAATTATTTCAAAAAAGTTAGGAATACAGTTTTCAGTGATCCGTTTATTAGTATTCAGTGAAGAAATAATCAGGAATCATTTTTTTAGTTAGCGCTAAAAAAAGTATCCTAAAAAATAAAAATCGTTAACAGCAAATAGAAAGCTGTTAACGATTTTTTGATTTTAAGAGATTATTGATCACTCTTTTTCTGACCAATGACGATTTGATTACTATATTTTCTTAACGTATTGAGTGATAATTACAATTTGTTGTCCATCTACTTTTCCTTCAATATATTCTGCGTTTTCATGATCCAAACGGATGTTACGTACTGAAGTTCCTTGTTTGGCGACCATACTTGATCCTTTTACTTTTAAGTCTTTGATTAATACTACTGAATCACCATGAGTTAAAATCACCCCATTGACATCGCGGTGAATGATTTTGTTTTCGTCATCTTCACCTTCACCAGTGGCTTGAGCCCATGCTAGTGTGTCTTCGTCAAAATACATTTGCTCCAACAATTCTTGAGGCCAACCATTTTTACGCAAACGGCTTAACATTCTCCAAGCTACAACTTGTACAGGAGTGTGTTCGCTCCACATGCTGTCATTCAAGCATCTCCAATGATTTAAATCTTCATGACCTGTATTATCAATTTGGTCGATACAAGTAGCACAAGCAAAAATACTTTCGTCTAAGCCGCCTTTTTTGGTAGGTAATACTTGGTATTCTTTTAAGTTTTCGGTCGCAGTACATAATTCACATTTGGAACCACTACGTTTATTTAATTCTCTTTCGAAGCTCATTACAAAGGGGGTGTTATTTTAGGTTACGAAATTACTTCTAATTAGGAGCTTTCGCAAGTTTATATTTTCACTATAGTTTTTTTGGGTTCTTTTTTTACTGTTTTTTTGTTTTAGAATCTGAAACTATTAATATGATGTAATAATTTAATTCATACTAATCTGAAAAACATTCAATTACTACTTATGCAGTTTAACCCTAACTGCTTCGGGAACTAACAATTCGTATTCACCGTAATTTCGGATAACATCTCGCACGATGCTGGAGCTGATATAAGAAGTTCTTGCAGCCGTTAATAAAAATACGGTTTCTATTTTGGATAATCTTCGATTGGTGTGGGCAATGGCTTTTTCGAATTCGAAATCGGCTGGGTTGCGCAATCCTCTCAGGATAAAGTCGGCTTTGACTTTGTGGCATAAGTCAATTGTTAGACCTTCATAAGTGATTACCGTTACTTTTGGTTCGTTTTTAAACGTTTCTTCTATGAATCTCTTTCTTTCTTCAAGTGAGAACATGCATTTTTTTTCGGCATTGACCCCAATTGCAATTACAATTTCATCAAAAAGCGGAATGCCTCTGTTGATTATGTCTTCGTGACCTAAGGTGATAGGGTCAAACGATCCTGGGAATATGGCTTTTTTCATTTTTTTTAAAGTTTCTGAGTTCCTAAAATGCTAAGTTTCTAAGATTCTGAAATTCTCAGGAACTTAGAAACTTAGAATCTTAGTTACTTAATTAAGCGCTAACTCAATTGCATTTGTAAATAAATCTTCCAATGAAATTCCAGCTGCTTTGGCTTGTTGCGGAATTAAACTTTCGGTGGTAAGACCAGGAATAGTATTCATTTCGAGCATGTGTGGTTCTCCGTCTACAATAATGAATTCGCTTCTTGAGAATCCTTTCATTTTGAGTACTTCGTAGGCGCGTTTGGCAATTTCGGCTACTTTCTGGGTCATTTCATCCGATATTCGTGCAGGTGTAATTTCTTGAGATTTCCCTTGATATTTCGCTTCGTAATCGAAGAAGTCATTTTCTGAAATAATTTCAGTTATTGGTAAAACGGTTATGGTTCCTTTGTAATTGATGACTCCAACAGAAACTTCTGTGCCGTCTAGGAAACTTTCTATGATGATCTCGTTGTCTTCTTTGTAGGCTACTTCAATGGCAATTGGCAGTTCGGCAGCAGTTTTTACTTTTGAAATTCCGAAGCTTGATCCTGCTTTGTTGGGTTTTACAAAACATGGGAGACCTAATTTTTCGACTATTTCAGTTGTATTTATGATGTCGCCTTTGTTTAGGTAGTAAGAAGTGGCAGTTTTTATGCCGTATGGTTTTAATACAGATAATAAGTCGCGTTTGTTGAACGTTAATGCGGCTTGGTAATAATCGCAGGCGGTTTGTGGAATGTTTAATAATTCGAAATAGGCTTGCATCAGTCCATCTTCACCCGGTGTTCCGTGTATGGCATTGAAAACGCAATCGAAATTTATTTTTTTTCCGTCTACTTGTGCCGAAAAATCATTTCTGTCAATTGGGAATTCGGAATCGTTGGCATCTACATAAACCCATTTTTCTTTGAAAATATGAATGCGAAAGGCATTGTATTTGGTTTTGTCTAAGAATTGATAAACTACGTTTCCGCTAATGAGTGAGATCTTGTATTCGCTGGAATAGCCGCCCATGATGATGGCAATGTTTTTCATATTATTTTTTGGTATTTTAATTGGAAAGGTCTCTTTTGAAAACGGATGCCCTAGCCCTGATAGTAGCGGTATCCTTTTCTTTTTTCTTTTAAAAAAGAAAAGATACAAGCGAATAGCAGGAAATAGCTCCTAATTCAAAAAGTCATTTTTTACTTAAACAAAATTATCATTTTTTTTGAAACGAAATAGCTTTATCTTTGCGGGAAATAAAAATATTTATGAGCTTAAAAAAATATCTTACAAGTCGTATCTTTTTTGGGCAAGTGGCCATTTCGCTTGCTATAATTGCTGTTTTGGGTTATTTATTCATGCATTGGTTGACTTTTACAACAGATCACGGGAATGAAATAACGGTTCCTGATTTAAGAAAATTAACTGAGGAGCAAGTAGAAGACAAGTTAGATGATTTGGATTTGGATTATGAGCTTTTGGATAGTGTTGATTTTAGAGGAGACTTTCCAAAATACAGTGTAGTAGAACAGGATCCAATGCCAGGGACTAAGGTTAAGGTTGGGAGAAAAGTATATATAAAGATCAATTCTTCTGGATTTTCGTCTGTGCGAATTCCGGATTTGATTGAAAAAACATATCGTGAAGCAGTACCAACACTTAAGGCTTTAGGTCTTGAAGAAGGTACAATTACATATGTTCCTAACTTAGGTAAAGACATGGTTATGGAAATGCGCTACAAAGGAAGAAATTTGAAAGTAGGAGACAGAGTTTTGAAAGCATCCAAAATTGATTTGGTTTTGGGCGATGGAAAAGAGAGTTATCAAGAAGAAATAGTGGACAGTACGGCTGTTCCAACAACAGAAACACCAACGGATGAACAATAATAGTGAACCAATAGAGGAATTAGACGAAGAATTATTTGAACATTTTAAGTTTGAGGTTCCCAAAGGTCAAGCGATTTTGCGTATCGATAAATACTTGATGGGGCTGATTCAAAATGCGACCCGAAATAAAATTCAGAACGCAGCAACAGAAGGCAATATTTTTGTGAATGATGTGCCTGTAAAGTCCAATTATAAAGTAAAACCTTTTGATGTGGTACAGGTGATGTTGTCTCATCCGCCATTTGAAAATAGGGTGGATCCAGAGGATATTCCGCTAAATGTTGTTTATGAAGATGATACTTTGTTGTTAATCAACAAAGAGCCTGGTATGGTAGTGCATCCAGGTCATGGAAATTACACAGGGACTTTAGTCAATGCGCTTGCATTTCATTTTGAGAATTTACCAATGAATAGTAGTGAGCGTCCAGGGTTGGTTCACAGAATTGACAAAGATACTTCGGGATTGTTGGTTATTGCCAAAACCGAAGCCGCAATGACCCATTTGGCTAAGCAATTTGAAGCCAAAACATCTGAAAGAGAGTATATTGCGCTTGTTTGGGGAAATGTTGCTGCAGAAGAGGGAACCATTGAAGGAAACTTGGCAAGACATTTGAAAGATCGTATGCAAATGGCAGTTTTTGCAGATCCCGAAATTGGGAAACCTGCCATCACTCATTATAAAGTATTGGAACGATTTGGATATGTGACCTTAATTTCATGTAAATTGGAAACGGGTAGAACGCACCAAATACGAGCTCACTTGAAGCACATTGGTCATCCGCTTTTTAATGATGAGCGTTACGGTGGTCATTTGATTTTGAAAGGAACTACGTTTACCAAATACAAGCAATTTATTGAAAACTGCTTCAAGGCTTTGCCCCGTCAGGCTTTGCACGCCAAAACACTTGGTTTTGTCCATCCAACTACTGGAGATATGATGCGTTTTGATACAGAATTGCCTCAGGATTTTCAGGATTGTATTGAAAAATGGAGAGGCTATTCGAAATCGCATTCAAACGACGAAGAATAAAAATAATACATAAAAAAACCTCAAATAATTGAGGTTTTTTTATGCAATAGAGTTTACTATATTTTTATTTTCCTTCTTTGATTAGGAGTGCTTCTTTTTGGAATTTTAGATTTCCGGCATCATCTTTATTGAATTTGAAAACAATATCATTTTCATCAGATTCTCCTTTTATTTTAAAATTGATTGATTTTATAGCCGTTTTAGTTAATCGATCAATATTTTTTATTGGAATTGTAATATTACCTTTAAAAGCACCTTCATTTTCTAATGATGGTCTGGCATTAATTATAGAATAATCTAGAAAAACGATTGTAACATAAATGTCTTTGTTTAAAGAATTTATAATTTTTTCATTTAAATCAAAAATCAGATTGTAACTTATGTTTTTTTTATCGTCCGAAATTTTTACATACTTTTCTAAATAAAACTTTAAAGATCCGTATTTATTGGTGGTTAATGTAGGTAAACCATTTTCATAGTTTATGTAATAACGGGTTAGATTATCATCAACTTTTACTGAAGATAATTTTTTGTTTTGTGAAATGACTGATATTGAATTTATTAAAAAAAGCGAAATTAGGATGTATTTTTTCATACTGATTCTTTTGGGGTTTATTTTAATAAGATAATTACAATATTACGGACAAAATATTTATTTGTTACTTTTAAATGAGTTAAATTATTATCGAATGGAGTTAAATTATTATTAATTTAACATTAAATTAAGGGTTTTGATAATAAATTTTGATTTTTGACGGTTTAAAAAAAAAGAAAACAACCTTATTAACTAATAGGAATACGTAAAAGCATTCTATTGGATAAACAATTAATTTTTAAAATTATTTTCAAAAACCTTAAATCGATTATTCAAATCCTGTGTTAACTGTTTTTTTACTTCAGGATCTTGAATAAAACTATAGTTGATACTGTTGTAAACAAATTGTTTAATATCGGTATAGGAAATAGTTTTGTATCTTTTTGCCAATAATACATATTGTTCGGTCATATTAGTTCGTAAGATTCCGGCGTCATCGGTGCTAATGACAATGGGAACTCCAAATTCTTTGTACAGTAGAATAGGATGACGGTTTTCTTTTACTTTTAATATAAACTCATTACTAGCAAGATTAATTTCAATTGGAATGTTGTTCTTGACCATATAACGCATTAAATCATAGCTTTTTTCTTCATAGGCCATATCCACTCCATGCCCGATTCTATTTGCGCCAGCGGTATAAACGGCAGCGTTGATGTGCCAAGACAATTCTTCTGGGCGTACGAGTCCAAGTGTTAGTTCCCCAGCATGCATAGTATATTTTACTTTCGGGAAACGGCTATGACAATACTTAAACATTAGCATGTGCAATCCGTAATCTTTCATGGATGTTTCGCCATCTTCGGGAGAAACGATATTGACTCCCGCCATTAGCGGGCTACTATCTGCTGAAATAAAAGCAACCACAAGATTCTTGAATAAATCAACGGGTTCCATAAACCGCAATACAAAATTTTGATAGCGCATTGAGAATTGGTTGTCATCTATTTTAAGATCATTGTGCATTTTGGCAACAAAGTTGGTGTTAAAATCGGATGCATATTTTTTGGCTTCTTTTTGGATAAAAATAGTATACAAGGAATCCAAGGATTGCATAACGGCTTTTTCGTTTTTGATAGCCATCATTTTTCTTAAATGAAGATTGTATTTGTTTAAATCATCCGTTTTGATTGCACAGGGTATTGTTGAAAGTTGAGTTTCTATGTAGCTTACATTTTCTTTGATGGCTCTGTTTTTTAGTTCCAATAAACCAGTGCCGAAATTATCTTTTATGGCAGGTTCAAATTTCATAAAGGATTCAAAAAATAATTTATCCGAAGGGTAATCAACATTATTATAATCTTTGACTGACCATTTTTGCATTATTTTTTGTTTGTATATATCCAATTCTCCATTTTTTTGCAATGTCGAAAATAAAATCCAATCACTTCCAGACTGTTTTTCTTGACTTACAGTCATTGTTTGCGTATTGAGATAAAAATCTTCGGCAATGGCATGAGCCAATAAAGGTTCGGCATAAATAGAACCGGAATAGTGGTGGTGTAAATCGCCTCCTTTGGGCATTTGAGAAAAGAAAGCGGTAAGTTCGGCTTCGTTGTTTCTGATTTTTTCAAAATACGTTTCTGCCGTTTGGGCAAATCCTACTTGGAATAGAATTGTAGAAAAAAGGGTGAAAAATATCTTCATAGTATAAATTTCATTCAAATATAATAGAATTTTAAATCAAAAAAAAATTTGAAATTCTAATATTTTTTTAAATAATACCAAAAATCAATAATAAAGCAAAAAGAATTAGCATTACTGCTACGAATATTTGAAGGTTTTTTAATGTAACTTTTTTGAGTAATTTATTCCCAAAAAATGCTCCTGTAAAAGCCGACAAAGTTGCTAAAATCAATAAAGTATAATCGAATTGATGAGCATTGATGATAATTTCTTTGGAATATATTAGCAATCTGGAAATGTCAATTAAGCAAGCAATATAAACACCTGTTGCAATATACGTTTGCGGATTAAGATTGGCACGAATTAAAAAGGCGGCTCTTAAAGCTCCTTGGTTTCCAGAAAGCCCCCCAAAAAAACCACTTAAGACACCTCCGAGAGGCAAATATTTTTGATCAAATTGTAGTTTTGTTAAACTTGGAACGATCTCAAAAAGAGAGAAAAATAATAATACAATACCAATGATTAATTTTATAGGTATAATTTCAAAAAAATGAGTTCCTATTTTATATACAAAAATAGAATTCATATGATTTAAATAGGAAAGTAGGAAAGCACCCAGAAAAGAAAAAAGAATTGCTGGAATACCAAAACGCATAACAATTTTTAGATTGGCATTTTTACCTAACAAAATCAATTTAAAAATATTGTTTAAAAAATGAACAATGGCTGTTAGGATTATTGCGATTTCGATTGGAAAAAACAATCCGAATACAGGAACAAGAAGTGTTCCTAGTCCAAACCCAGAAAACAATGTCAAACCAGAACCAACTAAGGCAACGAGGCAAATAATGAAGTATTCCATCGGATATTAAATAAAAGTTTCAGAACTATTTTCTGTATAATCCAAATCAATATGAAACGTTTCTTTCATTTTCCAAAGTGCTACTAATGAAATAATAGATAAAATTGACCCAACAATCATTCCCGATTTAAGGATGTCACCTTCAAAAATGGAATCCCTAAAATAACTGTATATTAAAATAATTAGCGGAAGCGAACCTCGAACAAAATTGGGAACCGTAGTTGTTACAGTTGCCCGAATGTTGGTTCCGAATTGTTCGGCAGCAATAGTAACAAATAATACCCAATAGCCAACCGAGCATCCCATTGCAAAACAAAGCAAATAAAAAGTTGATGTAGAAATTCCGAAAGCATTTAAGTAAACAAAAACCATACTGAGATTGAGTATCAAAAATAAACCCATTATTTTTTTACGGCTTTTGAACCATTGACTTAAGAGTCCACTAGCAATATCACCAAACACCAAACCAGTATAACAAAATGCTATTGCTTTTCCAGCGGCAATGGTTTCTGCTTGCTGAACTCCGAGAGCTTTGGCGAATTCTGGTGAGAAAGTGATCAAAACGCCTACCAAAAACCAAAGCGGAATTCCAATGAGAATGCATTGTAGGTATTTTGAAAATCGTTTTTTATCAGTAAACAAAGACAAAAAATCGCCTTTTTTCTCCTCACTTTGCTGTACTTGCTTAAACATACCAGACTCAGTAATGCTGATTCGTAAAAACAATAATAAAATTCCCAGAACGCCACCCGCATAATAACACAAACGCCAATCTTTAAAAACTTGATAGACCAAATACGCAGCAACTGCTCCTGAAACTCCTACAGAGGCTACAATCATCGTTCCATAGCCTCGTTTTTCTTTGGGTAAGGATTCGGCAACCAAAGTGATTCCGGCTCCTAATTCGCCTGCTAGACCAATTCCCGCAATCAATCTCCAAAAGGCATATCCATCAACAGTAGTTACCATTCCGTTGGCAATATTGGCCACCGAATAAATTAATATGGAACCGAATAAAACGGAGATTCTTCCTTTTTTGTCACCCAAAACTCCCCATAGAATTCCACCAAAAAGCATTCCAAACATTTGCATACTAATCAGGTATTCTCCTTGATTTCGGATGGCATCGCCTGTAATTCCAAGGTCTTTTAGGCTATCAGTGCGCACAATTCCAAAGAGTAGTAAGTCGTATATATCAACAAAATAACCAAGAGCGGCTACAATTACGGCGGCGTTAAGAATGGATTTTGAGTTTTTGGTTAGTGGGGTAGGAATAGTATTCATTAAGGTTTAGTTCTGAGTGTTGAGTTTCATTATTAAATCGGTTTGTTTATCATCACCTAATACAAATACATGTTTGTCAAAAGTGACAAAACCATTTTTGTTGTAGAAATGGAGGGCTTTGTGGTTTTCTTCCCAAACACCTAGCCAAACATAATCGACCAGATGTTGTTTTGCTATTTCTATAGCTTTGTCTAATAGTAATTGTCCTATTTTTTTTCCATGGAAAGCTTGTAAAACATAGATGCGTTGAATTTCAAGTGTGTTTTTATACATAGATTCTGTTTGAGCTTCGCCTAAATTTACTTTCAAAAAGCCAATAGGTTCGTTCTCCCAAAAGGCTAAATAAAAAAGAGACTCAGGATTATTTATTTCTAAAGTTACTTGAGCTGTATTGAAACTTTCTTGAAGGTATTTCTCGATATTTTCGGGTGTGTTATTCTCCGTAAAAGTTTCAAGAAACGATTGTTTACCTACTATTTGTATTGATGTTAAATCTTCTAAATCGGCTTTTTTTATCTCAAACATTGGACTTGGTTTTATTTCTTTATAAAATCAAAAATACATAAAATAAATTATGACTGTCCACAAAATGTACCTAGTAAAGTTTTTTGCCATAGATTAAAAAGATTCTCACAGATTTTATGCGCTGTTATTAAAGAAATCTATAAGATTTTTTTTTAATCTGTGGCCAATTTTATCGAATTGGGATTAATTATGGAAAGTTATAAAATTAAAGGACTCTTATTTTAAAAAACTATAGTAGCATTATACAATTCAATTCAGAGATTCTATATTCTAGTTTTCAATTTGTACTTTTGAAACTAATAAGAAAATGAATCCGAAAGCCTAGCTATGAAAATTGTTTTATCTCCAGCCAAATCCTTAAATTTCGAAAAAGAATTACCAACAACTCATTATACTGAATCTTCTTTTTTGAAAGAATCCAGACAAGTTCATAAAGTTTTAAAATTGCAATCACCAAAAGAATTATCGGAACTGATGTCGATTTCAGACAAATTGGCCGATTTGAACTGGAAACGCAATCAAGATTGGAAAACGCCTTTTTCGCGAGAGAATGCGAGACCTGCCGTTTATGCTTTTGATGGTGAAGTCTATAACGGGCTCGATGCCTATTCAATTCCGATTGATAAATTAGATTTACTACAAGATCGTTTGAGGATTTTATCAGGTTTGTATGGGTATTTAAAACCATTGGATTTAATGCAACCATATCGACTTGAAATGGGAACCAAATTGCCCATTGGCGAAAGTAAAAACTTATATGAGTTTTGGAAAAAAACGATTACCAATTCATTGAACAAAGAACTCAAAAAGGACGAGTTGTTTATCAATTTGGCCAGCAACGAGTATTTTTCGGCGGTGGATCTCAAAGGGTTGAAAGTTCCAGTTATCACTCCAGAATTTAAGGATTATAAAGATGGAAAACTGAAAATAATTAGTTTTTTTGCTAAGAAGGCTAGGGGTTTGATGGTACGTTATATTATCGATACCAATGCCCAATCGATAGACGATTTAAAAGGTTTCAATTACGAAGACTACCAGTTTGATGCTAACTTGTCTAATGGGAATAATTTGGTTTTTACAAGGTGATAAGTATTAAGATTTTAGTATTAAGTATTAAGATTTTGGTATTTATACCAGTTACAAATATATATTAGTCCAACAAGCTTATCTTTTGCATAAGCTTATACATTAATAAGCGTCAGAAATTCTCGCATATGTTTTAGATTAAAACTCTCGCAAAGACGCAAAGGCGCAAAGTGATTCGTCCGACCTTAGCGCCTTAGCGCCTTTGCGAGAAAAAAGATTAACCCTATTGCCCTTGGGAGAAAAACTTCAAACCAGAAAAGTATTTTGGTTAATTTATATTTGGGTTTGGTATTAGAATTAAGATTTTGTAAAGCTAAAGCCTTATTTTATATAAAAAAAAACTCCGAAAATCACTAAACAATAAGTGAGATTCGGAGTTTTTTAAATTGTCAACTTTTAAGAAATCTAAAATTTAAAATTTAAAATCTAAAATCTAAAATCTAAAATCTTAATGCATTGCATCCGCTGGATTGATTTTGTTTTTTCCTTTTTTTATCAAAAGAATAAATGGAATGCAAACTAGAAAAAGTATTCCTAGATACATAAAAATATCCATAAATGACAATACAGAACTTTGTGTCATTACTTTAAATTCTAATACTTTATAGGCTTTTGCCAAAGCTTCATTGGCGGCATATCCTTTAGACATAAAACCCATTTGCAGTTTTTGTACTGTTTGTTGCACTTCAAATGATGTGCTGTCCAGATGTGAAACCAGATTCACTCGGTGTTCTTGATTGAATCTAGAAATGTAAGTGGTTATGATGGCAATACCAAAAGAACCTCCCAATTGTCTCATCATTCCTGTAAAAGCTGCACCTTCGCCAATGTGTTTTCCTTTTAGAGTAGATAAAGATAAAGTGGTGATTGGAACAAATAATAATCCCAATCCAACACCTCTAAGAATTAATGGCCAAAACATATGTTCTACTCCTGTATCTGGAGTAAGAACGTCTCGCATCATAAAAGTAAATAAGAAAAACACAAAGAATCCTGCAGCAACCATATAGGTTTGCGAAATGCCACGCTGAATCATTTTACCTATAAAAGGCATCATAATTCCTGTAGTGATCGAACTTGGAATCAATAATAAACCAGCATCGGTTGCACTCCATCCCAAAACCGATTGGGTGTAAATCGGGATGATAAAGGTTGAGCCATACAAGCCAAATCCCAAAATGAAACACATGATGGTACCAATTTTTAAATTATTGTCTTTAAAAACTTTTAGATTTACGATAGGATGTTTGTAGGTGAGTTCTCTCCAAATGAATAACAGCAATCCAAATATCGAAACTACACTTAATACAATAATTGTACTATTGTTAAACCAATCATCTTGTTGTCCGTGTTCCAAAACAAATTGAAGAGATCCAATAAAAGAAGCCAAAAAGACAATTCCCCACCAATCTACTTGATTGGCTTTGAGTTTGGCTCCATATTTTGGGCTTTTGACAAATACAATGGTCAACAAAGTGGCAATTATTCCAAGAGGAATATTAATATAAAAAATAAAAGGCCAAGAATAGTGATCAACAATATAGCCACCCAATGGCGGACCCAATGTTGGACCAACAATAACACCCATTCCGTAAATAGCTTGTGCCATTCCTCTTTTGGCAACAGGGTAACTTTCTGTAATTATGGTTTGTGCAGTTACCAATAGCGCCCCTCCACCTAATCCTTGAATGAATCGAAAGGCAACTAGTTCCCATATATTAGTAGCGTTTCCGCAGAGGAAAGAAGCTATGGTAAATATGACAATGGAGGTTGCAAAATAATTACGACGCCCAAATTGTTGTGACAACCAACTCGTCATAGGTATTACAATTACGTTTGCAATAGCATAAGCCGTAATTACCCAAGCCACGTCAGTTAAAGTAGCACCTAGGCTACCTCGCATATTATTTAATGCTACGTTTACAATCGTTGTATCGACAATTTCGAGCATAGCACAAAGCACACAAGTGATTGTAATGATGACCCTTCTATAACCGTATTCTATTAAATCGTCTTCTTCGTTTTGTACCATTTTTTTGATTTATTCGCAATATTCAAAAATAATTAGCTCTTCTATTTTTTAACATATAAGTCATATAAGTTTTTTAAAATTTGTTAAAACAAGTGATAAAAAAAGAGAATATAAGTTAGAGTATACTTTATAAATTAAAATATATTTCCTCGAATGAACTATTGTTTTACTTGATTTTGTTTTCAATAAATTCTTATTTGACTTATATGTTTATTGATTTATTTCAAATGCACATCTACATCTGCATTCATTCCTGGACGAAGTAATTCGATTTTTTTAGGATCATTTGTAGCATTCAAGCTTATCTTTATTGGTAATCGTTGAATCGTTTTTACAAAATTTCCAGTCGCATTATCTGGAGGTAACAATGAAAAACGTGAACCAGTTGCTGGAGAAAAAGAAGTAACAGTTCCTTCAAAATCATAGTCAGGGTAAGCATCTACTTTTACAGTTACTTTTTGACCAATCACCATTTTATTCAATTGTGTTTCTTTAAAATTGGCAACTACCCATGCTTCATTGTTGTTTATAATGTAAAACAACGATTGTCCTTGTTGCACTAATTGCCCAGGCTGTATATCAATTTTTGATACCTGCCCATCTATTGCAGCTGTAATAACAGTGTAGGTTAAGTTCAGTTCGGCTACTTCTAGTAAAGCTTTTGCTTTTTTAATATTAGCTGCAGCTACATCGGTTTGTTTATTAGAAACCCTTGATTTTGCTTCAATAACCGTTTTCTGAAATGCGCTTGCTTTTTGTTGTTGTTGCAAAATACGAACTTGATTTTCTGCTTCTTGTTTGGCTGCCAATGCTTGTTCGTATTGTTGTTTGGTAATCGAATGATTTTTGTATAAATTTTCGTAGCGTACATAATCACTTGTAGCTCTTCCCAATCTTATTTTGGCAGTCTCAATATTTCCTCCTGCCGTTTGAACATTAGCATCAGATACAGCAATGCTAGCAAGTGCGCTTCCAATATCTTCTTTGGCAACATCATATCCACTTTCTGCACCAATATAAGTAGCATTTGCCTCTTCGATTTTTAATTGATAATCTCTTTTTTCAATTGTAAATAAAGTATCTCCTTTTTTCACAAAGTCATTGTCTTTGACATATACTTTGTTAATATATCCAGAAACTCTTGGAATTATTGGATTCATATTTTTCTCTATTTGTGCATCATCTGTTTCTTCGTGTGCTTGAGAATGAAGGTATTTTGAGATTCCGTAAGTTCCTCCTGCAAGGATTAAAACCAATAGTATAATGATGAATTTGGCGTTTGATTTTTTCTTTTCCATGGTATGGGGAGTGATTATATTTTTGTAAGATTGAAAGTTTGAGTTAGTTGACCGGTAGCCGAAAGCAATTCGTAATATTTTTGGATAACATCTACTTTGGCAATGGTTTCATTTATTTTTGAATTAAGTTGTTCTACATCGGCTTCTAATAAATCATTAGTATCCGAAAGCCCATTTTCATATTTATCTTTTACAATTCTATAATTTTCAGTAGCTTGTTCCACGGCTTGGTTGTAAACGATATCTTGTTTTAGTGCCAAATCGTAGTTGGTAATGGCTTGTTGAACCTGAATTCGGATGTCGTCTTTAAGCAACTCTTCGGAGTTTTTTACTTCAAGGGCTTTACTTTCAGCAATTTTTACTTGAGTTCCATTTTTGTAAATACCACTGATATCATACGATAAACCAACTCCAAAATACATTGCATTTTCTAATGTTACAATATTATTTAGATTTAATGCTGCATATCCACCAACCAATGCTATGCTAGGATAATAATCTCCTTTGGCCAAACTTATGTTGTCTTGTGTAGCTTTACTTTGATACTGAACTGCTTCCAGATCTTTACGGTTTTCAAAAGCAGGCTGCTCATTTGTAGGGATATTATTCATTTGAAAATGAGTCAAATCATTTTCTTGAATATCAATTTTAGTATTTGTTGGTAACTTTAATAAAGTTATCAAATAATAGTTTACAATAGTAGCATTATTGATAGCTTGGTCTAATGATAATTGAACTTTTGAAACTTGTAATTGTGATTTCAATAAATCATTTCGAGGAATTATTCCATTTTTTTCTAAGGCTGTAAAATCAAGTACGCGTTGTTGTGCAGTTTTCAAATTTTCTTTTAATAACTCAACCGTTCTTTTAGATTTGTATAAATTAGAGTAATAACTAATAACTCTCATTGCTACAACCTCTTTGGTTTGTGAGGCCATTGCATTTTCTGCTTGATACAAATTATCTTGTAATTTGATGCCATTTTGAATTTTCATTCCGGCATAAAGAGGTAATTTTAGTGTTGCTTGTCCGACCAACAATTGATCAGGAACAGGAAGTGCTTTTGCACCTGCATTAAATTGTAAATCGACCGAAGCTTCAGTCAATCGTAAATATTCTCCAGATAATTTTAGATCAGGATATTGATTGTTTTTAATTGATTGTAATTCTTGTTTTTTGGTTTCCACTTTGGTGTTGGCCAATGATACTTCATTACTTTTTGTCCAAGCCAAATTTATAGCCTCTTCCAGCTTTAAATTAGTTTTTTCTTGGGCATTGATGGACGAAATCCCAACTAGGAATCCTCCAAATAGCATTAAATAACTAACTTTCATATGTCAAAAGGGCTTTAATGGTTTGCTGAATGTGCATTGTTAGAGTTGTTTTTATATAGGTATTGTATTCTTCTTCGGAATTGAGTTGTAATAGATTTTCGTAAAAAGGTCTATTCAAATGAAAATGGAAATAGGTTCCAAGAATTGTTGGAGTGAGTAGCGGAACGATAATATCTTTTCTAAAAAAGCCTTTTTCCTGACCATCCTGAATAATTGCTTCAAGTGCTTTTAGATTTCCTTTCTTTATTTCGGTAAAAGCTTCTAAATTTGTTTCTCTTTTTTGAGAAGAAAATTCAAAGTGAACAATTTTGTAAATGCATCGATTGCCGTTTATTCTGTGGATATAAAGGGCAATTAATTTGTTTATTTTTTCAAGAGGACTTAAATCTTCTAGAATTAAAATGTCCAGTTGTAATTTAATATCTGTTGCACGATAGACAATTAATGATTCCAACAATTGTTCTTTGGATCCAAAATAATAGGATATCATGGCGATATTTATTTTGGCTTCTTTGGCAATGTCTCTTATCGAAGTACCGTCAAATCCTTTCTCTGCAAATAGCGTTTCGGCCACTTGAAGAATTTGTATTTGTTTGTCGTTAAAGTCCGTTTTCAATGTAACATTTTTAATTCGGAGCGAAATTAAACAACTGTTTAAATTAAACGATTGTTTAATATATTTTTAACTTTTCTTTAACGATTGGGAATAAGGATTATTTTAATTAATAAGAAATAGTATGTAGTTTTTTTTGAGAATAGCTTAATTTGTCATTATGTTGAAGAATGGACTAAATTTGCATGTTTTATTTTTCACACAGTTTTAGCATATTATATATAAAAAAAAGACGGAATTATACAATATGAATCAAGCCTACAGCTTTAAGAAAGTTCTGAAGGAACGGTCTGTTTTGTAGCAACAAATTTCAATCCGTTGATATTTAAGTCAAACCCAAACTAAAGTTCCGTAGGATCGATTCATACAAAAGTGAGCCTCATTTTCGCTATTTATCGAATGAATTTTTTCAAACAAGCGCTTGCTTCAATATTTTGATATTGACCATAATTAGGAATGATTTCATAACCCGATTTGTGATACAAAGCAATGGCTTGAGGATTGTTTGTACCCGTTTCTAGAACACAACATTTGTAATTGAGCTCGATTGCCCAGATTTCTAACTCTTTGAGAATTATACTAGCAATACCTTTTCCTCGAAAATTGGGATGCACAAACATTCTTTTTATCTCAACTGTATTCGAATCATATTCTTTGAAGGCACCACAACCAATGGCAATATTGTCTTGATAACAAACAACAACATGATTGATTGTGTCTAATTTGTTGTATTGTGCATAAAAATCGTGATCTTGACCATCTTTTATTTTCAAATCTACATCGAGCAAAACGACTAGATTTTGAAAATTGGTATTTTCGGAAGTAGTTCGTCTAATGCTTGTCATACCGTATTACTTAAAAGTTATCTATCGAATTGCTTTTACAAATTCTTCAATTTTACCAGTTCCATTCTCCGTTAAATACGTGATAAAAGCACTTCCAATAATGGCTCCTTTAGCAAACCGAGTCGCTTGATTGAAGGTTTCGGCATTATTAATTCCAAATCCAATCACTTGTGGGTTTCTTAGATTCATATCGGAAATGCGTTTGAAATAGGCTTCTTGGTTGCTTCCAAAACCAGCGCTTGAACCCGTTACACTGGCAGAGCTGACCATATAAATAAATCCATCCGAAACACTGTCTATAAAACGAATGCGTTCGTCCGAAGTTTGTGGCGTGATTAAAAAAATGTTTTTTAAGCCGTATTTCTCGAAAGTATCTTTGTATTCTTCGGCATACACATCAACTGGTAAATCTGGAATAATAAGTCCATCTATTCCAATTTCGGAACAACTTTTACAGAATTGCTCTACTCCATATTGTAACATTGGATTAAAATACCCCATAATCACCAAAGGAATAGATACGCTTTGGCGAATGTCCTTCAGTTGGTCAAACAAAATTTGTGTGGTCATTCCGTTATGCAAAGCCTGTGTTGAGCTGGCTTGAATGGTTGGTCCATCTGCCAAAGGGTCGCTAAACGGCAATCCAATTTCGATCATATCAATACCATTTTTTTCTAAGTCCTGAATGATTTGTACGGTGTCATTCAAATTAGGATATCCAGCTGAAAAGTAGATGGAAAGTATTTTTTTGTCTTCTTGTAATTTTTGATTTATTCTGTTCATTTTATATTTTTAAAATATTCTCAATTCTTTTATTAATTAAATTGCAGCGCTATAAGCCCAAGCTTTTTGGTTGGATTGCAACTGTACTTCAACCCGTTTGTAATGCTTTCCTTCATATAGGTCTGCTTGGTGTAGTTCATTTAACGAAACTTCATATACAATGCCACTAATAGTGTCTTCGGCCTTGTTGGTTTCCATTATAATAGGATAATGAACAATGCCAAATTCTTCTTCGATTTGAATTTCATTTAATTCATATCCAATTAATGTTTCAGGTGTCCCTTTAAGTAAACGTCCAAACAAATCTTCTTGGACATCTTCATGTTGTAAGCTACCGTAAGCGAATAATTTTTGCATAGATTTTATTTTTTGGAAATGTTAATGGTATTTAAATTTTAATTATTGATTGCGTTTGCGTTAGGGATAGAAGCGACATCTCCCGATTTAGAAAAACAAGGCTTTTTTGCCGTAGTTTTTGTTAATCGGGAATATAGCGGATAGCCCGACCGCTTTTTCTGCGGGAACGCCCAACTACAATTTAAAAATGATCAATATTAGCATTCAAATCTTTGTCTTCTCTTCTCGAAAAATTTAGCACTACAATATAGCCTTTTTTGAATTTCATTTCGTCTAGAACGGCAAAGGCACAGGTATTTTCGAGTGTTTTTCAATATTAACAATATATAATAATATCCAAATTGGACATTGAGTGCTCTTTTATTTATTCATGGATTTTTCTATTTCTTTGATAAGTTGGTTTGCTTCGGGTATTGAATTTTTTTCATAAACCCTTATGTTATTTTTACCAATCATGATGAGAAAAAATATCGTCTTCTTGAATTTTGCATCTGAATATAATTTTTCATCGGACTTGTCTGCATTTTCTATCATTTTATCGAAACACTTGAACAAAAAATCATTGTATACCTTGTCAACTTCATTAATTGCAGGCACTATCACTTGATAATAATTTAAAATTTTCTGTTTTAGTTTTTCATCCTCTATGTAGCCAATTTTGCCACTAGACTTAAAACCTTCAAAATTTCCAATAATATTTTTAGGGCCTTGTGAATGAACCGGGAAATTAAATTTATTATTTTTTGATTTAGAAATACTATCAATTTGGAAAGCAGTTAGGTCTAAAAGTTTTTGGTAGCCCGTGTTTGATTTTTCATATTCTTTCTTTTCAATTTCAATATTTTCTATGTCCTCTTTTAAATCATTTTTTAAATTGCTGAGAAAAACGTTTACTTCTTCTTGTTGATGCCTGTGCTCGCTCCAACTATGAAGCCAAATAGAAAGTGAAATCGCAAATACAATGATGAAAACTTCAATGATTATTTCTTTTGTTTTTTCTCCAAAAGAGTGCTTTGGATTTTTTGATTTTTTGTAAGCCTGTTTGGTATGTTTTATAATCTCTTCTTGCATAATTTTTTAAGTTTTTTTTTCTTGTTAAATAGTGTTTATAGCCCGATAACCTTAAGAAGATTCAGTGTTCAGTTATAATTTAAAATAATCGATATAATTGTCTAAATCTTTGTCGCCACGACCGGAAAGGCTGATTACAACAATGTCAGTAGGTTTGAATTCTTTTTGTTTAAATATAGCAAATGCATGTGCACTTTCAATCGCAGGAATAATACCTTCTAGTTGTGTAAGCTCCAAACCGGCATGCATAGCATCGTCATCGGTTACGGAGTAGAATTCTCCGCGTCCTGATTGCGCCAAATGTGCGTGCATAGGACCAACGCCAGGATAATCAAGACCTGCAGAAATCGAATACGGTTCTGTAATTTGACCATCGGGAGTTTGCATCAACAGGGTTTTGCAACCATGAATAACGCCCACTTTACCTAGTTTGCTGGTGGCTGCACTATGACCGCTATTGACGCCTTTTCCAGCAGCTTCAACTGCTACAATACCCACTTCAGGCTCGTGTAAAAAGTGGTAAAAAGTCCCTGCAGCATTGCTACCACCGCCAATACAAGCGACTACATAATCTGGGTTTTCGCGACCTTCTTTTTCTTTAAGCTGCCATTTGATTTCTTCGGAAATGATGCTTTGAAAACGAGTTACCATATCTGGATAAGGATGAGGTCCAATGGCCGATCCGATGATATAATGGGTGTCGACAGGATTGTTAATCCAATCGCGAATGGCTTCGTTGGTGGCGTCTTTTAGTGTTCTTGAACCCGAAAGCGCTGGACGAACTTCGGCACCTAGCATTTTCATGCGGGCAACGTTTGGCGCTTGACGTGCAATGTCGATTTCACCCATGTAAACAATGCATTGCATACCCATTAAGGCACAAACAGTTGCTGTTGCAACTCCATGTTGTCCTGCACCTGTTTCGGCTATGATGCGTTTTTTGCCCAATCGTTTGGCAACTAATATTTGCCCAATGGTATTGTTAACTTTATGAGCTCCTGTATGATTTAAATCTTCTCTTTTGAGATAAATTTTGGCATTGTACTTTTCTGATAGTCTTTTAGCAAAATACAAAGGACTTGGACGACCAACGTAATCTTTGAGTAGTTGGTCAAACTCTGCTTTGAATTCGGGTTCAGCAGTGATTTCTAAATATTTCTGACGTAGTTCTTCTACATTTGGATATAACATTTCTGGAATGTAGGCTCCTCCAAATTCTCCGTAATAGCCTTTTTCGTTGACGTTGTATGACATTTTTATTTTTTTTATTTGTTTCCGTAGAGAAATTGCAGTGCAACGTCTCTACATAATTGTATGTTTTTTAATCCTGGTTCAATTTCAAATCTACTGTTTATATCTATAGCATAAATCGGTAAATTGGTTTTCGATATTTCATATATGGAATCCATTTCCTCGATTCCGATTCCACCACTCAGAAAGAACGGTTTTTTAGAAGGGTAATTTTCTAATATTCGCCAATCGAATGTCGTGCCGTTTCCACCAGGTAATTTTCCTTTGGTATCAAAAAGGAAATAGTCACAAACAGCTTCGAATGGTTTTAAAATGCTAAAATCAAAATGCTCATCTGCCGAAAATACTTTGATGATTTCGATGGAAGTATCAAATTTAGCTTTTATTTCCGAACAAAAATCAACCGATTCCTGACCGTGTAATTGAATGGCTTGTAAATTGTATTTTGCTATTTTTTCTTCAATTACTTCAATATTCTCATTAACAAAAACCCCTACTTTTTTTATTGATTTTGGCAAGTCTGGCATATCACCGTCAAAATAGCGAGCCGATTTTTCCCAGAATATAAATCCCATATAATCGGGTAGGATCGAACCTACTTCGAGTATGTTGTCAGGGTATTTCATGCCGCAAATTTTGAGTTTCATTTGTTTTACCGCTAAGACGCTAAGGCGCCATAAGTTAATATTTGTTTTTTATTTACAATTTGCTAATAAATTCCGTTGCTGCTTTTCCTGCATTGTCGGTTTTCATAAAGTTTTCTCCAATCAAGAATCCTTTGTAACCGTATGGCTTTAATTCATTTATCGATTCGACTGATGAAATCCCGCTTTCGGAAACTTTTACAAAATCATTCGGAATTTTTGAGGCTAATTCTTTGCTGAAATCCAAACTTACTTCGAAAGTTTTTAAGTTTCTATTATTGACACCAATCATATCCAAAGTTGGCATAATCGATTTTTCTAATTCTTCTAAATTATGAACTTCCAATAATACTTCCAATCCTAAACCTTTGGCAAATTCGGATAATGATTTGATTTCGTCTCTAGTCAAAACGGCTGCAATCAGTAAAATCAAATCGGCTCCGTGTGCTTTGGCTTCTAAGATTTGGTATTCGTCTACAATAAATTCTTTTCGTAACAGTGGTATATTTACTGAAGCTCTTGCCAAAAGCAAATCGTCTAGAGAACCTCCAAAATATTTTCCATCTGTCAAGACTGAAATCCCGCAAGCACCGGCACTTTCGTATCCTTTGACAACTTCTTCCACGGTGAAACTATAATTAATTTCAGCTTTTGAAGGAGAACGGCGTTTGTGCTCTGCAATGATTCCAGAGTTACTGTCTTTTAAGTTTTGACTTAAAGAAATTGTTTTTTTACCAAAGAAAATCGAACTTTCCAATTGTGAAACTGGAATGATGGATTTTTTGAGAATAACTTCTCTTTTTTTGTCAACTATGATTTTATCTAATATGTTCATTTTTTTTAAGATTCTAAAGTTCAAATTTTATGAGTTTGTAGCTAGTTCCCCCATCTGGGTGTTATGGGGCTTTACTTAGTTCTTGTACTTTTTTCAAAGCTAGAAAACCTTTTCCGGATACTATACTTTCTTTCGCTATTTGAAATCCTTCTAGAGTAGAGCATTTTGTTACAGTAGCAATCGCTATTCCTGCATTGGCACAGACTACATTATTTTGGGCTTCATTTCCTTTTCCGGATATAATATTCATAAACATTTCTGCCGATTCTTCGATGGTTTTTCCGCCTTCGATTTCGTTTTGTTCTAAAAGCCGAACTCCAAAATCAGTAGGATTTAATACCCCTTCTTTTGTACTGGTTATCATTTTTGTTGGACCAGTCAAAGAAACTTCATCATAACCATCCAAGGAATGTAAAATGGTGAAATTGACAGAAGTGTTTTGGTACAAATAACTATACATTCTAGCCAATTCGAGATTGAAAACACCTACCAATTGGTTTTGTGGGAACGATGGATTTACCATTGGTCCCAACATATTGAAAAAGGTTTTAACACCCAATTCTTTTCGAATAGGGCCTACGTTTTTCATTGCAGGGTGAAACAAAGGTGCGTGTAAAATAGCAATCCCAGCTTTGTCGATACATTTTTCAAGAAAATCATTGTCGTTACTGAATTTTACTCCCAATTTTTCCATCACATTACTCGAACCCGAAATGGAAGAAACACCGTAATTACCGTGTTTGGCTACTTTTATTCCTGCTCCTGCTGCCACAAAAGAAGCTAAAGTAGAAATATTGAAAGTGTCTTTTCCGTCACCTCCTGTACCACACAAATCGATAGTGTTGTAAGCTGATAAATCTACACGAATGCACAATTCTAAAAGTGCTTCTCTAAAACCTGCCAACTCTTCGATACTAATGCTTCGCATCATATATACGGTCAAAAATGCTGAAATCTGACTTGGATTGTAACTCCCGCTCGAGATATTAACCAGTACGTTTTTGGCTTCCTCTTTCGTGAGAATTTCGTGATTGATTAGTCTGTTTAATATATTTTTCATTTTTATGTAAGATACTAAGTTTCTAAGTGACTATACCGATAGCAATCGGGACTGAGTTTTTTATTTTTTCTAACTTCTAATTTCTAATCTCTGTTTTCTTTTTAGGCATATATTTCTTCTAACTTCTAATCTCTGTTTTCTTCTTTGACATGTATTTTAAATAATCAACAATTTCCTGTGATTGTTGTTTGGTAATTCCTAATGTTGGCATTTTTACTTTGTTTCTAAAGGAAACTGGATTGACAATGTAATCGACCAATTCTTTTTCTATCCAATATTCTGTAACGCTTTTTGGATAATTTAATTCAGGTCCCATTTCGCCTCCAATGCCATTTATTGCATGACAGGTGATGCATTGTTTTTGAAATAATACGAAACCTTTTGTTGCTTTTTCATCTCCTATTGGTGTTAAGGCTTCATTCTTGTTTTTTGATTCCAGATGAATTTTTACCAAATTGTAAGGCCATTTATACTTAGAATCTTTTGCTGTAACATTCGTATAAACCAAATAAAATGGGTCGGCATTCATCTCGTTTCTATTCTTGATAATCTTTTCCCAATTGGAACCTTTTGGAGCATCAATATCTTTAAAAGCCAAAAAAGGTTTTGCATTTAAGAATAATTCAAGTGACATTTCGGGCTTATAACCATCAATACATTCAAAAACAATTAAGGTATTTTTTATATCAACTTTTGATAAATCAATTTCAGTTTTTAAAAGAACTAATGCGTTTACAACATTATATTTCTTTGTTTTGAGATAAACAGGGTCATTTATAATTGTAACAACAGTATCTTTTCCTAATTTGTTTTTTGCCTTTATAGCCAATAAATCCAAAACAATTTCGGGTTGGGCACTAACTATTGGTTCTGTTTTTTGCTCTTTCTGCTTGTTGCAAGAAAGGAAGCAAAAAATAAAAAGGCAAAATAGGATATGAATTTTGGTTGTTTTCATTTTTCATTACAATGTTTATGCGTTGCAGTAGAGACGTTGCATTGCAACGTCTCTACGATTTCACCCAATTTTCCAAAATCTTTTTACCGTTTGGTGTTAATACACTTTCCGGATGAAATTGAACGCCTCTTACATCATAAGTTCTATGACGCAAAGACATTACTTGGCCATTTTCGTCAAAAGAAGTAGCTTCCAAGACATCTGGTAAATCGGTGTCAACTACCCAAGAATGGTAACGGCCAACTTCGAATTCGTTGCCTAATCCTTCAAATAAAAGTTCATCATTAACTGATGTTTTAACCATTGAAGAAACTCCGTGATACACTTTGTCTAAATTAGATAATGTTCCCCCAAAAACTTCTCCAATGGCTTGTTGTCCTAGACACACACCAAAAATACTTTTGGTTGGTGCGTATTTTTGGATAACGGCTTTCAATAATCCAGCTTCGTCAGGAATTCCAGGACCAGGAGAAAGTAGAATTTTATCAAAAATTGCTATTTCATCAATATCAAATTCATCGTTTCTGTAAACGGTAACTTCACAATCTAAATCTTCTAGATAATGCACTAAATTATAAGTGAAACTATCGTAATTGTCTATGACTAGTATTTTTTTCATTTTGCTTAATTTTTTTGTTTAAAATTTAAAGTTTCAGGTTTAAGACTGAACACTAAAAACTGAACAACGGTTACTTTTTTTAAATCGTTTCTGCCAAATCCAATGCTTTATTCAATGCCAGTAACTTATTGTAAACCTCTTGCATTTCGCTTTCTTCGTCTGAACTTGCCACAATTCCGGCACCGGCCTGTGAATGCAATTGGTGGTTTTTACTAAGGAAAGTTCGAATCATAATCGCGTGATTAAAGTTACCTTCAAAATCCATAAAACCAATGGCTCCTCCATAAAAATTACGGTTTGTTTTTTCGTAATCTTCGATCAATTGCATCGCTCTGTGTTTGGGTGCTCCACTCAACGTTCCTGCGGGGAAGGTATCAGCTACGACTTGCATAGTTGTGGCTTTTTCGTGTAAATGCCCAGTTACTTTGGAGACTAAATGGATTACGTGGGAGAAAAACTGCACTTCTCTATATTTTTCTACATTCACATTATGTCCGTGTCGGCTTAAATCATTTCGAGCCAAATCAACCAACATCACATGTTCGCTATTTTCTTTTTTGTCTTCGGATAAATTTTTGGCCAAAACGGCATCTTTCTCGTCATCACCAGTTCTTTTGAAAGTTCCAGCAATAGGGTGAATTTCGGCTTTACGGTTTTTGACAATAATTTGTGCTTCGGGTGATGAGCCAAATATTTTGAAATCACCATAATCAAAAAAGAATAGGTAAGGGGATGGATTGATGCTTCTTAAAGCTCTATACACATTGAATTCATCACCTTTGAACCCTTGTGTAAATCTTCTGGATAAAACCAGTTGAAACACATCTCCACGGAAACAATGCTTTTTGGCCAAAGCCACATTTTGTTTGAATTCTTGGTCGGTTAGATTCGAAAAACCTTCGCCTTCTTTGGAGAACTTATAGGATGCAATGTTTCTAGATTGTAGCAGTTGTTCAATTTCAGATATATTATTTTTTCGATCTAGGCTGTGACAGAAAATATACGCTTCGTTTTTGAAATGGTTGATGGCAATGATGTTTTGATACACTGCATAATACACATCGGGAATCGAATTGCTATTTTCTTTTTTTGCGATGGATACTTTTTCAAAATAACGTACAGCATCATAAGAAATGTATCCAAATAAACCATTATTGATGAATTTAAAATCGGTTTTATCAGACTTAAATTGTCCTGAAAAATCTTGAATGATTTCTGGAATATTGGTGTTTGCGTCAATATTAATAGTTTCAGAAGTTCCATCAGGGTATTTTTTGAAAATGGTTTCGTTTTCTATTTTTATGGAAGCAATTGGATTGCAACAGATATAGGAAAAGCTGTTGTCGTTTCCGTGATAATCGCTACTTTCTAATAACAAGCTGTTTGGGAATTTATCTCTAATTTTAAAATAAACACTAACAGGAGTAATAGTATCGGCTAGGATTTGTTTGTAGTTGGTTTGTAGTTTATACGTTTTCATGCCTTATGTTGCTTTTGATACAATGATTCTTTTTGTTGTTTTCTGCTTCTTTTTAAAATAAAAAAAAGGCTTGTCGTGATGACAAGCCTTTTATATTTATAGTTCAAATAATACTATAGGAGCTTAGTTCACGACGACTGACGTAAATTGTTCCACCACCAAGTATTGTTTGTAATTGTTTTCATGTTCTATTTTCTTGTTTACAAATATATAAATGATATTTGGTTTGACAAAAACATTAAATCAAAAAAAAAGATTATTTTCTTTTATTTTTGTTAAAAATACTAATTTAATAAATCAGTACTATATTTAAATCGAAATCATCATAAATGGTTTTGTCTCCTAAATCATCAAAATAACTTCCAGAACCAAACTTTATATCATATTTTGTTCTGTTGACTTTTAATGCAGCAGTTGCTTTATTTCCGCCAACAACCAAATCAAATTGAATAGAATTGGTAATTCCTTTGATTGTTAAATCGGCATTGATGAGGTAAGTATTGTTTCCTTTGTTGGCGATACTTTTGAATACTAAAGTTGAAGTGGAGAAATTATCAACACCAAAAAAATCTTCGGATTTCAAATGGCCTTCTAATTTTTGCTTGGAACTTCCAGTTTGATCGGTATTGGATAATGACTTCATATCTACAATGAAGTTTCCACCTGCAACTTTTTTGTCTTTGAATATAAGATTACCCTCTTTGAAGTTAATTGTTCCCTCGTGTTGACCAGTTATCTTTTTTCCTTCCCAATTAATGATGCTTTTGACGACATCAATTTTACGGGTTTGTGCAATTCCTTTTTGAAATGAAAAAAGAATTAAAAGTGATGCACAAATTAATTTTAGCCTCTTCATATTTCTTTAAATTAAGTTAATAAAACAGTGAGTAAAAAAATCGCTTCCGTTTTTTATAAATTGAATCAAAAAATGGAACACTCTAAATATTGAAATGTAGTTGTAAATAAGTATATAAAGTTACTTTAAAAATCTGAATTTCAATTCGTTTCTGTTTAATATTTAAAGATGGTGTTTTAAATAAAAACGAAGCCTGATAAAAATATCAGGCTTACTGCTTTACAATTGTATGGAAGTAACTATTTTGAACTGGCTAAAAAAGTTATTTTTTTGGTTCTAAAATCTGGGAATTCTTTTATGTCGGATTGCATAAATAATTCAGCATTATTAAATTTTGTAAATTCTAATGAAAATGTATCACTGTTATACCAGTTTAACAACTCTGGATTAACAGTAGCATTTTCGCTTTGAACCACTCCATTACATCGGTTGATTTGTATGTTCTGAATGTTTATTTTGGCAAGATTTGTTGCAACTGCTCCTATTTTGTTTTCGAGTAATACACATGTGCTGAATCCATCAATAACACTGTTGTTGATATTAAAATAGCTTTTTTCTTTGACATAAATCGCTTCTCTAACCAAACCTTGATTGTTGTCTTCCGTATTTACAAGAGTCATGTTGTTGGCTGTAATTTTGGTGAGTTTTTTGTTAATATCGGTAGATTCAATTTTGTCATAAGAGTCAATTTCAAAACATCTAGAACCAGATCTATCCGAAGAATAAGGGTTACGAATAGCGATACTATTGGATATTATACATTGTGCACCTTGGGTAAAATCATAGTCATCATCTGTTGCTCTAAAAGAAATTAAGTTATTGAAATTGACTTCGCCTCCATAACATTCGAATGAATCATCATTTGAAAAACTAATTTGTATAAAATCAAGTTTTGTGCCTTTTCCAACCCCAGCCAATGATAGACCATTTAATTCTTTTAAGGCATTTATTTTATGGCCTGAATATTCAATTCGTACATATTTTAGTATTCCAGAATTGCTGTTAGAATCTTCTCCACCGTAATAACTTAATGTTGAATCTAGGTTGAAATCCAAATATCCTGTTCCTCCAATTTTATTTGTAGGTGCATCTCCAAGGATGATAATTCCACCCCAATCACCAGGTCTTCTTACGGATATGTTGTTGTTTGAAGTAAAAACAATTGGATCATTTGCAGTTCCTTCTGCTATGATTTTAGCTCCTTTAGTTATAACTAGAGTTCCACAAGATTCTTTATCTCCTCTAATTACAGTTCCAGGTTCAATAGTCAAAACAGCTTTATTTGTTACATAAACTGTTCCGATTAATCGATATGTTATTCCTTTGGTAAGTTTTGTGTTGATTTCAATGTTGCCTGTTAAAATTTGGTTGGCAGTATTGTAATTTGTGGTCGAAGGTGTAAAATTGGTCCAATTGGAAAGCCAGTTATTTTCTCCAATAATTCCTTTTATTTGTTGTGCATTTATAGTTGTAAATGTAATAAGAAAGATACTTGCAACTAATATTAATTTTTTCATAACAATACAGATTGTAGGTTTAAAGTTGAACTCTTATGGGGTTAATTGTTTTATTCAAATTTACAACTAGTATGTTTTAAGAGTATTTTTTTAATATTATGTGATTGTCACGTTTAAGTTAAGTCATAGTACCATTGTTTTTGGTGTTTTTTTGAAGTGAAATCATTTTGAAGGTTTTCTTTTAATAACAATACTTTTTAAATATCATTACTACAGTGTTTTAAGGGCTAAATAAAGAAACCCCTTCAATTTTTGAAAGGGTTTGTATAGAAATGAGAGGGTGAATTAAAATTTCAGTTTCACTGTTAATTCAAAATCATCATAAATTACTTTGTTTCCTAATCCATCAAAAAAGCTACCCGATTTGTATTTGATATCATATTTTGTTCTGTCCACTTTCAATGTAGCAGTAGCTGTATTCCCTTTTACAAGTATATCAAAAGTTATAGGATTTGTTTTTCCTTTTATTGTTAAATCGGCTGTTACATTATATAGGTCATTTCCTTTTGTAGCAATAGTTTTAAAAACCAAAGTTGACGTTGGATGTTTTTCTGTCCCAAAGAAATCGTCTGCTTTTAAATGTCCTTCTAGATCCTCTTTTCCATCACCTGCTTTTAAATCGGTTACCGTTATCGAAGGCATGTCAACTGTGAAAGTTCCAGCAGTAAGTTTTTGACCATCAAAAACTAAAGTAGCTTCTTTAATATTTATTGTCCCCGAATGTTGTCCTGTTACTTTTTTTCCAACCCAATTAATACTGCTTTTGGAAGCATCTACTTTTTTGGTTTGAGCTGTTGCTAATGTTGATAGTGCGATTACTAGTAAAAAGGCAATTGATTTTAATTTTTTCATTTGTGATTTTGAGTTAATAGTTATTTAGTTACTAAGCTACTAAGTGTCTAGGAATCTAAGTTTATTTGCTTTTAAAGAAAATAAACGATTGCTTAAATCTTAGTTACTTAGTGTCTTAGAGACTTAGAAGCTTAGAATTGTTATAATATTATAAATAAATCTTCGTTTGATTTTCTGACTTTTTTGTAAAATTGAGAAGCATCTTCTGCATGACGGTAACCAACAGTTGCCATCAAAGTAGCATTAAGATTGAGACTATATAATCCTAATATTTCATTTACTTGATTGGGATCAAAACCTTCCATTGGAGTAATGTCAATTTTAAGTTCGGCAGCTGCATTTAGTAAATTACCCAAAGCCAAGTATGTTTGTTTGGCTGTCCATATATTTTTGGCCTCGGCAGACAATTTTGCAATGGTAGATTTCATGAAATTTCCATAACCTGCAAGTGTTTCCATTGGAGTGTTTCTTGTTTCGCTGGTTAATTTCAACAAATCATCTACAGATGCTGCTCCAAGATTAGTTTCATTGGCAAAAACAAATAAATGTGAAGCATCTACTATTTGAGATTGTCCCCAAGCTGCGGGTTGTAATCGGGATCTAAGTTCTGGATTTTCTACAATGACAACTTTATAAGGTTGTAATCCGTACGAAGAAGAACTTAAACGAATGGCTTCTTTTAAGATATTTAAATCATCGGGTGAAATTTTTTTTGAGGCATCAAATTTCTTTGTAGCGTATCTCCAATTTTGATTGTTTAAAAAATTGCTCATAATAGGATTAGTTTATTTTGTTCTGTATTTTTCTAATAAAGTATTCAGTTGTATTAATTCTTCAGTACTTAAATTTTTGGAAAAAAATTCTTCATGAAGTTTGACCTTTGGATCTAATTCAGATAGTAAATCCAATCCTTTTTGAGTAATCAAAACTTCAATTTTCCTTCGATTGTCAGTACAAACATTACGTGTGACTAAATCTTTTAATAATAATTTGTCTACTAGTCTGGTTGTGTTGCTTGTTTTTGCAATCATGCGTTCCTGAATAACACACATGTTGGCAGGTTGTCCTTTTTGTCCTCTTAATATCCGTAAAACATTATATTGCTCTCCTGAAATGTCATAAGGCTTAACGATTTCATTAAAGCTATCCGAAATAACGTTTTGTGTGTACATGATATTCAAAACTACCCTTGTTGCTTTATTATATTCAACCGTACTTTTTAACTCCTCTTCAATTTTCATATTTGTAGGTGTTTTATTTGTTGGTACAAATTTAGGTTTAATATTATTTAGTCAGTTTATAGATTTGCTTTTTTGTTGATTTAAATTCGTGAATTAATTTTATATAACAAAAAAAACCAACAATTTCTTGTTGGTTTTCCGTTCTTAGTGGTATTTGTAATTAAAATTTCAAAGTCACTTTTAATTCGAATTCGTCATAAATAGCTTTGTCTCCAATGCTTTCGAAAAATGATTTTGAATTGTATTTGATGTCGTATTTAGTACGATCTACATTGAAAGTTGTTGTAGCAGTACCTTCGCTTACAGTGATATCAAAAGTTACTGGTTTAGTTATTCCTTTTATAGTTAAATCAGCAGTTACTGTGTAAACATTAGCAGCTTTTGTTGCAATTTTTTTGAAAACTAAAGTTGAAGTTGGAAATTTATCAGTTCCAAAGAAATCGTCTGCTTTCAAGTGACCGTTTAATTTACCTTGGTATTCTCCAGTCAAATCGGTTGCTGTTAAAGAAGTCATATCAACCGTGAAAGTACCTCCAGTTAATGCTTTTTTCTTGAAAACCAAAGCACCGCTTTTGATGGCTACAGTTCCAGAATGTTCACCTGTTACTTTTTTTCCAACCCAGTTGATGGTGCTTTTAGAAACATCTACTTTTTTGGTTTGTGCATTTACTGCTAATGTAGACAATGCTACTACGAATGCAAGGGCAATTGATTTTAAATTTTTCATGTTTGTAAAATGTTTAATTGATTTTAGTTTGAATTAGTAATTATTATTTTGTGATGTAATTATTTAGCTGTTAAGCTACTAAGTGTCTAAGCTACTAAGTTTTTTTTAAAATTATGACCTTTTTCGAAATTCTTATTATATTAATTTTTGAAATAAATGGGCGTCTATTTAAATCTTAGTGATTTAGTGTCTTACAGACTTAGAATCTTAAAATTATTATAAAGTGATAAATAAGTCTTCTTGTGATTTTCTAACTTTTTTGTAATGTTGCGTTGCGTCTTCTTCATGACGGTAACCTACAGTTGCAATAAGTGAAGCATTAAGGTTTTGTTTGTCTAATCCTAATATACTGTTTACTTGTTCAGGCACAAAACCTTCCATTGGCGTAACATCAATTTTAAGTTCGGCTGCAGCGTTTAATAAATTTCCTAAAGCTAAATAGGTTTGTTTTGATGTCCAAACATTTTTTACAGCTGGGTCTAAAGTTGAAATTTTTGATTTCATAAAATCACCATAACCTGCCAAAGCTTCAAGAGGAGTTTCTCTAATAACACTCATTGTATTCAAAAGAGTATTGATCGTATCATCACCAACATTGGTATCATTGGCAAAAATGATCAAGTGAGAAGCGTCAACAATTTGTGATTGTCCCCAAGCAGCAGGTTGTATTTGCGCTCTTAGTTCTGGATTTTCAACAATTATTACTTTGTACGGTTGCAATCCATAAGAAGAAGAACTCATACGGATCGCTTCTTTAAGTGTATTTAAGTCTTCTGCTGAAACTTTTTTTGTGGCATCAAATTTCTTTGTTGCATATCTCCAATTTTGATTTTCTAAAAAATTGCTCATAATTATTGTTGTTTATTTAGTTCTGTATTTTTCTAGTAAAGTATTAAGTTGTTCTAATTCTTCGTTATTTAAATTTTTAGCAAAAAAATCTTCGTGCTCTTTTACTTTTGGATCCAATTCGATTAATAAATCAAGTCCTTTTTGTGTAATTAAAACTTCGATTTTTCTTCTATTATCGGGACAAACATTTCGGGTAACATACTCTTTTAGTAAAAGCTTGTCGACTAATCGTGTTGTATTACTTGTTTTGGCCAACATTCGTTCTTGTATGACACACATATTGGCTGGATGTCCTTTCTGTCCTCTTAATATCCTTAAAACATTATATTGTTCTCCTGAAATGTCATATACTTTTACAATTTCATTAAAACTATCCGTAATTACATTTTGAGTGTACATTACATTTAAAACAACTCTTGTTGATTTGTTGTAGTCAACTGTACTTTTTAACTCCTCTTCAATCTTCATATTCGTACTTGTCTTATTTGTTGATACAAATGTAGTGTGTTTTATATTTGTACATACAAATGTCAAAGTTAATTTTATGTTAAATCAAATAAAATACTTCTATTTAAATTGATAATCAGATAGTTATATCTATAATGATGAAAAATGTGATCCGTAAAAAATTATTACAGAGTTAAAAAAAACGGGTTTGCAACAAAAAATAGAGAATTATTCGAATCAAGGGTTCAAATGTTCCGATAGACATTAAATATTGGTAGAAAAATAATTTCATCTGATTTATGTCTCGTAAGGACTAAAAAATCTTTAATTATATCTAATTATGTAAAAATGTAAAGTCTCTAAGGAAAATAGAGAGCATTACAAATTTAATTAACTACCCTATTTAGTGCCAAACAATTCAAAAAAATAGATTTTTAACTCTTAACCCACGTTGATTACAAATTTCAAGGTTTTTATTCGTTTTCTATTTTGAACAATAATTGTTTTATTTGATGTTTTGTAATCAAAAGCTTAAAAAAAATAGTTGGTTGAAGTTTTTTTTTATTAAATAGTTGTCTTTTTTATACTTTTAGTGAAAGAAATTTTTTTTTATAAAAGACAATGTTATATTTATAAACTTTTAAGCCCCTAATTGCTGATTTATTTAATATTTAAGAATGGAAATAATAAAAAAGAATTTTACTTATGAAGAATTACTCCACAAAACTAAGGAGCAAGAGTTATTAATTCAAGAATTAAGTGGAGAAAAAAATTCTATAACCAATTTTGAATATTTTGTAAATGATTCTCCAGATTTAATATGTATTGCAGATTCTAATGCTTATTTTAAAGTAGTAAATGATGCATTTGTAAATGTTTTAGGTTATTCGAGAAAAGAATTATTATCCAGACCATTTGTAGAGTTTATACACTCAGATGATTTAGGAAAAACTTTTTCTGAGGTTAAATTATTGACAAAAAACAATCCGACAGTTGATTTTGAAAATCGATATATAAAGAAAAATGGAGATTTAGTTTTTTTGGAATGGCGAGCTAATTTAAATACTTCAAATAATTTAATTTACGCTATTGCTAGAGATATTACTGAGTTTAGAAAGACTCAAGAAAGATTAATCTCTAGTGAAAAATCATTAAATGAGGCTCAAAAAATAGCAAAAATTGGAAGTTGGGATTTTAATTTGGTTACTCAAGAGCTCCATTGGTCTAATGAATTGTATAAAATTTTTGAAATCGAAAAAAAAGCCTATGATCCAAATCTATATGGTAAATATTTATCTCGTTTTTCGGAAAAAGATATTGAAATATTAAACAATAACATTTACAATACCGTAACAAACAAGGTTCCTTATGAAATGGAGCATCGAATTGTTTTGGATGATAATAAAATAAAATGGGTATTTTGTACTGGTATTCCTATTTTGGATAAACAAGATAATGTCATTGCATTAAAGGGGGTAGTTCAAAATATTACTCAAAAGAAATTAATCGATGACACCATAAAGGCCAAAGACAAAGCTGAAGCTGCCAATATGGCAAAATCAGATTTTTTATCCAATATGAGTCACGAAATAAGAACACCACTTAATGGAATTGTTGGTTTTACCGATTTATTGTTAAAAACTAAAGTCGATAATGATCAATTGCAATACCTAAAGACTGTAAATGAATCGGCAAATACTTTGATGGATATTATCAATAATATTTTAGATTTTTCTAAAATTGAGGCTGGTAAATTGGAATTAAATTATGAAGAAATTGATATAATAGAGTTGTCTAATCAAATTGTAAACTTGTTTAAATACGAAGCCAATCATAAAAAAATTGATTTAATACTTCATATTGACAAAAATGTGCCTCAATTTATTGTAGGGGATTCATTTCGTTTGAAGCAAATATTAGCAAATCTATTGAGCAATGCTATGAAATTTACATCTTCGGGATACATAAAGCTACATGTGACGCAAGACGAAGAGTATGATTCTTTGTCGAAAATTAAATTTTCTGTAATAGACACAGGAATTGGAATTAAAATTCAGAACCAAAACAAGATTTTTCAGTCTTTTGTTCAGGCAGATAATACTACTACAAGACGATATGGTGGAACCGGTTTGGGATTGGCCATTTCTAACCAACTTTTGGCATTGAAAAAAAGTGAGCTTAAATTAATCAGTTCTTTTGGTGTAGGTAGTGAGTTCTTTTTTGCAATTCTTTTTGAAAAAACAAATAAAAAACAGGATTGGAAACCCGACGAAAATTATAGTATAATGGAAAATCAAACACAATCTTTCAATGCTCTTGATGATTTTAAAATATTGATAGCTGAAGACAATAAAATAAATATGTTGTTGGCTAAAACTCTAATTAAAAAAATATTAGGGAATTGTACTATTTTGGAGGTGACGAATGGTTTTGACGCCGTTTTAAAGGTGCAAGAAGAAAAACCAGATTTAGTTTTAATGGATATTCAAATGCCAATTCAAAACGGTTACGATGCAACTACTGAAATTAGAAAGTTAGAAAACTTCAAGCATTTACCAATTATTGCATTAACAGCTGGAGTTTTAAATGGAGAAAAAGAGAAATGTTTTGAATTTGGAATGTCCGATTATGTTACAAAACCAATAGTTTTATCTGAGTTAGAAAAAGCATTACACAAATGGTTAAAAAAGTGATTTAATACCTTATATCCAAGCAATACTAAACAGTTTTGATAATTGATCTCTTTCTATAAATTAATAGGAAGAGATTTTTTTTGTATCTATTATAATAAAGACTACGTCTAATATAATCGTACTTAGTGTGTTATCTTAAATAAATTTCATATCTTTAGTTTTGATATTTTTTAATTTGGTTTTGTCAGTCAATTCAACATTAGTTTGTGTTTGTGAAATCAGTTTGAGTACAAATCACAGAAAGGAATGAAGAATGGTGATTACTCTCGGATAGCTCTATCGGGATACGATAAAAAAACAAATATTATCTTCATATGAAAAAAACTATACCATCGGTTGAAGAATTATTGCAAATTGTTAAAAAACAAAACAAAAATATTACTTTGCTTCAAAAGAAAGTAGAGTCCAATTCTATTTATGATTTTTTCACTAAAGAAACTTCAGACTTTATTTGTGTCACTGATTTAAATAACTTTTTGAAAGAATTTAATCAATCCTTTTTTAACAAATTAGGGTATTCCAAAAGAGAACTTTTGCTTCATAGTTATATTAAGTATGTTCATCCTGATGATGTTGTAAAAACCAGAGAAGTTTTGCACTCACTCATGAAAGGTAAATCTTCCGTGAGTTTTGAAAACAGAGTCCTCTCCAAAAATGGAAATTGTATTTATATTCATTGGACTTCCATTTTTAATCCAGAGAAAAATCTTGTGTATTCAATTGGCAAAGATATTAGTGAAATTAAAATCATTCAGGAAAAATTAATTGCCAGTGAAAATTTACTAAATGATGCTCAAAAAATTGCTAAAATTGGTAGTTGGGAATTTAATTTAATTAAAAATCAATTAATTTGGACTAGAGAGTTATATCAAATTTTTGAAATACCTGAAACACCTTCCGAAAATTTGTATGAACAGTATTTGGAACATTTTACTAAGGAAGATCGTGAAATGCTCAATACTTTAATTACAGAATCAATACGCACCAAGCAACCTTATGAAATAACACATAAGGTATTGTTAGGTAATAATCGATTCAAATGGGTATACGGCACTGGAATTCCAATTCTGAGTGATAATGGAGAAATTATAGCTTTTAGAGGAATTGCTCAAGATGTTACCGAAAAAAAACGAATTGAAAATGAAATTTTAATCAAAGAAAAAGAAGTAGCAGCGATTAAAGAAAAAGAAAGGGAACAAGAAAGTAATGCCAAATTTAGAAATTATGTCGAAAATGCACCAGATGGAGTAATTGTAGTAAATAAAGAAGGGCTTTTTCTGGAAATTAATCCTGCAGTGAGTAAAATAACAGGTTATTCAAAAAATAAGTTATTAAATAGTTCTCTTAAAGAATTAACACCTCCAAACGAATATAAAAATATTGAATATATATTTGAAACCCTTTTTTTTAAAAGTATTTCAAACGATATAGTGTCATTTATTCATAAAAATAATTCAATTCGTTTATGGTCTATTGATGCAGTGAAACTTTCAGAAAAACAGAATTTACTATTTGTAAAAGATGTTACAGAACGAATACAAACAATAGAAGCACTAAAAGTAAAAGAAGAACGATTTCGTGTATTGGTAGAAAATGCGCCAGAAGCACTTGTTGTAATCGATATGCAATTGCAAAAATTCATAAGTGTAAGTCAAAGTGCCCTTGTATTGTTCAAAATGTGCGAGCAAGATTTGTTAAATGTTGGTCCAGTTAATATAAGTCCAAAATACCAACCCAATGGACAATTGTCTTCAGTGATGGCCGATGAGTTGTTTGCAGAGGCTTTAATAGGTGGCAAACCTTCTTTTGAGTGGACCCATATTGATAGTGAAGGGAATTCTATTTTTTGTGATGTTAGACTAGTACGTTTGCCTGCCGAAAACAAAGAGCTTATAAGAGCGAGTATCATTGATATATCCGAAAGAAAAAATGCAGAAAAAAAACTTAAAGAAAGTGAGCTTTTTCTGAAAGAAACACAAATGATAGCTGAGCTAGGTACCTATAGTATCAATATGTATTCGGGAGATTGGACACGAACAGATTTATTAAACAATATTTTTGGAATAGACGCAAATTATCATTTAAATGGAGAAAGTTGGTTGGCTCTAGTTCATCCAGCGTGGCGCGAGAATCTTGCTACTTATTTAAGTGAAAATGTATTAACCAATAAAGAACAATTTAATAAAGAATATAAAATTTATAGAGTTAATGACAATGAAGAACGTTGGGTGCATGGTATTGGAACTTTGAAATGGGATCAAGACAATCAGCCTCTGGAAATTATTGGAACTATTCGTGATATCACAGAACGTAAACTCATGGAATTGGAGTTGATTCGGTCCAAAGAAAAAGCAGAGGAAAACGAAAAAGAATTGTATTTGAAATATATTGAATACGAGGAAATTAATGAGCAATTAAAACAATCCAACAAAGAACTTGTAAAAGCCAAAATTCAAGCAGAAGAAGCTAATAAAGCCAAATCTGAATTCTTGTCGAATATGAGCCACGAGATACGTACACCTTTGAATGGAATTGTTGGTTTTACCGATTTGTTAATGAAAACAAATCTCGAAAAAAATCAATTGGAGTATATGTCAACCGTTAATGTTTCTGCCAATTCATTGATGGAAATTATTAATGATATACTTGATTTTTCTAAAATTGAATCTGGAAAATTAGAATTATTCAAAGAAGACATCGATCTCTTTCGGTTGTTGAATCAAGTTATTGAATTGTTCAAACATCAAGCGAATTTAAAAAATATTGATTTAGCTCTTACAATAGAAGAAAATGTTCCTCAATATATTCATGCAGATCCGATTCGTTTAAAACAAATATTGGTAAACTTAATTAGTAATGCCTTGAAATTCACATCTTTTGGGCATATTCGATTGGATGTGGAACAAGTTAAATTGACTAAAAAAAATAATTCAACCATTAAATTTTCTATTAAAGATACTGGAATTGGTATCAAACAATTTAATCAAAAGAAAATTTTTGATTCATTTGTTCAGGAAGATAATGCCACTTCCCGAAAATTTGGCGGTACGGGTTTAGGTTTGGCAATTTCAAATTTGTTGTTAGGGTTAATGGAAAGTCACTTGCAATTAACGAGTAAATATGGTGATGGAAGCGATTTTTTCTTTCATATTAAATTTAAAAAAGCCAAAACTAAAATAGATGTTTTTGACGAATTATCAAGTCCTCGAAAAATACAAATAATAAGCAATCCAAAAAATTTGGATGCACTTCGTATTTTAATTGTTGAGGATAATAAAATAAATATGTTTTTGGCCAAGACCTTAGTAAAAAGAATTGTGCCAAATGCTATTATTTTGGAAGCAGGCGATGGTCAAGAAGGATTAGATCAATTTGAAATAAATAATCCCGATTTGATTTTTATGGATATTCAAATGCCTATAAAAAACGGATATGAAGCTACTATTGAAATTAGAAATTTTAATTTTGGAAAAAACATACCTATTATAGCTCTAACTGCAGGAATTATGGTTGGTGAAAAGGATAAGTGTATAGAATGTGGAATGAATGATTATGTTTCAAAGCCTATCGTAGAATCTGATTTAGAAGAAATATTAAAAAAATGGTTGCCTAAATAGTTTTGTTGTTCTTACTTTTTTGGGTAAAGCAAAATATAAAAAAAGGGGAAACTATTATAGATAAAAACATCCAAAATATTTTAGATATAGGAGTTTAATTTTAGAATAATTGACATTTTACCTTTTTAAATGATGTGTTTTTAAGTATTTTATACGAAAAAAAGTCAAAATTTGAATTTATAGAAAAGATAAACAAAATTTTAGTTGTACTTTTAATAATTATTTCGGAGCAATTTTATGAATTATTTTAGATAAAATTAAGAAATGTTTATTGTTGATTGTGAGAGAAACATTTAGAATTTTATTTCGCTTTTAATGAGTAAAAAAGTGCAATTACATTTTTTATGTAATGCCTAAAAGAGGTTTTTATAATTATAACACTATAATGAAAGTAAGTAAAGGGGATCAAGTTTTAAAGGAAGATAAAAAGGATTCAATTCAAATTGAAAAGAAAAGTTTGAAGGTAGTTGATAATAATGATTTTCCTATTGTAGGTATTGGAGCTTCTGCAGGTGGTCTTGAAGCATTTGAGCTTTTTTTGAAAAATATGCCCAATGATAGTGGTATGGCGTTTGTGATTATTCAACATCTTGATCCCAATTATCAAGGAATATTACCAGAATTATTGCAACGTAGCACTACAATGAAAGTGATGCAAGCCAGTGACCAGCTCAGAGTAAAAGCCAATCAAGTATATGTAATTCCTCCCAATAAAAGTTTATCTATATTAAATGGAAAGCTGCATTTGTTTGATCCTTTGGAACCCCGAGGATTGAGATTGCCGATTGATATTTTCTTTCGTTCATTGGCTCTTGATAAATTGGGTAAAAGTGTTGGTATCATTCTATCTGGAATGGGATCAGATGGGAGTCTAGGATTGAAAGCCATTAAGGAAAAAAATGGATTGGTATTGATTCAAGAGCCTGCATCCGCAAAATTTGATGCAATGCCCAGAAATGCAATAGAAGCAGTTTTACCAGATATTATAGCTCCTGTAGAAGAGTTGGGAGAGAAATTAATTACACTTTATAAATATATTCCTCCCGTTGCAAAGTTTACGGATATAGATACTAAAAGTAAAAGTTATCTAGATAAAATTATCATATTGCTTCGTGAAGGAACGGGGCATGATTTTTCTTTGTATAAAAAGAATACTTTAATGCGTCGCATCGAAAGGAGGAAAGGAATTCATCAAATTCAACAAATGCAAAACTATGTTCGTTTTTTGCAAGAAAACCCAAAAGAGATTGAATTGCTTTTCAAAGAACTCTTAATTGGTGTGACAAGCTTTTTTCGAGACACCTCAGTCTGGGAAAAGCTAAAAGCGACAATTCTTCCCAATTTGATAAAAGAGTTGCCAGATCGATATGCGCTAAGGGCTTGGATTCCTGCATGCTCAACTGGCGAAGAGGCGTATTCATTAGCCATTGTGTTCAAAGAAGTTCTAGAAGAAATTGGGAATCCAAAGAATATCTCCTTACAAATATTCGCTACAGATTTAGACGTTGATGCAATAGAAAAAGCGCGAAGAGGTGTTTTTAGTTCTAGTATCGCCATTGACGTATCGTCCCAAAGACTAGGAAAATTTTTCTCGGTAGTAGGAGATGGATTTCGCGTAAATGCTTCGATACGGGAAATGCTAGTTTTTGCTCCCCATAATATTATTAAAGACCCTCCTTTTACCAAACTCAATATATTAATGTGCCGCAATATGTTGATATACATGGAACCTCCCTTACAAAGAAAGTTGGGGTCACATAAATTTTATGGGGATTAAGCAAAAAGTTTTTCCATTCTAAAGAGAAAGAATTTCACATCTACTACGCCTCTTTGATTTGCTCTAAAGAGTTTTATTTTGGAATTAAATGATTCTGCATTTGCATTAGTATGTCTGTTTTTAAAGAAGTTTAAAATGGTTTCTAAATGATAGTTCAAACTATTTGCAGCGGTATTAAAAACAGTTATTTTGAGTTGCTTAGTTTTCTGTACCCAATTAGTCATTTTTTCTCTTGCTTGTTCTTTACCTGTCTCTTCATAAATATTTCTAAATTCGAGCGTATGCTTATATGCTTGGTGTAAAAGCGGATAATTCCTAAACAATAATTCTGCTCTTACCTTTTGATTTTCTGTCCATTGATTTGGTTTTTTAGCGATAATATATCGGCTTCTTGCCAATAACTGTTTAGGAGAATCGTCATTATCAAAAGTAAATGGAATATATTTTAGATTCTGTTCTCTGGCTATTTTAATGGCTTGATTTTCTTTTTCTATTTCTTCCCATCGATATTTAATTCTTAAATGTTGCAAGGCTTCCATCACTAATTTTACAACGTGAAAACGGTCTGTAACCAGAGAACTCTCAGGAAAACACATTCTTGCAGCTAATTGCATATTGTTTGCCATATCAAGCGTTATTTCCTTAACCAGTTTTCTTTTTTCTAGCGGAATTAGATTCAAAACATCAATTATATCCTGACTTTTAGTGCCTTTTATAGATGCTACAAGTGTCTTTTTCTTTCCTCTTCCTTGTTTGTTGGTAACAAAGGTATAGAGTTCTCCCTTTGACAAACTGACTTCGTCTATGCTCAAATTCTCCCCTATATTTTCAGGGTAAATCAAATAATCTTCGGCGTGATTTAACTGTTTCCAGTCTTTAAAACCACTAATCTTTTTCTTGTAATGGCGTTGCAATAAATTGGCTTTAATCCCATAATAACTTGCAATATTACTTATCGTATCTTCTCGGGTCTCTACCTGTATCTTTTAAAAAATCTGAAAGTTCAACTGTTAATTTTGAACCCTCAGCTATAAAGGAATAATCACTTTTTATTTCGAAGGTTTTATTGTTCTTATTACGCCACCTTCGCCTTCTTATACCTAAATAAACAGCTTTGCCTCGTATAGGGAAGTCTTGTATTATGGTTCGTTCATAAAATCCTTTTGATTCAAATTCATTAGAATTATATTCTTTTGGAAGAATATTTTTTTCGTCTAAATAAATATAAAAACAATCTTTTTTTGTTTGTAAATCCCCTAATTCTTTGAAATCAACAATGTCAAAATGAGATAATAATCCCTCAGGTAAAAAGGAAGAAAATATTGAAAAATCCATTTGTTTTTTATTCAAATTTAAGACTTCTCCCCATATTTTTTACGTGAGCCGAAAGTTGTTTGACCTGTTTAATTACAGTCTAATGCCAGGTGGAGTTTTGTTGTTGGGTTCCGCCGAAACCCTCGGGCGAAATAATCAAGGATTTGAAACACTTGATTCCAAATTGAAATTTTTTAAACGTACTCATTCTCCAATAATGGCTGAACTAACCGATTTTCCAAGTTCCTTTTCTTATAGTAAGAAAGAAATTAAAGAAGCAAATATTGCCCCAAAAGAAGTGGAGAATATCCAGACTCTTACGGATCAAATTTTATTAAAAAACTTTGCTCCAGCAAGTGTTATTGTCAATGACAAAGGGGACATTTTGTATATTACCGGTAGAACAGGAAAGTATCTTGAACCAGTTGCTGGCAAAGCCAATTGGAATATTCATGTTATGGCTCGTGAAGGTTTACGAAATGAATTGCTAGGAGCTTTTCGTAAGGCGATGCTAAATTATGACCCAGTTATTCTTCGAAATATAAAGATTGGAACAAATGGGGATTCCGATTTCATAAATGTTACAATTCAACGTATTGATGGCCCCAATTTGATAAAAAATCTGGTAATGGTCGTTTTTACGGATGTTTCGGTAATGATGGAACAAGGAGGTGAAGTCTTAAAAAAAGGAAGACAAAACATTCAAGGAAGACAAAAAGAATTAGAAGCAGAACTCAAACAAAGTAACGAAGATTTGCAAAATTCTCGAGAAGAGATGCAGACCTCTCAGGAAGAATTAAAATCAATCAACGAAGAACTGCAATCAACCAATGAGGAATTACAATCTACTAATGAAGAACTAACTACTTCAAAAGAAGAAATGCAAAGCCTTAATGAGGAATTGCAAACTGTGAATGCCGAACTTCAAAGTAAACTAAGCGATTTTGAGCAAGCAAATAACGACATGAAAAATTTGCTGAACAGTACCGAAATTGCCACACTATTTTTGGATAAGGAATTAAACATACGCCGTTTCACAGATTCAGTTACCGAAATATTTAAACTTCGCCAAACAGATACAGGAAGGCCTTTTACCGATTTAGTAACCAATTTGCAATACCCAGATATGGGAGATCATGCAAGAGAAGTAATTAAAAAATTATCTCCTATTCAAAATACAATTTCAGCAAATAACGGAAAATGGTATTCTGTTCGAATTATGCCTTATCGTACCTTAGATGATCGAATTGATGGACTTGTAATCACATTTACCGATATTACTTCTGCTAAGCAAGCAGAAGAGACATTGCTTTTTGAAAATAGATACAGACGCCTTTTTGAATCTGCTAAAGACGGAATCCTTATTGTTGATGTTGAAAGTGGTAAAATTATTGACGTAAATCCATTTTTAATAAAGATGCTAGGATATTCCTATGAGCAATTTGTAGAAAAGGCAATCTGGGAAATAGGATCATTAAAAGATATAGTTGCCAATAAAGAAAAGTTTTTGGAGCTGCAACTTAAAGAGTTTGTTCGTTACGAAGACCTGCCGCTTGAAACAGCAGACGGAAGAAATATTAATGTTGAGTTTGTGAGTACTTTGTATTTGGTAAATGAAAGTAAATTAATTCAGTGTATCATTCGGGATATTTCGGACCGTAAGGCGGTGGAAGAAGCATTGGCTCTTTATGAAATTCGATATCACAACCTTTTTGAATCTGCCAAAGATGGCATCTTTTTCTTAGATCAAGAAACGGGTATAATTACTGATTTGAATCTGTCATTAATTAATTTACTTGGATGTCCGAAAGAAGCGTGTACTGAGAAGCCCATTTGGGAAATTAATTTCTTTAAAAATATAATAAATACTAAAGATCAATTTATTGCATTGCAACAGAAAGAATTGGTCACTTATAAAGATATACAGGTTGAAATTGACAATGGACAAAAATTAAATGTCGAGTTTACAGCAAATTGCTATTCAATAAATGGGAAGAAAATTATTCAATGTATCATAAGGTAGGTTGTTGATTTTATGAATTTAATGCAATAAATGTAAAAAGAAAAGAAATATTAATTTATATCGAGAATAAATGTAGCATAAAAAAGGCATTGGTCATGAAAGAAGCAGAAAACAGTTCAGGAAAAATGGTTACTATTCGGCAAAAAGCAGAAGAATTGCAAAAGCAAAAGCAATTGAAACCTAGCTGTACGTTTTCTGAAGCGGAGACTTTAAAACTTATTCATGAACTTGAAGTGCATCAAATTGAGCTTGAAATGCAAAATGATGAGCTTTTGTTAGCAAAAGAACTGGCTGATACTGCTATAGAAAAATATACGGAGTTATATGATTTTGCACCAACGGGATATATCAGTATTTCCAAAGAGGGGAAACTTACGAATATTAATCTCACTGCCTGCAGAATGCTGGCAAAAGAGCGGTCAAGATTAATTAATAGTCAGTTTGGTTTTTTTATTTCTGATGACACAAAATCAATTTTTAATCATTTTCTGGATGAAATATTTAAAAGCGAAATTAGTCAATGCTGCGAAGTTAATCTTTCTGTTAATGATCAAATTTTCCATGTATATCTTACCGGAATAATTGCAGAAGATGGAAATAAATGCAACACAACCATTGTTGATATTACTCAACTTAAGGAAGTAGAGGAGGCCTTAAAACAAAGTAAAGAAAGATATCAAAAATTATTAAGTATTCTTGATTCTGGTGTTGTAGTTCATGCTCCGGATGCTTCTATTATTATTACTAATCCAAAGGCTTGTGAGTTATTGGGTTTGAGAGAAGATCAAATTAAAGGAAAAATGGTAGTGGATTCTGATTGGAGATTTTTGGATGAAAATAAAACTGTTTTATCCTTTGAACAGTATCCTGTAAATCAAATTTTATTCACAAAACACTGCATTAAAAATTTTGTTATGGGTGTTCAAAGACCAAAATTTGATGATGTAGTATGGCTTTTGATCAATGGTTTTCCAGTTATGGATACCAATGGTGAAATCGAGGAAATTGTTATTAGTTTTAATGATATTACCGAAATGATCCTTTTGAAAAATGAATTGACAAAAGCAAAGGAGCAAGCAGAAGCTGCAAATAAAGCAAAATCAGCATTCTTGGCTAATATGAGTCATGAAATCAGGACACCTTTGAATGGTATTATCGGGTTTACGGATTTAATAATGAAAACCAATTATGATGAAGATCAATTAAAATATATCGAAATAATTAATCAATCAGGGATTAATTTGATGGAGATAATTAATGATATTTTAGATTTTTCAAAAATTGAAGCAGGAAAATTAGAATTGAATATTGAGGAAATAGATCTATTTGGATTAGTAAATCAAATAGTGGCTCTTTTTAAGCATCAAGCCAATTTAAAAAAAATAGATTTGATTCTAAATGTAGATTCGAATGTACCTCAATATATTTTTGCAGATTCATTACGTTTAAAACAAATAATAATGAATCTGATAGGGAATGCTTTAAAATTTACTAGCAAAGGACAAATAAAATTAGATATTAGAGAAATAGCTTCAAGTGATTCTTTTTCAATTCTAAATTTTTCAATAAAAGATACAGGAATTGGAATTAAAAAGAGCAATCAGGAAAAAATATTTAATTCATTTGTTCAAGAGGATACCAGCACAACCCGACGATTTGGAGGAACTGGTTTGGGATTGGCGATTTCAAATCAATTGTTAGCATTGATGAATAGTAAATTACAGTTGATAAGTGATTATGGGCATGGCAGTGATTTTTATTTTTCAATTGAATTTAAAAAATCAAATTCTGAAATAAAAAAATCAGTATTGAGCCCAGTAAATGATGATGAAGATATAATCAAAGAGAATGCAATTACTTTAAAAATATTGGTAGTTGAAGACAATAAAATCAGTATGCTTTTGGTTGTTAAGTTGCTGAAAAAATTATTTCCAAACAGCACGATTATTGAAGCTTCTGACGGTAAAGAAGCAATAAAAAAATTCAAGAAAGAAAAAGTAGATGTAGTTTTAATGGATATTCAAATGCCTAAAAAAAATGGTTTTGAAACTACAGCTGAATTAAGAAAATTGGATATTTTCGAGAATACTCCCATAATTGCATTAACCGCTGGAACCTTAATTGAAGAAAAAGAAAAATGTTTAGAGTACGGTATGAATGGTTATATTTCAAAACCCATTGTACTCTCAGATTTGCATCAAGCATTAAAAAAATGGATGAAATAAAACCATTAAAGGAGATAAAATCAATAGATTTTTATTGTTTGCATAATCTTTTGATTTTATCTGCTTTATATGTTTTTGGGTACTAAATTGTATCAGAATATAAAGCTATTATTGAATTCCCAAATTTTTAAACAATTCCTGATAATTAGGATTAGTTGGGTCCAATTGGTTTAATTTAAGGGCAGTTTGTCGTGCTTTTACCTTATTGCCAGTTTGTATATAAACAAAAGTAAGGCCATAGTACAAATCGGGTGTGTTGGGACTAATTTGAATTCCTTTTAAGAAAATGGCTTCTGCTTCTTTGTATTTTTGATTGGCATTAAGCATTAATCCATAATTATAATATACTCTTGGATTTTGAGAATTCAATTCTATTGCTTTTGCAAAAGATTTTTCGGCATTGGGTTTGTCATTCATTTCGTTATACAATAAGGCCAAATTGTAATAAATGCGTTCATTGTTTTTGTCATTTGCCAAAGCTCTTTTTAGCATTTGCAATGAGGCATCATTTTTTCCAACTGCATTGTATAATGATGATAAATTGAGCAATGCATAATTCATCTGACTGTCTTTTCGAAGTCCTTTTAAATAAAAAGATTCAGCATTTGTATAGTCTTGTAATTTTAGATAATAGTCGGCAAGCATTATGTTTCCAACAGAGAAATCAGTTTGATAACGAAGGTAGCTCAGTAATTCAGCATTAGCTGCTTCAAAAGCAGTTGCATTTTGACTAGGAATCTTGTCTTTTGGTACAGTTATAAAAAGATCTGCAGCTGCGATGCGGACTGCTCGTACTTTATCAGACAATAAAGGAGCTACTTTATCAATCCAATTCGTTGGAGGAAAATTTGCCAATGAACGTAATGCTCTGTATCTTACTTGTGCATCTTTTTGGTTCAAACAAGTCAATAAAGTGTTTAAACTTGTTTGGGTTGTGATACTTCCCAAATAAAATGCTGAAGTCGCTTTTATAATATTGGGTGTGTTTTTGTCAACTATTAATTTGGTAAGGTGTAATTCACTTTTGGAATCCTGTTTACTTCCGGGAATCAAATCATCTGCAAAATGGTATTTTCTATTGGGACCGTACCATTTGACAACCGCATCGGCCAAAACTTTTTCCGATTGGTCTTTATGACAATTGCTACACGCATTTGGAGTACCATATTTTACGGAGAGATCTGGACGTGGCACTCTAAAACTATGGTCGTGACGCAAATCATTTCCCATATATAATTTCCCGGGCATGTGACAGTTTACACAGGAAGCACCATTTGTTCCTATGGGATGGAAAGTGTGTTTTGGAGTGTCATATTTGTTTGGAATATGGCATTGAGTGCAAGTTTGATTGCCAATGAATTTTAGTTTTGTGGTGTGCGGATTATGACAATTACTGCATTTAACTCCTTTGCTAAACATTTTACTTTGTAAAAAAGAGGTGTAAATGTAATCTTCATGATCAACTTGTCCATCTGCGTGGAAATTTTCAGTATCTGGAATTTGTGGAATGTAATTGTCCATGATTTCTGGACTGTCAATATGTTTTGGGCTGATTTCAGTGGCACGCATGTGACAAGGCGCACAAGTATTAATTTGTTCTAATTGCCCTGATTTTTTGCCTAACTTCATAAAACTACCCAATACTTTATCCCCAGATTTGTAATCGTCACCATTAACATACCCAAGGTGTTTTTGTCCAGCACCATGACAACTTTCGCAACTTACATTGATAACGCTATAATTGGTTTTGTAAGTATCTGTTTTGCTGTCGTAGTTTTTATGTAAATTGGTTGAGTGACAAGAGGCGCACATCGTATTCCAGTTTTGTGCATTTCCAGTCCAATGCAACCAATCATGCGATGGTATTTTTTGACCCGCATATTGATTGAACCATTTTTTTTGGTTGACATCCCAACTCAAACGAGGAACCTGCATACGGCCACCTGGAAAATGAACTAAATATTGTTGCAATGGTTTGTATCCAAAGATATAGGCAACTTCAAAATCATGAATTTTGCCATCATCTCCTTCTGTATTTATAAAAAATTTAGAACCTTTTTTGTAAAAACGGCTAGTAATTCCGTCTGCTGTAAAAGTTACATTATTGAAATCCCCTTTTACAGTAGAATCATTGGGCAGTAACATCGACATATAATGGTCTGATTGTTTCCACTGGTGATGCTCATTGGTGTGGCATTTTATACAAGATTGATCTCCCACATAAGCATTATTAGAAGAGAGGACTTCGGTATATTCAGCTTCTTTAGAACTACAACTGTCTACGATAAAAACTCTGAAAACAGCAAACAATAAGAGAAAGATAGCAACAACAATCGAAGATTTTTTGAACATTGAAAAAGATTTGTTCAAAAATAAATAATTAATAAATAGGAGCAAAGATATTATGCTTATAAATTAACTCCAATGGTAGTTTTTTTGGTAAAAAAAAGAGAGTGTTTGCAGGTACAAACACTCTCTTTAGGGGTATTATAAATTAAATTACATTACGCTTTCTTTTCTGTTTTTGCAGCACAACAAGCTTTTTTTGTTTTATCACAAGTTTTCTTTTCTTCAGCAGTACAATCCTTATGGTCTTTTGTACAGGCTTTTTTAGCAGTACTTTCTGTTTTTGCTTTTGAAGTCGTTTTTGGTTTGGCTTCTTGAGCACTAACATTCATTCCTATTGAAAATAATGCTACAGCTAAAATTGTTACTATGTTTTTCATATTTTAATTTTTTGATTTTTCAAATTTATAGTTTTTTCTGAATTGCCGCTATTAATTAACTTTTTTATAACTCATTAATACTTATTTTTTTCAACAAATACAAAAGTGTTATTCTATTTCGAAAATAGCTTGAATTTCTACAGCCGAATTAAGTGGTAATGAAACTGCTCCAACTGTAGCTCTGGCATGTTTTCCTTTTTCTCCAAAAACTTGGGCGGTTAAATTTGAAGCGGAATTCATTATTGAGGCATGCTGGGTAAAATCGGGAGTGGTATTAAAAAAGCCCGTAAGTTGTATGCATTTTTTAACTTTATTGAGATCACCTCCACAAGCTTCTTTTAAAACTGCGATAACATTTAGCATGGTTTGATAGGTTGCTTCTTTTGCTTGTTCATCTGTAATTGTAGCCCCAATTTTACCAGGGTTTACTATTTTACCATCTTTAAGTGCTACTTGGTTGATGTATATTTTGTGGTCTGCGATTACAAATGGCACATAATTTCCAACTGGTTTTGGTGCTTCTGGAATGATGATATTATTCTCTTTTAAAACGGTATTAACATCCCAAACAGGATCGTTTATTTTTGTTAAAGGAATGTTTTTTGAAGCTACAGATTTTAATCCCATAGCTGCTTTTGCGATTGCTTTTCCTTGCTCTTTAGCTAAGTAGATTTCACTTTCTGAAGGTTGGTTTTCAGAAGTTCTGGCTATCGAAGATGCTCCCCAAGGGGTGTTTCCTTGCGGTATTGTTTTGTCTAGTTTATCTGTTCCCATTAAGCCTGTTGGGACTATAATCATTCCGTGTAATGCTAATGTATTCCAAAAAGAAAGAATAGCGGCTTCTCTACCTGCTCCAGATCCAGAAGCCATAAAAACAGTTGCGGGTTTACCTTCTAATTCTCTTGCTGTCCAAATTGGGATACTTTTGCTGAAAAAATAGCTCATGTCAGCACTAATATTCGCAAAATGTACTGGGCTTCCAAATGCTATACCATCGTAGTTGGCTAGCTCTTCAATTGTAGCAATTGGTAATTTCGCTACTTCTTCATTTAGTTTTTCATTTGGATTTATAGAAGGAATTCTTTTGATGATAGCTTTTGCATTTGGTACTGACTTAATTCCTTCAACAATTCCTTTGGCTAATTTGTAGGTGTTGCCTCCTTGGGAATGTATTAATACCAAGACATTAGTTTCTTTTGTTTGGGAATGTAGCATTGAGGTTGTAAGTATAAGAATCGTAAAATAAGATAGTAATTTAATCATGTTTTTTTGTAAAAATAGCTTCTTTTTATTTAAAACTATTCTAATTAACTTTTTTATAACTCAATACCGCCAAAGCATTTAAGATAATTGCATAAGCTGTAATGATACTAAATTGTGCTGTAATATCCGAAAACGTGGCGCCTTTGAGCATGACCATTCTGATGATTTCAACAAAATAACGAATCGGGTTAAACAAGGTGATGTTTTGAGCCCATTGCGGCATACTTTCAATAGGGGTAAATAATCCACTCATCAAAATAAAAATCACCATAAAGAACCAAGCAATAAACATAGCTTGCTGTTGGGTATCGGTATGATTGGATATAAATAATCCGATTCCCAAAATGAGTAATAAATAAACAGAAGTAAAGGCATAAATTAATACTAAACTGCCCAACATCGGAACATTGAAAACGAGTTTTGCAATTAGTAATCCAATGGTTAAAATGACCAAACCAAGTATCCAAAAAGGGAATAATTTGCCTATAATGAATTGGTATTTTCGTATGGGAGTGACATTGATTTGCTCCAAAGTGCCGATTTCTTTCTCCCGAACGATATTCATAGCCGAAAGGAAAAGTGTAATCATTGTGACCAATAAAACAAGAATTCCCGGTACCATATACGTTTTGTAATTCAGTGTGTTGTTGTACCAAAACGAAGGGATAGTAACTATGTTTTGTGGAACTACAATTGTGCCGTTGTTGTATTGCAAAAATTCACTTTGTATTTTTTGGTTGTACGTTCCTATGATTTGCGAAACATAAACGTTCTCAACTCCTGCCGAAGCGCCGTCAATGGCATTGATGCTTACAGAAAGTGTTGTGGTTTTATCTGTGATGAGGTTGCGTTCGAAATGGGTGGGAATTTCGAGAATGATATCGACGTTTCCTTTTTGCATTTCGATATTGGCTGCTTCTTTTGTATTGAATTGGTTTACTATTTTGAAAGATTTTGAAGCCTGAAATTTACTGATAAGTTCTCTGGAAGCAGCAGAATGATCGTGGTCAATAAAGGAGAACTTGATATTTTGGATTTCAAAACTGGCGGCATTGGATAAAATCAAAAGTTGAATAAGGGGTAATACAAATATAACAGGCAACATTCCTTTGTTTCTAAAGATTTGTCTGAATTCTTTCTGAATGATGAATAGGATTGTTTTCATTTTGATGCTTTTTTTCAGCTGTGTTTTTTTACCGCAAAGGTTTTTACCACTAAGACGCTAAGGCGCAAAGTTTTTATACTGCTTATAGGTCTATTTTCTCTATTCTATATTCTTTTTTCTTTTTCTCTACTCCAGTCGTATTTTATATTTTTTGATGCTTAATGCTATAAAAAACACTGTCATTCCAACCAGAATTAATGTCTCTTTCCAGATGGTATGAATTGTGGCTCCTTTGAGCATGATGGCTTTGATGATGATAATAAACCACTTGGCTGGGATAATGTTGCTCATGATTTGTAGTGGCAACGGCATACTCGAAATAGGGAAAATGAATCCCGACAATATGATTACGGGAAGCATTAATCCCGCCAAAGAAAACATCATGGCGGTTTGCTGCGATTGGGCAATGGTAGAGATTAAAATCCCCAGTGACAATGCGGTGATGATGAATAAAATGCTTTCTAATGCCAATAAGAGCAAACTTCCTTCGATGGGCATTTTGAAGACAAAAACGCCTAGAAGTAAAATGATTGTCGCATTTATTATCGATAGAAAAATATATGGAAAAACTTTTCCAATGACCACTTGAAAGGGTTTTATAGGCGAAACCAAAAGCACTTCCATAGTGCCCATTTCTTTTTCTCGTGTGATCGAAATGGAGGTCATCATGGCCGAAACCAGCATCAAAATTACCGTCATCACGCCAGGCACAAAAGTGAAAACACTCTTGAGTTCGGGGTTGTAATAAAGTTGGGTTTGTGTTTGGATTTGATAGACAGGTTTGTCATTTTTATTGATTTCTTGCGAGTAATTCTGTAAAATGGCGTTGATATAATTGGTAATCGTATTGGCCATATTCGGGTCGGTGGCATCGGTGATAACTTGGACTTTGGCTATTTTTTTATTTTGTAGGTTTTGAATAAAGTTTTTTTCAAAAACCAAAACTGCTTTGACTTTTCCAGTTCGGAAAACGCTTTCGATTTGGGTTTCGTGGGTGATCTGGTCCTGAATCTTGAAATACTTGGATGCACTTATTTTATTGATGATTTGTTGGGTTTCGCTGTCTTTGGATTGGTCGAAAATAGCAATATTGACATTATTGATTTCATTGGTAATGGCAAATCCAAACAGCATAATCTGAACCATAGGCATTCCGAAAAGAATAAACATAGTACGTTTGTCCCGAAAAATGTGGTAGAATTCTTTTGTTACAAAACCGATGAATCTTTTCATTTTTTTTAAAATTGTTTAAAAGTTTAAAAGTTTTTAACCATAAGGTATTAAGAAAATTAAGATAGGGGGTAACTTAATGAACTTAATTTCTTAATGGTTTAAAATTTATTCCACGTTTCGAGCGAGTTTCAAGAATACATCATTCATGGAATCGACATTATATTTTTGTTTTAATTTTTTTGGACTGTCAAGGGCTTCTATTTTTCCTTCGACCATGATCGAAACTCGGTCACAATATTCGGCTTCGTCCATATAATGCGTGGTGACAAATAGTGTGGTGCCTTTGTGTGCTTCGGCGTAAATCATTTCCCAGAATTGTCTTCTTGTTATGGGGTCAACACCTCCTGTGGGTTCGTCTAGGAATACTATTTTGGGTTCGTGCAACAATGCAACCGAAAAGGAAAGTTTCTGCTTCCAGCCTTGAGGCAGGGATTTTACCAACTTGTCAGCAACATCATGTAAGCCAAGTTCTTGAATTAATTGTGCTGTTTTTTCTTTGATTTTAGCACGGGTCAAGCCATAGATTCCGCCAAAGAAAGTGATGTTTTCCTTGATGGTCAAATCGTCATACATCGAGAACTTTTGGCTCATATACCCAATACTTTTTTTGACCATTTCGGCTTGGGTTTTTACATCAAAACCCGCTACGATTGCTTCGCCAGATGTGGGTTTTGAAATCCCGATAAGCATTTTCATAGCTGTCGTTTTTCCGGCTCCATTTGCACCCAGAAACCCAAAAATCTCTCCTTTATACACATCAAAAGAAATACTGTCGACTGCGGTGAAACTGCCAAATTCTTTGGTGAGGTTTTTTACGGTTATGATTTTTTCTTGGTTCATTTTTTAGATACAGATTTTTTTTAGACACAGATTTCACAGATTTCACAGATTTTTTACAGCTTATTTTTTTGTCAAATTCACACCAAACCAATCTGTGCAAATCTGTGACCCGAGCGATAGCGAATTGGCGAAGCAAATCTGTGTTTAACCTTTTTTACAAATCCATAAAAACATCTTCTATGGTTGGTTTTGTTATTCGGATTGCTATTTCGGTATGTTTTTTTTCTTCTAAATATTTCTTTAATGCATCAGGATTAAATTCAGTTTCTTTATCAGTATAATGAATCGATTCTCCAAAGGCATAAACACTGTATTGACTTGGATAACTCTTTAAATCGAGTAGGAGTTGGTACGTGTTTTTGGCTCGGACATCATAAATGGTTTTTTCGTAGTTTTCTATAATGTTTTGCGGAGAATCAATTTTTAAAATTTCGCCTTTTTGGATTAAGGCAATTCGGTCGCACAAAGCCGCTTCGTCCATATAAGGAGTTGAAACCAAAATCGTAATTCCTTTTTGTTGCAGTCGCTTGAGCATTTGCCAAAATTCTTTTCGGGACACCGGATCCACTCCTGTTGTGGGTTCATCCAGAAACAGGACTTTTGGTTTGTGAATTAAAGCACAACACAAAGCCAGTTTTTGTTTCATTCCGCCCGAAAGTGCACCTGCTCTTCGGTTTTTAAAAGGTTCTATCTGAATGTAAATATCTTTGATTAAATCGTAATTTTCCTCAATAGTTGTTCCAAAAAGGGTTGCAAAAAAAGTTAAATTTTCTTCAACTGATAAATCAGGATATAAAGAAAATTTCCCAGGCATATAACCCACACAATTCCGTATGGATTTGTATTGGTTTACAACATCAAAACCTACTACGGAAGCGGTTCCTTCGTCAGCAAAAAGCAAAGTGGTCAATATCCTGAAAAGCGTTGTTTTTCCTGCGCCATCAGGGCCAATGAGGCCAAATATTTCACCTTCACTTACTTCAAAAGTAATGGCATCAACCGCTTTTATCTTGTTGTAGGATTTGGAAATGTTTTGGACTTTTATACTCATGGTCAATGGCAATTTCAATGGCAAAAATCAATTTCAATACTATTTTACAGGTTTGAAAAAGTTTAAAGTTTGTGAACCATTAAGGGATAAAGCTTAATATACTTAATTTCTTAATGGCTTAATTTTTGTTCCCCCTTTGGGGGCTAGGGGGATACCCACATTTCTGCAGGCATTCCTATTTTTAAACTGCCGTCATTTTTTGCATCTACTTTTACGGCATAGACTAAGTTTATGCGTTCTTCTTTCGTTTGAATGATTTTCGGGGTAAACTCCGCTACCGATGAAATCCAGGAAATGGTTCCCGGATACGATTTCATTTCGGTTCCATTATCAATTTTCACGGTTACTTTTTGATTTAATTTTACGTTTGGCAATTGTGTTTCGCTAATATAAACCCGCAGTGTCATTTGGCTAAGATTGGCTATTTTATAAAGCGGTTTTCCAAAGGAAGTGATCTCATTGGGTTCGGCATATTTGGCCAAAACGGTTGCTTTTATTGGATTGATGATTTTGCTGTTCTTGATTTGGTCATTTATCTTTTTGATTTGAACATCAATTGGGGCAATTTCGTTTATAATGGGTGCATTTTGGGTTTGAACTCCTTTTATTTGTTCTTTAATGACATCGACTTTACCTTCAATTTCATCGACTTGGCGTTTGGTGGCGGCGTTTTCGGCAAACATATTCTGAATTCTTTTTTGTTCTATAAAAGTGGTTTTGAGTTGAGCCTGCAATACACTAATTTGTGACAGCACATTTTCAGATTTAGAATATACCGTTGCTTTTGAAGCTACCAGTTGTTGTTTGTTGAAATACAATTGTGTAGTATCGACCAATCCTACTAAAGTATTTGGTTCGAGTAGATCACCTTCTTCTAGATTTAAAAACTCCAGTTTTCCATTGGCTTCCGCCGAAATTGTAACTTCGGTAGCTTCAAAATTGCCATAACCATCGGCTTTTTCATTGGTGTTGTTGCACGAAATCAGACTTGCTAAGAGTAAGAATATGATTATTTGTTTCATTTGTTTAAAAGTTTAATCGTTTAAAAGTTTAATCTTGTTTGCACTATTATCCCCCTTTAGGGGCTAGGGGCGGGGTGGGGCTAGGGACGGGCTCCTTTTATAACTTGATAATTGGCTTTGGCGAGTTCCAATTGTATTTCGTGAATTTTTTGACTGTTTTTGGCTTCGTACAAATTGGTAAATTCAGTCAAATATTCGGAGGCAGTAATGACTCCGTTTTTTAATTGAGAACTGGCCGATTTCTCTACATATTCTCGTAATGCAATGATATCGGTATCGGTGGCAATATTGGCTTCCGATTTTTGTATTTCGGCATTGATTTCTTGCAATTGAATGTAGTTGTTGAGTAAGAAAGTTTCTTTTTCGGTAGCAATGATATCAGCAGAAATAGAGAGTGCTTCCTTTTCCGTTTTGGATTTGTTCCAATCAAAGACTGTCCAGTTGGCTTTTAATCCCACCATAAAAATGGGTTGAAACGAGTTGTCAATCATATTCAATCCCGGATTTCCATAACCTGCGATTCCGAAGGCATTTACCTTAGGGAGGTTATTTTTGGTTATAATGCTTTTTGAAGCTTCAATTTGTTGGTCTTGTAATTCATAATATTTCAATTCAGGACGATTGATTGTGGTGTTTTTTTCTGTGGCAATCACTGGTTTTTCTAAGAGTGTTGTTTCAGAAATTGTGGAATAGGTTAAGGAAGATAGGTTTTCGAAAAGTCTTTTCTTGTCGTATTGAATTTCGGAAAGCTGTTGTTTGATTTTCAGGTTTTCGGCTTCTAAAACTTTTTCGGAAGCAGGCAAAATGGCTCCAAATTGCACACCTGCTTTTACTTCTTTGATTCTCGAAACTAACTGTTCTTGTTTCGAAAGTAAAAGTGCTTTGCGCTCTTGTAAAAGTAAAATAGAGAAAAATAGCTGATTGATTTTGGACTTTAGTTGGTATAAATTTACCTCGACTTGTTGCTGTTGGGTTTTGGTTTGTGCTTCTTTGAGTTTACTGTTCGCATCAATCAAACCGCCATTATACAACAACTGATTGACATCTAAGGTGGCTTTGTATTGGTCTTTATTCAAGGGTTCCAAAAAAGGATTTGGTATTGTTGTCACCTGATTTTGATAGGTTCCTTGTGCATTCAAATCGATTTTTGGCAGTTTTCCCGTTTGTAAAGCATTCACTTCATAATCCGATTTTTGTTGTAATAAAGTTATTTGTTTGGCCGTTGGATAATTTTTATGAACCAAAGAATAACAATTTTCCAGTGTCATCTTTTGCTGAGCTTGTGCAAAAAAGGGTACTAAAAATAAGAGGCTAAGGGTGTATTTTGAAGTTCTCATTTTTTAATCGAATTAATAATAGTTTCGGCTATGCTCGTTTTTCGTTCTTCCATCATTTCGTTAAATTCAGTTTCCGAAATTTGAATAATTCCTCTTACCATCATAGTCGCCGCAAATGGAAAAACAGTCATTGAAAAAATATCTAACAACAGTTGTTTCGGATTAATTGGTTTGATGATGCCACTTGCTATTTCTTTTTCAATTTGAATGATTAAAGAAGCCGGATTGGGTCTGTTTTTATGATGTAGTAATGATTTTGCAAATTCAGGATTGTTGTTCATTTCCTGAATTAGAAAAGCGGGTAAATAAGGGTTATGAATAACGAAGGAAATGTAACTATGAGTGAATTTCCGAATCTTATTAAAAACGGTTTCCTCTGAATTGAAAATTTCATTAATCTGTGGTGCTAGTTGCGAAAAAGCATTCATAAACACCGCTTCAAAAAGCATTTGTTTGCTCTTGAAGCAATAATGAAGCATTGCTTTGTTGATGCCAGCTTCGTCTGCAATTTCTTGCATGCGCGCACCAGCGAATCCCTTTTTTTGGAATACAATTCTAGCGGCGTTGAATATTTTTTCTTCTGTGGTCATTGGTATTAACTGTTCGGTTTAACCGTTTGGTTAACAAAGATAGATAAAAAAAGTATTTCGAGTTGAAATACTTAACGAAATTTTTTTGACACAGATTACACAGATTATCACAGACAGGGCAAACGCATTAAAAATATTTTAAGATTTTATACACGAAATAGCACGAATTTGGATATCATAATATTTCACGAATCCGCCAAAGGCATAAAAAATTAGTGAAAATTTATTTTTTAGGCGCACAAAAATTAGTGAAAATTCGTGTAATTCGTGTAATTCGTGTCAACTTTTTTTTAATGCGTTTGCCCTGTTATCACAGATTTTTTTAGGTAGTTTGTAATCGGTGTTTGATTTATTTAAAATAGATTTCTATTTCCGCTCTTCTTTTACAAACATATTGAACAATAGTCCACCTAGTAAACCACCATAAAGTGTCGAGTTTACTGGTTTTGAGGTTATGGCGCAACTGCCCGAAGCACAACCTATAAAGTGATAATACAAATAGCCGCCAAGCGCTCCAACTACAATGCCTATGCCAGTGATAATGATCGCTTTTTTGGTCATGAGTTGCTTTTTTCTACAATTACTTTAATTAAATCGGAGGAGCTTAAAACCCCAGATTGTCTCCATAATTGCTTTCCGTTTTGAAAAAGAATCATTGTAGGAACGCCACGAACTTGGTATTGTGACGCTATTTGTTGGTTCTTGTCCACATCAATTTTGATGATAGAAATGCGTTCTCCCAAATTGTCTTTGACTTGTTTTAAAATAGGCGCCAATGTTTGACAAGGACCGCACCAAGTAGCAAAAAAGTCAACCAAAACGGGTTTCTCGGATTGAATAATGTTGTTGAAAGTACTCATTTTTTTAGGTATTTATTTTTTTCTAGGAATTGCACAGCCATTTGCTCCGCAGCCGGTATTGAAAACGGCTTGAACAAAGAAAAATAAACCAAAGGCTATGAAAAACCATTCGTGTGTGTAGTAAACCTGTGCGAATAAGAAAATAGCAAATGCCAAACGAAAAACTCGCATGACATGCCAGTTGGTGAATAGTAGATCTTTCATTTTTTTGGTTTATGAAAAGTTTAAATTGTTTGAAATCCTACAAGGTTTCAAAAACCTTGTAGGTATGTTTCTTGTTTTTAAAAACCTACAAGGTCAAAAAAAAAGACCTTGCAGGAAATCTGGTGCTGAATTGGTTCCTGCTTTAGCTGGAGTTTTTTTTAATTTCTAAAGTTTTTGCCCAATTTTGTATTTGTCGTCGTATGCGATTTCTTTTTGTAAATTTTCTATTGCAATTGCGGTTTTGCTTACTATTAATACTTCGGCAAAATTGTTGCTCATACTCACATTTAAAACCCCTTCAATTGCTGCAAATTTTTCGGAAACGGTGTTTTTACAGCCATTACAGGTGATTCCTTCAAATGGGTATAAATTTACGATAACTTCATCGTTTTTTTGAAATTCTATGAATAATTCAGATCCAGCTCTTGGCGCAACAGAATTTTGGCAAGCCTCCATTTTTTGAAAATTAAAAGCTTCTTGAAAAAGCAATTCATATTCTTCTTGGCTTCCGCCAAAAGGAGGGCTACTTTCGAATGTTCGGTTGAATAATAAACCAGCAATTTTTCCTTCTTTGGCTAGCAATTGATGCATTTTCCAAACGTATTTTTGTCGCATTGTTGGGGGCAAGGCACAAAAGAAAGTTTGTTCGATTATTAAATCATACTCGCCTTTATGTTCGAAGAAGTCTCCTAAAACAATTTTGATATTGGAATTGTCTTTGAATTTTGTTTTAAGTTTCTCGACCAATGTTGGTGCAATATCAATAACGGTAATGTTTGTAAACCCTTGCTCCAAAAGACATTCTGCTTCATAGGTATTGCCACATCCAGGAATTAAAATCCGAATGGTTTTATCTTGTAAAGTATCGATATAGTTTTTTAAGGGTGGGGAAACTTCGCCTAAATCCCAACCAATCGTATTGGATTGATATTGATTGTCCCAATATTTTTGGTCCAAAGGGGTGTCGCAAACCACTACGCAGCATTTTAATTCTTCCATTCTTATGTTCTTTTACAGGTATTAATACCTAAAATGGTGTACAAAGGGCAAAAACTAATAAAACTAGTGAGTAAAAAAACAATGGCAAAAGCCAATAATACAATGGCAAGCGTACCATTGATCACTCCTGAATAATATAATATTGCAATGATTATTCCAATTGCAGAACGAATCATTTTGTCTATCGGACCCATATTTTTTTTCATAATAAAAAGTGTTTGTAGTTGATGATTTTAGTTATTGGTTTTTAACTGTCTAATGAATTTTCTTGATTTAAACTAAATGATGTTGATATAAGGTAAGCGTGAGGGATAAAGCAAGGCGCCAAAGCGCTCGTGATAGCCCGACCTAGTTGAGCAAAGGGGCAAATAGGCGGTACTATAAGTAAGCCCCTTTGCTCAACTAGGTCACGCCCTAATTATTTTTTAATTTATCATTGTCATTGTCATTGTCATTGAAATTGTCATTGCCATTGAAATTGATTCATTATTATTGCATCTTACTTTGGCATACAAAATCGGTTCTTTGAACATCTGTTTTGGCAATGGCATTGAAACCGCCTTCAATCTCGGTAAAGTTTCTAAATCCTCGAGCTTGCAGAATCGAAGCGGCTATCATAGAGCGATACCCACCAGCGCAATGCATAAAGAAATGCTCATTTGGATTGATATCTTTTACCCAATCGTTGATGTTCGCTAAGGGTTTACTGTAAGCGTCTTCAATATGCTCGGCGCTGTATTCTGTTGCTTTACGGATGTCGATTATTTTGCTTTCGCCAATTTTTACTTGTGTTTTGAATTGTTCGGCATTGATTCGGTTTACAGTGTCAATTTCCTTAGCTTCTTTTTTCCAAGCTTCAAAACCGCCTTCTAAATGTCCCAATAAATTATCAAAACCCACGCGGCTTAATCGGGTAACGGTTTCTTTTTCCCGGCCCACTTCGGTAATCAATAAAATAGGCTGTTTTACATCGGCAATCAAAGCGCCAACCCAAGGGGCAAAATCACCATCGACCCCAATGTTTATGGATTGCGGAATAAAACCTTTGGCAAAATCGCCATTGTTTCGGGTGTCCAAGATTAAAGCGCCCGTTTCTTCAGCGGTGGCTTCAAACTCGCTTGCTGTTAATGCTTTCATTCCAAGATCCAATACGTTTTCGAAACTATTGTATCCTTTTTTGTTCATGGCTACATTCATTCCAAAATAGGCTGGAGGAGGGAGCAGACCATCAGTAACTTCTTTGATGAATTCGTCTTCGGTCATATTGGCTCTCAAAGCATAATTATTCGCTTTTTGGTTTCCAATGGTCGAAACGGTTTCTTTACTCATATTTTTTCCGCAGGCACTTCCTGCACCGTGAGCAGGATATACAATGACATCATCTGCAAGTGTCATGACTTTGTCTCTTAAAGAATGGAATAACAATCCTGCCAGTTGCTCTTGGGTCATTGAAGCTGCTTTTTGAGCAAGGTCGGGTCTTCCTACATCGCCAATAAACAAAGTGTCACCAGAGAAAATGGCATGATCTTTTCCGTTTTCGTCAATTAATAGATAAGTAGAACTTTCCATGGTATGACCCGGAGTGTGCAGTACTTTTATTTTGATATTTCCAATTTCAAAAATTTGATTATCTGTTGCTACCGTGGCTTCAAATTCAGGTTTTGCGGTTGGTCCGTAAACAATTTTTGCTCCTGTTTCTTTACTTAAATCTACATGGCCTGAAACAAAATCGGCGTGAAAGTGGGTTTCAAAAATATATTTTAATTTTACGCCATCACGTTCTATTCTATCCAAATAGGGTTGTGTTTCTCTAAGCGGGTCAATTATAGCCGCTTCTCCATTGGATGTGATATAATAAGCACCTTGTGCCAGACAGCCTGTATATATTTGTTCTATTTGCATGGTATTTTTAATTTTAATGTGATACAAAGTTAATTCTGTTTTGTGACACTATCTGTGACAATTGTTACTTATGATTAATTGAAGTTGATAAGTTACTGAGTTTCTACTTTTCTAAGATTCTAAGTTACTGAGATTCTATGTTTCTAAGTTTCTAAGTTTCTGATATTCTGAGTTACTAAGTTTTGTATGAAAGGCCAATAGGTTGTTTTTTCGTCTTAGTAACTCAGAAACTTAGCAACTAAGTTTCCTATATTGAGCCAAATTCCTTAATAATGATATAGATTCCCATAACTAATACAAACCAGCCAAAAATAGGTTTTAGTTTGTCGCTATCGAGTTTTTTGGACAATTGTGTGCCAATAAGCATTCCTATAAAAGCCATTCCTGAAATAGTGAATAAGAAAGGGTAATTTATAGGTGTGCCAATGAATAAATCACCGACAAAGCCAATTGAAGAATTAATAAAGATGATTAATAATGAAGTTCCAACGGCTTGTTTCATGGGCAAATTGGCAAAAAACAAAAGAGCTGGAATAATTAAAAAACCACCACCAGCACCCAGAAACCCAGTTACAATTCCAACAATTGAACCTATTAAAGCCAATTGTAAGTAATTAATGCCGCCTGAATGAATTTGTGAATTGGTTTTTCGAATCATCGAAAAAGAGGCTGCCATCATCAAAATTGCAAAAATGATCATGATTAAAAAGCTTTTGGTGACTTCAAAACCATCGATTGTAAAAAGAACATTAGGAATCTTTAAGATGATTACTTCACGTATAACTAATATCGAAAATACAGATGGTACAGCAAAATACAATGCCGATTTGATTTTGAGATTCCCCATTCGGTAATGGCTGAAGCAACCTGATAATGCTGTGATCCCGACAATAAATAAGGAATAACTAGTCGCTAATTTAGGGTCGATTTTGAATAAATACACCAAAATGGGAATGGTCAGTATAGAACCACCACCACCAATTAGCCCTAAAGAAAGACCTATTATAATTGAAGCCAAATAACCGAAATATTCCATTTTTTTGTTTTTATTTACTGCAAAGATGCGAAGATGTTTTTTGAGGTACAGTAACTTTTGTCACTTTGTTAAGAGTTAAGAGTTATGGGTTAAGAGTTATTGGTTAAGAGTTATGAGTTGTTGGTTATGAGTTATGAGTTATGTATTAGGGGTTATGAGTTATGAGTTATGAGTTTTTGGTTATGAGTTATGAGTTTTGGGTTATGAGTTTTGGGTTATGAGTTATGGGTTATGAGTTATGGGTTATGAGTTATGGGTTATGAGTTATGGGTTATGAGTTTTGGGTTGTTGGTTATGAGTTATCCGATATGAGTTAAGGGTTAATCAAGTGAAACTAATAACTCCTGACTTCTAACCTCTAACTTCTAACCTCTTTTCTCTAACCTCTAACTTCAATCTGGTTGCGGTGCAGTATGACCAAACCCCGTTGTTCCATTTTTTTGAGCAATCGTGAAATGACTTCTCTAGAAGTATTCAAATCCGATCCAATTTCTTGGTGCGAAAGTTTTAGTTCTTTGCAACCACAGGCTTCGACTTGGCGTTTTAGGTAAAATTCTAATCTTTCATCCATAGCTCTAAAGGCAATGCTATCGATCACTTCCAATACTTCTTCAAAACGATTTCGATAAGTGCCAATCACAAATTCATACCATGTTCGATGTTGCATCATCCATTTGTCCATCAACGATAACGGAACCATAATTACTTCGGCATCCTCAACTACTTTGGCCATAATTTGGCTTTTTTCATTTTTTGCCGCACAAACCATGGAAAGGGCACAAGCTTGACCTGGCTGTAAATAATACATAAAAAATTCACCTCCATCATCGTCTTCGCGATAGACTTTAATGCTTCCTTTGGTTACCAAAATCGTGTTTTTGATGTATTGACCAGTTCGCATTATAATTTCACCAGCACTAAAGTTTTTAATGACTTCATTTGTTTTTATATCTTGGATCAATTCGTTTGAAAAAGAAGGAAATGTGTTTTTAAGTGGATCAAGCATTTTATAGTTTATTTAAAAAATCGGTTATTTTCCAATAGGGTAAAAGTAATAAAAAAGGAGAAGAATTCAATAAATTGAGGATGATGTAAATTTAACAAATTGTGAAAAAAATAAAAGTTGAGGAGTATTAAGTCTTTATTTTAAACTATAAATAACAGATATTGTGATTCTTTGAATATTGGTTTTTACGAAAACGTTTTCTTTGTTTTATTGATTAATTCACAAAAAAGAGGTGGTTTGTTTGATGAAAAACTCGTATTTTTACATAAATATATATATTATGAAATCGCTTTAGCATTCTTATAAAAGAAAGCGACACGATTAATAGCATTCAAGCAAAGAATAGTATAAATGACTAATAAAAAATAAATTTTACAGATATGAATTTAACACAAGAAGATTGGATTTCACAATTTGAAGCCGACGAGAAAGCAGTAATGCTAGATGTGAGATCAGAAGAGGAATGTGATCAAGGTATTATAGAAGGTTCTGTTAATATTGATTTCCATAAAGGACAAGAGTTTATAGATGCGGTTGCAGCATTGGATAAAAATAAAAATTATTATGTGTATTGTCGTTCTGGAGCCAGAAGCGGAAAAACATGTGAAATAATGAATGAGTTAGGATTTGAAAATGCCTATAATTTGCTTGGAGGCATTATAGAATGGAATGGCGACATAGTTTAATAAGAATACTTAAAGAGGCAAAGGCCTCTTTTTTAAATTTAATTTGAAATCTCCATAAATTCACACACAAACACTTATTTAGAGTTTATGGTGATACTGTATTTCAAAAATTTAAATAACATTTATATCTAAAATAACCAAAATAACCAAAGAATGAATACAATACCTCAAGAATTTCAAATTACCGCACCGCTTGTTCAAGATACTTATTTGGTCAATGGTAAATTGAAAAAATGGACTGGAAAAACCACTGAAGTTTATTCTACAATTTCTTCTACAGAAAATTATGCTCCAACTTTATTAGGATCTATTCCGTTTATGGGAGAAACCGAAGCGCTTGAAGTAGCTGAATCGGCAAAGGCTGCTTTTAACAACGGACAAGGGTTATGGCCAACAATGAAAGTAGTTGATCGTATTAAGTGTATGGAAAAGTTTGTAGCCCAAATGAAAGAAACCCGCACCGAAGTAGTCAAACTTTTGATGTGGGAAATTGGAAAAACATTGGGTGATTCCGAAAAAGAATTTGACAGAACAGTAGAGTATATTATTGATACTATCGAAAGCTATAAAGAATTGAATAGCCGTTCGGCGCATTTTTCTAAAGTGCAAGGGATAAATGCAATGGTGCGCAGAGGACCAATTGGTGTAGTTTTGTGTCTTGGACCTTACAATTATCCGTTGAATGAAACGTTTACTTTACTTATTCCAGCCTTGATTATGGGGAATCCTGTAATTTTCAAACCTGCAAAACACGGTGTGCTGTTAATTTCTCCATTGTTGGAAGCTTTTAGAAGCAGTTTCCCAAAAGGAGTAATCAGCATTGTGTATGGAAGAGGACGTGAAATCGCTTCGCCAATAATGAAGTCAGGAAAAGTCGATATTTTGGCGTTGATTGGAAACAGTAAATCGGCTATTGCATTGCAAGATCAACACCCAAACAAAAACAGATTGCGTTTGGTGCTTGGATTGGAAGCTAAAAATCCAGCAATTATTTTACCAGATGCCGATTTGGATTTGACAATCCAAGAATGTATTGCAGGAACATTATCGTTTAATGGTCAAAGATGTACGGCGCTTAAAATTATATATGTTCACGAAAATATAGCCGCTGAATTCAACAAACGTTTTGCTGAAAAAGTAGATGCTCTTGCTTTCGGAAATCCATGGGAAAAAGGTGTTTCTTTGACACCGCTTCCAGAAACCGAAAAACCGGCTTATATTCAGGAATTGATTGATGATGCTACCAGCAAAGGAGCCAAAGTAATTAATGCAAAAGGAGGGGAGCATTCGGATAATTTTATATTTCCAGCGATTTTATTTCCTATTAACAAAGAAATGAGAGTATACCATGAAGAGCAATTTGGACCAGTAGTTCCTGTTTTGACATTCAAAGATATCCAAGAACCACTGAACGATATGGCCGAATCAAATTACGGACAGCAAGTGAGTTTGTTTGGAAAAAACATCAAAACTATTGCACCACTTATTGATACTTTGGTGAATTTGGTTTGTAGAGTAAACTTGAATAGTTCTTGCCAAAGAGGACCTGATGTTTTTCCTTTTACAGGAAGAAAAGATTCTGCTTTTGGAACTTTAAGTATTCATGATGCCTTGCGTTCGTTCTCTATCAGGACTTTTGTAGCATCCAAAGACAATGCTTATAACAATGAAATATTACAAGAATTGTTAAACAGCAAGGAGTCAAATTTCATCAATACTGATTATATTTTATAGGGGTTTAATTCACAATTCAGAACCGTCTCATCTCTTGGAATGAGGCGGTTTTTTTTTGGAGGAATGTGACTAGCTCTTATAAACATACGAACTTTTGATTCTGAATGTTTTGATTCTAAAAAGTGTTAAAGTTATTCCAGTTACAAAAATATATTAGTCCAACAAGCTTTTCTTATGCAAAAGCTTATACATTAATAAGCGTCAGAAATTCTCGCATATATTTTAAATTAAAACTCTCGCAAAGACGCAAAGGCGCAAAGTGATTCGTCCGACCTTAGCGCCTTAGCGAGAAAAAAGCTTAACCCTATTGCCCTTGGGAGAAAAACTTCAAACCAGAAAAGTATTTGGGTTAATTTATTTTTGGGTTTGGTATTACCCAGAGGATTAGTGATTTTTTGCTAAAAAAATCTTATTTTTTTTAAAGTGTAGCTTTTATGGTTTAAATTAGAGTTTTATTTTAAAACTATAACATTATAAAAAAGAAAATAAAAATTGCCGCCAAAAAAATACACGAGCATTTGCATCGTGAACCTTTTTATGTGCATTCCAGGCTGAAATTTATTCCCAATATAGTCATTAATTTAATAAGCTTAGGCATTGCTTTGGCTTTAATAGGTACGATTTTGTATTTTATAATTCGTTTTCTTATACATGCCTTTTATAATTTTTAATTTTTTCCTAGTTAGGAACTATTCTTTTTATTTGAATTAATACTTAATTTTTGTTACAAATTTAAGTAGGGTGAGACTTATAATAATTATTCACCAATCAAACCAAAAATGAAAAAATCAATTCTTTTAAAAACCTTTGTTTTATCTATAGTACTATTTGTACAAAATACTATTGCGCAAGAGCTTTATATGCCCAGAAATATTAAAGAAGCTTATGCAAAAGGAACTCGGTCCATGGATGGAAGACCAGGAATAAAATACTGGCAAAATCACGGAAAATACACAATGGATATTACTGTTGATCCAGCTACAAAAATAGTAAGTGGGATAGAAACTATAGTATATGAAAACAATAGTAATGATACTTTAAGAAATATGGTAATTCGTTTTGTAAATAATTTGCATAAACCATCTTCTCCTAGAGGAGGAAGTGTAAGTGAAGATTTCTTATCGAATGGATTAACGATTACTTCTCTAAAAATAAATGGAGAAGTGTACAAAGAGGATGCACGAAAATGGGGAACAGTAGGTAATGTAAAGATGAAAAATCCTTTGGTACCAAAATCGAAAGCGACTCTAGAAATAGAATGGAACTATCCATTGTCGAAAGAAAGTGGAAGAGAAGGGCAAATAGACGAAACTACTTTTTATGTAGCTTATAGCTATCCTAGAGTATCTGTTTTTGACGATTATAATTGGTGGGATAGATTGCCTCATACCGATCGTCAAGAGTTTTACAATGATTTTAATGATTATAATTATACGGTAAAAGCACCAAAAAATTATGTGGTTTATGGAACAGGAGATTTATTAAATCCTGATGAAGTTTTGCAACCTGAATTTGCCTCTAGATTAAAAAAATCATACACAACAGATGAGGTACTGCATATTGCAAATGAACAGGAATTGAAAGACGGAAAAGTAACGCAACAAAAAGAATGGAACAGCTGGAAGTTTCAAGCCAAAAACATAACAGATGTATGTTTTGCACTTAGCAATCATTATTTATGGGATGCAGGAAGTGTGATTGTTGATACAAAAAACAATCGACGTGCCAGTACACAAGCAGCTTATGATGTAAAAGGAACCGATTTTATTAATTCGGTTAAAAATAACAACTACGCCTTGGCTTGGTTCTCCAATAATTGGCCTGGAATCCCTTATCCATATTCTAAAATGACTGCTTTTCAAGGATTTGCCGATATGGAATACCCAATGATGGTCAACGATTCTCAAATGGGAGATGCAACTTTTGCTCAATTGGTACAAGATCATGAAATAGCACATACCTATTTCCCTTTTTATATGGGTATAAATGAAACTCGATATGCATTTATGGATGAGGGATGGGCTACAACTTTGGAATATCTAATTGGAATAGCCGAACATGGCAAAGAAGCAGCTGATGATTTTTATAAAAAATTTAGAGTTAACAATTATATAAACGACAAATCAACCGAAGAGGATCAGCCTATTATTTCAATGTCAACCCAAGTTTCGGATGCAGGTTATGGAAATAATTCTTACGGTAAAGCCTCACTTTCTTATTTGGCTTTAAAAGATATGCTGGGTGATGAACAATTCAAAAAATCATTGCACTTTTATATGGAAAATTGGAATGGAAAACATCCAATTCCTTGGGATTACTTCAATTCAGTAAATACGAGTACTGGGAAAAACTTAAATTGGTTTTTCAACAATTGGTTTTTTACTAATAATCATATCGATTTGGCGATTGATAAAGTAGAAGAACTCCATTCAAAAACAAATGTTTCAATTACAAATGTAGGAGGTTTTGCCATACCTTTTGATGTCGTTGTAGTGTACAAAGACGGTTCGAAAGAGACATTACATCAAAATCCTTCAATTTGGGAAGTCAACCCAAAAAACACCGTAATTACTTTGAAACAGAATAAAAATATAAAATCGATATTGCTTGAAAATGGTATCTTTTTGGATGCAAATTCGTTGGATAATATATGGAATAATCAGTATTAAGTGATATTATTTAACAATTAGTATAATAATTAAAATATTTTGACTTTTGTGTAAAAAAGATTTAATTTATGATAAATATCAGTTTTAATACTATAACGTTTTCTTAAATTTGATGTATAATTTAATTTATCACTGCCATGAAAGTAAAATTTGAATTTTTAATAGTACTAGCATTATTAATAGTAACAGGAACAAAGAGTATTGCACAAGAGATTAGTTGGGTTGCACCAGAATATTCTAATTCGTTAAAGAACCCTTTTGTAGGAAATTCGAAGGCAACAAATGACGGGAAGGAGATGTATAATCAAATGTGTGTGTTATGTCATGGATTGAAGGGGCAAGGAAATGGTGAAGCGGGTTTAACTTTGCAACCTCACCCTGCAAATTTCTTGGCATTAAATGTAAAATCCCAATCGGATGGAGCAATTTTTTGGAAAATTACAAATGGTAAAGCGCCTATGGCTACTTACTTTGAGCTCTTGACCGATGATCAACGTTGGAAGTTGGTTAACTACATTAGAGAATTAGAAAAAAAATAAGTCTTCAAATAAAGATTTTTGATAAAAAAACCGTTATAACTTCATATTGGAGTAATAACGGTTTTTTTGATATTTATTATAAGTTAATGTATGTATTTTGAGCTTAAAAGTCATTTAACCCAGATTCCGCATTAGAAATCTATTGCATCTGAATTCTTCTTCAAAACCAAGAACTTACTCCTATTTTTAAATTCAAAATACAAAAGTATTACATTTTCAAAAATAGTCCGTGAGCTCATGCTTTTATTGAATAATTCAGTTTCGTGACGAAGTCTAATGCGGATTCTGGGTTTAAGTCAAGGAAAATTAGTTTGTTGAATTATTGATTAAAAGGAGTATAAGTTAAAAACGTTGTTTATGAGGCTATGTGACTTTGTTCAATGAACTATTGGTTTTACTTGATTTTAGTCAAACTTAAAATTATATAACTTATATTTTTAAAAAAGGGATTCGACAAAATCCTATTTTTTATAGCACTAATCGAATAAAAAATAAAGGATAATAAATTAGTGTCTAATTTTAAAGTGCATCGTACAACAGTATCCTTTATCTTTGTAGTGAATGAGCGAATTTGTTCGATAAGAATATTCTATTTTTTAACTATATGGTGAATTTATGAGAAATTTTATTTCTATTGCGATTGCTTTTGTTTTGTTAGCGTGTCAGAATGGTTCTGAAACAATTACTCAACTGTATAGTTTGCCCAAAAAATTAAATGAGGTTTCTGGAATTGTATATTCAGAAAAGGATAATTTATTTTGGACTTTGGAAGATAGTGGTAATTTTAATAAAATTTATGGATTAAATACCCAAGATGGTTCTATTAGTAAAACGATAACCATAGAAAACACCTCTAATATTGATTGGGAGGATATCACAAAAGATTTAGAAGGAAATTTATATATTGGTGATTTTGGCAATAATAACAATGTTCGAAAAGATTTATGCATTTATAAAATCAATCAAAGTTCATTGAACCAGACCAATGTTTTGCCAGCTTATAAAATTTCGTTTTCATATCCCGATCAAAAAGAATTCCCCCCCAAAAAGACTAAATTGTTCTTCGATGTTGAAGGTTTTTTTGAATATAAAAGTAATTTTTATCTCTTTACCAAAAATCGAAGTAAAGGATTTGACGGTACTGTTTTGGTATATAAAATTCCAAATAAAGCAGGTTTCCATCAAGCTGTTTTAATGGGGAAATTTAAAACCTGTGACAACTATAATCATTGTGCAGTTACGAGTGCAACTATTAGTCCAGACGCCTCCAAAATAGCTCTTTTAACTCATGATAAGATTGTATTTCTAACCAATTTCAAAAATGATGATTTTTTAAAAGGATCTCAAACTACCTGCGAATTAAATCATTTTTCCCAAAAAGAAGCAATTTGTTTTAAGAACAATGAAACATTGATTATAGCAGACGAAAAGTCAAAAAAAATAGGTGGAAATGTATATGAGGTGAGTCTTTCAACACTAAAAACCATACCCTAAACCAAAAGTGACTCTAGCACGATCATCAGTGCTTTTAAAGTAGGTAATTCTTCCTGTTATTACATTGAGTCCATTAATCCATATTCCGCCTCCAACAGATTGATGCCATTTATTAGACTCTTCGCCATCGAGCCAAACTCTTCCGTAATCAAAACCGCCAAGAATTCCGTACGACATTGGTAGGATACTTTTTTTTATTTTACCGATATTCCAGCGTAAATCTGTGCTTTGGTAGAAAGAGGCTTTTCCTAAGAATCGTTCGTTTCTAAATCCTCTTAAATCATAATCACCTCCTAATGTTGCACCTTGATAAAACTCGAAATTATTATTGAATAGCACTTTTGATTTTAGAATAGTGGCCAAAACAAACAAACCATTAGCATCAATTTTATGATTGAAATTAATCTTTGCATCTAATGTTGGAAAATTTGTTTTTGTGTCTTGAACATTCATTTTCCAACTTCCAATTACTGAAAATCCAAATCCCATAGTAGGAAGAGAAGGAAGGTCGTAATTTTCAAAACTATATCTAATTGCTGCTCCAATAAATTGTTGATTATTAAATACATTTGAGTTCACAACACCCGGGATATTGATGTATCGATCGGTAGTTTCTTCGACTTTTATTTTTTCAAAATGTGCCGCAATATTTATTTCACTTCCATAGCGTCCTACTTTTTTGATCGATGGAGATGCTTTTAGCGTTCTTAGGCGGACACGATTGTAATCCATACCATTTAGGTCGTCATTATTTATGGTTTCATTTCCATATCCAAAATAATTAATGGTAAAGTTAGGACTCGTAAATTTTGATTCTAAATCGAAATCCCATTTGCCTATCGTCTTTGGAAAATAACCATTGTATATAAACTCATAACCACTGGTTGCAAATAAATAATTAGCTTTTAAAATGTGTTTTTGCGTATATGGATATTGATTGAATTTGTTAACAGTGAAATTTACAATAATTCCTAATTTTACGCCATCATCTGGATTATATCCTCCGAATGGTAATCCTGATAAAGCATTGTATTTTACCTTTTCATAATTGTATAAATTGGATTCGTAATCATCTGTCAAAAATGTTTTGGTTTTAGAATCCAAAGTAAAGTTGTTCGGTTTTGTTTTAAAATCATATATTTTTATTCTTTTACCATTTTCAACAAAATACGTGTCTTTATTTTGCCCACCAATCAATCGAATCTTTATAACAGAATTATTATCACCTTTTACTTCAAATACATCATCATCATCTAAGCCATAAACCCATATGTTTTTGGTTTTATCTGAAGTGAATTTTTTGGTATAAAGCAATTCATCACCTTCTTTTTTGAGTCTATAAATTGCTATTTCAGTACTGTTTTTTGAAGCACGTGTGATTACAAATTTATCTTTTTTGTCTGTACCGACAATCAAAACCGTTTTTTGTAAAACTCGATAATATTCTTTGGCATAAATTTGAAGTTTGGTTTTTCGTATTTTTAATTTACGTTTAATATCTTCAATTGTTTCATCCTGAACTTCTTTAGGTAAAGTGATAAAGGCGGCATCAATATCAGCATCCGAAAGATGTTCTTGAATGTATTTGGCCTGTGTAATCCATTCTTTTTCGTCAGCAGTTTTTAAAAAAGCAATATCCTGTGGGTAAGGTTCACGGTTCAACCATTTTACATTTCGAATATCCTCTTTAAAGCTTTGCATATGACGCAATGCTGGCATGTTCATTAACAATGATAATAGCGCTCCATCATATTTGGTAAAGGCTTGATCTCTATCTCTAGGAATAGGTTTGTAGACTATTTTTGCATCCTCTTTGTATTCACCCCAACGCCATTGATCACTATGTCGATCCCAATCGCCAATAAGCATATCAAATAAACGGGCTTTAATATACTCGGGTTCATCAATGGAGTATTTTTCATCTTTATGCAAATTTTTCATTACATCATCCGTACTGATAATATCTAATGGTTTTCCAAAGCTTTTGATGTCCTTTTGATTCCCTGTCAACTGTTCTTCTACTAGATAAAGTTCATTGCCAAAATTATAATTGAAGCCTTTTAAAATAGATTCTTTTGGAATGTAATACAAAAGGGGATTGGTGTGTGATATACCAATTTTGTCGGCCAGATTTCCAACAGCCAGTGGGGTATAAGGATGGGAGGTTGTATAAAAATCAAACAAAAATCCTTCTGCAAAAGTGTCATCAAATTGTTTTGAAACATTCTGATCTTTGAATACTACAGATTGTAGAAAACGAGAAGTGCTTTTTTTGAGCGCACGCATCACGTATTCTTTTCCATTTGAATCTACAAGACGTAATGATTTGGATTGGTGACCACCACCTTCTCTTTTGGGGCTAACTCCTCCAAAAAGAGTATCTAAAGTAGCTGTTTTTGCTTCAATTGGTAGGCTATAATATTTTCGATAATGCTGACCAAAAAGGAATTTATGAAAAATACTTTTTCGGGTCATTTCATTAGAGTAAATGGATGTTGTTGTGGTTGCATCAAACTTTGTCTGCAAATTGGTTGGAGCTACAGTATCTCGAATTTTTATAATGGTTTGTTCCAAAAGCATTTTTTCTTTTTGGTCTTCAATGCCATAAAAACATACTTTAGTCTCACCATTTTTATAAAGCGTTAATGTAACATATCCATTTCCTCCATATGAAAAATCACTTGGGTTTATTGCTTTAGCGGCTTGAGATTTTGAACCAGCTCCACTTATGATTTGTCTAATATTGTTTTTGTACAGATATTGTAAATTATGATCGTGGCCCGAAACCACAATGACATTTCTTTGATTTTGCAAAAGTGTTTTTACCCGTTTTGCAAAATTGTTATAAACTTTATTTTGTATATCCTGCGGATTGATACCAGACGTTTTTCGGATTAAATTGATAGCAGAACCAATAAAGGGAAGCGGAATTTTTTGTTCCAATGGGAAAAGCTCTTTTTCAAATGCATATTGACCACCATGGGAACCATTGGTCATTAAAGGGTGGTGCAATGCAAGGATTACTGTTTTGTCTTGATTTTTATTTAAGACACTTGCTAGTTCATCAAAAAAATGCTCTCGTGTTTTAATGTTGCAATTGTCATTTATAGTGGGATACTTGTTCCAATCTTCCAAAAACCATTGGCTATCAATCGTGATTAATGTAATGTTTTTGTCTATTTTTAATTCTTCTAAGCCACAATTGTTTTGAGGTAAAAATGCTTTTTTATCATCGAGATACTTGGTTACAAATTTAGCCTGTCTTTCTAAGCCTGCAATTCCACTATACCAATCATGATTGCCTGGGATAAAAATGGTTCTTCCTTTGAAATTTTCGGCTAATTCTAGTTGATTTGTAAGTTTGGTTTCTGCTAAAGCCTGTTCAATTGGTAATTCATTTTGAGGAAATCCTTTGGGATAAATATTATCACCTAGAAATAAAAGGGTGCTTTTTTTATTAGAATTCTCTAGTCTTTTTTGGATTAAAGAAAATGATTGCATTACTTTTTCTTTGTCAGCATTTCCAGCATCGCCAATCAAGAAAAAGGTATGGGCTATTTTGGAGGAATCTGTCTCGTTTGGGATGTCATGATTTTCTATTTTTTTTCCATACTGTACATGATGTGTAGCACAAGATTGTAGTAGTAGTACCAAAAAAATATAGTGAATATTTTTTGCACGTCTTTTTAGAGAATATTTTTTTAAAAACAATATCATGATTCTTTATTAAATATTTTTATGATTTACTTTTTATCAAATATAACGTAGTACTTAACGTATATGATTTTATAATTTCAATATTCTTTTCTTTTTGAGAAACTTTCCTGAATGTTAATTAAGTTTTTGGTGTTTAAACTTAAAATAAACGGCTGTTTTTTTTATTATTTTTAAATAATGTTTAGTAAATGTACTTAAAGAGAATTGATTATGATATTATACTATTAAATAAAAAAAGCTATTGCTTTAAAAATAATTATAAGGATTAGATTTTTTATTATTGGATATAAAATGTATTTCAAAAAACAATTTCTTAATTTAGTCGGATAAAAATTAATGTATGACACTTGTAAATCAGGTTCAGGATTTTGTTACCGATTTAATCAATGGTAAATTATCCAATGTGTATACCTATCATAATTTGGATCACACAATTGGTGTTGTGAATGCCGTTACTGTTTTGTGTGATGAAGAAAAAGTATCTCCTTCTGAAAAAGAAATTCTACTCAACGCTGCTTGGTTTCACGATACAGGATATACAAAGAGTTGTGAAAATCATGAAGAATTTAGTGCCAAAATTGCAACCGATTTTTTAAAGCTAAAGGATAAATCAGAAGCGTATATCTCAAATGTTTCCAGCTTAATTAAAGCTACTAGTAAGGAATATACACCCCAAACACTTTTAGAAAAAATAATAAAGGATGCAGACTTTTATCATATCTTGAAAGCTGATTATATTTTTGAATGTGAAGGCTTGAGAAAAGAATGGGAAGAAATTGATTGTAAAGTATTTAGTGATATGGAATGGGCCGTAGAAAACGAATTTTTTTTGTCAAAGGTTCATCAATTTTATACACCTTATGCAATAGAACATTGGCAACCATTAAAAGAAAAAAATATAAAACGACTTCGAAAAAAAATTAAAAAAATGAATGAAGAACTAGGTAAGAGCAATAAAAGAAAAGAGAAGGAAGAAAAACCAGATCGCGGTATTGACACATTGTTTCGGGTTACTTTAGGGAATCATACCCGATTGAGTGGCATTGCTGATAGTAAGGCAAATATTTTACTCTCCGTAAATGCTATTATTATTTCGATAGCGCTTTCTACCTTGATTCCTAAATTAGACAGTCCCAAAAATGTACATTTGGTTGTTCCTACTTTTATTATGTTGATGTCCAGTGTAATAACTATTATTTTTGCCATTCTTTCGACAAGACCAAAAGTAACCAAGGGAGTTTTTACAAAAAAAGATATTGAAGATAAAAAAGTGAATCTTCTTTTCTTTGGAAATTTTTACAAAATGCCTTTGATAGAGTATCAATGGGCCATGAACGAGATGATGAAAGACAGGGAATATTTGTATAATTCTATGATAAAGGATTTGTATTATTTGGGAATTGTTTTGGAGAAAAAATACCGATTATTACGAATTGCCTATACTATTTTTATGATTGGAATTGTATTATCTGTAATTGCTTTTGTATTCGCTTTTAAAACAGTAGGCGCTTAATTTTGTTCGTTTAATAAATCTTGATAGGTATTGTTTGGAGCACTACTTTTCAGATTGTTATTAATTACTTTTACTCTTAAGGCTCTTAAACCAGATACACCTTGTAAATCTTCAATTTCAAATTGCTCAATGTTTGGTTCTAATAAATTTTTGTATTGCAGGTATTTGATATACTTCAAATATTCATTTTCTTCAGCATTGTGAGAGTAAACAATCGTAATTTTTTCTTTTTGAGTAATTCGCTCTTTGGTCCCTTTGATATTAGCTTTGTCAATGCGTTTTTTAACTACTTCATAACGGGCATTATAGGCTCCGTCAACATCAAATCTTTTTTCATCCATTCGAAATCGGATAGAAATCGAGGAACTAAACACCAAGATTAAAGAAGTCACATCCAATTGATATGGCAAAGTAGCTTTGAGTTGGTGATGTTCTATCTCCATTTCGCATAAAGTTTGTAGTTGCCACAATCTTAAATTATGCAAATAAAGGTTGTCAAATGGTTTTGTTGGTGCAATTGACGCTCCAATATATAAGTTGTGTTCTACGCCATCAGTTTTAAAGCGTTCGTAATAATGCGGATAGATAAGTTGAGCTTCAATTTGTTTTTTATCCAATATTGCAGCAAGTTTTTTGTTAATTATCGACATTGTATTGTCAAATTTCTTCCTTGAATGATAGAACATTCCCGATTTTTCGTCCAAACTTTCAAAATAGTTTTGTCTCACTATTTCACTCTCGATATCCATTTTAGTATTTCTTAAGATAGGATGAATTTCAGATTCAATATAATTCTGAATTTGTTGTTCTGTATCTGCTTTCAATGGTAATTCTAGTTCTTTGTCAAAAGTTTGTAATTCGAATATACATTGTTCAAGCAAAACGAAACTATCATTTGTTTTTTGCCCTTCAAAAAGTTTTATTAATGAGGTTAATTGATTTTTTAAATCTTCTTTTACAGTCTGATTTCTGTGTTCAGAAGAACCTTTAATATCAATTTGTCCATAAAGAGGATAGACATCTTTGAATATAATTTCTTTAAAAATATAATCTTTATTTGGGTTACTGGTTTGATAATATTTGAGTGCTTCTCTTCTAAATTTCCAGTATACACTTGAATGAATGGCTGTGTATTCTTTTTGAATAATGGCTTCGATATGGTGCTGCATATCAGTTTTATAGCGTTCCAGGGTGTCAATTAAGTAAGGTAAAATCAAATCAAGTTTTGTGGCATTTATAGTATTGAGCTCCTTTGGTTTTGCAGAAACCAATTCAATAATTCCGAGAATTGTATTGTGTTTTATTACTGGTGCAAAAATACAACTCTGAATATCCTGTAGTGCTAATTGCTGAGAAAGTCTTTCATTTCCGGGTATTTCAGAGAATTGTTTAACATCGGAGATTATTATTGGTTTTTTCTCTTCTAAAATAGTGTCTAATGAACAGCCATAAATAGTATTTTTACAATCCATCTCTTCGAGATTATTCAAGATAAAACTTTTCATCTCTTTCTCTTCATGTGGTGGATTTGTAAATTTTTCTTCTTCTTCGTTGTAAATGATAAATCCAATTCTTAAATCAGGAATTTTAAAAATGGATCTAAATATAGATTCAAAACTGATACTCAATTTTTTTTCTGATTTTTCAGATTTTAAAAGATTACTTTTTAAATTGGATATAGCATTTTCTCTAGTTACATCTATTAGACTGATTATGCCAAAACCTTTTAAAATCCAACTTTCATTCGGGAATAGCTCTTTCCATAAAGCGATATTATCATAATTATTCATTAATAGAACGATATCGTCTTGGGAAAGTTCAGGTGCATTTTGGGTAGGTATAACTTCAATAAAATCAGCATTATACAGAATTTTATAATGCTCTATAACACCATTTGCGTTTGGGATATCATAAAATAAAGGGGTATGGAAGTCGAAATGCTGTTCATAATAAGCATTCAGTATTAATATGCAATTAAAGATATAAAATTGATCCTTGTTAAAATCACGTATCTCCATTTTGAATGCAGTTCCTGCATTCTGAATAATTTTTTTAAATCTTTCGGTATAATTAAATGTTACATTCTGAAATGGAATACTAATTGCTTTAATCTCATTGTGTGTTAGTGCAGTCGGAAATAAGTCAGCAAGTAGATTGTGAATTAACTTTTCATGTTGCTTAATCAAGCTTAAATCTTCAATTCCGTCTCTAAATTCAGAGATAGGTTCAATTTCTTTTAATAATGCTTTGGCATAATTAGAGCGGTAATCTACATCGGTTTGAGCAATTTTCTCTAAATTATCAATCAATTTATGAAAAGAAATTAGAATTTTAAACGGACTCTCTGTAAATGTTTTATTACTCATAATCAATCATTAAATAGGATAGTAAAATTACAAATAAAGGATTGTACTTTTCTTTTTTTTATTCTAATGATATAGACTTTTTTTTATTTCGAAATAATGAGATAGAAAAATATACTCATTTTGAAATAGTTGTTTAAAAATAAAATTACAAAGGAGACTTTTGACAGGTAAACTTTACTTGTTGTTATAACGTTCAAAATTTTGAAACGATTAATTGAACATTTATTAATAGTAAATGGGTTCGGATTACAACTTATTGTAAATGATTTTGTTGTATGTGAAAAAAAAGGGATGATTTTACAATCATCCCTTAAAGTGGAATCGCCGGGAATCGAACCCGGGTCCAAACAAGCAACTAAAGAGCTTTCTACACGCTTATTTCCTGAATAGATTTTCGACTTGGAGTTAGGTCAGAAACAACCACTCTTTGCTTATCTTCTTTAGTTTCGAAATCCACCCGAAGCTCATGGAAATCTAGGTTTAAATTTACGATTCATCTTTATCGACCGCTATAAACCAAAGCTTTCGAGATGAATCCTGCTTTCCTACCTGGTAGGACGAGGCTAATCTTACTATAATTCAGATTATGCAGCAAGAGCGTAGTTTCCTTCGCCGTGTAAAATGTTTGAGACCTTTTATTTACGAGAATTGTCCCAGTTCTCGACGTGCTTACTTTCCAATTCGACTTGCTGTCAAAACCAGTCGACCCCAATTATTAATGTTTATTTTAAGCAAAAAATATGATATTCTTTGTCAAAATCAACTTCGCACAAAGGTACTCCTTATATTACTTAAATAAAAACAAAATGTAAAATCCTTTTAAAAATTAATAGGTATTGTTAAGATTACAAAAGTGTCCTATTTTTCTATAAATTAATTTTGATTGTTTTATGTTTTGATTTTTTTAGGTTGTTTTTAGTTTTAAATTATTTTTAAATACCTTAAAAATAATTAATTATTTGTGTATAAAGGGTTTTTGTAAAAAATAGAGTCAAAATTCAATTGTTATTTTATTATTAAAAAAATGTTAATTTTGTTTATAATACAATTTTCTGTGTATTTCGTCGGTATTTTTTATATTTATAATAAAAATAATAATTTTGACTGTAAATTTATGATAAAAAAATCATATTCATTTTTTAATCCTTAATATTGTAAAAATAATTTAACCAAAACCTCAATACTATGAAGAAAAAATATTTTACTAAAAATGATTTGTTTCGGGCTTTTTTTGTTTTTTGTTTCGGAATAAGTCTTCAAGCACAAACGTATACAAGTTGGAAAGTAGGGAGTGCAACTGATGTTTCTACGACAACAACTCAAGGTATGTGTTTGATGGGAGGCGGAACGGATAATGATGATGCCATTAAATGGATGTTTCAAAAAGCAGGTGGAGGTGATGTAGTTGTCTTGAGATCAGCCGGTACTGATGGATACAATTCTTATATGTACACAGAACTAGGTGTTCCAGTTAACTCTGTCGAAACAATAATCATTGATACAAGAGCCAAAGCAAGTATTGCAGCAATTGCAACAAAAATTAGAAATGCAGAGGCTCTATTCATTTCAGGTGGAGATCAAGCAACCTATGTATCCTATTGGAAAGATACTCCTGTAGAAGATGCTATCAATTATTTGATTAATACAAAAAAAGTTCCTGTTGGTGGTACAAGCGCAGGTTGTGCTATTTTAGGGAAATTCTATTACAGTGCAGCCAATTCTAGCGTCACCTCTGCTCTAGCTTTAGCGAACCCTTATAATACAGGAGTTACTATTGGTGTCAATGATTTTGTGAATTCTCCTATTTTAGCAAATACGATTACAGATACCCATTATGACAATCCAGATCGAAGAGGACGCCAAACTACTTTTATTTCTAGAATGTGGAAAGATTTAGGGGCTGGATTAAATGCAAAAGGAATTGGAGTATTTGAAAAAACGGCAGTTTGTATCGATCAAAATGGAATTGCACGTGTTTTTGCTCCTACTACGGCGAGTTTTGCTTATTTCTACCAAATGGAATCGAATTCTACGCCGGAGACTGTATTATCAGGTACTCCTTTGACTTGGAATAATGCTGGAATAGGGGTTAAAATTGTTAAAATACCTGGAAATACAGCAGGTTCAAATACTTTTGATTTGAATAACTGGATAACAACCTCGGGAACGGGAATTTCATGGGGAAATATTAAAGTAGTTAACGGGACTTTGACCGAAACTCTTGGAGGGACTCCGCCTAGTGCAACTTCTTGTGCAACTCCTTCTGGAATAACTACAAGTGCAATTACAAATACGGGGGCAACTGTTTCTTGGGCAGCAACAACTGCCACAAGTTATACCGTTCGTTACAAAACGGTTGCTGCAACAACTTGGACAACATTATCCAATACAACTGCTACTTCGGTAGCGCTTTCAGGACTTACTTTAGGAACTGCTTACAATGTTGAAATTGTTGGAAATTGTACTTCTGGCGCTTCTGCTGCTGGGACAACCACATTTACTACAACTGGAGGGAATGTTGTAAGCTATTGTGCCTCCAAAGGGAATAGTTCGTCAAGTGAATGGATTTCGAAAGTAGTCTTTGGTACCATAAATAATTTCAGTAGTGCCAATGGTGGTTATGCCGATTTTAGTGCACAATCTACTGCAGTTACCAAAGGGATTGCCAAAACATTAACTTTAACACCAGGTTTTAGCGCATCGAGAAAATTATATTGGAAAGTATATATTGATTACAACAACAATGGATTATTTACCGATGCTGGAGAAGAAGTGTATTCTAATTTTAGTAGCGCAACATTATCCCCAAGTATTACAGTGCCTTCCTCAGCAGTTGTTGGTTCAGTTAGAATGCGGGTTATCGTAAGTTATAACTCTATTACTTCTCCTTGTGGAACCTATAATTATGGAGAAACTGAAGATTATACTTTGAATATTGCAGCTACTGCAAAAATGGCTCCTCAATCGAGTAAAATTCTTGTCGATACAAATGATGAAGTTAAAACACTCCCAGCTAAAATCGGAATATATCCGAATCCTGCTAGAGAAGATTTTAATATCTCGTTTAGTAGTGATATAAATGAAAAAGTAACCGTAAAAGTGTTTAACATTCAAGGTAGAGAAGAGAAATCTTTTGTAATTGATGCTACTGCTGGCGAAAACAGAATCAGAAACAATACTGCTGGATTAAGAAATGGTCAATATATTATAAAAGTGATAAAATCCAATGAGGTTTCTACAACTAAACTAATTATTGCCAATTAATTGATTTTTTCTTACACAAGATTCTAATAAAAAGAAACCCTCCAAAATATACTTTTTGGAGGGTTTTGATATTTTGTAATTTCAGCTTTCAGGAAATTAGTAAAGGATTTTAAATAAAAGCAGACACAAATTGCACAAATTTACACGAAAAAACATCTGTTTTAATTTCACAAATTAGTGATGTTGATAAAATTAGTGTAATTCTATTTTAGAATTGAATATAATTTGTGCCAATTTGTGAAATTCGTGTCAAAATTTTCACCCACTCAATTCGTGTTAGAACCAAAAAAATAAGCCTCAAAAATCTTCAATCTGAAATTTTAGTTTACTCATCTGCTACTTTAAACGGATAATTTCCAAATAAAACCGATAGTTTTCGAACCGCATAAGTACTTCTTGTAAATTTATTGGACAAAGCAATTATAGTAACATTCTCATCTTTCAATTGAATGTAGGAAGAAGTAAAACCATGCCACCAACCATTGTGGAAATAGAAATTTTTTCCAGTATCCCAATTGATCATGCGAATACCGAGGCCATAATTTTTAGTTCCTTTTCGTTCGTTACTATATCCAATATAAACTTGAGCCAATAATTCGGGTTCTAAAAAGGAAGGCGAATTTCTTGCTCTATCAAATTTTAATAAATCTCTTGGTGTGGAGTAAATATTTTTGTCGCCATACACTTTATCCAAGTAATCGATGCCAATTTCAACTTTGTTAGCTTTATAAGATGGCGCTACATTATGTTTGTCTTTATCAAAATCCAATACAAAAGTATTTGACATCCCCAATGGTTTGAAAATGATTTGACTCATGGCTTCACGGTAGGATAGCTTAGTTACTTTTTCGATAATCAAAGCCAACATGGCATAATTGGTATTGCAATAAGCAAATCGAGTGCCTGTTTTTTGTTCCAAACCAATATTTTTTGTCCCCATTATGGTCAAAATATCTTGATTGGTTAATGTATTGTGCCTGTCCCATACATTTTTGTCACGATCAGTAAAATAAGCATAACTGCGCATCCCACTTCTATGACTCAATAGCATTCTGATTGTTACTTCAGGATACGGAAATTCGGGTAAAAAATCAGTAACTTTTTGATCCAAATCTATTCTTTTGGCATTCACCAATTTTAAAACTGCGGTTGCAGTAAGAACTTTACTAACAGAGGCAATATGTATAGGGGTAGAACTTGTAATAGGAGTTTTATCTCTTAAGTTGGAATATCCTTCATATTTTTCATAAATAATTTGACCGTTTTTTGCAACCAAAAATCCTCCATTCATGCTGTTATTAGGCCAGTTCTTATTATAAAAAGAATCTATTTCCTTTTTCTTTTCTGAAATATAAGGGGCAGTAAGTTTTGGATTTTCGTTTACCAAAGGCTTCATTTTGGGTAAAATGCTCTTTGGAAGATCAGCATCTTTTATTTCTGGTTTTGTAGTTTCTTTTGTTTCATTTTTGCATGAACCAACCATTACTAATAGTAGGAGTAAATGTAGTATATTTGCCTTTTTTATAAAAATCATTTTTCGAGGTACTTAAAAAGCAAATATATAGATTCCCACGGTTTTGTTTTTGTTTTTTTTTAATATTAACACCTGTTTTGTAATGTATTTAAAAAGTTATTTTTTATAGTTCTTTAATCATCACTATTTTATGAAATTCGATTTGCAATTTTTTTTATAAAAAGAAAGTAATTTGTTTTGTTTTGTTATATTTGTAACAAATAAAACAGATATAGTTATAATAATACATATAAAACCATAATATGAAGTTCGGAATCATAAAAGAAAGAAAGAACCCACCAGATAGAAGAGTTGTTTTCTCTCCAGATGAGTTGGCCAAAGTAAAGCAGTTGTATCATGGTGCTACTGTAAAAGTAGAAAGCTCTGATATTCGTATTTTTACAGATAGTCAATATCAAAATATGGGTATTGAAGTGGTCAATGATATAAGTGATTGCGATGTTCTTTTTGGGGTAAAAGAAGTTCCTACTGACAGTTTAATTCCAAACAAAGCCTATTTCTTTTTTTCGCATACTATAAAGAAACAACCTTATAATAGAAAACTGTTACAAGCCATTCTAGAAAAAAATATTGAATTGTATGATCACGAAACTATTGTTGACTCTCATTATAGAAGATTAATTGGTTTTGGTCGTTATGCTGGAATTGTAGGTGCTTACAATGCTTTTCGTGCGTTTGGAATAAAATTCGAGTTGTTTAAAATCCCTAAAGCCGAAACCCTTTCTGGAAAAGATGCCTTGATTACACATTTGAAAAGACAGGTTTTACCTCCATTAAAAATTGTAGTTACTGGAACTGGAAAAGTTGGGAATGGAGCCAAAGAAATTTTGGATGCCATGAAGATCAAAGAAGTTTCAGTAGAAAATTATTTGACCAAAAACTATACACAGCCTGTTTATACACAGATTGATGTATTAGATTATAATAAAAGAAAGGACGGTCAAGTTATAGATTTTACAGATTTTCATCAGAATCCAACCGAATATATTTCCGATTTTGAACGTTTTACAAAAGTGTCTGATGTCTATATTGCAGGACATTTTTATGGAAATGATGCACCTGCAATTTTGACACGCGAAATGCTTCAAGCCAATGACTGTACTATAAAAGTAGTCGCCGATGTTTCTTGCGATGTAAATGGCCCAATAGCATGTACTTTAAGAGCTTCTGCAATTGCAGAGCCTTTGTACGGCTATTTGCCAAGCGAAAATAAAGAGGTAGATGTTTTTCATCCCGCCGCAATTGTGGTTATGGCAGTAGACAATTTACCGTGCGAATTACCAAAAGATGCGAGTGAAGGTTTTGGAGAAATGTTTTCAGAATATGTGCTTCCCGCTTTTTTCAATGGTGACAAAGACGGAATCCTTCAGAGAGCCAAAATGACCGAAAACGGAAAACTTACCGAGCGTTTTAGCTATTTACAAGATTATGTTGACGGGAAATAAAGTAGGATAAACTCCAAAAATTGAATTATAAAACAGAAACCTGTAAACGTATAAATTTACAGGTTTCTTAGTATATAGCTATTTTCAAAACCATTTACTTAGTCGGTTCGCTAAAGGTCGTTTGGGCTAGCCACCAGTAAGGAAAAGAGACCATTTATGGGAACACTTATTCAGCTCTTTCCCTTAATGCTGTTGTATTTTTCACGCTATTTCTGTAGATTTTGTTGGTGGCAGTTTTTTATTGTATTGCTTTAATAAATTTTTTCATTTCGTCCATTTTACCCACTGTAATCCTTGTCCATTTACCTTGCTCTTCATATATTCTTCCCCCTTCAATATTATTATCTTCTAATTGCTTGAAAAAATCCTTGTTGTAATTTGCAAGTGAAAAATAGATAAAGTTTGTATTAGATGAAATGCACTCACAATTTAATTTTTTGAGTTCGCTGATAGTATATTGTCTTATATTTTCATTTAACGAGTAACAATTTGAAACAAATTTCTCATCTTTCAACGAAGCTATTGCAGCAAGTTTTGATAATACACTTACGCTATTATTTGTATTGGATTGCAAATTTGCTAAATTATCAATTATAGTTTTATCCGCAATCGCATACCCAATCCTTGCTCCAGCTAATCCATACATTTTGGAAAATGTTTTGGCTATAATAATATTCTTGTGGTCATTTACAATATTGCTTAGCGATTGCTGTTTAGTGAAGTCCAAATATGCCTCATCAATTAATACAATTGTATTTTGTGAAATTTTGGCTATAAATTCTACTAATGCTTCTCTCTCACAAACTGTTCCGGTTGGGTTGTTTGGATTACAGATATAAACAAGTTTAGTATCTTGGTTTACAGCTTGCAACATAGCTTTCAAATTAATTTTCTTGTCTGTTGTAAGAGGTACTTTATTTTTCGTTAAACCTAAATTATCTAATGAAACTGTCCAATAATCATAGCTTGGGTCTGCAATTACATAATTTCCTTTCTTTAATGACACAAATTTTGCAACCAAATCTAAAATTTCAGTTGAACCAGCTCCTAACAAAATGTTTTCGTCTTTAACACTATTTTTTTTTGCAAGGTCAGAAATAAGTTGTGTTGCAATATCCCAATTATATCGGTTACTAATATTCGCGTTGTCCACAAATGCTTTCCTTGCTAATAGAGATGGACCATAAGGGTTTTCATTTGATCGTAAAAAAATTAAGTTAGCATTATCTTCAAAACTATCAATTAAATTTTCTGATACAAGAGGAGAAGCAAATGAATTGAAGTTTGTAAGTCCAATACCAGCAACTCCAATTCCAATTTTTTTCAGCCAAAGTCTTCTGTTCGGTTCCATATTTTCTATTTCTTTAAGTAGTCTTTAAATAAAATAGTTTGTTACAACCGTTGAGTGTTAAAATTGCTTGTAGTGTGTATTAATATTATATGACTGTCCGCTACTAATACCAATAAGATTATTACACGAATTGTTAAATAAATGTAAAAACTTAAATGCGCTTATTTGACACAGATTTCACAAATTTCCACAGATTAATTTGTGCAAATTTGTGAAATCTGTGTCAAAAAAATCAATCATGGTCTGCTTAACGGATAGTCATACAATAGTATTGTGCATAAATCAATTGTTTTTTTTGATTTATAGTTTTTCTAAAAAAAGGATTTTTTATTGCTTTTTCTTCAAGTAAATCAACACTTCGGTTAAAAATATTTTCTAATGAAAATTTCAAATCATAATAATTATCTCCATAATCGAGAACATCCAATTGTTGGAAATCGACGATTAAATCAATGTCGCTTTCTGAATTAAATTTATCAGTTAAAACGGAACCAAAAGCATATAATGATTTTACTTTATGTGATTTACATAAATTTAAAATATCTTTTGTATGACTTTCAATTAAATTCATTTTATCTATTTTTTTATAAAAGTAATAAAAACAAATTTAGAGGTATACTATATTCTGAATTTCCGCAATTTTGGGCGTATTTCTGCTAACTAGATCCTGCCACTAACGTGTAAGCTTGAGCTTCAAGGAAAACGAGCGAGCTGTGATTACACAATAGCTTTGCGATCTTCCAAAATGTCTATTTTCACTTCTCTCTCTATTCTCATTCTTTATTCTCTATTCTAAAATCTATATTCTAAAATCTAAAATCTGCCCTCTAAACCATCTCCTCCGGTTTTACCCATGCGTCAAATTCTTCAGGAGTTACATAACCCAATCGAACGGCTTCTTCTTTGAGAGTTGTTCCGTTTTTATGTGCAGTTTGAGCTATTTTGGCCGACTTATAATATCCAATTTTGGTATTCAATGCGGTAACAAGCATCAAGGAATTATTGACCAATTCCTTAATTCGATTGTAGTTGGGTTGAATCCCTTGAGCGCAATGTATATCGAATGAATGACAAGCGTCTCCCAACAACTCAGCCGATTGCAGGAAGTTGGCCGCCATCATGGGTTTAAAGACATTTAATTCATAATGTCCTTGCATTCCTCCAATGGTAATGGCAACATCATTTCCCATTACTTGAGCACAAACCATAGTAAGCGCTTCGCATTGAGTTGGATTAACTTTTCCTGGCATAATAGAGGAGCCAGGTTCGTTTTCTGGAATTAAAAGTTCTCCGATTCCAGACCGTGGTCCTGAGGCAAGCATTCGGATGTCGTTGGCAATTTTATTTAATGAAACAGCCAATTGTTTCAATGCACCATGTGTTTCTACTATAGCATCATGAGCTGCCAAAGCTTCAAATTTATTGGGTGCTGTTACAAAAGGGTGCCCAGTAAATTGTGCAATATATTCGGCAACTTTTGTGTCATATCCTTTTGGCGCATTCAATCCGGTACCTACTGCCGTTCCACCCAAGGCGATTTGGGATAAATGTTCCAATGTGTTTTTTATTGCTTTCAGGCCATAATTTAATTGTGCAACATAACCCGAAATCTCCTGACTCAAAGTAAGCGGAGTGGCATCCATCAAATGAGTGCGACCTATTTTGACTACAGATTGAAATGCTATTGCTTTTTCTTGAAGTGTGTCTCTTAATTTTTCAACATTTGGTATCGTATTTTCAACTACAATTTTAAAAGCCGCAATATGCATAGCTGTTGGAAAAGTATCATTGGACGATTGCGATTTGTTGACATCATCGTTGGCTTTGATAAAAGGCTCATCTTCTGTAATGCTTAATCTTTTCAGTACTTGAGCACGATTAGCAATGACTTCATTGACATTCATGTTACTTTGTGTACCTGAACCAGTTTGCCAAATTACAAGTGGAAATTCGTCAGCAAGTTGTCCCGAAAGAATTTCATCGCACACCAAGGCAATGTAATCTCGTTTTTCAACAGACAAAAAACCCAGTTCGCAATTGGTGTAAGCAGCCGCTTTTTTGAGATAGGCAAAACCTTCAATAATTGCTTTTGGCATGGATGCAGGTATCCCAATCTTGAAATTGTTTCTGGAGCGTTCTGTTTGTGCACCCCAATATTTATCAAGAGGAACTTGGACTTCCCCCATAGTGTCTTTTTCGATTCTATAGTTCATTTGTTGATTTTTAGGTTTCTTAAAGAGAAATATCTTTTAAAGTATTATGAGGATAATCTAGTTTACTTTAATTTTTATTTTGAATTACTTTAAATCAAATAAATAGGTTAAAATTACTTCTTTTTTACTTGAAAAATTTATTTATGGAAACAAAAAAAGGTATTGATTTCTCAATACCTTTTAAAAATTTGAACTCTATTTAATTATTCAAAACTGAGTTTTATCTTAGTAGCTTAGAATCCTAGATTCTTAGCAACTCAAAAAAAACTACTTTTTTACAAAATCACCTGCATTTACAATCACTAATTTTTTTGGATCAAAATATTTAACCAATGCGGCGTTTACTTTTTGAACATCTAAGCTTTTTACTTTGTTTTCAAAATCTTCGTAGTCTTTGAAAGTTTTCCCCAAATCCATATTTTCTCTTAATTCACGAACCAAAAATTCATCTGTTCCAAGCATAGTTTGTCTGCCTTGTAGCCAAGATTTCAATGAATTGTCAAATTCTTCTTTTGTAAATCCTTTGGCAATTGCTTTTTGTATTTCTTCATTCAATGCAGCAAGTAATTTCTCTTTCATTGTAGGGTTGTAAAAAGCATACAATCCCCATTCTGTAGTTGGGTCAATAGCATTTGCTTGAATATAAGATCCAGCACCATAGCTTAAACCTTCCGTTTCACGCAAACGTTGTGGAATTCTAGACGACAAGAATGCGCCTCCACCTAGTAATTCGTTTGCCATTTCAATAGCTGGATAGTCTGGGCTTTTTTCACCAACATTCAAGTTAATTTTACCAAACAAAGCAGCATTGGTTTTGTCATTAATCTGAATAGTTTTGTCTCCCGATTTAACATCAAAATATTGAGTTGGAATTCTTTTGTAGTCTGTTTTTGATTTCCAATTATCAAAAGTACTGTTTAAGAATTTTAAAATAATCGGTTTGTCTATACCACCTACGAATGAAGAGATGCTATTTGATCCTCCGTAAAAAGTAGCGTAATAATTTTTTACATCTTCAAGCGTAATTTTGTTTAAAGTAATCAAACTCTCTGCAGTTGTTTCCGAGTAATACGGGTGTGTTTTTGAATACAATGAAGTGATTTTTGTTATTTCTTCATTGGCTACAAATTGTGGATCATTTTGATTGGCCTCTAGTCCGCTTTTGGTTTCCAGTTTTAATTTTTCAAATTCAGCTGCGTCAAACGAAGGATTTCTCAAAATATCTTGCACCAAGTTTAAGGCATTGCTTAAGTTGGCTTTGTCTGTACTAACTCTCACAAATAAACCATCTACTGATCCACCTAAACTTAGATTAATTTTGTATTGGTCTAGTTGATCATTGATGTCTTTTTTGCTTCTGGTTTTGGTTCCTAATTTCAGCATGCTAGCTGTTAAATTGGAAATCATTGATTTTTGGCTTAATGACTTCTCATCTCCCATTCTCAAAATCATTCTTGCTTCAATCTTATCGCCTTTAGAAGGTTTTTCCAATAAAGCATATTTACCACCAGAGGCTAATTTTCCTTCTTCAGTAGATTTTACAATATTGGCAACCGAGGTTTCAAAAGTTGCAGTGTTGGCTTCCATTGCTTTTCCTTTGTAACCCGAAACAAGTGCTGCAATATCCTTAGTGTCGCTTACTTTTGTTCTTTCGCTAGTTGTTTCTGGAATAAAACGTCCCCAAGTTCTATTGCTTTGTAAATAGTATTTTTTGGCTGCGTTTTGAATGTCAGCAACCGTTAATTTTTCAATATTGTCTCTGTCCAAAAAGAACAAACGCCAGTCTCCTGCTCCAATACATTCTGTTATAGCTATCGATAAATTGATAGTTTTGTTGTACGTATTTTCGAATTGTTTTAATAATTCATTTTTGGCACGTTTCAAATCGTCTTCTGTAAAAGTCATTTGAGGAACTGCATTCATAGCATCCAAAAATGGTTTTTGAACGGTATTGATGTCTTTGTCTTTGGCAATTTCACAAGCAAAATAACTAATTCCTGGATCTTTTAATGTACCAGTATAACCATAAACACTAGTTGCTAGTTTGGTTTCAACTAATGTTTTGTATAATACTCCAGATGGATTATTGGTCAAAATTGAAATTAAAGCATTATTGGCAGCATATTCCTTATCTGAATAACTTGGAGAGTGATACGCCATCGCTATATATTGAATATCCCCGTTTCTTTTTAATTCTACAAAACGTTCTCCATCTTGAGGAGGCTCAACAGTGTAGGTTTGTTCAATTGGAGTTTTTGATTTTGGAATAGCCGCAAAGTAATCTTTGATCCAAGAAAGTGTTTTTTTCTCATCAAATTTACCTCCAATTACAAGTGTTGAATTGTTGGGTTGGTAATATTTCTGATAAAATAATTTTAAACGACTTGCAGGAACTCTTTCAATATCTTCTTTGCTTCCGATAGTTGATTTTCCATAATTATGCCACAAATAAGCAGTAGAAAGTATACGTTCGTTTAAAACTCCAGAAGGGTAATTTTCTCCAATTTCAAACTCATTTCGAACCACACTGAATTCCGTATCCAAATCGGATTGAAGTATAGCGGAGGTCATCATTCTATCAGCTTCCATTTCCAATGCCCATTTTAGGTTTTCATCAGTTGCAGGTAAAATTTCATAATAATTGGTACGGTCATAATAAGTAGTACCGTTGGCTTGAGCTCCTTTATCAGCTATTGTTTTTTTGATATCGGTAAATTTAGATGAACGTTTGAATAACATGTGTTCCAGTAAATGTGCCATTCCTGATTCTCCATATCCTTCGTGGCGAGAACCTACTCCATATACAATATTCACTACAACATTCGATTGTGATGCATCAGGAATTAATAAAATTTTCATCCCATTGGCCAAGCTATACTCTTTTATCCCTTCGACCGAAGTGACAAATGTAGCTTCTTGGGCATAAGTATTAGCTGCCAAGGCGGTAACTAAAGAAAAAGCTAGAAGAATTTTTTTCATTTTTTTGTTTATGTTTTTATTTATTGTAAGTTAATATTGTAAAAATATATTATTTTATGAAACGATATTCTTTTGTTTTGAAAATTTTAAGAAATTTTTCGTACTTTTTTATGCTATTGTTTTAATTTTATAAAATGTTTCTTATTTATAGATTCTAAATATATTTTAATAGTATGAAATTCAATACGTTTTAGTGAAAGTAATGATTGAAGATAAAAAAAAGGCAATTGCATTTGCCAAAAATTATTTGAGAGGTGAAGACATATCAAATACCATTAATTTTGATGATTTGTATCAAAATTTAACTCAGTATGAACAATATGGTTATGCTACCGAAATTTTATTAAAAAAAATTGGCGACAATGAAGATCAGGGTGTCGAAATAAAACTATCAAAGTATCAGGATTTAGCCGAGAATATATACAAAGACAGTACTTTGTCTTCTTATTTTAAATTTGATAAGGCCATCAACGTACTCAAATCTTTTTGTGATCTGGAACATACCAAAAATTCAAGAACCCTCGGGATTGCAGGTGAAATTTATAAAAGTAAATGGAAGTTTGACCATCAGTTTCATAATTTATTACAATCAAGAGCTTATTTTAAAAAGGGGTATTTGATATGGAAAAACAAAACCCACAAATCCATTCAAACCGAGACTGACTGCATTAATACTGCTGTACACTATGCGCATTTGAATGAATTAATTGTAATAGAAAATTTGGAGCGACTCTCTGAATCTTCAGAAATAACCAGTGAAACTCTCGATCGTTTTGAAACAGCTCAAGCAACTCGTAGAGAGATTATTCAAGGATACTTAATAGATTCCGAAGAAATAACTTTTAAGGATGAAATCGATGCCAAAGAAAAACTTTATGTGGCTTTGGCTGAAGCTTTTTTTGGATTGCGAATGTATAAAAAAGCATTTCATTTTATTAAACTTTATACTCAAGACAAAGCTGAAAATTGGCAAATAAAATCCTTTAGCAAACAGCTTTATAATTTAGCCCACTATCAAAATTTAGAAAAAAATCAAAAATCAACCAACAAAGATCCTTTTTATAAGCATGAAATTGATGAAAATCTGCAAAAGGAATGCTTGGTAGCCTTAAATCTTCAATTAGAAGAAAATAAAACGGATAAGAATCCAAAGCCAAAGCAACACAATAAGTTGGGAATAGGACTTTCTGGTGGTGGTTTTAGAGCCGCTTTGTTTCATATTGGTGTATTGGCAGCTTTGGCCGAAAAAAATAAATTAAAGGATATTGAAGTTATTTCCTGTGTGTCAGGCGGTTCTATTATTGGGGCTTTTTATTATTTAAAAATAAAACAATTGTATGAAAGTAAAGCCGATGAAACTATTGTTCCAGAAGATTATATCCAAATTGTAAAAGAAATTGAATCTGAATTTTTGACAGCCGTACAAGAAAACTTGAGAATGCGATTGTTAACGAGCTTCTCCGACAATATCAAAATGTGGAAGGGAGAATCGTATTCGCGTTCCCATCGATTGGGAGAATTGTACGAAGAGTATTTTTATAAACCACTTTTTTATAAAAATTCAAATTCAAAGGAGGAAAAACCAATATATATGAGTGATTTGTTTATTACTCCTTTTGGTGATCAAAAATTTAAATTAAACGAAGACAATTGGAAAAGATCCAACAAAGTACCTCAACTAATTTTGAATTCAACATCAGTAAATACGGGGCATAACTGGCAGTTTACCGCTTCTTGGATGGGGGAACCGCCTACATATATTTCGGATGATTTTGATGTGAAACCCAGATTAAGAAGGATGTATTATGAAAATGCACCCGAAGGCTATCAAAAATTTCGATTGGGGTATGCTGTAGCAGCATCTTCCTGTGTACCTGTTTTATTTCAGCCATTAGTTTTAAAAGGGTTGTACAAGAATTTTGATTTAGAATTAATAGACGGAGGAGTTCATGACAATCAGGGTATTGCTTCGATATTGGAACAAGAATGCAACGAAATTATTGTAAGCGATGCCAGTGCCCAAATGCCTGACAATGCCGTGCATACCGCAAATGCAATGTCTTTGTTTTTTAGAGTCGATACTATATTACAAGAACGGTTACGTGAAATTCAATTGTTGGATTTAAAATCCCGTAAATACACTTCAATAGTAAATAAACTTTCTATTGTTCATTTAAAAAATGGATTGGCGCAATTGCCAGTGAGTTGGATAAATTGTACCGATGTAAACCGAAGTATTATTTATGATAAAGAAATTGAGGACGAAAATGCATTGCTGAAATTTGGATTGATGAAGAAAATTCAGAAAGGGTTAAGCGAAGTTCGAACTGATTTGGATTCTTTTAATGATCTCGAAGGATATGCTTTAATGTATAGTGGCTACCAACAAATGATGCATGAAAGTTCGTCAATAAATATAAAAAAAGAGAATTGGAATTTCTTGAAAGTGGCCGAAAGTTGTACGATTCCTTCCAAAGAAAAACAATTAGTGGATCAATTGAAGGTGAGTAGTTTTGTGCCGTTTAAGATTGTTCGAATGTCAAAAGGTTTGAGTTATTCCGTTTTAGGGATTGGTAGTTTACTATTGCTTTTTCTACTCGTATATTTAATAATGAATTGGAATAATCCAACTCCTTGGCAACAAATCGATATTACCTACAATTTTATAGGCATAACTCTTATTGTATTTTTGGTTGGATTTCTATCTAAATTTTTAGCCAAAGTCATCAATATAGAAAGTGTTGTGAAGAAAAAAGCGGTATTACTTGTATTGATAACCTTTGGTTGGGTATTTTCTAGAATTTATATTGGAGTTTTTAACCCTTGGTACAACAAAATGGGTAACATAAAATAATGAAGATTAGTTGGTGTAAAAAATGTTTGCACAAATTTGTGATAGAACCTTTCATAAAAAAAATAATTTTTCATAAAAAGCCTTTATTCAGGGCTTTTTTTTATTTGTATAATTTACTGTTTTAATTTGATATTCATAGTTTTAGTCCATAAAAATGCTTAAATTTGAGTATATAATAGTAAAGAGATTGTGTTTTATTTTTTAATCAAAAAACATCTAAATTAGAGTAATATGGCATTTATAGACTATTACAAAACATTAGAGATTGATAAAAGCGCCTCGGAAGCCGATATAAAAAAAGCATACCGAAAATTGGCACGCAAATACCATCCTGATTTAAATCCAAACGACAAAGAAGCCGAAAGAAAATTTCAAGAACTCAATGAAGCCAATGAAGTTTTGAGTCATCCTGAGGATCGTAAAAAATACGATCAATATGGTGAAAATTGGCAGCATGGTGAGGAATATGAAAAAGCCAGACAGCAACAACAACAATATCAAAGTGATGGAGGTCAACAAGGTGGTTTTGGTGGTGCAGGAGACTATTCTGATTTTTTTGAATCGATGTTTGGAGGAGGTGCTTCAAGAGGCAGAGGTCGAACAGCCGCTTTTAAAGGACAGGATTTTAATGCCGAATTGCATTTGGATCTAAAAGATGTTTATACTACGCACAAGCGCACCTTGACAATCAATGGAAAAAATATACGGTTAACTATTCCTGCGGGTGTTGAAAATGGTCAGGTTATAAAGATTCCTGGTCAAGGTGCTGAAGGTGCTAATGGAGGACCAAAAGGGGATTTGTACCTAACTTTCAATATCGAAAATCATACCAATTTCAAATTGGATCAACATAATTTATATTCAACAGTAGATTTGGATTTGTACACAGCGCTACTTGGAGGCGAAATTACGGCCAACACTTTCGATGGAAAAGTAAAATTGACGGTGAAACCCGGAACTCAAAACGGTACCAAAGTAAAACTAAAAGGTAAAGGCTTCCCTGTTTATAAAAAAGAAGGCGAATTTGGCGACTTATACATTTCCTATCAAGTTACAATACCTACAAATCTTACCGAAAAAGAAAAAGAACTATTTACAGAACTTGCTAAGTTTAAAACGATATGAGAACTGATAACTTGATACTCTTAAAAACCGTTAGCTCACATTATCAAGTAGAGCTTTCCTTCTTTACTCATCTTCATGATTTAGGATTAATTGAAATTGAAATTAGGGAGCAATCTCCTTATGTTCAAGAAAATCAAATGCAAAACTTGGAAAAAATGATTCGAATGCACCACGAATTGGAAGTGAATCCAGAAGGAATTGATGTTGTTTTTAATCTTTTGCAGAAAATTGAAAATCTGAAAAAAGATTTGATTGCAACTCAAAACAGACTTCGGTTATATGAAAGTTAGCGGGAATTAAAAAAAAACAGCAACTATTAATACATAAGCAATGACAAAACTATTTATCTCCCTCGTTCTATTTATTTTATTGACCTCTTTTATTCCGATTGCAAAGGGATTGCCAAACACAATTCAACGAACAACTAGTATAATGGATGGTATTACTATCGAAAAAACTGTAATTGAGTTTGATAAAACTACCTCTCGTGATGATGTTATTAGTACGTGCACATTTCTTTCAAAAGAAAATGTCCAGCTTACTTTTGATAAATTGATCATTGGTAAGAGCTTTTTTGGTGTAATTGGAAAATCAAGAATAAGGATAGCAGAAGGAAAAATTCGACTTTCAGATGGCACAACTCAATCATTTAAAGTTGGAGTTTTAACCAATTTCAGATCTCTTAAAATACAATATTCAACAAATCTCCAGTCAAAAAAAAATAGAATTGATATGATTGAAAGGATAGATTAATAGAAATGGTTTTAGTTAAAAATTAATAATTACGGCTACAATTTTTTGACAAGATTGGGGATTTAGACTTAATTTAAATGGTCGTGTACTTTTAAAGTTTAATATTTAATCAAAATAATAAAGCTTCCTTGATTTCAAATTCTACAAACGCTTGGAAGTTTGATGTGATTTTATAGAACCTAAAATACAAAAAAAATAGTAACAATTTAAACTATGGTAAAAATGAAAAAAAGAAATGGAACAACAACAATTTTATTGGCTTTGGCTTTAATAGTAAGTACAATAAGTTTTGCGCAAACAAGCAAGAAAAAAGTTATTAAGACCCAAAACCAATCTTCGGCAATGGCAAATCTTGATTGGCAAGGAAAATACAATGGTATCACTCCCTGTGCTTCTTGCGATGGCATTGAAACAACTTTAGCATTAAAAAAAGGCAACAATTTTAGTTTAACTACTTTGTATTTAGGAACCAACGATAAACCCGAAGTAATAAACGGAAAATACAAATGGAATGGCAACAAAATTGTACTTCAAAACATTAAAACTGGCACAAGACCTACAATGTATAAAGTAGAAGAAAATCAAATTAAACAATTAGATCTTACAGGTAACGAAATTAAAAGCGAAAATTGGGGTGCTTATGTTTTGAAAAAAATGGGAAATACGGCTATAGAAAACAAACGTTGGAAATTAATTGAAATCAATGGAAAACCAGTTGTAGGAGATACTGAAACACATTATGTGATATTTCATTCTGAAAACGGAACTGTTGAAGCAAAAGCAGGGTGCAACCAAATAAATAGCAATTACACTATAAAAAACAGTTTACAAGTTAGCATAAAACCAGGAATTTCTACAATGATGGCTTGTCCAGATGGTAATATAGAACAAGAATTTTTAGAAGTGTTAAGCAATATTGATAATCTTTCTGTAAATGACAAAAACCTGACGTTCAACAAAGGAAGAATGATGCCATTGGCGAGATTTGAATCGGTGAAAACCGCAAAACATAAATGATTTTTTAACAAAATAGTAGTCAAGTTGGAATTGTAAAAAACCATCCAGACAAAGGATGATCTGAGTTCTTTAAATTTTTATCAAAAAAAAATGTACTGTTTTATACCTCATTAAAAAAAAATATTATGAAAGAAATTAAGTATCCAAGGGCGTTTTCTCATATAGGAATATCAGTGCCAAATATAGAAAAGGCCGTTAAATTTTACAATGAAGTAATGGGATGGTATGTCATTATGATGCCATCTATTGTTAAAAAAGAAAGAGAAACAGCAATTGGGCAAATGTGTATTGACGTATTTGGTGAAAATTGGGATGAATATGAAATTGCTCATATGTCTACATCAGACGGGATAGGAATTGAGCTATTCTGTTTTCCAAATGGGGAAAAAAGTGCTCCAGAGTTTAAACCTTTTAATACGGGTTTATTCCATTTTTGCGTTCAAGATCCAGATATCGAAGGTTTAACTAATAAAATAGTTGAAAATGGTGGCAAACAGCGAATGCCAATAAGAGAATATTACCCAAACGAAAAACCTTATAAAATGGTTTATGTAGAAGATCCATTCGGAATTATTTTTGAAATTTACACACATAGTTACGAATTAACCTATTCTTCAGGAGCTTATCAGAAATAGATAAACTGCATACAACGGTTTGATAGAATTAGCATTTTAGACTTTAATAAAAGTTGTGTTTTTTTGGAAGCTCAGTATTAAATTGGTAATTCTGAAGTACAAAATTCCAATTGATGTCAAGCCAAGATACGTTTGTTTGCTTGCAGGAATTATTTTTGAACTATTACAAAGAAAATTAATGTAATATTCGTAAAGTACGAGTGCCATTAATAATAGAAATTAATCACAAAAATGGAATGAATACTATTTCTAGAATCATTGAAGCGTTCAAAAGTTTCCTAATTGAAATAGGAGAGCTTTCGGATTTTGCAGGCCGTTTTTTTAAAGAAGTTTTCAAGCCTCCTCTAGAATTTAAAGAATTTCTAAGACAATGTTATAATATGGGAAACCGTTCCCTGTTTCTTGTTGGAGTAACGGGTTTTATTATCGGATTGGTTTTTACTTTACAATCTCGTCCTACTTTGGAACAGTTTGGTGCCGTTTCTTGGATTCCAGCAATGGTGAGTGTTTCTATCATTAGAGAAATTGGACCTATTATTACAGCCTTAATTTGTGCGGGTCGAATTGGATCTGGAATAGGAGCCGAACTGGGTTCGATGCGAGTGACGGAACAAATAGACGCAATGGAAGTTTCTGGAACAAATCCGTTCAAATATTTGGTGGTTACCCGAATATTGGCAACTACTTTAATGCTTCCCGTTTTGGTTTTTTTTGGTGATGCTGTTGCACTCTTAGGATCTTTTTTGGTCGAAAATTTAAAGGGGGACGTTTCGCTTTTGTTGTATATAACGCAAGTTTTTAATCATCTGGAATTTTTTGATGTTATTCCAGCAACTATTAAGACTTTCTTTTTTGGTTTTGCCATTGGTTTGGTGGGCTGTTTTAAAGGGTATTATTGCAAAAAAGGAACCGCGGGAGTGGGTTTAGCTGCCAATTCTGCAGTGGTATTTTCATCGATGTTACTTTTTATAATTGATTTTGTTGCTGTTTTTGTTTCTAATATTTTTTATGATGTCTGATAGTAATCAACCCAATACAAATCCAATTATTGTAATTAAGGATTTGAAAAAAAGCTTTGGTGCAAACCATGTTTTGGATGGTTTTAATATGGAGTTAAGTCAAGGAGAGAATTTGGTTATAATGGGAAAATCAGGTTCGGGAAAATCGGTGATGATAAAATGCTTGATTGGATTGGAAGAAGCTGATGATGGTAGTATTGAAGTAATGGGAAAAAATATTAGAACACTTACGCGGGAAGCTCTTGACGAACTCCGAACTGAAGTTGGTTTTCTTTTTCAAGGAAGTGCACTTTATGATTCGATGTCAGTACGTGAGAATCTTGAATTTCCTTTAAGAAGGCACACTAAAAAATTTGGAATTATAAAAGATACAACTCCTTTGGTTGTGGAAGCATTAGAAAGTGTTGGTCTTGCCAGTACGATTGATCTAATGCCAAATGAGCTTTCAGGTGGTATGAAACGAAGAATTGCTTTGGCAAGAACTTTAATTCTAAAACCAAAAATCATTTTATACGATGAACCTACAACAGGTTTGGATCCCATAACCTCAAAAGAAATTTTATTGCTCATGAAGTCCATACAAATAAAATACAATACATCTTCTTTAATAATAACACATGATATAGATTGTGCCAAAATGATATCAAACAGAATGATACTATTAATAGACGGAATTAATTATGCCCAAGGAACCTTTGAAAGTTTGTCAAATTCAAAAGATCCAAATGTCCAAGCGTTTTTTAAATGAGTTTCTAAGGTTATGAGTTTCTAAGTTTCTAATTTTCTGAGTTTCTAAGATTTTAAGTTTCTAAAAGTCTAAAAACCTAATAGTCTAAAAGGCTAAAAATCTAAAAGCCCAACAGTCTAACAATCTAATAGTCTAACAATCTAACAGTCTATAGGTCTAATAATCTAAAAGTCTAAAAAAGTCACTAAATTATAATAGAAATGGAAAAAACAGCCTCAGAAAAAATAAAATTGGCCCTTTTTGTCATCACAGGATTGATACTTTTTATACTTGTTGTTTATTTTATAGGCAACAAACAAAAAATGTTTGGAAGTACCAATCATATCACTGCTGTTTTTAATAATGTAAACGGATTGCAATTGGGCAATAACGTTCGGTATTCTGGAATAAATATTGGCACAGTTCGTAGTATAGAAATGATTAATGACACAACTATTAATGTGGATTTAATAATGGATACTTCTATTTTTCAACATATAAAAAAAGATGCTCTGGCAAGTATTGGATCGGATGGTTTGGTGGGAAGTATGGTTATAAATATTATTCCTGGAAAAGGCAATTTGCCACATATTGAACCTGGTGATGTCTTACAATCCACAGATCGTATTCGAACCGATGATCTTATTAATACATTAAGTGTAACCAATAAGAATGCTGCTTTGCTTACTGCAGATTTACTTAAAATTACAAAGGAGATTACTCAAGGAAAAGGAACTTTGGGGACATTGGTAAACGATACACTTATGGCATCCGATTTGAAACAAACCATGAACTACCTCAAAATGACCAGTAAAGGAACGACAGAAACGGTAGAAAATTTAAACAAAATGGTATTGACTTTGGGCGACAAAAACAGTGTAATTGGGGTGCTAAATGATCCAATTGTTGCTCAAAAAGTAAAAACAATAGTAGCCAATTTAGATCAATCCAGTCTTGAGATAAACAAAGTAGTTACCAACTTAAACGCTACTATTTCGAATATAAAAAATGGAGAAGGGGCTATCAATTATTTGTCGAATGACCCTAATTTGGTAAAAAAAATTGACTCTACAATGACCAATTTAAATAAAGCTACTATTCTTCTAAATGAAGATCTTGAAGCAATGAAACATAATTTTTTATTACGGGGCTATTTCAAAAAACAAGAAAAGGAAAAAAAGAAAGCGAATTGATTTATACCTAATTTATTACTTTTCATGTTTCTAATTCAAAATGGCCCAGATTTGGTGTAGTCTATAGCAATTAATCATTTTAAAATTAAAAACATGAAAAAGATTGCTTTAATATTATTGATTCTTGCAGGTATAGTTGGATGCAGTTAAGATGATGGTTATTCTTATCATTATGAAATTCTCCCAGTAGCTGCATATAATGTTCCTGATACTTTTGACTTGGGTAAGACTTATGAAATTAAAATACCTTAGACCTTCTACTTGTTATAATTCTTCGGGTATTTATTTTGATAAAGATTTTAATATTCGAACTACTGCTGTTCAAAATTTGGTTGTTGAAGATCCAAACTGCAAAACATTGGTAAACAATTCCATCAATACTTCGTTAAATTTTTTTTGTAACGAGTAAAGAAATATATACTTTTAAGTTTTACAAAGGCGAAGATGCCGATGGCAAAGACCTCTTTGAAGAGGTGGAGATTCCCGTGAGATAAAAATAAAAAAGGGCTGATTTATTGTTTGCTATTTAGCTTTATTTATGATCTTGATCTTTGTCAAAGTTCAGAACTTTGCCAAAGTTCAACGTTCCGGCACTACAGCGGGTTTGGGACTAAATTAAGTTCTATTTTCGGATTTGCCACCCGATCGATAGCGAACCGGCGAAGCAAATCATGCCAAATATACAACCATCTTTCCATTAAGCCCAATTCCCAAATCCGTTGTAGTGGCTGTTATGTGAGGTTCCTTATAGCCTACTTTTTAAATCCATCATTCCATGAAGAATTCTTGCGATTTCTATTTCGTTCTTTGATAAAATGGAGTAGAAGATAATATGTTCACCTGATTTAAAACCTAATATTCCTTTCGTAACTATATCATAGTTTCTACCAAGTTCTGGATTATTTGCTAGATCATCACATGATGCTATAAGTAAATCATAATACTTTTCAGCTTGCATTTCAGACCAAGTTTCGATTGTATAATCCCAAATTTTAGTTAAGTCATCAACAGCTTTATTTGTTAAATAATATTTAGCCATTTGATGGTTTTCTTGATTTTAAAACGTTAAGATGTTTTTTAGCATCAAAATCCACTGCACGTCCACTTTCAATTCCATCATTAATCGCTTTTCTTAAAGCTACAATTTTATTTTCTTCATCTTCTAAAAGACGAAGACCAGCTCTGACAACTTCACTTGCGTTATTGAATCTTCCATCATTTACACTGTGTTCGATAAAACTTTCGAAATGATTACCAAGTGATATAGAAGTATTTCGTCCCATAATTTTTTTTTAGCTAAGTTACCAAAAAATGGTAACTTTTTAAATTATTCTGTATTTTTTTTTTGAATCTCACATAACATTGGTATTTGTCAATTTTTCTTCGTAAGATTTTGACTCCTTGCCAATATTGTTTTTTTTCTTGATAAAAATATCTGAATAGTAGGACGAAAAACTAAATGCTTTTCAAACCTTCCATTAATAAATCAATATCTTCTTTGGTGTTAAAATGACTAAAAGAAATACGCAAACTGGGTTTTTTTAGATCTTCGTCATTTAGCATTTCGGCCAAAACGTGTGAAGGTCTAATGCTTCCAGATTGGCAAGCACTTCCTCTGGAAACTGCAATTCCTTTCATATCCAGATTGAATAAAAGCATCGAAGTTTTGTCTGCTGTAAAAGGTAAAATCACGTTTACTAGGTTGTGAAAAGTGTTTTCTCCGTTAATTTTTGAATCTGGAAAATCTACTTTTAAACGTTCTAGTAAATAATTTTTCAATTCTGAAATATAATTTCTGTCTTTATCCAAATTGGAATAAGAAAGCTCTAAAGCCTTTGACATTCCTGCGATTTGATGAATGGCTTCGGTTCCTGGACGTTGCCCTTTTTCTTGTTCTCCACCAAAAAATAAGGGTTGTAATCCTGAATTTTTTCGAACAAAAGCAAATCCAACTCCTTTTGGTCCATGAAATTTATGTGCACTTGCTACTATAAAATCAATAGGTGTTTTTTGCAAATCTATTTCAGTTTTCCCGATAGATTGAACGGTATCTGAATGGAATAGGGTATTGTGTTCTTTGCAAATCTGACTCACTTTATTCAAATCAAGAACAGTTCCCGTTTCATTATTGACGTGCATCAGTGAAACTAAAGTCTTTTTTTCCTGTGATAATAATTCAACCAAATGAGTTAAATCAATTGCCCCGTTGGATTTTACTTTTACAAAATCAACTTGAATTTCAAATTCATTTTGTAAGGCCAAAGCGGTATGCAAAACGGCGTGATGTTCTATTTTACTGGTAATAATGCGTGCTACTTTCAAGTCTTTTACAGCAGAACGGAGAATCCAGTTGTTGGCTTCAGTACCACAAGAAGTAAAAATAATCTCGGCAGCTGTCGCATTCAAATGCTTGGCAATGGATTTTCTGGAAAGTTCAAGAATGCTTTTGGCATTGCGGCCTAAACTATGAGTAGAGGAGGGGTTACCATAATCTTCGGTCAAAATTTTGGTCATTTCTAGAATTACTTCTGGGTGCAGTTGTGTAGTTGATGCATTATCGAGATATACTTTTTTCATTTTTTATTTAGATTTTGAATCCTCAACAATTGTTTCGGATATGTATTTGTTTCCAAAGATTATTTTTTTGTTAAAAACAATAATGGAAACCAAAATTAAGGAATAAGAAACCATTTGAAGCAAACTCACTTGTTCTTTAAAGTAAAAAATAGCCAGGCAAAAATTGATGATAGGATTAATGTACATCAAAATACCCACAGTTGATGAGTTGATACCTTTTAATGCATAAAGGTTCAAGAATAGGGGTATAATAGTAAAAAACACTACGATGCAAAACAGACAAGCATAAAACATAGGTTCCGTTGGAATTGCTCCACTATATTTTGGATAGAAAGGCAAAATAATCAAAGCCATAAAAAGCAATTGGATGTTTAAAACCAGAAACTTATCAATTTCACTATTCTTGCGTTGACTCACCATATACAAAGCATAAGTAGAAGCAACGACCAAACTGTAAAAAATATCTTGAAAATGATTCAGTGACAACAAAACACAGCTAATTACGCTTATAGAAACCGCTAACCATTGCCATTTGCTTAATTTTTCGTGCAACAAAAAAAACGCAAAAACGGTTGTCAAAATAGGGCAAATCAAGTAGGCTAGAGAACCAGCCTTAACACTTACATGATTGACAACGTATATGAAAATAAACCAATTGGATGCCAATATCATACTTCCAACCAAAGTCAGTACTAGAATGCTTTTTTTCTTTTTTGAAGGCATAATAGTAAAATCATTCCAGTTTTTGCGAATGTTTTTTCTTCTAAAAACAAGATTTATGGCTGTCATAGTAAGTACACTAAAAAACACTCTATAAAATAAGATGTCCAGAGACGGATAATTTGATAAAGGTTTAAGAGCTAAGCTAAAAAAGCCCCAAATAAAAAAAGCAGAAAAAGCAGCAAAATAGTAGTTGTATTTTTTCATCGAAAAGTAAAATTCGATGCAAATATAAGGAATTCTTAAGTGATTTTAAGCCTAAGGTGCTGAGATGCTATGACTATAAGTTACTAAGATTTCATCTAGAATCATAAGGGACTGAATTTAAAATGTGTTGCCGCCATAAGTTTTTAGTATGTAACGCGAATCAAGAGTTAAAAATCTATTTTTTGTGCCCTTAGGCACTAAACATTGGTAGTAAATTAAATTTGTAATGCTCTCTATGTCCCGTAGGGACTATACATTTTTAAATAATTATACCAAACACATATATTTTAGTCCAATTATTTATCCTCAACCCAAACTCACTCCCCAAGACAAACGTATGAGTTGTTTTGCCGCAGATTCGCAGATTTAAAATATAAATTAATCTATAAATTAGCCGCTTACAGCGGAATTAGCGCGAATTAATTTCTTTAAAATTTTATTTTTTTAAGGAATAATCTGCGTCCCGATAAATATCGGGAGCGGTTGCTTTTTTTACTATTGCTCTCCAAATTAGAATGGGCCTTTGGACTATATAGTATTTGTGTTTGTTATTAGATATAAATAGAGATTGTTTAGTCCTATGGGACAAAAAAGCAGTTGAAATTATTTTTCTACCAATATTTAGCGCTTAATGACACATTTGAAACCTTGATTCGCGTATGTAAGTAATTATCAATTTTTAAACTTAGCGTCTTTGCAACTTAGAAACTATATAATCAGAATCTGTTCTATGTTAAATAATACCTTTTTGGTTCGTAAAGTTTAAGAAACAAATTAAAAATTCTATTTTTGTTCAAAATAAAAAAGGATGAAACGATTTTTAGGAATTTTGATTTGTATAATGGCTTTTTCGGGCTGTGATGATGGTGATTTAGTAGTAGATACTATTGATTTTACAGAAGTGACTGCTAAAAGCTGTACTACTAATAATCTAATTTATAAACTAAAAGTAGGAGAAGCATTAATTCTGAATCTACCAGAAGATACTTTTACTACCAATCCAACCGAAGTAGGGAAACCAACAGAGTTAGCTATTAATACAGTTAATCAAGTAGTTTACAATTTTTATGATGGTAAAGTAGCTGATGGTAATGTTTGTGATTTGATTCCTCCAGCAACTCCTAATATCAATAAACAATTAAAGGCTTCTGAAGGAACTATTCAAATTACGACCTCTGCAGTCAAAACAATCGATAAAAATAATAATAGTTCTAGAATTTCAGGTTATAATCACAATATTATCTTCAAGAATATAAAATTTATAAAATCAGATGACTCATCTCAATTGTATGAAAATCTTGCTTTTGGTGATTATTTTAAATCATTAGAACCAAAAATTCCATTTAGTTTTAATGAGGTATTAAAGATTTGTTCAACCAAAAATGATGTTTATGAATTCAATGAAAGTGAATCGTTAGTTTTAGCAATTGACCCAACTTTAATTGTTAATGAAGTAACTCTAATTGGTTCTCCAAGAATTGGAACAATTGGACTTGATACTAATAAGTTGACTTATACTTTATTTAATAGTGTAGTGCAAGAAGGATATTTTTGTGAAAAAATAACGCCTTTGTTACCAACTGTTAATCAAGTTTGGAAAGGTAAAGTAGGGGGTACAATTGAAGTTACCACTACTACAAATGCACCTAATAGTTTTGTACATACTATTATTTTAAAAAATGTAACACTTGAAAAAGGAAATAGTAATTTTCAATTAGGAAATAGTTACAAATATGGGGAATTGCAAACTATCAAACCATAAAAAGGTTGTTGGTTATGCGTTAAGGGTTATGAGTTAAGGGTTATGAGTTATGCGTTATGCGTTAAGGATTATGCGTTATGCGTTAAGGGTTGTGAGCGACATTTCTAACTTCTAACTTCTAACCTCTAACCTCTAACATTAAACCTTATTCTGTTTAAAATAAACTTCTGTAGCACCTGCACCATATTTTTGGTAGTTGCCATCTTGAAAAATGATATTATCATAGCGACCAAGTAAGAAATCCAATTCCGATTTCAATACCCCTTCACCCACACCGTGAATGAAGACAATTTTGGGGATTCTATTTCTAATTGCAAATTCAATATGTCGTTTGGCTGTTTCAGATTGTAAAGTCAAAATGTCATAATTTGACATTCCACGTTTGTTTGGAACCAATTTTTCGATATGCAAATCAAATTCTGGAACCGGTAATTCGTTTTTGTCTTTCTTTTCTTTTACAAAACTACGAGGTTTAGGAATCTCCTTTTCTTTGTTGATTTCATTGATGTTAATACCTTTCATAGCATCCAATAAGTTGCCAGAATCCCCTATTTTAATGAGTTCATTAACTGCAAAATTCATCACAAAACCATCCACTGTCTCTATAGTAACCACTTTGTCTTTTACAGACAAAACTACACCATCAACTGCTTCGTCCAAAACGGATACTTTATCTCCTTTGTTAAACATTAACATCTTCTTTATCTTGATTTTTACTTGGAGTCTTACTACTCAATCGCATCATTCCCATCATAAAAATAACAATGGCAATTACCATTATATAAACATTTTTGTTGGTACTCGTTTGCTCATACAACGCAACACCTATGGCCAAAACCATCAACAGAATTACAAATTTTTTCATCATTTCATTTTCAGTGTTCAAAAATACTAAACTTTTGGCTTATTGATGAGAAAATAAAAAGTGTTATGATGTTAAATGCTTCTTTCGAATAAAATTTAAAAGTATAATGCAATAAAAACTTTAAAATTTCAGCAAAACTACTTTGTCTTAATAAAATGATAAAACAGTAATAAAAAAAGGTTTTTTTTAAACACATCTCATTTTTATGTAAGATTAATTATTTAATTATAATATTTAAGGTGTATTTCATCGATTATATTTGTGCTTAATTATGTTTTTTTATACTTTGGCATCGACAGTTTAAAATTGAATTTTTTCGAAATTTATTTCGTTTTCTTATATTTTAAAATGCCTTAATAAATTGTATATTCTAACCAATAAATTAAATAAAATGGAATTAATATTAGAAGTCGGTATTGTTGCGGGAATTTTGCTTTTGGTCCTGCTAATTTCATTTGCATTTAAAATAAATCAAAATTCTTAAAATTAGATTTTGGAGTTAAAATTAAAATACCTTCAAAAAGGGATTGTTTTTTTGAAGGTATTTTTTTTGCTTTATTTATTCCAATCAATTTTTCTAGAAAAATACATGACAGCGGCAAGTATGCCAAATAAACCGACACTTCCTACCAATAAAGCATAATTTTCAAGTTGAATAATTACATAAATAAAGGTGTATAATCCAGTGAGGGAAGCAGCTATAAACAAGGGAAATTTGTTGCCTTTTAATATTGAAACGGAGTAAAGGGAAATTAAAATAATGACAGCCATTGCTGCTATTAAGTAGGCCTTCATGAAACTGCTGTGTTCGGTTATTGAAATCAGTAAAGTATAAAATAAAATAAGCGCCAATCCTATCATCGAATACTGGAAAATATGAATTCTGATTTTACTAATGGATTGTATCAAGAAGAAAATCAAGAATGTCAAACCAATAACTAGAAAACCATATTTTGCAGCTCTTTCATTTTGTTGGTATTGGTTAATTGGTATTACAAAATCGACTCCAAATGCATAAATGCCTAAATCAGGTAAGTTTTCAAAAAATTGTTGTGAAAAAGCTCTATTAATGTGCAAAATTTTCCAATTGGCTACAAAACCATTAGAGTCAATTTTTTTTGTTTTATCATCTGGAAGAAAATTACCCGCAAAACTTGGTGCGCTCCAATTGGATTGCATGTTTAACTGTGTCGTTTTGCCAATCGGAACCATTTTTATTTGCTTGCTTCCATTGTAGGTGATGTCAAAATTAAAGTTGGTTTTTTCTGTTTTTATTGTGTTTTTCCAGTCTATAAAATTGGTTTCCAAAGCTTGGGTTGTATCATTTGCATTAGTACTATAAACAGGTTCGAAAGTAAATTTAGTACCACCAAAATTGATTTTTACCTCGTCTTTGATGCTTTTTAGATTTGTCGTTTTTATCAATAATGTGGCTTTGTTCCATTGAATGTTTTCGGAAGGGATATTTTTGGTGCTAAAATTAGGCTGAATATAAGTACCCGAAAAATTCATTTTGGAGCTAAACACAACCGATTCGTAATTGTTTCGATTGAGTACTTTGGTGGTTACATTAGACTTGCCTTTCAATTCTTCAGGAAAGAAATAAGCGTACTTAGTAATCGCTTTTCGTTGTTTAACCGTTTCATTAGTCTTCTGGTTAATAGATAACGTTTCATCAAAAGTTGTGTAAGGGACTTTCAATATTGGCCCATAGAAATAGACACTTTCTCCCCATTTGTCATTGATTTCGGAGATGACTTCTTCCTGACGATTGGATCGTTCAAATATCAAACTCTTAACAAATTCCAACGGAATTAGCAAAATAAGTGTTAGCATTCCTACCATAATCATTTTGGCAGTATTGGATTGAAAAAAAGGTGTTCGAGTTGGATTTTGGTTTTCTGATGTTTCCATGTTTTTTGTTGTTTAGTAGTGATTAAAAATGTTATAGAGATATAGTATCGCAATAGGAATATTGCACAATAAAAGAATGATTTTCAAGGCTAAATTTTCTCGTTCCTCAGGTAAAACGATACAAAGAAAAATGAGATATAGTAGCATTATGGAGTTAATGGCTATTGCGAACAGAACATAGCATAAACCAATATATAATACCATACTATTATATGGCATAGCTTTAAATGTAAGAAGCAATAAAGTTCCAATGACAAATGAACCAATGGCCAGTTCATTAGAAAAAGCCCATTTGTAGTAGGATTTTGTTCGGTTTGGTGTTTCCATATTTTGTTTTTTGTAGTTAAAGATTAAAGCAGTTGAAGTGTTTTTAGAATGCTGAAATACAAGAAAGCGATGGGAATGTTACCCAATATAATTAGAATTTTTAGCCCAATGTATTTTCGCTGTTGGGGTAAAATATAAAAATGATGCAACAGGTGAACGAGCATTATTGCATTGAGCGGTAGCGCCATGATAATAAAGATAAATCCAATTATGAATGCAAAAGAAGTGTCTTGTAATGTTAGAAAAAGTATGAAAAATAGTGTGCCAATAGTTAAACAGCCAATAGCAAGTTCTGTAGAAGTCTTGCCTTCAAAAGGTTCTTCTTGGGATAGTGTTCTTTGCATGATTTAAATTTTAAAAGTTTGTTGAATGTTTTTTATTGGAATTAGTAACATTTTTGAAAAATCCAAATAATGAAAATGAAGAGCCTTTTTTCCTTTTTGGAATTCAATGAAGAAATATTGGATATGAGTAGGGTAAAGAACAGTCCCAATAAAAATGACTAGATACAAATACAAACTTTTTTTGCCATTACCCGCAAGATAATATTGCATCCCAATTTCTTCGTGTACGCTTATTCCTGTGTCTGTGAGAACGTGAATGATATCGTGGTCTTCCAGTTTGGGCTGGATGTCAAAATTGTTCTTTTGAAGAAATTGCCCTAAGTGATATCCTAATGTTTCATTTGGATAGTTAAGTAATTCATGCTTGCAAATTACCCAAGCTATTTTGTTTTTGAAGAAGCGTTGATACGGTTTTTTACTCCATTCATACATTTTTTCGATTAGTTGGTCTTTCATTTTTAGTATTTAAAAGTACTTTGAAATTCAAAGTAAATAATTAAAAAAATAGATTTATCTTTTTTGAATTAATTTTTCCAATGCTTCAATGTGGTCCTGAAAGGCTTTACGGCCTTCTATGGTAGCTCTATAGCTGGTGTTTGGCTTTTTTCCTACGAATTGTTTTTCGATAGCAATGTAGTTTTCAAGTTCTAAAGCTTTGGTATGACTGGCAAGATTCCCGTCAGTAACGCCTAATAATTCTTTTAAAGTACTAAAATCCGCCGATTCATTGACCATCAAAACCGACATGATTCCAAGTCGTATGCGATGGTCAAAAGCTTTATTTATATTTTGAATTATATTTTTCAAATCTTAGTAATTGTCTATAATCTTGGTTACTATTATTGCATTTTCAAGGTTTGAAGGCGCTACAACGCTTTCTTCCAACGGTATTTGATTTCCATATCTTTCGGCTAAGATAGCTTTAACTTTTGGGTCTTTTAGATTAAAATCTTTCAACTTTTGAAGTGGGCATAATTCAATACCTGCTCCGTTTTTGTATATTTTCCAAACCAATTCGGAGCAATACATTTTATCATCAGACCATTCAAAATAGGCATCATAGTCTTTAGTTTTTAATTTATTTCCAAATGCTTTCATATTTTGAAGTGTTTTTGGATTCAAAAGATTCGAAGCATTTTTTATTCGTGTCACTACAAAATGACTTTCTTTTCCTCGGCTAATCCAAGTTTTGAGAGGCGTATATTTTACAGGTTGTACTGCTTCAAAAACATATTTTTCGCCTTTCTCGATAAACACAATTCCACAATGCGAAAATTTGGAATTTGTAGCAATTCGAATTGCTTCACATTGATTGGATTGAGACGTTTGAAATATCATGTCGCCTTCTTGAATTTTTTCCAAAACACTAACAGCTCTATCACCAAATAAAATATTTCCAAACATCGAATTGGCAATAAATAAAGCGCATCCAAAACTCATCAGAAAGGTAGTAATAGCAAAAATGTACTTTGTTTTTTTCATATTCGTTCTTCTTGAATTCTATATTCTATTCTCTCTATTCTGTTATATTATATTAACCCGTTGGGTGAAATTCAAGTAAAATAAAAATTTAACCACATAGAATCATAGATGGATGCTAAATAGGCAAAGAATAAATAGAAATAGCACTATTTTACACATAGAATAGCTATGTGAGTAGTAAAACGTCTATCTTTTTCTTTTAAAAACTATAAATTCTATGTTTCTATGTGGTGAAAAATAATTTCACCCAACGGGTTATATTATCTCTATTCTATTCTCTCTATTCTATTCTCTCTATTCTATTTTCTCTATTCTATTTTCTCTATTCTATTTTCTATTCTCTATATTCTATTCTCTATATTCTAAAATCTAAAATTTTTAACTTCTGTCATATTTAAAATACATGATACTGCCATACAAAATGTGACAAACTCCAAAGCCCAATGCCCAAAATTCAAGAGCGTAACCCGATAATTCTGTTGCTATAAGCCCCAAAATTATTATTGTAATTCCAAGATAACGAACATCTCTAAGCGTATATTTACTCGCATTTACGCAGGATAAGCCATAAAACAACAAAGTCACAGGAGCAATCAAACCATAGCTTCCATTTTTTAGAAGTAACAATCCAAAAATCCCGCCAGTTGCAAGTGGTATCATAAAGTTGGTCAACATTCTTTTGGAAGTAGCATTCCACATGGTTTCACCTCCTCTTTTGGCTTTATTGTAGGTAAATAATACTGCGGTTGCAATTGACAGCAACAAAACAATACCTGCAGTTAAAACGATCAATTTGAAAGTGGTGCTTTCTAAAGTGATAACAGCAACTGTATTATTATAATTGTCGTAATTGCTGTTGTTGTTTTTGATTAATGTATTGGCTACAAAAGCGCCAATCAAAGCATATACTCCTGCCATTATACCTGCCATACCGCTCAAAGAAATGAACTTAGAGGATTTGTTCATCATATTTTTGATGTCGCTAATGTCTTTTAAATATTTATCTTCCATATATAAAGTACTTTGAATTACAAAGTAAATCATAAAATTTTGAATAAGCACTATTTTTTTTATTATTTTTATATAATGAAGTTAACAGACGAATATATTTACCGACAACCCGAATTATTTAAGTCAATTGTCTTGCATTTAATAAGTGTATTCGAAAGAGAAATTCCTGAATTAGAATTGTTTTTCAAATGGGGAATTCCGTATTTTTATTATAAGAAAAAGCCATTTTGCTATCTAGCACCCAATCACAAAAAAGGATTTGTAGACGCTGGTTTTACAAGAGGATTTCAATTAAAAAGAAACCAAGATAGTCTAGTAGATGAAAAAAGGAATACCGTCAAATCGCTTCGTTACTTTTCGTTGGAAGATATTGATAATGGGATTTTAGAAGATGTAATTAGAGAAGCTGCTTTGTTGTATGAATAAAAATTTCTAGCCCGAATTCTAGTGGTAAAATTTTCTACACGAATGGCGCACATGAGCAATAGCGTACTGACGAAGTAAATTATCGTTAATTTCTAATTTTAAAAATAATTGGACTAACACAACTAAGTTATAGAATTAGTATAATTTGGGCAATCTTTTTTCGTGTGAATTAGTGAAATTCGTGTTGAACTTTCTTTGAGTATTTTTAAAGACTAATTCAATTTAGGGTAAAGCAAAAAAAAATCCCCCGAAGGAGATTTTAAATAAAAGCATTGTATTTTTTTAAATTCTAAAGATGCCACCAAAGGCAATTATAGTTTGCACAAAGAAAAATTCTTGTGAAGCTGAGTCAGTTGAGCTTTCCGTAGTGCGAATGTCAGGCATATTAATGTAACCTCCTTTTAAATCGCCTTCAATTGTAAAATATTTAAAGATTACTAGGTTGATTCCCGCTTTTAATGAAGTTCCAAATCCTGAAACATGAAAAGCATCGTGTCTGGCTTGTCCCATTAAAGTAGTATTCGTCTTTGGATACAATAAACCTAATCCAACACCTCCATTGATGTTTACTTGAAATTTATCGGTATTTTTAATCCCGAATAAATGAGAAATATCATCTTGTCTGGCAAATTCAGAATATACATAATTCAATCCGTCAGTATGTTCAAACATTAAGAAATCCTCAGTCATTTGAAGAGGAGTACTATTGTAGATCCCATTAAATTGAGAACTAGGATTTGAAATAGGATAATTAATTTCTCCAGAAACATTTGCTATTTGGTTTTGCGTCATCACATATTTCATGTGATCTACACCTACAGAAATGCTGTATTTATCCGTAATAAAATAACCCAATTTGAAATTGGTTTGTGGAATTGTCATTCTACCTGGTGTAATGTAATCTACGTGCCATCCTTTGGGTTTGTCATGAGCAACAGCATCTTCGACAACAAAAGAGTAATTGTTACCTTTGAAAGTAATGTCCGATTTAGAGAATTTCTCTCTATTTCCACCCCAAGAGATGGTAAATTTTCCTTTGTTGTGGTCTGTATATCGCTCTGGTATTTTGATCTCGTCTTGTGCAAAGGTGTTTAGCGATAAAAAAAGAACTAAAAATGCAGTATATAAATAATTTGTTTTCAATGTGTTGATTTTAATTTAAAATTGATTTATTGTTTGTCTAATAGCAACCAACTTTGTCATCAAAGCCTCAAAGTAATCCAAATGCAACATATTGGCACCATCGCTTTTGGCATTTGCAGGGTCAAAATGAGTCTCAATAAAGATTCCGTCAACACCAACAGCAATTCCAGCTTTGGCTACTGTTTCAATCATGTCGGGTCTTCCGCCCGTAACACCAGCCATTTGGTTGGGTTGTTGCAACGAGTGTGTTACATCAAGAACGGTTGTAGCATATTGTTGCATCGTTGGAATACCACGGTAATCTACGATCATATCTTGGTAGCCAAACATAGTTCCACGATCGGTCACCATTACATTCTGATTGTTGCAATCCAAAACTTTTTGAACCGCGTGTTTCATGCTTTCTGGACTCATGAATTGGCCTTTTTTCAAGTTGACTACTTTTCCGGTATTGGCAGCTGCCACAACCAAATCCGTTTGACGAACCAAGAACGCAGGAATTTGTAAAACATCTACATAAGCCGCAGCCATAACTGCATCTTCATTGGTGTGAATATCTGTGACAGTAGGAACTCCAAAAGTTTTGGATACTTTTTCTAGTATTTTCAGTGCTTTTTCGTCTCCAATTCCTGAGAAACTATCAATTCTTGATCGATTGGCTTTTTTGAAAGATCCTTTGAAAACAAAAGGAATTTGCAAAGCATCAGTAATACCTACCAATTTTTCGGCAATTCGCATCGCCATTTCTTCGCCTTCAATAGCGCAAGGACCTGCTAGTAAAAAGAAGTTACCGCTCTCAATATGTTTGATTTGAGGAATATGTTGTATGTTCATTTTGTGTTTTTTTTTGAAAGTGCAAAGGTAGTTTGATTTTGTGATTTCCGAATTAGATTTAACTAATTATTTTTTGAAGTACTATAACTATAATTTGAAGCTATTTCCAGCCCCCGATAGCTATCGGGGCTGTATCTTTTTCTTTTTAAAGGAAAAAGAAAAAGGATGCCGTTTCCATCTGGGCTAGGGGAGTAGTGGTCTTAATTAGTTTTTCTTTAAACCTAGTCCGACAGGAACCATAAGAAGTCCTCTTTCGTAAATGTTTACATACAGAACTATAGGTTTTTTCAAACCGTCCCAAGTAACTTCATAAACATCTAGAAATCCAGCGCCTATATCACTACTTTTAGTAGGGAAAGGACAACAGTTTTCCATTTTGGTGTAAGTGATTTTTTCTCCCTTAGGCCCTGCAAGCGCATTAAAGAAATATTTTTGGTTTATAGTGTCGTTTTTGGTTCCTCTAAAATAAATATTGATTGGGTAATCTTTTTCATAACCGTATCGTTTGTCTTTGCTGTATTCCGTTATTATAAAGGCATTGTTTTTTCCAACAACTGGTATTGGTGCGTTGTTGTCAACGTTTTTTAAAGAAGATTTAATGCTTCCGCAAGAAGTTATTAAAAGAAGTATTGTGATGACAAAAGCTATTTTTTTCATTTTGATGGTTTAAAATTTTAAAGAGATGAATTTTAACTACAAATATAAAAAGAACTTTACTCTATCATCAACAATCAATTAAAATCCTTCCAAATTTTTATCAAAAAAGAGGAGATTTGATGAAATTACTAAAATCCTTTTATATTTGTAGCTTAAACAAATTAATATGGATGTAATTTTTCAGACTTGGCCTTGGTATGTTTCGGGCTTCTTAATAGGAGTAGTGATGCTTTTGCTTATTTATTTCGGAAAGAATTTTGGCATGTCAACTAATCTTCAATCTTTGTGTTCAATGACCGGATTGGGGAAACGTATTGCCTATTTTGATTTTGATTGGAAAGCCAATCGTTGGAATTTTGTAGTCGTGCTAGGTGCTATGGCTGGTGGTTTTGTGGCTGTTCATTTTATGGGAAATCCTTCAAATGTAACTATTAATCCCAAAACGATTGTACAGCTTTCGCAAATGGGAATAGAAGCTCCCAATGGAAAATTGATGCCCAATGCACTTTTTGGAGACCAAATTTGGCAATCACCCAAAAGTATTTTGATTCTGCTGATTGGTGGAGTTTTAATTGGTTTTGGCACGCGTTATGCTGGCGGATGCACTTCTGGACACGCCATTTCAGGATTGAGTAATTTGCAATTGCCTTCTTTGAAAGCCGTCATAGGTTTCTTTATTGGCGGACTGATTATGGCTCATTTTTTATTACCCTTAATTTTTTAAGCTATGAACGTATTAAAATATTTTCTTGTAGGATTCCTTTTTGGAATCGTTCTTACAAAATCAGAAGCGGTGTCTTGGTACCGTATTTATGAAATGTTCCAATTTCAATCGTTTCACATGTATGGAATCATTGGAGTTGCTGTAGTTACCGGAATTGTAGGTATTCAGATTATAAAAAGAAAAAACATTAAAGACATCACAGGTTTGCCTATCGAAATTCAGGAAAAACCAAAAGGGAATGCCAGATATTATATAGGAGGAATTTCCTTTGGATTGGGTTGGGCACTAGTTGGGTCTTGTCCAGGTCCTATTTATATATTAATAGGAGCAGGGTTTATGCCTGTTTTAATTGTTCTTGTTGGAGCATTAATTGGCACTATTATTTACGGTGCTTTAAAAAGTAAATTGCCGCATTAAAATTATAAAATCACAAAAAAAAAGCATTTTCTCTAAACCAGAAAATGCTTTTTTTTTGGATCAATGTGTTGTTTTACCGCGTGAGGGATAGAAATAAGCTACCGAAGTAGCATGGATAGCCCGACAGCATTACCGAAAAAGGCCGAATAGGCGGTGTCTATATTTGGCCTTTTTGGGTAATGGTGGCACGCCCTAATACTCATTTTTAACATTTTATTTTAGTGTATTCAATTTTAAAATTCCTTTCACTATTAAGTATTGTGCGAGACAATAGGTAGCCATGATATAAAAAGAAGCGTGTTCTATTGGTGTGTAAAATTTGTTAAAAGCCAAAACACTGTCAGAACTCACAAAAACTATTGCACCAATGAAGATGTATTTGTTTGCTGGAATGGACCATTTTAAACTGCCTTTGAAAGCAAAGAAAAGCATAGTGGTAATTACGATTGCATAGACTAAAACAGGAATTTTTAGTGGACCAAGTTTTGGAAACAAAGTAAAAATCATAATGGTAAAATACCCTAATATTAAAAAAACACCAAGCCAAAATTGTGCTTTGTTATCATTTTCTCGGGTAGTTTGCTGTTTGTTAAAAAGGACAATGTACACCAAATGAGATACAAGGAATGAAACTAACCCGAAGATAAAATAGAGTTCTCCTTTGTCGGCAAATAAGAGAATGATATCACCAATCCAAGAAAATAATAAAGCGGTCAATAGGATTTTTTTGGTTGGAAAATTTTCAGAAAAAGCAACTATGACCATTAAAATCGGGAGTATTAGCGGTTTCAGATACAAGTCAAATCCTTCTATATTAAGGAAAAGAATACTCAAATAAATAATACAAAATCCGATATAAGTTTTTAGAAGTAGGGGCGTTTTCATAGTTTTTTAAGAAGTTGCTATAGTTGCTTTTTTGGTATCAAAATTGGTGTTTACAAAATAAAGTGTGACCAATAATGATAAAACGAGATATCCAATTATGATATAAGTGGCATAGGGGAATAGGTTGTTCATTCCAAACCAATCGCCTAGATAAGCTATGATTGCAATACCAACAAAAAGCCGAATAGCTTCCCAAACTGCCGATGTTTTTCGGGTATCCATCAATTCGGTATAACTGTAAACGGTTAAGAATATAAAAGCACCGTAAATAAATACGTTGGGTAAACCAATACTACCAATCGAATTGTACATATAGGTGATGAGTAATAAAGTGATTATGGCTTGAAACAATGACCAATACATTAATTTGTTAGAATGTTGTGTGCCGTATTTTTCAAAAGCATAGACGTCTGTGATTTTGTTAACAGGATATTTTTCTTCAAAATTTTCGGGGCGCCAACCCGTTGGTTTAAACCAAATAGTGAGTTTGTCTTTCCATTTTTCGGCACGCCAAGCATCAGTGATCATTAACCAAAGATGCTGAAAATTGATGCGTATTGGATTCCAAGTTTGTGCAGGTCTAGTAATACCAAAAACTGGCGGAACACTATCTAATTCTTCTTGAAAAGTACCGAAAATTTTATCCCAAATAATGAATATTTGCGAGTGATTTTTGTCCATATAAATAGGGTTGATTGCATGATGAACCCTGTGATGAGATGGTGTAACTAGTATTTGTTCTAGAAACCCCATTTTTTTGATGTGCTTGGTATGATACCAAAATTGTAAAAACAAATGTATAGGCAGTATTATAGCAATTACCTTTGGAGGAACTCCCAGTAAAGCTGCTGGTATTAATAAAAAAGTGAATAAATTTACAAAACTAGAAACGGTTTGACGCAAAGCACAAGCTAGGTTAAATTCTTCACTACTGTGATGAATGGCGTGTTTGTTCCATAAAAAATTGATTTGATGGGACAAACGATGACTCCAATAACCGTAGAAATCAATGACTATAAAGCCAATAACATAAGCCAAAAGGGTAGCTTCCAAATGGAAAATGGCAAACTTACCTTCAAACCATTCGTATGAGATAAGCGTAACACTTAATCCCAAAACATCTTTAACCGAATTGACCATTCCAGAACTCACACTTGAAACAGAATCCATATTTGGAGAAGTGTCTTCTCCTTTATAGTGTCCATATATTTTTTCGATAATTATTAAAATCAAAAAAATGGGCATAACAAAAACTAAGATTTTACCGTATTCTATCATTTCAGGGGTATTTTTTTTCAAATATAAAATAATTGTTGGTAATGTTGTGTTTTTTCTTGATTATTTATAATTTTTTCTGAATTTTTAATAATGGATGGTTTCTGAAGTATCGAAATTATTGGAAACATTTTTATGTTTCAAAAAGGTTCTTTGTTGTAAAGTAGTAAAAAATTGAAAAAAAAACCTATTTGAGATTGTACTTACTCAAATAGGCTTTATCAAAAACTCAATTTTGGAAATGGTGTTGTAACTTAGACTATTTCGGCGTTTAATCCAGCTTCTAATAATCGAGTGCATTGTATTTTTAGTTTGTCATAATTACCTGTTTTCACGGTGCATTTTCCGTTATAATGTACAATTAATGAACATTGTTCTGCTTGTATTGGAGTATGACCACAAACCCTGATTAAAGTGTCAATAACATGATCAAATGTGTTTACATCATCATTATAAACGATTATCTCGTTGTTGATCGAAATTATGTCTTCTACACTAACTTTTTCTCTTATTTTTTCTTTGGTACTCATGTTTTTAGATTTTGTACTTTGTTATTACTAAAAGAAAACAGATACTAATTTACGTATTTTAATGATACCCAGTTGTTTCTTTGGAATTTTTTTACATAAGTTAACCCTTTTTCGGTGCAAGAGGCATCAATATAAGGAATGTCTTCTTCGTAAAAACCACTAAAAAGAATAGTTCCTTTTGGATTTAAGCAATCTACATAACTTTGCATATCATTCAACAAAATATTTCTATTGATGTTGGCAATAATTAAATCATATTTTTTGTCTTTTAATAATGCTGCATCTCCTTCGTAAACGGTAATGTGTTTGCAATTATTGCGTTCTGCATTTTCAATTGAGTTTAAGTAACACCAATTGTCAATATCTATTGCATCTATTGGTTGAGCTCCTTTCATTTCGGCAAGTATAGCAAGAATAGCTGTCCCACAACCCATATCCAAGGTTTTTAAGCCAGTTACGTCAATTTCCAGTAAATGCTGAATCATCATATGAGTTGTTTCGTGGTGTCCAGTACCAAAACTCATTTTTGGTTCAATAACAATGTCAAATTCAGCATCTGTTTTTGGGTGAAACGGTGCACGTACATGGCAATTTCCTTCTACATCAATGGGTTCAAAATTCTTTTCCCATTCCTCATTCCAATTTACTTGTTCAATTTCTTCAAAGGTATACTCAATTTTGAACTCTTCCGATTGTAGTATGTGAATATCGTCTAATATGGATTCATCCCAAAGGTCTTTTTGTACAAAGGCAGAAACACCTATCTCGGTTTCAGTAAAACTTTCAAAAGCTTTTTCGCCCAATTCGGCTATTAGTATTTCCGAACCTAGTTCTTTTGGTTCAATGGTAAAATGATATCCAATATAGATGTTTGACATGTTTGTTTTTTTTGCAAAGGTAGCGATCGAAGCCAATTCTTTTTTTGATTTTTAATTTTTTTTTTGAAAAATGAATTCTAAATTAAGTTTAATAAAAAATTATTTTTCTTTTTTGAGATTTTTTTTCGTCTTGTTTTTTGATTTATATAATCATTTTTTGGTTCTCAATTTTCGTGCCAAATTATAATTAAACGGTTGATACTGAATATGTGTTTTTTTTAAAACTGTTATTTATCCTGTTTTTAGATACAATTTAAAGTCGTTTTTAATTAAAATTTTACCTTTTTTTGATCATATAAAAAATGATATTTATCATGTTTTCGATATTATAACTTATTGAATTATAGATATTTAACTCTTAATTTGTGTCGTTTTTGATTTAAATTGTTTTATATTTGTGCAACTGTTTTGTTTGTAATAAAACAGTTTATAAATGCTAAATTTAATTTAACCACCATGAGAAAAGTATTTTTTTATACCGTAACTTTTTTTTCCTTTTTTATAGTTCAAGCACAGGATATTAAGCAGGCAAAAGTTGCCATCGATGCTGAGCAATTTGAAAAAGCAAAAAACATTCTAGAAACTATTACAACTGCAAAACCAACAGATGGATATGCTAAATTTCTTTTGGGAAATGTTTCCTTGTTAAGAGGTGATTATGTAGCGGCCAAAAGCCATTTTGATATTGGAATTACTTGTTCTACCAAAGGAAATTTTAATTACATTGGATTGGGATATATAGCTCTTGATAAAGGAGATGTTGCCGAAGCCGAGAAAAATTTTGCATTAGCTACTCAAAATAGTAGTAAAAAGGATCTGGAAGAATCCGTTTTTATTGGAAAAGCTTATACCTATTCAGATCATCCAAATTACAAAAAAGCTGTTGAAATTTTGAGTGCTTCAAGACTTTCTGATCCTGCAAATACAACAGTATTATTGGCTTTAGGAGATGCTTACAAATTCAATAAAAAGCAAAATGATGCCTATGATTGTTATAGAGAAGCTTTTCGATTAGACAGTTCCTTACTGAGAGCCAAAATGGGGTTGGGTACTTTGATTAAAAATGCTCACAATTTTCCTGTAGCAATAACTTCTTTTGATGAAGTAATTGCATTAAATCCGAATTATGGCCCAGTATATCGTGAACTTGCCGAAACAGAATATTTGTGGGCGATGAATGATGGCAGAAAATACGATGAACACATTTCAAAAGGAATTGCCTTTTATGAAAAGTATATGAGTTTAACGGATTATTCATTGGAATCCCGTATGCGTCATGCCGATTTTTTAATCTTAGCCAAAGATTACAAAGCACTTGAAGTTGAAGCCAATGAAATGAGTAAGTTAGATAAAGTAAACCCTAGAATTTACCGTTATTTAGGGTATTCAGCGTATTACAACAATAATTTTGATACCACAATATCCTCTTTAAACTCTTTTGTTTCGAATCCTACCAATAGAACAATTGCAAGAGATTATTATTATATAGGCGCTGCTAAGTTAAACAAAGCATTGGCAGCTACCCCAATAGATAACCTTGCTATTGATAATGCCATTTTAGATTTTAAAAAATCTTTTGAAATGAATAATGGTATTGCTGGAGAGCTTCCAGAACTGGCCAAAAAAGTATTTGACAAAAAATTATATGCACAAGCTGCAGTAGTATATGAAATTGCAATTGGAAATCCAGAAACCAAATCGTATTTAATGGATAATTTCTATTTTGCTTCTTCGGTTTATTGGTCTTGTATCGGAATCGAAAATTTGAATCCGCAACAATTGGAGCAATTGAAAAAAGCAGATTCGGCTTTGGATACTGTAATTTCAGCTTCTCCATCGACTCAAGACGCTTATCTTTTTAAAGCAAGAATTCAAGTCTTGCTTAAAAATGATATTCTTGTAACCAAAAACTATGAAGACTTTGTAATTGCTGCCAATAAAAAAGATTCCGCTGAGTTAGCTACCAAAGGAATGAAATCCAAATTAATGGAAGCTTACAATAACTTGGGAGTCATATATGCTGCTACTGACAAAATGAAAGCAAAAGATAGTTTTACAAAAACGCTTGCAATCGATCCAACCAATCAATATGCAATTGATCAATTGAAATTTTTGAAATAAAAGGTTGTTATATATTTTATTCTTTGAAACCAACGATGTTTAAGTCGTTGGTTTTTTTGTGGAGTTAAGAGACTGTTAAGTGCATAAACATTCGTTAATTTTCAATACAAATAATTGATTTTTTTTTAGGTTTTAAATATTTATAATAGCATTTGAGTAATTGCGAATTGACAAAGTAAATATTGATTGTGCATAAATTTAAAAAAGATTTTATTTTTTAATGGGAGTTTAAAATATAAAGGAATTAGTATTAATTTTGGCAGTATTAAAAGTACAATTACAGTATGAAAAAATCAATTTTAATCGCTTTTTTGTTCGTAGTTTTAGTAAGTAGTCGAGGTGTTAAGCCTGAGGTGATTCGATCTTTCTGTTATTGGAAAACTAGTCATGAAGCTAGTCAAGATGATGATTCCTTGGCAAATTCCATGAAGATTGAGCACTTGTATGTGCGTTTTTTTGATGTGGATTGGAATCCTTATGCAGGCGAACCACAACCTGTGGCTACAGTACAATTTGTGAATTGGGATGGAGAGCAACTGGAAATTACGCCTAGTGTTTTTGTAACCAATGAGGTCGTACTTTTGGCAAGTAAAAAGCAGTTGGACTCACTTGCAGAACGAATAAAGAATAGGGTAATAAATGTGCTAGAGGAATATCAAATAGAACAGTCTCGTGCGAAGGCCTACAAAATTGCCCAAAAAATATACGATTCGGGTAGTGAGTATCATAAAGTTTGGCCCAATACCGATTCTATTGCGAAAATTGAGAAAGATAGAATCAAACTGAACTGCAAAGAGATTTTGATTGATTGTGATTGGTCCGAGAAGTCAAAGAAGAATTATTTTTATCTTTTGGGAAGGCTTAAAACAAGTTTCCCTCAGTATACACTCTCGGCTACAGTGCGACTTTGGCAATACAAATACAGAGAGAAAGCAGGTATTCCGCCAGTGGACAAAGGCTTGCTGATGTGTTACAACCTGACGAGTCCCACAGACTATAAAACGGAAAATTCCATTGGTACAAGTAAAGAAGTAGAAGAATATGTAACTCATGGAGACTATACTTTACCGCTGGATTTGGCTTTGCCATTGTACAGTTGGTCAGTGGTTTTTAGAGGAAATCAGTTTAAGGGAATTTTGACAGATTATGATAATTTTGTATCCGATACAATTCATTTCAAGAAAGTAAGTGCAACGCGCTACTTGTTTCAAGATGATCTTTTGATTAGGGATTCTTATTTTAGAAACGGAGATGAAATTAGGATTGAGAAAATGTCGGATGCCGAAATTCAAAAGATTATTGCTGTCCTGAAATCTAAAATTACGATTACAGATCAAACCAAAGTTACCTTTTTTTCATTTGATAAAAAATACATTAACGATTATGGAATTGAAAACATATCCAAGTATTATTCGCTTTTTTAGTCTTTTCCTCTTTTTGTTAGGATTCAATAGTTCTTGGGCCTGCGGATGGTCTGAAAGTCCCGAAATTAGCCGTTTGGCCCTGTTTCGTGCTGAACGAAATGAATTTTTGAAACTTCGCTTTTTGACCTATTCTGCGGATAGTTATGCGACTCCCAATGTTTTTTCGAACCAAGACCAAAAGCTAAATTGCTTGGAATGGCAAAAGCAATTGGGAGCAGACATAAATCCAGACGATGTGTATACAATTTTGTATGAAACGGATTCGGAGGTTTTTCAATCAGCCTATCAATCAAGATCGTTGGTGAAAGTTTTTTCTAATAACACTTTCATAGTGAAACTGTCGATTCGAAAAAACAAAAAATTTCTGGAGTATTTAATTTTTGCCAAAAAGTTGGAGTACAACAATATGGGCGGTTCAAAATGGGAGACATGGAAATCCTTGAATTATGGTTATGATTCAGAAAATAAATTCTTCGCAAGTCTGGGCGATTATGATAAAATACTTAGTTCAACCAAAGATGAATTCCTGAAACAGCGTTATGCTTTTTTGTTGATTCGAATGAGTTATTATGATCAAAATCCACAAGAAGTGGTACGGTTGTATGAGAGTTATTTTGCATCCAAACCCAATACAATTTTGGCTCCTTGGGCCTTATATTTTAGAGCATTGTGCGCCGAAAATCAAGCATTGCAAAATTATTATTTGAGTCAAGTTTTTGTTTCTTGCGATGAGAAAACCAATGCGGTAATGCAACACTATGATCGGACACTAACTGATCAGACTTTGAGTTTGGCTCAAAATAATATAGAAAAAGGAGATATACTTGCGCTTGAATGCATGCGTAATCCTTCGCCTCAACTGGAAACTTTGAAACAAATTTACAGCTACAACCCCGATTCTATTTATTTTAGTTTTTTGATTGGCAGAGAAGTCAATAAGCTGGAAGATTGGATTTTTACTCCAAAATATACGCAAAGCAGTCCATCGGTTACGTTTAATGATGAGAAGTGGTATCAAGATTATGAAAAAGCCAGGGCAGATAATTTGAGTAAGGATATGTTGTATTTAAAAGAGCTAAAAATATTCTTAACGGCAATTGTTTCTACAGCGCAAGGAGAACAAAAGGATTATCTCTATTCTGCTATTGCGCAGTTGTGTTTTATCGATGATCAAATCGATTTGGGTAAAAAGTATGTCAATTTAATTTCTGAAAAGGCCAATAATACAATACAATTGCAATCAAAAATTCAGTTGGCTTTGGTGGCTTTAAAACAAAGTAATATTGAGAGTTTAGAAACAAAACAGCTGTTGTTTGATAGTTTTAATTCGATTGAAAAAGCAGTGGATCAAGATTATAGCCTTTTTAAAAGTATGTACAGTTTTTATAGGATTGTGAGTAAAGAATATGCAGAAAAAGGAGATCAAGCGACAGCAGGTTTGTTGTTTTTGAAATCGAACAATAAAAAGCAAAATGACGAAGGTTGGGAATATTTTCCTTATTTCTATAATTATTTGGGCTATTTTGATCGGTTTGCAACAGAAAAAGATATGGACAATTTGATGGCTTTGGTTGTTAAGAAAGACAAAACCCCTTTTGAAAATTACATTTGTTCAGGAACAACGACTGACAGAAATGCTTATCTGGATTTAAAAGGAACAATTGCTTTTAGAAATAATAATTTGGAATTGGCTCAAAAAACCTTTGCTGTAATGCCGAAAGATTTTTGGCAAAAGCAATATGAGTATAAAAGCTATTTGAATGAGGATCCGTTTTTTCCAAAAGTTTTGGTTTCAACCAAAGAACGAAAGTATGATTACGTTTTTAACAAAGCAGATTTTGTAAAAACCTTGTTGGAACTTAAAAAGAGAAACACTTCCGAAAGTAACCTAAAATTGGCACATGCTTATTTTAATGTTTCGTATTGGGGGAATGCATGGATGATGACAGCTTATGGATGGTCAAGTTATATGGGCGACAGCTATTCTGATTATGTTTTTGGGAAAAACAGATTTTATAGAGAAAAGTTATATCAAAGCGGCAATTATTTCAATTGTAATTTGGCCAAAAATTATTATCAAAAAGTATTGTTTTTGTCTAATAATAAAGAAGAAAAAGCATTGGCAAATTTGATGATTTTTGAATGTGATTATGTCAGTTTTTCAAGTACTGCTAATCTATCGGGTATTGAAAATGTTAGGTTTAAACCTGGAAAAGAAATCTACGGCTTTAATTCTTTATACAAAAACACTCAAACTTTTAAGAAGTACAATTGCCCACTTTTGCAGGATTTTATAAAGTAGCCTGGTTTAGAATTTATAGTTTTAGACATAAAAAAAAAGGAAACTGTGTTTCCTTTTTTTTTGACTTTGGGCAAATCGGGTTTAATTTATTCGATTAATCTTTTCTTGCACCTTTTTTAGGTATAAAGGCATTTCCTTGTGAAAATATTGAATAGACATAAAGCTTTCGTAATAGTTTACAGGTTTTGAAGTTAGATCGAATAATAATGGGTCACTTTCAATGATCTCCTTTTCATTAATTATTACTCGATCAGTCACTTCAAATACTTCTCCTTTTTTAGGACTATTTTTGACTCTTTTCCATCTTCGGAAACCTTTCATATATTCAGAATAACTGCCAAGTAGTTTGTTGTAATCATTTTGGAGTTTTTCTTTATTTGGATTCATAAATTGTAAACTTTTAAGTTGAACGTTATTTTTTGTAAACCTTCAATTTCTAACAATATACTTTTTTACTTTTCAATAATGATGCCAAACTTTTTATTTTATAGGTAAAGTGATAAAATTGTCGATTAAATGCGTATTTGTTAATGTGTTATATTAAAAAACTTACTTAAAAGCATTTCCATTATTTTTCTAAGCATAAAAAAAGCGATGCAAATGATTTTGCAACGCTTTTTTGAATTGTGATACTGTAGAATATTATAGTTTTTGAAAAGCTTTTATGAGATTGTGAATGGGTTTTAAAGAAATTTCTGTGCCACTTTCTCCATTTTCTGCATAATCGAAAGGATTGTCCAAATCTTTGATTAATAAAAACATATACGAAATCAAAAAAGTAACAAGCAAAGTAAAAAACAAAGCAACATAAAAAGGCTCGATTTTGATGATGATAAGTGACATGGCAATTAAGGTTCCCATAGCTTCCAAAATGGCATAAGCCGAACCAATAAAATTAGTTTCTCGGATAGTGTCGATTCTCATTATCATTTTTCGAATGTTGTTTTGCTCATTTTTTATTTTTAATAGGTATCCCGCTTGTATGCCTTCATTGTCTAATCCGATGATGAAATCATTAATTTGGCTTATTTTTTCTAATATCGATTCTGTGGTTTCTCTTTTATAAAACCAGTCCAACAGAGAAATTGCAAATGCTTTTTGAAAAGCTATAAATTGAAAAGCATTTTGTGAGTTTTTGCTTTTGTAAATGGTATAAGCTTCATCATATAATGATTTTATAGAAGCCGAAAGTTCGCTTGGTAATTTTTCACTCTCTTTATAATCCGAAAGTACTCCACTAATTAAAAATCCAATTAAGAAAATAGTACCCGCTATTAAACTAGTAAAAAGCGCATTTAATTCGAGTACTTCTAACTCAAATTGATGGGATAAAAATTTTAAGATTGCTACAAAAAGTAGTACGGGAATGATTCTGAAGGCAATAGACCATTTTTGCCATATTTTGTTCGATTTTCTTTTGATTGACTTTTTGATTTCCATTTGTAATTGTAGGTTAATTGTGTATTATATTAAAGTTATACCATTTGCAAATTTCGGGGTTTACTACTTGATTTTCTAATTTTAGTACTTCAAATATAAAAAAATATTCATAAAAAAAAACCTGTTCCACTAGAAAGAACAGGTTTTAATAGTAAATTAAAAAACAATACAACTAATATTAAAGTTGCTATATTTTACTAGCTATTAGATAGAAGTTACTATTGAAATGAAATCTTTTGCATTAAGAGCAGCTCCACCAATAAGTCCACCATCTACATCAGGTTTAGAGAAAATTTCTTTGGCATTATCTGGTTTTACACTTCCACCATAAAGAATAGAAACGTCTTCTGCGATATCGCTTCCAAAAGCTTTACGAACTGTTTCTCTGATGAATTGGTGCATATCTTGTGCTTGTTCTGGAGAAGCTGTTTCTCCAGTTCCAATAGCCCAAACAGGCTCATAAGCCAAAACAATTTTTTCCCAAGATTTGGCTTCGATGTGAAATAAACCATCTTTCAATTGGTTTTCTACAATATTGTAATGATTTCCAGATTGGCGGTCTTTTAATTCTTCACCAAAACAGAAAATAACGGTCATATCGTGTTTCAACGCTGTGTTTACTTTACTAGCGATCAAAGCATCTGTTTCATGAAAAATTGCTCTACGCTCAGAGTGTCCTAATATCACATTTTTAACGCCAATACTAGTTAGCATTTCTGCAGATATTTCTCCTGTAAAAGCACCACTTTCTGCTTGATGTACGTTTTGTGCGGCAATACCAATATTTGAATGTGTCAAATTATCTACTGCTGCAGATAAGTTTACAAAAGTAGGTGCAACAATTACATGTGCAGAAGTTTCTGCTGGTATTTGAGATAATAATTCGTTTAATAATTCTTTTGTTTGTGCAGCATTTTTATGCATTTTCCAGTTTCCTGCAACAATCTTCTTTCTCATTTTTGTAGTATTTATATTTGTATAATAGTTTTAATTAAAAAAAAACAATGTTCAAATTCCAAATTCCAATTGACATTGCTATTGAAATAGTTATTGCAACTGTTTCAAGGTGGTGTTGATTTGTTCAAAATCGGTTTCTATGGCGCGATACAGAACAATTTTACCCGTTTTGTCGATTATAATGTATCTTGGAATCCAGTCCAAATCAATTGCTTTGCCAAAGGTACCTTTCATACCATCATTTGCCATGTAATGTAAACCTTTAAGCTGGTGTTTTTCTATTCCTTCTTTCCATTTATCGGCAGTTTTGTCCATTGATAAAAAAACGTAAGAAACAGTCGGATTATTGACTTGAAGTTCTTTCATTTTTGGCATTGCTTTCACACAATCACCACACCAAGATGCCCAAATTTCGATTACTGTAGTTTTACCTTTTTGATTTTTTAGAATTTCTTCAAATTTAATTTGACTTCCGTCTGTAGTTAGTAATGTTTCTGAAAGTGCTTTTTTAGAGAATTCTGTTTTTTGTGCTTGCGAACACGAAAATGTTGCAAAAGCAATAATTAATATAGCTAAATTTTTCATTAAAGATAAGTTTTCACAAAGTTAACTAAAGAAAAGCAATTAGATAAATAGATTTTTGGAATTTTATTATGAAAATCATTTAATTTCATTACAATAACGTTATAGTTGATAATAAAATGGCAATATTTTCCTTTTAAAAATATTTTTTTTAAGAAAAATTTTAATCTTTGAAGTTGGTAAAAATAGTAAACCCTGCAAGAAATAGAATTCTTGCAGGGTTTACATAGCTATTTAAGTTGAGAATTATAAAATCAAATCCTCAGTATCATTAAAATGTACTTTTTGTTTTACGGTTCCCTTTTCGAGAATCACAAAACTTGGATTGGCTCTTTCGATGGTTTTAAGCGGAATAGCATCACAGAAATAAAAATCGAATGTTATTCCGTATTGTTTTTTGATTTTGGCAATTTGCTCAGGCGCTGAACCAGTCATTCCAATCACTTTATATCCTTTTGCGGAAGCAGATTTGTAAACTTCTGGTATTTTTGCTAGGCCTTCAGGATTGGCAAGAGCCAAATCATATGCTACTACCATTAATAATTTGGGTTCTTGTAAAAGTTCTTCTTTGTAATCGGATCCGTCTTTTTCAATTACAAAATCATGAATTGGAGGAACGTAACCTTCGGTAATTACTTTGTCTTTTCGGTCTACAAAAGTGGCGCCTGCTGGAATATTTGCTAAATCTTTCTCGGTGAATTCTTTGTCAACTCCATTTACTTTATAAATAAAAATCATTTCTACTATCGATTTTGGTGCGCCTTCCGGAATTTCCATTCCTTTCTGAATACTATTTCCCACTTTGAAAGCTCGGAAATCTTTAAGCGGTAAGTGATTGATTACCCAATATCCCATAAAAGCACAAAGGAAAACGGTAAGTATAGCTAAACTATTTTGAATTTTATTGTTGAATAATGGTTTTACCAATTTCGTATTAATAAAAAGGATTATTATAAAAAACAATAAAACAACATCTTTTGTGAATGATTGCCAAGGGGTAAGATGTAAGGCATCTCCAAAGCATCCACAGTCTTTTACCACATCAAAATAAGCGGAATAGAATGTTAAGAATGTAAACATGATTATTAAAAGCAATAATAGCCAAATCGTTGCTTTTGATTGGTATCCGATGAGCAACATTACACCCAAAACTACTTCCAGAATCACAATAAATAAGGCTATAGCCAATGAATAAGGAACAAAAAAGGGCATGTTGAACACAGGTTCACTAAAATATTCTGCCAGTTTGTATGAAAATCCAATTGGATCATTTAGCTTGATTAATCCAGAGATTATGAAGAGAACCCCAACGAATATTCGCGAGAATTGAGTAATGATGTTTTTCATTTTTTAGGTTTTTGACAAAGATAAATAGAGCTGTTTTTATTTTTGTTAATGAGTTGTTATTTCTTAAAGCCCATTAGAATCAAAGCAAAAATCGAATAGTTAATCATATCTTGGTAATTGGCATCAATGCCTTCAGAAACGATAGTTTTTCCTTTGTTGTCCTCGATTTGTTTGACACGAAGTAGTTTTTGTAAAATTAAATCGGTTAGTGAACTTACACGCATTTCGCGCCAAGCTTCTCCATAATCGTGGTTTTTGTTTTCCATCAATTCTTTGGTCAAAGCGACTTTAGCATCGTATAATTGAGTTGCTTTTTCGGTATCCAAATCGGGTTGATCAACAACACCCAATTCCAATTGAATCAATGCCATAATCGAATAATTAATAATTCCGATGAATTCACCAGTTTCATCTTCATCGACTTTGCGAATTTCGTTTTCCTGTAAACTTCTAATTCTTTGGGCTTTTATGAAAATTTGATCGGTTAGAGAGGGAAGTCTCAAAATGCGCCAAGCACTACCATAATCTTTCATTTTATTGATAAAAAGTGATCGGCAAATAGCGATTACATTATCATATTCCTGTGAAGTATTCTTCATTATTGATGTATATTTGTCTAAAATTGCATCAAAAATAAGAAAAATAAAGTTTAAAAGTTTGGCTATATTCTAAAATAAACTGTGTTTAATTTTAAACATATAAGTCATGTAAGTATAAAAATGGCTTGTTCCTCAAAACAGGAGTTAAAAGTGAATATAAGTTTAAAAAAATGTAAGCTAATTGATTTTTTCCTTAAATGAACTTTTAGTTTTGCTTAATTTTATTCAATAATTAAAAACTTATATGACTTATATGTTTAATAATATATTTGATAAAATCCTGTTATCTTAAGGGTTAAGCTAAAAATTTTAGTATTGAAGTGTTTAAGGAATACTGGGTAGTGCAGTTCAAATTTTAAACAAATTTTTAAACAATTTCAAATAATTTTGAACTTTTAAACAAAAACTAAATGAACTGTAAAGGACAACTCATAGACCTATCTGTGCCAAAAGTAATGGGGATTTTGAATATAACTCCCAATTCTTTTTTTGATGGTGGAAAGTATAAAAATGAAACCGAACTACTAATTCGTGCCGAAAAAATGATTAGCGAAGGAGCTACATTTATCGATGTTGGAGCCTATTCAAGTAAGCCAAATGCCCAGTTTGTTTCGGAAGAAGAGGAGATTTCTAGAATAATTCCGGTTGTAAATTTGTTGCAAAAACATTTACCAGAAACGTTACTTTCTATAGATACTTTTCGAGCTGGAGTAGCTAAGATTTGTATCGAAAATGGAGCAGCGATTATCAATGATATCTCGGCTGGAATCTTGGATGACAAAATGATGGATACCATTGCAAAGTATAATGTTCCGTATATAATGATGCACATGAAAGGAACACCTAAAACGATGCAAACACTCACTCAGTATGAGAATATTATTAAGGAAATGTTGTTTTATTTTTCGGAACGAATTTCGGCTGCAAGAGCATTAGGAATTAATGATTTGATTTTAGATCCTGGTTTCGGATTTGCCAAGACAATAGAACATAATTTTGAAGTTTTACAAAAAATGGAACTATTTCAAATGCTTGAATTGCCTTTGTTGGCAGGAATTTCAAGAAAATCTATGATCTACAAAACATTGGAATCAAATGCAGAAATGGCTTTGAATGGCACCACAGTTTTGAATACAATTGCCTTAACCAAAGGGGTTAAAATTCTAAGAGTACACGATGTAAAAGAAGCTGTAGAGTGTGTTACTTTATTTAATAAACTAAATTAAAATGATAAAATATTTATTTGGATTTGTATTGTTCTTATGTGTTTCTTGTGGAAATAAAGAAGATATTTTGTTGCCTAAAGCTGGAAAAACAATTATAAAGGATGTGGTTGACCTTTCGCCAATTTATATTTTTTTTAGAGTAAAAGGAAAAGATACTTTAGCCGAAGTAAACAGGAAAAATAGCATTATCACTACCAATTGGATTTTGAATATTGATAAGCGTTTACCATTGCGATTGGTGATTCCAGAAGTAATGAAACTGCAACAGCGTAAGCGTGAGGAAAAAGAACATAGAAACGAATTGGCACTTAATTATTATTCTTATGCCGATAGTATTGGCAAAAACTTAGCTTTTATTCCTTTTACAGAAGTGTATTATAAAATGGATAAGCCAGTTGGGACAGTAATTTTTTTTAATAAAAAAAATGAAATTTGGGTAAATGATTTGATGATAAAGAAAGGTAACTTGGAAAGTTTTCTAAATGATTTTATTGAGCAAAACTCCGCAAATCGGAAATTTTGTTTTTCAAAAGATTTATCTTTTGGAGAATATATTCAGGATAAAATTTATCTTCAAAGTTTAAGAATTAATAATAATGAAGAGTTTATTAACTAAGTATTAATTTTCTACTTTCTTCATTTGTTCCATTTGGTTTAGAACATCTTTCTTTGAGTATTCTCCTTTATGAGAAAAATAATTTCCTTCTTTGTCTATTATTAAAAATCCTCCATTTAAACCTTTGAAGGTGAAAAATTTATCTCTTAAAAAGTGGTCTTTGTCAGTTTTGAATTTTAGTTTATCACTATGATAGTAATACAAATCTTTAGCATTAGGATTGATAACATAAAATTGGCTAATGTTATCTTTTCTTTTGAATGCTTTTGAAATGTCATTTTCAAAAACATCCCAAGGAACTTGGGCTCCTTTTCTATATGGAACGGGGTCATTATCGATGTAATTAATCACAATATAATTTGTATTCTCAAAAGTTGTTTTAGGATTCAAACTAATCAAATATTTTTTGATGTTTTCAAGAAGGAAATAATTTAATTTTCCATGAGTGTTAATTTCTATTAGATATGTTTTTATAGAATTTTCGAATTCGTACGATAATGTATAATTTTCTAAGGTTTGTAAATCAGTAAACTTTTCCTTAGAAATTTCATCTAATTTATAGTCGTAAAACAATTCTTTTTTTTCCTGACAAAACGAAAAATTAGAGATTAAAAAATATATTATAAGTATTAGTTTGGATCTCATTTAATTGGATTAAATTTTCATTACATACAAATGTAAGAATAATATACTTGTAATTGTTTAAGTTTTGATAAAAAAAATAATTAGTTTTAGCTAATAATTGATTGAATAAAAGAGTACCTCCTACTAATTTTACTGGTGATGATATGGCTCGTTTCTTAAAATAGTAAAGCCACGATACAATTGTTCGATAAAAAACAAACGCACCATTTGATGAGAAAAAGTCATTAAGGAAAGCGATATTTTTCCATTTGCTTTGGCATAAACTGCATCCGAAAAACCGTAAGGACCACCAATTACAAACACCAATGTTTTTACACCCGAATTCATTTTTTTTTGCAATTCGGCAGAAAAAGCAACACTAGAGAAATTTTTTCCATTTTCATCCAACAAAATAAGCTGGTCTGTTGGAGTGATTTTGGACAAAATAAGTTCGCCTTCTTTTTCTTTTTGTTGGCTTTCCGACAAGTTTTTTACGTTTTTGATATCAGGGATTATCTCCAAATCAAACTTGATATAAAAAGACAATCTTTTGGTGTAATCCTCAATTAAGGTTTGCAAAGCTTGGTTATCGGTTTTGCCTATGGCGATAAGTTTGATGTTCATTTTTTTAGCGTTTCGATATGCAAAGTTACAAAAGGCGTTTGTTTATTATGGGTTTTATATAAAAGAGAACAACTTTTTTAGGGTTATTTATTCCTTTCCTTCGAACTTAATTTTGACTACAATCGGATATGAATTTATACTACTAACTCGGTTTTATTCAATTCTAGGCCAATTTTTGAAAAGGTCTTTTGCTTGGTATATGATTGGTTAGGATTTTTTAGCATTAAGATATTTGACATCTGAATTGCGGACAAAAGTTAGTTTTTTTTAAATTCATTTGCTAGTTACAATGTTTTGTTTACTTTTGCTAAAAAATATAATATCTATGGATTTAGTAGGGTTAACAATTGTAGGTTTAATAGTTGCAGGTTTAGTAGTTGGTTTTATTGTAGGTATGACAGGAGTAGGTGGTGGATCCTTGATGACACCCATATTGCTATGGTTTGGGATACCTCCTTCAACAGCAGTTGGGACCGATTTATTGTATGCAGCAATAACTAAATCTGGAGGGATTTATGTTCATAATAAGAAAAAAAATATTAATTGGAAAATTACTGGATGGTTAACTTTAGGGAGTGTTCCTGCAGCTTTGCTGACTTTGTGGATTCTTCATAATTTAAAAACAGATCTTGAAGTTTTGAATAAAACTATAAAATACAGTTTAGGATGGGCTTTGTTGTTTACATCGGTAGCTATTTTGTTCAAAAAGAAATTATTAGTTTTTTCTCAAAAACATGCTGGGGATAAATTTCATACGGAGAGCAAAACACAAAATCTTTTAACAATTGCGATTGGTATATTATTGGGGGCAACAGTAACTCTTACTTCGATTGGTGCAGGAGCATTGGGAACGGTTACGTTGTTTTTTCTGTATCCACTTTTACCAACTCCAAAGTTGGTTGGAACTGAGATTGCACACGCTGTACCTTTGACACTTGTTGCAGGATTGGGTCATGCATCAATGGGAAACTTAGATTTGAATATATTAGGGTATTTATTGTTGGGTTCTTTGCCTGGAATATATTTAGGAAGTTTGTTAAGTGGGAAACTTCCCGATTTATTGCTTAGAAATGCAATTGCTGTGATGTTGTTTTATGTTGGTTTTAAACTGGTTGCCTGATTTTATTGATATAAGAGTGCAAAGGTTGGCTTTAAAAAATACCGCAAATTCGCAGATTATAGAGAATATTATTTTTCATAATCTGTGAATCTGCGGTTTGTTTTTGTATTAATCGATTTTTTTGGAATTTAAATATAAACAATTTTGTTTATATTTATGATATGGAAACGCTAGACATTATAAAAGGAGTTCATCCCGGTAAAATGGTAGAACGGAATTGAAGAAAAGGAACATCAACAAAAGGCAATTTGCACTTTTGGTTGGTGAGCATCCTCAAACTTAGGGTGCAATAATAAAAGGGATTAGGAAGATGAAAGTTGATTTGTCTCTAAAAATTGAAAAGGAGTTGGATATGGAAGAGGGTTTCTTGATGACGCTTCAAGTTTTTTATGATATTAAGGAAGCAAAGAAAGACAGTACTTAATAAACCGGATTTGTAAAAATTGAGAAAAGTTACTTTTTGGGATACTACTTTTGACAGGATTGATTGGAAACAAAATAAGGTGGCTGTTATTAAACGTATTTTTTCTAGAGGAACAGAAATTGAACAAGAAGAAATTACTCGTTTTTATGGAAAAAAAGTCGTAGACAGGGTAAAATTACTAAAATACGAATTGTAATATATAATGGAAAAGCTTTATTGGAATACTGTTTCACCTTTACTCAAAGTATTCTTATTGATTTATTTACTTCGGTTGAATATGGTTCGATTGATTTTAAAGAAATTAGAAGTTTTCTAGAAAATAAATATCCGTTTTGTCTTTCAAGAAATCTCGATAATGTTTCGTTTGGAACTTTCTTTGAAGTTGGCTTTTCAGATAATGATTTAGTTAAAGTAGATTTGTATTATACAGATGATTTTATTTTTGAAGAAATTGAAAAGGAGTCTATTCGGATGGCTTCTGAAAATGAAATTATTGCGAAGAAATTAGATATTTTGTTAAGGAATGATAGGAAAAAAGATTTTTGGGATTTACATTATTTTTTGAATAAAGTAAGTATTGACAAAATGATTTCGTTTTATGAACAGCGATATCCTTATACCGATTGTTCTAATATGAAAAGTCAATTTGGGAATTTTGAATCAGCTGATTTGGATTATGATCCCTTTTGTTTACTGGATAAATCTTAGGAAATTATCAAATTGGATTTTCTGGAGAAGATTTGATTTCTAGGCATACAATAAAGATGTTAGAACCGCAAGAGGGATAGGAGCAAGCTACCGAAGTAGCGTGGATAGCCCGACCGCATTATGGAAAGGAGCCGAATAAGCGTGTGCTATATTTGGCTCCTTTTTATAATGGGGTCTTGCCCAACATAATTTAAAAATGTCAGTTTGTCATATTATTTTATGACAATAATAACGAAAACTGACAATTTACTCGGTTTTTTATATTGGCACAATGATTGCCTTAGAGTCATCGAGCCGTTAAAATAAGTATACAATAAAATTAAATATATTAAAAATGGGTAAAATAATCGGAATTGATTTAGGTACAACAAACTCTTGTGTTTCTGTAATGGAAGGTAATGAAGCAGTAGTAATCCCTAATGCTGAAGGAAAAAGAACAACACCATCTATCATCGCTTTTGTTGAAGGTGGAGAAATTAAAGTAGGTGATCCTGCAAAAAGACAAGCGGTAACTAATCCAACTAAGACTATTGCTTCTATCAAACGTTTTATGGGACAATCTTTTGCTGAAACTACAAATGAAGCTAAAAGAGTTTCTTATTCAGTTGTAAAAGGGGACAACAATACACCACGTGTGGATATTGATGGTCGTTTGTACTCTGCTCAAGAATTGTCAGCTATGACACTTCAAAAAATGAAAAAGACAGCTGAAGACTATTTAGGTCAAACTGTTACAGAAGCGGTTATTACAGTTCCTGCTTACTTTAATGATGCACAACGTCAAGCTACAAAAGAAGCTGGTGAAATTGCAGGTCTTAAAGTAATGCGTATTATCAACGAACCAACTGCTGCAGCTCTTGCATACGGATTGGATAAAAAAGATAAAGATCAAAAAATTGCTGTTTACGATTTAGGTGGAGGTACATTTGATATATCTGTTCTTGAATTAGGAGACGGAGTTTTTGAAGTATTGTCTACAAATGGTGATACTCACCTAGGAGGAGATGATTTTGACCACGAAATTATTGACTGGTTGGCTACTGAATTCTTAACAGAAGAAGGTATTGACTTGCGTTTGGACCCAATGTCTTTGCAACGTTTGAAAGAAGCTGCTGAGAAAGCAAAAATTGAATTGTCTTCTTCTGCAGAAACTGAAATCAACTTACCTTACGTAACTGCTACAGCTTCTGGACCAAAACACTTAGTTAAAAAATTAACTAGAGCTCAATTCGAAAAATTAACTGACTCTTTGGTAAAACGTTCTATGGCACCAGTTGCTAAAGCGTTGAAAGATGCAGGTTTGTCTGTTTCTGATATTGACGAAGTTATCCTTGTAGGAGGTTCTACTCGTATGCCAAGAATTGTTGACGAAGTAGAGAAATTCTTTGGTAAAAAAGCGTCTAAAGGAGTTAACCCTGACGAAGTTGTTGCTATTGGAGCAGCTATTCAAGGTGGAGTTCTTTCTGGAGATGTAAAAGATGTATTGTTACTTGATGTAACGCCTCTTTCTCTTGGAATCGAAACTATGGGAGGTCTTATGACAATCCTTATCGAATCAAACACTACTATTCCAACTAAAAAATCTCAAGTTTTCTCAACTGCTGCAGATTCTCAACCAACTGTTGAACTACACGTTTTGCAAGGAGCTAGAGCAATGGCTGTTGATAACAAAACTATCGGTCGTTTCAACTTAGACGGTATTCCACCAGCACCAAGAGGTGTTCCACAAATTGAAGTAACTTTTGATATTGATGCAAATGGTATCATCAAAGTTTCTGCAACTGATAAAGGAACTGGTAAATCTCACGATATTCGTATTGAAGCTTCTTCTGGATTGACTTCTGAAGAAATCGCTAGAATGGTACAAGATGCTGAAGCTAATGCTGAGTATGATAAAATAGCTAAAGAAAGAGCTGAAAAATTGAACGAAGCAGATGGAATGATTTTCCAAACTGAAACTCAATTGAAAGAACTTGGAGCTAAATTAACTGATGATAACAAAGTTGCTATCGAATATGCATTAACAGAATTGAGAATGGCACATTCATCTCAAGATATTCCTGCAATTCAAACGGCTCTTGACAACATTAATGCAGCTTGGAAAACAGCTACAGAAGCAATGTACGCTCAAGGAGAACAAGGTCAACAAGCTGCTGAGCCACAAGCTCAAGCGCAAGGAGACAATGTTGAAGATGTTGAATTCGAAGAAGTAAAATAAGTATTAAGTAATTAGTACAAAGTATTAAGATTAAAACCGAGCTAGCAATAGCTCGGTTTTTTTTGTTTAAGATTTAAATCAAATATTTTCAAATTTAGATTTCCTTTTTAATTGATCGTTTATGTTGTGTTTCTAAAAAATAACGATTTCAAATATTATAACATCACTATATTGTACACTGATTTATTAAATAATTTTGATCCTATAAAAACCTGTTGTATGAAATGATTTTAATATTTAGAGCTTAGATTTTATATTTTTTTAAAAGAAAAATATTGGTGTTTTACTATTCACTTGGCTATTTTATGCGTGAAATTGTGCTATTTCTATTTATTCTTTGCCTATTTATGATTTTCCTAAGTGGTTAAATTTGTTTTTATTTGAATTTCACCCATCGCATTACATATAGTATAAAGGAACTATAGTATGGGTATAATTTCTTATTTTAGACTATATTGACCCGATAGCAAACAGGAGAAGTAAAAAATAAAGGGAATTACTATTAAGTAATAAATTCAATAAATAGTTATTAAAAGCGCAGTTAATTATTTTTTTATTTGAATAAACGATAGTTAAAATAATAATTTATTGTTTTTTGTAGACTATTTTTCAATAATTTTAATGAAAATTATAAATTTACTAATATGTTTACAAAATTCAAAAAATCTGAATTATTTATTTTATTGTTAGTTGTGGTGTTGATATTTATATCTGAATATCATTACTTGGTGTTAGGAGATCCAAATAGGGCTATTTTTATTGGATTATGGCCTCCAACTATTCTTGGATTTTTAATATTTCTTAATCTTAAATTAAAAAAATAGTATGGAAAATATAGAAATTATTATACTTAACATTATAGTTTTAGGTTGTTTTTTAGCCTTTTTTATTTCTACATTCAGAGCTTTTGAAAAAGTAGAATCGAATGGTGTAGACTTCAAAGAAAAGAAAGGTATTATTTCCCGACTTTTTTCATACTTCGAAAGTTTATTTTGATGCTTAATTCTGTGTTTGTTTTTTAGCAGTAACTTTTTATACGATCATAAATGTTGTAATAGCATATTACTAGGTTTTTCTTTTTTCTAAAACTTTTGTAATTACAATAATATGGGGAAATGTAATGGCTGCTAAGAAAGAAAAAAATATAGAATCAAATATTTTGTATTCTTTTAGTAAAAAATACAATACAACTATCCCAAACATTGAAATTAACCAGTAAATGAATGCGGATTTAAAATAGGTTTTAAAATTATTTCTTGAAACTTCTCCATATAAAAATTTGATTTGGTCGTTCAATGATGGTATACTATGCCAGAATATGAAATAAATTGCAAAAGCCCAAATTAAACTTCCTACTTTAAAAATAATAGTGAACACCAATACATACAACAATTCAAAAGCAATGTTTTTTTTAAATATTTTTGATGTTTTGTAATTGTATAAAAACATAACTGCCAAAATAAAACCGATAAATTTTAATACTAAAGAAATATTAATAAAAGTAAGTTCAATGCCAGTAATTCCATACATAATATCCATAACTTCTTTTTGATGAAATTGAAATAATAATAGAAGAATGAATAAGCCATAAATAGTGTGAAATATTTTTGTTGTCAATACATTTTTATAAAAATTTAATTTATTCCAATGTTGTTCCCCAAAATGATAACTGCTAACTATTATAAATAAAAGCATAGCTAGCCATGGAATAAAACAAAATAAAACAACTGCTATTAAAACTATTGAAATATAGTATATCAACATCTTCCAAAAACTCATAAAATTTTCTCCTTTCAATTTTCTGATTAATAGTAAATCATTTGCACCATGCACAATTCCAAAAGATAATATTAAAATAAAGCCTAATATTATTTGAACTTCATCTTTGATAAAAGAAGTAAGCCACAATCCTATAAAACTTGATAGTATTGAGAAAATTCGAATTTTTGACATATAAATTAATTAATGTTTAAATATAATAAAAAAAGATTAAACAAAAATTTTTTTTAATTGTTTAATGTTTTGTATATTTGTTTAAACAAAATCTTAAATATTTATATTATGTCAAATTTATTTACGTATTCGGCATTGATTTCAAAAATGCTACCTACTGATTATGTAGGATTTACTTTTTTCGTTGGTTGTATGGCTATGATGGCCGCTTCTGCTTTTTTCTTTTTATCATTAAGTCAATTTGATAAAAAGTGGCGTACTTCTGTTTTAGTTTCAGGATTGATTACGTTTATTGCAGCAGTACATTATTTCTATATGAGAGATTATTGGGCTTCTTTCCAAGAATCTCCAACATTTTTTAGATATGTTGATTGGATACTTACAGTTCCGTTAATGTGTCTTGAATTTTATTTAATTCTTAAAATTGCAGGTGCAAAACAAAGTTTATTATGGAAAATGATTTTCTATTCTGTAATAATGCTTGTAACGGGTTATTTTGGAGAAGCTGTTTATCCAGAAAATGCTGCTATTTGGGGCTTTATTTCAGGTATTGCTTATTTTGCAATTGTTTATGAAATTTGGTTGGGAAGTGCTTCAAAATTGGCTAAAGAGGCTGGAGGTAACGTATTAGAGGCCCACAAAATTTTATGCTGGTTTGTATTAGTAGGCTGGGCAATATATCCATTAGGTTACATGTTAGGAACAGATGGATGGTACACTTCTATGTTAGGAAAAGGAAATGTTGATGTTGCCTACAATATTGCTGATGCGATCAATAAAATTGGTTTTGGCTTGGTAATTTATACTTTAGCTGTAAAATCACAAAAGGATTAATTTAGTTTTTTATTTTAATTTAAACCGAGCTAGCAATAGCTCGGTTTTTTTTATGCTTTAAAGTCAAATACAATATTTTTTTTTCGTAATATTACTATACAAATTATTTTATGAGAAAGATTAAATACAAGAAAGCAAAACGATTACAGCCTTATAGTCTCGAATATACAGGTTTGCATAAGAATAAAGAAATCGAAATGCAGTTGTTTGTTTATGATGATTCTAGCGTTAATGAGTTTGAAAATGGAACTATTAATAACTTGGAAAAGCATATTGATTACAAAAAAATAAATTGGTTGAATGTTCATGGTTTGAGTGATGTAGATTTGCTAAAAGATGTGGCCAGTTATTTTAAAATTGATAATTTTATGTTGGCCGATATTTTGAATACCACTAAAAGAACCAAACTCGAGGAAGAAAAGGATGTTCTGTTTTTTAATATAAAATCAATGCTACCCTCAGAAACTACAGATGATATCAAAGTAGAACAAATTAGTTTCTTGTTGAAAAAAGGAATTTTGATTTCTTTTCAAGAAAAAAGAAGCGATTTTTTTACCCACATTCGCGAACGCATTCGAACCAATTCGGGAATTGTTCGAACCAAAAATGCTGATTTTCTGTTGTATATTTTGTTGGATGCTATTATTGGTAATTTTTACATAACCATTGAGAATGAAGAAAACAAAATTGAAGATTTAATAAACTTCACCAAAAAAAGTGCTGATCCCATAATTTTAGAAAAAATCGAAAGACATAGAGATAATTTTAATTTTCTAAAACGTTCCATTATTCCGCTTCGGGATTCATTGTATGATATTAAAAGTATCAAAGAAGACAATGTGTTTAATGAAATAGAACAGGATAATTTTAGTTTTTTCTCTCGTCTGCATCAAAAATGTTTAGAGCTTTTGGAACAAATTGAATCAGATATGGGGTCTTTAGAAAGTGCGTCCAATTTCTTTTTTGCAGCACAAACGCATAAAATGAATGAGATCATGAAAACGCTTACAATTATCTCCGTTATTTTTATTCCGCTTACTTTTATCGTCGGAGTTTACGGTATGAATTTTGATGTTATGCCTGAATTGCGATATCAATATGGTTATTATGTGGTTATAGGATTTATGTTTTTAAATGTTTTAGGGATGATTTTTTATTTCAAAAGAAGAAATTGGTTTTAATTTATAGAATCGATTTCATATATTTAATTAAAACTGATTTTGGTCATGTTAAAAAAAATAGTATTGATATAATTTTGTAAAAAGTTCATAATTGAATAATTTTTAAAAATCTACAAATGAATAAAGCGATATATATTGCAACAATCGAAGAAAATTGCGGCAAAACAATAATAACATTAGGATTGATGAGAACACTTCTCGGTAGAACTGCTAGAGTTGGTTATTTTAGACCAATTATAGAAGACTTTGAAGAAGGAAAAAAGGACACTCATATCGAAATGGTAGTTTCTCATTTTGATTTAGATATTGATTATGAAGATGCCTATGCTATTACAAAAAGTAAGTTAATAAAGAAAAAAAATAAAGGAAAAATTGGGGAAGTCGTCGATTTAATTATTGAAAAATATAAAAAGCTAGAAGAACGATTTGATTTTGTATTGGTTGAAGGTACTAGTTTTTCAGGAGAAGGTACTGTTATCGAACTGGATATGAATGTGCTTATTGCCAAAAATCTTGGTATTCCAACCATCATTGTTGGTTCTGGAGAAGGTAAAACCTTAGAAGAATTAATAGACAATTTAAATTTAGCTTACGATTCCTTTAATTTAAAAGAAGTCGAGGTATTGGCAGTCATAGCCAATAAAGTACAACTTGAAAATTTAGACTTGGTTACAAATGCTTTACAAAAAAACTTGCCAAAATCAATACTCATCAACTCAATACCCTTGATTAGCAGTTTGCATAATCCAACGATTCAAGAGATTGTAGAAGTTCTAGAAGCCAAAGTGTTATTTGGTCAAGAATATTTAAACAATCAAACGGGTAGTTATAGTATTGGAGCCATGCAGTTGTGTAATTATTTATTGCATCTAAAAGAGAATGGACTTATAATCACCCCTGGAGATCGAGCAGATATTATACTTGGAGCTTTACAAGCCAATGAATCCGCAAATTACCCATCGGTATCTGGGATTGTATTAACGGGTAATATAATACCTGAAGAAAGTATCTTAAAATTAATAGAGGGTCTTTCTACAGTTGTACCAATTATTACAGTTGAAGGAGGAACGTATCATATAGCTAACAAAATTGGTAATATAAAGTCCAAAATATATGCGGGTAATTTACAAAAAATAGAAACTTCGATAACTACTTTTGATAAATATGTTGATTTAGACGCACTAACCAATAAGTTCAATGCTTTTGAAGCGGATGGTATGACTCCAAAAATGTTTCAGTACAATTTGGTTAAAAGAGCCAAAGAACATAGAAAACATATTGTTTTACCAGAAGGCAGCGATGAGAGAATTATTATTGCAGCTTCGCGATTACTGGCAATGGATGTAGTGGATATTTCAATAATTGGTAACAAAAAGCAAATTGAAAATAAGGTAGCCGAACTAGGTTTGGAATTTGATTTCTCCAAAGTGGCTATCATTAATCCTATAGAATCAGAAAATTACGAGGATTATGTAAATACGTATTATGAGTTACGAAAAGCTAAAAATGTAACACTTGGAATGGCGAGAGATTTACTGGAAGATGTCTCCTATTTTGGTACAATGATGGTGTATAAAGGACATGCAGACGGGATGGTTTCTGGTGCGGCACACACCACTCAACATACTATTTTACCTGCTTTGCAATTCATTAAAACTAAACCTAATTCTTCAGTGGTTTCTTCTATTTTCTTTATGTGTTTGGAGGATCGCGTTTCTGTTTTTGGAGATTGCGCTATCAATCCAAATCCTACCGCAGAACAATTGGCTGAAATTGCAATTTCTTCAGCTGATTCGAGTACTGCTTTTGGAATTGAACCTAAAATTGCCATGCTTTCTTATTCTTCTGGATCTTCTGGAAAAGGAGATGAGGTAGATAAAGTAAGAGCTGCCACAGAAATTGTTAGAAAAAAACGCCCCGATCTTAAAATAGAAGGACCTATTCAATACGATGCTGCTGTAGATATGGAAGTGGGACAAAGTAAAATGCCAAATTCTGAAGTGGCTGGACAAGCAAGCGTACTAATTTTTCCTGATTTGAATACAGGAAATAATACATACAAAGCGGTTCAAAGAGAAACTGGAGCATTGGCTATTGGTCCCATGCTGCAAGGCTTAAACAAACCTGTAAATGACTTGAGTCGCGGTTGTACAATTGATGATATCATTAATACAGTTGTAATTACAGCGATACAAGCACAGGGATTGTAAGATAGTTTAAAGGTTTAATAGTTTAGCAGTTTAAAAATTAAAAGGAGAAATAACAAAATAAATGAAAATAGTAATTATAAACTCAGGAAGTTCCTCTATTAAATATCAATTAATTGATATGCCAGCTAATGAAGTAATTTGCAGTGGAATGATCGATAGAATTGGTTTGGAAACTTCCAACTTAAGTTATGTGACCAATTCAGTTAAAATTGAAGAATCATTACCCATTGCCAATCATAAAATTGGACTTCAAAAAATAGCAAAATTGTTAATGGATGAAAATGTTGGAGTCATAAAAAGCACCAAAGAGATTGAAGCCGTTGGACATAGAGTTGTTCATGGCGGGAGTTCATTTTCAAATACAGTGGTTATAAACGAAGAAGTAAAAACAAAAATTAAGCAACTTTTTGAATTAGCGCCTTTGCACAATCCAGCAAATTATGAAGGGATTGTTGTTGCCGAAGAAATATTTTCGGATGCAAAACAAATAGCTGTTTTTGATACCGCTTTTCATCAAACAATTCCGGTATTAGCACATAAATATGCAGTCCCTAATTTTCTTTTAACCGAAAATAAAGTGCGTGTTTATGGTTTTCACGGGACAAGTCATAAATATGTTTCCGAAAATGCAATTCATTTTTTGCAAGCCAATTCGCTTAATACAACTTCAAATATTATTACGATACATTTAGGAAATGGCTGTAGTATGACCGCTATTAAAGACGGAAAAAGTATTGATACTACACTTGGATTTGGTCCGATGAATGGTTTGATTATGGGAACTCGTTCTGGAGATGTTGATCAATCGGTTATTTTCTATTTGGTTAAAACCTTAGGATATACAATTGATGAAGTGAACACTATGTTGCAAAAACAAAGCGGAATGTTGGGACTTACCGGATTCAGCGATCTAAGAGATATTGAATCGAATGCCGAAAATGGAAATGTAGATTGTCAATTGGCTCTCGCTATGAATGCGTATCGAATCAAGAAATATATTGGTTCTTATGCAGCAGTTTTAAACGGATTGGATGCAATTGTATTTACAGCAGGAATTGGCGAAAATTCATCTTACATCAGAAAATTAGTGTGTACCGATATGGAGTATTTTGGATTGGAATTGGATCATGCTAAAAACGATGTGCGATCCAAAGAAATGCGAGAAATTAGTACACCAGAATCAAAAACAAAAATTTTGGTTATTCCTACCAATGAAGAAATCGAAATAGCAAATCAAGTGTTTGAATTACTATTAAGTTAAAATATACTTTTTCATAAAAAAGCTTCTGAATTTCAGAGGCTTTTTTTGTGCTTTTTATTGAAGAAATGTAATTATATTTGATAAAAAATCTTCCCATTTTGAAATCCAAATTCCTCTATATACTTTTTTTTGGTTTTATTTCATTGCAATTATCTGCTCAAGAGTTGCTTCCTTTTGTTGAAAATTATAACAAATCCAATTATCAAGGAGATAATCAGATTTGGAATGTAGCACAAGGAAATGATGATGCTATGTATTTTGCTAACAATTATTATTTGTTACGATACGATGGCGTAAAATGGGAGAAATACACTTTGCCCAACAAGACTATCATTCGTTCCATAATGGTAGACGGTGACCGAATTTATTCGGGTTCTTATCAAGAGTTTGGGTATTGGTATCGTAAAGATGCCAAGATGCATTATGTTTCTATTACAAAAGGGAAAAAGGTTTTTGATACCAATAATAATGATGAAATCTGGAAGATTTTCAAGTTTAACAACAAAATTTACTTTCAATCCTTTAATGGTGTTTTTGTATTTGATGGAAAAGTGATCAAAGAGAAAAAGTTCTCTTTCCTCATTTCATATTGTTTTGTTGTAGCAGATCAGTTATTAATTGCTTCTGTCGAAAAGGGAATTTATAAATGGACCACCAATGGGAAGATTGAAAAAGTAAATGGATTATCACTTTTAGAAAATAATGTGATTCATGCAATTCAAAAATATCAAAACAAAATCTTTTTTTTTACTAAAAAAAATGGGGTTTATGTTCTTGAAGATAATATTTTAAAGCCTTGGAATAATGGTCTGAATAATATTTTAAAATCAGCCAATATCAATATTGCTCAATTTATAAAAAATAATAAATTGATCATTGGAACTGCAAATAATGGAGTTTACATTCTGAATTTGCATGATGGTTCCTATAAAAATATCAATCGGAATAATGTCTTGATGAATAATTCAATTCTAAGTATTGGTCAGGATAAAGAAAATGATTTATGGCTGGGACTCGATAACGGACTGGCTCATATTGAGGTCAATTCGCCTATTTCTATTTTTTATGACAGTTCCGGAATTTTAGGGTCAGTATATTCAGTTGCAAGCACTACAAAAGGTTATTTGATGGCTTCCAATCACGGTGTTTTTAAATATGAAGGGAAGCAGCTTACCATGATACCAAATTCACAGGGGCAAGCTTGGAACATCAGTAAAATAAACAATCAATACCTTATTGGTCACAACGAAGGAACTTTTGTATATCAAAAAGGACAGTTTAGTAGATTAAGTGATATAGATGGCGGGTGGAATTTGTCTAAAAGTAATAGTAATAATTCCTATTTGCAGGCAACCTATAGTGGGGTTGTAATTTATGAAGATGCCAATGATTTGAGAAAAAGCAAAGTTCTGGAAGGTATTTTAAAACCTTTAAAATATCTAGCTCAAAACAGAAAAAATGAGATTTGGGCGGCTGATAATAATAGAGGTCTGTATCGTATTTTGTATAATGAAGCGTATAAAGCTGAAATTGAAAACGTTACCCAGCGTTGTAAAATAAATAACGATTTTGGAGTTAAAATATTTGAGTTCAGGAATGAAATTCTCTTTTTGATTGACAATTCTTGGTACACTTACAATTCTATTACCAACAAATTAGAGGCTAATGAATTGTTCAATGCCAACTTTAAGAATGTCACTGATATTGTTTCTATTGATGAAAATCATTTTATGGTACTTCAGGAAGGCCTTTTGTATCATATTTTTGCTCAAGGCACAACATTTATAAGAAATAGTATTCAGGAAAAATATTACAAAGGAAAAATCATCAATGACAACCTAAAAGTGTTTAAAGATGGGAATAATTATCTATTAAATCTGGATGATGGTTTTATTTCTCTTGATTTAAAATACAAATTAAATAAGAAAATCAAGGTAAAGATTGAAGCTTTTAATAATGATATCTTAGTAGATAATAATTCGAAAATCAAACACAATTCAGAACTTAAATTAAATGTGATTTCTGGAATTTATGGCGCTACAAGACCCAATTTGTTTTATAAAATCAATGCAACAAAGGACTTTATTCCAGTTAAAGAAGGATTGATTTTGTTGAATAACCTTACTAGTGGTTCTCATGATGTTACTATTTATAATAATGATGGTTTGCATTATAATAGAATTACTAATTTTCAATTTGTTGTTGCCAAGGCCTGGTATTTTTCCTTTTGGATGATTTTGGTGTATCTGATTGTGATAGGGCTTTCCTTATATCTATATTATAAATGGAATAAGATGAAATACATTCAGAAACTTAAATTACAAGAAGAAGAATTAAAGCATCAAAAGGCAATTCTGGAGATGGAATTAAAAGCGGAAAATGAACTAAATAGCCAAGAGTATGAAAAACATATTCTGGAACTCGAAATACAGTCAAAATCTTCAGAAGTAGCGGGTAAATCACTTTCTATTGCCAAGCAAAGTGAGATGATTGAAAATATCCATAATATCTTAGATACCGAATCCGATTTCAATAAACTTAAAAGTGAAATTAAAAAAGCCATAAAAATTAATGCGGTCAATAAGCATGAGTGGGAAACTTTTGAAACGAATCTGAATCAAATTAATAATGAGTTCATAATTGCTCTTTCAAAGAAATTTTCAAACCTGACTCCAAAAGATATTAAGCTGTGTATTTATCTAAAAATGAACCTTTCTTCAAAGGAAATTGCGCCAATGATGAATATTTCCTTCCGAGGAGTAGAACTACATCGTTACCGTTTAAGAAAGAAATTGGGACTTTCTCAAGACGAAAATCTTTCTAAGTTTTTGTTATCTGTATAAAAAAGAGTGTTTTTTTATTAATAATATACTTTTTTATTTTTTTCATTGTGGAATAACAACACATCATCACTACATCATCATTCTTTGTTGTAGTACTTCTTTGGTTGTTTAATAAGCTGTAAAATAAGGATTTGTATTCGTTTTGTCAGGGTTTGATGTATTCGTGTAGTAGTGTTGTTTCGGTTACTACAACGTTGTATTGAACTAATTTAGCTGAACTAACTTAAACGTTTAACAAACCTATGAGAAATTTTATTTTTAGCTTTTTAGCACTCATTCTACTTCCAGCCTATATGTCTGGTCAAGTAATCAAAGGAAAAGTATCAGATCAGAACGGAATGGGAATTCCAGGAGCATTTGTAGTTGTGGGAGATTCCAATGTATTTACCTATTCTGATTTTGATGGAAGTTTTAGTATCAATGCCAAAGTAGGGCAGATATTAAAAATTAGTTTAGTCGGTTTTGAAGCTACATCCGTTGCAGCTTCATCAGAACCTATGACTATAACGATGAAGGAATCCAAAGACACGGAACTTAAAGAAGTGGTCGTTATTGGTTATGGAACCGCAAAGAAAAGAGATTTAACAGGTTCTATTGTTAGAATTGATGCAAAGCAACTAGCAGACAAACCAAATGCAAATCCGATAGTTTCTGTGCAAGGTAAAGTAGCTGGATTATCTATTGTAAACTCAGGAAAACCTGGTGAAGATCCAGATGTTAGAATAAGAGGTACCGTAAGTAGGTATCAAACCAAACCTTTGTATGTAGTAGATGGAATATTTTGCGACGATATCAAATTTATGAATGCTTCGGATATTGAATCCATGGAAGTTTTAAAAGACCCCTCTTCTTTGGCAATTTTTGGTGTTCGTGGAGCAAATGGTGTAATTATTGTAACATCCAAAAAAGCAAAAAATGGTAAAACTACTATCAACTATAATACTTCTGTTGGTTTCAAAAATGTTGGAGATACTCCATCATTGACAAACGGGAATCAATTCAAAACATTGTATGATGAACAAAGAAGCAACCAAGGTCTTGCTCCTTATGCTTATTATAATAAATTCAATGCCAATACCAATTGGATAAATGAAATAAGTAATGATAATGCGAAAGTGATCACCAATAACTTGAGTATTTCTAACGGAACAGAAAAAAACAAGTTCTATATGGGAGTTGGTTTTATTGAAGATGAAGGTCTGATTGATTATGAAAAATATAAAAAATTCACTTTCAATGTCAATAATGAAACCCAATTATCAGAATCAATCAAAGTTGGAGTTGCCATGAACGGTTATCAGTCTTCACTTCCTCAACTTCACAATTTTGAAAGTGCTTTAAGAGCTACGCCTATCGTTTCTCCTCGAAATTCAGATGGAATGTACAATCAATTGCCATTGGAAATTGGAGCAGCACAAATAGGAAATCCACTTGCAGAAGTTGAAGGTAAAAAATACACTCAATTAAATGAAGAATCTAAGTTTATTGCTAATGTTTTCTTAGAAATAAAAATCATTGATGGTTTAAAATTTAGAGGGTCTTATTTGTCTGACAACAGCTATAGTAAGGGTAGAGGATACAACCCAGTTTTTGATGTATTTGTTAGTGAGACGGATCAGGTTACATCTTATGGAGGAAATAATCTTACTAGTGTGAATGAATTTAAAAATAATTTTAACAGATCCCAACAAGATTATAATTTAACCTATAATAAAACTTTTGGGAAACATGATTTTACGCTTTTGGCGGGTTATAATAGATTAGAAGAAACTTTTGAAGGAATGAGTGGTACCGTTAATCAATTTGTTGGTGGTGAACCAATTCCTAATGATAAAAGATGGTGGTATTTAAATGTTTATCCTTACGGTGACCCAACGACTCGTTTTGCTAATTCAGATCAATGGGATAGAGCTAGTGTGTCTTATTTAGGGCGTATTTTGTACAACTATGATGGGAAATATACCTTAAATGCTTCGTACCGTCGTGATGGTTCATCAGAACTTAGTAAGGAAAACCGTTTCCAAAATTTCTGGTCTATTGGCGCAGCTTGGGATGTAGCAAAAGAAGATTTCATGAAAGATCAAAAAATAGTTGACCAATTGAAAGTCAAAGGTTCTTATGGTGTATTAGGAAATCAATTTTCTTCAATTCATTATCCTTCTTATCCTGCCTATACAACTGGTAGTTCTGCCATTTTTGGAGAATCGGTTGTGCCTGCTTATGTGCTGGCCTACAGAAACAATCCAAATTTGAAATGGGAAACAGTAACTTCTTATGAAATGGGTATTGAAATGAAACTTTTAGAAAATAGATTGAGTTTTGAAACGGCTTACTTTGACAAAACGACCAAAGATTTATTGACATTTGTTGACCTTGGTAGCGAGAAGTTTTATACCAATGCGGGAGAAATAGAAAACAAAGGATTTGAATTTACTGCTGCATGGAATGATAAAATAAATGATAATTTCAGTTATTCAATTAGTGGTAATGCTACTACTTTGAAAAACAAAGTAAAATCAGTTTATGAGCCAGGATTTCAGGTTTTTGAGGGACCATCAATACTTACGGCGGGTGCTCCAATTGGTTCATTTTATGGATATGTAGTCGAAGGGGTTTATCAATCCTATGCAGATGTATTGAATTCTGCTCCAAGCTCTTTGGGTGATTATGGGCCAGGTGATTTAAAATACAAAGATATAAATGGTGACGGTAAGATAAATACAGAAGACAGAACGCAAATTGGTAATCCAACACCAGACGTGATGTATGGTTTTTCTATGAGTGCAACTTACAAACAGTTTTCATTGTCGCTTGATTTTCAAGGTGTTTATGGTAACGAAATTTACAGAGATTGGGGCAATGGCTCAACTTTTGCACAATTCAATTATAGAACGGAACGATTGGACAGATGGACAGGTGCAGCTACTTCAAATTGGGAGCCAAGACTTAATGATGGTTCGGGTTACAACAAATTGGCTTCTACTTATATGATTGAAGATGGTAGTTATCTTAGACTTAGAAACGTACAATTTGCTTACGACTTTAGTAGTGATTTACTAGCTAAAACTTTTATTCAAAGTTTGAGATTATACTTAAACGCTCAAAATCCAATTACTTGGGCGCATAATTCGGGATTCACTCCAGAAGCGGGAGGTTCTCCTATTTCATTTGGAAAAGACACAGGGGGATATCCTCTGCCAGCTGTTACATCTATTGGTTTAAACGTGACTTTTTAATATTAAAAATTGAACAAAAATGAGAAATTTTAAATCTATACTATATATATCGCTACTGGCTTTAGTTTCATTACCCACTTTAAATTCGTGTAATGATGATGGGTTTTTGGATAGAAAACCATTAGGAACAGCAGTAGAAGGAGATTTACCAGCAGGAGGTTTTGAAGAGAAAGCCTTTGGTTTATACGGAAAATTGAGAACACAAGGTGGAATTACAGATTGGGACAGATACTGGTTTCAAAATATTCGCTCGGATGATGCCATGAAGGGAAGTACTCCTGGAGATGCATCTGCTAGAGGAAACATAATGGATGGATTTGTTTATTCTCCTACTGAATTTGCTTCAAATTGGGATGGTCATTTTAGCTTAATTTACGCTTGTAATGATTTGATTGCCGATGTTGATAGTTCAGGGAAAACAGATCCAGGAAGTATTATCAACAAAGCCGAAGCCATGGCCATTAGAGGTTTTGCCTATTTTGAATTGCGTAGAGATTATGGAGAAGTACCTATTATTTTGAAAAGAATAGTTACACCAAGTGACGGTATCAAAGCAAAGTCGACTATAGCTGAAGTTGATGCACAAATTATAAGTGACTTGGAATTTGCTGCTGAAAAATTACCAATTAGTTGGCCAGCTTATCCAGGAAGAGCAACCAGTGGTTTTGCTAATTCAATAATGGCGAAACTTTATTTGTACCAAGGTAATTGGGCAAAATCACTTGAAAAAGCTGAAGTTGTAATGAATTCAGGGCAATATGCTTTGTACAATTCGTATGAAACTTTGTTCAAAGAACAAGGCGACAATTGTATTGAATCCATCTTTGAGGTTCAGTTTCTAAGACAAGCGAGTGTAAATTATTCCAACAATTATTTTGAATCACAAGGTATTCGTGGTTCTGGAGATTGGGATTTGGGTTGGGGATTCAATGTTCCTACTCAGAATTTAGTTGATGCATATGAAACAGGTGATCCCCGCAAGAAATCGACTATCCTTTTTGAAGGGCAAGATGACGGATATGGTACGACTATTCCAACAGGATTGGCTCAACCGTATTGGAACAAAAAAGCCTATTCTACTCCTAGTTATAGAGCATTACAAGGCACCGGAAAAAATCAATGGTTTAATGTAAAAATTATACGTTATGCAGATGTGGTTTTAATAGCTGCAGAAGCTGCAAATGAATTAGGAAATACTGCTAAAGCGGCAGATTATGTTAATCAAGTTCGTTCTAGAGCAAGAGGAAATAATGCTGGTGTGCTTCCAAATGTAGTTGCTGGCGCTGGACTTAAAGCTGCCATCAAACAGGAAAGAAGAGTGGAACTTGCAATGGAAGGAGAAAGATTCTATGACTTAGTTCGTTGGGGAGATGCTCCAACTGTATTAGGTAGTTTAGGATACCAAGACAAAAATAAATTCTATCCTATTCCTCAAACTGCCATAGATCAATCAGGCGGAGTTTTAAAACAAAATCCTAATTATTAATAACGATTCGATTTAAAAAAAATATAATATGAAAATCAATATATCAATTATAAAGAAAGCTTTCGGAATGGTATTTGTTTCGATTGCGTTTATAGGTTGTCAGGAAATGGACAAACCTGCATTGGGAGATTATCCAAAAGATATAAATCCAGTTGGAGGTCCATTAAAATTCTATGTTCCTTTTGATGACAAAACAACAGACCCTTTGAAATTTGCTGTAGACAATATTCGTGCAAAGTTTCCTAATGACAATCAGTTTACTCAAACTGATGGTATATCTGGAAAAGGGACTCAAGGACCAGCGGATCATGTTCAAAAATTTATAGCCTATTCAAAACCAAATGATTTTGCTGCGGAAGCTAAAAGTTTTACGATTGCTTTTTGGGAAAAACACAACGGAGCAACTAAAGGTGCTGAATATCCATTCAGTCTGCCTTCTTCAAACGGTCACTGGTCTGGAGGAACAATGATGCTTATGTTTGATGGTTCAGAAATTAAATTTGTGATTGTAGACAAAAACATGAGTGATCCATGGTTTGTATGGAATGAAGCAGGTTTAATGGCAAGTTTGACAGATAACCAATGGCACCATTGTGCATTTGTGTATGATGCAAGCACTTCTGCTTTTACTTTTTACAAAGATGGTGTAGCAGTGAGTACAAAAATGTGGACAGATCACGGAAATGTAAATCTAGACGATTCAAAAGTTGCTGGTTTGCGTATTGGTTCTGGACCTGGTAATACACCAAACGACTGGCTTTCTAATAATTGGCTTGGAAGCTTAGACCAATTCAGAATGTATGCTACTGCTTTAACTGCAATCGAAGTAAATCAGCTAGTTACCGGAAAACTTTAATGTAAAGTGGAATATATCTTGCCAAAGCACAATTGCTTTGGCAAGTTTTTAAACAAAAAAGCATGAAAAAAATAAAATTTTTACTAATTCCATCTTTTGTTTTTCTTATCTGCTGTAGTAATAGTGCAATAGAAGAAACAACTCCTGTAATACCAACAGTTCCAGTCACGGTTTTGACCGATGAACAAGCTATGGATCAGGTTCAAAAAGATGCTATAAAATATTTTTGGGATTATGCGGAACCCAATTCAAAATTAGGGAGGGAGCGCTATCATACCGATAATCCTGGTTTTGAAGCAAGTAAAGTAACCACTGGAGGTTCTGGTTTTGGACTAATGTCTTTGATTGTTGGAGTAGAAAGAGGTTTTATTCCAAGAGCCGAAGCCGTTACTCGAATGACCACCGCAATGGATTTTCTTGATAAAGCAGATCGTTTTCACGGAGCTTGGTCCCATTGGATAGATGGAAACACAGGACATGCCATTTCTTTTGGAAATAAAGATGATGGCGGTGATATAGTGGAAACCGCTTTTTTATGCCAAGGTTTGATTGCCGTGAGAGAATATTTCAAAGATGGAAACACACAGGAAAAAGCATTGTCTGCCAAAGCCGATAATCTATGGAATGGGGTTGAATGGAGTTGGTACACTAATGGCGAAAATGCTATGTTTTGGCATTGGTCTCCAACCTATCAATGGGAGATGAAATTCCAATTAGAAGGATATAATGAGTGCTTGATTGCCTATATTCTTGGTGCATCCTCTACAACTCATCCGATTCCTGTAGCTGCCTATCATGAAGGTTGGACACGAAACGGAACTATTGCCACGGGAAAAACACAATACGGAATTCCCTTGGTTTTCAAATACAATACGGCAAGTGGTAATGCTGGACCTTTGTTTTGGGCCCAATATTCTTATCTAGGATTGGATCCTTCTCAATTATCCGATAAATATGCAAACTATTGGGAGTTAACTCAAAATCAAGCAAAAATTATTTACAGTTATTGTGTTGATAATCCAAAAAAATGGAATGGTTATTCTGAAAAATGCTGGGGTCTAACAGCCAGTTATTCCAGAAATACTGATGGTACAACAGGATATTCTGCTCATGATACCGACAATGATTTGGGGGTAATCACACCAACTGCTGCATTATCTTCTTTTCCATATACACCAAAAGAGAGTATGAAGTTTTTGCATTTTTTATACGATGAAAAGAAAAGTACTTACGTTGGTATTGCAGGACCTTATGATGCTTTTTCACCTCAATTTAATTGGGTTACGCCACGTTATTTGGCAATAGACCAAGGAACTATTGCACCAATGATTGAAAATCATCGTACTGGTTTGATATGGAAATTGTTTATGAATGCTCCCGAGGTTAAACAAGGTTTATTGAATCTTGGTTTTCATTCTGGGAAATATAATTTTTAGAAAATAATGAGGTATAAAATTATAGCAGTTGCTCTTTTATTTTCATTCAATTCCTTTTCTCAATCGGATGTTAATGGTAAAGCTAAAATTGAGGTGGTTCAAAAACAAGAATTGGGTTATGCCTTACATATTCCGGCAAATATAAAGGACAATAAACCATTGTTTATTTTTCTGCACGGTTCTGGCGAAAATGGTTCGGATGTTGAGAAAGTGAAAATTCATGGACCTTTCAAATATTTGAGGAATCACCAAATCGACGCTTATGTTCTTGCTCCACAATGTCCCGAAGGACAACAATGGAATCCGGATATTTTGTATGAATTGATTTTGAAAATTCAGAAAGAAAATAATATCGATGCCAACCGTATTTATCTTACTGGATTAAGTTCTGGAGGATGGGGAACGTATAGTCTTGCTTTAAAACATCCTGAAATGTTTGCAGCAGTAATGCCAGTTTCGGGTTTTGTTGACATTATTCAGTTAGAAGAAATTTGCAATATGAAGACAATCCCTACTAGGATTTTTCATGGTTTACTAGACGATGTCGTTCCCGTAGACAATGATATTGCTATTTATAAAGAACTTAAAAAGTGCAATAACAATGTTGAGTTGACTCTTTTTAATGATGCAGGTCATGATTGTTGGACTCAAGTTTATGACAACCCAGAAACGTATGCTTGGATGTTGAAACAAATTAAAAATAAATAAAATGAAAAAGATATTAATTGTAATACTATTAGGTTCCTTTTTCTTGGGATATAGCCAAAAGAAAGAAAATAAAAAAGCTGTTATAATCAAACCTAAATCCGAATTTGTGGCCGAGTTGTTATATAAAATGACTTTGGATGAAAAATTAGGGCAACTGAATTTACCAACTTCTGGAGATATAACCACCGGTCAGGCCAATAGTTCTGATGTTGCAAGAAAAATTGAAGAAGGCAAGGTCGGTGGATTATTTAATATCAAATCGGTTCAAAAAATTAGAGACGTTCAGCGAATTGCTGTAGAAAAAAGTCGATTGAAAATTCCATTAATTTTCGGAATGGATGTGATTCATGGGTACGAAACAACTTTTCCTATACCACTTGGATTATCATGTACTTGGGATATGAAATTGATTGAAAGAAGTGCTCAAATTGCCGCACAAGAGGCAAGTGCTGATGGAATCAATTGGACATTTTCGCCTATGGTTGATATTTCTCGTGATCCGCGCTGGGGAAGAATTTCCGAAGGTTCTGGTGAAGATCCATTCTTGGGAAGTCAAATTGCCACAGCAATGGTAAACGGTTATCAACAACACGATCTTTCCAAGAACAATACGATTTTGGCCTGTGTTAAACATTTTGCCTTATATGGTGCGCCAGAAGCGGGTCGTGATTACAACACGGTTGATATGAGTAGAATAAGAATGTACAATGACTATTTCCCTCCCTATAAAGCGGCTGTTGATGCTGGAGTAGGTTCGGTTATGGCATCTTTTAACGAAGTGGAAGGAATTCCTGCCACTGGAAACAAATGGTTGATGACAGACGTTTTAAGAAAACAATGGGGATTTAAAGGCTTTGTAGTGACCGATTTTACAGGAATTCCTGAAATGATTGACCACGGAATGGGGGATTTACAAACCGTATCAGCACTGTCACTTAATGCTGGAGTTGAAATGGATATGGTAGGCGAAGGATTTTTAACGACTTTGAAAAAATCATTGAATGAAAAGAAAGTGACCATTGAACAAATCAACAATGCCGTAACATTAATTTTGAATGCCAAATACGATTTAGGATTGTTTGAAGATCCTTATAAATATTGCGATGAAAAAAGAGCTAAAACTGAGATTTTTACTGTAAGTAGTAGAGATGAAGCTAGAAAAATAGCTACACAATCTTTGGTTTTATTGAAAAATGAAAACCAATTATTACCTCTGAAAAAATCAGGAACAATCGCTCTTATCGGACCATTGGCCGATGCCAAAAACAATATGTCAGGAACTTGGAGTGTGGCCACAAATGGAGAAAAGTGTATTTCGTTATTGGCAGGAATTCAGGAAGTAGCGGGTAAATCGACTAAAGTGCTTTATGCCAAAGGAAGTAATCTGGATTATGATGGAACTTTTGAAACTAATGCTACTATGTTTGGAAAAACCTTGAATAGAGACAAACGTTCCAAAGAAGAAATGATTGCAGAAGCTTTGAAAGTGGCCAATCAATCGGATGTTATTGTGGCTGCATTAGGAGAATCTGCCGAAATGAGTGGAGAGTGTAGCAGTAGAACTAATTTAGAAATTCCACAATCGCAAAAAGATTTACTGAATGCATTATTAAAAACAGGAAAACCAGTGGTTTTGGTTTTATTTGATGGTCGTCCATTAATACTAAACGATGAAAACGCAACTGTTCCATCTATTTTAAACGTTTGGTTTGCTGGAAGTGAAGCGGGTTATGCTATTGCCGATGTTTTATTTGGAGATGTAAATCCTTCAGGGAAATTAACTACTACTTTTCCTAGAAGTGTAGGGCAGTTGCCTATTTATTACGCGCATAAAAATACTGGTAGACCTCTTTCTAACTCAGAAGGTAAATTCGAAAAGTTTAAATCCAATTATTTAGACGAAAGAAATGAACCTTTATTTCCTTTTGGTTTCGGATTGAGTTATACCAATTTTGAGTATTCAAATCTGAAGATTTCTTCTGACAAAATGAGTTTCAATGGAAAAGTAATTGTAAGCGTAGATCTTGCAAATACTGGAAAATTTGATGGCAAAGAAGTTGTTCAGTTGTATATTAAAGATGTGGTTGGTTCTGTAACAAGACCTGTTAGAGAATTGAAAGGTTTTCAAAAAATAGCCCTTAAAAAAGGCGAAAAACAAACAGTGACATTCGAAATTAGCACAGAAGATTTGAAATTTTACAATTCTGATTTGCAGTTTATTGCTGAGCCCGGTCAGTTTGATGTTTTCGTTGGCGGAAACTCAAACGTGGACAATAAAGTAAGTTTTAATTTAGTAAATTAAGCTTGGTTAGTTTGTTTGGTTGCCCTTCGTTTTTGGTTAGACGAAGGGCTTTTTTTAAACACAGAATTAGAGATTTACCATGTAAGAAATTTAAGAAAATATAAGATTTTACTTTTTATGTCCCTGCTTAAATGAACTTATATTTCTTAGATGGTTAAAAAAAACAAGAAATGCGAAGACTATATTTAATACCAGCCTTGTTACTATTCTTGTGCCACCAAATCAGTATGGCGCAATCTAAAACAAAATGGTTTGATCCTAATAAACCAGCTTCCACCTATTGTAACCCCAACAATATTGGTTACAATTACACTACTGAAAATCACAATGGAATTCCAGATTCTCGTCGTTCGAGTGCCGACCCATTAATTATTACTTACAAAGGCGATTATTACCTGTTTGCTACCAACCAAGCAGGATTCTTTTGGAGTAAAGATATGTCGGACTGGAATTTTGTTTACGGGAGTTTTCAACGGAATCCTGGCGATGATGACCAATGTGCTCCTGCGGCTTGGGTGGTCAATGACACTTTGTTTTATGTAGGTTCTACTTGGAAAAAAGACCATCCGGTTTGGAAGACTGCCAATCCAAAATCAGGTCGCTGGACTCGGCATGTGAATACTGCAATGTTGCCTACTTGGGATCCAGCCATTTTTCAGGATGATGACAAAAAAGTATATATGTATTATGGTTCAAGCGGAAAATTGCCGCTTTGTGGTGTTGAGGTAGATTATAAAACGTGGTTACCAAAAGGAAATCAAGAAGATTATCAAAAATTATACTCAGCAACCGAAGTTGAGGATATTCAGCGTCCTTACGGCGAAATAAAAGCAGTTGTAGGTTTGGACCCAGCGGCGCATGGTTGGGAACGCTTTGGGCCTAATAATGATATGGAACCAGCTCCATGGGGAAATTTTATAGAAGGAGCTTGGATGACGAAACATAACGGGAAATATTACATGCAATATGGAGCTCCTGCCACCGAATTCAAGGGCTACGCCAATGGTGTTCATGTTGGCAATAGCCCATTAGGCCCATTTACGTACCAAAAACACAATCCGATGTCATATAAACCAGGTGGATTTGTGATAGGAGCGGGGCACGGAAATACTTTTGCCGACAATTATGGTAATTACTGGAATACTGGAACGTGCAAGATTTCAGTAAAAGACCGCTTTGAACGCCGCATCGATATGTTTCCTGCTGGTTTTGATAAGGACGATATTATGTATTCCATTACTGCTTATGGAGATTTTCCAACTTTATTGGCAACCAAAAACCGCGATCAAACCCAGGGAGCTTTCTCGGGATGGATGTTGCTTTCGTATAAAAAAAATGCAACGGTGTCTTCTTCTGAAGAGTGTATGGATGTACAAACGCACCGAGTAGATACTGGCGGGAAAAAAGTTTTTGAAAAAATCTGTTACAATGCACAGAACTTGACCGATGAGGATATTCAGTCCTATTGGTCGGCAAAAACGGATAAACAAGATGAGTGGTTGCAAATTGATTTGGGTAGAAAAATGAGAATTAATGCTTTACAAATTAATTATGCCGATCATAAAGCGTTGCAACACAACAAGGCAATGGATATTTATTATCAATATCAAATTTTCATGTCGGATGATAATCAAAATTGGACTTTGGTAGTTGATAAATCCAAAAGTGATAAAGACACACCTCACGATTATCTGGAATTAACCAAATCCATTGAAGCCCGCTACGTAAAAATGGTGAATATTCACAATGCTTCAGGACTATTTGCCGTTTCTGATTTCCGTGTTTTTGGTAACGGATTATCCGAGAAACCAAAATCGGTTACCGGATTTAAAGTGGATCGAAATGATGCCGATTCCCGCTCTGCTATGATTCACTGGGACGCACAACCTGGTGCTGTTGGGTATAACATTTATTATGGAATTGCTCCAGATAAATTATACAATAGCATCATGGTTTATGATGCAGATTCATATGACTTCAGAGGACTGGACAAAGACACGGGCTATTATTTTGCCATTGAAGCTTTTAATGAAAATGGAATTGGAGCTAAGACTACTTGTACAGTTCCTAATTAGATTTATAGTAAATGGGAAATATTTAGGGATAAAAACAATAATCAAAAAAGAATTTTCAGGATGGATCTAAAATCGAAAACGTTTTCGATTTCACTACAAGGTTATAGTTTGAATTTGATTGCAATTTTCGAATATTAATACTTATTTTTACTAGACATATTAACATAAAACCAAAATGAAACATTTTTTTTCAATTATTCTTATTTTTACCTTGGGTATAATGCATGCTCAAAGCTTAAAATCTCCATCCAATGCCGTTGAGGTTAATTTCAAATTGATAAATAATGGGCAGCCTTCGTATACTGTGAATTACAATGGCAAGCCTGTTATTTTGGAAAGTACTTTAGGGATAAAACTAAAAGACAAACCAGCTCTTGATGCCAATTTTGAAATTCAATCTTCAAAAGCGGATACGTTTAATGAATCTTGGAAACCAGTTTTGGGGCAAAAAGCAACCATTGTAAATCACTATAATGAGCTTACAATTGCTTTGGTACAAAAGGAGACCAATGTAAAAATGAATATCGTTTTCAAAGTGTATGATGAAGGAGTCGCTTTTAGATATGAATTTCCAAAACAAGAGAAACTAAATTATTTCATTATTTCAGATGAAGATTCTCATTTTAATTTAACCGAAGATTATAAAGCTTTTTGGATTCCAGGTGATTTTGATACCAATGAATATCCTTATAACGAAACCAAACTTTCTGGCATTGATAATACCAAATTGGACAAGAATACAGGAATTGGAGTGACAACAGCACTTGGTAAAAACAGAGTGCAGGCACCTTTAATGTTGAAATCACCATCAGGATTGTATGTCAATATATTTGAAGCAGCTGTTGTGAATTATCCAGTGATGCATTTGGATGTTGACGTAACCAATTATAAACTTACTTCGCATCTGGTACCGAATGCCATTGGCGACAAAGCGTATTTACAGGCACCTTGCGTATCGCCTTGGAGAACCATTATGATAAGCAAAGATGCTCGTGATATTGTGGGTTCACAAATGATTTTGAATTTGAATGAGCCTTGTAAACTGGACGATGTTTCGTATATAAAGCCAATGAAATATGTTGGGATTTGGTGGGAAATGCACGTTGGAATATCCACTTGGGATTATGCAGGTTCACAAAACGCTCAGAATATATCAACCAAGGAGTTATTGCCAACAGGAAAACACGGTGCAACAACAGCAAATACAAAAAGATATATTGATTTTGCTTCCAAAAATGGATTTGATGGTGTATTAGTAGAAGGATGGAATGTAGGTTGGGAAGACTGGGCAGGCAATTGGAAAGAAGAAGTATTTGATTTTACAACTCCTTATCCAGATTTCAATTTGGAAGAAGTTACGGCTTACGCCAAAGAAAAAAACGTGCAACTGATTATGCACCATGAAACTTCGGGTTCTGTAGCTAATTATGAGCGTCATTTGGATCGCGCTTTTGATTTGATGAAAAAATACGATTATCCAGCCGTGAAATCAGGTTATGTGGGAAAAATTATTCCGCGCGGTGAATTTCATGACGGCCAATCGATGGTAAATCACTTCAACTTCGTGGCAAGACGCGCCGCTGATTACAAAGTAATGATCAATTCGCATGAATCGTCTCGACCTACTGGTTACAGTCGTACCTATCCAAACTACATTGCTGCAGAAGCTGCGCGTGGGAATGAATTTAACGCTTGGAGTAATGGTAATCCGCCTAGCCATGAAACTATTTTGCCTTTTACCAGATTGCTTGGAGGGCCAATGGATTACACTCCTGGAATTTTTGAAATCAAAATGAGTTATTATGATAAAAACAAAACAGAGCAGGTTCATACTACATTGGCCAAACAATTAGCCTTATATGTAACATTGTATTCGCCTTTGCAAATGGCTGCCGATTTACCAGAAAGCTATGAAAAACGTATGGATGCCTTTCAATTTATAAAAGATGTTGCACTAGATTGGGATGATACAAAAATTTTGGAAGCAGAACCAGGTGATTATTTAACTATTGTCAGAAAAACCAAAGGTAAGGAAACTTGGTTTTTAGGTGCAATAACCGATGAAAATGCTAGAAAAACCGAAATAGCATTAGACTTTTTAACCAAAGGACAAAAGTATAAAGCCATTATTTATGAAGATGCCAAAGATGCCGATTGGAAAAACAACCCAATGGCGTACAAAATAAGAACGGTTGAAGTTGCCAATAAATCAAAGCTGAATTTAGTTTTAGCTCCTGGAGGAGGAACAGCTATTAGTTTTGAGCCTATTAAATAGTTTTTTAATTTAAGTTTTATAATTGTCCTGAATGCTTGTAAAAGTATTCAGGATTTTTTTTGAATTTAATTTTGATTTTGTTTTAGATTGTCGAAATTGCACTGTGTTAAACCAAAATAATTTTAGACCCAACCAAAATGAAAAAAAAACTACTTCTTTCACTGCTTTTTGTAAATAGTGTTGCTTTGTTTGCACAATCCAAAGACGAGCAGTTTTTTAAAGATATCTACCATTCGGCATTAACTAATTCTCAGTGTTATTCTTGGCTGGATCATCTTTCTAATGATATTGGGTCTCGATTGTCTGGGTCAGAAGGTGCTGCAAAAGGAGTTGAATATACCAAAAAACAAATGGAGACTTTAGGTTTTGACAAAGTGTATTTGCAAGAGGTAATGGTGCCTCACTGGGTTCGTGGCGAAAAAGAAACAGCCTATATTCAAGACAATAAAACTAAAATCATAGTGCCGATTTGTGCTTTGGGAGGTTCGATTGCAACTCCAAAAAAGGGTTTGTCTGCCGAGGTAATTGAGATACATAGTTTTGAAGAAATGAAAGCTTTGGGAGCAGATAAAATAAAAGGTAAAATTGTTTTTTATAATCGTCCAATGGACAAGGGAGCCATCGAAGCTTTTGATGCTTATTCTGGGGCAGTCGACCAACGTTATGCTGGTGCCAAAGAAGCTTCAAAGTTGGGAGCTGTGGCTACAATTGTTCGCTCAATGAATTTAAGGTTGGATGATTTTCCACACACAGGTGCACAAAGTTATGGTGACATTCCAAAAGAGAACTACATTCCTACTGCTGCAATAAGCACAAATGGTGCAGAATTATTAAGTAAGTCTTTAAAAAATAATCCAAGTTTAAAATTCTATTTTAAACAATCATGTCAACAATTGAAAGATGTTCTTTCGTATAATGTTGTAGGTGAAATAAAAGGAAGCGAACATCCAGAAAATATTATGGTCGTAGGAGGACATCTTGATTCTTGGGATTTGGCAGATGGTTCTCACGATGATGGAGCAGGAATTGTTCAAAGTATGGAAGTGATGAATATTTTAAGAAATTTAAAATACAAACCAAAAAATACTTTGCGAGTTGTACTGTTTATGAATGAAGAAAACGGTAGACGTGGCGGAAATAAATACGAAGAGTTGTCATTATTGAATAAAGAGAACCACATTTTTGCTTTAGAAAGTGATGAAGGCGGTTTTACGCCAAGGGGGTTTTCATTAGAATGTGATGCAGCAAATTTTAATAAAATTTCGGAGTGGAAAAGCATATTTGAGCCCTATTTAATTAACAGTTTTGTAATTGGGCATACAGGCTCGGACATAGAACCACTAACGTCAAAATTTATTGTAAAAGCTGGATTAAAACCCGATTCACAACGTTATTTTGATTATCACCATGCAGCAAATGATAAATTTGATGCGATTAACAAAAGAGAATTAGAGCTTGGAGCAGGAACTATGGCAGCTTTAGTTTATATGATAGACCAAAACGGAATTGTAAAATAAGCTTGTTTTAGAGATTAATAATACTAGTAAGTCTATAAGAGTTTTGAAATCTTATAGACTTATTTTGTATAAGAAATGTTTTAGATGATTTTTTAAAACATAAACTGATGTTATTCAATATAATATTTAAATTAAAGTGATAATTATTATAAATAAATGTGAAATTCTAAATATTAAAACACACTTACTTTTTAATCCACTAAATAAATCCTACTTTAGCAACGTATTTAAAGCATAAAAAAATGATTAGCGAAGCTCAGTTTCAAAGCGAATTAAAAATCTTAATTGAAAATTCCATTCGAGAAGATGTGGGAAAAGGTGATTACAGTTCATTAGCCTGTATTCCCCTAAGTGCTATGGGAAAAGCAAAATTATTGGTAAAAGAAGATGGTATTATTGCAGGTGTTGCTCTTGCCAAAATGATTTTTGAATATGTTGATCCCAAAATGCAAATTGATGTTTTTATTGAAGACGGAAGTGAAGTCAAAAAAGGTGATGTAGTTTTTCATATTTCGGGAAGTTCACAATCTATTCTAAAGTCTGAAAGAGTTGTGCTTAATACGATGCAAAGAATGAGTGCAATTGCGACAAAAACATTTAGTTTTACTCAATTGCTACAAGATACAAAAACAAAAATATTGGATACTCGTAAAACAACTCCAGGTTTTCGTGTAGCCGAAAAATGGGCTGTAAAAATTGGTGGTGGAGAAAATCACCGATTTGCTTTGTATGATATGATCATGTTAAAGGACAATCATATTGACTTTGCAGGCGGTATTACTTTGGCTATAGCCAAAACTAAAGAGTATCTAAAGGAAAATAATTTGGATTTAAAGATTATTGTTGAGGCAAGAAATCTGGACGAAATCAAAGAGATTCTAAAAAGTGATGGTGTACATAGAATTTTGATTGATAATTTCAACTACGAAGACACCAAAACGGCAGTAGCTCTAATTGGAGATAAATGTCAAACTGAATCCTCAGGAAACATCAATGAAGATACTATGCGAAATTATGCAGAATGTGGTGTCGATTATATTTCATCAGGTGCATTAACGCATTCTATTTATAATATGGATCTAAGTTTAAAAGCAATTTAGAATTATGAGTTTAATAATTGAAGCTAAACTCGAAAAAATTCCTGTTATTAGAAATCTGATGCATGTCTTAAAAAAGATTAAAATGCCTGGTTTAGGTGGTTTTTCGTTTTATGATTTGTTAGAATTATATTTTGAAGGAATTATAGACGGAGCATTTTCATATCATGCTAGTGCAGTTGCCTTTAGTTTTTTTATGGCTTTATTTCCATTTGCACTTTTTATTTTAAACTTAATACCTTTCATACCTATTGAGGGTTTTCAAGATGATTTTCTTCAATTTGTAAAAGAAGGAGTTCCCCCAAATACGTATGATGCAATTGCCAATATTATAAATGATATTCTGAACAATAGTCACTCTGGTTTAATGTCATCTGGGTTTTTATTGTCTATTTTCTTAATGGCAAATGGAATAAATGGAATTCTAGGTGGTTTTGAGTCTTCTCGTCACGTGTTGGAAAAAAGAGGGTTTTTAAATCAATATTTTGTTGCGTTAGGGATTTCGTTATTGTTGTCCATTCTTTTGCTTTTGACTGTTTCTATTATTGTTGTTTTTGAGGTTTTTATTCAAAAAACAATGATTCAGGACGTATTAACGGATCGGATTTCTTTGATAATATTAGGGAGGTATGCTTTTGTAATTTTGATGATTTTGATTACCTCTTCTATATTGTTAAGATATGGTACAAAACAATCACATAAGCCCCCATTTATAAGTATTGGCTCTGTTTTTACTACTATTTTAATCATAATATCTTCGTATTTTTTTGGAATTTGGGTAATTCGTTTTTCAAAGTATAATGAGTTATATGGTTCAATTGGAACCTTGTTAATTATGATGTTTTACATTTGGATTAATTGTATGATCCTATTGCTTGGATTCGAACTGAATGCAACAATTCATAAACTCAGAATAAAAAAGGGTATACTAAAAGAACAATAAGATTGTTGCCGAAACTTTTTAAATAAATTTGTTATCTATTAAAACAATTCAATCTCTGGTTGTATTTACAATCAAAAAATATTTATAAAAACCTGTAATTTAGAATAAAATGAAAAAATGTGTACTGTTTAGTTTAGTTGTTTTTTTTGCAATAACTTTTAATATTCAAAGTCAAACCGTTTTGGGTAAGTGGAAAACCATAGACGATGAAACTGGACAAGCTAAATCTATTGTCGAAGTATATGAACGATCAGGTAAAGTATACGGTAAGATTGTAGAAATCCTGAATCCTGAAAAAAGAAATGCCGTTTGTACCAAATGTAAAGGTGCAGATAAAAATGCTCCAATTTTAGGATTGATTATAATTAAAGGACTTGTAAAAGATGGCGATGAGTATAATGACGGAAAAATATTAGATCCATTAAAAGGAGAAGAATACAAATGCTTGATTGCAATTGATGGAAAAGACAAACTAAAGGTGAGAGGTTTTGTCGGCGTTTCTTTGTTTGGAAGAACACAATATTGGTATCGAGTGAAGTAAGAATAAAGTATTAAGAAAGGCGTATTAAGAAAGGAGTATTAAGAAAGGGGTATTAAGAAAGGAGTATTAAGAAAGGAGTATTAAGAAAGAAGTATTAAGTATTAAGATGAAGATTTTTCTCTCTCTTAAGCCTCTTAAAACTTAGTATTTGAGAAGTCTAATGAGCCTAAAATTCTGAGAAGTCTAATATTCTAAGAAGTCTAAATAATCTAATAAGTCTAATATTCTAAGAAGTCTAAATAATCTAAGAAGTCATAACTAAATGCATTTTGTAGAAGTAATTTTACCCCTTTCACTTGCCAAAACCTTTACGTATAGCGTATCGGAAGCTGAATTTCTTTTTGTAAAAAAAGGAATGAGAGTGGCGGTTCCTTTTGGTAAAAGTAAAATATATACTGCTTTGGTTATTGAAATTCACAATAACCAACCTACATTATATGATGCCAAAGATATTCATCAAATTTTAGATGAATATCCCACAGTAACTGAATTCCAAATTAATCATTGGATCTGGATTGCTACTTATTATATGTGTGCCATTGGTGATGTGTATCGGGGTGCTATGCCAAGCGCTTTATTACTTGAAAGTGAAACTTTGATCACTAAAAAAAACGATTTATTTGTAGATGAAAGTTTGCTTTCGGATGATGAATATTTGGTTTACGAAGCGCTACAACACCAAAGTTCTCTCAAGGTTCAGGATATAATGGCTATTCTGAACAAGAAAAACATCTTTCCTGTTATCCAAAAATTGGTAGATAAAAATATTTTAGTACTACAAGAAGAAGTGCAAGAAAGTTACAAACCAAAATTAGCTCGTTATGTTCGCTTGCATGCGAAATATAATAGCAATGAAGGTTTAAAAGATTTGTTGGATGTCTTAATAAAATCAAATAAACAAAAAGAAATAGTACTTAACTATTTCCAATTAAGCGCTTCTGAAAAAAAGCCTATAACCGTAAAGAAACTTGTTGAAGTGGCTCAGTCAACACCTGCTATTGTAAAAGCATTGGTAAATAAAGAAATTTTTGAAGAGTATTTTTTACAAGAAGATCGTATTAATTTTGCAGGACAAGGTAGAGAAGGTGAGTTACAATTAAGTGTAGCGCAACAATCGGCATTTGAATCTATAAAAGAAAATTTGCAGCAAAAACCAGTTTGCCTGTTACATGGAATTACCTCAAGTGGGAAGACTGAAATTTATATTAAACTCATAGAAGATTATTTAGTTACAGGAAAACAAGTTTTATATCTTTTACCAGAAATAGCCTTAACTACTCAATTGGTAGGGCGATTAAGAACTCATTTCGGGAATAAAGTGGCTGTATTTCATTCTAAATATAGTAACAATGAAAGGGTTGAAGTCTGGAATCAAGTTTTGACAAATGCAGACAAAGCTCAAATTGTAATAGGAGCAAGGTCTGCTTTGTTTTTACCATTTCTCGATTTAGGTTTTATTATAATAGATGAAGAACACGAACAAACTTTTAAACAGTCTGATCCAGCTCCACGCTATCACGCAAGAGATGCAGCAATTGTTTTGGCCAATTTGCATAAGGCTAAAGTGCTTTTAGGATCTGCCACTCCAAGTATCGAATCCTTTTTTAATGCAAAATCCGACAAATATGGTTATGTTGAAATTTCAGAGCGATATGGAAATGTAAAATTACCTGAAATTGAATTGGTTGATTTGAAAGACAAATACTTTCGAAAAAAGATGAACGGCCATTTTAGTGATACGTTAATAGAAAATATAACTGCTGCGTTGGCATTAGGAGAACAAGTTATACTTTTTCAAAACAGGAGAGGATATTCTCCAATTATTGAATGTATTACATGTGGTCATGTGCCTCATTGCGATCAATGTGATGTAAGTTTGACCTATCATAAACATAAGAATCAATTGCGTTGTCATTATTGTGGTTATGCCATTGCAAATCCTACCCATTGCCACGTTTGTTTCAGTATAGATTTAACTACCAAAGGTTTTGGAACAGAACAAATAGAACAAGAGTTAATCACGATTTTTCCAAATGCTAAAATTGGCAGAATGGATCAAGATACAACGAGAGGGAAATTTGGTTTTGAAAAAATCATTGATAGTTTTAAGAATCGTGAATTTGATATCTTGGTTGGAACACAAATGCTAGCCAAAGGATTGGATTTTGATAATGTCAATTTGGTTGGAATTATGAATGCCGATAATATGTTGTATCACCCAGATTTTAGAGCTTTCGAACGAAGTTTTCAAATGATGACACAGGTTGCTGGGCGTGCAGGTCGTTCAGAAAAAAGGGGAAAGGTAATTATACAAACGTATAATCCTAATCATAATACCATTCAGCAAGTTACAAATTCGGATTATATTGGAATGTACAACGAACAATTGTATGACAGGCAAATTTACAAATACCCACCATATTTTAGAATTATAAAATTAACACTCAAACAAAGGGATTTCGAAAAACTAAAACAAGGTTCAATGTGGTTGTATCAAGTATTAAGTCAAAATCTAACTATGCCAGTGCTGGGTCCAGAAGAACCAGTAATAAGTAGAATTCGAAATGAATACATTCGAGCGATAATTATCAAAATACCCCAAAACGTTTCTGTTGGAAACACAAAAAAAACTATTCAAAAAATATTGAATAGTTTCGAAGCTGTTGCTCAATACAGAGCGATAAAAGTTACGACAAACGTCGATTTTTATTAGAGAAGTAGTTTTTATGAATAGGCTAAAGCTTTTACAAGATCTTCTTTCTTATTGCGACTTAATGGAATTTTTGTAACCCCAATTTCGGCAAACTTACTATTGAATCGGTCTATTTTGTCAATATTTACAATAAACGATTTATGTACTCTAATAAATTTTTCCTTAGACAAATCATTTTCAAAAGATTTCATAGTAGAAAGAACTAGATTGCTGTCGTCTTCGGTTACAACTTTTACATAGTCACCAAAAGCTTCAATCCATTTAATCTTAGAAGTAAAAATTTTTAATTTTTTTAAATTGCTTTTAATAAAGATGTGTTCACCTTCGTCTTCTTTGTTCTCTTTCTTTAGTAAGAAATTGTCAATTGCTCTTCGAACAGAAGCGTTAAAACGTTCAATCGAAATTGGTTTTTGTAAATAATCGGTGGCATCATAATCAAAAGCTTTCATAGCATATTCTGCTTTTGAGGTGACAAAAATTATTTGGGGCTTTGTTTTTAATCCGTCAAGAAAATCAAATCCGCTTATGACAGGCATCTCAATATCCAAAAATATTAAGTCTACAGTGTGAACAGTCATACAGCTTTTGGCTTCAATTGCATTAGAAAAATCACCTATTAAATTTAAATTGGTATGATTATTAACTAACTTGGCAATTATCATTCTTTGAATCGAACTATCATCTACTACTACACAGTTTAGTTTCATAACGTTAGAATTTTTGATTTGGTAGAGTAAAAATAGCTTTTTTTTTTTATTAATCTAATTTATTGTTTGTTTTTTTTGTCATTCGTCGATTAAAGTTAAATTATGCTTGTTTGTTTAAAATAAAACATTACTTTTGCACCCAAATTAACAAATAAATATATATTTATGAATCATTATGAAACTGTTTTCATTTTAAATCCCGTTTTATCTGAAGTTCAGGTAAAGGAAACAGTAAGCAAATTTGAAGATTTTCTTACTAGTAGAGGAGCAGAAATGGTATCGAAAGAAGATTGGGGTCTGAAAAAAATGGCTTACGAAATTCAAAACAAAAAAAGTGGATTTTACCACTTGTTCGAATTCAAAGTAGCTGGTGAGGTTCTTATCGCTTTCGAAACTGAATTTAGACGTGACGAAAGAGTTATGCGTTTCTTAACTGTAAGTCTTGACAAACATGCTATTTCTTGGGCTGAAAGAAGAAGAGCAAAACTTAAATCTACAAAAGCTTAATTATCATGGCAACATTACAACAATCTGCTTCAGGAAAAAAAGACGGGGATATCAGATATCTTACGCCTTTGAACATAGAAACTAACAAAACTAAAAAGTATTGTCGTTTCAAAAAATCAGGTATCAAATATATCGATTATAAAGATGCTGATTTCTTATTGAAATTCGTAAATGAGCAAGGAAAAATTCTTCCTCGTCGTTTAACAGGAACTTCATTAAAATACCAAAGAAAAGTGTCTGTAGCTGTAAAAAGAGCGCGTCACTTAGCTTTAATGCCATACGTGGCCGATTTATTGAAATAATTAAAAATTAACAGTTGTTGGTTTTCTGGGATATGAAACCTAACTTCTATAAAAAAGGACAACAACATGGAACTTATTTTAAGAAAAGATGTTCAAAATTTAGGATTTAAAGATGATGTAGTAACTGTAAAAAACGGATACGGTCGTAACTTTTTAATTCCACAAGGTCACGCTCATTTAGCTACTTCATCTGCAAAGAAAGTATTGGCTGAAAACCTAAAACAAAGAGCGCACAAAGAAGCTAAAGTTGTTGCAGATGCAAAAACATTAGCAGAAGCTTTAAAAGCTATCGAAATTAAAATCTCTGCAAAAGCAGGTGGTGAAAAATTATTTGGTTCAATTACAAATATTGATATCGCTGAAGCTTTGGCTAAAGGTGGTCAAGTAATTGATAGAAAATTTATTACTTCTGGTATCGTAAAACGTATTGGTAAATACAATGCTTCAGTAAGATTACACAGAGATGTAATTGTAGAATTAGCTTACGAAATTGTAGCAGAAAAATAACAGCCTGTTAACATTTTGTTAATAATATTTAAAAATCACTCTTCGGAGTGATTTTTTTTTATTTAAATTTGTACCCTAAATCAAATTAAATCTAATTAAATGAAAAAAATTATTACTTTATTGTTTTTTGTTTTCGGAATCTTTGTGATGTCTGGACAAACAACAACTTCGAGTATAAAAGGAGTTGTGAAAAACACAAAGGGTGAAACAGTAAATGGGGCAACTATTATTGCTGTTCATACTCCTACAGGAAGTAAATATTCCGCTATTTCAAATACTGACGGAAGATTTAGTATTTTGAATATGAGAGTAGGTGGGCCTTATGCGGTAAGTGTAACTTTTATTGGTTCACACAAAGAAGAATTCAAGGACATTAATCTAGATTTGGGTAGAGCATTCAATTTGGATGTGGTATTATCAGATGAAAGTCAAGCATTGGAGGAAGTGAAAATTATAACTTCAAATAATAAAGTTTTTCAAAATAGTAAAACCGGTGCAGAAACAACAATTGGTAGAAAAGAGTTAGCGGCTTTGCCATCTATTTCAAGATCTGCTGAAGATTTTACAAGATTAGAGCCAACAGCTAGTGGTGGTTCATTTGGAGGTAGAAATGATCAATACAATAATTACTCTTTAAATGGAGCTGTTTTTAATAATCCATTTGGATTGGATGCTGCAACGCCAGGTGGGCAAACAAATGCTCAGCCAATTTCATTAGACGCAATCGAGCAAATTCAAGTAGCTACAGCGCCTTATGATGTTACTTTATCTGGTTTTACGGGTGCTTCTGTAAATGCTGTAACGAAGTCAGGTTCTAATAATTTTCACGGGACTGTTTATGGATATTTTAGAAATGAAAATATGACAGGCGATAAAGTACGCGGAGAAGAAATTTTTGTACCTTCTTTAGAACAAACTCAAGCTGGATTCAGCATTGGAGGACCAATCATTAAAGACAAATTGTTCTTTTTTGCCAATTACGAAATTGACCAAAGAAGTGACTTAGGATCTAGTTTTGTTGCAAATAATGGTGATGCCACTACTGGAGTGAATGAATCAAGAGTCTTAGAAACGGATTTAATTGCCGTTTATGATGCATTAGCTAATTTGAAAGATGCTTCGGGTAAGAATTTTGGATATAATCCAGGGGCTTACCAAGGATTTACTCATAAATCTAATTCAAATAAAGGTATTATTAAAATAGACTGGAATATTAATGATAATAATAAATTAGCAGTTATTTATAACTTTTTGGATGCTTCTAAGGATAAACCAGCTCACCCAACAGCTTTAGGTTTTAGAGGTCCAAGTGCTTCTATAGTTCAGTTTCAAAATTCTGGATATCAGATAAATAATGAATTGAGTTCTTTTCTTGTTGAGTTGAATTCAAAAATAAGTGAAAATATTTCAAATAAATTACAAGCAGGTTATACTTCATTTAATGATTTTAGAAATCCATTTTCTTCACCTGCTCCAGTAATTAATATTAAAGATGGTGCTGGTTCAAATTATATTATTGCAGGACATGAGCCGTTTTCTATAAATAATACATTAGATCAAAAAGTTTATCAGATCTCAGATAATTTAAATTATGTAACAGGAGATCATCAATTTACTTTTGGTGGTTCTTTTGAAAAATTTGCATTTAAAAATTCCTTTAACTTAACAGGTTATGAGAATTTTGGTAATCCAAATGGTTATGCAGGTTTGTTTTTCTCTCCTTATTTTACAGTTGCAGATTTCTTAGCAGATGCTGCAAAACCATACGCTCAAAGTATTGTTGCACAAAATATGCAATACGCAATTGATACGTATAATACCAAAAGTAAAATTGAAGTAGGTGCAGATAAAGGATGGAAATTAGCTGAATTAAATGTTGGACAAGTTGCATTTTATGCACAGGACGATTGGAGCGTTACTGATAATTTTAAATTGTCATTGGGTTTAAGAGCTGATAAACCATTATATTTTAATACTTCAGATTTAATTCAAAAATATATTGACACAGATAATGGAGCTACAAGAAATAATAATGTAGATTATTTTGATCCATCAACCGGAAAAGCTGTGAAGTTGATTTCTACAGATTTACCGTCAAATAAAATTCTTTGGTCTCCAAGACTTGGATTCAATTGGAATATGGATGGGAATAATGTTTCTCAACTTCGTGGAGGAACTGGAGTTTTTACAGGAAGACTTCCATTTGTGTGGTTAGGAAACCAAGTTAGTGGTGCTGATGATGGCTTTTTTCAGATTATGGATCCAGATTACAAATGGCCACAAGTATGGAGAACTAGTTTAGGATATGACCATAAATTCAAAAATAATTATATCTTAACTGTTGATATGTCATACAATAAAGATATTAATGGAGTTCATGTTCAAAACTGGGGATTGAAAACACCTTCTGGTACTTTAGCAGGTGCTGATGATAGAGCAATTTATTTGGCTTCCGATAAAGGCGCTAATAATGCGTATGTTATGACGAATTCGAATAAAGGATATGCTTTTAACTCTTCTCTTAAAGTGCAAAAGAATTTTGACAATGGTTTATATGCAAGTCTTGCTTATAATTATATGATTTCTAAAGATGTTAATTCTATTGAAGCTGAAATAACTGGAGATGCTTTTGCTTTTAATCCTGCTTTAGGTGATGTAAATAAAGATGTTCTTTCTAACTCTAAGTATGGTGATAACAACCGTTTTATTGGAGTAGGTTCAAAAAAATGGAAATACGGTAAAGACAAGTGGGCTACAACTGTTTCAACTGTTTTTGAATATGCACAAGGTGGTAGATATAGCTATACGTATGGTGGTGACATCAATAATGATGGTTCTGGTGCAAATGATTTAATTTATATTCCTACTTCTGCTGAAGTACAAACAATGAATTTTTCTGGAGCAGGACAAGCAGCTGCATTTGACAAATTTATCAGTCAAGATGATTATTTGAATGATCATAGAGGTCAATATGCGGAGCGTTATGGAGCTTTGTCTCCATGGAGAGGTAAATGGGATATGAAGATTTTACAAGACTATAATTTCAAAGTATCTTCGGGTTCAGAAAAAACCAATACCATTCAATTCAGTATTGATATCTTGAATTTTAGTAATTTATTAAATTCAGATTGGGGATTAGTTCAAGCTCCAATAAGTGTACAGCCAATTGGTGTTTCTGTTACTGGTAATACTCCAACGTATACTTTTAATGGAACTCAAAAAGAAACTTTTAGTTATGATGCTAGTTTAGCTTCTAGATGGCAAATGCAATTCGGAATTAGATATATTTTCTAATAAAATAATGACAATTTAGTTAATTAGCCTTCTTGAAAAAGAAGGCTTTTTTTTGGTCTAAAAAAGTCTAAATTTGCAATCAGAATATATTTTATCAAAAAGAAAGAATTTAATAGCATTACATGAAATACGCAAGACTTACAAAAGAACAATTTGAAGAGTTAACACAAGAATTTACTAATTTTTTAGCAACTCAGGCAATTGATAAAGCCGAATGGGATAAAATTAAAGCCGAAAAACCAGAAGTAGCCGAACAAGAATTGGATGTTTTTTCGGATTTAATTTGGGAGGGTGTGCTTACAAAAGCAACTTATTTGGAATTTTTCTCCAAGAATCATATTTTTCTCTTTCATTGTTTTGATACGGATATAAAATCTATTGTTTTGAAATCTTTGGTTCCTGAAACTGATTTTTTGACAAAAGAAGGATTGGAATGGCTTAGCGATAATATGTTTACCGACACAATCGAAATGAAAGTGGGTAGAAAAGAATTTACAGAAGAACGCAATCTTTCTATTTTTCAATTGATACAGCAAGGTTCTTTTTTAAGCGACGGTCAATTATACAATCAAATTAATACGATTATTGAATCATAAAATTGATTTTTAAACTTTAAATTGGTTATTTTAGTAGATTATTTAATCGACTAGAATAGCCAATTTTCGTTTTATGAATATACAGCAAACCATTCAAACGCTTCGGGAAGAACTCAATCTTCACAATTATAATTATTATGTGTTGGACAAACCCACATTATCTGATTATGAGTTTGATATAAAGTTAAAAGAACTACAAGATTTAGAAAATAAAAATCCTGAGTTTTTTGATGCCAATTCGCCAACACAAAGAGTAGGAGGGACGGTAACTAAAAATTTTGAAACTATTGCACATGAATACCGCATGTACTCACTAGACAATTCCTATTCCAAAGAAGATTTGATCGATTGGGAAACCCGTATTCAGAAAGTTTTGGGAAATGTCCCTTTAGAATATACTTGTGAGTTAAAATACGATGGAGCATCAATTAGTATTACTTATGAAAATGGGATGCTAAAACGCGCAGTAACACGTGGCGATGGTTTTCAAGGAGATGATGTGACCAATAATATAAAGACAATCAAATCTATTCCGTTGCAATTAAAAGGGAACTATCCCACTCAATTTGCTATTCGTGGTGAAATTATTTTGCCTTTTGCAGGATTCGAAAAGATGAATCAGGATTTAATAGAAATTGGAGAAACGCCTTATTCCAATCCAAGAAATACGGCTTCTGGAAGTTTAAAACTACAAGACAGTGCAGAAGTAGCCAAGCGCCCTTTGGATTGTTTGCTTTATTTTTTGATTGGTTCAAGCTTACCTTTTGATACTCAATTTGAAGGTTTGGAAGTGGCCAGAAATTGGGGATTTAAAGCTCCAACTGAAGCAAAATTGTCTAAAAATCTAGAAGAAGTTTTTGAGTTTATTGAGTATTGGGATGTGCACCGTCATGAATTACCTTATGAAACGGATGGTGTAGTTATAAAAGTGAATGATTTTCGCCATCAGGAAGAATTAGGATATACAGCCAAATCGCCACGCTGGGCAATAGCCTATAAATTTAAATCGGAACAAGTTGCTACAAAATTAAATTCAATATCGTATCAAGTTGGAAGAACAGGAGCGATTACACCGGTTGCTAATCTTGAACCTGTGCAATTAGCTGGAACGATTGTAAAACGCGCTTCATTGCATAATGCAGATCAGATTGAAAAACTGGATATTCGAGTAAACGATACCGTTTTTGTAGAAAAAGGAGGAGAGATTATTCCAAAAATCATAGCGGTTGATTTAAGCAAACGCTCCGAAGATTCTGTGCCTACTTTATATATTTCGCATTGCCCAGAATGCAATACAGAGCTAGTGCGTAGTGAGGGGGAAGCCAATCATTATTGCCCAAATTTTTATGGTTGTCCACCTCAAATTATAGGGAGAATTCAGCATTATATTTCACGAAAAGCCATGGACATAGAAGGTCTCGGTGGCGAAACAGTGGCATTGTTATTCAATAACGGATTGGTACACAATTATGCCGATTTGTATGAATTGACAGTTGAACAAATTTTGCCTTTGGATAGAATGGCACAAAAATCGGCTGAGAATTTAGTGAAAGGTGTCGAAAATTCTAAAAATATTCCATTCGAGAGTGTTTTGTTTGCTTTAGGAATTCGATTTGTAGGGGAGACAGTTGCCAAAAAGTTAGCAAAGCATTATAAAAATATTGATGCGTTGCAACAGGCAACTCTTATGGAACTGGTTTTGGTGGATGAAATTGGAGAACGAATTGCGCAAAGTGTAATTGATTTTTTCGAGAACGACGAAAATAAAATCATAATTGAAAGATTAAAAAGTTATGGTGTTCAATTTGAAATTATCGAAAAAATAAATCCAAATGCAACAGAGAAATTCCTAGGTAAAACATTTGTGGTTTCTGGCGTTTTTTCTACTTTTTCAAGAGATGAATTAAAAAATGCAATTGAAGATAATGGCGGAAAAGTGGGAAGTTCAATATCTGCTAAAACCGATTTTGTAGTTGCAGGAGACAATATGGGTCCCGCAAAACTGGAGAAAGCAACCAAATTAAACGTTTCAATAATTTCTGAAGATCAATTTTTAAAAATGTTAAATGAAAGCTAGTACACCATCACTTGTTTTGTTTTTTATAACTTCAATATTGGCAATTATCTTCAAATTGTTTAATGATGAAATTATGGTTTTGTTTACTAAATCTATTATAATTCCATCGTTATTTATATATTATTTAGTGTCCAATCAATACAGAATTACTTTTTTGAAAGCATTAATTTTTTTGCTGTGTTTTGTCCGGGATGTATTTACTACATTAAATATAAAAGAGTCTCCTATGGGTTCTTTTTTGTGTATGATGAGTGTTTATGTTTTACTATTGTATTTGGCCCTAAAAGATTTTAAATCTTTAAAATTTCATTTTAAAGACAGTCTTTCAATTTTTATATTGATTTTGGCAATTGGATTTATTTGTTATTCTGTTTTAAATTTAAAACTAGAAAATTTAGAACTTGATTTTTGGTTGTATGTGGTTTTTGGAATAATTTTAAGTCTATTGAGTATTATTTCTATCATAAATTATAACAAAAATGGAAGTTACGCTTTTTTTAATGCGATGGTCATGTGCATCTGTTTTATAGTAACAGACATTTTTTTTGTAGTATATAAATTTTATCTTTACAACTACTCCTTTATTTTAATTAGTATTATTACTCAGTTTTTATCGTATTTTTTTATGGTAAATTATTTATTGGTGAAAGATAAAATGATTGAAGATTTAAACGATAATTGATTTTCCTTGTGCTGACTTTTGTTTATTCGAATCAAAATAAAAATCAATTCGACCTAGATTAATTCCATAACAGCCTACTTGATTTACGAGTACTTCTTTTTGTTCAAGATTTTTTACAATTGTTGGTTTGTCCAAAAAGGTATGCGTATGGCCTCCAATAATCAAATCAATATCTTTTGTAAGTGATGCAAGTTTTAAATCACAAATTTTATTGGGTTCATTTTTATAATTATAACCTAAATGAGACAAGCAAATAACTAGATCACATTTATTTTCATGCTTGAGGATTCGAACCATTTCTTGTGTGGTTTCTTCAGGATTGTTGTATACAGTTTCTTTGTAATTGTTTTTATCAACTAATCCTGTTAATTCTATTCCAAGTCCAAAGACCCCCACTTTTATACCGTTTTTATGGAAAATTTTAAATGGTTTTACAAAGCCATCCATAGCTGTATTTTTAAAATCATAATTAGACGATATGAAATCGAAAGTAGCATGTGGTATTTGGGCAACCATTCCCTCTAATCCATTATCAAAATCATGATTTCCAATAGTTGTGGCATCATATTTCATCATGCTCATCAATTTATATTCTAATTCACCTCCATAGTAATTAAAATAGGGAGTACCCTGAAAAATATCGCCAGCATCTAGTAGTAGTACATTTGGATTTTCTAATCGTATTTTTTCAATTAGTGAAGCTCTTCTAGAAACACCACCCTTATTTGGATTTCTCGGATGGTCGGCAGGAAAGGGGTCTATGTAACTATGAACATCGTTGGTGTGTAAAATGGTTAAATGTTCTATAGTATCCGATTTAAAACTGCTTAAGGATATTCCTAAGCTTAATAAAGCAGTACTTGCAACCGTTTTTTCTATAAAGTCTCTTCTTTTCATTTTGGTATTTTTTGCTTTGAAAAAGTATAAGGTAAAATGGGGTTTGTAATCGAATCGTGATGATTTTTAGTAAAACAAAACAGAATTATTCTATTAATATTCGAATGTCTTTTTTTACTTTTAGGGTATCAACATCTGTAAAATAGTCAATCAATATATTTCTCAGTTTATAATCTAAATCAAATTTTCGACTTCCTTTTTTAAAAAAATCCATACCACCACCGCCATTGGCTAAATAATCATTCGTGGCTACATAATAAATAGTTGAATTTTCAATGGGCTTGCCTTGGACTAAAATGTTTTTGGCTTCATTTTTTTTGTCAATGCTAAAGGTCAACCCTGAAAGCGGATGTGGGCTTTTGTCTTTAATGAAAAAAGTAACAATCTCTTGAATTTGTTCTCCTTTTAATGCAATGACAACAAGGCTGTTTTCAAAAGGCATTATTTCAAATGCATTTCTTGCAGATACAGCGCCTTTTGGTAGTATCGAGCGTATTCCCCCATCATTGAGTAAACAGATGTCAATATTCTTGTTTTCTCTTTTATTGAAAACTGTATTTCCTTTCAATAAGGTAACATCAGACATGAAATTACCAATATTGGTTTGCCATTCTCCCTTGCTTTTTTCTAAAGTTTCTGGATTGTAAGCTAGTACTTTGTCGAGATCGTTATTGATTTTTTCTCTATAAGGTTTTATAAAGTTTTCAATTTCAGTATTTTCATTTTCTTTTTCAGTAATTGGGATTTGTTTGCCTTCGATTTTTGAAACAGTATGGTTTTTAGTACTGCAAGAAATAATAAAAAATAGTGTTAAGAATATAACAAAAAGTTTTAAAAACCCATTATAGTTTTTTAGATTTACCATCTTAAATGTAACTTAAATAATTAAATTTGTAATCCTGTAAATGTACTATGTTTTTAAATTATGTAAAGCGCTTTTCTTTATTAAGAACATTAAAAAAACAGCTTTTTAATGTTAAGAAAGAATCATTGATTTTGCCAATTACAAGTGTTGGTTTGATTGTTGATGAAAGGCGATTTTTTGAAACTAATGCTTTAAAAAACGAAATCATTTCCAATGGGATTGCCGAAAATAATATTAAAATTATCTCATACAAAGAAGTTGTTAAAAATAAAGTAACTTCTGAAATTCCTTTTTTTGGATGGAAAGATTTGAATTTTAAAAATGAATTTACAAAACAATCAATAAATGATTTTTTATCAAAAGAATATGATTTATTAATTAATTATTACAATGAAGAAGATACTCTTTTGTTGTTTTTATCACAAAAGGTTGAAGCTAAATTTAAAGTTGGATTTTCAGCTGTTGACAAAAGATTAAATCATTTATTAATCAATATTGAGTTAGAGAATTACAAGGGTTTTACTCATGAGTTATTTAGGTACTTAAAAATATTAAATAAAATATAATTTACATTATGCAATCATTAATAGGGACTGGTGTTGCTCTAATTACACCGTTTAAAAACGATTTTACAATTGATATCGAAGCTTTACGCAGAGTTGTAAATTTTTCAATTGATGGCGGAATTGAATATCTTGTTGTGCTAGGTACAACTGCAGAAAACGCAGTATTGTCTAAAGAAGAAAAAGAATTGGTTATTGCAACAGTTATAGAAGTCAATGCTGGAAGATTACCATTGGTTCTTGGGGTTGGTGGCAATAATACTTTGGAAGTTGTAGAAGAATTAAAAACTAGAGATTTGAGTTCTTTTGTCGCAATTTTATCAGTTTCTCCATATTATAATAAACCAACTCAAGAGGGAATCTATCAGCATTTTAAAGCAGTTTCGGAAGCTTCACCAATTCCAGTGATTTTGTATAATGTTCCAGGACGTACGGCAAGTAATATGTTGCCAGATACGGTTTTGAGATTGGCAAATGATTTTGATAATATAGTTGCTATAAAAGAAGCTTCAGGAGATTTGGTTCAAGCAATGCAATTATTAAATAATAAACCTAAAGATTTCTTGGTGATTTCTGGAGATGATATGATTGCTTTGCCAGTTGTTTTGGCTGGAGGTGCTGGAGTTATTTCTGTAATTGGGCAAGGTTTTCCTAAAGAGTTTTCAGAAATGATTCGTTTGGGATTGAATAGAAAAGTGGATGACGCTTTTAAATTACACTATTTATTAGCCGATTGTATTGATATGATTTTTGAGCAAGGCAATCCTGCAGGAATAAAAGAAGTGTTTGCTATTCTGGGGATTACAGATAATATTGTTCGATTACCATTGGTTTCAGTAGATGAAACTTTATCAAATCGCTTGCAATTATTTGTAAAAAAAATGGTTAAAAATGTATAAAAAATCCATTTTTTTTTAAAATAAAGAAATATTTTGTAATAGCTAAATTAATAACTAAATTTGCCACCTAACTTTGGTGGCTTTTATTGCATATATACTAGGCAATAAATATAAAATCAGTAAGAAAAATGAAGAAAATAATATCTGTATTGTTTGTTGTTGTGTTTTTTTGTTCTTGTAGCGAATATCAAACTGCTTTGAAAACAGAAGATGTTGCTAAAAAGTTTGAAGTTGCAACTAAATTATATGATGCTGGAAGTTATTCAAAAGCAATTCGACTTTTTGAGCAATTAGCACCTGCTTATAGAGGAAAACCACAAGGAGAAAAATTGTTTTACATGTATGCTCAAGCGTGTTACAAAACAAAGCAGTATTATTTAGCAGGTTATCAATTTGATAGTTTTGTTTCAGGTTATCCTAAAAGTGAAAAATCAGAAGAATGTGCCTATTTGGGTGCTCAAAGTTATTCAATGTTATCTCCGGTATTTAGTATTGATCAAACGGACACTTTCAAAGCAATTGAAAAAATACAAGGATTTATTGATCGTTATCCAAATTCAACATTTATTGCAGAAGCCAATGCAACTTCTAAAAAACTGAATGAAAAGATAGAACGTAAAGTGTACGAAAATGCTATTGAATACAATAGGATTTCGAATTACAAATCTGCTATAATTGCATTAGATAATTTTATTTCAGATTTTCCTGGAACAACTTATAAAGAAAAAGCATTATACTATAAATTGGATTCTGCTTATCTATTGGCTATAAATAGTGTTCCTTCTAAAATGGAAGAAAGATTAAACGTAGCAAAAATAAGTTATAATAATTTGGTTAAGTTTAAACCAAATTCAGAATACAAAAGCAAAGCAGACGTAATGCTTGCCGAAATTGATGTTGAATTACAAAAATATAATAAATAAATAAAGTCATGGATTTAAAAAAGACAAATGCTCCGGTTAATACAATAACTTACAACAAAACAGTTATTGAAGAACCAACTGGAAATGTGTATGAGGCGATAACAATTATGGCTAAAAGAGCAAATCAAATTAATTCTGAGATCAAAAAAGAATTAACTGAAAAGCTAGAAGAGTTTGCTACTTACAACGATAGTTTAGAAGAAGTTTTTGAAAATAAAGAGCAAATCGAAGTTTCGAAATTCTATGAAAAATTACCTAAACCTCATGCTCTAGCTGTTCAAGAATGGTTAGAAGGTAAAATATATCACAGAGAAGCAAACAAATAATCTATACAATGTCAGTTTTAAGTGGAAAAAAGATTTTGCTAGGAATTTCTGGCGGAATTGCTGCGTATAAAACGGCTTCATTAGTTAGACTTTTTATAAAAGCAGGTGCACATGTCCAAGTGATAATGACACCTGCTTCTAAGGATTTTATAACCCCACTTACCTTATCAACTTTATCCAAAAACCCCGTTTTTTCAGAATTTTATAATAAAGACGAAAAAAACGAAGAGTGGAATAGTCATGTTGAATTAGGTTTATGGGCAGATTTAATGGTAATTGCTCCTGCAACTGCCAATACGTTATCAAAAATGGCTAATGGATTATGTGATAATCTGTTAATTGCTTGCTATTTATCTGCAAAATGTCCTGTTTATTTTGCTCCTGCAATGGATTTGGACATGTACATTCATCCATCAACTTTAGAAAGTTTTGCAACTCTAAAGGCTTTTGGAAACACTATGATTCCCGCAGAAACTGGAGAATTAGCCAGTGGTTTGTCTGGTGAAGGAAGAATGGCAGAACCCGAAAATATTGTTTCATTTTTGGAAGCGGATCTCGAAAGTAAATTACCACTTAAAGGAAAAAAAATCCTTATTACTGCAGGACCTACTTACGAAGCCATTGATCCAGTTCGTTTTATTGGTAATCATTCCTCAGGTAAAATGGGATTTGATATCGCTGAAAGTGCAGCCAATTTGGGTGCAACTGTGATATTAGTTTCTGGCCCCACTCATTGTAGAATTAATAATCCATTGGTTCAATTAATTCCAGTAGTAAGCGCTCAAGAGATGTATGATACTTGTCATCTGTACTATCAAGAGGTAGATGTTGCTATTGCAGCTGCGGCCGTTGCAGATTATAAACCAAAGATTGTTGCACAACAAAAAATAAAAAAAGCTGCAGACGATTTTACAATAGAACTAGAAAAAACCAAAGATATACTTGCTTCACTAGGTGCATTAAAAAAGAATCAATTTTTAATTGGGTTTGCTCTTGAAACAGAAAATGAAATTGAAAATGCTAAAGGTAAAATTCAGAAAAAAAACTTAGATTTGATTGTTCTTAATTCGCTACAAGATGAAGGTGCTGGTTTTGGAAAAAACACTAATAAAGTTACATTTATAAATAGTTACTTTCAAATTGAAGCAATGGAATTAAAATCCAAACAAGCTGTAGCGGATGATATTTTAAACAAAGTAATAGCTCATTTTTATGGTTAAATATTTTTTGTATTTGGTTTTATTTTTAAGTTGTAGCTTTGTACAAGGGCAACAGCTGAATTGTACTATAACAATAAATACACAAAAATTAAACAATCCCAATCAACAAATTTTTAAAACGCTTGAAACGGCTATAAACGAATTTGTTAACAAAACAGATTGGACCGGTCAAGCACTATCTCAAAAGGAAAAAGTAAACTGTTCAATGTTTATTACATTATCAAATTATACTTCGAATCAATTTGTAGCCAATATTCAAGTTCAATCATCTCGAAACGCTTATAATTCAACTTATTCATCACCAGTTTTGAATATTAATGATAAAGATTTTACTTTTAATTACACTGAATTTGAACTTTTAACATACAATCCAACTAGTTTTGATTCGAATCTTATTTCGGTTCTTTCTTTTTATTCTTATATCATATTGGGTATGGATGCCGATACTTTTATTCCTATGTTTGGCGATAAAAACTTTAAAGAAGCTTTAAGTATATCCAATCTTGCTCAACAAGGCGGTTACAAAGGTTGGAATCAATCTGACGGTACTTTGAGTAGATATGTTTTAATTAATGACTTATTGTCTCCAATTTATTCTGAAATAAGACAATCAAGTTTTCAATACTACCTTGGTTTGGACACAATGAATCAAGATCCTAAAAAAGCCAAAGAAATTATTAAAACTTCTTTAATTAATTTATCCAAACTGAATGGTACCAAACCAAATTCGTATTTATTACGAATTTTTATGGATTCAAAATCAGATGAAATTGTATCTGTTTTTTCTGGTGGACCCAATATTTCTATAAATGATTTAGTAGATAGTTTGAATAAAACATCGTCTACAAATGCCGGTAAATGGCAATTATTGAAATATTAGTATTTAGTTTAATTCCATTTTTTTTCAACTTATTCCTAAAATTCTATAAATGATTACTTCACTAGCTATAAAAAATTATGCGTTAATCGATAAATTAACTATTGATTTTTCAAAAGGGTTTTCAATAATTACTGGAGAGACAGGCGCTGGTAAATCTATTATATTGGGCGCTTTGGGTTTGGCTTTAGGAAAAAGAGCCGACTTGACTTCGCTTAAAAATAAAGAAGAAAAATGTGTAATTGAAGCGCATTTTGAAATTTCAAAATACAATTTACTTCCTTTTTTTGAAGCCAATGATTTGGATTATGAAAATGATACTATTATAAGAAGAGAAATATTACCTTCTGGAAAATCAAGAGCTTTTGTTAATGATAGTCCTGTAAATCTTCAAGAATTACAAGAGTTAAGCCTTTATTTAATAGACATTCATTCGCAACAACAAACTCAAGAATTATCGGATGAAAATGTCCAATTTAAAATTATTGATGCTATTGCCAATAATTTTGGACAAATTAATGAATATCAAAATGTTTTAAAATCGTATAAAAGTGATAAAGCGAAATTAAATTCGCTTTTGAAAAAAAAGTCAGAGGCTTCTAAGGAGCAAGAATACAATACATTTCTTTTGGAAGAGTTGGTGTCTTCAAAATTGAAATCTGGTGAACAAGAAACTCTTGAAGCTGATTACGAGCAATTAAATAACGTGGAGATTATCAAAGAATCACTCGATAAATCTCTGGCTATAGCCAATGAAGATCAAATTGGAGTTTCTCATAATTTGAATGAAATAAAAAACTCCATACAAAAGATTGCTTCTTTCTCAGGAGATTATAATTCATTATTTGAAAGAATTACAAGTCTAAAAATTGAGTTTGAAGACATTGCAATTGAATTGAATCGTTGCACAGAAAAATTGATTAATGATCCAGAGCAACTGAATTTAATTAATCAAAAATTACAACTCATTTATAATTTACAAAAGAAACATCAAGTTTCTACAGTTGATGATTTAATTGTTATTCAAAGTAAATTAGAAAATGCAGTATTAGAATTAGGAAATATTGATGAGGAGATTGTGAAATTAACCCATTTAGTTGATGCTAATGTAAAACAGTTGGATCAAATTTGCGATGCCATCCATGCAAAAAGGGTAGAAGCAATTCCTATTTTGTCGCAAAAATTGATTACCATTCTAGAGACTTTAGGAATGCCTAATGTTCGTTTTAGTATGGAAATAAAGGGTACTTCAACGTATTTTGAAAACGGAAAAGACGAGTTACAGTTTTTAATTTCTGCCAATAAAGGAACCGATTTTGGTCTTTTGAAAAAAGTAGCTTCTGGTGGAGAAATGTCACGTATTATGCTTGCTGTTAAAGCTATTTTAGCTCAATATTCAAAACTACCAACTTTGGTTTTTGATGAAATAGACACAGGTGTTTCTGGAGAAATCGCAAATAGAATGGGGGAAATTATGAAAGAAATGAGTACCCATATGCAGATATTTGCCATTACGCATTTACCACAAATAGCTGCCAAAGGAAATGCGCATTTCAAAGTGTATAAATCTACTGTGGGTGAAGAAACTCAGTCAGAATTAAAATTGTTAACTAGCGAAGAAAGAATAATAGAAATTGCTCAAATGTTGTCTGGAACTGTTGTTTCAGATTCGGCCTTAAATCACGCAAAAGCCTTGTTGAACTAAATAATTGGTTTATATTTGTCCATTCAATTTTAGAAGTTTAAAACATTCAATTTATTAAAAAATTATAATATAAATTAACGTATAGAATACTATGATTATAGAACCAAGAATGAGAGGATTTATTTGTTTGACAGCTCAACCAAAAGGATGCGAACAAAGTGTTAAGAATCAAATTGAATATGTAAAATCAAAAGGAACTATAGCAGGAGCTAAGAAAGTATTAGTTATTGGAGCGTCAACAGGTTTTGGATTGGCTTCTAGAATTACAAGTGCTTTTGGTTCTGATGCCGCTACAATTGGTGTATTTTTTGAAAAAGAACCTACAGAAGGAAAAACAGCTTCTCCAGGTTGGTACAATTCCGCTGCTTTTGAAAACGAAGCACATAAAGCTGGTTTGTATGCAAAAAGTATTAATGGTGATGCTTTTTCAAATGAGGTAAAAAAACAAACTTTGGATATGATCAAAGCAGACTTAGGTCAAATTGATTTGATAATTTATAGTTTGGCTTCACCGGTACGTTTAAATCCTAATACTGGAGTTTTGCACCGTTCTGTTTTAAAACCAATTGGTGGAACTTTTACAAACAAAACTGTAGATTTTCATTCTGGTAAAGTTTCAGAGATTTCTATCGAACCTTGTACAGATGAAGATATTGCCAATACAGTGGCGGTAATGGGTGGCGAAGATTGGGCAATGTGGATTGATGCATTAAAAGCTGAAAATCTTTTGGCTCCAGGTGCTACAACTGTTGCTTATTCTTATATTGGACCATCATTAACAGAAGCAGTTTATAGAAAAGGAACAATCGGGCGTGCCAAAGATCATTTGGAAGCTACTGCTTTTACAATTACAGATAGTTTAGCCGATATTAACGGTAAAGCTTATGTTTCTGTAAACAAAGCATTGGTTACTCAAGCTAGTTCTGCAATTCCAGTAATTCCATTGTATATTTCTTTATTGTACAAAATAATGAAAGAAAAAGGGATTCATGAAGGTTGTATAGAGCAAATCCAGCGTTTGTACCAACAAAGATTGTACACAGGTGAAGAAATGATTACCGATGAAAAAGGAAGAATACGTATCGACGATTGGGAAATGCGTGAAGATGTTCAAGATCAGATTGCAAAACTTTGGATTGAAGCTACAACGGAAAACCTAGCCGATTTAGGAGATTTGGAAGGGTATAGAAGTGATTTTCACAATCTATTTGGCTTTGGTTTTGATGGCGTAGATTACACTGCAGACACAAACGAAATGGTTGCTATTACAAGTATTGGATAATTAGCAAACAATATTAATAGTTTCAAAACACTTTATTTCTTGATGGTTTATTTCAAGAGAATAAAGTGTTTTTTTATGGACTGAGTTCAATTCGTTAGTTTTAAAGCAGAAATATTTGGCATTTTTGGAAATATGGTCCCGCTATTCGCTTCAATCTTGTTAGCCGAACGCCGACTCACAAGGATTTTCGCTTCTATCGGGGCTATTAGGTTCTATAGTGATTTGTCAGTAGTGAAAATGGACTAAAATCTATCAATTAATGAATAATTTTACTATTATTTAACCATAGCCCACGGTTGAAACTGTGGGCAGCATAATTTTAAATATCATTTTATGTATAATTTATTAAAAGGAAAAAGAGGAATTATTTTTGGAGCTTTAGATGAAAATTCTATTGCTTGGAAAACCGCACAACGTATTCACGACGAAGGCGGTATTTTTGTATTAACCAATGCTCCCGCAGCAATGCGCTTGGGAGATATTGACAAATTGGCTCAAAAACTAGGTTGTCAAGTTATTGCTGCTGATGCAACATCAGTAACCGATCTCGAAAATTTAGTCGATCAATCTATTGAGATTCTGGGAGGTAAAATTGATTTTGTTTTACATTCAATTGGAATGTCGGTCAATGTTCGAAAAGGAAATCATTATACCAATCAAAATTATGAATTTACAGAGAAGGGTTGGAATGTTTCTGCAGTGTCGTTTCATAAACTTCTTCAAGTATTATACAAAAAGAAGGCTATGAATGAGTGGGGAAGTATCATTGCGTTGTCATATATGGCGGCACAACGTGTTTTTCCAGATTATAATGATATGGCCGACAATAAAGCGTATCTCGAATCAATAGCTCGAAGTTTTGGGTATTTTTTTGGTAGAGATCAAAAAGTAAGAGTGAATACCATTTCGCAATCACCTACTGCCACACGTGCAGGACAAGGTGTCAAAGGTTTTGATGGATTTATTGCTTTTGCAGAAAAAATGTCTCCATTGGGGAATGCAACTGCAGCAGAATGTGCCGATTATATTGTTGTAATGTTCTCCGATTTGACTCGAAAAGTAACTTTGCAAAACTTATTACACGATGGCGGATTTTCGAATATGGGAGTAAGTCAAGAAGTAATGGAAATGTTTAAATAGTCAAATTAATGACTTTGTTATTAAAAAATCATCAATCAAAAATTGATGATTTTTTTGTGGATAAAGAGTACCTTTGTTAAAATTTAGAAATAAAAAATATTTAATACTGCTTAAGATTATGTTGTTTTCATTGATTATTCCTGTTTACAATCGACCAGATGAAGTGGATGAACTTTTGGAAAGTTTGTCAAAAACTACTTATGAAGAAATTTTTGAAATTGTTCTTATTGAAGACGGATCTACAATTCGTTGTCAAGATGTAGCTCAGAAATATGGGGACAAACTAGATATTTCCTATTATTACAAAGAAAATTCAGGTCCTGGTGATTCTAGAAATTACGGAATGAAAAAGGCAAGAGGCGATTATTATATCATTTTCGATTCGGATTGTATTATTCCAAGTACGTATTTGTACGAGGTAGATAAGGCGTTGAAAGAAAATTTCGTAGATTGTTTTGGAGGTCCAGACAAAGCGTTGGATAGTTTTTCGGATATTCAAAAAGCGATTAATTTTGCTATGACTTCTTTTCTGACAACAGGAGGAATCAGAGGTGGTTCTGAAAAAATCGTAAAGTTTCAACCGAGAAGCTTTAATATGGGATTGTCTCGTAAAGCGTTTTTGGCTTCAAATGGTTTTGGTAATATTCATCCTGGTGAAGATCCAGATTTGTCTATTCGTTTGTGGAATTTAGGTTTTGAAACAAGACTTTTCACAAAAGCATTCGTGTATCATAAGCGAAGAATTGATTGGGAAAAGTTTACAATTCAAGTTAATAAATTTGGTAAAGCAAGGCCAATTCTCAATAGTTGGTATCCAAAATATAATAAATTAACTTTTTTCTTCCCAACGTTTTTTATAACAGGTTTTTTTGTATCTTTAATATTATTGATTTTTAATCAAGATATTCTTCTTAAAATTTATTTTGTTTATTTTTTGGCATTGTTTTTGGTGTCTTCTATTCAGAATAAAAGTGTTAAAATTGGTTATTTATCATTAATAGCAGTTTGGAAACAATTTTACGGGTATGGAATAGGGTTTTTTAAATCTTATGTCAAAGTGATTGTTTTAAACCAAGATCCCAAAAAGGCTTTTCCAGAACTGTTTTTTAAAGTATAAAATGACAAAAGTAATTGGATTAACAGGTGGAATTGGAAGCGGTAAAACAACTGTAGCCAATTTGTTTTCGACTTTTGGAATCCCGGTTTACATTACAGATTTAGAAGCCAAAAGACTAATGGACTCTGATTTAATTTTAAAACAAATTAAGAAAGTCTTCGGGAAATCTATTTTTGAAAGTGGGGTTTTGGTAAGAGAAAGATTGTCTCAAATCGTATTTAATGATGTAGATAAATTGAAACAATTAAACAAAATTGTTCATCCTGCAGTAAAACAGCATTTTAAAGATTGGCTTTTAGAAAATGAAACGGCACCATATGTAATCTATGAAAGTGCAATATTATTTGAAAGTGGTAGTTATAAACAATGTGATTGCGTAATAAATGTTGTGTCACCTCTTGAAATTAGAATTCAGAGAGTAATAACTAGGGATAATACCACTAGAGAAAAAGTACTGGAAAGAATGAAAAATCAATGGAATGATGAGGAAAAATCATCAAAAAGTGATTTTGTCATAGAAAATAGTAGTATTGAGGCATTAAAGCTGGATATTGTTAAAATTCTTAAAATTTTAGGAATTAATCAAATCAAATCTTAAATGTTAATCTTTGGTTAATGCTTTATTTACTATATTGTTAAAATACTAATTTTGCTTAAATGAATAAGTTATTTTTTAGAGTACTAGTCTTGTTAATGAGTTTGTCCTTGATTGGGATCATTCTTGTTCAAGTATATTGGTTTAATAATTCGTTTAAGAATAATGATGAACAATTTAAATTTCATGTAAAGCAAGTAATTGGCAATGTTGCTGATAAATTGCAAAGCAGAGAGGCGTATAGTTTTTATGATAAGTACAATCATTATAAAGATAGTACTGGTAAAATTCCAAAAAGGGATGATTTGTTGGAGTTTTATTATGTTCAAAAAAACCCTAAAACAAATAAAACAATTATTTATTCCAATAGTATAATTTCTGAAGATTTTAAAATTTCGGCTGGATTGTTTGATAAAAAGTTTGATACTGAGAATTTTAAAAATTTCAATTCAAAAAGGGTAACTGAAATATACAATAATAATAAGGTTGATAATTCTGGACTTCAGCAAAGTTTAATACCAGACATAAAGATTGAAAAATCGGGTAATTTGGATGTTTTAGATAATGCACAATTTGAAATTTTCTTTAAAGACATAGCTTCAGCAATGCCTCTTGAAGAAAGAGTTTCGAAAGAAGTTTTAAATGGATTAATAAAAAAAGAATTAGAAGAATATGGTGTGAAAACCAAATTTGAGTTTGGTATTTATAGTAATGGAATTGCAACAAAAATAAAATCGGAAGATTTTAAATACGATAAAGATGCTACTTATTCTATTCCCGTTTTTACAGATAATGAGGGAAATGAAAAATACAAACTTTTGGTTACTTTTCCTCATAAGAAAAAGTTTTTATTGTCTGAATTAGTGAGTATTACAATATTGTCTATCATATTTACTTTGATTATTATAATTGCTTATACAAGTGCCTTGAATCAATTAATACGTCAGAGACAGATATCAGAGATTAAAACTGATTTCATAAATAATATGACGCATGAATTTAAAACACCAATTGCAACTATAAATTTAGCTTTGGATGCCATTCGGAACCCTAAGATTATTGATGATAAAGAAAAGGTTTTTAAGTATCTTGAAATGATTCGAGATGAGAATAAAAGGATGCATGCACAAGTTGAAAATGTATTGCGAATATCTAAATTAGAAAAAAAGGAATTAAATATTATTAAAGAATCTAGCGATATTGAGGAAGTAATAAACGATGCAATTGATCATGTAAATTTAATTCTGGAAGACAGAGATGGAAGTGTTGATGTTCATTTTGGAGCTGTTAGAAAGACTGTTTTATTAAATGATGTTCATTTTACAAATGTGATTGTCAATATTTTAGAAAATGCTATAAAATATTCACCAGACACTCCAAAAATTGATATATATACAGAAAATATAAAGGACATGGTTCTTGTTAAAATAAAAGATAATGGTGTTGGTATGAGTAAAGTTGCTCAAAAAAGAATTTTTGAGAAATTTTATAGAGAGCATACAGGAGACATACATAATGTAAAAGGACATGGGTTAGGTCTTGCTTATGTAAAAAGAATTGTAGACGACCATAATGGTCAAGTATATGTTGAAAGTGAAAAGGGAAAAGGAAGTACCTTTATAATAAAATTACCATTAATAAATTAAAATATGGAAAACGCGAATAAAAAAATTCTGTTAGTTGAAGATGACCTTAATTTTGGTGCTGTACTAAAAGACTATTTAATGCTAAATGATTTTGAAGTTGTTTTAGCTAAAAATGGTATGGAAGGTTTTGAAAAATTCAAAAAGGATACTTTTGATTTATGTATTCTCGATGTAATGATGCCGTATAAAGATGGATACACTTTGGCTAGAGAAATAAGAGAAAAAAATAATGAAGTGCCTATTATTTTCCTTACTGCAAAATCGATGAAAGAGGATGTTTTAAAAGGATACAAAGCGGGTGCTGACGATTATTTGAATAAACCTTTTGATTCTGAAGTGCTTTTAATGAAAATTAAAGCGATTATTCAAAGAAAAGCATCTGATGCAAAACCGGAAGCGGTTCAATTTGAGTTTAATATTGGTAAATTTCATCTTAATTCAAAACTTCGTTTCTTAACATATAGTACTGAAGAACCTATTAAGTTGTCTCCAAAGGAGAATGAATTACTTAAAATGCTTATTCTTCACGAAAATGACTTAATGCCAAGAGAATTGGCTTTGACAAAAATATGGAGAGATGATAATTATTTCACCTCTAGAAGTATGGATGTTTACATCGCTAAGCTTAGAAAATATTTAAAATTGGACGAGGATGTCGAAATTTTAAATATTCATGGAGAAGGATTTAGATTAGTTGTTAAATCCAAATAAAAGTATAAAAAAAGCTTCGATTGATTCGAAGCTTTTTTTTATTTCCAATTGAGTTGCAATGCAAAACTTGTTTTTTCCTCTTTTGTAATGCTAAAAACAGCGTTTGTTTCATTAATACATTCATGAATCAAAACGGAATCTTTTAAAGAGAGTTCCTTTAAAAAGTTCATTTCAAAACTCTTTATTTGTTGATTTAATACTTTTTTTTCATCAACTAAGTCCAGACACCATTCTAAATATTTTACATTATTAGCATGGTTTACGATATCCAAATCGGATAAAAATACAGTTTTTTCAAAAACAACTTCTTTTTCGTGTGATACATTAATTTTTGAGAATCCTGATTCTGTAGCTTTGTCTTCTGGATACAATTCAAAATGCTGATAAGGTAGTGCCAATGGTTCTGGTCTACGGTTTTGGGTGTTAAAAACTGCCCAAAAGGTCTCAGATCCTACAATCTTTTTCCCGTTAACATACATTTCTAGTGCCCGAACAGAACGGGAATTTTCTAAGGAATTGATCCAAGTTTTTACAGTTACAACATCTCGCCATTTTGGTAAATCACTTATTTCTACACGCATTCTGCTGAGAACCCATGCCTGATTGAATTCTTGCATATCAGTAAAACTAATACCGCCGACTTCGGAGTGTGCAGCTGCAGTTAATTGCAATAAATTACATAAATCGGTATATTTTAAATGACCGTTGGGTGTACATTGTGTAAAATTGATTTCCCAATCTTTGCTTAAAACAGAAGTAAAATTTGGACTTATTGGCATGGAAGATGTGATTTAAGATTTAAGACTTTAGATTTTGATTTAAGAAATTTGATTTTGTATGTGCTTAATTATTTCATTTCGTTCTGTTAAATTATCAAACCATTTGGTGTTTTCTTTTCGTTTGAACCAAGTAAGTTGTCGCTTTGAAAACCGTCGAGTATTTTTCTTAATTTCATCAATGGAAAAAGCCAATGTGAATTCTCCTTCAAAATAGCTAAACAATTCTCTGTAACCAACAGTTTGTAAGGCGTTTAATTCTCTTTGGTTATAAAGAGCTTTGGCTTCTTCAACGAGTCCTTCTTTCACCATTATATCAACTCTTTGATTGATTCTGTCATAAATAACACTTCTTTCTGCTTCAAGACCAATACTAATTGGAACAAAATTACGGTTGTTTTTTTTATGATTTAAAAAGGAAGAATAGGGTTTTCCAGTTCCAATACAAACTTCAACAAAACGCATCATCCGTTGTGGATTTTGTAAAGTTTGAGGATTGTCAATTGTTATGTTTTTAAAATAATTGGGATCTAATAGTTCTAATTGACTTTGTAAATACTCAATTCCTAGTTTTTCGTAATTCAAATTTACTTTTTCTCGAATGGATGGATCAATAGTTGGAAATTCGTCAAAACCTTTTAAAATGGCATCTACATACAATCCAGAACCACCAACAAGAACAACGTAATCATTGTTTTTATGCAATTCTTCAATTTTTAAAAGGGCTTCTTTTTCGAAATCGCCAACAGTATAGGTATCTAAAATTGATTTATTTTGAATAAAATGATGGTTTGCGCTGGCCAATTCTTCTGGACTGGGAACTGCAGTTCCTATGCTCATTTCCTTGAAAAACTGTCGGCTGTCACAAGAAATAATTTCACAATTATAATGTTTGGCCAATTCTATACTCAGGGCAGTTTTGCCTATAGCTGTTGGTCCGACAATGGTAATTAAGTACTTCATATTTTTTTAGCCCAGATGGAAACGGAAACCCCGGAATATTTCTAGGTAGTTTTTCTTGGGGTAAAAGAGCGACTAAAAGAAGCTCCTTTTATGCCTTAGAAAACAACTAGAATAATGAGGAGTTGTAATGTACAGCTGGATCAGCTACTCATTATTAAAGGAGTTGTTTTATTTGGGATTTTTTAGAAATTAATAATTTTCAGAACTCTATTTTTTCTTAAATAACCCTGAATGTAGGATCTAGTATCTCTATTGTTTGGCATTGTAATCAAGATGTTTTTTAGGATTTCTGGAGTGTGAATCTGATAATTTAAATCATAGAAAGCATATCCTTTGTAAATGCCCTTTTCGATTAAAATAGCGCTATGTTCTCCAATTTTTCGACCTTTGTCAATGATAATCATGTTTTTATTGTCAAAAATATTTTTCTCAATAAAGATTTGAACCCTAGCATTGTATTCTTCTTGATCTATTTTACCTACACATGCGCCATCACATTTGTTTGTTTCATTTTGCAAACAATTTGTTTTTGAATCTGTTATTCCAGTTAGTTTCGGACACAATTGATAGGTTGCTGTAATGCGATTAAGCGCGCCTTTGCCCTCGGCTTGAGAAGCAAATGCAGTGATTTCTTTTTTTCGTCCGTCTGCTTTTTGTAGTTTTAAATTCAAATATCCATTCGAATCCTTTTCGGCATAAATAGCCCAAGAAAAGGTGTTTTTTCGAGACATTCTATTGTAAATTGGTCTGTTTTTTTTAATTTCTTCGGATTCTTTTAATAAAGCTATCAATTCGCTACCTGTTTCTTCAAAAGTTACTGTGAAGACTTCGGCCTGAATTTTTTTGGCACTTGTTGTAATTCCTGTAAAATGCTGATTGACTCTTTTTTTGATGTTTTTGCTTTGACCAATAAAAATAATAGAGCCGTTTTCTCGGTGAATATAATAAATACCCGTTTTGGAGGGTAAACTTTCGATGATGTCTAATAATTTTGGGGAAACTCCTTTGATTACTTCGAATTTGATAAGTTCTTTTACAATTATTTTTTCGAGATCTTTGTCCAAAAGCATTTGGAAAAGCTTTACAGTTGCCATTGCATCTCCACTAGCACGATGTCTGTCTGCCATTGGAATACCGAGGGCGCGAACTAATTTTCCTAAGCTATGTGAGGGTTGTTCGGGTAATAAGCGTTGTGATAATTCAACTGTACAAAGTGTTTGTACATTAAAATCATATCCCAAACGACGGAACTCTGTGCGAAGTATTCTGTAATCAAATGAGGCGTTGTGCGCTACAAGAACACAATCATTTGTCATCTCTATAATGCGTTTGGCTACTTCAAAAAACTTTGGAGCACCACGTAGCATTTCGTTGCTGATTCCCGTAAGTTTAACTACAAACGGTTGAATGGGGATTTCGGGATTGATTAAACTAATAAATTGATCAACAATTTCGTGTCCATCAAATTTGTAGATAGCAATTTCCGTAATTCCTTCTTCGTTGAATTGTCCTCCTGTGGTTTCTATGTCGAGTATTGCGTACATTTTCAATATCAATTTCAAAAATCAATTTCAATAGCAATGACAATTTCAAAAAGCAATGTCAATCCCTAAAATTGAAAATTGTAATTGAAATTGATATTGTAATTGATTCGTTTTTTATTGTTTATCATTTTTGAAGCGATTGCAATAAGTTCTTCAACTTCTGTCAATAGCCACTTTCTTTCTTCTGAATCTCCTGCTTTTATATAATCAAGAACTTTTAATGAATTTCTAGATTCTTTCAATTCCTTTACGCTTAATGAAGCTTTGAAAATAAAATCTTTACTTGTTATAGTGCCTTGTGCTTCTCCATAATTTAATGAAGAACTTCCAGACGATCTTATAAGTTGGTTCTTGTAATATTCAACCTCATAAGATTTTTCTAATTTTCTAACAAAGAAAATACATTCTCCAGCAAATCGAACTAAACGATCTTCAAAATTGTAAATTTTATCAAAATTGGGTTCATCAACTTCCATTGTATTTTATTTTTCTATTGATTTTCTTTTTTGATTGAAATTGCCATTGCTATTGAAATTGTCATTGAACCTATCTTCCCCCAAAGATACTACTTCCAATCCGAACCATTGTGCTTCCGTATGCAATTGCCAATTGATAGTCGCCAGACATCCCCATGGAAACCGTTTGCAGTTTACAATTTTCTATTTGTAGTAACTGTAAACCATCAAAAATTGTTTTCAAATGTGAAAATTCTTTTTGGATTTGGTTTTGATTATCCGTAAAAGTAGCCATTCCCATTACCCCTACAATTTGGATGTTTTTCATCTCTTTGAGCGTAGGCGAGGCGAGGAGTTCTGAAAGTTCTTTTTCGTCAAGGCCAAATTTTGATTCTTCTTCGGCTATGTATATTTGAAGCAAACAATCAATAATTCGATTATTTTTTAAGGCTTGTTTGTTGATTTCTTCCAGTAATTTTAAGCTATCCACACCATGAATTAAGCTCACGAAAGGAGCCATAAATTTGACTTTATTGGTTTGTACATGACCAATCATGTGCCATTCGATGTCTTTGGGCATTTGTTCCCATTTATCGGACATTTCCTGGATTTTATTTTCACCAAAAATACGTTGGCCAGCATTATAGGCTTCCATTAAATCTGCTACTGGTTTGGTTTTGGAAACCGCTACCAAAGTCACATGCTCTGGAAGAGTTGATTTTATTTGGAGGAGGTTTTGTTTGATAGACATGAATTGATTTTGTTAAAGATTAAACAAATTGTTTCGAAATCTTCTCTGCTTTTTTGCTTTCACTATAATCATAAAATCCTTCTCCTGATTTTACGCCTAGTTTACCCGCTCTCACCATGTTTACCAATAACGGACAAGGCGCATATTTTGGGTTTTTGAAGCCGTCGTACATTACATTTAAAATTGCAATGCAAACATCAAGACCTATGAAATCGGCTAGTTGTAGAGGTCCCATAGGGTGTCCCATTCCTAGTTTCATTACTGTGTCTATTTCATAAACACCGGCTACTTTGTTGTATAGTGTTTCAATTGCTTCATTGATCATTGGCATCAAAATTCTATTGGCCACAAAACCCGGATAATCGTTTACTTCTACAGGAGTTTTACCTAGTTTTTCGGATAATTTCATGATAATTTGCGTCACTTCGTCACTGGTGTTATACCCACGAATGATTTCTACCAACTTCATGATAGGTACCGGATTCATAAAATGCATTCCAATTACTCGTTCCGGGTGCGCAACCACAGCTCCGATTTGCGTAATCGAAATAGATGAAGTATTGGTTGCCAAAATAGTGTTGTGAGAACAAACTTCGTTTAATTGCTTGAAAATGTTTAATTTTAATTCTACATTTTCGGTTGCGGCTTCCACAACCAAATCAACTCCAACAACTCCGTCTTTAATATCAGTATAGGTAATAATATTGGTGAATGTTTTTACTTTGTCTTCTTCAGTGATGGTTCCTTTGGAAACCATTCGGTCCAGATTGGCTGCTATCGTTGCCATTCCTTTGTCTAGTGATTTTTCGGAAACATCAATTAATTTTACGGTGAAACCACTTTGTGCAAAAGTATGAGTAATTCCGTTACCCATTGTTCCCGCTCCGATTACAGCTATAATTTTCATCTTTTTTTATTTATAAGTTAAAAAAGTTTAAAATTTAAAGACGAATGATTGACTTTAAACTTTAAACTTTGAAGGTGTGTTTTTTTGTTTTTTATTTTTTAAAACAATCTATAATTTGATAGGCTACTCTCAAAGCATCAGTAGCTTGCTCCAATGTAACCACTGGAGTAGTGTCGTTATTTATAGCATCTGCAAATGATTCCAGTTCGTCAAGTATGGCATTGTTTTGTTCAACATCTGGATTGGAGAAATAAATTTGTTTTTTTACTCCTTCAGCATTTTGTAAAATCATATCAAAATCTCCTGGTACTTCTGGAGCATCTTTCATTTTTACCACTTCGCATCTTTTTTCAAGAAAATCGACTGAGATGTAGGCATCTTTCTGAAAAAATCGTGATTTACGCATGTTTTTCATCGAAATACGGCTTGCCGTTAAATTGGCAACACATCCATTTTCGAATTCAATTCTAGCATTGGCAATATCTGGTGTATCACTTATTACAGAAACTCCACTAGCATTGATGTTTTTTACTTTTGATTTTACAACACTCAAAATAGCATCGATATCATGTATCATTAAATCCAAAACCACTGGTACGTCAGTCCCACGAGGATTGAATTCTGCCAAACGATGGGTTTCAATAAACATTGGGTTTTCGATCATGTTTTTGGTGGCAATGAACGCAGGGTTGAACCTCTCAACATGACCTACTTGACCTTTGACATTATATTCTTTTGCCAATGCAATGATCTCTTCGGCTTCTTCAACGGTATTTGAAATGGGTTTTTCTATAAAAACATGTTTGCCCGATTTGATCGCCACTTTGGCACATTTATAATGAGAAAGTGTAGGTGTAACAATGTCAATAACATCAACCGCATGAATTAATGTTGCAATGGTACTGAAATTTTTATATCCAAATTCCTTGCTTATTTTTTCAGCGTTTTCTTGATTGGGGTCATAAAAACCAACTAATTCATACTTTTTAGATTGTTGTAATAAACGCAAATGTATTTTACCTAGATGACCCGCACCTAGTACTCCAATTTTCAGCATAGTAATGATATTTCTACAAAAATAGTAATTAAATGATTAAATTATTGTGGATTAGCAACAATTATTATGTTAATTTAAAAAATAATATTCTCCAGCTTTTATTGAATTAGTTTTCTATTTTTGCTTTATATAAAACTCAAAAATTTGAAAGATACCGCCAAACATCAAGGACTTCGTAATCAATTAGTAAGTGTATTGCAACTAAAAGGAATTACGGATAAGAACGTTTTAGAAGCGATAAAAAAGATTCCACGTCATTTGTTTTTAAATTCAAGTTTTTCCGATTATGCTTATCAAGATAAGGCTTTTCCTATTGGCGCAGGTCAAACTATATCTCAACCCTATACTGTAGCTTTTCAATCTCAGTTATTAGAAATTAGTAAAGGACACAAAATTTTAGAAATTGGGACAGGTTCAGGCTATCAAACGGCTGTTTTGAGTTTAATGGGGGCTCAAGTCTACAGTGTAGAAAGACAAAATGAATTGTTTAAACAGACATCTGCATTGTTGCCTAAACTTGGAATTCGTCCCAAACATCTTTCTTTTGGTGATGGTTACAAAGGTTTGCCGAATCACGCTCCTTTTGATAGTATTATAGTTACAGCAGGTGCACCCATAATACCTCAGCCTTTAATGGCGCAACTCAAAATAGGAGGGAGACTTGTTATTCCACTAGGAGAAGATGTTCAAATCATGACATTGTTAATCCGAAAAAATGAAACACAATTCGAAAAACACGAATTCGGAGAATTTCGATTTGTTCCTTTGTTAGAGGATAAGAATTAAGGTAGTTATTCAGTTTATTCTAAATTAAGATCTAATTAAAAAAAGCAACACCCCCTAAAGCTTTCGGGGGTGTTGCTTTTTTATTAGTCTGCATAGTTACGAATTAAGTTCAAATAAGATTCTTAGATACTTGAAATCTAAATTTAATAATTGGCAACAAAAAAAGCAACACTAAAAATTCAGTGTTGCTTTTTTATTATAATTTTATTTAAGAAAAATTTACTTCTTATTTTGCTTTTGGAGCCATGTAACCATCTGCTCTCATTTGTTTTACGCAAGCTTCCATGATTTCATCTACAGTAGTATTTACATCAGATAAATCCAAAGATTTTGTAGTAGCACTCCAAACCAATTTATTGTTTTTTAAGTCAAAAATGTTAGTTTCAACATAGTAGTATACATTTTCTTGGTAGTATCCAGGAGTGTAGTAAGCTGGAGCGTAAGCACCATACCATCCACCAAATCCTGCGCCATAGCCCATACCGTAACCTCCTACATAACCATATCCCATACCAGGATATCCCATACCGCTATAGTAGTTTGAAGTTCCAGGAACATATTGAGTTTCTTTATCAGCTCTAATGAAACGCATTGTTACAACACCGTCAAATCCTTCAGATTGAACGATGCTTATTTTTTGTTCTTGAGTAAGATTTAGATTTTGTTGATTCAAATAATTGTAAGAAGCATTCAATATTGCAGGATTAATTGCTGCAATTCTATTTTCAGTAGTTCTTCTAGTGCTTTCATCTTTTACTAAAGCAACGACCAAAACTTTTTTGAAGTTCTCTTTGGCTAAAGTAGAGTTTGGATCTCTCCAGCTTGAAACGATTGAAGTACTGCTACCACAACTGGCAAAGCATACACAGATTAATGCAATAAAAAAATTTTTCATGATTTTGTTTGTTTGTTTTTAATACAAGTAAAAGTAATTATATTTTCATAAAAAACAACTTTAAGCCTATAAATTTCGCTTTTTTTGGCTAGAAAGCTTTCTTTATTCTATCCAAATCTCTTTTGGTATCTTGCTCTTTTAGCGATTCTCTTTTGTCGTAGGTTTTTTTACCTTTACAAAGTCCAATTTGTAGTTTTGCTAGTCCTTTTTCATTAGTAAATAATTTCAAAGGAACTATTGTAAGTCCTTTGGCTTGAACGCTTCTGAGCAATCCTTTCAGTTCTCTTTTATTCAATAATAGTTTGCGTTCGCTTCTTGCTTTATGATTGAATTGATTACCAAAAGTATACTCTTCAATATAAGTGTTTATAGCAAAAAGCTCATTACCGCTAAATTCGCAAAAACTTTCGGTAATATTGGCTTTTCCTAATCGTATGGATTTGATTTCGGTACCCGCCAAAACAATTCCTGCGGTAAAGGTTTCAAGGATTTCATAATCGAAACGGGCTCTTTTATTGAGTATGTTGACAATTTTTTGCATAGTGTGGCAAATTTAGGAACTAATTAATGAAAGACCAATTGTTTTTAAGAAAATACTATAAATTTGCAAAATGGAAAAGCAACAATCAAAAGACCCTCTTCATGGCATTACCCTCCAAAAAATTGTAGAAACTCTAGTGGAGCATTATGGCTTTGACACTTTGGGAGAACTCATAAAAATTAAATCTTTTAACGAAAATCCAAGCATAAAATCCAGCCTTACCTTTTTGAGAAAAACAGATTGGGCTCGAAAACAAGTTGAAGAATTGTATCTAAAAACCATTCAGAAAAAGTAATGCAAATTTTTAGGAGCTTTATCCAGCTGTCCACTTGTATCTTATTGTTTTTAAAGAAAAAACAATAAGTATACCGCTTCCATCTGGGCTAGGGCATAGGTATTCATAAGACAGAATAGTTAATATTGACTTTATCTATTTTCTACCTATTAGTTGAAAACCTTCAGCAGTATTTCCATTCATAGTTTTTACAACTATTGGATTTTCAATTAAAATCTCAAAATTTTTGGTCAAAGTTTTTATCCACTCTTTGGTATGATGACGAAAAGTGGCTCCCTCGGGCAGTTTGAAAATCCCAAAATTGTTTGCGTCTCCATTCAAATATTCATATCTTTCCACTTCAACCGATTTTTCTTGAAGGTAATAATCACTGATATAAATTATCCCGTCTTTTTTTAGTTTAGAAAGAAGCAAGTCGATTAATTTTTCTTGACCATCGTTTGAAGGTATGCATGTAAGTACAGCAAAAAGGAGTATGCAATCTACTGAATTGGCATCTAGTGTTAGTTCTACTGGATTTTCAATATGAAAAAGGGACAAATTATTTTCTTGAATTCCTCTTGTAATTAATTCTTTTGAAGTGTCATAGCCTAAAACATTTTCAAAACCCAAATCGGTCAATTGTTTTACAATTCGGCCATAGCCACATCCAAAATCAATAATGACACTTTGTTTTTTAAAAAATCGGTTTAGAAGTTCTATATCTATTGGATGTGTAAATGTTTTGATTTCGGCTACGCTGTTCCAATATTCTTTTTGATTGTCTAAATCCATTTTGACTGTAGTTTTGTTTTTTTGGAATCTTTGTCAAAGTTCAAAACTTAGACAAAGATTAAAGCTTCATTTCCATAATGGGCATAAACCTGTTTTTTATGGAAGTTTCAAACGCTCCAATTTTTTTGAATCCAAATTTTAGATAAAAATCTTCAGCATTTGGTTCAGCATCAAGGGTTATTTTTTCAAATTTTCCGTTTTTCATTCGATCAAGAAAATCATACATTAAATATTTCCCAAATCCTTTTCCAATATATTCGGGTAATACAAATAAGTTATCAAGTATTGCGATCTTTTCTTCTTTTATTATATACGAATAATAGCCAACTATTGCATCGTCATTTACTAACTTAAAAACAGAATTAGTCTCAATATATCCTTTGGAAATAGTTAAGTTATCCTTCCATTTTAAAAGTTGTTCTTCAGAATATCCCCAATACGCTTTTGATTTTTTGGTAATTTCAGTCAATATTTCATTGTCTTCGACGTTTGCATATTCTATTTTCATTCAATTATAGTAGTATCATGTTTTTAATGAAAAATTATTTATTCAAAATAGAATAAATCATTGTGTCAAGAAAACGGCCTTCATAGTATTCATTTTCTATTAAATGGGCTTCTTTGACAAAACCATTTTTTATTAAAACCATTTCAGAACCTTTATTTTCGGGATCCAAAATTGCTTCTATCGAATGCAATTTCATTTCGTTAAAACCATATTCAACTACTTTTTTCAATGCTTCGGATACAATTCCTTTGCCTTTATGGTCTGGAAAAAGCATATAACCCACTTCGGCTCTGTAATGTTCCGGTTTTATTCTATAATGACCAATGATTCCGATTAATTTGTTGGGTTCGTCTAAGTAAGTTATTCCCCAATTTATTCCAATTCCATTTTCTATTTTGTCATCAAACATAGCAATCAAAGCCGTTGCATCTTCTTTATTCTTAAGATAGGGTCTTGGAATGTATTTCATAACTTCATCATTCGATCGCAACGACAAAATGGCTTCTGTATCATTAATATTGACTTGTCTCAATAACAATCTAGGTGTTTCTATAACAGGAAATGGTAAAAAATTAATTTCTAGCATAAAATTTTTATTTAATTAAAGAATTTCAATATTAAATTCAGACTGAAAAGTTGTATTGGCTTCTAAAATTTGTGTACTTTCTTTTTCAAAAAGATTTCCAAATTGTTCTACTGTATCCGAATAGCCAAACCAAGGTTCGATACAAATAAAGGGAGCATTTGATGGTGTCCAAATTCCTAAATCTGGAAAATCAGTGTAGCTAACTTTTAAAAATGGTTTCGAATTTTCTAGAATGGTTATTGATTTGGAAGCTATTTTTTTAAAGACCAAAGCATCATTTTCGAATAGTGTATAGTTCAACTGCAATACATTTTTATCCAATTGTAGTTCGTTTGTACTATTCGAGATTAAGCCGTCTTCCAACAAATAGTATTGTAATGGTTCTTCTTTTTCAAATAGTAAACTATAATTTTCAAAATCTTCAGGTAGATCAAATGCAGGATGTGCTCCTATAGAAAAAGGCATTTTTGTGTCATTTATATTAAAGACTTTATATTCTATTTTTAAAGAATTATTTTCTAATGTATAAATTAAATGCAATTCAAAATTAAATGGATATTTCTGAAGGGTTTCATCAGTAGATTTTAAAGAAAATGTAGCACTGTTTTCTTTTTTATCAATCAATTCAAAATCCATTTCACGGGCAAATCCATGACGCGACATTTGATATTCAATACCGTTATATTGGTATGAATTATTTTTAAGAGTTCCTACAATTGGGAATAAAACAGGAGAGTGTTTGCCCCAAAATAATGGATTTCCATTCCAAATGTATTCTTTATTCAAACTGTCTTTTAAGGAACATAGTTCGGCTCCGGTGTGTTTTATTTGTGCAGTTAAGGTTGCGTTGGTTATTGTTGTGGTCAAAATAATAATTGTTTTTTTTTGTTATCAAAATAGCTTCTGTAAAGATATTTTATAAATAGTATTCAGAGAAGAAAAACAAAATTAATTTATACTTAAAAATCAATCAAATTCTTATTTTTAAATAGAAATTTGATTTTTTTTCCATTAATTTGTTTTATAAACACAAATATTATGAGAAATAATCGTTTTAAAATTCTATTTCAACTGTCTTTATTTATTGTATTTAGTACTTCATGGAGTCAAGATTTTCAAGCTGATACTACGACAACAGCTAATAAGCCTGTTTCAAAACCAGTTTCGAAATATAATTATCACGACGCTTTTGGTCCTTTTTTTTATATAAATAATGGATCAACTACCAGATCGGCTAATGGTGAACCGGGTCATGAATATTGGCAAAACAGAGCAGATTATAAACTAACAGCCAAATTGAATGAAAAAACCAATGAAATAATTGGTTCAGCAATTGTAACCTATACCAACAATAGTTATGATAAAATGGGGTTTGTTTGGATGCACTTGGACCAAAATTTATTTAAATCCGATTCAAGAGGGAATACTTTAATTCCTTTGAATGGCAGTCGCAATGGAGCCCGAGGTGAAGTTTTTGATGGTGGACACAAAATAAAATCTGTAAAAGTAGTTTCTACTTCAAAAGGGAAGTCTATTGAAAAAGAAGTGAAATATAGCATCACTGACACCAGAATGCAAGTTTTTCTGGATGATGATTTAAAAGCAAAAGGTGGAACTGTAAAAATCAAAATCGATTTCTCTTATATTTCCCCAAAAGAAGGGTCGGATAGAACTGGTGTGTTGGACACCAAAAATGGAAAAATATTTACTATTGCGCAATGGTATCCCCGTATGTGTGTGTACGATGATTTAAGAGGTTGGAACACCAATCCCTATTTGGGAGCATCAGAGTTTTATCTAGAATACGGTGACTTTGATGTCAATATTACAGTCCCATCCAATCATATTGTTGTTTGTTCAGGAGATTTATTAAACCCAAAAGCAGTATATTCTGTTGATGAACAAAGCCGAATTGCAAAGGCTAAACAAAGTGAAAAAACTGTTATGATTCGTACCGCTGAAGAAGTAGCTGCTAATTCCAGCTCAACTTCTGAAAAAACATGGCATTTTAAACTTACCAATGCACGCGATCTTTCTTGGGCATCATCGGCTGCTTTTATTTTGGATGGAGCAAGAATAAACTTGCCAAGCGGTAAAAAATCTTTGGCATTATCTGCTTATCCAGTAGAAAGTGCTGGTAATGAAGCTTGGGGACGCGCTACAGAATATACCAAAACTTCGATTGAAAATTATTCAAAAAGATGGTTTGAATATCCTTATCCGGTTGCTACCAATGTTGCTGGAAATGAAGGCGGAATGGAATATCCAGGAATCGTTTTTTGTAGTTGGGAATCCAAAGGTGAAGATTTATGGGGCGTTACAGATCATGAGTTTGGTCATGGATGGTTTCCTATGATTGTTGGATCCAATGAACGACTATTTGGTTGGATGGACGAGGGTTTTAATACTTTTATAAATTCATTAAGCTCTGTCGATTTTAATAATGGAGAATATAAAAGCAAAGTAACAGATCTTCATCAAAATGCGGAATATTTTACAGACCCAAAGAACGAACCAATCATGAGTTCTCCTGATAATATGAAGGAAAGAAATATTGGTCTTTTGTGTTATTTTAAACCAAGTTCTGGATTGATTATTTTGAGAGAACAAGTTTTAGGGCCAGAGCGTTTTGATTTGGCTTTTAGAACTTATGTAGAGCGTTGGGCGTTTAAACATCCTGCTCCAGACGACTTTTTCAGAACGATGGAAAATGTTGCTGGCGAAGATTTAAGTTGGTTTTGGAGAGGTTGGTTTGTCAATAATTGGCGATTGGATCAAGGAGTGAACTCTGTAAAATATATAAAAAATGATCCAAGCAAAGGAGCAGTAATTACTATAGAAAATTTCGAGAAAATGGCAATGCCAGTAGTTTTAGATGTAAAAACCAAAAGCGGAAAAGTGACTCGTATTAAACTGCCTGTTGAAGTTTGGCAACGTAATATTGATTGGTCTTTTAAAGTAAATACTACTGAAGAGATCATGAGTGTAATTATTGATCCCGATCATGTTTTTCCAGATGTAAATGAAGCAAATAATACTTGGAAGTCAGACAAGGGAGTAATCGAAAAAGATATTATTTTAGATGGTTATTTAGGTAAATTTTCGACTAAAACTGCCCCTTTAAAAATTGAGTTTACAGAGAAAAATAGTGTTCTTTATGCAGAAATTACCAATTACCCAAAATTTGCACTTACTCCAAGTGGTAAAGATGCCTTTGAATCCAAAGAAGCTGGAGTTTCTTTTCAATTTAATGAAGCCAAAAATGGATTTGATATGCTAATTGGTGCAGATCAAAAAATTCCTTTTACAAGAGATTAACTAGTTTAAAGGTTTAATACTTTAGCTATACACAAGGTTTCATATAGTTCTAGAATAAAAAAGACTTGCAGATTTATATTCTGCAAGTCTTTTTTTATGATTGTTGTTTAGAACCTAAAACAATTAAATCCTTAAGTTTTTAAACCTTGAAACTTTTAACTTTTAAACATTTTTTTACTCCGGAATTTGCTGACTCAAACAATGTAAAGTTCCAAATCCCCATATCAAATCAATAGCACTGATTCCGATGATTTCTCGATCAGGAAAACATTCGGCTAAGATATTTAGCGCCACTCTGTCATTAGCATCATTAAAAGTAGGAACCAATACACAATTATTCAAAATCAAGAAATTGGCATAACTTGCTGGTAATCGTAAGCCATCAAAGTCAATGCGTTTTGGCATTGGCAATGCTACAATTATTGGTGATTTCCCATCTTCTAGTTTGGCATTTTGCAATCTTTTTAAATTGTCTTGCAATGGTTTGTAGTTGTTGTCATTGGGATCCAATTCGACAATAGTTACAATGGTATCTTCATTTATAAATCGGCATAGATCGTCGATATGTCCGTGGGTATCATCTCCTTCAATACCGTCTCCAAGCCAAATCACATTCGTAACTCCCAAATATTCTTTGAAAACGGCTTCGTAGTCTTCTTTTGTGAAACCTGGATTTCGAACTTGAATATCGGGATGCATTAGGCATTCTTCTGAGGTTAGCAAAGTCCCGCGTCCGTTTACATCAATGGCGCCACCTTCAACAATTACAGGTTTTCCTTTGTACATCACTTGAGTAACAGGAATGTTTAAAGCTTCGCCTACTTTGATTGGAACATGTTTGTCCAGATTAATGTTTTTGTATTTTGCCCATCCATTAAAATTAAAATTTAGTGCTTCTCTTTCAGTACCTTTTTTAACAATAATTGGACCAGAATCGCGCATCCAACTGCGATTGGTTTTATGAACTATAAAAGTCACATTTTCAAAATGGACATGTGCTTCTTCTAAAAGTATGGCTACTTTTTCTTTTTGATTTTCATCGGCAACAACCAAAAAAACAGTTTCAAAATTGGCTACTTTCTTGATGAATTCCACAAATGCCCATTGAATGGCTTCGTATTTTCCAGGCCAATCTTTTCCATTATGCGGAAAACACAATAAAATTCCTTGTTGTTTTTCCCATTCTGCTGGGAAACGTCTTGTAAGTGTAGTCATAGTTAATGCTAATTGTAATGCGTACAAAGATAATCAAACAGTGGGATTAATAAATAGTATCGATGGTTACATTTTATTCTTTTGACTCAAATCAAAATTATATGAATAGTTATGTTAAAGATTTTATAATGTTCTAGTAATAAGTGCTGCGAATTTGAAAGTTATTTTTGAAAAAATTAAAACAAACAAAATGATAAAGAAAAGTGTAGCTGTACTTGCAGTATTATTTTTGATCGTAGGTTGTCAAAACAACAATGATTCCGATGAAACTACTGAAGTAATAGTAAACGAAAATCCTTCCACTTTTAAAGAAATTGGAACATTGACTATTGGAGGAACTGGTGCTGCAGAAATAAGTGCTTATGACGAAATTTCCAAAAAATTATTTACTGTAAACAATAGTAGTGCCAATAAAATAGATGTGATTGATCTTTTGGATCCAACAAAACCTGTTTTGATTTCCAGTATTGATTTGGTTCCTTATAACGGAGCTGCCAATAGCGTAGCTACTTTTAATGGAAAATTGGCAGTAGCTTTAGAATCCAAAACAAACAAACAAGAATCAGGTAAAGTTGTCGTTTTCGATACTTCAAATTATGCTTTGGTTAAAGAGATTACGGTGGGTGCTTTACCTGATATGATTACTTATTCACAAGATGGTAAATTCATAATGACGGCAAACGAAGGAGAACCAAATGACACTTATTCTCTTGACCCAGATGGATCGGTTTCGATTATTGATGTTACTTCCAATTATGCGGTAACCACTCTAACTTTTGGAAGTTTCAGCGGACAGTTAGCCGATTTAAAAACCAAAGGATTCCGAATAACAAGTCCAACTAATAATTTTGCTTCTGATATCGAACCAGAATATATAACTATTTCAGCCGATTCAAAAACAGCTTGGGTTACTTTGCAGGAGAATAACGGAATTGCAAAAATTGATTTGGCAACAAAGAAAATTGTTCAAATTTTTCCTTTAGGATATAAAGAGTATAGTTTGGCCGAAAATGCGATTGATATTAGTGATAAAGATGGGGCTGTTGATTTCAATCCTTGGAAATTGAAAGGAATGTTTCAACCTGATGCAATTAGCAATTTTGAAATAAACAAAGTACCTTATATTGTAACAGCAAATGAAGGAGATGCAAGAGAATATGCTGCTTTTGTGGATGTTAAAAGAATTAATAACGTTGCAGTAGTATTAGACCCAACAATTTTTCCAAATGCAGCAGCACTAAAAGCGGATGCAAGTATGGGAAGATTAAACATCAATACCAAAATGGGTGATACTGATGGTGATGGAGATTTTGACGAATTAGTTGGGTTTGGAGCTCGTTCTTTCTCAATTTGGAATGGACTTACAGGACAATTGGTTTTTGATAGTAAAAACGAATTAGACAAAAAAGCTCAAGAATTAGGTGTTTATGATGATGGAAGAAGTGATGATAAAGGAGCAGAACCAGAAGCCGTTTACGTCACTAAAATGGGTGATAAACAAATCCTTTTTGTAGGATTAGAAAGAGCTGATGCCTTTATGGTCTATGATGTGAGTAATCCGATGACTCCAAAACATTTGCAAACCATAAAAACAGGGGATGCTCCAGAAGGTCTTTTGTTTATTCCAGCATCCAAAAGTCCAACCAAAAGAAGTTTGGTAGTGGTGAGTAGTGAAGGAGATGGAACTGTCAAAATATTTCAACCCGATTTGAATTAAGGGAAGTTACTAAGTTACTAAGATGCTGAGATTCTAAGATTATTTTAAAAACTTAGAATCTCAGATGCTTAGAATCTTAACGTCTAAAAATGACTAATCAATTGCTCGTTTGGTAATATCTCCAAAAGCATCGATTCTTCTGTCTCTAAAGAAAGGCCAGTTCTGGCGCACATTTTCTTGTAAATCCAAGTCTACTTCGGCAATAAGAATTTCTTCTTTATCGTGTGAGGCTTGTGCCAAAATTTCGCCTTGTGGTCCCGCAATAAACGATGATCCCCAAAACTGAATTCCAGCTGTTCCTTCAATATATTGTTCTAAACCAATTCTATTAGCAGCTGCTACATATACACCATTGGCGACAGCGTGCCCTTTCATTACGCTCATCCAAGCACCGTGTTGGTTTTCACCGTATTGCTCTTTTTCTTGCGGATGCCACCCAATTGCTGTTGGATAAAATAAAACTTCGGCGCCTTGCAGAGCAGTTAAACGAGCTGCTTCCGGATACCATTGATCCCAACAAATTAAAGTTCCAATTTTACCTTTTTGGGTTGGAATCGTTTTGAAACCTAAATCACCTGGAGTAAAATAGAATTTTTCATAGAAATGCGGATCGTCCGGAATGTGCATTTTGCGATACAATCCAGCTTCAGACCCGTCAGTGTCGATGATGTAAGCACTGTTGTGGTAAATTCCAGCCATTCTTTTTTCAAAGAAAGGAACAATGATTACCACTCCCAATTCTTTAGCCAAAGCGCTAAAAGCGATAAACGAAGTGCTGTACAATGGTTCTGCCAAAGCAAAATTATCAACATCTTCACTTTGACAAAAATAATGACTGCTGTATAATTCCGGTAACGAAATTACTTCAGCACCTTGGTTGGCAGCATCGCGAACCCAACTCATGCATTTTTTAAGGTTATTTTCGGCAACATCGTTTAGGTTCAATTGAATGACCGCTATTTTGTACTTTTTCTTTGACATGGTAAAAAAATTAGACTGCAAAAATAGTTATTTTTTAAAAGAATAGCGGTAATGGGAAATAGAAAAGTTTTGGAGATATTTATTTTTTGAAAAGGTTTAAAAATCAAATTTGTTGTAAACATATTCTTCAAACCAAAGCGGAAGATTAGTGGTGTGAAATTTGAAAGCTTGACCTTGATATACTTCTGCTAATAAATCCATCTTTTTGCCTGAATTATCAAATAAGAATGCTCTATCAACAATTTTTTTGCATCAGATAGATTTTCTAATGTTTTAAAATATCTTTTTTGAATTTTATTTGCATCAACATTATGACCTCCTTTAGCAACTCTTAGTTGTACTCGGTCGATATTTTTTTCGTAATCATCAGTACAAACAAAATATAGATATGTTTTAAATCCTAATTTGTTAGCAGTTTCTATTTCTCTAATCTTAGAAAAATCACTCATAACAGTCTCATAAGAAAAAGATTTTTGTTCTCTTAAAAGTAAATATCTGATAAAGGAAGCTGCAAAAGCGGCTTCATAACTGTTTGTGTCTTTAGGTTTATTGACAATAAAGTTTTCAGCTATTGTAATATCAATTGTGAAGTTTTCTTGTTGAGCTTTAGCAAATAAGGATTGGCTATCGTTTAATGAAATGAATCTTTCTAAATCTTTTTGAGTGATTTTTAATCCAAATTCAGACAAATCTATTAATCCTTTTGTTTGCAGTGTCTTTTCTATTTCATCAGCATTTATGAAAATACCTGAAATATAAGTTTTGCTTATTTTCGAATATAATGATGTTTTTCCAGATCCATTAGGGCCTGCAAAAACTCTAATTCTACTTTGACTTGACATACAAAATAGTTCCTTTTTTTATTTTTAGAGAGGAGCGTAAAGGTCTGTTTTTTATGTTTTCGATTTCACCGTTGGCATTTTCACGAACCACTTTGTTTCCTTTTGTATAGATGAATGGTAAACCTAATGCTCTATTTTCTCTTATTGCGTTTACTACAGCCTGTTTGCCAGCTAATATTAAATTTGAGACTTCTTTGGTATTTGATCTAAATACTATTTTTTTATCCACTTTTTCTCTTAGCATAATTAAGGAGTATTAATTCTTATAACAAATATAAGGCTTTTTCTTTGCTCTGCAATGTTTTGTATTTTGAGTTTGTCTTTCTTATTTTATAATTAAAATCGATTTTTCTTAAGAGAATTTAACCGCTCTCTTACCGTTTCAGAAAATGGATTGATGTCCTTTTCACTGATCAACCCTTTGATGTACATATTGAGGACGGTATCAAAGTAGTATGCTCCAGAAATTCCATCGTAATTGGAAGCTATATATTTGTCGTTATCTTTAACGGTACCATAAACTTGACCATAGGTTTCTCTTGCATCCTTCTTGTTATTTTTCCAATCTGTTAAAATGTCTAAAATTTTAGTATTGCAAATTTCAATTTCTTTTAGAATTCCTTTATCCATTAGAATTCGGGCTGTTTTTTTGTCTGATTTTGATAGTTCCATTGTCAAGTTGTTGTTATATTTTGTCGTTTTTAAAGTTACTTTAAGCAATTCGCAAAATTTTTTCCATTTTGCGTCCTTTAGCCAGTTCATCAACCAATTTGTCCAAATATCTTACCTGTTGTATTAATGGATTTTCGATCTCTTCGACTCGATAGCCACAGATCACGCCAGAAATGAGGTGAGCATTAGGGTGTATTGAAGCATGCTGAAAGAAGTTCTCAAAAGTGACTTTTTCTTCGATAAGTTCTTGCAGTTTTTTTTCGTTATAACCGGTTAGCCATTCTATTACTTGATGCAATTCTTCTTTTGTCCTTCCTTTTTTCTCCACCTTTGCGAGATAATGCGGATATACCGTAACGAATGTCATTTTTGCTATTCGCTCATCATGATGGCTTGTGCTGTTCATAATTTGTTTTTTTACAGTAGATTTTCCTTTTATTTCAGCCTTTCTAATTGTCCTTTTCTTTTCAGTATGTTTTTATAGTCCCATTGAATGTCTCTTGATTTTTTCAGCCAGCGTTTTAAATCATTCACTTCAATTTCGGAAATAGTAGGGTAGAATATGGACGCATCTTTAAATTTTTGACCTTTTACGTTTAAAGACTCCTCATCAAAGTCAGCACCACTCCAAAACATCAGTCGCAAACCTGCTTTTTGTTTGCTGTAACCAACAATTGGATTACCGTCTAAAAACCAAACAGGGTGGGCGTGCCAAATTTTGCTTTCGGCTTCGGTTAGTTCGTTGTCAATGATTGTAGCAAGCTGGTCGCAAATATCTTTGTCGCCTGAGGCTTGTTTTTCGTTGTATGCTTTAATTTCTGTGTTCATTTCTTTCTCGATTATGTTGTGGTTTAGTTTACATTCCTCGCCAATACAAAATATTGAAGTTGTAACCATCCGGATCAGCAAAACCAAAGTATAGTCTTTTTCATAATCTTGTGGTTCTGAGATGATGGTTCCGCCTGCCGATTTCACTTTTTCAGCCCAATTATTTACTACATCTCTATACATTTTATCTTAGTATGCGGAGCAGAGTCATTTTATAAAAGAATGATTTTTGTTGTTTTTACATATAAAATTGAATTAGCTTATTGTTTTAAAATAGTGCTTTTATATATTTTTAGTAACTAAATTTTTCCAGATGGGCAGGTTTACTCCTTTGAAAATGAGCCATAAACTAAATGATAATTCTGCAATTAGGCAGGGCATTAGCAATACGATACTTGAAAGTGGTGGCACTAAGAGAAGTGCAAAACTATTTGTAAGGTAACATATTCCAGCAATTGACATTAGAACTCCAATAGTTTTGGGGAAATAATTGGATTTAAAGAGGAGATACCCTTCGATAAGACACACAAAACCAAAAAAGATTAACCCAATTCCAAAACCAAAATCATGTAGTTTAATGGAAAGATAAGATAAAGTGTGCAGTTGGTCAGGGCTAAATGATTTTAAGTAGTCAGCATCGTCTAAGAAGAACAATGCGGCCAAAAGATTTAATTTGTTGGCCACCAAAACAGCGGTTTGTATTAAATTAAACGATAAGTTAAGTAACGCCAATTTTTCACTAATAGTTCTGAGTAGGTAATACAGAATTATCATTACCGGCAAATCACAAATATGCATAATCAAATCAACGCTAATACCCGTTCTCCATAGCAATTCAGAATTTATAATATTGTTAGCAGTAGCGGTAGCATCTCCAGAAACGATTAATTTATTGCGAACCAAAAGTTCTCCAAAAATACCTGCTACTATAATTAATAAATATAGTATTCCAGCAATTCTGGCATAAAGTTGAGGTGAGTCTTCGAATTTTTTGAGAGATAGTTTCATATTTGGCAGTTTAGTTCCAGGTATGACGTTTACTATTTGATATTGTTACTAGTGTTTTTTATTAAATAATCGTAATATCGTTAAGCAGCTCTATTCAATGGATAATTTGAATTGATTTTTTTTGTGGTACTAATAACCAATTGTAAAAGTTTTGCTGAAAAACTAAATATCTACTCTAACCCTGATGGGAGCAGATATCCTTTTATCTTGTCCTTTGCTAGGCAAAAGATATATCGGACGGCTGATGTGCCTTTGTTTTTGATAGGCGCGCCTATCATTTAGGTAGTCTTTTGAGGTTGTAGTCACTTGTTTGTATAAATTCAAAAAAGCAACCCGTTATAGAGTTGCTTTTTATCGTGAGATTAATTCTTATAGATAATTAGCGGAGCACGCAAAGACTTTGATTTTGGAATTGTATTTCATGCTCAGCGTGTGTGACGAAGTCGGGAAACTTCAACGAGTGGAGTTAGAAAATATCTTGGATTTGGATATTTTCAACCTACTTGAATGAATTTGATTTGCAAAATCGAAAATTATTTTGATTAAAAAAAATAGGCGTTATTAATAAGATCTTTTTATCTTTATAGTACTAAAAATCAACTTACTATGAATAAACAAGAAATACTAGATGCTTTTCAATTTCGTCATGCTTGCAAAGAATTTGATTCTAACAAAATCATTACCAAAGACGATTTTGAGTTTATTTTAGAAACCGCTCGTTTATCACCTAGCTCTTTTGGATTCGAACCTTGGCATTTTGTGGTGGTACAAGACAAAAACTTGAGAGAACTACTCAAACAAAATGCTTGGGGAGCTCCCAAAAAATTAGATACAGCAAGTCATTTTGTCCTCGGATTGACGATGAAAGCACCTTTGACTAAATGGGACAGCGAATACATTGCTAGTTTTATGAAAGACGTGCAACAACTTCCTGAAGAAACCATCAAAAGTAAAAGTAAATTCTTTGAGGATTTTCAAAAATCAGATTTTGATTTGAACAACGAAAGGCACTTATTCGACTGGGCCACCAAACAAAATTATATTGCATTGGGGAATATGATGACAGCAGCTGCCATGATTGGTATTGACTCGTGCCCTATCGAAGGCTTCAACCAAACCTTATCAGAAGTAATCCTAGCCGAACATTTTGGCATCGAAACCACCCAATACGGTTTAGCCTACATGGTTGCTTTTGGCTACCGCGTCATCGACCCTAGACCCAAAACGAGAAGGCCAATTGAAGAAGTTGTGACTTGGAAGTAGTTTGTATGCTTTAGGCCAATGTCATAAAGTTAAGCTTTTTTTCTCTCCAAAACGCAAAGTCGCAAAGTTTAAAGCTGATTTATTTGCGTCTTCGCGTTTTTCCAGATTTATATTTTGAAAAAGCGTAGTTAGAAATCCTTAAACTTAATGATATTAGACAATAGGCAGAAAGTAGTCTAACTTTTAAATGAATAAACGATTAAACAATTAACTAACTGACCATGAATTTAAAAAAAATAATCCTCTGCGCACTTTTAACCGTGTTATTCATCTACATAGTTTCAGTAGTGGTTTTACTAATAGCTAGCAGTGGCCCAAATAACCAATGGCAAGCTTTTGACCCCTTTTACCAACACGATATATGGTTGTTTGTATTTGTATGGTCTCTAGGGAAATGGGGCTATGCGCTAATGGTAGTACTGTGGTTTATCATTTTTGTAGCCATGTACCAAATCGCCAATAAAAACTTTTTTATAAACGAATAAAGATACAATTATGAACTTACCTCATTTATTTTCTACGTATAATTTTGGCGCTTTAAAGCTCAAAAACCGTTTTCTAATGGCGCCAATGACACGTTCTAGAGCCTCACAACCTGGTGATGTGCCCAATGCATTAATGGCAGAATATTATGCGCAACGCACCTCGGCAGGCATCATTATCACTGAGGCTACGCAAGTGTCTCTCCAAGGTATGGGCTACGCCAAAACACCAGGCATTTACATGTCCGAACAAATCGAAGGTTGGAAATTGACTACCCAAGCAGTACACCAAGCCAATTGCATCATTTTCCTCCAATTGTGGCATGTCGGACGCGTGAGTAGTGCACAAATCAATAGATTACAACCTCTAGCTCCTTCGGCGATAACCGCTCAAAATACCAATGTGTACCTATTTGATGGTGCGCCGAATGGCGATGCTACTTTTGTGCCTGTAGATACCCCCAAAGCCATGACGCAAGTCGACATTGACCAAGCAATTGCCGAATTTGTACAAGGTGCCCAAAACGCTATAGCAGCTGGTTTTGACGGCGTAGAAATTCATGGTGCTAATGGCTACTTGATTGACCAGTTTTTGAGAAGCAACAGCAACCAACGCACCGATTCCTATGGTGGAAGCCAAGAAAATCGCATCCGTTTCTTGATGGAAACCACCACAGCCGTTGCCCAAGCCATTGGAAAAGAAAAAACAGGCGTTCGCTTGTCGCCTTTTATCAGTTTCAAAGACATGAACGATCCCGAAATCATGGATACTATTGCCCTTGCTGCAAAACAGTTGAATGACCTAGATATTGCTTACATCCATTTGTCGGAAGCGGATTGGGACGATGCACCACAAATTCCGAGAGACTTTCGAATCCAACTCCGAAACGATTTTAAAAACACTATTATCGCCACGGGCAACAAAACCCCCGCCGAAGGAGAGCAATTATTAGCCGAGAAACTCGTGGACTTAATTGGTTTTGGTCGCAACTTCTTAACCAATCCTGATTATCCCCAACGCCTACACCTAGACGCCCCACTAAATCCCATCAGCGATACCCACACCCTTTTTGGCGGTGGCAGTAACCGAGGCTACACCGATTATCCTTTTTGGGAGCAGGCCGACTAAGGAACGAAAGTATATCCCTTCCCGTTATCCGTTATTTCTTTTTGCCACTCCCGAGGCTTCTGGATGGGCAAAAAGGATACCAATATTCCTGTAGCTATTCAGCAACAATAATGTAGGCTTTTGAGGTAGTAGTCACTGGATTGTGTGAACTCAAAAAAGCAACCCGTTATAGTGTTGCTTTTGATAGTGCTATTCATTCCGCTCTGCGAAGTCTCCCGACTTCGAATTTTTTTAAATATTCTTTTAATACGAAAACCTAATAAAAGTCTACCGAATTTTTTGGTTAACATCTTATAAATTCAAATCGTTTGCTGATAAATCGAAACGTAACCACTTTAAGCAAAAAAGACTACAGAATAAACAAACTTTTACTTTGCAGTTTTTGTAATACAAACAGTTCTAATAATATTCACATTAAAAGTCGGGAAACTTTTGACAGATTTGCGGATTACAAGAACTTTAAAAAAAAACGCAAAAGTCATGAGACTTTGCGGAGCGGATTTTTATAGTTTTCTTTTAATGTTTCTCTAAATATCCCAGAATGGAAAAGTAATTCCCAATCATTGTCTGTTTTGCCAGTCCAGTCACTCAAAACTAAAGCAGAATTTGATCTATAAATAGCTCCTGGTTCAGAAAACTTTTGGGAATCTAATGTCAATACTTTATTCAATCTGTTTGATGTATGCTTGAACTCTAGTAAAGTTAAAAAAAAGTCATCGAGAAATTTTTTATAGTTATTAATCATAGTTTTGAAGTTAGTAAAGAATGTTAAAAACAACTTATTTGTTTGCGGAACAATTTAGTACATCGATTTGTGATTTAATAATGTTGCTTTGTGATTGTAGTAAATGTATGTATTTAATTTAAAAAATAAATCTTAATAATGACAAGTCAGCATATTTTCAACTGAAAAACTAAATAGGTTGTCTAGCCCCGATAGCAGTGAAAATCTCCCGATTTAGGAAAACAAGGCTTTTTTGCCGTAGTTTTTCTTTATCGGGAATTGAAGCGGATAGCGGGACAACTGTTGATGAAATAACATATACTTCTGCTTCCAAATTATTAGAAAAAAACTCTTTTAAATATTATAATTGAATTAACATCTCGTTCTAAATTCCATGAGCGGTAAAGCCTAAATTTGTGGAAATTTGAAATGAATATGAAAACCCCAATTCCGATTTCCATACTAGAACTTGCGATAATTGCGCAGGATAGCGATGCTAGCGAAACGATGCAAAAGACCAAAGAGTTGGCTCAACTTGCTGATGGTTTGGGCTACAAACGATTCTGGTTGGCCGAACACCATAATATGGCGCATGTTGCGAGTACTGCAACGGTGGTTTTGATTGGCTTTATTGCGAGCCAGACGCAACAGATACGCGTGGGATCGGGCGGGATAATGTTGCCGAATCATTCGCCTTTGATTATCGCCGAGCAGTTTGGGACATTGGGAATTTTGTATCCTGACCGAATTGACCTTGGTTTAGGAAGAGCTCCTGGTACCGATTCCTTAACGGCGCAAGCTATAAGACCTGATTTTTTTGCCGAATCGCAACGATTTCCGAAGAATGTGTCGGCTTTGCAGGACTATTTTTCGGAAGGGAATGCTACGGCAAAAGTCCGCGCTTTTCCGGCGGAAGGAACCAATGTCCCAATTTGGATTTTGGGTTCGAGCATGGATAGTGCCACATTGGCTGCGACGTATGGATTGCCGTATGCTTTTGCGGGACATTTTGCACCCAAACAAATGTTGCAGGCTTTTGAGTTTTATTGCGAAAATTTTAAACCATCAGCATATTTAGATCAACCCAAAACAATGGCTTGCGTGAATGTTATTGCTGCCGATACAGATTCTGAAGCCGAAGTTTTATCGACGAGTTTGTATCAAATGTTCTTGAATTTAATTCAAAATACTAGAAAACCGTTGCAGCCTCCAGTGGCTTCCTTGACCAATCTTATGAATGACATGAGCGAAGATGCTCGTTTTCATGTCAACCAAATGACGGCTGGTTCCTTTATTGGCAGTAAGGAAACGTTGACTAAAGAATTGAAAGAATTTGTAAAATATTCCAAGGTTGATGAGCTGATGATTACCAGTCCCATCTTTAATCATCAGGATAAATTGAAGAGTTTGAAGATTACAAAAGAGGTAATTGATTTGGTATTGCTATAGCCCACTCCCGATAATTATCGGGATCAACCGCGGGGAACGTATATCTGAGAATTCTTTTCGAATCTTGATTTTCCTGAATTGTCTCCAACGGTTGAAACCGTTGGTTATAGTATAATTACAAACATGAAAAGTTTGAGGATAGTTGGAATGTTAAAGAAAAATTCTGCGTTTTAGTAAGTTTGTAACCTTCGATTGAAAACAGAAATCTTTTCACTCCTTGATTGGCTGTTTTTCTCTTTTTTTCTGTTCGGATAGAATGCCTTTTAAGTAAGATTTTGTTGCTTGTTCAATTTCGTCTGCCGAAATGTTCAATGCTTTTGGGTTTTGAACCAATTGCAGCCAAGGTTTTGGTTCACCAAAAGGATATGCACCAAAAACAATTACTGGAGTTCCTTTTATGAGTACGTTTTCATCATCCTTTAATATCCATTGGTCTGCCCAATTGTAAAGGTATTTGGCGTCTTTTTCCTGAAGTCGCAAACAGGAATGCGAGGCAGGATAACCCGGCAATTCATATTGATGCCAACCCACTCCTAATTTATTGGCGATGTTGAAGTTCCAACGCAAATCCCACTCATCATTGAAAGTGCTGATTGTTTTTTCGGCTTTCCAATTGGTGTAGAAAAGTCCAGTAGGCGTGGGATCTTTTTTCCGACCCATATTGGTGGGACCGGTGTACATCAAAATGCCATTTTCGTAAGTGGCAAAGGTTTGGGTAGGATAGGAAAAGAAAATAATCTTATTGACGGCTTGCAAATAGGGAACTTCTAAAGGAAACGGAAGATAAAACTCCAAATCACCTGTTAAATCACTTGGAATTAGGATTGAATCCATTTTGGTGATATTGGCTTCGTCAGATCTATTAACTGCAAGAACGATTCGGATTTGTACGCTATTGGTATTCTTTACTAGCCATTCTTTCGATTTTTCGAAATGGAATGAAATGGTTTTGGGTTGTTTTCGGATAATTTTTTTTTGGGGTTCCATTATCTCCTGATGCTGTTGTTTGCATGAACAGAAAAGGACAAGGAGGATTACTATAAATATTGTCTTTTGCATAGCTAATTTCTTTAGTGTAAAAATGAGGATTTTTGCAAAGGAGATTGTTGTATAATAAGGAGGATTTGTTGTTTTATTATTGTGTGAATTTTAAATTTTTGAATGCAATAGTTGTAGTTTTGCATTCTCAATATTTTAAATAAAGCAATGAAAATTTTATATACCTATATTAAAGAACACAAGCAATTATTGTTTTTAGCCTTGTTTTTAGCAGCAATTAACCAATGTTTCTCTTTATGCGATTCCATTATAATCGGTAAGTTACTGAACCAATGCGGTGTTGGAGTGGCTAATTTTAATCATAATTTCCCAGATTTCACCAAAGCAGTTTTGGGTTGGCTTGCGCTGTCATTAGGTGCTGCAATGATGTCCAGAATTGCCAAGAATTTTCAGGATTATTTTACCAATATTATTATTCAGCGCACAGGAGCCAAAATGTATACGGACGGTATTCAGAAAGCGTTGGAATTGCCTTTTCAGGATTTTGAAGACCAACGAAGCGGTGAAACGTTAGGAAAACTTCAGAAAGTAAAAATAGATTGCGAAAAATTCATCACTTTGTCTATTTCATTGGTTTTTCAATCGCTTATCGGAATCACATTTGTCGTGATTTATGCTATTTCCATTGATTGGCTTTTGGGACCAATTTTTTTGGCAACAGTTCCGGTTATTGCCTTTATCAGTTCATTTTTGGGCAAAAAAATCAAGAAAGTATCTAGAGAAATTTTAGGGGAAACTACCGCTTTGGCTGGAGCAACTACTGAATCCTTGCGCAACATTGAGTTGGTGAAAAGTTTAGGTTTGACCGAGCAAGAGGTGAACCGTTTGAACAGCACAACCATAAAAATATTAGGATTGGAACTCAAGAAAGTGCGTTTTATTCGTTCGTTGAGTTTTATTCAAGGGACAACGGTTCATTTTATGAGAACGGCTCTGGTTTTTGCTTTATATATGTTTATTTTTAAAGGAATCATCAAACCGGGAGATTTGATTACGTTGATGTTTTTCTCTTTCTTTTTGTTCAATCCGCTACAGGAATTGGGAAATGTAATTGCCACTTATAACGAAACAAAAGCCTCGATGGATAATTTTGGTGATTTGATGAATGCCAAAAGCGAAGAGAAACCATTGTTCCCAAAAATAATTGGTTTTATCAATAATTTGAGATTTTCAAACATTTCTTTCAAGCATCAAACCGCCACTTCTTATGCGGTCAAAGATATTTCTTTTGAAGCCAAAGCAGGCGAAACCATTGCTTTTGTAGGGCCATCGGGAAGCGGAAAAACGACTTTGGTCAAAATGTTAGTTGGATTGTACACACCCGAAGAAGGCGCTATTTTTTACAACGATATCAACGCCAAAGAAATTGATTTAACCGAATTGCGTCAACAATTGGGTTTTGTAACTCAAGATGCACAATTGTTCTCCGGAACGATAAAAGACAATTTACTGTTTGTGAAACCCAATGCAACCGATGCCGAAATCAATGATGTCTTGCAAAAATCGGCTTGTCAAAATTTATTGGAGCGCGCCGAAAAAGGTTTGGACACGACTATTGGCGAAGGCGGTATAAAAGTATCGGGAGGAGAGAAACAGCGATTGTCGATTGCAAGAGCGTTGTTGAGAAATCCAAGACTGCTTCTATTTGATGAAGCAACATCGGCTCTGGATTCTATCACCGAAGAAGAAATTACGCAAACCATTCGAAGCATATCTTCCAAACAAGATCAAATTACGGTATTGATTGCGCACCGTTTGTCTACCATTATGCATGCCGACAGAATATATGTATTAGAGCAAGGAAATATAATCGAACAAGGGAAACACCAAGATTTACTGGACGAAAAAGGGCTGTATTACGCTATGTGGAGACAACAAATAGGGGAAAGAAAAATTGTATAGTTAATTTTTGGAGCAGAAATATTTGGTGTTTTTTGGGCAACATCTTCCCGCTATTCGTTGCAATCTCCCGATGAAAAATCGGGAGGATTTCCACTTCTATCGGGGCTAAAGGGTGACTATTTTGCATTTTTGTAGTTATTTCGAGAGAAAAAAAATAAAAGCCAAAACCCATTATTATTCGTTATCAGAGCAAACGCATTAAAAATATTTTAAGGTTTTTTACACGAATTACACGAATTACACGAATTTGGATGTCATATTATTTCACGAATCTGCCAAAGGCAGAAAAAATTCGTGTAATTTTATTTTTTAGGCGCTCAAAAATTCGTGTCAACTTTTTTTTATGCGTTTGCCCTGTATTCGTTATTGGGTTTGGCTTTTGTTTTTGCCATTTCCTCCAAGAGTTTTTCTGGAATTGGTCTGCATTGGCAATTTTTTTGTCCTTCTAATGCCATTGGATTCTTTGTTCAAAAGTTGAATTTTCAGGCATTTTGTTGTTTAAATGCCATTCACAATTGATTTTCATAACTAATTACTGTTGAGTTTCGTATGTTAAAAATATCAAGATTGGTGTTTCTTACTTTTTTCCAAACATCTTTTTGAAGAGATTTACAATTCCCAAAACAACTAATCCGAATGCAAGTCCGATGCTAAATTCTTTTACAATAGAAGGTAATTTGGGGAATAAATGATGTAAAAATTCAATATTATGCACAAATATACCACCAGCTACTAACAGTAAAGCAATTGTACCAATAACAGCTAGACTTTTGATGACTTTTGGCAATGCTTGAACCAGAATAGTACCAATAGTTTTTGACAGGCTACGTTCTTTAGTACTCAGTCCAATAAGTTTAAAACCCAGTTCATCCATTCTTACAATTAAAGCTACTATACCATAAACACCAACAGTTGCTATTATGGCTATTATGGAAACAACAACGATCTGAGAGAGAATGGATTCACCAATTACCGTACCTAGCGCAATGATTACAATCTCTACTGATAAAATAAAATCGGTTACTATAGCTGACTTTATTTTTTCTTTTTCTAGTGCCAAAATTTCTTCTTCTGTAAAATTTTCCATTGTGATTTCGGCTGTTGAATGTTCATGAGGAAATAGGTATTCATATATTTTTTCGGCACCTTCATACGCCAAAAAAAGACCGCCAAGCACTAAAATTATTACTATTGCCATTGGGAAAAAGGCGCTTAGCAGAAAGGCTATTGGCAAAATAATTAATTTATTGATAAAGGAGCCTTTTGCAATTGCCCATAAAACGGGAAGTTCTCTGGATGATACAAAACCGGAAGCCTTTTCGGCATTTACGGCTAAATCATCACCCAAAATACCTGCCGTTTTTTTTGCTGCAATTTTACTCATTACGGCAACATCATCCATAATTGCTGCGATATCATCTAATAGTGCGAAAAAACCTGATGCCATTATAATTTGTTTTAAAAATAGAGTTGATTATAGTATTGATTTGCCAAAATTGAATTTAAGCATTTTGTTTACTAATGCTAATCTACTACTTTTTGATTTAATCTAGTAATGAAATTAATTTTGAGGCACTAAATTTATCGTATAACTCCGATTGAGATGGAAATTTTTATCAAATTATGTCTAAGTTTTTAAATTGGATAGATTTTGTAAAATATTGGAAGAAAAGCGGGAGCGAGGTTGATGAAAAAAGAATTTTTTTGCCAATTAATCCTAGATCTCGAATGCAACAACTGAGTTAACCCAGATTCCGCATTAGAAATCTACTGCATCTGAATTCTTCTGCAAAACCAAGAACTTTTTTCACGCTTTTATATTTTACATTGGAGTTCAAGATACGCTTCGCTTGATTCTCCCATTTTTAAATTCAAAATACAAAAGTATTGCATCTTCAAAAATAGTCCGTGAGCACATGCTTTTATTGAATAATTCAGTTTCGCTACGAAGTCTAATGCGGATTCCGGGTTTATTTTTTCAATTGAATTTGTTCTAAAAAATAAAATTTTAAAAAAAAACTACAAAATAATATGAATTATTATTTTGTAGTTTTTGATTTAAGACCCTTAAAGTAGTGTTAATTCATTGATAATTGTGTTTTAATGTTTGTTGCGGTTTAAAAAATTATGTTGAGTAATCTAGGGTTGTATGTTTAATATCCATTTTACATACTCAAATAAAAAAAACAAAATACCAAAAATCACCTCAAAAGGGAGGGTAATCAGACCAATTATAATGTTAATTGGAAGCTTTTCTTTTCTTTTTAAAATTAATTCCATAATAAGTTCATTTAATTGTTTTGGGGACTTTTTTTAAATTCTAGGTTATTAAATTAGGTTAAATAAATCTTACTTTTTGAGTTTAAAATCAATTGAATTTATACCTTTTGAAGTAAGTTTTGTTTCATCTAATCTAAACTTATTAAAAATTACGATATCTTTCTTAATTTAACTAAAATAATCGATGAAATACACTTTTTTTTATTCTATGAACGAAATAGTCTACGTGAAGTTGTTTAAAATTGTTATTTACCGCTTAATTCAAGAAGTATATGAGTTTTTGAGGAATACATGATTAAAATGTATGGCTTTATTCTATGATTAACAGTTTAAAATTTTAACCATATAGTCGCATCCGCCATTATTCCAAAACATGTGAGATTAGTAGAAAAATTAGGCCAACAAGGTAAATCTCTTACGTCTTGGCTAAAAAGTGATTTTTAGAACACCTCAAAAGTTATTTAAGTGCTGACTTTGAAAAAATATTTTACATCAAAAGAAGGAAATCAGACTACTCAAAATTTTTTTAGAATTAAAATTATAATAATTTCAGATTTAATATAAAATTTTATTAGCTACTATAAACAGGGTTGATTATTTAAGTTATGTTTAGAGATTATAATTTTTAATCATTTTTCTTTAAACATCTTCCTCTTGGTTCATCACCTTCATGAAGTACGATATCAGAATGAAGGAATTCTGCAGCCTCAGCAGAATCTTTCACTTTGGAAGCACTTCGATCTAACATTTCTAATTCAGACTCGATTAATACACTTTCCCTTATTCCATTTTTTCTCCAATTGGATAAAGGTCTGCATCCTCTTGATATCCCTCGAGCCAGTGCAATTGCATCCAACAAGGCTTGATTTGCACCTTGTCCTTTAAACGGGCTCATTGGGTGAGCCGCATCACCAATCAGCGTTACTGACCCTCCTTTTGCCAGTAATTCAGACTGGAGTAATTCACGGTCATATACGGGATATCCAGAAATTTGAGTTTCGAGAGTTGCTCTCAAAATTTGAGGTATTGGGTCGTGCCATTGGGTCCTTAAACAGGCTTCGTTCTTGAGTGCTTGAGGTCCTTGCTCACTCAATTCCTTGGCCTTTTCTTCTGTCATCGGAAAGCTAAGTTGCCACATCACCGAGTCTATTGTGTAAGGCATTATATAAATTCGTTCATTTCCATTTGCGGTTTGAAATACAGTTGCTGAGTCCAATAGTGAACTTTCAAAATTTTCAAGATTTTTCAAAGGACAAATACCCAAAATTACAATACACCCTAGGTAACGCAAAGGAGTTTTATGATCCCCAATCAATAACCTTCTTACAGAACTACGAATTCCATCGGCTCCAACAAGAAGATCTGCTTTGACGATCTTAATCTTTCCGTTCACTAAGAGGCTGAGTTCAATACCTTCATCTTCCTTGAAATCGACTAACTGATGTCCCCACTGTACAGCATCATTTCCATCGAGTTGTTTAAGCAGTGCTAAACGCAATGACTGTCGTGCGATATGAACATTGGTACGTTTCTGAAAAGTTTTTGCTTCAGACTGCATCCACTTTCTGATTCCCCATTCTCCAATAACTTTTCCTTCTGTAGTATGAACAACATGTCTTGTTGATATCACACCATCTTCTAAAGAGAAAACACCCAATGCCTCGATTGCTTTACTCGCTTGTTGCAAAGTGAGGCCATAGCCTTGAGATCGTGCTTCAAAATTTTCATCGCGTTCATAAAGAGTAAAAGGAATCCCTCGGTGTAAACAAGCCACAGCTAGAGCCACTCCACCTATACCTCCACCAATAATAGCAACATGAGGATAGTTTTTTGTATCAGCAATTGGACTATCCGCAGAAGGAAGTAATCCAGAACCGTTACAATTCAAGCAGGTATATAAGTGACCTTTAGGACGTAATGGTATCGTTTCTTTGTTTTTTGTTTTTTCAAATTGTTCCAAGGCCATCTTGTAATGGCGTCTCGCTTTCATACTGAGTCCTCTACTTTTTTTTCCACGTCCTTGACATTCGGGACAAATAGCCCAGCTTGCTGTTGAGTTCCCCACCTTTTCTATTCTTTTTTTTGCTAGATTTACTTTTCATTTGTAACAGAAAAGTTTGCAGATATAATTAATACTGGCCCAAATAATACGATAAAAAAAACGTTACTTATATAATTTTAGGAAAGAAATAAACATTCAGAATCCTTTCAGTTTTAGTTCCTTTAGAACTTATACAAACGATTATTTTTGTTTAAACGAAAATACGATAATTCTACTAAAGTTGCAAAAGGATTTCGTGTTGTCTTGAAATAGGATCTATTTGAATTACCGTTTGACAAATTTCGGCGAATTTACAAAACGAGGACCAAAAAAGCACAAACTATTGTTTGTGTTTTTGATTTGTTCAGATAAAATATTGAGTTTTACCCTCAACTGTGTGGGTAGCACCAATGAATAAAAAAAATAACCATATAAGAGAGGTATGAAAATATAAGTTTTTATTTTTTTACCCAGCTTTTATGGACTTATTTCACTTAATTGGTTAAAAAAAGGTTGTTTATTATTGGAGATAGCCATTTGAAATTGCAATCCCCATTCATTTCCTATCGTGTGGACATGTCAGAAAAATTGAACACAGACCCCGATAGCTCAATGTCATTAAGTTTAGCTTTGTTTTTTCTCGCCAAGACGCAAAGGCGCCAAGTTAAGAGTCGATTTCTTGGTGTCTTCGCGTCTTTGCGAGAGTTGTATTTTGAAAAAGCGTAGTGAGAAACCCTTAATTTAATGACATTGCCCGATAGTTATCCTATTGTGTGGACACAAATATTAGCTCTTTTTTTACGTATTCTTAATAAATCAATTTTATTAAGATCCAGTTTTATCAGCAATTCTAACATAGCCTGCGGTTTTAAACGTGGGTAACGTATCGATAAACATTTTTTTTAGACATTGAATCCTCCGTAATATTGTCTCCAACGGTTGAAACCGTTGGCTATGGTATAATCAAATCGTTGTCAAGAGGAATTACTATAATAAACTGCTTTATTCAACACCCAAATTTTGGAGTTGTGTCCACACGATAGGATAGCTATCGGGGCAGATTGGACGGATTTATAAAAAAAAAATTAGTTAATCCATATCTGACCTTAAAGATTATGTTTATTTCATAATCAAACTTTTAATTTATAACCAATGAATCAGTGCTAATCCATGTAATCCGTGTAATCTGTGTCCCATTATGAAGTAGAATTTATTTGTGTCCACACGATAGCATTCAATTCGGGGTAGAACCAAATATTGAACTACTTTAAGTTTTAGCACAGCATACACATTAGATTTCGTACCAAGCTGAATTATTCAATTTTAGCAAGGGTTCACGTCCCAAATCTTAAGGGATGTTTTCTAGAAATAAAAAATACTAAAAGAATATCCATGAGAAATAAACACCGATAAATAATTCTTTTGTATTTTGAATTTAAAAATAATAGAACCAAGTAAACTCTATTTTTGAACTCCAATTTAAAACATATAACCGCCAAAAAAATCTTGGTTTTAAAAAAGACATCGAAGCCTATATTTGATAAATTAAAAAAAGTCAAATGGAATAGATTTACTGTACTCCTTAAAAAATATCTTTTGTAAAGTAATTTAGTAAAGGTAGATTACTAATGCAGAATCTGGGTTTAATTGTGGATTTGTATCAATTGATTTTCTTGTGATAAAAAGACAGTAGGCTTCACTGCTCGGGTATCAATAATCCACTTTAGGTATTCATATATAAATTTCCCAAAATTAAAAACCGCATCGTATTGAAATGCAAAAAAAACAATTAAAAAGTCTAATGATAGAAATTTTTTAATTTTCAATATCAATTTTATAAAATTAATGGTTAAATCATAAAGTGAGGCAAAAAAAGCAATAATCAAATCATAAAGAGAGGCAAAAAAGTCGATCAAGAACTCCATAGGAGCTGTTTTTTTCTTTTTCAAATTATAGATATTTATTAAATTTTGAAGATTAGGATATATTTTTTTTGTTTTACATATTAAAATCATGGTTATTTCATAAGAGTAATTTATTCGTATTGGTTAATGACAAGCGTTATATTGAGCCATTTAAAAACAAAAAATCTCCCTTTACAGTATGATTTTACTTTTAAGGTAGTCAACAAAGTTAGTTAAAATGTATTAAAATATCGATAAAATACATTTAAAGTTTATTATAATAAGAAAAAAATGATTTATTTATTTTCAATTATAATTTATTACCCTATAGTTTCAACAGTCATTTCAGTAAAAAGTACCGGATTGTTTGTTTAAACCATACTAACTTCTCATTTTATGGAATAGCTTTTGTTTTTAAATACCTTACTTCATATTACAAAATCTTGATTGCGCCGATTTGCAATACATGCCCATTTCAATTAGCATCCTCTTTTTTTTTTACTTTATATATATACTGTTTGATTAAGAATTGTAAACCCTTATGATCTATCGTAAAGTCTTATCTGCCTGATCGGTTTAAAATTATTTACATACTATTTAACGGCATCAAAAAACTACTTTTTTTGATGGTAAAAGTTTCAAATGGGAAGCTTTTTGAATCACATATTTGAATAAACTTTTTTGTTTATTCTGTAGTTTAGGTCGTCTTTGAGTAGCAAAAATTAGAATTATAGCGTTTAAACAATCGTTAATTGATATTTTTAATTTGTCTAAATAAACATGGCGTTCTATATTTGTAAAGTAGAATTAATCTAAATAAAAAATGAAATTATTCTTTTTTGCATTTGTTTTAGTGGTCAGTAATATTGCTTACGGACAATCAAACGCCAACGATATTGTTTTAAACGACAGTGTGAAAAAATTATATCCCGTTACAGTATATTATAAGAAACTTCCAGTTGACCGTTTGAAAGAGGAACAAGGGAATAGTTTATTCTCAGGAAAAAAAAATGAAGTGATTTCATTGCTAAACACTAATGGAAACGTAGTAACCAATAATGCCAGAGAGATTTTTGCAAAAGTACCTGGCGTCTCCATATGGGAGAATGAAGGTTCTGGTATTCAAATCAATGTTGGGGTCCGAGGATTAAGCCCGAATAGAAGTTGGGAATTGAATACCCGTCAGAATGGTTACGATATTTCATCGGATGTTTTTGGGTATCCAGAGGCGTATTACAATCCTCCTTTAGAAGCAGTTGCCAATATTCAATTGGTACGAGGAGGTGCTTCATTGCAATTTGGTTCTCAATTTGGAGGAATGCTAAACTATGAGCTAAAACGTGAAACACAAAAAGCATTTACTTTCGAAACACAAAATACAGTAGGAAGCTACGGTTTGTTTAGCTCTTATAATGCTATTGGTGGTACTACAAAAAAAATAGACTATTATATCTATAATGATTCTCGTAATGGAGATGGTTGGAGAGAAAATGGGCGCTATAATGTACGCAATACTCACGCTTATTTTGCCTACAAGTTCAACGAAAAAACAAAACTTTCTGCTGAGTATACCAACAAGGATTATGACATGCAACAAGCTGGAGGTTTGACCGATGTACAATTTCAAACGAATCCACAACAATCTCTTCGCAATCGTAACTGGTTTGGTACACCTTGGAATGTAGCAGCATTGATCTTTGACACCCAATTCAGTGATCGCTTGTCTTTTAATGCTAAACTTTTTGGATTGATAGGTGAACGGAACTCGGTGGGTTTTCTTGCAGCTCCAAATGTAATAGATGTTGTCAATGCAACAACTGACGCCTATGCCAATCGACAAGTAGACCGTGATTTTTATAAAAATATTGGTTTAGAAACTCGAAGTATTTTTAAATACAGTTTAGGTAATGAAGTACAAAAATTGGCATTTGGTATTCGCCTATACCAAGCCAATATGAACCGTCAACAACAAGGAAAAGGGACAACTGGTTCCGATTTTGATTTGAGTGTAGAAGGACGCTATAACAGAGATTTAAATTTTACTACAGATAATTTTGCAGCTTTTGCCGAGAATCAGTTCAAAATTACCCCAAGATTAAGTGTAGCACCAGGTATGCGTTTCGAATCAATTCGCTCTACGAGTCAAGGAAGAATTAATATAACAAATGGCACTGATGTTTTAGCAAATCCACAAGACATTACTCGTAATTTGGCTTTGTTTGGTTTGGGAGTGGAATACAAATGGGAAAGAACCAATTTGTACGGTAATTTTTCCCAAGCTTTTCGTCCCGTTTTATTCTCGGATTTGACTCCATCTGCAACTACGGATGTCATTGACCCTAATTTGAAAGACGGTAGCGGATATAATTTAGATTTAGGGTACCGAGGTTCATTGTTTGGTTTTGTCAATTTTGATGTGTCTTATTTTTATTTATTGTATAAAAATAGAGTGGGAGGTATTCGTCAATTTATCAATGATGATCCTACACAAGGCACCTTTTTGTATAGAACCAACTTAGGAGAAACTATTCATAAAGGGTTTGAAGGATTTGTGAATGTTAATGTATCCAAAGCGTTTGAGGTAAATGATGAAATTGGTGATATTAGTTTGTTTGCTACAATGGCTTTTATTGATGCTACTTACACAGATTTTAGACAAACACAAATATCAGGAACAACCCCAAACATTGTAATTACTCAAAGTAATTTAGCAGGCAAGCAAGTAGAAAATGCACCGCGATATATTCACAATTTTGGTATTAGCTGGGATTTCAAAAATGTGTCTGCCACTTTACAAAATCGAATGACTAGTAAAATTTATACGGATGCCAACAACACCGAAAATCCTACTGCAAATGGTATTACTGGTGCATTAGCAGGCTTTAGGGTATACGATTTCTCGATGAAGTATCAATTTTTAAGAAATTACAATTTCAAGGCGGGTATTAATAATTTAACCAACACTTCTTATGCTACTCGTCGTGCCGGTGGCTATCCTGGACCTGGCATTTTGCCTAATGAAGGGCGTACTTTTTATGTGAGTATCGGAGCTAAATTTTAAACAAAGATCACTTTTAGATTTTAATTATGTAAAAATGAGTGGATAGAAGCAATTGCATTTTATGCATATAAGTGGTTGTAAACGTTTTTTTATTTGAACGTTTTTTGGGTAAAAGAAACGAAATAATAATGCATTTTGGATTTCGAAGAATATGCTTGACAAATAAGTTCCTTCATTTTTAGAAAAAATCGTCAACGGGGTATCGAATAATTAGTTGCAAAGCTCCATAAAAATTTTCTAGGGCTACAACTTGTATTATAGCTTCAATAATATTGCCAGGCGTAAAGACGGAAAATTCATGTAGATGGTTTTTCAAGAATATTGAAATAAACTCAAATTTGTTTGAATCCATAGCGGTTATTAATGAACCCCATTAGGTTCGTAAATTAGGCGAAAGAAGGTACTAAATCTTTCATTTTCTTTGCTTATGGGGATGCCAGTAACAATTCCTATCAATAAATTATCAATTATTCCTACGCGCATTTGTGGTCTAATAACCATGTCGAATGTACCGTCGTGTATTTCTTTATTAAATTCTACTCCAATAAAGTTACTGGTTCCAGGGATCATATAGTGAAAGCTACTATTGATCTGCCATATAGTTTCGATTTCGTTATTCTTAAAGTGATGTTCAATTACGGGACCAGTGTATAGTAAAGTATGAAAATTGTTTCCCCATCTTTTTGCGGCAACAAAAAAAGGATTGTAAATATTACCAATTATTACTTTTGATTCGCCATAATCTGAAAAACTGGGTAATTCAAATTCGTTTAAGTATGCAATTGCCAATGTGGTTTTGTTTTTCTCGGATACATAAAAAGAGTATTGTGTTGCCAGTTTTAAACCATCTATTGCGTTTTCAGGAATTGTTGCGCCACTATTGTTCGGGGAATAAAAAGTAAAAGGAACCTCAATTTCTAGACCTAAACGATCAATTACAGCCCATTCGTATTCCACAAAACCGTTATATGAGTCAAATGAATAGTTGTCTTTTAATTCAAAACCAATGTTCCATTCTTTTTCCCCTTTTCGAGCTCCTAAATCTCTAATTAAATCAATATAGAGTGGTTCAGCATGAAGAACTTTGTCAGGTTGTAATTTATTTTCTACTGCTTCAATGTATAGGCTGTCTTTCTCTTCCTTGTTACTATTTTTATTTTGACTAAAAATAGGAGTAGAGCACAAAATCGATATTAAATAAATAAAAAACTTTTTCATTGGAGTGAATTTATTTTATATGTATTAATGTTATGTCTTTCAGGATTTTATGATTTATTTAAAGAATCTCTGTCTTTTTGAGTTCAGTAAAACATAAAATTATTTTTTTTGGCTAGGGTCTAAAAAACAGATTGACTCTCAAATTATTTTGCCGCTGATTTTAAGGTTAAAAAAAAATATGTGCTAATCTGTGACTTAAAAAACACAATCATATATAAAACTAAAGCCAATTTTTTCAATATTTTTATGTGCTTTTCTATAGCGTTATTATAATAAATAAAGTTAGCTTTTATTGGTCCCAAAAATAGTTAAAACTATGCACTTTAGTGCATTTTGCTTTCAGCTTTTAAAAATGTTTTTTGCCACAGATTACACAAATTTTCACAGATTATAATTTGTGAAAATTTGTGTAATTTGTGGTTGAAATTAAGTTTTCCAACCTTTCAGACTTTCAGTCTGACACCAAAATCTATGGACTTTCAGTCCATAGTGGTTTAGTTTTTTAAAAAAAAACAAAAGCTAACTTTAAAAATGGATCGTATTTTTTTAATAATTACTATTTTTTCAATAGTTTTTTATAAAGGTAAATAGCAGTAAAATAACACCTCTCGATCACTAGAATCCACTATTTATAAGATAGTTATCGTAATTGATGAAAGGTATTTTTAACCAATGAACCAAAATTTTTTATTGGTCCCAAAAATAGTTAAAACTATGCACTTTAGTGCATTTTGCTTTCAGCTTCTAAAAATGTTTTTTGCCACAGATTACACAAATTTTCACAGATTATAATTTGTGAAAATTTGTGTAATTTGTGGTTGAAATTAAGTTTTCCAACCTTTCAGACTTTCAGTCTGACACCAAAATCTATGGACTTTCAGTCCATAGTGGTTTAGTTATAGCTTGAGAGACAATATACAACCAAGGCAAATCAAAGTTCACTCTTTTAAGGATTTCAATTATTATTTGGATTTTCAAAGCGTTTTTGGCTTTTCTGTTTGTTAAAAAAATGTTTAAGAAGATTGCTGCCAATTGTTTTAATCGTATCGGAATGTTTTGAAACCAAGTTTGCTATGGCAAATTGAACTACCGTTCCAATTACTCTCTTCACAGGACTTTGAGAACCGTCTACCAAAAGTTTTTTGGAAAGAAATCCAGTTCCCAACCCAATGACATTATTCGCCAGATCATTTTTTATTTCTGGCGAAGCAGTTACTTCGTGCAATACACTTTTGATGAGGTTGATAGGTTTTACACTTTCATACGCAATATGAAATTGCTCTTTGAGGAGTTCCAATTCAGTACTATATTTTAATTCCTGAAGAATTATCAATTCATTTAAGGAATCCGTTTCGTTTTTAGATCTCATATTATTTTCTCTTTTAGCATTTGTTTTATAATAGAATTGCTAATAGGATATTTTAGCCATTGCTCCCGAAAAAGATGAAGTACAATTGCAAGAAACGCATAGAAAGAACCAACAATGAAAAAACCATAAAAGGCATCGCCAATTAGTTTACCTAACCATAATGCAACTCCAATACTGCCAATTAAAACTGAGAATACAACGGTCATAATCACCGCAAGTCGCGAAACAAGAGACGAAGCAACATCGGCCGATTTGTCTATGGCATTTAGCCTAAACAACTTTAAGGAAGTTTTGCTGTACTCTTCTGCACGTTCAAAAAGATTTGCTATGGGCGTTGCATCTTCAGTCATAACTATATTTTATTTTGTATTAATACTTTGATGCGGTATGATTGACATCATTTTTTATTTCATCAAACTCAGCTTTTCCATTCTCGGCCAATTCTTGTGCAAAATCTTTTGCGCTTTGAAGTTTTCCCGAAATAGAATCTGCAAACTCGTTGTATTTTGATTTTAAATCATCGGCATAATCATTTCCCTTGTCCATGATTTGTTTTCTGGTAACCGAACCTTTTTCTGGAGCAAAAAGGATTCCTAAAATGCCGCCAATAGCAAGACCTGCTACTGTTCCTAATACTACTTTACCTGTACTCATAATTGTTTTTTTAAATTGTTTTTTACTATTTTTTGTTTGAATAGAATTAAAATTTTTAACTGCATTGTCCCAAAAGCACCCATATAATGACAAAAACTAAAATTGTGCCAAAGCATCCTCCTCCTAGTTTACTTGCGCCATAGCCTGAAATTAATCCTTTAAATATATTGTTCATAGCCTTTTGGTATAAGTGGTTTGTACTTAATTTGAATTGATTTGCGGGAGCAGTTTCAACTATGTAAAGGTGAGTCTCTTATTTGAAGATTGTTTTGTAATACTTTTATAAAAAGTTGCAGGATTCACAGATTGTAAATAAGTTCTGTAAGTTTACTTATACACATTTTTAGAGACTTTATACCTAAATAGGGATGCCTTGAAGCATTTTTTAAAATTCTACTTGTTAATTGCTTAGTTTCATATTGACAAAAAAATATAACCTCAAATTTTTAAAAAGCAAAATCACATGAATACAACAAAAAAGTTATTGGTATTAAGTGCACTGGTCTTTTTAGGCGCCTGCAAAAATGATCCAAAGATAAAGGGAGAAAATGCGGACTATTCTAGCGCTACTGTTTCCGAGTGTTTAGCCCCAGCTAGTTGGTTTGTAACGTTAAACAATACCCGAAAAACGCCTGCACCAAATGAAGGACCTACAAGTGTATTTGCAAACAATGCAACTGTAAGTAATTGTGATTTTCATCAATGGTCTTGGCAAAAGTTTCTTTGGCTAACCAATGAAGTCAATGGCAGACCACAGTTTATGGATATTCTAATGCAGGTGAGTTCGTCTGGACAAAAATTAGATCAAAACAAAGGAATTATTTTGATAGATACTGCTCAGGCTAGTGCTTCTATAGATATTTTAAAAACGCCCAACTATCCGTCGGGTATTCCTCCATCCACTACAGTCTATTACTCTATATTCATGGACAAATTACTTTATGGGGCAATGTTAAAATATGGACCAATAGCAAAAAAAGACCCTTCCAAAGTAAAGGATATAACCTTTCCCGTGGGTTCATTAGAACTTAAAACCTCTTGGATAAATGCTAGCGTTCTTAAGGATACTACTTCCTATTTTGTTACTGAAGGGTTAATCAATGGCGTAAAAACCAGAGTGGCACTTTTGGGAATGCATGTAGTTGGAGTCGTTGAGAATCATCCTGAATTTGTATGGGCTACTTTTGAGCATCAAAATCTTGCACCTGCCTATGATTGGGCTAAGGCTACTCCAACAACTGACGCACCTGTGACTAGCACCGTTGATTATCCTTTTTTCAATAAAAGTACAACTGCAACGGTTAAAAACATAACTTCAAAAAATGGTATCTATACAGACGTTTTCTCCGTTTACAAATACGGTGTTCCTGTTGAAAAAGCAATGAAAGGATCTTTTAACGTTCAGCTTTTTATGGAGACAAGCCAAAATGGTTCGGAGAACTTGAATAATATTCGCACAATCAACGAAAGTGTCAAGAAACAACTGAAAGGGGTTTGGAATAATTATTTCTACAATGGCTCGATATGGATTAATACCGAAGGATATGTAGGTACCCCATCACAAGCAGCTTTGTTGGATTCATTAAGCTATTCGCTGTCCAATTCAGAGCCCAAAAAATTGACCAGAGGTTCCGTTGCGGCATACAATATTACTATGGAAACCTATGTTCAGGTTGGGTTTGGTACACCGTCTTCTATACATGGGAATACAGTGAGCAATCTTGTGAATTGCTTCTCTTGTCATAATACTTCTTCTGAAGGTAGTGTTTCACCACTTTTTATTAGCCACGTTTTTACAGGATATGTGCAAAGTCTAAATGGTTTGAGCAGAAAAGAAATCAAACAAAGACATGTTGATGAAATCAAGAATCAATATCTATTGCGTCTAAAAAATAAATAGCCAAATAACAAGTAACTATGCTTTTTTAGAGCATGGTTCAAATTTCAAAAGATAAAAACCACAAGCTACTGTTTGTGGTTTTTTTGTGTATTAATTCTAATGATTTGTTACGTTTCTTCAAGTCTGAAAGGGTTTTTATAGTAGACTTCTTTTAAGTGTCCAATGTTATCTCGATAGATTCTGAAAATTATCAAAATCGAAGACTGCAATGCTACAAAAAGTTTATTAGCCAATTATAAAATCTCAATTAAATCCAAAGGATGGTTTACTACTTGTTTTGCACCATTTTCTATCAATTCTTCTTTTGGTCGATAACCCCATGATACACCCACTGCAAACATATTGGCATTGGTGGCCGTTTGCATATCAATACCAGAATCACCTACAAAAATTATTTCTTCTGGTTTTAGCCCCATGCTTTTGCTTATTGCCAAAGCTTCGGATGGATTGGGTTTTTTGAGTGATTCAATGGTTAAGCCCACTGCAGAATCAAAATAGTTAGGAAACAAAGCAGCCGTAATTTTCTTGGTAAGTTCGTCTGATTTATTAGAGAATACACTTAGTTTTATGTTCTGCAAAAGTAAATAGTCCAATAATTCGATAATTCCTTTATACGATGTTGTTTTGCGAGTACAGGTATCACGGTATTCTTCAATCATTAAACGGTAACAGTTCTCAATACTTTTTTCATCATTATGCGTTTCGGGTAATGATTTACTCACCAAATTTCGTAAACCACTACCAATGAAATATTGATAAGCATCATAATTGTGAGTAGGGTAGTTGAGGTCTTGAAGCACGCTATTCATAGCATCTGCAATGTCTTCCAATGAATTTACCAATGTTCCGTCTAAGTCAAAAATAACTCCTTTAAACTTCATTTTTTGTTTTTTAAGTAATTGAAAGTAGAGACGCTTCGATTGTTGTTTGGGGAATTTTTCAAAGGTAAGTATATTGAATCTCTTCTTAGAATGCAAAGCAGGTTTAATCCCATTTTGTTTTATATAGTTTCAATTACATGCTCTAGAGATCTTCTGGATTTTGGAGTTACTTCGATTCGGTTAAAATCATCCACGCTGTGCAGAGTCTATAGACTTTGCACCTTTTTTAAACTGTCCTTGAAAAGGATAAACTTCATAAAAGTCTCCTGACTTTTCCTGTAAATATCTTATAAATTCAACACGGTTGCTTATAAATCGAAACACACTCACTCTAAAAAAAAGTAAAAAACCACAAATAACAGCTATGATACTTGTGGTTTTTTTGTGTCTTTTGAAAATCATATAGTTCTAAAAACATTTACGGAAAAAGTCGGGAGACTTTTGACATAATTCGGTTTTCAAGAAGATTAAAAAAACGCAAAGTCATGTCCCGAAAGATTTCGGAATTGCGCAGCGGGGGGTTATTTTCTTTTGAAGGTATAGGTGAATGTAAAAGTCTCACCATTTTCAATATAGGTGTCTACTATTACAAGTTTACTATTAATTACACTTACAGTAACTGCATCTATAATTAATTCTCCATTTGGGTAAATTTCATTATACTGTGGTTCTAAAATATCTAAATAGCTGAAACTTACTAAAGTTAGTTTTTTAGAGTCTTCATTATAAGCCCATTGTCCATTGTGAATAGATTCATATTTGTTTGAATCTTTTTCGAAAACTGCAGAACAGCTATTATTAGAAGCATCATAATCTAAGTTTTTATATTCAGATCGATCATTAAATTCAAAGCTTCCAGTTTCCGTTAATTTTAGACTTAAATATTCATTGACAACTTGTTCATAAGGGACTTTAATATTTGTGCCATTCGCACAATAAATAGTGTTTGTTTCATTGTAATCTGAAGTTTCTAAAACCCATTCTCCAACTAATTCAGCATTACCTCCCCAAGATTCAACTTCAATACAAACTGTAACTGGTTGACTGATATTGTTTGCACTGTCATAAATACAAAGTACTCCACAAAATTTACCTGCGGGTATTAAATCAGTAAAATCAACATTTATTAGGTATGATTTTTTCTCTATAACCGTTTTATTGGATGTTAAAGGTTTTTTTACGTTCGATTTTTTACTTTGTTTTAAACTAGCCAATGGAATGTCAAAATAGCTTGTCGAAAAATTACCATTAGCATCCTTAAATTGTAAATAAGCACCAGCGATGTTTGTTTCGGTTGAAGTAAACGATAAGTTAAAACCTGATTTTTGTAAACCTTCAATAGTATTTGAACTAACATTTAGATTTATATTGCTGTTGGGTTGTGGTGGTGTTGCAGTCTTTTTTGTTGCACCTTCTATAGAAATTCCAGAGTTCAAATTTTCTAGAGTAACGAACTTATTTTCTAGTTCATTTTGTTGATTAGCTAGTTCTGTATTTAAAGAATTGTCAGAAGTGTCATCTTTACTACAGGAAAAGGTTAGAAATGCGATGAATGTCAGAATAGACGTAAATTTTACAATTTTCATAAAAACATTATTTTTTTAGTGATTAATACAAATCAAATATATCTTATTTAATGTAATAATAACGCTATTTTTTATGTTATTTTATACAAAAAAAGCATCTAAAAATAGTTCTTTAAAACACAAAAAAAATCTGATAGCGCATTCTATGATAAAAAACAAGTGAAAATCTAAAAATTAACAGGCAAATTTATATGTGTTTATGTATGGAATTTGTCTGTTAATTACAGAAAATACACGAGCAATAATTTACATTTTACATTGTTTAAAACTAGCATAGTATTCTTATCTTCTCCTTATTTTTCGTTCATAATACTCTTTGAGCTGTGGATCATGTTTCACTGCCACTAAAGCACACATTTGTAATATTGATTTCATCTTTTTATCTGCCAAATCATTCACTTTGGTTCGTCCTTTAATACTCGAACCCGAACTATATTCAAAAGGGGCGGTTCCAGCATAACAAGCAAATTTTCTAGCATTATCAAAAGCCGTAAATGCTCCTCTTTCGACTAGTGCTTTCTTCTGCCTTTGTCAAAGTTTTGAACTTTGACAAAGGTCTGAGCGGTTTTTTTTATTTCTGCAACAACTCGGTTTAATGCTAAAAACGATTTCGAAATTTAAAACATCCAATAAAATGTTATTTTCAAGATGTACTTTGCCAGATGAATTCTAAAAAAATTCAAGTTAAAAGTCGGGAGACTTTTGACCAGTTTTCTGTTTTCAAGAACATTAAAAAAAAACGCAAAGTCAGAGACATTTGCGTAGCTTCTTGACGCTAATATTTCTTGGAGCGGGGGATAAAAAAGATTGGAATGACAGCGGGAGTGAATTTGATGAAAAACCAAATACTTCTGCTCCTAAAACAAAAAAACACCAGCCTTTCGACCAGTGTTTTTTATGAGCTTTGCCAAAGTTCAAAACTTTGGCAAAGCTTTAATTAAGCTATATTAATGCACCAACTCACTTTGATTCCTGAAAACGAGTTCGCCATCAAAAGCATCGAGTAGGATGATGCTATCGGGATGCACTTTGCCAGCGAGGATTTCTTTGGAGAGCTGGTTGAGAACCTCCCTTTGTATTACTCGTTTTACGGGTCTTGCACCAAATTGTGGGTCATAGCCTTTCTCAGAAAGATGGGCGATGGCCTCGGGTGTAGCGTCCATGGTGATGCCTTGTTGGGCAAGCATTTTGGTGACGCTATTCAATTGCAATCCTACAATTCTTGTAATATTGGCAGTGGTCAATGGCGTGAACATCACGATCTCGTCGATACGGTTGATGAACTCGGGGCGCACGGTTTGTTTTAATAATCCGAGTACTTCGACTTTGGCAAGTTCGGTGGCGGCTTCAACACTTCCTTTCAGGTTTTCAAACTTATCCTGTATGATTTGGCTTCCCATGTTGGAAGTCATAATGATAATCGTGTTCTTGAAATCGGCCAAACGTCCTTTGTTGTCAGTTAGACGGCCTTCGTCAAGCACTTGCAACAAGATGTTGAAGGTGTCTGGATGGGCTTTTTCGATTTCGTCCAACAGAATCACGGAATATGGTTTTCTACGCACGGCTTCGGTCAATTGTCCGCCCTCGTCATAGCCCACGTATCCCGGAGGCGCACCGACCAATCGGCTCACGCTGTGGCGTTCTTGGTACTCGCTCATGTCAATTCGGGTCATGGCGTTTTCATCGTCAAAAAGGTATTCGGCCAAGGCTTTGGCCAACTCGGTTTTTCCGACTCCTGTTGTTCCTAGGAAAAGGAAAGTTCCCACTGGTTTTTTCATATCCTGCAATCCAGCACGACTACGGCGCACGGCGTCACTCACGGCTTCGATGGCTTCTTCTTGACCTACTACACGTTTGTGTAATTCTTCTTCCAGATGCAATAGTTTTTCGCGTTCGCCTTGCAGCATTTTCATGACCGGAATTCCAGTCCATTTGGCTACTACTTCGGCAATGTCTTCGCGGGTTACTTCTTCTTTGATCAACGAAGTTCCCGATTGGTTTTCCTGTAATTGTTTGGTAAAAACGGCCAATCGTTCTTGGACTTCTTTGATTTTTCCGTAACGAATTTCGGCCACTTTACCATAATCGCCTTCACGCTCGGCACGTTCGGCTTCGTATTTGAAGTCTTCGATTTCGGTTTTTACGTTTTGAATGTTATCGACCACATCTTTTTCGGATTTCCATTTGGCGTAAATTTCGTTTCGGTCTTCTTTGAGGTTGGCCAAATCCATTCCCAATACTTTGAGTTTGCTTTCGTCTTTCTCGCGTTTGATAGCTTCAATTTCGATTTCCAACTGCATTATTTTTCGATCCAAAACATCCAATTCCTCTGGTTTGGAGTTGATTTCCATTCGCAGTTTCGAAGCAGCTTCGTCTATTAAATCGATGGCCTTGTCCGGAAGAAAACGATTGGTGATGTAGCGCTGCGAAAGCGTTACGGCAGCAATAATCGCGTCATCCTTGATTTGCACTTTATGGTGTGTTTCGTATTTTTCCTTGATTCCTCTAAGAATCGAAATGGCACTTTCGGTATCGGGTTCTTCGATGATGATTTTTTGGAAACGGCGTTCAAGCGCTTTGTCTTTTTCGAAATATTTTTGGTATTCATCCAAAGTCGTAGCACCAATGGCTCTCAATTCGCCACGAGCCAAAGCCGGTTTGAGGATATTGGCGGCATCCATAGCGCCTTCGCCACCGCCTGCACCTACAAGTGTGTGAATTTCGTCAATGAACAATACGATATCTCCTTCGGCTGCAATGACTTCTTTAACAACGGATTTCAAACGTTCCTCAAATTCCCCTTTGTATTTGGCACCTGCAATCAAGGCTCCCATATCGAGGGAGAATACGATTTTGTCTTTCAAATTGTCGGGTAAGTCGCCATCTACAATACGGTGTGCAAGACCTTCGGCAATGGCGGTTTTCCCCACACCGGGTTCACCCACCAGCATCGGGTTGTTTTTGGTTCTTCGGGTCAGGATTTGTAATACACGACGGATTTCTTCGTCACGACCAATTACAGGGTCTAGTTTTCCGTTTTTGGCGAGTTCGTTGAGGTTTTTGGCGTATTTGTTCAAAGAATTGTAGTTCTCTTCGGCCGAAGCAGAAGTAACTCGTTCGCCTTTACGCAATTCTTCGATAGCGGCTTTCAGTCCTTTTCCGGTTACGCCTTGGTCTTTTAGGATTTGGGCTACTTTACTTTTGGAATCGAAAATGGCCAGTATCAAATGTTCGACAGAAACGTATTCGTCGTTCATTTTTTTGGCAATAATTTCCGCTTCGTTCAATGCAGAATTCGCCGTTCTGGAAAGCTGAATTTCGCCTCCCGAAACTTTTGGAAAACTCTGAATGGTACTGTCCAAAATCTGGAGAAACAAAGGCACATTGACGTTGAGTTTTTTCAAAATAAACGGAGCCACATTCTCATCTACTTCAAAAATAGCTTTAAAAATGTGTTCGTTCTCGATTTGCTGTTGACCCAAACTCTGAACCAGTTGCTGTGAAAGCTGTATAGCCTCCTGCGATTTAATGGTAAATTTATTAATGTTCATGATTAAAGGTTTTATGTTTTTTTATTTGTTTAATAACTAACTTTGCAAATTAAATATCAAATTACATTCCACTATAAATTTACGGACAATTTGACGTTTAAACGATGATTTTCATCATATTATAAAGACAAAAAGACATAAAATACGACAAAATGAGTATATTTAATTCCCTATTTGGTAGTTCAGAAGAAAAGAAAGAAACAACAAGTAAAATAAATTGGATTCCGTTAACGAACTTAGATCAACTGAATGAGATCGTTGCTTTATCGAATGAAAAACCAGTAGTAATCTTTAAACACAGCACTCGTTGCAGCATAAGCAGATTTGCGCTAAAACAATTTGAAAATGAATTTGATTCGGCTGATGCGACGGATACGTATTTTTTAGATTTAATTGAGCACCGAGATGTTTGCAATGAAATTGCGAACCGTTTTAAAGTAGTGCATCAATCCCCGCAATTATTGTTAATCAAAGAAGGGAAATCAGTTTATGATGTTTCCCATAGTGATATTGATGCAAAGGATTTGGCGGATAGGTTGTAAGGAGTATTAATTGGCCACAGATTACACAGATTCACAAAGATTTCAAGCATAATTAAAAAAATCTGTGCTAATCCGTTCAATCCGTATAATCTGTGGCCAATTTTTTTGTTTTATTGAGATAGGCCCTAAAACTCCCCACTCGAGCCACCACCACTAAATCCACCACCTCCAAATTCCATTGGTGATTCCTCGACTTTTGCTTCGGGTTTCAATCCAAATTGAGAAGCAACCACAAGCGCTTGAACATTAGCAAAGGCATTTGGGTTGGTAAATCGGTCGACTTTAAAAGTAAGACCCGTTTCGTTGTGTTTTGTTCTTTTTATAGCAAAATAGGTAAAAGCAAATACAATAAGTCCTCCAATAGTCAAAGCCACTTCGGGAGGCAAAACATGATGATACATTCTGAAAGTGAAAAAGGCAAAACAAAGTGCCAGAAAACCAATCCAAAGCATCATTCGGTCTTTGTTTTTCAAAGAGAAAACCAAGTAAACCACAGGGATTGAAATCGTAAATGCCCAAAAGAATATCGCAAAAGGAATTTCGGGACTCTGACCGTCATAGAAATAATTTTCTGATAGGCTGAAATTTAATTCTCTCACCACATAATAATTTCCTGCTAGATAGAATAGAATTAGACAAAAACCTTTGGCTAGTTTCAGTCCGTTGTAGTAATAAGGAACAGTTAAATTTTGTACTGTTTTTTTAGAAATAAAGTAGCAACCGCCAGAAAACAGCAACATCACAAAAGGCAAAATGGTTTTTCCGATTGTTAAATACTCGAATGTCATATACGCTAGACTTCCAGTTATTCCAAAACACGCGAGTAGGGCCAAAGAAAGATTAAGGTAACGTAAATAAGCAATACTCGAAGCGATTGCCATTACTAAAATAACAGCGAGATAGTTGGTATTATAATTTTGTTCAAAGGTGAGTCCAACAGCGGTCAATAGAGTCGCAATACCGCCTAAAATAAAAGCATCGTCTAAGCCAAAACCAAAATAATTCATTCCTGAAGACATAAACTCTTTAGTTCCAAAACCGATTATGGCAAAGAGATAGATGAAAAATAAGTACGCATTGTCTATTACACTCAATCCAAATAACGATATAAAACCACAAATCGAAGAATATAACATGCAACCCAGAATAAAGAAACCAATTCGGATAAAGAGGTTGTTTTGACTTTTTAACCTCGCTAATTGATTACCCAAAACTTTGTATTGTTCGGTACTAATAAAACCCGATTCTTTCAATCGATTTGCTTCTTCGTCCAGGTAAACGTTGTCTAAAAGTGTTTTATCGTATGCTATCATCGGTGGTATTTTTGTTAAAATGTTTAATTAATTTTATAAATCCAATTATGGAGCCAATAAAATAAAAAGGGGTAGTAAAAATGAATACAGAAAATAGGTCTTCGAAATGGATGGATTCTAAAATCTTCACAAATAGGATGTTCATTCCAATATATCCGTATAAAACTGTGAAAATAAAAAGTGAAATAGACCTGATTTGGAAACTTAAGTTATAAAAGTAATACGCTGCAATTCCTAAAACTAATCCAAAAGCCAACCAATAATCCTGAAATAAATTTACAATACAAGCAATGCTAATCAGATGCTGTGAAAAAGTGAGATAAACCAGATTGAAGTGTTTTTTTAGATTGATTTTGTTAGCATAGAAAGCCCAAAGCAATAAAGTCAAACCAAAGGCCAGACCAACATAGCTCAAGTAGGTATTATGAATCATCTCGTTTTCAAAAACATGCTTTGGGTCAACCGAAAGTCCCAAATAAGCTGCCATTCCAGTGATTCCGATTGATAAAACGCTTTTACTATCAAAATAATAGGCGCAAAAAAGACTGATAACCGTTGGCACCAAAGTAGCCAATCCGTAATGAGTTCCAAAAGCTTGGTATTGAAATTGTAAATAACCCACAAACGTGCAACTCAATATAACGGCCGTAAGCACTAAATAATCATATAGCGGATTAGGGAATGGCACCTTATCTTTACTGAAACCGGAATAATTTTTAAAACAAAAGTAAAAACAGATCAACGTTACCAAAAGCAATAATCCTAGTATTGCGGTATGCCCAATCGTGTCTATGTTTTGATATATTAAAATCCCAATTCCAGATGTAAACATTAGCATGGAAAGGTATAATAAGAACTTCAATTCGTTATGAACCGAAAATAAGTCCAAACCTCGATATGTACGAATGGCATCAAATTGTTCTCTGGAAATTTGATTTTTGTCAAAAAGTGATTGAGTAGCTTGTTCTTCGAGATTCACCATACTATTTATTTAAGATATTCTTCAAATATATACAAATTTTAGTACTAATTTATAAGTAAAAGAAGAGTGATTTTGAATTGGAATAACTTTGAATTTTTACCACCTTGAATTTTCATTAGTAAAAAGATGAAATTGAAAAGCAAAAAAAAACCGATTTTTCAATTAAGAGAAACCGGTTTTAAAAATTGAATTAGTAAGCAATTTTATTTTTGTATTTTAATATCTACTACAATTCTAGGGTCGTAACCCACTCGGTGAACAGATTTGATATAGATCACCCCTTTTTTGCCAGCAGCATTTTTGAATAATACCACATTTGGCATAGAACTATCAGGGAAAGAATCATCATCATCGGCATCAATTTTATATCCATCTAAATCAGAACCTTTTTCAATTTTTTTAAATTGATCTACATTTATTATGCCTATTGGAGCATTAAGAAAAATTGTTTTAGAAGCATTCTTAATACCATAATCTGCATCATTTGGACTCAAAAAATAACTCAAAGTATAAGATGCACTAAAAAAAGCAATATCTATTTTAGGTAATGTTGTTGCATCAATTTTACTAGTTTTAAAAGATTTTCCTAATTCGGTTGAGAAATACTGTCCAGCATCATAACTCTCTGAGCGGTCTAGAGAAAAAGTAACATCGTTAAAAGTTTTTAGGGTTGTATTATCTGTTGCGCTTGTTTCATTTTTTGTTTCGTCATCACTTGAACAACTGTTAAAGAAAAGAGCGCTGATACATACTAAAAATGCAATTGTGTAGGTTAATTTCATTGGGGTTAGTTTTTTAAATTTTTTGTGAAAATATAAAATATTATGCATGCATACTATTTTTTTAATGTTAAAAAAATGAGTTTATATGTTATTTTTTATTAATGTTTTAGGGCAGAATAGGTTACAATAGAACCAATAATTAAAGATGTTCTCAAAAAGTTAGAAACTAATTGGGGATATTTTGTTTAATCGATTATTAATTAACAAAAGACCTATATTTTAACCTCAATTATATTTTTATAAAAATTGGTATATGATTTTTACTATCAATACAATTAATTGATTTTTAGGTAAAAAGTGTTTTCTTCATTTTTCAATTAAAAAAATTAATAAAAATTAAGGAAATATTTGATGATTTTATAGTCGTTTGTTAAGAATGTTATTCTAAAATTTATATATTCGTGATATATATGTTGTCAAAGGGTAATTATAAGTGAATTTTTTTCATTTTTGAATTAGACTATTTTTAAATACAGAATTACTTTATTTTGAAATGAAGTAAAAAAATTAATTTGAATGGCTTGAAATGTTTAAAATTAATAATTATATAAAAATGAATCGAATCAATGTTTTTTTTCTAGCAATTATTTTCTTTTCACTTGTAAGTTGTGAAAAGCAAAATCTTTGTGATGATGGCTATAAACCACATGAAAATAATGGCCAAACTATATGTATTCCTGATTATGTTGGAATAAATCCTCAAAATTCTAAATATGGGAATATGTATTATCATGAGAAATATGGAATAATTGTATTTTCAAATGGAATATGGAAGAATGAAAACAATCAAATAATTGAAAACCTGGATAACTAATTTGAATTGATTTATTGAAATTAAATTATTTTTAGTTCATGTCTTTTGTACTTCATAAAATATACAGAAATTTCAAAACATAAAAGAATAAAATAAATGAAAATAAGTAAAAGGCTAATAGCCGGAATAGTGGGTGTTCAATTGTTTTTATGTTCCTGTGAAGCAGTTCGTATTAGTGAAACTGCTAATTATCAAGATTCAAAATTTGCTTTTGGCCCTGATAAAACTGCGGTACTTGTTGGTAATGACAACATATTGCTAAGTGAATTTACCAAAACTTTTAATAAAAATTATAATCAAAAGGTAAATTTTGTGAGGCAGTATGCTTATTTATATATGCGTAAATTGAAAGAAGAAAAAATATTTGGTGAAATAAAATATGATCAATCTTTGGAATTTGTTTCAAATGATCCTTTGACATTTACTCAAGAACAACAAAAAAAGGTAGATTCATTATTTACGAATTCTAAAGCGGATTATCTAATACGAATTTATGACCATGAAATTACAAACCGTATACAAGGAAGTCCTGGTATGCCTATGGCTATGTCAAATGGAGGTATGGGTATGTCTGGAGGTACTCAAAGCGAAAGTTGTATTATAAAATCTCATTTTCAGATATATGATATAAAATCAAGAAAAAAAGTTTTGGATTTTGTATCCAATGGAAATGGAAGTGTGGTGTTTTTTGCTTTTGAACAAGCTTTTACAGATGCTATGAATAGTTCAATCATAAATTCTACGATATATCTAAAAACTGGAAAATTGAAATTTTAAAAATTAAAAAAACATAAAAAAACCTCATTTAAGATCGATTTAAATGAGGTTTTCTATTTTATATAAGTTTAAAAACTTAATTTCATCTTTTCTTTAATTTCCTCCAAACACAAATTATTGATGCTTCCTTCATGGGTATGTTTGGTCTCTTTTGGAGATTGATACGTTCTGTTTTCCAATTGTTCGGCAACAGCTTTGTAGGCATCTCTAAAAGGCATTCCGGCAACCACCATTTCGTTTAAGGTATCAACAGTAAACAGATAGTTGTATTTTGGGTCATTCAAAATGTTGTCTTTCACCGTAATGTCTTTGATAGAGAATATAGCAATATCCAAACAGGCTTTTAGGTTTTGAATCGCTGGAAACAATCCTTCTTTCAAGAGTTGTAAATCCCTGTGGTAACCGCTTGGAAGATTATTGGTAATCATTGTGATTTCGAAAGGTAAGGCTTGAATCTTGTTGCATTTGCCACGAATCAATTCAAAAACATCTGGATTTTTTTTGTGTGGCATAATGCTGGAACCTGTTGTAAGATGCGATGGCAAACCGATGAAACCAAAATTCTGACTCATATACAAACACACATCCATAGAAAACTTGGAAAGGGTAGAAGCCACACTGCTCATGGCAAAAGCAACTGTTTTTTCCGATTTTCCACGGCTCATTTGTGCGGCAACCGAATTGTATTTTAAGGTTTCGAAACCCAATTCTTGAGTAGTGAATGTTCTGTTGATAGGGAAAGAGCTTCCGTAACCAGCCGCAGAACCTAATGGATTTTGGTCAACGATTTTCAAAGCGGCATTGAGCATCGTGATATCGTCAATCAGACTTTCGGCATAAGCGGAAAACCACATCCCAAAAGAAGATGGCATTGCAATTTGAAGGTGTGTGTAACCTGGCAATAATACATTTTGATGTTTCTCTGCCGATTCCATCAGTATGTCAAAAAGCGTTTTTACCTGCTCTTTCAATTCTTTGACTACATCTTTCAGGTATAAGTTCACATCGACTAAAACTTGATCGTTACGGGAACGTGCGGTGTGGATTTTTTTTCCGGCATCGCCCAGTTTTACGGTCAGTAAATATTCAATTTTAGAATGTACATCTTCAAAACTATCTTCGATTTCGAAATTCCCGTTCGCAATGTCTTTTATGATTTCGTTCAAAGCCAAGACCAAAGATTCGGTTTCGGTATCTGTTAGTAAACCAATTTGTCCTAACATTTTGGCGTGGGCAATAGAACCTAAAGCATCGTATTTGGCCAAAACCAAATCGAGCTCTCTATCGTTTCCTACCGTAAAATGTTCGATTTGTTTGTCGGTTGGTATTCCTTTTTCCCAAAGTTTCATAAGATATTTTTTTATTTCGCAGAGATTCGCAGAGGAAGCTCAAAGATTCACAAAGTTTTTTTTAAAATAAATTTCTTGTTTCCTGAATGCCCTAGCCCCGATATTAGCGGAAATCCTTTTTTGTGCCGTAGCGATAGCGGAGGGATAAAAAAGATTGTAGCGGATAGCGGGAATTAGCTCCTTCCTTCGACTATGCTCAGGATGATTATTTTAGTTTTTAAAAAAGTCTCCCAGTATTTTGATATACAATTGGATGCCTTCTTCTATTTCATTAATGTATATAAATTCGTCTGCCGAGTGTGACCGCAGGGATTCTCCTGGCCCCAATTTCAAGGATTGACAACTCAAAACCGATTGATCCGAAAGGGTAGGCGAGCCATAGGTTGTTCTTCCCAATGCGATTCCGGCTTGCACCAAACCGTGCGAAACGGGAATAGATGAGGCATTCAAGTGCATAGAACGCGGTGTGATTTGAGCGGTTAAATTTTTGTTGATCGTTTCTAAAATCTCGATGTTACTATAACAATCATTGACGCGAATATCAACCACCAAATGGCATTCGGCCGGAACTACATTGTGTTGCTTTCCAGCATTGATTTGGGTAACGGTCATTTTTACAGGCCCCAAAACTTCGGAAATTTTTTCGAATTGATAGCTGTTAAACCATTGAATAACGGACATCGCATTGTAAATTGGGTTGTCAGGATTATTGTGTGCGGCGTGACTAGCGGTTCCTTTGACAACAACATCGAGCACCAACAATCCTTTTTCGGCCACTGCCAATTGCATCAAAGTAGGTTCACCCACAATGGCGCAATCTAACTCGGGTAAATGTTTCAAAACGCTATTTAGACCTTGTTTACCGCTGCTTTCTTCTTCGGCGGAAGCCACCATAACAATATTGTGGGATAGGTTTTCTTTGTTATAAAAATAAACGAAAGTCGCCATAAGCGAAACCAGACATCCTCCCGCATCATTACTGCCCAATCCATACAATTTCCCTTCTTTTTCGATGGCTTTGAACGGATCGTTGGTATAGCCCTGATTCGGTTTTACAGTGTCGTGGTGCGAGTTGAGTAATAAAGTAGGTTTGGCTTTGTCAAAATGCCGATTGAAAGCCCAAATGTTATTATTTTCCCTTTCGAAAGGAATGCTATTTTGGCGGAACCAATTTTCGATTAAAAGTGCTGTTTGGTCTTCTTCACTCGAAAAGGAAGGAGTTTCAATCAGCGATTTTAATAAAGCTATGGCTTCTTGTGTGAGGGTTTCTATGTTTTTCATTTTTTTACCGTTAAGGTTTTTTTACCGTAAAGACGGAAAGTCGCAAGGTTATACATTTTTTCTTTGCGACCTCGCGTCTTAGCGGTGAATTATTATAACTCAATATTCGTGCATATTGCCTTCGAGTCTTTTAACATTCGGTGATGACCAATCTTTATTTTCTGAACTCCTTTGGACAAACTATTGAAACAGTTGTCTAATTTAGGAATCATGCCAGAATGTATGGCTTTTTCGGCTTTTAATTTGGTGTATAATTCGTGATTGATTTTTTCGATTACCGAACTGTCATTATCAGAATCATATAAAACACCTGGTTTTTCGAAGCAATACGTTAAAGTAACCTCAAAAACTTCGGATAAGGCGATGGCCAATTCGCTGGCAATCGTATCGGCATTGGTGTTCAATAATTGCCCATTTCCATCGTGAGTAATGGCGCAAAAAACGGGAGTTATTCCGCTTTTTAGTAGTGTTTCTAATAAAGGAGTATTCACTTTTTGTACATCACCCACAAAACCATAATCAATTGTTGGATGGTTTCGTTTGCTCGACAGAATTAAATTACCATCGGCACCCGAAAATCCCATGGAATTGGTGTGATTTGCCTGCAATTGAGCCACTACATTTTTATTGATTTCACCAGCATAAATCATGACGGCCACATCGAGCATTGGTGCATCAGTAATGCGGCGTCCATCAATCATTTGCGGTACCAATCCGATACTTTGAGCCATTTTGGTAGCCGATTTTCCACCACCATGAACAAGCACTTTGTTGTCTTCTATTTTGGAAAAATCAATAAGGAATTGTGACAATTCTGATGGATTGTCGATGATGTTACCACCTATTTTTATAATGGATAATGGAGTCATATTGATTTATGATTGTTGATTTATGATTTTAGATTTGTGATTTACTAAAATGTCTATTATCTATTTGTCTATGTTCTATTTTCTTTTCTCTAATTTTTTCAAAATCTTTTGCAATACCAATTGCGCCGAGTAGGTTCTGTTATTGGCTTGTTCGATGACAATTGAATTTTCGCTGTCAATTACTTCATCTGTTACAATTACATTACGTCTTACAGGCAAACAGTGCATGAATTTGGCATTATTTGTTAACTTCATTTTATCGGACGTGATGGTCCAGTTGGGGTCTGAATTGGTAATTTTACCATAATCGGTATAATTACTCCAGTTTTTGGCATAGATAAAATCGGCGTTTTCAAAAGCTTTGTCTTGGTCGTATTCAATTTTGGAATCTTTGGTAATTTCAGGATTCAATTCGTAGCCTTCCGGATGTGTAATCACAAAATCCATTTCGGTTTGCAATTGCATCATTTCTACAAATGAATTGGGAACGGCCTGAGGTAAAGCTCTAGGGTGCGGTGCCCAAGAAAGTACCACTTTTGGTCTGTGTTTCGTTTTGTATTCTTCCATCGTGATAGCATCGGCAAGGGACTGTAACGGATGACCTGTGGCGCTTTCCATATTCAGAATCGGAACAGTAGCATATTTCAAGAAGCCATTCATTACAGTTTCTGCATTATCTTTTTCTTTATCAACCAAACCAGCAAAAGCCCTAATTGCAATGATATCGGCGTATTGAGAAACGACTTCAGCTGCTTCTTTAATGTGTTCCGAAGCGCCTTGGTTCATAATGGTTCCATCTTCGAATTCCAAAGTCCAGCCTTCGCTGCCGAAGTTCATCACCATCACGTTCATTCCAAGATTTATGGATGCTTTTTGAGTACTCAAACGCGTTCTTAAACTGGAGTTGAAAAACAACATTACTAATGTTTTGTTTTTTCCTAGTTTTTTGTTTTTAAGTGGTTTTTTTTTGATTTTTATCGCTTGCTTTACCCAGTCTTTGAGGGAGTCGATTTCTTTTATTGAGGTGTAGTTCATAATGTAAATAGTTTGTACGCTGATTAAACTGATTCGCTATCGCGAAGACACATAAAAGGCGCGGTTTTTTTCTTATGTTACTTATTATTTGTACGCTGATTAAACTGATTCGCTATCGCGAAGACACAGATGAGGGGCGGATTTTTTAAACTTATAATTGATGTCGATTAAACGATTTTTTGTTTTCTTGCTTTTCGGTTGTTTTCATATATTTTTCTTTTGAATTCGGTTTTTTTTCCAAAGTTTAAAAGCAATCCCACTTCACAATCTGTAGCTCTTAAATAATTTAAAATTTGGTTTTCAAAATCTTTTACAATACAATCAGCGGCTTTTAATTCGAGAATAATCGTGTTTTCAACTATTAAATCAGCATAATATTCACCTACTTCAGTTCCTTTATAGTAAACGTTAATTCTCTTTTGAGCTTCAACCTTATATCCTTTATTTTTTAATTCTAAATACAGGGAATTTTGATACACTTTTTCTAAAAAGCCATAACCCAATTCATTATAAACTTCATAAAAAGTTTTTATAATAACATCTGTTAATTCTTCGTGTAATAGACCCATATTTAAAATCAGTTTAATTTATGTCTTACCTTTTAGATAATCCGTATCATCCGCGTTCCATTCTGTACAATCCTAAGAAACATCAGAAAAAAAAACATCAGTTTTTATCCGCGACTTTGCTTTAGCAAATCCGGGTCATCCGCGTACTATTTCTACACTATCTTTGTGAAAGCAATTTCATTATTCATCGCCTTCAACATAAAATTATCTTCGAGTCCGTTTACAATCCAGGTTTCGATATTTGCCGCTTTGGCAATGGCCGCAGAATCAATTTTAGACTGCATGCCTCCTGTTCCGTGAGAGGATTTTGCATCGCCAATTTCCTTTTGTAACAGCGATAAATCGGTAACCAATTCTATTGTTTTTGGAATATCATCGTTAATTGACGATTTGGTGTAAATTCCGTTAGTGTTGGTTGCAATAATCAGAATATCAACATTTAATAGTACTGCTGTTAAGGCTGCCAGTTTATCGTTGTCTCCAAATTTAATTTCATCTGTTGCTACAGTATCATTTTCATTGATAATCGGAATGTAATTGTTCTTGACTAATACATTGATGGTATTTACGATGTTGACATTGGACTGTTCCTTTTCAAAATCAGAATAGGAGAGTAGGCATTGTGAAATATGCAAACCCAAATCACTGAAATTTTCGTGGTAAATCCGCATCAAATGAGGCTGTCCAATCGAAGCTAAAGCTTGTTTCACAAACACTTCCTGGTCGTTATTGTCCAATTTTACAAATTGTTTGGCGGCAGCAATTGCTCCTGAGCTTACAATAATAAATTCGTATTGGTCTTGCAAAGCCGCTATTTGCATACCAATATCTTCAATTTTTCCTCTCGAAATATGATTGGTTTCCTTGGTTAAGGTGTTACTGCCTAACTTTAGTAATATTCTTTTTTTAGCCATTTTTATTTTTTTTTTTACCGCTTGAGGATTTTACCGCAAGGGGCGCAAATTTTTTATAATTGGAACGTTTAGAATAGCAATGTTCGCAAAGCATTATCTTCCTAAAAATCTTTATTCTTTGTTCTTTTCTCTTTATTCTGAAATCAAAAATCGTTAATCAACAATCTGCAACCTTATCTTATCTGTCCGTCACCATAAATATACCATTTATTAGTCACTAAATGCTGTAAACCAATTGGTCCGCGTTGGTGGAGTTTATCGGTACTGATTGCTAATTCTCCGCCAAGGCCAAATTGACCGCCATCTGTAAATCGGGTAGAGGCGTTTTGATATACGGCTGCTGTATCCACATTCTCCATGAATTCTTGGGCAACAGCATCATTTTTGGTGATGATAGACGCCGAATGGCCACCACAATATTTGTTTATTTTTTCGATGGCTTCTTGATTCGAATTGGTAACTCCAATCACAATTTTATAATCCAGAAATTCTTCATACCAAACCAAATCCGATTCTATTTGAGGAACGTTTGTTATTTTTGAAATCGTTTCGTCTCCCAAAACTGTGACGTTTTTTTGTTGCAATTCGGTAACCACTTTTTTTGCAAAAATTTCCCAGTTTGGCAGATTTGTGTCGATTAATACTTTGTCCAAAGCATTGCAAACTGATATATTGGACGTTTTACCATTGATAATGATTGAAAGGGCTTGATCTAAGTTGGCGTCCTTTTCTACATACACAAAATTGTTGCCACGGCCGCTTACAATTACAGGACAAGTAGCGTGTTTCTTGACAAAAGCAATTAGATTTTCACCGCCTCTAGGTACAATCAAATCTACTTTTTGGGTTGGTTTTTCCAAGAAGGCTTGTGTTTCGTTTCGGTCGTAATTCAAATATTCGACCCAATTCGTATCTACCTCATTGTCTTTTAAGGCTTGGTGCCAAAGACTCACAATCTTTAAATTGGAGCGCAAGGATTCTTTACCGCCTTTCAAGAGGATTTTATTCCCCGATTTGAAAGCGATACCGCCTGCTTCAACAGTAACGTCCGGTCTTGATTCATAAATAATCAATATCGTTCCGAAAGCCGCTGTTTTGTTGGTGATTTTAATGCCATTATCGTGTACAAAATGAAAGTGTTCCTGTCCTACAGGATCTTCTTGGGCAAACAATTGACGCAACGAAAGAATCATTCCGTCAATTTTGGCATCATCTACAAGCAAACGTTTTTCCATCGCCAAATCATCACCTTTGTAGTTCTCAAGGTCTTCCTGATTGCTTTTTTTGATATTGGTTCGTTCTAGCTCGAGCAAATCTGCCATTCGATTCAGAACTGCATTTCTTTTTTGTATCGGTAATAAATGGCTCATTATCTATTTTAGATTTTAGAGGTTAGATTTTAGAATTTTGTAATATAAAATATAAACTTTGCTCCGCAAAATCTGTTACTTTGAGGGTGTTTTAAAGGTTTTTAACCTTCGTTTTGTATTCGGTCAGAGACCGATCGTCACTTCCGCAAAGTCGGAGACTTTGCGGAGCGGTTTAATTTGTTGGGAAACCATTGTCAAAGTTTTGAACTTTGACAATGGTTTATTGAAAAACTAGGCCTTTAATTCAGCTAAGCTTTCTTTCAGCGCAACTATAAACGTATCAATTGCTTCTTTCTTAATTGTTAAAGGCGGAAGGATTCTCAATAGATTTTTATTGTTGGCACTTCCGGTAAATATAAGCTTTTCGACTATCATTTTTTTACGCAATGCACTTACGTCAAAATCAAATTCTATGCCTAGCATTAATCCTTTCCCTTTTATTTTGACAATTTCAGGCACTTGTTTGATTGCTTCCAAAAAATAGGCGTAAACGTCATTTACGTTGTCTATCAGTTTTTGATTTTCAATTACATCTAGAACTGCAATTCCAGCGGCACAAGCAAGATGGCTTCCACCAAAGGTAGTTCCTAATAATCCGTGGCTAGCAGTGAATTTTGGAGTAATCAAGATTCCGCCAATCGGGAAACCGTTCCCCATTCCTTTGGCAAGGCAAATAATATCCGGTTTAATGTTGTGGTGTTGAAAAGCGAAAAACTTCCCGCTTCTTCCATAACCGGATTGTACTTCGTCTAAAATTAAAACCACTTCGTATTGACTGCAAAGTTTCTCTAATCCTTGGAAAAATTCAGTTGTGCCTTCATCCAATCCTCCAACGCCTTGAATTCCTTCGATTATTACGGTACAAACATCTCCTTTTTTCAATTCGGTTTCTACCAAATCAAGATTGTTTAATGGTAAGAAAGTAACGACTTGCTGCGCATTGATTGGAGCAACAATTTTCTTGTTGTCTGTTACCGCAACCGCTGCCGAAGTTCTTCCGTGAAAAGAGTTGTCAAAAGCAATCACTCTTGATTTTCCGTTGTGAAAAGAAGCCAGTTTTAATGCGTTTTCATTGGCTTCAGCTCCAGAACTGCAAAGGAATAAGCTGTATTCTTCGCATCCTGAAAGTTTGCCTAGTTTCTCAGCCAATTCCACTTGCAATGGATTCTGAATCGCATTCGAATAAAACCCGATATTGTCCAATTGATTTTTTAATTTGGCTACATAATCCGGTTGGGTGTGGCCAATGGAGATTACTCCGTGGCCACTGTATAAATCTAAATATTCTACTCCGTTTTTGTCTGTAATCTTGCAATCTAATGCTTTTACAGGAGTGATGTTGTATAATGGGTAAACGTCAAATAAGTTCATTTTGTTGATGTTAAATGTTATAAGTTAGGGGTTATAAGTTATACGTTAAGGCACGCTTAACTTTTGACTCTTAACTTTTCTAGAATCCACTTGGTTTCAAATGCAATCCTGTAGTTTCTTCCAATCCAAACATTAAATTCATGTTTTGAATGGCTTGTCCGGAGGCGCCTTTGACTAAATTATCAATTACAGAGGTAATCAAAATCCGGTTTCCTTTTTTCTCTAAACTAATAATGCATTTATTGGTTTGAACCACTTGTTTCATATTGATGCCAGCTTTAGTAACGGTTACAAAAGGTTGGTTTTTATAAAATGCTTCGTATTTAGAAACAATATCTTCCAGACTTTCGTTGCAAGTGGTGTACAATGTTACGAAAATCCCTCTTGGAAAATCGCCTCTGTTCGGAATAAAAAGCAGTTCGTTTGTGAAATTATTTTGCAATTGGTGCAAACTTTCGGATATTTCACCTAAATGTTGGTGTTCGAAAGCTTTGTAATGCGACATATTATTGTTTCTCCAACTGAAATGAGAGGTTTCTGAAAGTCCCACTCCAGCTCCGGTACTTCCCGTTGTGGCGTTAATGTGAATATCTCCATTTAATAATTTAGCTTCCGCCAAAGGCAATAATGCCAACTGAATTGCAGTGGCAAAACAACCCGGATTAGCAATGAACTGAGCGTTTTTAATTGCGGTTTTGTTCAGTTCCGGTAAGCCGTAAACAAACTTTTTACCGTCAAAAACTTCGTCTTTATGTAATCTGAAATCGTTTCCTAAATCGATGATTTTGGTATGGTTCGCAAACTGATTTTCGGTCAAAAATGTTTTTGATTTTCCGTGTCCCAAACACAAGAAAACCACGTTTACATTCGGATTTACGGTATCGGTAAAGTTCATTTCGATATCGCCCAATAAATCGTGATGCGCTACCGAAAGCGGTTTTCCAGCATTTGTGGTGCTGTAAACAAAATCGATAGTAACATCGGGATGAAACATTAATATTCTGATGAGTTCGCCGGCCGTATAGCCAGATCCGCCAATTATACCTATGTTAATCATAATTTTTTTTGTTTTGTTTTACCGCTAAGACGCAAGGGCGCAAAAGGGTTTTGTTATTGCTATTCAACTGAATGTGATTTTATTGCTTTTCCTGCAAGGTCTTTTTTTTGACCTTGTAGGTATTTAAACGGACTATATTTCATCTAAAAGTGTTTGAAAATACTTTGCAGGATGAAAAAATATTTTTTTCTCTGACCTTGTTTAAGCATTCTAAACTATACCTACAAGGTTAAAAAAAAACCTTGCAGGATAATAAAACCTGAAAAACCTCAATATCCCTTTTTAGCCCCGACAGAAGGGAAAATCCTTTTGTAGAGACGGGTTTCAAACCCGACTCTACACAAGATTGGAATGATGGCGGGAACCCATACCTCCAAAAATGCCTAATCTTTCGCTCCTAACAATTCTTTAAATTGCCGTATTAATCGTGCGTCAATTTGTTTACCGACGAGAATATATTTTGTGCATTACCCAGAATTTTGATAAATCCTTTGGCATCGTCAGAGGTCCAAGCGTTGTTCATTTCGCCGTATTGACCAAAACCGGTATTCATCAAGTCGTTTTCGGACTCGATTCCGTCAAGCGTAAAATGATACGGTTTAAGCGAAACTATCACGGTTCCGTTTACCGTAGCTTGAGTGTCTTCGAGGAAAGCCTCGATGTTACGCATTACAGGATCTAGAAACTGCCCTTCGTGAAATAACATTCCGTACCAGTTTCCTAGTTGTTCTTTCCAGTATTGTTGCCATTTTCCAAGCGTGTGTTTCTCTAATAAATGGTGTGCTTTGATGATGATTAAAGGGGCGGCAGCTTCAAAACCAACTCTTCCTTTGATTCCGATAATCGTATCACCCACGTGAGTATCTCTACCAATAGCATACGCGTTGGCTAATTTTTCTAGCGCAACGATATTTTTTGTTGGTGCATCAAGAACGCCATTGATTCCCACTAATTGTCCTTTTTCAAATTGAAGCGTTACTTTCTCTTCTCCTGTTTTTTGCAATTGCGATGGGTAGGCTTCGCTTGGCAATGGTTTACTTGAAGTCAAAGTTTCTTTTCCACCTACGCTAGTTCCCCAAAGCCCTTTGTTGATGGAATATTGTGCTTTTTCCCAAGAATAGTGAACGCCGTTTTTAGACAAATAATCCACTTCTTCTTGACGAGATAATTTTAAGTCTCTGATAGGAGTGATGATTTCGATTTCGGGAGCGATGGTTTGGAAAATCAAGTCAAAACGAATTTGGTCGTTTCCTGCACCTGTACTTCCATGAGCGATTGCTTCGGCACCTACAGATTTGGCATATTTTATGGCTTCTATTGCTTGAAAAACACGCTCAGCACTTACAGATAGGGGGTAGGTGTTGTTTTTTAAGACATTGCCATAAATTAAATATTTAATGGCTTTGTCATAATATTTATCAACGATGGTTAAGTTGGCGTGTTTGGCGCTTCCTAGTTCGTAGGCTCTGTCTTCGATTGCTTTTAATTCTTCGTCGTCAAAACCGCCGGTGTTGATTAATACGGTATGAACTTCATACCCTTTTTCATTTTTCAAATATTTAAGACAATAAGAAGTGTCTAATCCTCCGCTGTATGCTAATACTACTTTTTTCATTTTTATTTTCTTTAGGCTTTAAACTTTAGGCTTTAAGCTGTGGTTTTTTATTAAAACTTATTGTTTTTTAAGAAATAATGCTTGTTTTATTTCTTTCAATCGATTCAATATTTTTACATTAAACGGATGTTTTGGCGGGTCTTTTGGTTTTTCTTTTGGATCAAAAAGCATACCAGTACACAAACACATTTTGTATTCTTTGCTTTTTAAAATTTCAAAATTGGTACAGGTTTGACACCCTTTCCAAAAACTTGGGTCTGTGGTTAATTGGGAGAATGGAACTGGTTTGTAACCCAAATCCGAATTGATTTTCATTACCGCCAATCCTGTCGTGATTCCGAATACTTTTGCGTCTGGATATTTTTGTAACGAATAGTCAAAAACAAACGATTTGATTTTTTTTGCCAATCCCAAATTTCTGTAATCAGGATGTACAATTAATCCGGAGTGTGCTACAAACTGTCCGTGTTGCCAACTTTCGATATAGCAAAAACCAACAAAAATTCCGTTGTTAAGCGCAATAACCGCATCCCCATTTTCCATCTTTTTTTGGATGTATTCCGGCGTTCTTTTAGCAATTCCAGTACCTCTCAATAGGGCAGATGATTCTATCGTATCGCAAATTTCCTGCGAATACTTATAATGTTCTTCTTGAGTAACTACAATAGAAATATTCATTTCAAAAGTTATATTTTAGATTAAAAAAAGCAAAGTAATTCAATTTAAATCGTTCTGATTTTGCATTATCAAATATAAGATAAATACAATAAATGACAACCCAATATATTGAATTACAGATAGATAAATTTTGTATGGTATTGTTTTTTGGATGTATAAATCCAAATAAAAATGGAAATAATTTCAAAACGTTAAATTATAGGAATGAATAAATATATTACTAATACACTTTGGAAGCTATAGTTATAGCATCCGTACTTCGGGAGAAGTCGTAGGTGTGATTATCCGGGAGATAATTGTTATATATGTTCCTGTATTTTTCATCGGTGCAAATGTATAATTATTTTTCGAACCAAATACTAAATTTTTTGCAAAAGTCAAATTTTTAACAAATAGAGCGGTTTTTGTATTAAAAAAGAAAATTTTAAATCAAAAGACTGTTTTTTGGTATAATTTTTCTTTTTTTTAATGAGTAGGCGAAGGTTATGAGGTGTATGCTAATTATTTGACTTCGTTAGTTCGCAAAAGCTCATATAAGTGAAACCTCTGCAAGAAAAAAGGGGTAGTTACTTTGTCGACATTAGACAAGATTTTAAGGAAAACAAGAAGACTTTTTTTATAAGAAAGGAATTAATTAAAAAAAATAATTTTAATTTTTCTGTATTGGATATTGGGTATATTTGGTAGAGAGAATTTTGTTAATTATTTTTTAATGCTTAATGACTTGCAATAATCGTAGTTTTGTATTGCTTAAAATAGGATTCATTTAAATATAAAAGAACACAATTTAAAAACTAATGATCGTATCAATAACTAAAATCGAGTTGCTTTCTTATTCAAAACTTTTTGCTTTTTTTAAGTTTAATGGGCAAATTATAAAAGATCTACAACAAACGAATTGTAAAAAATATAAAGTAACAGGGAGCTGGAATTTTAAAGTATGGTATACAATGACTTTGTGGGAAAATGAAAATGATATTAATGATTTTTATCGAAAAGGAACTCATTTAGAAGCTATGAAGCAATCTAAAAAATTTTCTTCTAAAATTGAATCAAAACGATCGATTCATGATCAATTGATGAATTGGAAAGAAGCAAAAAAAGTATTTTTCCCAAATTAGTAATGGAAGAAAAACAAAGAAAACAGAAACTGCTCATTCGAAAAATAATTCAAATCGTTAAAGTTTTAGTTTTGATTGGTTTAGCTTAATACTATTTTATGAATGAGAAATCGGTTGGAAAAGAACTTACCGCTTTAGTAGACAGATAAAAAACCGCTTGCCTAATAATAATAATAATAATAATAATAATAATAATAATAATAATAATAATAATAATAAGCAATGATATACGGATGGAAAATGTAAAAGATTTGTCCAACAATACCGTTCAATACGTTTTTACTTTGGTTCATGTTCAAAAACAACACATTGATGTTACTGCTTTTAAAAAGTCTGTAGAAAATGAAATAGTGAGCAGTTTCACAACAAATTTGAGTCTTGAAACTTTTAGAGATAATCAATCTACAGTGATTTAAAACAACAAAGACAGCAACGAAATAAAGCTTTTTAAATTTATTTTGACTCCCGAAATGTATTAATATACCTGTTAAATTTTATTTTGAGTGAATTCCTATATAAATAAACTTGAAATCCATTTAAGAATTTCAATACAAGATATTAACTATAACGTTTGATTCTATTAAATGATATTTTGCCTATTTAATAAATACATCAAACATGATAAATGTCAATATGTTCAAAGTTTTCTATCCTTAATTTTACGCCTTCAATGACAAAAATTAGTTTGTTATTGTTGTAATTTAAGGAAACAACCATGAAAAAAGGACTACTTTGTTTGCTGTTTTTAAGCGCTTTATTTGCTTGTAATAAAACGGAAAACCCAAATTTGTCACCCCTTCAAAAATTGGAAGAAGGAAACAAACGATTTTCTTCAGGAAAACCCGTGCATCCAGATGAAACACTCGAAAGATTAAGAGATCTTAAAAAAGGGCAACACCCATTTGCTATTGTTATAAGTTGTTCGGATTCCAGAGTTCCGGCTGAACTTGTTTTTGACCAGGGACTAGGTGATATTTTTTCAATTCGTACTGCAGGAAATGTAATGGGAGATTATGAATTGGGGAGTATAGAGTATGCTGTAGAACATTTGGACTGTAAATTGATTGTGGTTATGGGGCATAAAGATTGCGGAGCTATCAAAGCATTTATCAATTCCAAAGGGCATTATGACCACTTGGATCACATAAAAAACATTATTAATTATATCGAAAGGGAGAATGAAGAGAAAAATCTATCGACTACCGATAAATTATCTGTTGATAATGCCATAGATGCCAATATTGCTCACGGTGTTGCTTTTTTGAAAACTGCAGAACCTATTATAAAAGAGCGATTTGATGAAAAGAAAGTAGATATTATAGGTGCTTTGTATGATGTTGAATCGGGTAAGGTGGTCTTTAAAAATATAAAATAGTAGAAGTAGTAAAACCTGATGAAAAACTTTATTTATTCAATGCTTCTTTTGTTTTCATTTTTCTCATTTGGTCAAAAACAAACAGAAGAAGGAAATCTTGAAGTAGCTCCTTTGATTCCGACTTCAAAACTTTCTTTATTAAAAGATGTAGATGTTATTTTTAATACTCGAATGGCTTTTGATAATTATTTTGTTGATAACAATCATACCAATTCGCTTTTTTCGGTTAATCAATTCCGATTTGAAGTGAAAGGCAAAATTCATGACAAAGTATCCTTTCGATTCCGAAACCGTTATACAAAAATTGCTGATCCAAACACAGTAGATAATATTAGTCGTTCTGTGGATTTTGCGTATGTAGCCATTGATATTGCTCCGCAAACGAAATTAACTTTTGGAAAAATGATTGGCGATTGGGGTGGTTACGAACTTTTGATGAATCCTATCGAGATTTTATCCTATAATACCATCAATAATAATGCAGACAATTTTCTTGTAGGGGCAGCTCTTACGTATGTATTATTGGATCATAAAAATGCTTTCAATCTTCAGGTTTTGAATTCCAGAACCAAAACGTTTCAAGAGCAATATGGAACTACTATTCCTCCTGGGATTAAGGCCAGCGAAACCCCGTTGGCGGTAGTAGGCAATTGGAAAGGACATCTGTTTAATGGAAAACTGGAAACCACCTATAGCTATGGTTATTTTATGGATGCCGAAAATTCCAGTCGCAATTATATTGCTTTAGGAAACAAATTGAAAGCTGATAAATTAGTGTTGTATTACGATTTTCAATACAGTAAAGAAGACTTAGATCAAAAAGGTATTGTTTCAAATATCATTAAGAGCAAATATACTTATGCAGCACAAGATGTTTCTTATGTTGAAAACTGGGTTAGAGCGGAGTATATGATTCGGCCAAAAGTTAACTTGTTGTTGACCTTAATGAACAGTAATGGTTATTGGAATGGAAATCCTGACCCCAATAAAAGTTCTAATTTGGTAACTTCTTACGGTATTATTCCAACGGTTGAGTATTCTCCATTTGCCGATTTCAATATGAAGTTTTATGTAGGTTATGTGGCGAAGAAAAACAATTATTCTAACTATGCCCAAAATACTTTTAATGCAGTGGAGGGCACTACGGTACAGATTAGTTTTGGGATAATTGCACCGTTATTGGTTTTGTAATTGTAAAATATTTTTTTTTTTGAGCGAAAGTATACAATGCTTCTTGAATATTTTTATTTTGCATTTAATAATAGGGTTAAGATTTACAAGAAAAGCAACTCAGTTTTGAGTCGCTTTTCTTATAATTATAAATATCAAATGTTTTATTTTCTAAACTGATTGCGAGTAATCACTGCATTTATTTTGGATTTCAAATCTTCACCAGTATCATAAATCATTTGCTCGCTAGTTGGAAAAGGAACTATTTTTTTGTCAAAATAGCTGAAATAATTATCATCGGCTGCTCTTCGATCTCCTTTATAAGTAGAATAGATGTTTTCAAAAACAAACTCACTGGATATAGGGAAGGATTCAATTGATTGTTTCGATTTATTGTCAATGTAATCTACTTTTGCAGCAATTTGACATGATTTAAATTGTCTAACTTCGTAAATGTTTACTGTTGCTTTAATAAGATTGTCAATCATTACTGGTTTTCCTTGTCTGTCTAAAACAATATTTCCATTGGCGTCAAGCTGTTTTTTTTGTCCGTCAACAACTTGGCGTTCTTTGATGAATTCTCGTTCTTTTATTTGTTCTGGAGATATAAAAATCGATCTAAAGTTGATTAGCATTCCATAATCATAATACGTGTCTTTTTGTTTTGTGCTATGGTAAACGGTCCATTTGTCATTCAATTTGTAACTTTTGAAATCCAATAAGTCATTTTGCAATTGATTAGGGATAAACATGTTGGTTTCGTTTTGTGTATATACAATCACATAATCTGTACCTTTTAGTTGTGCTTCTTTCATCATTTTGGCCACATCTTTGTAACCTGGGTTTATCTTATCCAAATAAGCTAAATCATCATATACTCTTCGATAATTCATTTTACTTTTGGTAAGCATCAAGGCTTTTGCATTATTGTATAAATAATTGGACAATGCGTTTTTGCTACTGATGATTTGTTCATTATAATTATCGAAAGGGAAAGTAGCATTTCTTCCTTCGTTCATTAATTTTAATGGAAGTAATGGTCTGATTTTTTCTTGGCGATCATTAAGAGCTAGGTAAGTATTGTAAATTTTCTCCAAATCGTTTGGATTGTTTTGTTTACTAAGAAAGTCAATAGTATTAAGATCACGTTCTTTGGCTTTAGCGAAAGCTTCTTCTAGCAAATAGATGTAATCTTGTTTTCCTTTTTTGTCTTTGTTGGATCGTAAGTTGGAAAGTGCAATATCAATAGCGGCGTCATAATTACCAGAAGCCAGATTATTTTGAGTTTGTTTTACTCCGCAGGAAGTGAATAGAACAAAAAATGCAATTAAGAAAGTAATTTTTTTCATGTTTTGGGGCTATGAATAATTTTTGTTTTTATACTTGAAATATATTTTGCAAACTTACTATTCCTTAATTGAATTATACTTATTGAACAGCATAAAAAAAACCGACAACTATTTAGATTATCGGTTAATGTGAAAGTATTTAGATTATTGTCTTACATAAGGAGGAAGCAGTTTGCTGGAACATTCTCCAAAACCAATGCGTACTTGTCCGTTTTGGCTGAATCCTTTTATAATTACAGTATCTCCGTCATTTATAAATTTACGTTCAGTGCCATCATTTAAAGTGATAGGATTTTTTCCGCCCCATGTCAATTCCAGCATGGAACCATAACTATCGGGGGTAGGGCCAGAAATAGTTCCAGATCCCATCATGTCTCCAGAGTTTACTCTACAACCGTTTGATGTATGATGTGCTAGTTGCTGACTCATTGTCCAGTACATGTATTTGAAATTGGTCCTAGAAACAACAGTTGGTTCTTCGTTTTCTGGAGCAATGGCAACTTCAAGATTAATATCGAAAGAGTGTTTTCCTTTTTGTTGTAAATAAGGAAAAGGTGTTGGTTCTTGTTTTGGTCCTTTGGTTCTAAAAGGTTCCAATGCATCCATAGTGATGATCCATGGAGATATTGAAGACGCAAAGTTTTTGGATAAGAATGGTCCCAATGGAACGTACTCCCATTTTTGAATATCACGAGCACTCCAGTCATTTAATAATACCATTCCAAAAATATAATCTTCGGTTTCTCCAATTGGAATATTTTCTCCCATTATATTAACATCTGTAGTAATAAAAGCAGTTTCCAATTCGAAATCTATCAGTCTAGAAGGCCCGAAAACTGGAGTTGTTTCTCCATTTGGAAGCGTTTGTCCCATAGGTCTGTGCACTGGGATTCCAGATGGAATAATAGAGGAACTTCTTCCGTGGTATCCTACAGGTATATGAAGCCAGTTTGGTAATAGAGCATTTTCGGGATCGCGAAACATTTTTCCAACATTGGTAGCATGTTCTTTACTGGAATAAAAGTCAGTATAATCACCTATTAATACCGGAAGTTGCATCTCAACATCTTCCATTCTAAAAATAACTATATCTCTATGCGAGTTGTTGTCTCTTAATTCTGGATTTGTTGCATCAAAAATATCTGCAATTCTATTGCGTACCAATCTCCATGTTTTTTGTCCATCGGATATAAAATCATTCAAGGTATCTTGCATAAACATATCGTCTGTCAATTCTATACCTTCAAAGTAATTTAACTGTTGTAATGCGCCTAAATCGATAGCAAAATCGCCAATACGAGTACCTACTGTTACAATGTTTTCTTTGGTAAGAAAAACACCGAAAGGGATGTTTTGAATAGGGAAGTCGCTGTTTGACAGCACCTCTAACCATGATTTTCTACTGGTGTCGTTTGCTTTTATTGGCATGATAATGTTAATTGTTTGTTGAAAATTACTTGTCAAATATATTATAATCTAACAGTTAAACAAACGTTTTTTTGTATTTTTGCGTCAAATTAACGAAAATCAAAGAAATGCAACGCGACGAACAAATTTTTGACCTCATTCTTGAAGAACAAGACAGACAAATTCACGGACTAGAACTTATAGCTTCAGAGAACTTCGTAAGTGACGAAGTATTGGAAGCAGCTGGGTCTGTTTTGACTAATAAATATGCCGAGGGATATCCTGGTAAAAGATACTACGGCGGATGCGAAGTAGTAGATATTGTTGAACAAATAGCTATTGACAGAGCCAAAGAATTATTTGGTGCTACTTATGCAAATGTGCAACCACATTCTGGGTCACAGGCCAATACTGCAGTGTTTTTTGCATGTTTGAAACCAGGTGACAAAATATTAGGTTTTGATTTATCACATGGAGGACACTTAACTCACGGTTCACCAGTAAATTTTTCTGGACGTTTGTATAGCCCAGTTTTTTATGGTGTAGATCAAGAAACAGGACGTTTGAACTATGATAAAATTCAAGAAATTGCTACTAAAGAGCAACCAAAATTAATCATTGCAGGAGCTTCAGCTTATTCTCGTGATATGGATTTTGAGCGTTTTAGAGTAATTGCTGATAGTGTTGGTGCTATTTTAATGGCAGACATTTCACATCCTGCAGGGCTTATCGCCAAAGGGTTGATGAATGATCCAATTCCTCATTGTCATATTGTAACAACTACAACTCACAAAACATTGCGTGGACCACGTGGAGGTTTAATTATGATGGGTAAAGATTTTGAAAATCCTTGGGGATTAACTACACCAAAAGGAGAAATCAGAATGATGTCAGCTTTATTAGATCTTGCCGTTTTCCCTGGAAACCAAGGAGGTCCATTGATGCACATTATAGCTGCCAAAGCAGTAGCTTTTGGTGAAGCATTAAAAGATGAATTTTTCACCTACGCTATGCAATTGCAAAAAAATGCAAATGCTATGGCTGATGCTTTTGTAAAAAGAGGTTACAATATTATTTCTGGAGGTACAGACAATCACATGATGTTGATTGACCTTAGAAACAAAGGAATTTCTGGTAAAGATGCTGAAAATGCATTGGTAAAAGCTGAAATTACTGTAAATAAGAACATGGTTCCATTTGATGATAAATCTCCATTTGTAACTTCGGGAATTCGTGTGGGAACTCCAGCAATCACAACTCGTGGTCTTGTTGAAGAAGATATGGAAACTATTGTTGCTATGATTGATAAGGTTTTAATGAACCATACCGATGAAGATATCATCGAAGAAGTAGCCAATGAAGTAAACGAAATGATGAGCGAAAGAGCAATCTTTGTTTTCTAAATAAAGGTTTAAAAGTTTAATCGTTTAAATTGTTTAATCGTTTAACTTCGACTGTAAAGGTTTAAAGTTTAAAAATTTGTGCGAACATAATGTCTTCACAAAGAATTTAAACTTTAAACTTTTTCTTTTTTTATTCGAATTAGGGCTTAAACTTTTAAACAGTTTAAACAAAATTAAACAAGTCTTAATCGATTTTTAAACGAATCTAAAATCTGCTATCTAAAATCTAAAATCATCATGTCTGTACTAAGATTAAAATTACCAACCGACCCAAGATGGGTAAATATCGTCGAGAAAAACATCGAAGAGATTCTTACCGATCACGCTTGGTGCGAGCAAAAAGCAGCTACCAATGCCATAACCATTATAACCAACAATTCGGAACACCAAGATTTGGTAAAGGATTTATTGGCTTTGGCCAAAGAAGAAATCGATCATTTCGAACAAGTCCACAATATCATCATCAAACGTGGTTTAAAGCTTGGTCGCGAGCGCAAAGACGATTACGTAAATGAATTGTATTTGTATATGAAAAAAAGCGGAGACGGAAGCCGTGTTTCGGGTTTGGTAGAACGTTTGTTATTTTCTGCTATGATAGAAGCTAGAAGCTGCGAACGTTTCAAAGTGCTTTCTGAAAATATTCAAGATGAAGAACTATCTGTTTTCTACAGGGATTTAATGGAAAGCGAAGCAGGTCATTATACTACTTTTATAACCTACGCCCGAAAATATGGAGTTGGAATCGATGTCGAAAAACGCTGGAGAGAGTGGCTGGAATTTGAAGAATCTATTATTTCCAATTATGGTAAGAATGAGACTATTCACGGATGAGGATAGTGTTCAGTGTTCAGGTTTTTAGTGTTCAGTTTCAGTGTCTTTTAATCCATTTTTTTTTTATTGAAAGAGTAAAGCAATTCAGAAAAATTCTTAATACTCAAAACTTAATACTTTTTTCTATTTTCTAATCTCTATTTTCTATTTTCAAATGATTACAATAATTCCAGCTACAACAAACGATTACAAAACAATTCAAGACATAGCTCATCAAACCTGGCCAATTGCTTATGGAGAAATTCTTTCGAAAGCGCAATTGGATTATATGTTGGATGCCTTTTATAATGAAGAAGCGCTAAAGGATAGTGTTCTAAATAAAGTACATCATTTTTTATTGGCCAAAGAGGGCGAGGAGACTTTGGGTTTTGCTTCCTATGAGCATCATTACAATCAAAAAAAGCAAACCAAAATTCATAAAATTTATATTTTGCCACAAACTCAAGGCAAAGGAATTGGAAAGATATTAATTGATTTTGTTGAAAATATTGCTAAAGAAAATGATTCAACTGCACTTTCCTTAAACGTAAATCGATTCAATAAAGCCTTGCATTTTTATCAAAAATTAGGATTTGAAATCGTGGAAGAAGTCAATATCGAATTGGATCACGGTTACCTTATGGAAGATTATGTAATGGAGAAAAAATTATAGTTCCTTACTTGACAATAATATCATGTCTATAAAGCAAACCTTTCAGCCCTTCTAATGCAAATATTGCTTTCTTTAATTTTGTGACTTTTGGGTCAATAGTATAATTGTAACTGGTCTTAAAATTGGCTTTGTTGGCAATGGCTTTGGCAAATTCGGCGCGGTACAAATCGCAATTTTCAAAGAGTACTTCAGTCAAATCGGTAGCCATAAAATCTACTGCAACCAAACTACAATCAATGAATGGAGTTCCTTTTATTTTCAAAGTATAAAACTTGGAAAAATCAAGTACACAATCAGTAAAGCGGACTTCAAAAATAAGTTTGTTGCACATCGAAAAATTAACGTCCTTAATTTCGCAACGATTAAAAGTTACGGTTCTCAAAGCCACATGATTAATTTTGCCTTCGCTGAAAATACAATTATTAAAAACACAATCAATAAAAGTAACGTCCATAAAGTTACAAGCCGAAAAGGTGCATTTATTGAATGTACAACATTCAAATTCCTTGAAATTGACTTCATCCACGCCATAAGTATGGTTGTTGTATTCTTTGTCTAGGAAATATTCGGGCATTTATTGGTTTTAAATTCAAGGTTTATGAAGGATAACAATTAACAAAGAAACAAATTTCTAAATCTTTAAAAGTCTTCAATCAGAATATTTTTTTAATTTATATTATTGTAAAATTTAAAACACTATTAATCAATAATTTACATAACTTTATTGAAAAATTATTGATTATGATAGCAACAAAAGGATTTGCAGTACAAGATGCTAAGTCGGACTTAGCACTTTGGAATTTTGAAAGAAGAGAAGTAGGGCCACATGATGTGCAGTTTGATATTCTATTTTGTGGTGTTTGTCATAGCGATCTCCATCAAATAAAAGATGAATGGGGCGGGGGTATATTTCCAATGGTTCCGGGACATGAAATCGTTGGTAAAGTTATAAAAGTGGGTAGTCATGTCAAAAAGTTCAAAGTAGGCGATCTAGCAGGAACAGGCTGTTTGGTTGATTCCTGCAGAACTTGTGATAACTGCAAAGAAGGTTTGGAGCAATTTTGTTTAAATGGATTCTCTGGTACTTACAATGGGATGGAACAAGACCACAAAACGCCAACTTACGGAGGTTACTCCAATACGATTGTGGTTCACGAAGATTTTGTCTTGCATATTTCAGATAAACTTGATTTGGCTGCTACAGCACCATTGCTTTGTGCTGGAATAACAACCTATTCACCATTAAAGTTTTTAGGAGTTGGAAAAGGACATAAATTGGCAGTTTTAGGCCTTGGCGGTTTAGGGCATATGGCGGTAAAATTCGGAGTTGCTTTTGGTGCCGAAGTAACCGTTCTGAGTACCTCACCCAAAAAAGAAATTGATGCCAAGAAACTTGGAGCTCATAAATTTGTAGTTACTACAGACACTGAACAACTTAAAAGTGTTACGGGATATTTCGATTTTATTCTCGACACCGTTTCGGCTCCACATGATTTAAATTTGTATATATCGATGTTGAAAACCAAAGGAACTCATGTTTGCATTGGAGTGCCACCATCTCCTTATGAATTGCAAGCTTTTGGTCTAATCATGGGGCGTAAGAGTATTGTGGGTTCACTAATTGGCGGTTTGCCTGAAACCCAAGAAATGCTCGATTTTTGTGCAGAACATGGAATTGTTTCCGATATTGAAATGATTGATATTAAAAACCTAAATGAGGCTTTTGACCGAATGGTAAAAGGTGATGTACGTTACCGCTTTGTCATAGATATGGCAACGTTGTAGATGAGGTTTAAAAAGCAAAAACCCTAAACATCTTAAAATGTTTAGGGTTTTTTTTGTGACCTTGACTGGATTCAAACCAGTAACCTCTTGAGCCGTAATCAAGTGCGCTATTCAGTTGCGCCACAAGGCCATTTTGCTTACTTATTCATTGTTTTCAATGCTGTTCGTTGAACTTGTTTGCGGGTGCAAATATAAGAATAAATGTGTAACTTGCAAGTATGAATTTATATAAAAATTAAAAAAAATGAGTTTAAAAAATTATATACGTGATATTCAGGGATTTCCAAAAGAAGGAATTGCTTTTAAAGACATCACTCCTTTGTTAATTAATGCAAATGCAAGGAAAGAATGCCTCGAAATCTTGGTTTCATCGGTAATAGATAAAAAAATAGACAAGGTAATTGGTGTAGAAAGCCGCGGTTTTTTCTTCGGAATGCTTTTGGCGCAGGAATTGAATGTGGGTTTTGTTCCGGTTCGTAAACCCAATAAACTGCCTTTTGATACCATTTCGGCTTCCTATGATTTAGAATACGGAACTGATACACTCGAAATTCATACCGATGCCATACAAAAAGGCGATCGAGTTTTGATTCACGATGATGTTCTGGCTACAGGAGGTACCGCAAAAGCGGTTTGCGAATTGGTAGAACGACTGGGAGGTGTAATTGTACAATGCAATTTCCTGATGGAGCTTACTTTTCTGAACGGTAGAGAAAAAATTGTTGGTAATGCCATTTTTGCGGCAATGACGTATTGAAAAATGAGAGTTTAATGTTGTTTAAGTTTTGTTTAAAGTTTTTAAATAGGGCTGTTTCCAAACTTTTTTGTTGTTAATGAATCAAACCTTTTTAAGCGGCATTAGGCTCTTAAACAATTAAACTTTTAAACAATTTCAAACTCTTTTAAACTAACTACAATCTGCAATCAAGTGCTTTTGTTGTTACATAATACCGATAGCCAATAATTGCCATTTGCCATTTTTTGGCTTTTGAAAGATCTAATCTTTGTTTGGTAAAGCTTGGTAAAATTAGTTTGTTGATTTGAGCTAGAATTTTATACATAGTAGATTTTTTTTTCAAAGATATAAAAAAAGACGGTTTTGATGAGAAACCGTCTTTTTTAATGATTCTTTGAAAAACATTAATTATTTTCTTTTTCCATTTTGGACTGATATTCTTCCATTTGCTTTTCATAAACTTTCATTTTCTCTTCAAAAATTTCCATTTCTTTATTGTAGGGTTCCATTTGTTTGTCAAATTCTGCCATTTGTTTGTCAAAAGCTTCCATTTGAGGTTCTAGTTTTTTCATTTTGGCATCATATTCTTCCATTTTCTTTTCAAACTCTTTCCAAGCTTTTTTATCTCCATGTATAGGGTCTCCTTTTGGCGCTTTCGGTGCTTTTGGAAATGCAGGATGAGGTGGTGTTTTAATTTTTAAAACGGGTGGTGTTGGAGGAGAAGGAGGGATTGGCACATTTTGGTCATGAGAAGTAAAAGTATCTCTTTTGGTTACAATTCGAATTGTTTTTCCGTTTTTATTGACATCCATTGTTTCGATTTTTCCTTGGTCTAAATTGTCTAATTCGTTTTGGTTTACTTTTTGGCCATTGATATAAATGTCATTTTCGCTACCTATTTTTGCAAACTTTTTTGTAATTATTCGGATTTCTTGTTTGTCATTGTTTTTATTGACATTTACTGTTGCAATTTCGTTTGGATCTATTTTGTCCATTTCGGCTTTGTCTGATTTTGCTCCATCAATAAAAATTTCAGTGTCGGCAGGAATAGATGTATTAGAAACAATAATCTTGCTTTCTTGAACTAATTTATCGTTCGTTTTATTATTCTCGGTAACGATACCAATATTTGTGGTTCCATTATTGTTTTTGGAAATGGCTATTGCAAATTCTTTTATAGGTTCGCTGCTATTTACTTCCATTATGGTAGCTATTTCTTTTCCTTTTTGAAGTTTAATTTTTAAACCAATTAATTCATTATTTGAATTCCTTTTTATATGAGAGAAAGTGGTTGTTATGGAATATTTTTCACTAAGAATTGCGGCTTTTTCTTTTAACTCTGCTTCTGTTGTATTCTTAGTGATTTTATAAACATCTTCATCATTTGAAGTTGATTGTTCTATTCTTTGATTCTGCTTCTTCTCTTTTGCAATTACTTCCATTTGGAATAAAAACACAAAGGCAACTAATGCTGGAATTACTAATAGATACTTCCAGGAATTCCATTTTTTTGATTGATTTTTGTTTAACATAACGATTCGTTTTTTGATTAATGATTGATAAAAATGATTGGTAATGGCAACGCAGTTTTCGTGTGTTGTTATTTTTAAAAGTGTGAGTTGGTAGGCTTTTTTGTCGGATATGTTTTTGGAAGCTTCATTGTCTGCTATGAATTCTAGGTTTTGCAAAATGGCTTTTTTGTACAGCCATATAAATGGATTGAACCAAAAAAGAATACAAAAGAAACGTGTGATTAGTACGTCTATAGTATGGTATTGGTCGCTGTGTGCTTTTTCGTGTTCGAGTATGCTTTCCATTTCAGATTCGCTGTACAGTGATGAATTGTAAACAATGGTGTTGAAATAGGAAAAAGGAGCTATGTTCTCTTTTATGTCAATGAATTTATGGTCGGCTTGTTGGTATGTAGGTTTTCCTTTTAAAACGCGATTAAGATTATAAAAGTCAAGAAAAAACTGTGTTAAAAACAACATAATTCCAATACCATAACTGCCTGTCAAAAAGAGATACCAGTTGATTTCAAAGCTTTCTTTTTGTATTGCAACTGTATGAGGTATTCTAGTCCAGTTAAAATTTGAGGGTGTTGGTTCTACCCAAACAATGGAGGTGAAAACTATCCATGGCAAAATTACAGAAGTTAGTAAACCTGCTAAAAGATACCAACGATTTGCCGTGAAAAAAGTCTCTTTTCGCAATAGGAAATAATAAGCGATGTAAAACATTCCTATCAGTCCGCTGGATTTTGCTATATTAATGAATAGTGTTTCCATATTTGTTATTGTTTTTGCTCTATCATCGATAAAATTTCTCGCAATTCGTCTGCTGATATTTTTTCTTCTTTGGCAAAAAAGGACACCATATTTTTGTACGAGCTATTGAAATAGTTGTCAATGGCTGTATTCATAAATTTTTTGCTGTACTCTTCTAAACTTACAATTGGAAAGTATTGATGTGTGTTTCCAAAGGCATTGTAGGCTACGAAACCTTTTTCTTCGAGGTTGCGTACAATAGTGGATAAGGTGTTGTAATGCGGTTGGTCTTCTGTGATTTCTGCCATAACTTCTTTTACGAATGCTTTTTTGAGCTTCCATAAAATGTGCATGATTTCTTCTTCCTTGTTTGTTAATTTTTGCATGATGATTTTATTTGAAACAAACTTACAACTATATTTCTAGTTTGCAAACTATAAATATAGTTATTTAACTAATTTTTTAGTTTTACATCGATTTTATTGAACTGGATTGAGTTATCTTAACAGGTTTCTAAAACGGGTTAGGTGTTTTTGAATTAAAGGAATAGGAGTACCCGTGGCTTAGAGCAAAACAGAAAATTGGCCACAGATTAAAAAGATTTACACAGATTTCTTTATGATGCGCATAAAATCTGTGAGAATTTGGATAATCAGTGGCAGAAAAGTAGATTCGGTACACTTTGCGGACAGTATTATAATGAAAATGGTTTTATATTGTGCTTAATTGGTAAAAAGCAATTTATAGAATTGAAAAGATTTTAGAAAAAGTATTAAATATCAAACAGGTTTTAGAAACCTGTTAGGATAAAGATGAAAATAACGTTAGTACTGCAAAACTCCTTTTGAAATACAACTGCTGTGGTTTTTTTCGTGAGGGGTAGAAATAAGTTACCTTGTAACATGGATGACCCGACCGTATTTGAGAAAGTGGCCGAATAAGCAGTGTGAATATTGGGTCACTTTTTCAAATACGGTCACGCCCAAATGATTCTTTAAAAAATTAAATTTGTGTTTTGGGTTGATTTTGTTCTACTTGGATCAATTTTTGGAGCCAAATACAGGCTAATACACCCAATAAACCAAAACTTCCCATTGCAATCCAGTTGGTTTGATAGCCAAAACGACTGATGATTTCAAGTCCTCCTTTTGCACTTAGGATATGAGCAAGGCTAAAACTCATAGTGTATAGTCCCATATATTGTCCTTCTTGCCCTTTTGGAGCTCTATTGAGTGCAATGGCATTGGAGAAAGGGAAGGAAAATATCTCGCCAAATGTCAATAAAATGACACTTACAATAAGAATGCCTACCCAAATGTCTATCAATAAAATGTAATAACCCAAAGCCATGAATAACGACCCCCAAAGGATATTCTTGATTTTACTTGTTTTTTTTCGTTCTAACATGCTCACTATAGGCATGTCAAACAAAAATACAAGTAAGCCATTTATAGATATGATTAATCCGGTTTGGAATTCGGATAAGCCAAATTTTTCATGATGATAGAGTGGTAAAGTGGTGAATATTTGGAAAAAGACCATTGCGGATATAAAACAAATAAAAAGTAGTACCCAAAAAGGTTTGTCTTTGTAAATTGACTTTTTTTCTAAAGGAATTGAATCGGATTCGACTGCTATTTTTTTCTTTTCTTTTACTAATAAAACAAACAATAATATGGCAATAATACAAGTAGTACCATCGGCCCAAAACAATCCTTGGTACCCTAGACCTACAATGATTAAACCTCCAATTGTTGGTCCAGCAGTAAAACCTAAATTCACAGCCAAACGGACCAAGGACAAGGCTCTAACTCTGTTTTCGGGTTTGGCATAGACGCTTAGGGATACGTACATTGCGGGACGAAACATATCGGATATGGCCATAATCACAAACATTCCTATACATAATCCCCAAAATGAGGTTATGTATTGCAATAAAATAAATAATACACCGCTGATAAATAGACTAAAAATCATGACTTTGTAAAACCCGATTTTGTCCGATAATTTTCCGCCAATCCAAGCGCCTAGCATGGAACCTAAACCAAAACAAACCATTATCCAACCTACTTCGGTATAGGTAAAATGTAAATTTTCTTTTAAATATTTGGATAGAAAAGGCAAAACCATTGTCCCTGCTCTGTTAATGAAGGTTACAAGAGTCAAAATCCAAACTTCTCGTGTGAATCCTTTAAAATTATTGATGTATTGGCTAAGAGCAGTTTTGAGCATTCGAAATTTTGAATTTATTCAAAGGTAAAACTAAAATGTTTAACCGCAAAGAGTACACTATCCGCAAAGGGTAGCGAAATTGGCGAAATATGACTATCCGTAAAGCAGACTATGATTGATTTTTTGACACAGATGACACAGATTAGCACTGATTCTTTGGGTATAAATTAAAAGTTTGAGTATAATATATATATAATCTATAAGGCCAGAAATGGATTAACTAATTTTTATCTGTGTAAATCCGTCCAATCTGTTGAATATGTGTTCTATTTTTTGATGTGTCCACACTATAGGAAAGCTTTCGGGATTCACAAATTAATCTGTGAAAATTTGTGTAATCTGTGTCAAATAAACATATTTGTAACTATTCAGCTTAATAAGATTTTGATACCCCGAAAGCTTTCCTATCGTGTGTACACAAATATATTCTACTTCATAATGGGACACAGATTCTACAGATTAGACAGATTAGCACTGATTCTTTGGTTATAAATTAAAAGTTTGAGTATAAAATATACATAATCTATAAGACCAGAAATGGATTAACTAATTTTTATCTGTGTAAATCCGTCCAATCAGCCCCGATTGCTATCTTATCGTGTGGACACAACTCCAAAATTTGGGTTTTGAATAAAGCAATTTATTATAGTAATTCCTCTTGACAACGATTTGATTATACCATAGCCAACGGTTTCAACCGTTGGGGACAATATTAGGGGAAATTCAATGTCTAAAAAAAATGTTTATCGATACGTTACCCACGGTTAAAACCGCGGGCTATGTTGGAATTGCTGATAAAACTAGGTCTTATTAAAATTGATTTATTAAGAATACGTAAAAAAAAGGCTAATATTTGTGTACACACAATAGGATTGCTATCGGGGTCTGTGTTCTATTTTTTGATGTGTCCACACTGTAGGAAAGCTTTAGGGCTTCACAAATTAATCTGTGAAAATTTGTGTAATCTGTGTCAAATAAACATATTTAAGTTTTTACTTTTATTTAATAAATCGATTAATAATCTTATTGGTATTAGTTACGGACAGTCATATAACGAAATTCCTTGCGGTCTTTGCTGTTAATCTGTAAATGCATTGTTTTTTTTAAGAGGCTATGGTTTTGTGGCTTTGTAACTTTAAACTATTTTTGTCTAAAAATTAAAACATGAGAGTTATACTGACTTTGGTTCTATTGACATTATTTAATGTAGGCTTTGCCCAAGAAAAATTTGATGTATTAGCTGTCGAGAAATTTCAAAAAGAGCTCAACACAGAGTATGCAGATGCCAAAACAAGCCCTTTGACAGTTGAAGATTTGGTTCATTTCAAATCATTGGATTTTTATCCTATTAACGAGAAAGCTTTTGTTGTTGCTCAGTTTACAAGAACGGAGAAGGAAAAACCATTTGAAATGCCAACTTCTACTACTAGAAAACCAATGTATGTAAAGTATGGAGAAGCCCGATTTCTATTAGACGGAAAAGAATTCAAACTCAATCTGTATCGCAATATAGAACTTTCCAAAAAAGAGGAGTACAAAGACTATTTGTTTTTGCCTTTTTCCGATTTGACTTCAGGGAAAGAGAGTTACATAGGCGGGAAATACATAGATTTAAAAATCCCAACGGGAGATGCTATTGCAATCGATTTTAATTTGTCGTACAATCCATACTGTGCCTACAATTACAAATATTCTTGCCCGAAAGTGCCTTTGGAAAATGATTTGGCGATTGAAATAAAAGCAGGTGTAAAGAAGTTTCACGATTAATGCAATTTTTCAACTTACATACGCACAAATATACCAATCAAGAAAACGTTTTGGAACTCGTGAATCAATACCCACAGGAGTTTGATGAAACTATTCCGTTTTATTCCATCGGAATTCATCCTTGGTATATAAGGGAAGAGCAATTGGAAACTGATTTGCAAATTATAGAAAGCAAATTAAAAGAGTCAAATTGTCTCGCACTTGGCGAATGTGGATTGGACAAACGCATAGAAGCTCCATTAGAATTACAGCAAATGGTTTTTGAGAAACAATTACTTTTGGCGGAGAAATACAAAAAGCCTGTCATAATTCATTGTGTTGCTTCATTTCAGGAAGTAATTGCCACAAAGAAAAGATTAAAATTAAATGTTCCCATGATTATTCACGGATTTTCTAAGAACAAACAAGTGGCCAAGGAATTAATTGATAACGGGTTTTATATTTCGTTTGGTAAATATTTATTGCGCAATCCTGAACTGGAAAGTGTTTTTTTGAGTGTTCCAAACGATAGATTCTTTTTGGAAACCGATACAGTAGAAGAAGGAATTGAAGCAGTATATACTTTGGCTTCTACATATAAAAAATGGAAGTTGGATAAAATGCAACAACAAATAATAACTAATTTTGCAGCAGTTTTTAGATGTTATGAATTATGAGTTCTGCGTTGTGAGTGTCGGTTTTGGGAGTCAGAATTTTTAACGATTAAACAATTTCAAACCCTAACCAAGAACAATTAAACCTTTAAACGATTAAACTTTTTAAAAAAAATTAAACAAAGAAATATGGCAGAGTGGACAGAAAGAGCCGAACTATTATTTAAAAAAGAAGGGTTACAAAATTTACAGAATGCACACGTAATGGTCGTAGGACTTGGTGGTGTGGGATCTTTTGCAGCCGAATTTTTGGCTAGGGCAGGAGTGGGGACGATGACCATTGTAGATGGAGATGTTGTGGATATTACCAACATCAATAGGCAATTACCAGCTCTGCATTCTACCGTAGGGCAACCTAAAGTCGATGTTGTAGGTGACCGATTGATGGATATTAATCCTGAATTGAAATTGATACGAGTAAAAGAGTTTCTTTCTCCTGAGCGGGCTTATGAGATTGTAAATGAGGATTTTGATTATGTTTTGGATTGTATTGATAGTGTAACTCCAAAATTAAACCTAATCATTGCAGCCAAGAGAAAAAGAGTAAAAATAATTAGCAGTATGGGAGCAGGAGGTAAAATGGAAGCTTCAAAAGTGAAGGTTACAGATATTACCAATACCGTAAATTGTTATTTTGCCAAAACCATTAGAAGAAGATTAAAAGAATTTAAAATTGATAAACTAAAAGTAGTATTCTCTTCAGAAATTCAAGACGAATCGAGCTTGAAAATGACCGATGGTTCCAACTTTAAAAAATCTTTTTACGGAACCAATAGTTATATGCCTGGTTTATTTGGGCTTTATGCCGCAGAAACGGTGATTCGTTATTTACTTAAGAAAGAATAAAGGGTTTAAAATTGTATAACGGTTTAAGGGTTTAAGGGTTTAAATTGTTTAAGAGTTTAAATTGTTTAAGAGTTTCCTAAAACTAAATTTTACAAAACATTTTACTGTCATTAGATTTAGGATGAATATAAGACGCAAAGTGTCATTTCGACGAAGGAGAAATCGCATTTGATACTCCGTTGTATGATTTCTCCTTCGTATAAATGACAAATAAACGAGTGTCATATCTTAAACGCTTTCATCAAACAATTTAAATAAATTTAAACTTTAAACAATTTAAACAAAATTTTAATGATACAAACCGTAATTTTTGATATGGATGGTGTAATTGTAGATACAGAACTCGTACACCGTTATGCCTATTACAAACAATTTGGAGAACTCAATATTGATGTTCCAGAGGAAATGTACACTTCTTTTACAGGATTTTCAACCCGCAATACTTTTCAGAAATTGAAAGAACATTACCAGTTGGAACAAGATGTCGAAGATTTGATTATGAGAAAAAGATCAATTTTTAATGATGCTTTTGATAGTAAAGAAGATTTAACTTTGCTGGAAGGAGTGGAGAATTTAATTAAAGATTTCCATCAAAATGGCATGCAATTAATAGTAGCTTCCTCAGCTTCTAATGTAACGATTGACCGTGTTTTTCGCCGTTTTAATTTGCATCAATATTTCTCTCATATAGTAAGTGGAGAAGATTTTCCAATGTCAAAACCGCATCCTTCTATATTTTTGCACGCTGCCTCCTTGTCAATTGCACCCAAAGAAAATTGTATTGTTATTGAAGATAGTACCAATGGGGTGAAAGCGGCCAAAGCGGCGGGTATTTTTTGTGTTGGATATAATAGTGAGCATTCCAAAGATCAAGACCTTGAATTAGCGGATGTTATAGTGAATCATTTCAAGGAATTAAATTTTGAGATAGTCTCCAAATACTAATTTTGAATTAAGATATAATTAACATTTAGCATTTTTGGAAATTGTAAATTTGAACAAACACTTAAATCAATACTATGAAAAAATTATTTATTGCTATAGCTTTTGTTATAGCCCCCTTTATTGCAGAGGCTCAATTAAAAACACCTCAAGCCAGTCCAAAAGCGACTATCTTTCAAACTGTAGGATTGACAGATGTACAAGTTGTTTACTCAAGACCTGCTGCTAGAGGAAGAGCTGTATTTGGGAATTTGGTGCCTTTTGGAAAAGTTTGGAGAACTGGTGCTAATGAAAATACTACAATCTCTTTTAGCGAAGATGTAGTAATTGATGGTAAAACTTTACCAAAAGGGAAATACGCATTGTATACTGTTCCTAAAATCGAAAGTTGGGAAATAATTTTTTATTCAGATACAAGCAACTGGGGAAATCCTGAAGTTTGGAACGAAGGTAATGTGGTGCTTAGAACTACAGTAAAAGAAGAATCTTTACCAAAAGCGGTAGAAAGTTTTACTATAGGTATAAATAGTTTGGACGCCAATTTTGCTTATTTGGATATGGCTTGGGAAAACTCTTCTGTTTCTATGAAATTTGAAGTACCAACACAAAAAGCAACTCTTGCCAATATTGAAAAAGCGTTGGCTGGACCAACATCTGGCGATTATTTTTCAGCTGCACAATACATCTTTCAATCTAATGGTGATAATACAAAAGCATTAGCTTATGTAAATAAAGCTTTGGATATGAGTACAGACAAACCGTTTTGGTACAACAGATTGAAATCTTTGATTCAAGCAAAATTAGGAGACAAAAAGGGAGCTATTGAAACAGCAAATCTTTCTCTTGCAGCAGCAGAAATTGCAAAAAATCAAGATTATGTAAAAATGAATAAAGAGAGTATTGCAGAATGGAGTAAGAAATAAGTATTCTTTTTTTTTTTCAAAGTAGTTTGAATCTACTTCAAGTTGATTCCATTAAAGTTGGAGTAACAAACAAAAAATCCCGTTTCGTCGAAATCGAAACGGGATTTTTTATGAATTTTAAAAAGAAAAATTTTATACCAGTTACAAATATATATTAGTCCAACAAGCTTATCTTTTGCATAAGCTTATACATTAATAAGCGTCAGAAATTCTCGCATATGTTTTAAATTAAAACTCTCTCAAAGACGCAAAGGTGCAAAGTGATTCGTCCGACCTTAGCGCCTTAGCGCCTTTGCGAGAAAAAAGATTAACCCTATTGCCCTTGGGAGAAAAACTTCAAACCAGAAAAGTATTTGGGTTAATTTTTATTTGGGTTTGGTATTACTCCATAACATGTTGTATTTAGCACAATAGAATAATCAGGATTCAAAGGTTCATTTGTTTGAGCCAATCTTTGAGACCCAGTATTGGCAGGACAAGCAATATCATTAGTTGAATCGTAAACAAGGTTTTTTCCGTTTAAGCTATCTATTAGTTCTTTGGGCACATAAATTTGAACTTTTGTGATTGAATAGCCCGATGGAATGTAACGTACATAGAAACCATCTGGGTGCAAAGTCCAAATCCCGCTTGGGTAATCGGTTCTTGCAGGTGCAACTCCGGCCAAAATAGCATATTTTTCCATTTCTTGATAGGTGTAATTTCCAGAGGAAACTAATCCGCGAATACTGTTTTCGGCTTCAAAAACGGTTTGAAGGCTTTCGGGCATTTTAGCTTTGACTTCATTGATTATTTCGTCGGGTAAAAATCCAAGAGCACCATCTTCTAGTTGTGATAATTGCTTTTTGTTCAATAGTGTTACTGCCGTTAATTTTATTTCGGTGTCAAAATTAATAAACTTTGTTTTGGCAATTATAGCCCATAGCAAAACTTGAATAGCATGTTGATCAATTTCTGGATGTTGTTCGGCACTCTTTAGTATAGCTGTTACAATATCTTTTTTTGGTCCATTGGTTGGTGCATACATATAACCATCACCCGACGAAGGTGCAAATGTACCAGCATGCAAGCAATAGCTTTTGTTGGTCATTTCATAATAACCCGCACAAAGTATATATCCACCATTTGTTGCTTTGGGTAACAAATAGAGCGGTTGAGCGATTCCTAATTTGAAAAAATCAGGCATTTTTGATCCTTCTTTTTTTACATCCTCAAAGCCAGTTGTAATTGCTGCAGGTTTTTTAAATAATTTTTCAATTCCTAGAGTTGAAGCTCCAAGTTTGAGTAAGTCGGTTGAAATACCAAATTGAGCATAAGTTGTAGCATTGCCAAATAATTGAAAAATTAAAGCAAAGCCAATGATTTTAATTGTTTTCATTTGTAAAAGGTTTTAATCTAAATAGTTGCCTCAAATTTACCTTTTTAAAATCATTTTTAACAATAATTGTATTATTTTAAAATAGTATTTTATAAAAAAAATCCCAATTCACAAGATTTGGGATTTTGTTTGTTTTCTACACATTGAGTAAATTTCATATTTTAATGAAGTTTATTAATTTTTTTGGAATATTAACTGAAATCACTTTATTTCCAAATTTTATATAGGGTGCATTCAATTAAAATATTCAGGAGTTTGAATTTTATCTTCATCCTTAAAAAGTGTAATTTGAAAAATGTAAGACAAAACAATTGTTAGTGTTGCCCCAATAAAGTTAAGCCACAAATAGCCCAGTTTTTCGGCACCACTTGGGTAAATAAAATTGGTAAAATAGTATATGATAAAAATGGCAATTTGACTGATAATAGCAGCATAATAGATTGATTTGCCGCGTATTTTTTGAGTATAAAATCCAACAAGGAAAATCCCTAAAACTGTGCCGTAAAAAATGGAGCCAATGATATTTACAAGTTGAATTAAGTTTTCGAATAATGTTGCGATACAGGCAAATGCAATGGCAATTATTCCCCACATTAAAGTAAAGTATTTGGTGGCATTGAGATACTGTTTTTCTGTTTTACCTGGATTATTTCGTTTGTAAATGTCAATAGCGGTTGTTGAAGCCAATGCATTTAGTCCAGAGGCTGTAGAAGACATTGCTGCAGAAATAATAACTGCAAGTAAAAGTCCGATAAGTCCTTTGGGTAAATAATGGAGTATAAAGTAAAAAAACACATAATCTTTGTCATTGGTTTCACTATTTGAATCTGCTTTTGAAATAATTTCTCTGGCATGTGCCCTTAACTCTTTTTCTTTAAGAGAGAGAGCTACTAATTCTTTTCGAAGTGTTGGATTGTCATAATCTTGATTGAGTTGGTCGATATACAAAAGATTGATTACTTTTTCATCTTCGGATAATTTGTCTAAATCTTTCTGTAGATTTTGATATTCCGTTTTGTATATAGAGTTTTCAACCGTAATTTTATTATTTGGATTAAAATTTAAAGGTGTTTCATTGAATTGAAAAAAGACAAAAACCATTACACCAGTTAGTAATATCAAAAATTGCATGGGTACTTTCAAAAGTCCGTTCATGATTAATCCCATTTGACTTTCACGTACCGATTTTCCAGACAGATAACGTCCCACTTGTGATTGATCGGTACCAAAATAAGCAAGAGCCAGAAAAAATCCCCCTGTAATACCGCTCCAAAAAGTATATTTTTCGTCCAAGTCAAAAGAGAAATTCACGATATTCATTTTTTCATTGGCACCTGCAATATGAATTGCATTATCAAAAGTCATATCGTTTGGCAAATAGTCCAAAATAAGGAAAAAAGTAATGGCCATCCCCGCAAGTATTACAAACATTTGCTGTTTTTGGGTGACATTTACTGCTTTGGTACCTCCAGAAAAGGTGTAAATTATGACCAAGAAACCAATTACAATGTTCATATAGGTAAGGTTCCAGCCCAATAATGCTGATAATATAATAGAAGGAGCATAAATGGTAATTCCAGTACCCAGACCTCTTTGAACCAAAAACAATACAGCGGCTAGGGAACGCGTTTTTAAGTCAAATCTTTTTTCTAAATATTCATAAGCAGTAAAGACTTTGTATTTGTGATAAATAGGTATAAAAGTGAGACAGATTACTACCATAGCAATGGGCAATCCAAAATAGAATTGTACAAATCCCATTCCGTCATGATAGGCCTGTCCTGGTGTAGATAGAAAAGTGATGGCACTTGCTTGTGTAGCCATTACAGAAAGTCCTACTGTAAACCATGGTGTTTCATTGTTACCAAGAATGTATTCTTCGACGTTTTTACTTCCTTTTGTTTTCCATGCTCCGTATATTACAATAAATAATAGTGTTACAATCAGTACAATCCAGTCAAATAGTTGCATAGTTTAGGAGTATAATTTCATTATTAAATAAAAAACAATAATGTACAATGCATTAGCAACTAAAACTAATGTGTAGTTTTTTGACCAAATTTTTGGTTTGTTAGATTCCATTTCTTTGTTATTTATTGTTTTACTTTTTGGTTTGGAATACTTACAGATGGTTTAATCGAAATCATATTCGAAAGTAATTTGTAGGCTCCTGGCACACCTTCTGGCAGTTCTCTAAAAAGACTAAGACCGGTGTAAATATAATTTCCTTTTCCGTAAGGTGCAATCAGTAATGCACCATCTTTGGCACTTTCTCCTTTGTCATTGGAGGAAAGGATAGGAGTGAAAGCCTTGTCAAATTCTTTTGGATAATACAGACCTTGTTCTTGTTTCCAACCTTTAAAATCGTTTGAAGTGATGGCATTTGGGTAGTTTAAAGCAGGATGATTGGGCACTAGAAAACGAACTTCAGCATTTTCTTCAGTAACCCTGTCTCTAGAAATTTTCAAAGGATATGGTGCTATTTTTTCAGTAACCAAATCATCTGTTGTGTTGTATTGCACAATCATTGTTTTTCCTCCTTTTACAAAATCAAACAAAATTTCTTGTTTGTTTGCCAATTCCTGAACCGTATTGTAAGCACGTACACCTGTCATAACCACATCAAAGGATTCTAGTTTTTCGGGTGTTATTTCTTCAGGTTTTACTAGGGTGACTTTATACCCCATTTGAGTTAAACTCTTTGGCACTTCATCGCCAGCTCCCATAATATAGGCTATTTTCTCTTCGTTGGTTTTTAAATCCATTCGAATACATTTTACCACTGCTGTTTTTAAAACTTGTTGCTTTGTAATGTGGTCATAATTGATATTGATTTGTTCTTTATCGTATAATATTCCATCGATAGTAACAATGCTTTTTCCAACAGCTTCATTCATTTGAGCGGGAGGCGTAACTTCAAAATATAGGGTTTGATCTGTTCCTTTTTTGTCCAATTGAAAAGGAATAAACGCTGGTTTGACTTTCCATTCTTTTGGTAAATCCAATTTCAAATTTCCTTTGATATCGTTTTTACCCGCTTTTATATTTATACCTATATATTTGGATTTGGTATTGGGGAAAAGTAAAACTTTCTCTTGAATTGTGGTAGTAACTACAGGAACTATATCCAAGAAATTATACATTTCACCTTTTACATCGTCGTTGTATTTGTAAACTACGGTTCTTTCAAAAGGAATTTCAACACCATTTATTTTTATACTGAAAACCACTTTTACTTCTCTAATAATATCGGGTATCCCAATATTTTTTTGATCTTCTACAGTGTATAAACCTATTGTTCCGGGCTCTTTTAGCCAATACGGTTGCGTGTAGGCTATGGATTGCGGTAATTGTAAATCGATAGTATTATTTTGAAGTATATTGTTTTTTAAATCGGAGTTCAAGACCGTCGTTTTTTGTTCAGGCATTGTAGTTATACTTACCAATTGCATAAATGCAGAACTTCGGTTTATGGCTTCCAATTTTAAGTTTACAATACTTCCAGGAGTTGCTTCTTGAGCGTTGGATACCGCTTCCAGATACAGTCCCGAACAACTAGCAATAATTTTTTTTATTTCTTCGGATTTTATGGTTTTCCAATGATTTTCATCCAAGGCTTGAATCATTGTATACACTTTTACCAAATTTGGGATGCTGGCAGTTGGGTTTTTAAAATCGTATTGATTGGCAATAATGGTAATCAATTCACCAATTGGTTTTCCGCCTTTTACACGGTTCCAGCTGGTGTCTATACCTTCAAAAAGGGATTTTTTTTCTTTCAAAGGCTCTCCTTTTAAAAACTCCAAATATTCAGTGTCTTCACCCCGTGATCCAGTACTACCGAATCCTTGGGACTTGTGACTGCTTCTACTTAAGGCTGCTATTTCTTGATTGGATTTGCCAATTGTGGCGTAAAAAACGCCTGTTGATATTCCGATTAAATTGGTTTTGTCTGCTGCATCAAATTTTTCTTTACTGCCATAAAACCACCATGAAGTATTGAAAAATGCGCGTTTTGGTTGCCAAGTTTGTACGAGTTGCAATTGTTCTGGAAAAGAAGCTGCATTGTTGGCCAAATCAAATCCTTCCATACTCAACATAGCTGATGAAGTGTGGTGTCCATGAGTAGTTCCTGGAGATTGATGGTCAAATCGATTGATGATAACATCGGGTTGAAATTTTCTAATGGTCCAAACTAGGTCGGCAAGCACTTTTTCTTTGTCCCAAATATGAAGTGTTTCTTCTGGGTTTTTGGAATACCCAAAGTCATTGGCTCTGGAAAAAAATTGTTCTCCACCATCAATTTTTCTTGCTTCAAGAAGTTCTTGCGTACGAATGACTCCTAATAATTCGCGTAATTGCGGTCCAATTAAATTTTGACCTCCATCGCCTCGAGTTAATGACAAATAGCCTGTTCTGGCATGAATATCATTGGACATATAAGAAATTAATCGTGTGTTTTCGTCATCTGGATGTGCTGCAATGTATAGAACTGTACCCAGAAAATTCAGTTTCTGAATTTGATCGTAAATTTCGGCAGCATTTTGTTTTTGAGGTTTTTGTGCGTGTACTATTGGAATGGAAAGAAGTAAAAGAAGTAATGATTGTATTAAAATCTTTTGCATAGAAAGAATGTTTGTTGTTCTAAATTAATTTTTAGAATAAGTTTAAATTGAGCAACTTCAAAAATACTAATTTAAAGATGGGATTATTTATTTGGAATTCTAAAAGTTATGTTAATGTTTGGAATTCTTAAGGTAGGAAGATTGAAAGATTTTGATTCGAATCTTTGTAAAAGATTGAAAAATTTTGAGAAAGATAAACAGTTAGCCCTTTGCGTTATATTTTATAATAAATAGCATTAAGTTTTTTACCAAATATTAAATATAAGTTCATTTAACCCAGAATCCGCATTATACTTTGTCACGAAACTGAATTATTCAATAAAAGCAAGAGCTCACGGACTATTTTTGAAGATGTAATACTTTTGTATTTTGAATTTAAAAATAGGAGAATCAAGCAAAGCGTATCTTGAACTCCAATGTAAAATATAAAAGCGTGAAAAAAGTTCTTGGTTTTGAAGTAGAATTCAGATGTAGTAGATTTCTAATGCGGAATCTGGGTTTAAGTGAAAGATGAATAAGAATAACTTATACTTGGTTAAATTATTTTTTACCAAATAGAAACATAGAATTTATATTTTTTATATGGTTAATTTTTTTATCCAAACTAAAAGCTTTGGCTTTGTGAAAGGTAAAAATCACAAATACTTGTTCTGAAAACGATAATGCGAGAGGGATAGACGCTGGCTACCGAAGTAGCGCATATAGCCCGACCGCATTTTGGTAAGTGGGCAAATGAGCAGAATGAATAGTAGCCCACTTTTCAAAATGGGGTCTCGCCCTAATGCTCTAAATTGTTTGAAAATTTTAGATTATTAATGTATACTTAATAAAAATCATTTTTCAGTATTAAATAGTTTTTAAATATCATAATTTGATTGCTATTTGTGATTTTATTTTGAAATAAAATCGTTGTTTAAGTATTTTATTTCGAATTAGAATAGTAAATTTAGAGTATTGTTTTTTTTTATTTAGAATGCTTTACCCAATTGTATTTTATCAATTAAAACCTTACTAAGATGAACGAAATCTACACAGAAGATGTCTTGCTAAATGGGTTTGAACAAACGAAAATTACTTTGCCCAATGATTATGAAGGTATTGTAGTAGCTGTTTTAATTCGAAAAACGAATCCAATACCCTCTACAAAAGCTATTTTGTGTATTCACGGTTTTAACGATTATTTTTTTCAAACAATTGTAGCAGATGAATTCCTGAAAAACGGGTATAATTTTTATGCTTTGGATTTAAGAAAATACGGAAGAGCTATTTTGCCCAATCATAATCCAAACAATGTTAGGGATTTGTCTGAGTATTATGAAGAAATTGATATTGCTTTGGATGTAATGAAGGACGAAAGGAATGAAGAAATTATACTTTATGGACATTCTACTGGTGGACTTATAGTAACCTTGTACGCCTCAGACCGAAAGGGCATAGAACACTTTGACTCCTTGATTTGCAATAGTCCATTTTATGATTTTAATGTGCCTTGGATTCAAAAGAAAACTGTAATTCCGATACTTTCTTTAATGGGTAGGTTAAATCCGAATATTTCGTTGCCAATTGGTTTTTCTAAGTTTTATGGGAAGAGTTTGCATAAAAATGATTTTGGAGAATGGAATTATGATTTAGCATGGAAACCTCATGTTGCTCCCTCTATTAATGCGGGTTGGGTCAATGCCATTCACCAAGGTCATATTAGAATTGCAAATGGAATAACAATCAATACACCTATTTTAATATTACATTCATTAAAATCAGTTTATCCAAAAGAATGGTGTGATGAAATGTTTGAAAGCGATGCCATTTTGAGTGTCAAAGATATTAAAGAAAAGTCAAGATTAGTAGATTCGCCTCAGAAGAAAGTTATAGCAATTGAAGGGGCAATTCATGATCTGGTGCTTTCAAGAAAAACAGTTCGGGATAAAGTTTTTGAAACTATTTTTGAATGCTTGAATGGTATTTTTGAAAAATAAATAAACTTTTATAAAAATATTAAAGCGGTAACATGTCAAAATGTTACCGCTTTAATATTTTAAAATTCAACTGAAATTATTACAAAGCTGTTCCTGTGTAACTTCCTGTAATAGTTACATTCTTTCCTTTGGTCACTTTACCATAAACAGTAATTGAAGAACCGGTTCCAATAAATACAATTTTTGAATTAGAATTTAAAGTCAAATCTCCCCAAATCACTACAGAACCTTCTATTTGTAAGTTAGCATTACTATTTACAGTTAATACCGTTGGGTTGGCTTGTTGGTATTTTCCTTGGCTTAATATACCATTCATTTTAAAAGTACCATTACTGTTTAGCGTAAGGTTGTTTTGAACCGAAATAGAACCACAATGGGTAAGTATAGAATTGGAATTAATAATTATTGAGTTTAAAACAGTAGAACCATAATAGCCTTGAATAACATTAGAATTTAAAATCAAATCTTTATTTGAAGAAGTATAAGAGGATAAACCATTACAAATTTCAGAAACTGGTGGAGTTGGAGGTAAAGGTTTTTCCATTTTAATGATTTTCAAACCACCATTACCACTAGCAACATAAATGTAATCACCGCTTGCTTTTACATAATTGGCAGATCCACTGATTCCCACAGTACCCATTAATGTTAATTGATTTCCTGCTTTGTAAACATTAAGACCATTTCCACCATTGGCAACAAAAACATAATCATCGTTTACAGATACGGCATTGGTTACCACGTCATCCGGTTCTGTTGTTGTTGTTGCAGGTGTCAATGAAATAGTTTGAATTTTGGCTCCCGAAGTCATGTTGTAAACTCCTAATCCTTGAAATCCTTCGGATACCAATAAATTGTCTCCTACAAAATCGATAGTTCTTTTGGCTCCTTCCACATCATCTTTCCAATTAGAAAAAGTTTTAGTCAGTGTTAATGTTGATGGATTATAAATATTAATTCCTTTTTTCCCGCTTAGGGTTACCACTTTGTCATTATTTACTGCAACAGTTCTTAGATCTTCAATTGCAACATTACTTCCTACTTGATTGCCCGAAGAATCAAACTTTGACAAACTTCCTGTGTTTCCAGAAACGGTAAAGTAATTGTTTGTATTAACAGCAACATCCGTAGTTACATAGCTAGAAATGTTATTTATGGTGTAGCTTGAAGTAAGACCACCAGAAGAAGTCAACTGCATGTTTATTACAATTGCAGGAGATGTGAATGTTGGATATTTATCCACATTGGCAGCTCCAGCTATAATTAATTTTCCATTTGAATAAACAACCGAAGTAATATCGGTATCAGGAATCAATGCAGACATTACCAATATTGGTTTGTATGGATCTGAAACATCAATCATATCAATTGCTCCAGAATATTCTTCGCCTTGATGCGTATACGATACATAAGCATATTTTCCGTTTATTGAAACGTGACTGGCTTGCAAAGTGTTTCCTTTACTGTTTTTTGGTGCTTTAATTTCGGCAACTTGTGTTAATGGAAGTTGATCGGACTCTGTAGTCAATCTTTTTCTTGTTGAAGCGTTTACAATTGCAATTACTCCCGAGTTGGTAAAGTCCAAACGTTTGTTTAATTGTGTTTGATTGTTATTGATTACAATACTATTTTTATCTAAATTGGTTTCAGTATTAAAATTTTCTTGATCTGAACAAGAAGTAACGAAAGCTAAACTCAAAAGTGAAAATAAAAAAATACCTTTTTTCATGTTTTCTGAAATATAATTAGTGTTTTAATTTTTTGAAAAGGTATTATTGTGATTTTCTCACGATAAAACCATTTGAAAAATAGTTTCAACAACTGTGCCAAAATCAGTTAAAAGTACTTAAAAAGGAGGTAAAATGCATTTTTAACTTTTTTACAAGGTTTTATATTACATTAAAAAAGCGCCTTATACAGCGCTTTTATTTTTGATTAAATTTCAAAGAACAACTTAAATGGTATTAATGTTTTTCTTTATGACCTTTGCCTTTTCCTTTTTCTTCATGTTTATTGTGATGATCATCATGATCGTCATCATGTTTATCATTAGAATTTCCATAATGGTTTCCATTGTTACCTCTACATTTTTGAGGTTTACCTTTGTAGCCTTTATAGTATTTTGTTTTATGGGTATGAAAATGTGTATAAGGAGAATGACCATGATAATCAGTCAATACTACTTTATAACCGCTATATAAATCGTAGTTTCTGCAATAGCTTGGTAAATTTCTAGTACGAATCCATTTTCCATTTCCAAAATAAATATACTGTGACAATCGGATGTCATAGTAAACTTGAATGTCTGGTAAATAGTAATATTCTACATCATCATAACCTAAAGGTCCCCATACAGGAGGTGTTCCTATGTTAACGTTTACATTAGGTGTCCCAATGTTTACGTTAACCGATACTTGCGCTTTTGTTGAAATTGCTGTAAAAAATAGGACAGCAACAATTAGTAATTTGATTGTTTTCATTGTATTTAAAAATAGATTAGGGTTTTTGTTTATAAAGAAATTGATTTGTGGATTAATCTACAAAATCAAGCTCTGTAGTTGTATTAGTAGGTTTTTTGATAATTGAAACTCCTTTTTGGAAAAATAAATTATTGGGATAAATAAAAATCTCTTCTGATCCAGATTTTAATGTTACATAAAAGGCACCAATATCTATTATTTCTCCTTCTTCGGGAAAATCTTTGTCATGGATTAATATTATGTCGCCAATTTTGAAAGGAAATGAAAAAAATAAAATAATTCCAGCCGAAATATTACTCAAAATCGACCATTGTGCAAACATAGCAACACCAATTATAGTGGCAATAGAGGAAAGCGTTATGAAAATGTCATTGGCCTGTACTCCCCAAATTAAAATTAGGGTGATTATAGCCAAAATAGTTATCAGAATGTAAATGTATTTGATAACCAAATTGGTTCTTTTCTCAATAATTTGACTTGATTTTGCATATCGTCTTACAACTTTGGAAACAATAGCACGAGAAATAATTACTACAAATAGTAATATTCCAGTGCTAATTTCTTCCTTAAGATAATGATTTAAAAAATCCATTTTAGTGTTTTATAAGTTACTGTAATTATTAGTAGACGCAAAGATTCTAAGCTATTAAGCTGCTAAAATTTAAGAAGACTATTCAAAAAAAATAACAACTAATTATTTTGAAAATTAAGAGTTAATATGCTAACGTTTGAAAAAGGTTATAAACTATTTTCCTTAACTTAGAATCTCAGATACTTAGTTGTTTAGCTTCTGAATATTTATAAGTTACTTAAATAGTCAAATACCTTGTCAGTGGGCATTCCCATTACATTGGCATACGATCCTTCAATTTTTGAAACCCCAACAAAACCAATCCATTCCTGAATTCCATAGGCACCCGCTTTGTCATAAGGCTTGTATTTTTCTAAGTAATATTGAATGGCTTCATCGGTTAACGTATTAAAAGTCACTTTTGTTGTTTCGAATATCAAATTAGTAGACGAATCTGTTTTAAAACAAACCGAAGTGATGACTTCATGGGTTGCATTCGATAAAGATTTTAAAATTTCAAAAGCGTCTTGATGGTCTTTTGGTTTGCCCAAAGCCTTATTGTTGTGCCAAACTATCGTGTCACTTGTAATTAAGATTTCGTTGGGATTCAGTTCTCCTTCAAAAGCATTGGATTTCAATTGTGCTAGGAAGTTTGTGATTTCTTCTCTTTTTAACTCAGGCGGAAAAATTTCTTCTATTTCTTTCAAGCGGATTTCAAAATCCAAGTCCAGATCTTTGAAAAATTGTTGTCTTCTAGGTGAACCCGAAGCCAATATGAGTTTGTGATTTTTAAGTTTTTCTTTAAGCATGGTGTAAAATATTATAGGTGACAATGGCAATTGAGAACAATCCGAACAAGATGATTAATTTTAGAATAGTACTCAGGTGATGGAATTCTTTGGTCTTTTTTGCAGCTGCCATTTTAATTATAAAATAAAGTAAAGGAGCAACAATAAATATCAATGAATAAAGTGTTGCAATGAATAAATTATTAGCAAAATAATAGGTATTGATATAAATAATCACAAAGACTAAAGGGATGAAACTCAAAATCAACACCAATTTTGAAGTTCGGCCTATTCCAATTGCAATTGGTAAAGTGTTCATCCCTTGATTATAATCGCCATTAATATCTTCTAAGTCTTTTACAATTTCTCTGATGAAATTTATTAAAAAAGCAAATACTGCATAATCAAATAAAATAGAAAACAAATCGGCTAAAGCTTGCTGGTTTCCGGGGTTGATTACGGGTAGTAGATCGAATATTCCAATGATTAGTACACTAAAACTCAGTAAAAGCGCCACAACTATATTCCCAATGAGCATCATTTGTTTGAGACTTGTTGCATATAGATATAAAGTTGCCGAAATGACAATGAAAATTGCTGCGAATCCAGGTTTTGCAATCACATTCGATAAATAGAATCCAATGCCAACTCCCAAGATATTCAATCCCAAATAGATATTGTAAGCAGTTGTCTCAGTAATGCTTTTGCCTACAACAACTTGATTGGGTTTGTTGTCTATGTCTGTCGCCTGGTCAAAAATATTATTAATTACATAGCCGCCAGCTGCAATTAATACAGTTGACAACACCAACAAGCAATATTGAAAATCAGTAAGTGCTAAAGGTATGTTTTGCAATGTTAAAAATCCATATCTAAAAAGCAGCTGCATCAAGGCAAGCATCAGTAGGTTTTGGTAACGTATGAGTTTTAGGTACTTCATGTTTAATGTTAAGTTGTCGGTTTTGAGTTATGGGTTTTGAGTTATGAGTTATGAGTTATGGGTTAAAGGTTAAGGGTTATGGGTTTTGAGTTAAGGGTTAAGGGTTAAGGGTTTTGAGTTATGAGTTATGAGTTATGAGTTTTGGGTTATGAGTTATGGGTTTTGAGTTATGGGTTATGTTATGGGTTATGAGTTATGAGTTATGGGTTTTGATTATTAAAGCACAAATTTCTAACTTCTAACTTCTAACTTCTAACCTCTAATCTCTAACCTCTAACTTCTAACTTCTAACCTCTAACTTCTAACTTCTAACTTCCTTAATCGTGTTTCCCATCAAAATAAGCCATCCATTTTCCCTGTACTTTCATCACTTGCTCAATTACATCACGAGCAGCACCTTTTCCTCCGTTTTTGTGTGAAATATAAGTTGAAATAGTCTTAATTTCTGGACTTGCATCTTGTGGACAGGAAGGTAGACCAACCAATTTCATAACGTGGTAATCCGGAATATCATCACCCATGTACAAAACTTGCTCAGGGTTGATGTTGTAAGCATCGGTGTATTCTTTGAACGTTTTTACTTTGTCTGGTGTTCCCAAATGGATATCGGTAATTCCTAAATTGCGAAGTCTCACTCGTACCCCTTCGTTGCTTCCCCCAGAGATAATGCATACGTTATACCCGCTTTCTACAGCTGCTTTCATGGCATAACCGTCACGAATATTCATAGTTCTAAGGATATCACCTTCATTGGTTACAAAAACAGAACTGTCCGTTAGTACGCCGTCTACGTCAAATACAAACGTAGTAATATCATTCATTATTTCTTTATAGCTTTTTGCCATGATTTTGTATGGATTGTGTTAGTATTTTATAAATTGTGGATTGATTTTCATTCGATAAAAACGATTCATGTGCTTCAATTGTCGAAAGATCATTACGTTTGGCAGGGCCAGTTTGCGCTTCTTTAGGAGAAAGGGTCAGAAGTTTTTCGGCAGTTTCTAGAATCAAAGGTTTTAAGATATCGAAAGGAACGTGGTTTTCCTGACAAATTTCATTACCTAATTGATACAAATAGTTGGTGAAATTATTAACAAAAACAGCAGCCACATGCAAGGCTTTTCGTTGGTGGGAATCGATTTTGTAAACACTATCAGAAATGGATTGAGCTACTTTTTCTAATAGGGCATAATCATTATCCAATTGGGTTTCCAAACAAAAAGGGATGACTTTAAAATCGACTGATTTTCCTTTTGTGAAAGTTTGTAAAGGATAAAAAACGCCTTTTCGGTTTTTATCGTCTAGCGAAGTCAACGGCGCACTTCCCGAAGTATGAACGACCAATCGATTTTCGAAAGGCAATTGAGAGGAAATATATGGAATTGCATCATCGGAAACGGCTATGATATACAAATCGGCTTCCGCCAAAGCATTCCAATCATTCGTGATTTTGCTGGAATCGAGTAGGGGAGAAATGTGCTTTTGGGTTCTAGAATACACTTGAACGATTTCTACCGCATTGCTTTTTGCGAAAGCGTCAATCAAGTGTTGTGCCACATTTCCAGAACCGATAATCGTTATTTTAATCATTTGGCAAAATTAAGAAAAAAATATAAGGGTTGATTGGATACTAAAGTCATTCGGCAAAGGTTTGCTCTAAAATAAATCACTATGTGTTCCTGTACGCTCCAAATAAATTTCTTTTTCACTTTCATTTTGTTTCCAAATCAAAAGCCAGTCTGGTTTTATGTGACACTCCCAACGTCCAGAATAAGTACCACTTAATTTATTTGGTTTGTACGTTAGGGGAAGCTCTCCTTTACTTTCAAGTATTTCAATTATTATTTTAAATTCTTCAAAATCATATTTTCTTCTTTTACAAAGCTTAATATCCTTCTTAATCTTTGATGTATAAATTAGCTCATACATTAAATACCCATTGCATCAAAAAAATCTTGTGAGTTTTTTACTCTTGTTAGCCCCTTATCAGCATCAGTTTCTTTAAAAGTTTTTATAGTTTCTGCATTTGGAAGATTTTTACTTGTTGGATACGTTTTTTTTAGCTCTGAAGATTTATCCGTTACAACTGGATTCTCAAGAATTTCAATCGCTTTAGAATCTCTAAAAAAATTAGCCATTACCATAAAGGCTTTTCCTGCTTTGCTACGTTCGTTTAATTTTATTGTTATCGTTGTCATAATCCAATATTTTATACAAAGTTAGTTTTATTTTATAAAAAAGTACTATTTGAAGCTGTGTTGAAGCTATTTTTTTGAAATATTTTAAATACAAATGCAGATGATTTATTGTTTTCAATATAGAAAACCACCCTTAATTTTGGATTAAATTAACAATTGTGCCCTAAAACAAGTGGACAATTTTAAGTACTTTTGCGACACTCAAATAAAACAAAATTCACTTCCAAATGGATAAAAAATTATTCTCTGTCTTATTTTCAACTCGATTAATGGCTTTGTTATTCTTGACTTTTGCAATTGCAATGGGCGTAGGAACTTTTATAGAAAGCAAATACAATACCGATACAGCCCGAATTTTAGTTTACAACACCTGGTGGTTTGAAGCCATAATGGGTTTTTTCATGATTAACTTCATAGGGAATATCAAACGTTATCAATTGCTTAAAAAAGAAAAATGGGCTACTCTGATGCTGCATTTAGCTTTTATATTTATTATTGGAGGGGCTTTTATTACGCGCTATATCAGTTTTGAAGGGATGATGCCAATACGTGAAGGTGCAGCAGAAAATCAATTCTACTCCGATAAAACTTTCCTAACTCTTTTTGTAGATGGCGAATACAAAGGGGAAATGAAACGCAGGGTTTTTGAAAAATCAGTGTTACTTTCACCTGTCACAAATAATAATTTTTCCATAAACGAAAATTTTGCAGATACAAAATTTGAAGTAAAATATGAAAATTTCATTATGGGAGCCAAAGAATACATCAAACCCGATCCAAAAGGGAATTTGTATTTGAAATTGGTTGAAGCTGGTGACGGTGGTCGTGAAGAGCATTTTTTGAAATCGGGAGAAGTTCAGAATATCCATAATGTGCTTTTTGCCTTAAATAAATTTACAGATGGAGCTATCAATATCAATACCACAGCGAGTGAATATTCGATTCAAATGCCATTTGAAGGAGACTTTATGCGTATGGCAGATAAGCTACAAGGGAAAGTGGTAAAAGACAAAGTACAACCTTTGATGATGCGTTCTTTATACAGCATTGGAGACATTCGTTTTGTTTTTCCAGAACCTGCTGTAACGGGAGTTATTGATTACGAAACTAAAAATGATTTTAAAGAAAAAAATCATGAAGATGCTTTGGTTGTAAAATTGATAGCAGATGGTAAGGAAGAGATAGTTACGCTATTAGGTTCTAAAGGTAAAACAGGAGAGTCTAAAACCGTAAAAATAGGAAAATTGGATTATACTTTCTTTTACGGAAGTAAAGCCTATGTCTTGCCTTTCAAGATAAAACTAAACGATTTTATTGCTCAAAAATACCCAGGAACCGAGAAAAGCTATTCTTCTTTTGAAAGCCAGGTAACTGTTCAAGATTCGGTTAAACCATTTGATGCCAGAATATACATGAATCACGTTTTGGACCACGAAGGCTATCGTTTTTTTCAGTCTTCATTTGACCCGGACGAAAAAGGAACCGTTTTATCGGTTAATCACGATTATTGGGGAACTGCTATAACTTACATTGGTTATTTCATGTTGTTTTTTGCAATGATGGCCATCATGTTTACCAAACATTCTCGTTTTGCTGATTTGAAAAGAAAATTAGAAATAGTAAAAGATAAAAAAGCAAAATTGATTACTATTCTAGTTCTGTTTTTTAGTTTGTCGGGTTTTGCTCAAGAACACAATCACACTGCAAATGAAACCGAACACAATCATAATGAAAGCACAGGTCATGCAAGAGTAAAGCCAACACAAAAACAATTGGATTCGGTATTGACAGCCTTTACGGTTACTCCAGAACACGCCGCGAAATTTGGTCGATTAGTGATTCAAGATGCCGGTGGAAGAATGAAACCAATCAATACTTTCTCCTCCGAATTGTTGCGAAAAGTGAGCCATTCTAATTCGTATAAAGGAATGAACTCCGATCAAGTGTTTTTGTCCATGACTCAAAGCGCCCAATTATGGATCGAAATTCCTTTGATTTATATAAAACCAGAAAACGATAGTATCCGTAAAATTATTGGAATTGATTCCAAAGATCAGTATGCTCCATTTATCGCTTTCTTTGATGAAAAAGGGAATTATAAATTATCGCCTTATCTCGATGATGCTTACAAAGCTGGAAATCCGAATAGTTTCGAGAAAGGTTTTATTGATACAGACAAGAAAGTAAACTTAATGGAATCGGCATTGAGCGGCAGTATTTTAAGGATTTTTCCAATACCAAATGATCCTGGTAATAAATGGATTTCGTATTTGGAGCTAGAGCATGCAGGTATGAAAGGTATGGACTCTACGTATACCAAAAGTATTTTGCCTTTGTATTTTGGCACTTTAGGTCATGCTGTTGAAACTAAGAATTACAAAACAGCTGATGAGTTATTGGAAAGTATCAATGGTTTTCAGAAAAAATTTGGCAGTAAAGTGAGACCAAGTGATGACAAAATTAATTTGGAGATTGCGTATAACAAATATGATATTCTTCCTAAATTGTTTTTTTGCTATTCACTTTCAGGGATTTTAATGCTGATATTTACCTTGTTGAATATTTTCTTTGATAAAAAAGCATTGCGAATAACTGTAAATAGTTTTCATATTCTTATTGGTTTCTTTTTTGTTTTACATACATTGGCTTTGATTGCACGTTGGTATATCTCAGGGCATGCGCCTTGGAGTAATGCATATGAAGCAATCATCTATGTAGCTTGGGCGACCATGTTTTTTGGTTTGGCTTTTGATAGAAAATCAAAACTTACAGTAGCTTCTGGAGCTTTTGTTACTTCTATGATTTTTATGGCTGCTTATGCCAACTGGCTCGATCCCGAAATAGCCAACTTACAGCCCGTACTTAATTCGTATTGGTTAATGATTCACGTAGCGGTAATTGTGGCAAGTTATGGACCATTTGCTTTAGGAATGATATTAGGTTTTGTGTCATTGCTTTTAATCTTTTTCACCAATGAAAAGAACAAAGCAAAAATGGATTTGAATATAAAAGAAATTACATACATCAATGAAATGGCATTGACCATTGGTTTGATCATGTTGACCATTGGAAACTTCCTTGGAGGACAATGGGCCAATGAAAGTTGGGGACGTTACTGGGGATGGGATCCAAAAGAAACTTGGGCATTGATCAGTATTATGGTGTATGCTTTTGTGATTCATGCTCGTTTTGTGCCTTCTTTAAGAGGAAATTGGACTTTTAACTTAATGAGTATGTTTGCTTTTATATCCATATTGTTTACTTATTATGGAGTAAACTTCCATTTGGTAGGATTGCACTCTTACGCAAGTGGCGAGGCACATTCTTTGAGTTGGATATGGTATTCTTTAGGAACAATATCAGTAATAGGAGCTTTGGCTTACCCAAAATACAGAAAGTTTTATAAGAAGTAATTCTTTATTTATAATGACAAAAAAAGGTTCAACTGAGAAGTTGAACCTTTTTTTGTAAACTAAAATAGTACTTAATAATCTTTGTCAAAGTCTTAAACTTTGACAAAGATGGTTTACTATTTTTATAAAATTTACACTTTTCCTAGCGTATACAATTGTTCCATTGTTGGGCTTAAACTTCCACCAGCGGGCTCGAGTGTAATTCCAAACGCTTCGGCATTTTCAGCATCTTCAACAGCAAAGATTTTTTGATTATTACTATCAAAATTGTCAAGTAAACCAATACTTGTTGGAGTCAAAGGATTCAGTTTTAAAGCCCAAACCTGATACACCATTCCTTTTGGAGGTTCTGGCAATCCTGCCGCATCAACATAAACTACTTTGGTTTCCTTGTTCCAATATACTTTTGCAAATGACTTAGGATTTACTGCTTGGCCACTAAGCGCTACAACCGTATTTTTGTCATCTCGTATTACGGCCAAACTAGTTTCTACTGCCTTGTTTTTTTGTTCTAAAGTGTTTAACTCTTTAGTCAATTTGTCTTTTTCATTTCCAATTGTGACCACTTGATTGTTGCTTTGATTTTGTTGGTTGTATTGATAGCCAATACCTACCATTAGTACAATTGCGGCTGCCCAACCCATATATTGAGACCAATTTGTTGCTGGTTTCATCTGTATCACATCCGAATGTTTTAATTCGAGTTTGGATTTGATTTTCTCAAAATTGGCTACCGAATGAAAAGGGGAAAAACTAGATGATAAAGCCACTATTGCCTTTTCGATGGCGATTATTTCATCGTTTATTTCAGGATGATTTTTAGCCATAGTGCTCACTTCTATGTTTTCGACTTCACTTAGTAAACCATACACATAAAGTTCTAATATGCCAGATGCTATATATTCTTTTGTATCCATTATAGTTTCAAATAAATTCTTAAATCATTAATACAATTTCTATTTTGGGTCTTCACAGTTCCTAGAGGAATAACCAATTCATCGGAAGCTTCTTGTTGAGTGTATCCTTTAAAAAATAGTAAATCTATAATTTGAATACATTTTGGTTTTAGCTTTTTGACAAATTCTTGAATACCAATAGTGTCTATTTTGTTCACCAGTTTAGTATTGTCGTCTAATAGATGTACGAAATTATCGGAGGATAGGTTTTTTTGATTGTTATTAAAATTTTTAGACCTCAATTTATCTATAGAAGTATTCCTTGCTATATTGAGAATCCAAGTATAAAATCGGCCTTTGCTTTCGTGATACGAATCTATGTTTTGCCAGATTTTTATAAATACTTCTTGAAGAACATCCTCGGCTTCTTCTCTGTTTTTCACCAGTACACTAATTACCGAAAATAAACTTTTGGAATACATATCATAGAGATAGGTAAACGCCTTGTCATCTTTCTTGTGAATTAATACTAACAACTCATCTTGGGTCATAATTCTCCTTTTTGTTTCGAATACAAACTTATACAATTCTAGTTGTAAATAACAAAGTATAAAGTATTCTATCGTTATAATTTGTTTTATAAAAAAATTTAATTCAGTTAAATCACTGTATGTCAAATGATTAATTTTTAATTTAAAATATTTTCACTTTTTTTAAATCCAAAATGAAACTAATCTCGTAAATGCTATTATAACTTTTAAATTAAAAACAAAATGAAAAAAACAAAAATGATATTAGGTCTATCGCTAGTGGTGATTTCAGGCTTAATTTTAGTAGCAGCGGATCACATTGATGCTCCAGGAACAATGTCAGGAGATGCCGGTGACATTACAGATGTGTACACTTTTCAAGGTCAAGACACCAATAATTTGGTTTTTGCAGTAAACACACAAGGATTATTGAGTCCAAATGCAACGGGAGCTGCAACATTTAAAGAAAATGTGATGGTCGAAATTAACATTGACAACACAGGGGACAATGTGGAGGATTTAGTAATTCAAGCGGTAAAAAGAGGTGACAAAATGTACTTTTTTGGACCTTATGCTCCAACTACCACTGGAACTTCCAGTATGATTAAAACAAGTGCAGCTTCTGGAGAAGTAGCCATTTCTGCTTATGGTGCCACACCGACAATGGCGACTAAAAATGGCATGAAATTTTTTGCAGGTCCAAGAGATGATCCTTTCTTTTTTGACTTAGGACAATTCAAATCAATCCTTGCAGGAACAGCAACTGGTTTCAATAATCCTGGAACAGACACTTTTGCAGGTACAAACGTACTTTCTATAGTTGTTGAAGTACCAAAAACAATGTTAGGGACTTCAAGTACATTAAACGTTTGGGCAGAAACCAAGAAAAAATAAAAATTAATATACTATCCTTTAAAAATTTAAGATATGAAAACAAATAAATTCAAATTAATAACATTGGCTCTTGTTTGTGCTGTTGTTTCGGTAAATTGTGACAACAATGATGATAATGCTAATGATGGGGTGCAAGGAATAGATTTTTCTGGTACTTATGTGCAACAGGATCAAATGGCAAGACCTGCAATTAACACTGTTTTTATTGCTTCTGGTCAACCAAAAGATGATTTCAATGCAGCAGTTCCTTCAAAAATGGGAGCCAAATACCAGTCTATTTTTCAGTCTAGATTGATGGCACTGAATTCCGGTTATTCAACAAATGCTTTAGGACAAGATGCTGCAGCATTTACAGGACTTTTGTCTACAGATGTATTGAATGTTTCTAAAACTGCAAAAACTACATTTTTTGATGGAACAAATGTTTTAACAGGAAGAGCATTATCCGATGATGTTATTGATGTTGAGCTATTATTGATTTTTGGAGGACCAATGGGAACTTCAAATCCTAGTCTTACATCAGATCATGTAAATGCAAATGATAAAGCTTTTTCTACATCATTCCCATACTTAGCTACTGCTTGGTAAAATTTTAAAAAAAATCAGAGTAGGTTTTGGACTGCTTACTCTGTTTTTTTTTCAAAACAAACAGAAATAAACAAACAATAATTAGATTATGAAGACTTTAAAAATAGTACTCTTATTGGTTTTTGCAATGCTAAGTTTAAATAGCTGTTCCAATAAACCGTCTCAAATTACACAAACTTCGGATTATGAGCAATACCTAAACATAAAAGGGAATAAGTCTATTGATTTTGCTAATAGGGAAATCGATTTTTGGCAAACAAAATTGGATGAAGCTCCCAATCAAAAAATGTATTTAGGAATGCTAGCTTCCAATTATGGTACCCTTTTTCAATATACAGGAAACATAAAAGATTTATACAAATCAGAAGAATTGCTTACACAGTACAATGAAGCTTACAGGTATTCTCGTGTATCTACGATTCGATCATTGGCACGAAATTATATTTCTCAACATCGTTTTAAAGAAGCTTTGAATCTTGCCAATAAAGCATTTGTCATCGGTGAAGGTCGAAAAGAAACCCAAAAATTATTGTTTGATGTACAAATGGAAGTGGGTAATTATGAAGAAGCAGTGAAAAACTTAGATGCCATTAAAGACATGAACGACTTTGATTATTTAATTCGTTTGGCAAAATGGAATGATCACAAAGGAGATTTGGCTACTGCGATAACATTTATGGAAAAAGCAAGAGACATAGCCATAAAAGATGATAATAAAGCATTGAAAATCTGGTCGTATTCTAATTTGGGAGATTTTTATGGACATGCTGGCCGAATTCAAGAATCGTATGATAGTTATTTGAAAACGCTGGAAATTGACCCTAATTATTCGTATGCCTTGAAAGGGATTGCATGGATTACATTTTCGTATGAAAGAAATACCACCGAAGCGAAAAGAATTATAGCTTCCATTTCCAAAACGCACAATACACCAGATTTTTATTTATTGAAATCTCAAATTGCTCAATTTGAAGGTAACAAATCAGAAGAATTGGTCAATAGAAACGCTTATTTTTCTATGCTTAAAAAGTATAATTATGGAGCGATGTACAATAAATACAATGTTTTGATTTATGCAGATGACAAAGCAACAGCGTCAAAAGCACTTGAAATTGCCAAAATAGAAGTCGATCACAGACCAACTCCAGATTCCTATGATTTATTAGCTTGGTCGTATTTGAATTTAGGACAAAATACAAAAGCGCTGGAAATTGCTCAGAAGTATGTAGTTGGTCAATCCTTTGAACCTAAAGTGCAGTATCACTTGGCAATGATTTATAAATCAAATAATAGTATCGAAAAAGTTGAGCCAATCAAAGAAGAATTAATGAGTAGTACTTATGAATTAGGGCCTGCTTTGGAAAAAAAGGTAATGCAATTGTAATTTTATAAATGAAAAAATATATACTAATTTTTATAGTTTTATTTGGTTTAAATGCCTTTAGTCAGATTCAAAAAGGATTTGTTATGGATGAAAACGGAAAACCAATTGAAAATGCAACCATTACCAATCCAAAACCGAATACACATTCACATACTGATGAAACTGGAAATTTTAGTATCGAGAAATCCAATGTTGGAGATGTTCTCAATGTAAGTGCATTGGGATATAAAAAAACCGACTATACAATTACAGATTCTGAAATAACTGTTCTGATGGAAAGTGATAGTTTTAAATTGGAAGAAGTGGTTATTCAGTCCAAAATATCAGCGCTAAATGTAATTTCCAAAATTGATTTGGAAACGACTCCTGTCAATTCATCACAAGAAATATTGAGAAAAGTTCCTGGATTATTTATTGGTCAGCATGCAGGAGGAGGAAAAGCGGAACAAATTTTTTTACGTGGTTTTGATATTGATCACGGAACTGATATAGCAATCAATGTAGATGGTATGCCGGTAAATATGGTTTCGCATGCACACGGACAAGGCTATGCCGATTTGCATTTTGTAATTCCGGAAACAGTCGATAAAATTGATTTTGGAAAAGGAACATATTATGCAAGTAAAGGTGATTTTGCAACGGCTGGATATGTTGATTTTGGAACAAAAGACAAGCTGGATTTTAGTAGTATTGGAGTAGAAGTAGGGCAATTTAACACCTTTAGAACGGTTGGTTTGTTTGATCTTTTGGGTAATAATAAAAAACAAAGCGCTTACATTGCCACTGAATATATTCTTACCCATGGTCCTTTTGTATCGCCTCAAAATTTTAATCGAATTAATTTGTTCGGAAAATACTCCTTTGTTTTAGAAGATAATAGTCGGTTTTCTATTATTGCTTCTCGCTTCAACAGTAAGTGGGATGCTTCAGGACAAGTACCACAACGACTGGTCGATGATGGAACAATATCGAGATTTGGATCTGTAGATGATACAGAAGGAGGTTCTACTTCAAGATCGAATTTCAACTTCTCATTGCGCAAATCAATTGATGAAAATACATTTTTGAAAGCCAGTGCTTTTTATTCGAATTACAAATTTGAATTGTTTTCGAATTTTACTTTTTTCTTGGAAGATCCTGTCAATGGTGATCAGATTAAGCAAAAAGAGGATCGAAATCTATATGGAATTAACGCAGAATTGAACAAAAATATCAATAAAGAGTCGGTTGATATGCTGTTTCAATTGGGGTTTGGTGTTCGAAATGATATGACGACTGATTCTGAATTATCTCACACATTGAATAGAACAGAAATATTAAAAGCAATTAAATTGGGAGATATTGACGAGTCAAACCTATTCACCTATTTGAATTCGGAGTTTCGTTTGGGGAAATGGTTGATTAATCCTGCAGTTCGATTGGATTATTTTAAATTCGGTTACCAGGATAAGTTAGCGGGCAATTACAAGACACAGACAGAAAGTCAAGTAAAAGTATCTCCTAAACTGAATTTTGTGTATTCCCAAAATAATGATTTACAATTTTACCTTAAGACAGGAACTGGTTTTCATTCGAATGATGCCCGAGTGGTGATTGCAAACAAAGGAACTGAAATACTACCAACGGCAATAGGAACAGATATTGGAACGATTTGGAAACCGTTTCCACGGTTGATTATTAATTCAGCTTTATGGTATTTGTATTTGCAACAGGAGTTTGTATATGTTGGCGATGCGGGAGTAGTAGAACCAAGTGGAGAAACGAAACGAGCAGGTTTTGATTTGGGTATTCGTTATCAGTTGAGTGATTATTTCTTTTTTAACTTGGATGCCAATTATACGCATGCTAGAAGCATTAATGATCCAGATGGGCAAAATTATATTCCGTTAGCTCCAGATTTTACTTCCACAGGGGGATTGAGTTTTCAAAATTGGAAAAATTTTTCGGGTGGTTTGCGGTATCGATTCATGAAAAATCGTCCAGCAAACGAAGATAATTCGATTGTTGCAAAAGGTTATTTTATTGCTGATTTCAATGTAAATTATACTTATAAAAATATGGTTTTCAGTGTTTCTGCAGAAAATATTTTTAATTCGGAGTGGAATGAAACTCAATTTGCCACAGAGTCCAGATTACAGAATGAAACATCCAGCGTAGAAGAAATTCATTTTACGCCAGGAACTCCATTTTTCTTGAAAATTGGTATGATTTATAAATTTTAGTCCTGATTTAATTTGTTTGTTTGAAAACCTGGCTTCACACTGTTGTCAGGTTTTCTGTTTTAATTAACTTTTGTTCAAGTAATATATTTTCTATCAACACAAATAAATGCTTAATTTTATAAAAAAATAAATCACATGAAAAAATTAGTATTAGCGATTTGCGCGTTGTTCTTTTTTAGTATCCAAATTCAAGCACAAGTGAAACAAAACATTTATCAATTTAAAGTCGAAGATTTATCAGGCAAAACTTTTGATTTTGCCTCTCTAAAAGGGAAGAAAGTATTAATTGTTAACACCGCATCCGAGTGTGGATACACTCCACAATACAAAGAATTAGAAGCTTTGTACAAACAATACAAAGACAAAGGTTTTGTAGTTATTGGATTTCCAGCCAACAATTTTGGTGGTCAAGAGCCAGGAACAAATGCAGAAATCAAAACATTTTGTCAAGCCAATTATGGTGTGACTTTCCCAATGATGGACAAAGTTTCTGTAAAAGGGGATGATATGTGCGAAGTTTATAAATTTCTAACACAAAAATCTAAAAATGGTGTTCAAGATTCCAAAGTTGAATGGAATTTTCAAAAATACCTTATCAATGAAAAAGGAGAGTTAGTAAAAGTATATCTTTCTAAAGTAAAACCAATGGATGAAAATATCGTAAATTGGGTAAAAGGATAAATTCTAAAGTTATCGATGTAAAAAAGAGTTTGCTAGTCAAACTCTTTTTTTATGATTTTAATAATTCGACTTTCAATGTTGGGCTCAGAATCCGAATGGCCAGCATTTTCAATATAAAGCACCGAATTATTTAATTTTTGATGCAATGCTTCGGCATATTGTAATGGGCAGATGCTGTCGTTTTTGCCATGAATAATTTTAACTGGAATTGATTGTATAGCGCTAATGTTCTTAAGTATATAATTGTCTGCTATAAAACAATTATTTGTAAGATAGTGTGCTTCCATTATAGAAAGAGATTGATATGGGAACTCATTAACAATAGACTGAATTTCGCTTTCAGTTATATCATCTTTAAAGATTGATATTTCGTAATATGCCCATTCATAAGAGAAGAAATTTTTTTCTTTATCAGTACCATTAAGCATTTTATCTAAATAATATTTTGCACAATTTTCTTGATTTAATAAGGGGACGTTATTTTTAAATCTATTCCATACCTTAGGGAATTGATTTTCGACACCACCATCAATGAAGTATTCGATGGATTTTGCATTCGCTAGAAAAACACCTCTTAATACTATACTTTTTATTTTTTCAGGATTTTGAATTGCAAAAACAAGACTTAGTGTAGTTCCCCACGAACCGCCAAAAAGATGTACTTTCGAAATGTTTAAATGATCTAAAAGTGAATTGATATCATTTACTAAATCGGGAGTTGTATTTTCTTCAACACAACCAAAAGGGACACTTCTTGAAGAACCTCTTTGATCAAAAAATATTACTTTTTGTTTTTTAAAATCAAAAAAACGTTTGTCAGATTCAGAGAATCCTGCTCCAGGCCCACCATGTACAAACAATATAGGTTCTATGTTTGTATTTCCGCAAACTTCATAGTAAATAGTATGAATGTTACTTACTTGTAAATATCCTTTTTCGGGATGGTTGTCTTGTTCCAATTGAGTGTGTTTTTTCTAAATTTATGTCGTGAAATATCGTATAGGAAATGATGTAAAACTTAATTGTACTTAAATTTCTTACATGGTTAAAAGAAAAACTAATCTATTCTATTTTTCTTTAGCTATAACTTCCTTTACCGTAGCTTCGTAATTTCGGATACTTTTGGATTTTTTGATGTTTTTATGAACCTTATGAGGATCTGAAAAAATGGCTGAGAAATATTCCCATAAGTGATGCATTTTTAGTAGTATGTGTGTTTGTCCAGATAATGATTCACTGTAGCCTTGGTAAAGTGTATCATGGAATTCGCTGAACAATTCCATTTTGTTTTTGGGATATTCTGTCGCATTACTTTTTATCATACTTGGCAAAAAAGGATCGGCAATCAATCCTCTTCCAATCATCCAATGATCAATAGAAGGGAAACGTTCTTGCATTTCGTGGAATTTCGCTACCGAAGTAATATCTCCGTTGTAATACAATTTGTGTTTGGTGTTGTCAATACATTGCTGGAACGCATCGAGATGTACTCCGCCTTTGTACAGTTGTTTGCCTAAACGCGCATGTATAGCAATGTTTTTTATTGGGTATTTGTCTAAAACAGGTAAAACATCAAGAATTTCTTGTGTTGTATCATATCCCAAACGCATTTTCATCGATACTATAATATCCGACTGAGAATGTGCTTTGTCTAGTACAAGATTGATTTTTTCAGGACTGCCAATTAATCCAGAACCCATACCCGATTTGGTTACCATTGGATAGGGGCAACCCAAATTCCAGTTCAATTCTTTATAACCCAATTCTTTGACATATTTGGCTACAAACAAAAACTCATCGGGATCGTTGGTAATTACTTGTGGAATGACTTCTAGACCACTGTTGTTTTCTGGAAGTAAATCGCGTTCGTAAGAAGATTTGATAACCAATTTTCCGTTCAAACGAATGTAAGGGGAATAAAAAGTATCTATTCCTCCAAAATATTTATTTTGTGCATTTCGAAAACGGAAGTCTGTAAATCCTTGTAAGGGTGAAGAAAGCAGGGTAAAACTCATAATAGTTGTAAAAGTGCAAAGATACAATTCTTTAAACGGTTATGCTTGGCAGAAGTAATTATGTTTTATTCTGAAGGCTTTAGTCTAATAAATGAATGTATTTTTTCAGCCACAGATTACACAGATTAGCACAGATTTTTTTACAAATCACGGGTAAATTTTTTTAATACTTAAAATATGTGGCAAAATAATTTGAAAAGCAATATGTTTTTTAGATCATAGCCATTCTGAATTAATTCTGATTCACAACGGAGCTACAATAGATTCATATAAGTTTACAAAAGCAGAAAAAAATCCGTGTAAATCTGTTTAATCTGTGTTATCCGTGGCCCATTTCGGCTTGATATTTCACTCCAAAATCAATTGCATAAAAACAGAATGCAGCCAACGGTCAAATTTATACCCCGATTCTTTGATGATTCCAACGGTTTTGAATCCAAATTTTTCATGAAAATCAACACTGCTTTGGTTTTCGGCATCAATTACTGCAATCATTGTATGCAATTTTTGGTTTTTGGCCAATTGAATTAATTCATACAATAACAATTTTCCAATCCCTTGTCCGTGATGTTCATTATCTACATAAACGGAATGTTCTACAGTGTATTTGTAAGCTTCTCTGAAACGAAATTCGCTATACATACCAAAACCAACTACTTTCCCATCCTGTTTTGCAACAATTACGGGGAAATGTTTGTTAATTTTATCTTCTAAAATGGCTTTTTGTTGTTCGTAAGTTCGAATGTTGTAATCGTATAAGGCAGTTGAGTTTAGGATATTGTAGTTAATGATATCCAATATAGCTTGTGTATCCTCAGTTTGGTAAGGTCTTATTTTGATTTTCATTTTTAAATTTTTACTTGCTCAAAAATAGCAAAAAGTTAGTTGATATAAAGGATTTCGGCTGTCAAGTTTGTAACTTTGCTTTTTAGTTTGTAGTTGTAAAACTTCTAACTTCTAACTTCTAACTTCTAACTTTAAAAATGGTTTACCCCAAAATCCCTTTAGCACAAAGTATCATTCAGATTTTATTAGCCAAAGGAGTCACTAATATCATTATATCACCAGGCTCAAGAAACGCACCTCTTACAATAGGTTTTGCCAGTAATCCCGGTTTTCAATGTTACAGCATAGCCGATGAGCGTTCTGCTGGTTTTTTTGCATTGGGAATTGCGCAGCAAACCCATAAGCCAACAGTTCTTGTTTGTACTTCTGGATCGGCATTGTTAAACTATTATCCCGCTTTTTCGGAAGCATTTTACAGTCAGATTCCTTTGATTGTCATTTCGGCAGATCGACCACAAAGCAAGATTGATATTGGCGACGGACAAACCATTCGACAGGAAAACGTATTTGCCAATCATTCTTTGTACAATGCTAATTTATTGGAAGCAGTTTCAGAAGAAAATGATCTTAAAATAAACGAAGCCATCAATACGGCAATCGACAAAAAAGGTCCCGTGCATATCAACGCACCATTTGAAGAGCCTTTGTATGAAACAGTTTCGGAGCTGGGTGTGAATAGTCTAGTTTTCGCTTCCGCTAAAGTTATACAGGAAATTAATAGCAAAGAGTTGCAGGAATATGCTACCCTTTGGAACAATGCTACCCGAAAACTGATACTTATAGGTGTAAATGATCCTGAAAGCATTTCCAATAAAACTATTGAGGCTTTCGCTACTGATGAATCGGTAGTAGTGATGACAGAAACAACATCGAATGTGCATCACTTTAGTTTTATAAATAACATTGATACCATAATAACACCTTTTACAACGGATGATTTCGAGGCTTTTCAACCTGAAATTCTAATCACTTTTGGAGGAATGGTGGTTTCCAAACGAATCAAGGCTTTTTTGAGAAAATACCAACCCAAACACCATTGGCATATTGATACATTGCGAGCCTACGATACTTTTGGATGCTTGACAAAACATTTTGAGGTAACTCCCAATACTTTTTTTGAGACTTTTTTACCTTTAACCTATACGATTGGAAGTGATTATTTTTCTAAAATGAATGCCGTTAAAACCTTGCGAAAAGAAAAACACGATATTTATTTGGCCAAAATTCCTTTTTCAGATTTCAAAGTTTTTGAGAAAGTGATTGGTACTTTGCCTCAAAATAGTCAATTGCAAATCAGTAACAGTTCGGCCATACGGTATGCTCAATTAATTCCAATTGATCCTTCAATCGAGGTCTATTGTAATCGAGGTACAAGCGGAATAGACGGAAGTACTTCGACTGCAATTGGTGCAGCTGTCGCAAATGCAAAACAGACTGTATTTATAACTGGAGATATTGGTTTTTTGTACGATAGCAATGCGCTTTGGAACAATTATATACCAAAAAATTTCAAGATCATTTTGATTAATAATGGCGGTGGCGGAATTTTTAGAATTTTGCCTGGACATGATGAAACGCCCGTTTTTAATACTTTTTTTGAAACTTCGCATCACTTAACAGCAGAACATTTGGCAAAAATGTATGGCTTAGATTATGTTGTTGCCAATGATGAATTGAGTTTAGTCAAAGGATTGAACTCGATTTACGCTCAAAATGATAAGCCATGTATCCTTGAAGTCTTTACTCCAACATTGGAGAATAACACTATTTTATTGCAGTATTTTAAAGAGCTGGTATAATTGTAGTATAACTTCTGGTACATTATAAAAATACAATTCTTACTTTGATACGGATTTGATTAAAATTTTACGAAAAAATAATATATAAAAATCGCACATATTTGAAATAATTGTTTAAATTTGAGATAGTTAAAAAACAAACTAAACTTTAAATTTATTTTTATGAGTGCAAGAGACGAATTAATTGTAAAGTATGCATCCGATTTGAGAGACAAATGCGGAATTGAACCCAATATGGATTTATTGACAAAAGTAACTATTGGTTGCGGGCCGTCAATTTATAATCCAGATTCCTCTACAGTAGCAGGAACACAAAAAACAGAATTGGATACTGTAAAAAATAATTTCTTAATCAAGAAATTGGGTCTGTCAGATGGTTCAGCTTTAGATGCTGGAATTGATGCAGTATTTGAAAAATACGGTAAATCGAATAAAAGTAAATATCGAGCAGTTGTTTATTATTTATTAGCTGTTCATTTTGGAAAAGAAAGTGTTTACAATTAGTAAATAAAATCTATAATATGAAAACGCCTTCAATAGGCGTTTTTTTTATGGGATAATTTTTCAGATTCCCATTTTCAAACTTCGTACCTTTGCACTTTAAAATGAGTTTTACATCTACTCAGAATATTTACAAAAATGATTGAAATAGGAAAATACAATACGCTTACTATATTACGTGATACCAAAGTGGGTTTGTTTCTTGGTAACCCAGAACAAGATCCAGAGGGAATACACGATATCCTTTTACCCAACAAATACGTACCAAATGAATTTGAAATAGGTGAGGAGCTTATCGTTTTTGTGTATTTGGATCATGAAGAACGTCCAGTAGCAACTACTCTAGAACCTTATATTTTACTCAATGAGTTTTCACTTTTACGTGTAAATTACACCAATCAAATTGGTGCTTTTATGGATTGGGGTATGGAGAAAGACATACTAGTTCCGTTCAAAGAACAGGCGCGACCTATGGAAAAAGGAAAACGTTATTTGGTATATCTCTATATGGATGAAAAAACCAATCGTTTGGTTGCTTCCAGTAAATTGAATCAGTTTTTGAAAAACGATCATTTGACTGTTGAAAAGGGTGAAGAGGTAGATTTAATCGTTTCGCATATTACAGAATTGGGAATCAATGTAATCATCAATGAACAATTCAAAGGGTTGTTGTATAAGGATGAGGTTTATGATGATGCTATACGTACGGGTGATCGTATGCGAGGTTTTATAAAAAACATTAGACCTGATAACAAAATTGATGTTTCGTTACAAATACAAGGTTATCAAAGTATAGAGCCCAATGCCGAGAAGATTTTGGACGAATTAAGAGCTAGTAGAGGTTTTTTACGTCTAACAGACAATTCGCATCCAGAAGATATCAAAACGGTATTAAAAATGAGCAAGAAAACATTCAAAAAAGCAATTGGAGCATTGTATAAAGAAAAATTAATCGAGATCAAAGAAGACGGAATCTATTTGGTTAAAGAATAAAAAAAAAGAAAGACTATTCATATTGATTAGTCTTTCTCTTTTTACTTTTGTTTGTACCCTATAGATATAAACAAAAATAAAAAATTTTCGAACATTCTTAAAAGTATATTCAAGCACTTTATATACTCAAAGTATATGTAATACGAGTTACTATAAAGCGTAAACCACTTTTTAAAATGGCTTGTCTATAAAACAAACAATTACTTTTGTAGCAAAATATAAATTTTACAATATAACCATAGGTTTTCTATACATTTAAAGTTTACGTTACCAAAATCAATTCATTTGTTTTTACAAAGTTGATGTATTGTAAATCTTTTACTTAACCTCTAGGTGTTACTTTTTATTAATTACTATTTTGGCAAAAGTTGTATTTATTTGCTTGTATTTTAAAATAGTTTTAGTACTAATTATATAATTTAAAACCATAAAAATAAAAGCGACAATAATTTCAATTTTACTCAAAAAAATCATTTTTTAGGTTAATAAATCAGTGAAAGACGTAGTTGCTAATCTGAACTAATAACTAACATTGGTTTAATGTATACTATTGATTAGCAGGAGATAAAAGTAGTGAATAATTCAACTGTTGACCCTTAAAATGTCATTTATTTTACCCTTTTCTCAAACTTTAACATTGCAGTAATTCTATTGAAAGAAATGATTTAATAATTGAATTACAGTGATTTGTAATTTCGTATTAATTAAAATTGCATATTGAAATTAAGACCCCAAATGGCTTTGTTGGCACCTTTGTCAAAACCAATTGGTGCTACATTTAATTGAGTTGTTCTATGGTCTTTATAGCCAAAACTATCCAATATGGTGTTAAATGGATCAATAACAAACAATGTTGTATGGCCTAAAAATCTGGAGTTCAACACTTTTTTATCATGTTTTAAAATGCTTTTTTTAGCATAGAAAAAACCTTCTCCAACAACAGAACCTAAGACAGGTGTAATTATTAAATCTTGTTTGGAAGGAATTTCTGCAAAAGCTTCGATTCCGTATTCCCAGAAAAAAGTTGACATAAAAGCAGAATATAAAAAAGACTCAAAAATATTGAAACCACTACTTCTGGCAGTCATATAATAAACTCCTCCAGAATAAGGATGTGTAATCCAGTTTAAAACCCAGTCATCTTCGTCCCAAACAGGCCCAGCTTTTACATTTTCTTTCCATTTATAAGCAATACCTTTTTCTTTCATTTCCTCTTTATCCCAATTGGTAGCACTTTCGGGCATAGCGTACAAAATACCAAATGCTATAACAGTTGTCCCTACATACATTGCCGTATCATAACTCAGTCTTCTATAATCTCTTGTAGCAGGCGGATAGGCAATTGTGGGTTGAATTGTTTTAGTAGTGTCAACAATGCTTAGCATGTTGTAATTGACTATTTTGTCGTTAACCACAATTTGAGAAATGGAGTCTTCAACTGTATTTTGTGCAATTGTTTCAGGGGATTGATTTTGAGTGGTTTCGGATTGTTCAACATCTTGAGCAAATGTATAATTTCCAGAAATTAAAATAAGTAATGTGTATAAAGTAGTTTTAAATGAATTCATTGTAGGATTTAAAAGCGGTTAAAAGGGGGCAAAATGCATTTGGTTATAAAACTCTTGAATTGTACTAATTTTTAGATTGATTCCACAGCGTTTTAAAACGGCGCAAATATAATTAATTAAAGAGAACATTGAAGTTATTTTTCGATCTTAATGATATCTTAATTGTTCATTGACTGCACTTGAGTTTTGAGTGCAATTAATTCACTGTCAATTGTAAGTATTGCATGGTTTAAGCAATTGTAGTTCGTGATAAATAATATTGAATTTGAGTTTTAAATGAAAGCGAATTATTAGATTTGTTAAAATTATGTTTGAAAATAAACAGAAAGTAATAATTTGAATTAAAAGAGAAACAATGTCACAAAGAGATAAAACCGAGCAAATGGCTATTTATCAAAAAGCCGAACAAATATTTCAAATTACACAAGGATTGGTTCAAATTATCCCTATGGATAATGAATTTCTACAGGAAACAACCGCTCGATTTATGATGGAGGATGCTATGACCATCCCTGCCAAAATTGCTGGCGCCGAAGCAGCCGATTTGTACGATTTGCGAATGGAAAATGCAGCAATTATCCGCAAATCAGCCAGAGATTTGTATGTTCATGCAGGGAGCTTGCGTTTTGAAGAAAGTATTCCAGACAAAGATTATATTCTATTATTGCGAAAAGAAATTGATGAATTTCGACTGTTGTTCATTGATTGGGTAGCGAGTTTTGATATGTGGAATTACATCAAGGACGATTGGGGATTATTCAATCCACCAGGTGTAAATGCCCACGACAAAGACCCAGACGAAGATATTCCTTTTAATCCAGATGACTTTTTTAATTTTGATGAGAATGATTTTGATGACGAAGATGATGTTTGATTTATCTAATTTGAAATAAATTTGAATTGCTTTCTAGTTGCAGAAATTGAAAAAATGATTGCGTTTAGTTGAAATAAATAGGTTAGGGTGAAATAATTATAAAAAACGGAAAAACGATAATTTTGTATATATATTTGAAATAGCAATAAATTGAATAATAGAATATGCAAAAATTTAAAGGTAAATACCGCATTGATACCGCTAGAGCCAAATGGTGGGATTACAAGAATGAGGGGGATTATTTTATAACGATTTGCACCAAAAACCGAGAGCATTTATTTGGATACGTAAAGGATGGCGAAATGATATTGAACGAATATGGTAAAATCGTATCGGATTGTTGGTATGATTTGCCAAATCATTATAACCCGTTGGGTGAAATTCAAATAAAATAAAAATTTAACCACATAGAATCATAGATTAATGCTAAATAGGCAAAAGAATAAATAGAAATAGTACTATTTCACACATAGAATAGCTATGTGTATAGTAAAACGTCTATTTTTTTCTTTTAAAAACTATAAATTCTATGTTTCTATGTGGTGAAAAATAATTTCACCCAACGGGTTCATTATAGTAATATTATATTGGATGAATTTCAAATAATGCCCAATCATATTCATTGTATTGTTGGGGTGGATAATTCCAATTCCATTTTCCCCGTAGAGACGGGTTTGAAACCCGTCTGTACTGCCATTGATCCCGCAAATGATTCTGCCAATGATTCTGCCAATAATTTGGGAAATAAAGAAAAAAAAATCCATGGTATATTTGAATTTATGCGTGCATTAAAAACATTTTCGTCTAGAAAAATTAATGAATTGAGGGATACCAAAGGAGTATCTAATTGGCAGGAGCGATTTCATGACCATATCATTAGAGATGAAATAGAATACAATAGAATAAAAAATTACATTATCAATAATCCTAAAAATTGGAGTGAGGATTGTTTTTTTGAGAGGTAAAAAGGAGTAAATATAAAATCAAGAATACGTTTAAATAAATAGAATTGTAATAATGAATAGCAATAACATTCACACTGAGTTTAAAATATCGTTCGACAACGATTTTATTAGCCGTCTATATGACGTAACGCCCGCACAAACCAAATTATTGAAAGAATTAACGACACGGGTACACGGTAAAATTGATAAAGTTTTGATTCGGAAAATAGAAAAACTGTCGAAAGAAAACCCCAATTTACCGCAGTTAAAGAATTTTATGTCTGTGGCTTACAACAAACTTGGTGATTTTACAAAATCATTGGAAATAAATAGTCAACTTTTAAAAGAATTTCCTGATTATTTGCACGCTCGACTTAATGCAGCTAATCATTATATACATATTGGAGAACCTGATAATGCTTTGGTGTATTTGGGTGAAAATTTAGATTTAAAAGAATTGTTTCCTAATCGTTCAGAATTCCATTTTTCGGAAGTACAAGCTTATTACTATTCAACTGTTCTATATGCCATAGCAAAAAGAGATTTGGCTTTAGCCGAAAATAGATTGTCATTTTACAAATCAATAGACGAAGACAATCCTCGTATCGAAGAACTTGAAGAGCGTATTGATAGTTTGAAATTTCATTTGGGTTTTGATGATTTTGGTGATGATTTTTCAGAATTAATAGAAAATGAGCCTCCAGTAACTGATAGAGTCAATCCCCCAGTTTTTAATCATCAAGAAATTCATCAACTGTATCAATTAGGTTTCAAGAATGCAAAACCAGTACTTGACGAAATTTTAGCACTACCTAGAGAAACTGTTATTCAAGATTTAGAAATGGTTTTACAAGATGGTATAGAGCGCTACCCTTATTTTTTAGATAAGGACTGGTCCGTTTTTACACATTCGTTTGCGTTACATGCGATGTTTCTATTGATGGAATTAGAAGCGACAGAGAGTTTAATTCCAGTATTGAATTTTTTACAATATGATGAAGAGTTTTTAGAGTTTTACATTGGCGATTTTCTAACAGAAGAAATTTGGCAATGTGTGTATTTTCTTGGGAAAGACCAAGTGGATTTGTTAAAAGAGTTTTTGGTAAAACCAGGAGTTTATACTTTTGCAAAGTCTGCTGTATCTCAGGCTTTAACACAAATTGTAATCCATGAAAATCATAGAAATAAGGAAGTAGAAAAGGTATATTCAGAAATAGCAACCTTTTTTATAAATGCTAAAACGGAAGATAATGTGATAGATCCCACATTTATAGGGCTGATGATAGGAGATATTGGTGATATTAAATTAAAAAGTTTATATCCTCTTATAGAAGAATTATATGATTTAGGATATATTGATTATAGTTTGGAGGGCGATTTTGAAAATTTTAAAAAAAACCATAATCAAGATGAAATTGTAACTCCCGAATATTCGATAAAAACATTAAGTGTAATCTATTCTGAAGCAGATTTTTGTGAAGAATCAGATTTTATTGAAAATAAAGAAGATAATTCATATAATTTACTTAAAAATGAACCCAAAGTCATTCAGTTACCAGTAAGTTCTGTAAAAGTGAATAGAAATGATCCATGTCCTTGCGGAAGTGGCAAAAAGTATAAAAAATGTTGTGGTTAAGAAAGTACGAGTAAAGGTAATTTTAGGGTATCAAATAAAACATATTAAATCTAAGCTCTCCATAGTCTCTTCACTTCAAAGTCTTTTTTATACAAACCTCCCAAAGTCCTGCGGATAATAGCTCTTCCTTTCATCTCAATAATAAAATTGATTTGTGTACGTACAGTTTGTACTTTTGCCTTTATGAAATCGCCATGACAGAAGCTGTCGCAAACACCAATGAAGATCTGGCGATACCATATTCCCATAAAAAAAGATAAAATCTACATATGAATGATAATTTTATAAATGAATACTTTGGGATAGGGATTCAAAACGGTAAAACGCCCGAAAATTTGGGTGTTTTGTGGCGATCTGCCCAAAACTTAGGCGCCAGTTTTATATTCACCATCGGCAATCGCTATGCCAAGCAAGCCTGTGATACCCATAATGCGGTAAATGCGGTACCTTATTTTCATTACGATACCTTTGAAGCTTTTTTTGATAACTTGCCCAAAGGAGCGCGATTGGTTGGTGTTGAATTAGATGAAAATGCGTCGGATTTGGAGACCTTTGAACATCCGAGGCGTTGTGTGTATTTGTTGGGAGCCGAAGACCATGGTTTATCCAGGAAAGCAATTGATAAATGCCATTATTTAGTAAAATTTAAATCGGAAAAAAGTTTGAACGTGGCCGTGGCTGGAAGTATCATTTTGTACGACAGAGGTTTGTCTAAACCACGTTCTTAAAAAACAACTTTACTAAACTCCAGTTGAATCTGAAATTGTTTTTCGAGGCAGCTGTTTTGTAAATAGTAGTTGATTTGGATACCGAATAGTTCTTGAAATCCGTTACACTGTCAAGGATAGTAGCGAAAAGCCCGTAAAGGCAGAAATCCTTTTAAAACAAAGCCCAAAAGAGCGACCAACGGAAGCTCCTTTTGGGTTTATGTTTTATGGATTGATGACTGCGGACTTGTAGCGGATAGCCTGCCCGGACAGCCTTATTATGCTAAGATTAATTCAAAATTTCATGAGAGGTCATTCTTAAACAGCGTTCGGTGCCCAAATAGAGGGGGTTTCCATGTTTCTCGGACCAAAAAACATCTAGTATATCTTTGTTGATGCATTTGTAGACAGCAATACCTTTGTAAATACGGTCGTCTTCGCCACGATAGTTGAAATGAATCACCAAAATACCGTCCTTGAAAAATCCGTTGCCGTTTTGTACTTGGTCTTTGTTGATCGCCCATTGGGCAATAATTCGGTTGTTTTCATCAAGGGACAAACTCAATTTGCCTTTGTAAGCAATTTTGTCGCTATGCTCTTGATTGCTGCCTTCGATTGCATATTCGCCAACTAAATCGTGTATGGTCATTTGGTTTTATGATTGTGTCTTAGTAAAGAAAAATTTTGTGTTACAGAAATATCAGAGCTCGACTTGATCAATTGTATGGTATGCTTTTTACTTTCCGACGAAATAAGTAGTTTTCCTTTTTTTTAAAGAGGTGGAGAAGGACAGGGGTGTACAAGAGGTGTAAGTATTTAATAAATTATTAAGTTGTTAATGATAACATAAACAGGTAGTATCCCATAAAGTGTGTAAATAAATAATTTAACATTTTGACCTTTGATTCGCATTACTAATTATTTATATGATATTTTCATAAATAAATCACATTTTTAAAATCAAGGGAACTAAATATAATCCTTGATAAGTTCCTCAATTTCTTTATCTGAGATATTATCTTTATCGCCTTTGTTGTAAATAGAAAAAAGTAAGATTGTTGTATTGGTAATTTTTACAAAAGACATAACCCTTGCACCACCAGACTTGCCTTTGTTTTTGGAAGCTATAGCCAAACGGATTTTGTAAATATCATTGCCAAGTGGTGTTCCAATAGTTGGATTTTTTTCAAGCTCTTCAAAAAGACTTGCAAGGTCTGTTTTTAAAGAGGAATATTTTTAGGATAGTTTTTTAGCTTCTTTTTTAAAGTTTTCGGAGAGTTCTATCTTATAACTCATTCAAAAAATCCTTAGCAGATGTGGTTTTTAGCTTTCCTTTTTTAAAAAGTTGCATTTCCTCCAATCCTATTTTAATATTATCTAAAATACTTTCTTCTTTTGTTTCAAAAGATATCCCCATTTCTTTTGCTAAATTTTTCAAAAGAGATAATTGTATTTCGTTCTTAGGATGTAATATTATGGCTTCCATTATTTTAAAGTTTTTACAAATTTAATTATTATTCTTTTACTATTGTAAAGATAAAGTATGATAATTATTTATACATTATATTTTTAAATTAAAGCACTTTTTTTCGGTGGAGGATCAGTAGAGGATCAAGAAATAGGCTGTAGATAAAATAATGAAGAAGATTTGATTTGAATATTAGAAGGTACAAAAAAGTCCTACCAAAGCAGCACTTTAATTATTGTTTAAATAATTTTAACCCGTTGGGTGAAATTATTTTTGACCACATAGAAACATAGAATTTATAGTTTTTAAAAGAAAAAGATAGACGTTTTACTACTCACATAGCTATTCTATGTGTGAAATAGTGCTATTTCTATTTATTCTTTGCCTATTTAGCATCCATCTATGATTCTATGTGGTTAAATTTTTATTTTACTTGAATTTCACCCAACGGGTTAATTTTAAACATTTATTTTCCGATACAGAAATTAGCAAAAATATTCCCCAGTAATTCATCATTCGTTACTTGACCGGTAATCATCCCAAATTGGTATAGTGCTTCTTTAATATCAAGCGCCATCAGGTCACTGGAAAGATTGGTTTCTAGACCAAATTTAACTTTCTGAATCTCGTCTAAGGCTTTCAGTAAAGAATCGTAATGACGCGTATTGGTAACAATGGTTTCGTTATTGCGTAAAGCGCCTGTGTTGACAAAAGAAAGCAACTGATTTTTAAGATCCTCAACACCTAGTTTTTCTTTGGCTGAGATCAATAGAATTTCTGGAATCTCGGTTTTTATATTTTGAATTTCGGTTTCACTCAATTTGTCGGCTTTGTTGCCAATAATCACAAGCGGTTTCAACGGAAATTGATTTTTAATTTTTTCTAATTCTACTTTCAACTTCAATCCCGAAACTTTAAACTCGGAACTGTCAAATAGAAAAACCACAACTTGTGCCTGTTCAATTTTTTCAAAAGTCTTTTTAATACCAATGCTTTCTACCACATCTACCGTTTCGCGAATACCCGCTGTGTCAATGAATCGAAAACCAATACCACCAATTACCAATTCGTCTTCAATTGTATCACGCGTAGTCCCCGCAATTTCAGACACAATGGCACGTTCTTCATTCAACAAAGCATTCAGTAGTGTTGATTTTCCCACATTAGGTTCACCGACAATAGCTACTGGAATTCCGTTTTTAATCACGTTCCCCACTGCAAACGAATCGATCAATCTTTTCAATACAAACTCAATTCGGTTCAGCAATTCATGAAATTGGGTTCTATCGGCAAATTCAACATCTTCTTCGGCAAAGTCCAGTTCAAGTTCGATAAGTGAAGCAAAATTCAACAGTTCCTCACGCAGTTTGGCAATCTCGTTGGAGAAACCACCACGCATTTGTTGCATGGCAATTTGGTGCGATGCTTCGTTGTCCGATGAAATCAAATCGGCAACGGCTTCGGCTTGAGAAAGATCCAGTTTTCCGTTCAGGAAAGCACGTAACGTAAATTCACCCGCATCTGCCATTCGACACCCTTTTCGCAATAACAACTGAATAATTTGTTGCTGAATATATGTAGATCCATGACACGAAATCTCAATCGTATTCTCACCTGTATAAGAGTTTGGGCCTTTAAAAATTGAAACCAAAACTTCATCCAGTGTTTTGGTATTATCCATGATATGTCCCAAATGCAACGTATGTGTTTTTTGCTGTCTTAAATCTTTGTTCTTAATTGATTTAAAAACCGAATGTCCTATAGTAATGGCATCTTCACCAGAAATTCGAATTATGGCAATGGCGCCCGCTCCCGAAGGAGTCGCTAAGGCTACTATAGAATCGTTTTGAATCATAATTTAAAATTTTATGCAAAAGTACGCAAAACTTGCTGTCCTGCAAGGCTTCTTAATCAATGCCAATTGTGTTATTTTTTTATTAATTAATGATTCAAAATGACAATTGTCATACTTTATTTTAAGAAGTTTCGTAACTTTATATAAATTATTGATATTCAGTAAATTATTATAGCTATGAAAAAAATATTGTTTCCTACGGACTTTTCAGATGTATCCAAAAATGCCTTTGTTTACGCATTGAAATTGGCAGATGCTATAGATGCCGAAATAATTACTTTGCATGTATATCAATTGGATGCGCCTGCTTACTTGGATGTGTCAATCTATTTGCAGGAGATTTACGAATATGAAGAGCTGAGTAATTTTGAAAATTTAAAAGATGAAATTCCGCTATTAAGATCCATAGCCGAAGCCAATAATCTGGGACATATCAAGATGAGTAACATCTTGAATCAAGGTAATTTAAGTCAAGAGATTGTAGCTATTACCAAAAAAGAAAACATTGACTTTGTAGTTATGGGAACCAAAGGCGCCACTCATTTGAGTGAAATATTTCTTGGAACCGAAACTACAAAAGTAATGAATGATTCCAATGCCATTGTTCTGGCCATTCCAGAAAAATGCCAATATACACCAATCACCAAGATACTTTTTACAACAAAATATGAAATGTCAGATGTTGAAGCGCTAAAAAAAGTAAAAGCTTTGGCCAATGATTTTCATTCTCATATCGACTGTTTGAATATAAAACAACCTCATAAGGTGTACAATGATGACTATATTGTCGATTTCAAAAATATTTTCAAAGATCAAGACATAAAGTTTCATTCCGAAATAAGTACCGATATCGAGGGTGTAATTTTAAATTTTATAGAAAAAAACAACATCAATATGGTCGCTATGCACATCCATCACAAAGGTTTTTTTGAAAAACTTTTTAATGTAAGCCTTTCCAAAAAACTGGCTTTTCATATTCAAATTCCAATTCTATCGATCCATTAAATCACTAAAAAAATAATAAGTTGGGCGTGACCTTGTTGAGCAAAGGGGCCAACATACAATACCGCCCATAAGCCCCTTTACGCAACAAGGTCGGGCTATCCCGAGCGCTTTGGCGCCTTGCTCAAATGAAATTCACTGAACTCCGATGAAAATAAATATATAGTGAAGTAATCCCTCACGCAAATCCTGCAAAACAAGATGTTTAGTTTAAATTTAATTCATTCAATAAAAAAAAATACTGAATAAAGAACTAAATGTTAAATGTTAACGGGGGCGAATTCCCCTCTTGAGAGGGGTTAGGGGTGTGTTTTTTTTCTGAAATGCATTTTTTCTGAATGCTAGTATAAAACATTGAAAGTCATTAAAGACAACAGTAAAGATTGAGTTCATCAGACTCTAATTTTAATATTTAAGTAACTCGAAAATAAATATTCATCAATTAAACCTAATAAATTAAAGAGTAATGAAAAAGATTTTATTTCCCACCGATTTTTCAGAAGTAGCCAATAATGCTTTTATTCACGCATTGCATTTTGCCAAAACTGTAAATGCCGAAATGCTATTATTGCATACTTTTGAGTTGCCTATAGTAGACAATCAATTTACTCCCGACAATTATTATACTATTTTTGATTCTTTGCAATTGGCACAATTTGATATGTTCAAAGAAGAAATTCCAAAACTTCGTGAACTAGCGCAGAAAGAAAAACTAGAAAACATCAAACTAAGTCATAAACTGATGGATGGTGATTTGATTTATAGTATAAAAGAAACAATCAAGGAAGAAAAAATCGACTTTATCATAATGGGAACTTCGGGCTCATCGGGTTGGGAATCTTTTTTTATAGGATCCAACACAGGAGCGGTACTTACTACGGTCGATGTTCCTGTACTTAGCGTTCCACTAGAAGCTAAATTTACTAAAATTGAAGGGATTGGTTTTACCACACGTTTTCAAGACAAAGACAAAGGAGCTCTTTTGCAAGTCCTGAAAATAGCCAAGAAAACCAAATCAATTGTAAAATGCTTGTATGTAAAAACGAGTAAATCAGATATTTCTCAAGCAAAAATCGATCAATGGAAAAAGGAGTTTGAAAACGAACCAGTTCAATTTTCAATAATAAATAGCGATCTCGTTAAAGAAACCATTTTGGATTTTGTGTCACACAAAAGTATTGACATCTTAGCAATGATTACCCATAAACGAAATTTCTTTTCTGAGTTGTTTAATCCAAGTTTTACCCAAAAAATGACTAACCTTTCAATAGTTCCTGTTTTGGCGATGCACGAGGAGGAGTGATTTTAGATTTCAGTATTAAGAATTAAGAATTAAGAATTAAGAATTAAGAATTAAGAATTAAGAATTAAGAATTAAGAATTAAGAATTAAGAATTAAGAATTAAGATTTTTTCAATATTGCCATTGCAATTGCCATTGTTATTGCCATTGATATTGATATTGAAATTGATATTGCCATTGACAATGACTTTCCTTACATTTGTATTTCAGTAAAACAAATAATGGAAATATACAAAAGCAATAGCAAAAGCTATTCAGAGGAGTTAAAGTCAATCAATACAAAATACAACACTATAAGTTTTTTTAGACTTATCAGTATTTTACTTTTTTTAGGGAGTTTATTTTGTTACATAAAAACTAGCGAATCAGTATTTGTCGTTTTGGCAATTGTATTATTTGCTAGTTTTATTATTTTGATGAAATTCCATTCCAAATTATCATTTCATCGAAAAATAAAAAGCGCTTTGGTTGAAATCAACCAAAATGAAATTACTTATTTGGAACGCAAAGCAATCCCTTTTGAAAACGGAATAGAATTCAACGATTTTCATCATCCTTACGCTTACGATTTGGATATTTTTGGGGAACATTCCTTGTTTCAGAATCTTAATAGAACTTCTACTTTTATCGGAAAAAAAACATTAGGAAAACAGTTATTAACTCTTTTGCCAAATACTGAAATCCTTCAGAATCATCAAGCAGTTCAAGAGTTAAAAGATAAATTAAACTGGCGTCAAGAGTTTTTGGCTCTCGCCAAAGTAGGGCAGGACAAAGAAACGTTTTACAAAACCTTACTGCAATGGAGCGTCTATAATAGTAAGCCACTATCCAAAGGAGCTGTAGTAATTTCGTATTTATTTCCTGTACTATTTGTAAGTTGTGTTTTAGGATATGTATTGACTTCAAATCCTTTTTTGCTTTCCGCAATGTCTTATTTGTTTATTTTTAATTTGATGATTTTAGGTAATTTCCTAAAACGCATCCAAATGGAAATTGCACAAGCCGATAATATAAATGTGATTATCAAGCAATACGGTTTATTGGTTCAGAAAATAGAAAATGAAACTTTCGTTTCCGAAAAATTAATTGCTTTGCAACAAAAATTGCACTTTCAGAATGAGAAAGCAAGCGTTCATCTTCAGAAATTGGCAGAGTTATTTTCCAAAATGGACAGTATTGGTAATTTTGTAACTGCCTTGTTGTTTAACGGAACTTTTTTGTTCAATTTACATGTCTTAAAATCTATGATTAATTGGAAAAAACAACACGCCGTAGTTTTGGAAGAATGGCTGGAAGTAATTGGCGAGTTTGAAATGCTCAACAGTTTGGCCAATTTCTCGTATAACAATCCCGAGTTTGTCTACCCAACTTTAAACTCAAATTACAAAATTGATTTCTCCGATTTAAGTCATCCTTTATTGAATCCAGCAACTAGAGTAGGGAATGAGGTGCAGTTTCATCCGCAATCGTTTATGATTTTGACAGGTTCGAACATGTCTGGAAAAAGTACTTTTCTGCGTAGTTTAGGAATTAATATGGTGCTTTCAGGGATGGGTGCTCCTGTATGCGCGAGTCAGGCCAATGTGCATCCGTTACCCGTTTTGGTTTCTATGCGACTTTCGGATTCCTTATCCGACAGTGAATCCTATTTCTTTGCCGAAATCAAGCGCTTAAAGCAAATTATGGACGAGTTGGAAGCAAATCCTGCCTTTGTACTTTTGGATGAAATTCTAAGGGGTACCAACTCCGATGATAAACGAAATGGTACCATTGAAGTGGTAAAAAAAGTAATTGCCAAAAAAGCCATTGGAGCGATAGCTACTCACGACATAGAAGTTTGCTTAACCACCAATGAATATCCCGAGATTCTAACCAACAAATGTTTTGAAGTCGAAATCAGCAACGATGAACTGCATTTTGATTACACACTTCGTGACGGTATTTGTAAAAATAAAAGCGCCACTTTTTTGATGAAGAAGATGGGTGTGATTTAAAAAAAGTGTTCAGTATTCAGTTTTTTAGTATTCAGTCGCAGTAATCTTTGTCAAAGTTTTGAACTTTGACAAAGATTGATTTGCACCATTTTCTGCAAGGTTTTTTTTAACCGAGATTCCGCAATAGGAAATATTTTACGAAGATGCGTAAAGGACACGCAAAGACACGCAAAGGGAAATCTAATTCTTTGAAGGAGGTTAAAAAACTTTGTGATTCTTCGCGAATTCTTCGTGTAACTCTGCGTAATAATGTCTAATGCTGAATCCGGGTTTTACCTTGTAAGTATTTAACCTAATGCTATACTACCAATATACCTACCAGGTCAAAAAAAAGACCTTGCAGGATAATTAAAGAGGAATTGATTTAGTTCTTTTGAAAAATAAAATCTTATAATTTTCGTTAAAGTTCTTGTATACGCGTAAGTGATAGAAGCTAGCTACCGAAGTAGCGCGGATAGCACGACCGCCGATAGAAAAAAGGGCAATGACGACAAATAAACGAGCCCTTTTTTCTAGCGGGGGTTACGCCCAAAAGCTTAATCGGACTGATGAAGTAAATGATTTTAAACTGTTCTAAATGCTCCGTTAAGTTCAAAAAAAAACCAAAACTCTGGTTAGGAATTTCGGTTTTTTCAATATAAAAAATGGTTTTGGTTAGTTTAGTATTTTGAGGTAACTAGCTGTTAAGCATTACTGGCATCACAAGCATAGTTACGGTTTCGCCTTCTTCTAGTCCATCAATTGGAGTTAAAATTCCAGCTCTATTGGGTAATGACATTTCGAGCATAATCATATCCGATTGCAGGTTGTTTAACATTTCAGTCAAAAAGCGAGAGTTGAACCCTATTTGCATATCATCTCCTTGGTAATCACAAGTCAATCTTTCTTCGGCCTTGTTGGAGTAGTCAATATCTTCGGCAGAAATGTTCAATTCGGCTCCAGCCACTTTCAAACGAATCTGGTGTGTTGTTTTGTTTGAGAAAATGGCAACACGACGCACTGAACTCAAGAATTGAGAACGATCCATCATCAATTTGTTTGGATTTTCTTTTGGAATAACTGCTTCGTAATTTGGATATTTTCCATCAATTAATCTACACATCAAGATGTAATTGTCGAAAGAAAAAGTAGCATTCGAATCGTTGTATTCTATTTTTACTTCAGCATCAGACATACCTAGAATACTTTTTAAAATAGTCAACGGCTTCTTTGGCATTATGAACTCAGCTACTTGAGATGCTTTTACATCAGAGCGTGCGTATTTTACCAATTTATGAGCATCAGTAGCTACAAAAATTAAACCTTCAGGAGAAAACTGGAAGAAAACTCCAGACATTACCGGACGTAAATCATCGTTTCCAGCTGCAAAAATAGTTTTACTAATCGCAGTTGCCAAAACATCTGCTGGTACCAACGTAACTGATGGTTCATCTAGGTTAACCGATTTTGGAAACTCTTCTCCTGGAGCATATGCCAAAGCATATTTTCCAGAATTGGAACTAATTTCTATAGTGCTGTTTTCTTCAACTGTGAAAGTTAGTGGCTGTTCCGGAAAGGTTTTAAGGATTTCCAATAATAATTTTGCAGGTACCGCAACACTTCCTTTACTAGTGGAGTCGATAGACAATGTTGCAGACATTGTTGTCTCCAAATCGGATGCCGAAACCGTTAATTCGTTATTATTTAATTCAAATAAGAAGTTATCCAAAATTGGCAAAGTGTTGTTACTGTTGATAACGCTACCTAAAACTTGTAATTGTTTTAATAAGTACGAACTCGATACTATAAATTTCATATGAAGATTATATTTGTTTTTTAATTGGTCCCGATAGCTATCGGGAGGTATCGCCATTATTGATGTTGAGTGTTTTTTTGAAACATGGCGATTTCATCTCTATTATTTTGTTTTTTAAGGTGTGTCTTTTTTATCATAAAAAATAAAATACACTTTACAAATATATTGTAAACTATTCTAGAAAACCAACTTTTTTATTAACATCTATTTGCTGTACTTTCTTTTTCTTAGGAATGTAAATATAAGACCAAATAAGAACAAAATTAGAAGTGGTAGTCCGATAGTTAGGAACTGTGTGAAGGTATAGTTTTCATACACTTTTTCTTTATCCAACAATGGTAAATCAAGATCCTTGCTTCGAATGTTAATAAGTCCGGTGTCGTCCAAAAGGTAATTAACGCAGTTCATCATAAAATCTTTGTTGTCATACAAGTTTCCTGAGCGTTGATCAAACCCCAATTCTACAGGTTGTCCTGCCTTATCCAATTGATTTTTTATAACATCTCCATCCGAAATCACAATCATTTTACTTTCTTTTCCTTTGGCTGTAAATGATTTTTCTTCAAATGGCAATACTCGATTCTCATACATTGAATGAAATGAGCCTTCTAATAATACGGCTAATGGAATATTTCCTTTATTGGCATATTCTGCAGGTGAGGATTGTTCCGAAACCATATTTAGGTTAATTTCGACGGGTGTGCCCACCTTTTTTGAATAAGGAGAAGACTGCAGTAATACCGTTTTTTTGATTCCGTTTTTTAAAGTGTCCATAGCGTTGGCAAAATCAAATTTAATTCCGCCCAGATTTTTTACAATTGGATGTTTGCTGATAGGATACACTTGAGGGGCAAATTTCCAGTTAAAATCTTGGTATTGCGTTCCGCTTCCTTGTTCTCCACTGGCTAGTTTAATTGGACTTCCTTGTTCGTCTTTGACTAAATCGGGATTGATACGCACTCCATATTTGAAGAGCATATCATTTAAATTCAAGTCTTTTGGAAATGCTAATGTTGCTCCCGAAGGATTGTAAAGACTGTCCATTTCAGCATTGACTTGATCTATAAGCCAAAGTGTTTTTCCGCCATGCATGATAAATTGATCCAAAACCAGTTTCTCTTCATCGGTAAAAGCTTCGGTTGGTTTGGCTATAACTGCTAAATCATAATTTTGTAATGATTTTAAAGTTCCTTCTGGATTTTGGGCAACCGAATCCAATGTGAATGGACCTATGAAATAACTTTCACGTACTTGCATCAGGAATTTGGCAATGTGTCGTTCCTGAAGTTCGCCGTTTCCTTTGATGATGGCAACCTTCTTTTGTTTGTCTTTGGAAATTTTATTGATTCCATCCGAGATGGAATATTCAAGATGCTGAACTGATCCAATCACTTTTTGAGTGGTAGATGCGCCCATAATGTTTTTCAACAGCGGAATATTCACTTCTTTATTGTTGTAAACAGCAATTGCCCAAGGAAAAACCATCGATTGAGATTGCTTTCCTTTGTCATCAACAGTAATGTTTATTGGTGTTAAGCCTTTTCTGTACAACTCTTTGATATTGTCCATGCTTTCGTCTTTGTTCTCCAACGGATCCACAAATTCGATGATAATATTAGAATTGAACGCTTGAAATTCTTCCAAAAGTTGTTTGGATTCCAGTTGTAATCGTTTGAATTCAGCGGGTAATTCTCCCTGGAGGTACACTTTTAAAGACAAAGGATTTTTCACCTCTTTAAGTATCTTTAAAGTTGTTGGTGAAAGGGTATAGCGATGATCTTGAGTTAAATCAAAACGATGAAAAACGAAATTGCTTATGATGTTTAAAAGTAGAACAACAGCAACAGTAATTAATAATGATTTGGCGTTTTTTATATTAAATGCATTCATTATGATTTAATGGATTTTAAATTAAAAACTGTGAAAGAAAGGAATAAGAAGGCAACACTTACGAAATAAATTACATCTCTTGTGTCTATAACACCTCTGCTAATACTTTTGTAATGATCTTGCATTCCGAAGTAGGAAATGAAAGTGGAAAAGCTTGGTATAATAGAAGCCAATCCTTGAAATCCAAAATAGAAAAAGAAGCAAAGGAAAACTGCAATAATAAAAGAAACGATCTGATTTTCTGAAATTGAAGAAGTAAATATTCCAATAGAAGAATATGCCGAAATTAAGAATAATAACCCAAAATAAGAGCCAAGAGTGCTTCCCAAATCAAGGTTTCCTTCGGGAGAGCCTAGATTCCAAACCACTTCTACATAAATAAAAGTTGGAATAATTGCCATTACAATTAATAGAAAAGCGCCCAAGAATTTCCCAATTACAATTTCCCAAAGACTAATGGGTTTTGTAAGTAATAATTCAAGTGTTCCTTGTTTTTTTTCATCCGAGAAACTTCGCATGGTTACGGCAGGAATTAAGAATATTAAGATCCAAGGAGCCAAAGTGAAAAAGGGAGTTAAATCGGCAAAACCAGTGTTTAAAATGTTGTAATCTCCTTCAAAAATCCAAAGGAATAATCCATTCCCAATCAGGAAAAGGGCAATTACTAAATATCCAATTGGAGATCCAAAAAAGGATTTTATTTCTCGTAATACAATTGACTTCATTTTTTTTATTTTTTGTTTAAAAAGTTTAAGGGTTTAAAAGTTTAAGGATTTAAAAGTTTAAGGTTTAAAAGTATAATGGTTTTTGAATTGGTTTTTCAATTAAACAACTTTAAACCTTAAACTAAAGAAACTAACTTTTCAACACTCCAAGCCTCGGGTTTTGCATTGAATAATTGTTTGGTGAATGTCCAAACAGTATTGAAAAGTTCCGAATTTCGATAGTTTTCCAAATCAGCTTCGGTTTCCCAATAGCTGTATGTAAAGAAAATGCTTTTATTGTCTTTATCCTGATACAGCTCTAAAAAACGATTTCCTTCCGCATTTCGTATTTTATCTTTCATTATTTCGAAGTTTTCCAAAAAGGCAGGTATATTTTCCTCGTGAAAACTCAGTTTTACTATTCGTACAAACATGGTGATATTTTAGATTTTAGATTGCAGATTTTAGATTTTTGGATTTAATTTAGAACTTGATTTTTATTCAAGGAATTGTGTTTTTTTGTTTTTATAATTTAATCCTATATTTTCTTCATCTACTAATTTTTATGATAATCGATATTCTAGAGTTTACAATTTATAAAATCTATATTCTATGTTCTTTTCTCTCTTTTCTTTTCCAAAATCTACAATCAAAAATCTCAATTCTTAAATTGTATCGAAACCACATCTCTATAATTCAATCCTAATAATGTACTTGCAGAGCCAACGGTCAATGGATTACTTCTAAAAATGGCAATTTCAAGAAAACCAGCTTCATTAAATAGGGCCAGTTTTTGACCTTCATAATACTTTACAGGATATTTGTCTGAATTGGCAATTGCAGAATAATAAGGCAAAATAGTTTTGATACTTTGGTTTCTGAATATAATTTCATAGTCTCTTCCTTTGGCGCTTTCAATAAAGTGTTTTTTTGAAATATTAGTAACTACATTTCCAAAATGATCAATATAAATTACATTTCCTTTCAACAAATTCCCTTCTTCTGTTAGTGTTACTTGTAAATCGGTTACTTGTTTTAAAGTGTTAATTTCCTTTCCAACAACATTTAAAACGCCGCCCTTTGCAATATGGCAAGCCACTTTTACAAAAACATCCAAATCTGATGCGTCACTATGAAGTCGATCGTGAATGGTAATTGCTGCTATTTTTTGTGGAATAATCTTTTGTGTTAGCATACTCAAAATACCATTATCGGCTGCTATAAAGAAATGATCGTCCCATTGCATTACAATATGTTGATTTTCTTTATTCGATTCCAAATCTACTCCAATAATATGAACGGTTCCTTTTGGGAAACTGGAATAAGATGCTGAGATAATATAACTTGCTTCAACGGTGTTGAAAGGATCTATATGATGCGAAATGTCAATAATAGTGGCGTCTGGATACTCAGATAATATTTTTCCTTTCAAAGCACCTACAAAGTGGTCTTTCAAGCCATAGTCAGTTGTAAGAGTAATTATCGACATAAAATTGTTTATAACTATTGGCTTTTGTTGGTGTTGAAACTTTTTTTTTACTAAATTTGAGAAATGCAAAGCTAAAGTATTTTACTCTTTATTTGAATAGATTTTTTATTTGAATTAAAACAAAATGTATGTCAAAGTCAATTTTTATTTTATTTCTTTTCTTTTCTAGCCTATATTCATTTAGTCAGAAGGTCTTGCCTAATGATAAAATGCATTATTCAGAATTTTCTAGTAATGTAATTAAATTTAAAAATGAAAAAGAAAAGAAAGTAAATATTCAAAAACAGAATGAATCTGAAATAGATTTACTTTTAAAAGACAATCTTTGTGAAATATTATCCTTGAAAATTTCAGATTTATTGAATGAATCAATGTTAAAAAAAAAGAACGCTATCGTATAATTTTAAACTAGAATTTTTTAAATTCTAGAAAGATGTTTTGGAGTATTATTTACAGAATTAAAAATTAAAAACTGAGGTCTAAAGGACGCTCAGCGTAAATATTAAAAATTGAATTTATCTCAATTTATTAACTTAAAAACTTCTTATTTTGAACGAAAGAATCATCGAACTCATCGACATTGCTCCAAAAGATTTTTGGGGTGCACAGGACTCACACTTGGAGTCTATTAAAAAATATTATCCAAAATTAAAGATTGTCGCCAGAGGAACAACGTTAAAAGCGTTTGGGGACAAAGAAGTTTTAGATGAATTTGAAAAACGGTTTCAGCGGTTGATGTTGCATTTTACCAGATACAATACTATTGATGATAATGTAATTGAACGTGTCATTCAAAGTGATTCGCAAGAGGATAGGATTGCATATGGACATGATAAAATTTTAGTTCATGGAGTAGGAGGCAAAATCATTAAACCCATGACACCCAATCAGCAATTGTTGGTGGATACAATGGCAAAAAATGATATGGTTTTTGCGGTTGGTCCAGCTGGAACGGGTAAAACCTACACTGGAGTAGCAATGGCAGTAAAAGCACTGAAAGAAAAGCAAGTCAAAAGAATTATTCTAACTCGTCCCGCTGTTGAGGCAGGGGAAAATTTAGGTTTTCTTCCAGGTGACATGAAAGAAAAACTGGATCCCTACATGCAACCTTTGTATGATGCACTTCGGGATATGTTACCCAATGAAAAACTAGAAGATTATATCTTGAAAGGGATTATTCAAATTGCGCCTTTGGCATTTATGCGTGGGAGAACATTAGATCATGCTTTTGTAATTCTTGATGAAGCACAAAATACAACGCATTCTCAAATGAAAATGTTTTTGACGCGTATGGGGAAAAGTGCCAAGTTCATGATCACGGGCGATCCTGGTCAGGTAGATTTACCTCGCAGAACAATTTCGGGATTAAAAGAAGCAATTTTGGTTTTAAAAGATGTTGATGGTATTGGAATAATTTATCTGGACGATAAAGATATTGTACGCCATCGATTGGTTAAAAAAGTTATTGACGCCTACAAACAAATTGAAAATAATGATTATTAAATACGAGACAAATTCTTAGATTTTCATTTAATGATAAAATTAAATAATTTAATTAAAAAGGAGTAACTCTGTTATTGAGTTTCTCCTTTTTTTTAAACAAAAAACAATGGGATTATCAGTTGAGTATGTGTTTTGCCAAATAAAGTTAACATAACTATATAAATACGTTAAATGCGTTTTATTAAAGGCTAACTTTTTGGGTTTCTTCTTCAAATGCAATAAATTTGGCTAATGATAAAAATGCAATTGAAAGAAAAAATGTCGAAACAAAAAATTAAAGTAATAATTAGCGATCTTGACGGAACCTTACTGAACTCAGATCATTCTATTTCTGACTATACCAAATCTGTTTTTCAAGAATTACACAATCAAAATTATTTAATCATCGTTGCAACTGGGCGGCATCATCTGGATGCCATGTCGATTATTGAAAATTTGCAATTTCCTGTTTATTTGGTGACTTCAAATGGAGCAAGGATTCATTCGCCTCAAAAAGAGCTTTTGTATTCTTTTGATATAAAAGGAGATGCAGTTAAATCGGTTTTGGCATTAGATATTGACCCAGAAATCACAACGGTTTTGTTTAAAGAATCCGTTTGGCAAACTTCTAAAACGAATAAAAAGTTAAATGCATTTCAAAAAGATTTGGCTTATCCTCCTGAAGTAGTTGATTTTTCGAAATTGGAAGATTTTAGCGCGATAAAAATGTTTTTTACCCATGATGATCATCAAAAATTAGTCGATTTAAAAGATAAAATTCTGCTGAATCATTCCGATAAGTTTAGTCATGCTTTTAGTTTGCCTATTTGTTTGGAGTTTATGGACAAATCCGTAGATAAAAGTGTAGCTATTGCTAAAATTCTAGAATTGGAAGGTTTTTCTTTTGAAGAATCTATCTCTTTTGGTGATGGTTTTAATGATGAAAAAATGTTGGATACTGCTGGAATTGGCATAATTATGGGGAATGCTCCAGAAAATTTAAAAAATAAATTGCCTCATTTAGAAGTCATTTCTACAAATAACGAAGATGGAGTAGCTCGATATTTAACCGAAATTTTAGAGGGAATTAGAGTTTCATATTAAAATAGTTTTGAGAGCATTGAAAGCATCTATTAGTGCTTGTAAAAGTGCTTTTGGCTTAAAAATAGAACTTTTGGTTTTCCTTGCGTTCTCTATTAAATAGTTTTAAATTTGCATCCATAAAAACAACAACACAACACATAACTACTGATGAGCAATACAATTACCACTACCGACTTTAATTTTCCAAACCAAAAATCAGTATATCGTGGAAAAGTTAGAGAAGTATACAACATAAACGATAATTTATTGGTAATGGTCGCCACAGACAGACTTTCGGCTTTTGATGTGGTTTTACCAAAAGGAATTCCTTACAAAGGACAAATTTTGAATCAGATTGCTACTAAATTCATGGAATTGACTCAAGACATTGTGCCCAATTGGTTGATAGCTACACCAGATCCAAGCGTTGCTGTTGGTCATTTGTGCGAACCTTTTAAAGTAGAAATGGTAATTCGTGGCTATGTTTCAGGTCATGCGGCTCGTGAGTATGCTCTTGGAAAAAGACAAATTTGTGGCGTAACAATGGCGGAAGGGTTGAAGGAAAATGATAAATTTCCTGAACCAATTATCACCCCAACTACTAAAGCTGAAAATGGAGAACATGATGCTGACATTTCTAGAGAAGCTATTTTATCAAAAGGAATTGTAACCGAAGAAGATTATTTGGTTTTGGAAAAATATACTCGTGCATTATTTCAAAGAGGCACCGAAATTGCTGCAAGTCGTGGATTGATTTTGGTGGATACAAAATATGAATTTGGTAAAACAAAAGAAGGTGTGATTGTTTTAATTGACGAAATTCACACGCCAGATTCTTCTCGTTATTTTTATTCTGAAGGATACCAAGAAAGACAAGATAAGGGAGAAGAGCAAAAACAATTGTCTAAAGAATTTGTAAGACGTTGGTTGATTCAAAATGGTTTTCAAGGTTTGGAAGGGCAACAAATTCCGGATATGACCGATGAATACATTGAAACTGTTTCTGAGAGATATATTGAATTGTACGAAAATATTCTTGGTGAAAAGTTTGTAAAAGCAGATATTTCGAATATAAATGAGCGAATTGAAAAAAATGTTTTGGCTTATTTAGCAAATCTTTAATATGGATCCTAAAAATAGAATGGGATGTAAAATCATACTTATTTTTTTTGCATTATTCTGGATAGTTGTTTTTATTGTTATATATTTTACTGTAAATACTACAATTGGTTTATTAGAGGAGCAATCGAAAGATAATGAGTTAGCTGAAGCTGAAAAAAATAGATTTGAAAATCTTCCATTATTAAAAGGGGTAGTTTTGGAAGAAAACAGCATATTAACGCCTTTTTCTAAAGTAAAAGTTAATGTTTGTTTTGTGAATTTTGGGTTGACCAACTCGCATCCTACACATATGGGAGGGTATAAAAATAATAGGCGAAGTTCAACTAGAGTATATGAGACTGAATTTTCAAAAATCAGTACAATTTATAAGAAAAACTCTGTAAAATTACTTATTGATAAAAAAATATATATTCTAAACTCTCACGAAATTATTCTTACGAACATTTACAGCGACCAAATGGATAAGGGTAATAAAATTGGAATATGGGGTGAAACTTTTAGCACGAATGAGGACTACGACAAACTTCTTTTTTTGAATAAATATAAATTTTATAAGCAATATTCCAAAACAACATTACAGCAAGAAAAAGATTATTTGAATAAGATTAAGATATTTTGTTCGTTTAGAAATGAAAATGATCATATAAATTGTTACTACTTAACTAGATTTCATAAAAAGGATATTCCTGAGAAATGCAGTTTTGCAACTGCAGATCGATACCATTTAAGAGAATATATATTTAATGAAGGGGATACTATTTCTTTTAAAGGAAAAATAGTAAATAATAAGATTGTTCCATTATATTGACACTAAGAAAAGTTTAGCTTATTTATAATGCATAAAATAATACCATAATTCAAAATTTGAGTTATGGTTTTTTTTTGTTTTGAAATTAGATTAAATTTATACCTAACAGGTTTGAAAAACCTGTTAGGACAGCACGTTTCCTAACAGGTTTTTTTTAACCTGTTAGGTATTGTTTTACGGACTAAGGAATGAATTGTTGCAATAGGTAATGTTTCCAAAAACAGACTATTTTGGCCATTTAGCCCTGATGGGAGGGAATATTCTTTTGTAGAGACGGGTTTCAAACCTGCCTCTACAAAAGAATTGGAAGGACAGCGGGAATCCTATTTACTGATAAATCCTATTGTTTCGCTCCTTATTTTTATTATAATGATGGTTCTAGAACAAAAAAAACTCTTCGCAAGGAAGAGTTTAGCGTGATTATTTTTTGATGATGTCTTCCAGAACCGCTTTGTCTGAATAATTGATAACTTTCAAAGTTATTTGCTGATTTTTTGTTGTTTTTCCATCAATAATATACAGCTTTCCTTTTTTGAAAGGAACATTACTATTATCGAAATCTACATCTCCAAGTTTTAGCGTGTTTTTTATATCTGTAGTATCAACCCATTTTTGGGATAAAATTAGGGATGCTTTTTCGGAGTAAAGAAATGGTTTTGTGCTTAAATCATTTAAGACTCTCGCATTTGGAAAATAGTTGCAACGGGTGTCTTTTCCGCTAAAAATAGCAGCTACAACAAAAAGACCCATAATTAAACCTACTAGATAATATGCAAACCGATGTATGAATTTCATGTTTTTTAATTTTTCGGCAAAGGTAGTCGAAAGTTTAGTTAAAAAACAATTAAATTAATATCGTTATCGGGTAAATCAAACCAATCTCCAATGGCTTTGTTGGTAAGAATACCGTGATACAAATAGATACCGTTTTTTAGGCCAGCATTGCAGCGAATGGCACTTTCAATTCCACCATCTTCTGCAATTTGTAATAGATAAGGAGTGATTATGTTGCTAATTGAAAGTGATGCTGTTTTGGAATATCGCGAGGGGATATTGGGAACACAATAATGCAATACATTACTCTTAATAAATGTTGGTTTTTCGTGAGTAGTAACTTCAGAAGTTTCAAAACAACCACCTGTATCAATACTTATATCAACAATTACAGCTCCTTTTTTCATATGTTCTACCATAGTTTCAGTGACTACAACGGGACAACGTTCTTTTCCTCTCATAGCTCCAATGGCTACATCGCAACGTCTTAGAGCTTTAAGTAATGATTTTTGTTGTATGGTAGAGGTGAAAATTCTTTGGTTTAAGTTGTTTTGTAAACGACGCAGTTTGGTAATGGAGTTGTCAAAAACTTTTACACTTGCTCCAAGACCAATAGCGGTTTTTGCAGCAAATTCTCCAGCTGTTCCCGCTCCAATTATCACTACTTCGGTTGGTGGAACTCCAGTAATATTACCAAAAAGCAAGCCTTTTCCAAATTCATTGGTAATCATCAATTCGGCAGCAATCAATATAGAAGCTGTTCCTGCAATTTCGCTTAATGATTTAACGGCAGGGTAGGAGCCATCTTCATCTTTTAAATATTCAAAAGCAAGTGCTGTTATTTTTTTTCGAGATAAAGCCTCGAAGTATGATTTTTTTCTAGTTTTTAATTGAATTGCAGATAATACAATCGTTTTTGGTTGCATCATTTCAATTTCAACTACAGTTGGAGGCTCAACTTTTAAAAGCATTGGACAACTAAATACTTTTTTGGTATCTTGAGTTATTTCTGCTCCAGCATCACTGTATTCTTTGTCACTATAACTGGAACTAACTCCTGCTCCAGCTTCAATCATTACCCTATGTCCTTGATAAGTAAGTGAGTTTACTGCATCCGGTGTCAAACAAATACGTCGTTCCTGATAACTAGTCTCTTTTGGAATTCCTATAAATAGTTGGCTTTTGTGTCTAGCAATTTCTAGTTTTTCCTCTTGAGGTAGTAATTGTTCTTTTGTAAATGGACTTATAGACATTGATGTGTTTGTATTAAGTGGTACAATTTACAAAAAAGATTTAAAATTATGATGCAGTTAATGGCGTTCGATTGACAAATAAATTATAAAACGAAAATTTAGTTTATTATTTTTTCCATTTTGATATCAGCTCTTTCGTAAATTCCTTTTTCTACAGGAATTTCAATAAAACCAAAACTTTCGTAAAGGTGTATGGCAGGTTTTAAGATTCTGTTGGAATAAAGTATTAAGGTCGATATTCCTTTTTCTTTAGCAATTGCCAAACAATGAGTCATCAGTTTTTTACCAACTCCCAAACCTTGATTTCCATCAGATACTGCCATTTTTGTCAATTCAAATGTAGAATCGTCTATTTTTAATAAGGAAACTGTTCCTATGATTTTGTCATTATATCGGGCATAAAAAATCATTCCGCCCTTGTCAATTATTTCTCCTTGAGGATCCGAAAGCACTCTTTCGTCTTTGGGTTCTACTTTGAAATATTTGTGAAGCCATTCTAAGTTTAAAATTTTTATAGGTTCTTTCAATTCTATTGAAAATGGAATAATTTCTACTTTATTTGGATCTACATTCATTTTTAAGCTATTTTAAATCTAATAATCGTTCGCCATTTGGAAGCAATTCTATTGAAATTACCGTATGTTGCTCGGGAATTAAGTTCTCGATTTTTTCAGACCATTCTATAAAGCACCAATTGCCGGAATACAAATAATCGTCTACACCCATGTCAAGTGCTTCAGTCTCTTTGTTTAATCGGTAAAAATCAAAGTGATACACAATTTGATTGTTGTTGGTTTGATATTCATTTACAAGAGAAAATGTTGGACTGCTTGTAGCTTCTTCGACTCCAAGAGTTTTGCAAAGCTGTTTGATTAATGTTGTTTTCCCAACACCCATTTCGCCATTAAAAAGGATTACTTTTTGCGGATTTTGTTCAAAAATTTGTTGAGCAACTTTGGCAAGTTGGTCTATAGAAAATGTGATTGTCATTTGTTTTGAATATTCTGTTATGCGTTTTGGGTTATGCGTTTTTTTAGATTTCTTCATAAGCATAATAACTGCTTATTAAAAACGGAACACTGACCACTTCTTTTACTTTGGATTAAAAACCAAAAACGGAATAATCATTTCTTCCAATGATATTCCACCATGTTGATAGCTGTTTTTGTAATAACTTACATAATGATTGTAATTATTGACATAGGCCAAAAACAAATCATTTTTGGCAAAAATATAAGAACTGCTCATATTTATAGCAGGTAAACCAATGAGTTTAGGCTCTTTTACAGCATACACATCTTTTTGCTCATAAGTAAGACTTCTGCCCGTTTTGTATCTTAAATTCAAACTTGTGTTTTTGTCCCCAACCACTTTCGATGGATTTTTTACATTTATTGTCCCATGATCAGTTGTCAGTATTAACTTGAATCCTAGTTTTTGGGCTTGTTGAATGATTTCTAATAGTGGAGAATTTTTGAACCAACTCAATGTTAACGAACGATAGGCTTTGTCATCTGAGGCCAATTCTTTTACCACATCCATTTCGGTTTTGGCGTGGGAAAGCATGTCGACAAAATTGTAAACAATAGTAACCAGATCATTGTCTTTTAAAGATTTAAAACTTTCGGCTAATTTTTTTCCACCTGCCAAGTTGGTGATTTTAAAATAGTCTTGCTTTAAATCCAATCTTAAACGCTTAATTTGAGCAGTCAAAAACTCGGCTTCGTACAAGTTTTTACCTCCTTCTTCTGGATCGTTTTTCCAATATTGCGGAAATTGTTTCTCCATTTCAAGTGGCGTTAACCCAGAGAAAATGGCATTTCTTGCATATTGAGTTGCAGTAGGCAAAATAGCGTAATAAGGAACCTCTTTTTCTAGTTTGTAATAGTTTCCTACTACACTTTCAAAAGATTTCCATTGGTCATACCGCAAATTGTCAATTACAACAAAAAGTACTGGTTTGTCTTTCTTGAGTATTTCAGGAACAACCAATTCTTTGAATAAATCATGAGATTGAACCGGTTTGTCTGCTTTTGGTGCAAACCAATCTTCGTAATTACGTTCGATGAATTTTCCAAATTGAGAATTGGCTTCTACTTTTTGAGATTCTAGAATTTCAATCATTCCTTGGTCGTCAATATTCTCCAGCTCCAATTCCCAAAAAATGAGTTTTTTGTATAATTCGACCCAATCTTCATAGGAATTGACCATTGACATTTCCATTGTGATTTTTCGAAATTCTTTTTGATAATCCAAAGTCGTTTTTTGCGAAATCAATCGGGAATGGTCCAAGTTTTTCTTTAAACTCAACAAAATCTGATTTGGATTTACAGGTTTGATCAAATAATCTGCAATTTTGGAACCAATAGCTTCTTCCATGATATACTCTTCCTCGCTTTTGGTAATCATAATCATTGGAATAGCAGATTTTTTCTCTTTCATTTCCGACAAAGTCTCCAATCCGCTCATTCCTGGCATATTTTCATCTAAAAAAACGATATCAAAATTGTTTTCATCAAAAATATCGATAGCATCGCGACCATTGTTGCAAGTGGTAACGCTATAATTTTTTTTCTCCAGAAATAATATGTGTGGTTTGAGTAAATCGATTTCATCATCAACCCAAAGTATTTTTATGTTGTCCATTTAATTGTAATTTTAGTGCAATTTAATAGTATAGAACTAAAAATATATTAAAAATAGTATAAAGTTGATTAAAAAAAATAAATAGTTTTATTCCAATGTAAACAATTGTATCAGTATTTTATTTGGAATTTGAGAATAGCGTAAAAAAAAGCTCCATTTTGGAGCTTTTAAGACTTTATTGAAATGGAGAAGACCATTTTGAATCGGTATAAATTTTTGTCCCCGACAAGGTTTTGATAAAAGCGGTTAAAGAGTTTACTTCGGTCGCAGTTAAATGTAATTGTTGTCCAAAACCATTGGGCTGCAATCGTGCATCCAAATTTGTATTTCCTGGTGCTAGGTTTATAGCTCCATAATGCCCAATAACGTTTTGTAAAGTAACAAGATTTCCGGTATGCATCATTGGTCTATTTGGCTCACCGTTTGAATTTAACAGATCTCTTAAAGAAGGAGCTCTAGTGTTGGTAATGTCTATTCCAGTGCCGTTTAATACACCTATTATTCCATTGTTTTTGGAGTTTGGATCAATATCAAACTCGGGTGCTGCATGACAAGCGGCACAACCAACGCCACCTGCTGTTCTGTTTCCAGTTGCATCAAAAACTGGAGGACTTAAGAATAAATTTTTTCCTTGGTTTTCTTGTGCTGTAAAATTATTAAAGTTCTGATTTTCATTTACGGCAGTTGCTCTTCCGCTATCATATTTTGAATCAAAAGACTGAATACTTCTGACGAATTGTGCCAAAGCCAATTGAATTTTGGTTTCTGTAATTTCTTCAGATCCGTAAGTGAATTTAAATAATTCTTTGTAATATTCAATGTTTTGAAGTTTGGTAATCAAAGTTGAAATTCCTGCATCTCCATTGGCTCCGCTAAATCCCATTTCGATATGATTTTGAATAGGTTGTGTAGTTTGATTTTCTAAGCTACTAGCTCTTTCATCCCAAAAGAATTTATTTTCAATTGCAAATCTTGAGTTTACCAATCGCATGGAATGTCTCGTAGTAGTACCATTAATACCAATACTTGCAATGGCATCATCCCCAAAAGCATTGGCTTGTTTGTGGCAAGAAGAACATGAGATCGTGTTGTTTGCCGATAAATTTTTATCATAAAAGAGTACTCTTCCTAGAGTAGCTCCTTTATTTGTTATCGGATTTCCATTTGTATTATCTTTTGTAATGTAGTTTGGTATTGACTGATTTTCATAATTGGCCAAGTTGTTTAAATCGATTTTGCCAGTAAATGTTGCAGCTACATTTGGGTAGAGATTTTCAGAAATATCATCAGCAACGGTATCACTTTTTGAACACGAATTAAAAACCATTACAGAAAAGAATAGAACTAAGAATTTGAATTTATCCATAAATAATTTTATTTGAGGTTCGTAGATAATATGTTAACTTTTAATATGACTTTTTAGTTTATAAAAGGTTTAATTGAAATTGTAATTTTTTTCAATCCGTATTTTATTATTATATTTGACCTTTGTAAACTAGCCCTGATAGCAGTGGAAATCCTTTTGTGTTTTTTTTTAAACACAAAAGATTGCAGCGGATAGCAGGAATAGCTCCTAATAAAAAAATAAACTAATTTTAGAATATGAAATGAGCATTACTGTCAATAGGTCGTAAAGAATGAAATAAGTGATGCGAATTACATATGACAAATAAAAAGCAATAAATATTTACACATGAAATTACTAGAAGGAAAAGTTGCCATCATTACTGGCGCAAGTCGTGGAATTGGAAAAGGTATAGCCGAAATTTTCGCAAAAAACGGAGCAAATGTTGCTTTTACATATAGCTCATCTGTAGAGTCTGCTCAGGCTTTAGAAAATGAATTGAATGCTTTGGGAATAAAAGCAAAAGGGTATCAATCTAATGCAGCCGATTTTAATGAAGCTCAAAAATTTGTAGATGCTGTTTTGGCTGATTTCGGAACAGTTGATGTCTTAATAAACAATGCTGGAATCACAAAAGATAATTTGATGATGCGCATGTCTGAGGCTGATTTTGACCAAGTTATCGATGTTAACTTGAAATCGGTTTTCAATATGACCAAAGCGATTCAAAAAACATTTTTGAAACAACGTTCCGGTTCTATTATTAATATGAGTTCTGTGGTTGGAGTAAAAGGAAATGCAGGTCAGACAAATTATGCGGCTTCAAAAGCGGGTGTGATTGGTTTTTCAAAATCTGTAGCGTTGGAATTGGGTTCTCGTAACATTCGTTGTAATGTAATTGCGCCTGGTTTTATTGAAACTGAAATGACGGCAAAATTAAGCGAAGATGTTGTAAAAGGCTGGAGAGAAGGAATTCCGTTGAAACGTGGCGGTTCTACTGAAGATGTTGCCAATGCTTGTTTGTTCTTCGCATCCGATATGAGTGCGTTTGTTACGGGTCAAGTATTAAATGTTTGCGGAGGAATGCTAACTTAAAAAAGTATTCAGTGTTCAGATTTTTAGTATTCAGTTCTGTATTACTAAAAAATCAATGCAAAATTTAAGAACTTTAATTACTGACCACTAAAAAACTGACCACTGATTACTGATAAAATATGACAACAAACACGATTCTATTACTACTACTTTCTTTATTAATAGCGGGTGGTTTGTCGTTTTTTCAATATTTATACAAAGTCAAAAACAAATCAAATGTCGGTTTGTTTTTGACTTTTTTGCGTTTTCTGAGTATTTTTTCGATACTATTGCTATTGATAAACCCAATTATTACAACTAATAAACTCGAAATTATCAAAACGCCATTGCCAATAGTGGTGGATAACTCCAGTTCTATTTCTTTTTTAAATTCTAAAGAAAAAGCTTTAGAACTTGCCCAAAAATTAAATTCTAATAAAGCGCTACAAGAAAAATTTGATGTGCAATCGTATCTTTTTGATGCTGATTTTCGACAATCGGATAGTGTGACTTTTAATGGAACTCAAACCAATTTGGATTTAGTTGCTAAAAATTTGAAGAGCATCTATAAAAATGCATTTTATCCAACGGTAATTATCACTGATGGAAATCAAACTTCTGGGAATGATTATGTCTATAGTTTTGATGAAAATAATAAAGTGTATCCTTTGGTCTTGGGCGATACCACCAAAGTATTGGATTTAAAAATCAATCAGCTGAATGTTAATAAGTATGCTTTTTTAAAGAATAAATTTCCGGTTGAAGTGTTTTTGCAATATTCAGGCGATAAAAGTGTAACCACAAATTTTAGTATTATACAAGGAAATGAAGTTTTGCATAAAGAAAGCGTTTCTTTTTCTCCAACTAAAAAAACAGCAGTCCTAAATGTGCTTTTGCCTGCCAATAAAGTAGGATTGCAAATTTATAAAGCTAAAATTGAATCTAAAGAAAGCGAAAAAAACACCTTCAATAATAGTAAGAACTTTGCTGTTGAAGTCATCGACCAAAAGACAACAGTTGCTATTGTTTCGGCAATAAATCACCCGGATATTGGTGTTTTAAAAAGAGCAATTGAATCCAATTTACAACATAAAGTAATATTGTTGAAACCAAATGAAGTGAAGACCTTGCAGGATTACAATATTCTTATTTTGTATCAGCCAACCACTGCTTTCAAATCGGTTTTTGAAGCAAACCAAAAAGTCAATCTGAATACATTTATCATAACGGGAACAAGCACTGATTTTTCATTTTTAAACCAACAACAAAATAATTTCATTTTTAAGATGAGCGGTCAGGAAGAAGATTATTTGGCGGGTTTTGATTCGCAGTTTAATCTTTTTGCAGTAGATAATTTAGGTTTCGAAAATTTACCGCCATTGCAGAATAATTATGGTTCAATTACCACCAATGGAGAAGTGAATGTATTACTTTCTGCCAAAATCAGAAATATAGATACCAAAGCCCCTTTATTGTCTTTTACGGAGAATCAAGGAAAAAGAGCCGCTTATTTATTTGGAGAAAACAGTTGGAAATGGAGTTTGCAAAGCCATATCGACAATCAGTCTTTTGAAAAATATGATGTTTTTGTCAATAAGATTATACAATATTTGGCTTCCAATAATGCCAAAAAATCATTGGTTGTCAATCACGAAAGCTTCTACAATTCGGGTGAAGCCATCGAAATCACAGCTCAATATTTCAATAAAAATTATGATTTTGATGAAAAAGCACGTTTGACAATTGCAGTGACCAACATCAAAACAAAACAAACCAAGAACTTTGATCTTTTAAAAGGAAATAATACATACAAAGTGAATCTTGACGGACTTTTGGCTGGAAGTTATAATTTTTCGGTAAAAGAATTGAACTCCAAAACTTCGTATTCAGGGCATTTTGAGATTCTGGATTTTGATATTGAAAAACAATTTGTAAATCCAGATGTGCAGAAATTGAAGCAATTGGCGGTTCAAACAAAAGGAAAGGATTTTTATCCGAATCAAATGGATGTACTTATAAAAACATTATTAGAAAACGAGGAATACAAAGCCGTTCAAAAAGATGTTGTAACCAAATCTCCTTTGATTGATTGGAAATGGCTGTTGGTTTTTATTGCTGTTTTTCTTTCTACAGAATGGTTTGTTCGAAAGTATAATGGGATGTTGTAGTGTTTTAGAATAATCAGTGCTTGGTGATTAGTGATGGATAACTTCAAAAAAATAAACTATCTTAGCTTTATGAAAATGAAAGACTCCATACAAATGAAATTAACTGAGTTTTTGGCATTATGCAAAAGTCATAATGTTAAAAATATTTATGCTTTTGGTTCTGCTGTGACTGATAATTTCAATGATGAATCGAGTGATATTGATTTACTAATCGAAATTGACAATGAAGACCCAATCGAGCGTGGAGAAAACTTGATGGATATTTGGGATAAACTCGAAGATTTTTTTCAAAGAAAAGTTGATTTATTGACCAATTCATCTATCAAAAATCCTATTCTCAGAAAAAATATAGACACCACAAAAATTTTACTTTATGACGGAAAAGAGCAAAAAGTATCTTTCTGATGTGTTAATGGCGATACACTTAATTCGCGAATTTACTATTAACATTACAGATTTCAATGTTTATGAAAAGGACAGAAAGACTCAAAGTGCCGTCGAAAGACAATTGGTAATTATTGGTGAAGCCTTAAATAAATTAAGACTTATTGAATCTGGAATTGCAATTGAAAATGACAAACAAATTATTGGCTTTCGGAATCGTTTAGTTCACGCTTATGATAGTATCGATAATTCCATTGTTTGGGCAATTATAAATCGTCATTTAGAAAATTTAAAAACTGAAATCGAGAATTTGCAGAACTAATAAAACTGTTTTCTAAAAAAATACAAATAATGGATTTTAGACTAAAAGTTTTTTTCACTGTCGCAAACCGATTGAGCTTTACCAAAGCGGCTTCCGAGTTATTCATTACGCAACCTGCCATTTCCAAACACATTCAGGAATTGGAAGAAGAGTACAAAATCAAACTTTTTGAAAGAAACGGTTCAAAAATTGCGCTCACCAAGGCAGGTGAAGTGTTGCTAAAGCACACCAAAAATATCTTTGAAATTTATAGGGAAATCGACTTTGATATGAGTACTTTTATCAATGAACGCAAAGGTTTGTTGCGATTGGGTGCTAGTACTACTATTTCACAATATATTATTCCCCCACTTTTGGCCCGTTTTCATCAAAAACTGGAATCCGTGAAAGTAAATTTGCTTAACGGAAATACAGGACAAATTGAAAATGCCTTGCTAAACAAAGAAATTGAAATTGGAATTGTAGAAGGGCAATCCAAAAACCAATCAATAAAATACACTCAATTCATTAGAGATGAGCTGGTTTTGGTCTGTAATTCTAACAATCTATCGGTTAGAAAAAAAGAAATCACCCCAGCCGATCTTAAATCACTCCGGTTTCTTGTTCGCGAACAGGGATCAGGAACACTTGAAGTTATTGAATATGCTTTGAAACCATTCCGTATCAAAATGGAGAACTTACAGATTGAAATGCAATTGGGTAGTACCGAAAGTATAAAATCCTATTTAATGAATTCGAATTGTGTTGCTTTTATGTCAATACATGCAATTGATAAAGAATTGAAAAACAAAGAATTACAAATAATTGATGTCGATAATTTGACAATTGAACGTTATTTCTATATTATTACTTTACAAGGAAAATCCGATTCACTTTCTGAATTATTTATAAAAAACATTTCAAGTTATTATAACCTAAAGTTATAGTGGATTATTTTTAACGATTGGCGTCTATGGGGTTTTATATCGATCTTTGTATTGTTGAAAATGACAAATCAAATGAAAACCCAAAGCGTTAATACCTCAAATTTCCTCAACATCAATACTACAGTACAACAGATTATTTTTGTTTTGTTCCTGCTTCTTTGTTTATTTCCAATTATTTCACTTCCGATAGCCTTGTTGTTGGGTTTAATTGTTGCCAATCTTTTGGGGCATCCTTTTTTACATTTGAATCATAAAGCAACCAATATATTACTGCAGGTTTCGGTAGTAGGACTAGGGTTTGGAATGAATGTGCATAGCGCGGTAGCTGCAGGTAGAGAAGGTTTCTTTTTTACAGTGGGTTCTATTGTGGTGACAATTGCTTTAGGAACATTATTAGGGAAGTGGTTTAAGATTCAAAAGAAAACGTCTCATCTTATTTCTTGCGGAACGGCTATTTGTGGTGGAAGTGCCATTGCTGCTATTGCTCCTGTAATTCAATCGGATGAAAAGCAAACTTCGGTGGCTTTGGGAGTGATTTTTATACTCAACTCGATTGCTTTATTTGTATTTCCTATGGTTGGGCATTGGTTGAATATGTCCCAAAACGATTTTGGTTTGTGGTGTGCTATTGCCATTCACGATACGAGTTCTGTAGTTGGGGCAGCGAACAAATATGGAGCGGAAGCTTTGCAAGTTGCTACCACGGTAAAATTAGCAAGAGCATTATGGATTGTTCCTGTGGCTTTGATTACGGCGTTTGTTTTTAAAAATAAAACCAGCAAACTGAAAATCCCTTATTTTATTGGATTGTTTATTTTGGCAATGATTTGCAACACTTATTTTTCTCCTGTTGCCATTGTAGCTCCCCATTTGGTGTCGATTGCAAAAACAGGTCTTACCGTTACATTGTTTTTGATAGGAGCGGGGTTGAACCGTTCGGTTTTAAAATCAGTTGGATTGTTGCCTTTGCTTCAAGGAGTCTTACTTTGGGTGAGTATTGCGATTGGCACTTTATGGGCAATCTTGTATTTTTAAAATGGCTTTTTCATTCGCTTAATGGCAATTAAATGCAAACGGATGTAATCATAGTAAAATGCAATTAATAGAAAAGCAGCGGCGACAAATAGTGTTTTAAGTGCTAAATGTCCGAATATAAAACCTCCAATAAAACAACCCAAAAAGAAGAATGAAATAATGGATAACCTCAAGTAAATGCTGGTTTTTAGGGATTTTCGTTCTTCTGGTTTTTTATAAAAAAAGAGTTGAGACAATTCAATTCCCAAATCGGTAAAGAGCCCCGTTAAGTGAGTTGTTCTAACGGTTGACTGCGAAATCTTGGTTACTAATGCGTTTTGGATTCCCATTGCGAATAACAGTCCAAAGGCAATCCATTTTCCATTTAAAATATTAAGATCTACTTTCATACCAAATAGTCCCAAAGTGATCAAAATTAGAAATTCAATGGCAATTGCCGGCAAATGAGAAAGTTCTTGTTTTTTTTCGGAAACCAATTCAGCCAAAAAATTGGATGTAAACGCTCCCGCTAAAAAGAATAGTGTATAAATTAAAAAAACAAAGGCGGCTTGATAATCATGCTTGGTTACTTCTTCAGCAAAATAGGCAAAATGACCTGTTACATTTGTGGTCAAAGTTTTTACGGCCAAAACTCCTGTTACATTTACGATTCCGGCTACGAAAGATAATAATATAGCAAGGCGTAAATTGTGTTTGGATGTTCTATTCTTGCCTTGATGTCTAAACATTTTAATTTATTTTCTTTGGATTAACATAAATTTAAACTCAAATTGTTTGAATTATCTTTAAAAAAAATACTTTTGTACTTCAATTAAATAAATATAATGAAAAATTTTAAATTAAAACCTACATTCATTACTTTTTCTGTAATCAGTATTGCTTTTGTAACATTGTCCTGGGGAATTTTTGGTCACGAGCATATCAACAATGCTGCTGTGATGGCATTACCAAAGCCTTTGCAAACTTTTTTTTACAACCATGTTGATTTTATAACCCAAGAATCCACGGTTCCAGATTTACGTAAATACACTTTGCGTGATAAAGCCGAAAATCCTCGTCATTTTATAGATATGGAAAATTTTGGAGCTGTAGATTCAATTCCGCTTCCTTTTGAAGAAGTAAAGAAAAAGTATGATGAGAAGTTTTTATCCAATAATGGAATTTTACCGTGGTACATTCAAGAAACAATGACTAAGCTTACAAAAGCTTTTAAAGACAAAAGAAAGACCGAAATTTTGTTTCTAGCGGGAGATTTAGCTCATTATATTGGTGATGCGCACATGCCTTTGCATACGTCTGCCAATCACGACGGTCAATTGACCAACCAAAAAGGGATCCATTCATTATGGGAATCTCGTCTACCTGAAATGTTTGGTAAAAACTATAATTTTTATACTGGGGAAGCCAAATATATAGATAATGTTGAAAAAGCAACTTGGGATATGATAAAAGACACGCATAGCCAAGTAGAACCTCTTTTGTTGATTGACAGAAATCTGCGAGCAACCTTTACTACTGAGACGATGTTTGACAAGGATGAGAAAGGGAATACTGCCAAAAACAAGTTTGGTGATTTGATTTATTCCAAAGAATATGCTACCCAATTGCATACCGCCTTAAATGGAATGGTGGAAAGCCAAATGCGAAAAGCTATTGTAGTAACTAGCAATTTTTGGTACACTGCTTGGGTAAACGCAGGAAAGCCAAATTTGGATGATTTAGATTCAAAAGAGTTGACTAATCGCAATAAAAAGAATTTGAAAAATGATCTGAAACTTTGGAAAACTGGAAAGCTTTTTGGTTTGGAAAGTGAGAATGATTTTAATTAAGGGGAGCATAATTTAGACACAGATTTCACAAATTATCACAGATTAATTAATGTAAACGGACCTCCATAGTTATCTATCGATTAGTTGTAGAAATTGTTTCAATAATAATATTGATTTTTTTATAAAAAAGCCTTTAAATTTAAACGTTTACAGGCTTTTTTGTATTTCTAAGAATTGAAGTTTGAACTGTGAAGTTTATTTCAACTTTTGATATTTCTTCTTCTTCAATACATCCGAAGCGGTTTGATAAAACGAGATGGTTTCGTTTACAAGATCCGTTCTTTCTTTGTTTAATGGAACTTGGTCGTAGTGGATTTGGTATTCCGAGGGTACTTTTTGATCTGGTTTTAAGGTTAATTGATACTGTTTTACTATTTGTTTTGGAGAAAGTATAGTCAAGACATTGTCTTTTATCAATCCTAAATCATCATAAGTTGCTATTAATGCTCTTGGATTATAATCGGATTTTAAAACATCCTGTCCGTAAAATTTACTTTGGTAATTAAAATTCAATAATCCAAAAAGGGTAGGCATTACGTCTATTTGAGACATTACATTCGAATACTTTTGGGGCTGAATAAATCCAGGGCTGTAAATCATAGCTGGAATTCTATATTTGTCCACGGGAAGTTCTGTTTTTCCAGCACTTGAAGCGCAATGATCGGCAAGAATAACGAATACGGTATTTTTGAACCAAGATTGTTTGCTAGCCATTTCAAAGAATTTTTTCAAAGCATAATCAGTATATTTCACACCACCATCACGAGATTTGGCATCTCCAGGAATATCAATTTTGTTGTTTGGATAGGTAAAAGGACGGTGATTACTCACAGTCATCCAATGATTGAAGAATGGCTTGCCAGTTTTGGCCTGATCATTCATCACTTTTATGGCTTTGTTGGCCATATCTTCGTCACAAACTCCCCAAATATTGGCAAATGTAATTTCTTCGGCTGTAAATGATTTTTTATCGACAATGTCATAACCGTTACCAATAAAGAAGTCTTCCATATTGTCGAAAAAGGCATCTCCGCCATATAAAAATTTGACATCATATCCTTTTTGTTTAAAAAGAGCTCCAGTAGAAAACTTGTCTTTATTGTCTTTTCGTTTTACCATACTTTCTCCAGCTGTAGGAGGGAAGCATAAAGTTACGGCTTCAAGACCACGAACAGTTCTATTCCCAACGGCATACAAATTGGTAAACAACAAACTTTTTTGAGCCAGATCGTCTAGAAATGGAGTAATGTTTTGCTCATTACCATACATTTTCATAAAATCGGCGCTGTAACTTTCTATAGTAATTAAAACTACATTTTTTGGAGTTTCCGCAGTATCACTTTTGATGTCTCTTAAAGTCGAAACACCAGTTATAGAGGGAATCTGTTTTCCTAATAAAGCAAAAGCTTCATTTTCGGGTAGCGTTTTATAAAATTTAAAATAATCCAATTCATTATTGACAAAGGCCAAATAGAAACGATACATTCCGTTGGCTTGCAGTTCATTGGCAAACACATTATGAGAGTTTTCTTTTTTGGCTAAATAAGGAATTGCCAATAAAGAAATGCCAAATAAAGCTAGATAAATTCCAGTAATTTTTAATTTTTCTATAAAAGTTGGTATGATTTCAATGTAGTTTTTGGTTCTCTTTATAATAAAATAAGTTACAATTCCCGCTATTAGAAATAAACCTGAAAACAACGGAATTACAGGATATGATTCCATAATGTTTCCGATAACCTCATTGGTGTAAACCAAGTAATTTACGGCTATGAAATTGTATTTAACGCCAAATTCATTCCAAAAGAAATATTCACTTATTCCGTTTTGAAGAATAAGAACAACGTATAAAAACATCACAAAAGTAAAGAGCCAAAATCTGATTAGGCTTCTATATTTTGGTAAAAAAAGCAAAAGACCAAAAAGTAAAGTCTTGATACCAACAAAAATTAAACCAATTTTGGGTAAAGCGCCACCGTATTCGTTTAGAATTGTTTTTCCAGAAGCAACATAAAGGAACAGCGCTACTAATAAACCAAAAATGATGTAGCCATAGGGTTTGTAATATTTTGAATTGGATATAAAAATAAGATACAACCATAAAAAACTTGTTGCTATTACAAATACAAAGCCATCTGAAATCAAACCAATTGTAAAGATTTTTAAACTATCTATAAAAACAAAAGAGGTTTGAGTTATGGGATGAAATACCAAAACCATTCGCAAAACGAAACTGATAAGGATGTAAAAAAGTGCAAGATTATAAAAAGGAGAAAACTTTTTAAATAGATTCATGATTTATTTTTTTAGCAAAGTTACATTGAGATACAAAGAATGAATCTTAAAGTTATCTTAAGACATGTTTTCAATGTGATATGAAGTATTTTTAAAAAAAACGTATTGAATAGCTATTAGAGGTGAATTTAATTATATTCTTAATTAATGCTAAAAAAATATAAAGTATAAAATTTTAACCATAAAAAAAACATAATTATTATAATTTAATCATTTGTTTATAAAATAGTATTACATATTGATGATTTATTATTATAAATTTTCTTATAAAATATTAAAATTTGCAATGAAAGTTTCTTGGTATTCAGGAAATTATAAAATAACCAAATCTGTACCATTATGAAAAAAATGAAATTAAATTTTAAAAAGTCTAAAGAAAGCATCACATTTTTAATGTTAATTGGATTATTATTTATGACAAGTTGTGAAAAATCGAATCCTAATGAAGAATCAGTAGTAACAACAGAAGTTTTAACGGGTACTAAAGGGTTAACATCAAGAACAGCTTCTACTGCCGGAGAAATTGGGAATGGAGTAAACTTGCAACCTTCTTATTATAATGGTGGGAATTGTGATTTAGGATGGACTTTGATAAAAGAAAATGCAAAAATTAAGTCCGTGCGTATTGAAGTAGAACCTGGACAAGAAACAAATGCCAAACGTTGGATTGCGGAAGCGAAATTAAAAGGTTTTCAAGTTATTGTTACCTATCATAAATCATCAGTTTTGGGTTCAGACAGTGCTTCAGAATTATTGGCAGCAGGAACTTGGTGGAAAAATAACTACAGTTCCCTTGGTGGAGGTTTTATTGTTAATTTGATGAATGAGTGGGGGAGTCATAATATATCTGCTTCGGCCTATGCCACTGCTTATAATGCTGCAATTGCTGAAGTTCGTAAAGTGTATAGTGGTAGTATTATTATTGATATTCCAGGTTGGGGACAAGAAACAGCAACTGCAGCTTGTGCAGTAAAAGGTTGTACTACTGGGCAAACCAAAATAACAGACACCAAAATTATTCTTTCAGCACACATATACCCGGGAGCATACAATCAAGCCAAAGGGCGATATATGATCAAATCAGATTTAGATGATTTAGCTTCTTCAGGAAGAGCTTGTATTTTGGGTGAGTTTGGAAGTATTGGCGGTTCTGGTGCCGATTGGTCTGGTATTGTTGATTATGCAAAAATTAAAGGTTGGACAGTAATTGGTTGGGCATGGGCAGGAGATGGAATCGGAATGAATATGATAACACCTCAGTTCCAATCCTATGTAAGCGGGATGCCTAAAACATATACAAAAACGAGTTACTTTAATACAGTTTATAGTAAGTTGTAATAGTCAATATTGTTTTTTTTTTTAATAATTTGTAACAGTTTAAGGTTTTTAAAAAAACTTTAGACTGTTTTTTTTTGGTCAAAAAGTATAATCATTCTTAAGACCAGATTCTTAAATTTGACTTAAGACATTTTTAATTCTACAATTTTAAGGTTTTTTTTGAGTTAAATTTGTGCATTAAATTTTGTATTTTTATAAAAAATATAAAAATTATGAACAGAAAAGAGTTTTTTGCTAGAGTAGGATTTGGAGCAGCAGCTGTACTAGTGCCAGCTTGTATTGTCGGAGTAGTTTCCAGTTGCAGTAGTGATTCTTCAGATGCTGGTTCTTCACCAGGACCAACGCCAACACCTCCACCTTCTGGAGTAGATTTTAATTTGGATGTAAGTACAGGATCATTAGCAACCAATGGCGGATTTCTTGTCACCAATGCAATTATAGTAGCTAGAACCTTAACAGGGGAGTTTTTAGCAGTTTCTTCATCTTGTCCGCATGAAGGGACGAATGTTAATTACAGTTCATCAGGAAATAATTTTGTTTGTCCAAATCATAATTCGCAATTCACAAATAAAGGAGTTGTTACTCAAGGGCCAGCTAAGTCCAATTTAAAAGAATACAAAACAGCATTGAACGGAAATACATTAAGAGTTTTTTCTTAGTTTAAAATTATAATGTTAAAAAATGAAACCTATAATCACCTTCTTTTTATTAATTGTTGTTAGTTTTGGATATTCTCAAAATTGGAAAACCAATTTTGAAGATGTAAAAGTCAAAGCAGAAAAGGAAAATAAAAACATTTTACTGGTTTTTTCAGGCTCAGATTGGTGTGGACCTTGTATAAAATTGGACAAAGTGGTTTGGAAATCTCCAGAATTTCAGGCAGAAGCTGATAAAAGCTGGGTAATTTACAAAGCAGATTTTCCAAAGAAAAAAGTCAATCAGCTATCGTCAGAATTGACAGAAAGCAATAATAAGTTGGCTGAAAAATACAACAAAAACGGCAGTTTTCCATTGGTGTTGCTTTTGGATAAAAAAGGAAAAGTACTTGGTATGACTGGTTTCAAAAACGTAACAGCAACAGATTATATTAAACTAATTCATTCTTTCGAAAAATAATGAAAAAAATACTATCCATTTTTTTTCTATTCTTAGCATACTCATCCTTAGCACAGATAACCCATAAACGAAAATTATCGATGTTGGGCAGTCCTTTTGAAATAACTGTTGTTGCCAAAGATACTATCGAAGGCAATAGTTACATCAATATGGCCGTTGGTGAAGTAAAAAGAATTGAAAATGAAATTTCGGATTGGATTCCAACAACTCCAATTTCTGAAGTGAGCAGAAACGCTGGAATAAAACCTGTAAAAGTACCTCTTGAAGTATTTGAGTTGGTCGAAAGAGCGATTAAAGTTTCAGAATTGACTTCGGGAGCCTTTGATATTTCGTATGCTTCAATGGATAAGATTTGGAAGTTTGATGGTTCTATGAAAGTGATGCCAACTCCTGAAGCAATAAAAAAATCTGTTGAAAAAATTGGTTACAAGAATATTATTTTAGACAAAAAAGAACATTCCATTTTTCTTAAAATGGAAGGAATGAAATTAGGTCTTGGCGGAATAGGTCAAGGTTATATTGCCGATAAAATTCACGTTTTGTTGTTTTCTAAAGGTTGTAATTCGGGATTGGTAAACGTTTCTGGAGATATATTTGCATGGGGGAAGCAACTTGATGGAAAACCTTGGACAGTAGGGATTGTAAATCCTATGAATAAAAATAAAATATTCGCCACATTTCCATTAGAAAATAGCGCTGTAGAAACCTCTGGTAGTTATGAAAAGTTTGTCATTTTTGATGGAAAAAGGTATTCACACATTATAGATCCAAGAACAGGTTATCCAGCAATGGGAGTGGTAAGTGTTTCAGTATTTGCCAAACAAACTGAGATTGCAGATGCTTTGGCAACTGGAATTTTTGTTCTAGGTGTAGAAGTTGGTTTGGATTTAGTCAATCAGCTCAAAGGAATTGAATGCATTATTGTTGATGATAAAGGAAAAATCTTTACATCAAAAGGGATAGATATTAAAAAATACAGTAATTAATAAGAAGAAACATGAAAAAAATAATAGCAATTGTTGCATTAATAGTGTTGCAATCTTGTGATACTGTAAAAGAATATCAAAAAGTAAACATTAATGATCCCGAAATGAAGTTAACTGCAAAAAATGCAGAAAGGTATGAAACTACTTTTCAGGTGTATAGAGAAGCAGCGGCTGGTGCCAATGGAGGAAAATCGGGTGGTGGTTGTGGTTGTAATTAGTTTTTTTTTAAAGTTGCTAAGATGCTGAGTTTCTACGTGTCAAAGCTTTTAGTTTATAGTTTTAAAAAAAAATAAGAATTATTCTAAAAATAGCGAATTAATTTCCTTACGTATCGAAAAACATAGGCCTTACTTAGAATCTTAAAAAACTTTTTTACCAAATAAAATTACAAAAAATGAAAATTTTAAAAGTTGTATTTCTTTTTTTTCTCTTCAGTTTCGTTTCTTTTAGCCAAGAAAAAGATTCTACGGTTGTATTTAAAAAGAGAGTTTTAGAAAGTACCGAAGTTGATTTTTTGGCCAGTTATTATGATCAGGACGGAACTCATTCTGCCGTTTCGGGTGGTATTGGTTCTGAAAAACTAGATGATATAGCTGTAAATATTATTGTTGCAATGCCGCTAAATGATGATGATGTCTTAACAATTGATTTGGGTTTGTCTGCCTACACTTCTGCATCATCTAGTAATATAAATCCTTTTAATTCTACTTCTGGAGCATCGAGTGGAAGTGCATCAAATGGTTCTGGTCCAACTCCTTGGCAAGCCTCTTCTGGTGCCTCTGGAAATGATGAATTGAAGTCAGTTGTAGCCAATTATACACACAATAGTGATGATCGAAATATTATTTGGAATGCCGATGTTTCTTTTTCAAGTGAATATGATTATACATCAGTTGGTTTTGGAGGTGGAGTTTCTAAACTATTTAACGAAAAAAACACAGAAATTTCAATAAAAGCAAATGCGTACTTAGATCAGTGGCAGCCTATTTATCCATCAGAACTTATAGAATATGAGCTTTATGGATCTAATTTTCAAAATCAAGGGTATTTTTTTAATGTAACAATTTTTGATCAAAATGGTCAACCTAGTAAAACTTATTTGCCTTCAAAATTTGCAACTGTTACAACTGTTAATAGAAACTCCTATTCTGCTTCTTTTGCTTTTTCACAAGTGGTAACAAAAAAATTCCAGTTTTCGCTATTTTTTGATGTTTTGCAACAACAAGGATTATTATCTTCACCCTATCATAGAATGTATTTTGCTGACAAACCAAATTATTATGTAGGTTTGCCTGAATTTATAAATCAATACACGAGTTCAAGTAATAATGGGGTTTATCAATTGGCAGATGATATCGAAAGGTTACCAGATAATCGATTTAAGTTACCTATAGGCGGACGATTTAATTATTACATTAATGAACGTTTTATTGTAAGAACTTATTACAGATATTATATGGATGATTGGGATTTGTCGGCTCATACTTTCAATGTTGAACTTCCTGTTAAAATTTCGGATAAATTTACGGTTTTCCCTATGTACCGTTTTTATACGCAAACGGAATCCAAATATTTTGCTCCTTTTGAAACTCATTTGTCAACAGAAGAATTCTATACTTCGGATTATGATTTGTCAACCTTTTCAGCAAATCAATACGGATTTGGAGTTTCTTATACCGATTTGTTTACTTCAGCAAAAATTTTCAAATTTGGTATGAAAAACATAGATTTCAGGTTTAATCATTATGTAAGGAGTGATGGTTTGATAGCAAATATTGGTACAATTGGTTTTAAATTTGTTTTACAGTAAAAATGAAATGAGTATGACTTAAAACTGGTTGCAAAAGCCAATGTTGATATGCGACCCGAGCGAAATCAAATAGGCAAAGCATTTACATTTGACCACTAAATAACAATAAAAATCTGCATATGAAAATCCTAATTGTTGAAGACGAAATAGGAATTGCCAATTTTCTAAAACAAGGATTGGAAGAGGAAGGATACGATGTTGTGGTTGCCAATGATGGGAAGGTAGGTCTTGAATTGGCCAAAACCCAAAAAGTTGATATCATTTTATTGGATTGGATTTTGCCTCAAATACATGGAATTGATGTCTGTAGAGAAATTCGAAAAACAGATTCAAAAACACCAATTTTGTTTTTGACTGCCAAAGATACCATTCAAGAAACTATTGAAGGTTTGAAAGCTGGCGCCAATGATTACATCAAAAAACCTTTTAGCTTTGATGAATTGGTGGAGCGAATAAAAATTCATTTTCGAAAGGATGATCAAGATAATTTACTTACACTTGGTAGAATTAAAATTATTCCTTCCAAGCACCAAGTAACAGTGAATGAGAAAGAAGTTTCTCTTACTCAAAGGGAATATGAATTGCTTAATTACTTGATTAAAAATAAGGGTAAAGTATGTACTAGAAATGAAATTATTACTGATGTTTGGGATATTCATTTTGAATATGATACAGGTGTAATTGATGTTTTTATGAATGCTATTCGAAAAAAACTCAACTTGAACAAAGAAGAAGATCTTATAAAAACCATTCGAGGAGTTGGCTATATTGCAAATGATATAAATTAAATTAATGTTTTCATTCTCGTATAAAAATAGAATTGCTTTTAATTATATTTTAAGTACAGCATTATTGATTTCGGTAGTGTTTTGTTTTATATATAAAATTACTTCCTATAGTATTAACAAACATATCAACGAAGATATTTTGCAAGAATCAGTTGAATATCATAAAGATATTGAAATTGATAGCAATAATGCTTATTTAATTCAAGTCAATCAATGGAAAGAACGAGATAATAATAGGATTAATGTAAATCCTGTATTTGTTCAGTTTTTAGACAACAATAATAAATTGATTGATAAGTCTCCTAATCTTCTGGGCTTTCAATTGCAATTGAATAAAGTCAATTATGACAATCAATTTGTAGATGCCTTTTTGAATAAAAAGCCAATCCGCCAAATACAAGTTCCGATTTTTAATAAAAATCAAAGAGTGGGTTATATTTTTGTAGCAATGTCCCTGGATGAGGCTACTTTAATATTAACTAATCTTAGAAATACTCTTTTTGTAGCTTTTCCATTAATTTTACTACTCTTGTTTTTTATTGCAAGACTTATTGCTGGCAGGAGTATAAAACCGGTAACTTTAATAACCCAAACTTCAAGCAAAATAACAAAAGACAACTTAAAAGATCGAATTATTTTGCCACATAACAAAGATGAGCTCTATCTGCTTTCCAAAACCATTAATGATTTATTGGATCGAATAGGAAATGCAGTAGAAAGAGAAAAACAGTTTACTTCTGATGCTTCTCACGAATTAAGAACTCCATTAACCGTTTTAAAAGGAACGCTAGAAGTATTGATCCGTAAGCCAAGAACACAAGGGGAATATGAAGAAAAAATAAATTTTAGTATTTCAGAAGTGAATCGATTGAATAATCTAGTAGATCAATTGCTTTTATTGGCTCGTTTTGAAAATCAAAAGAAAAGTTTGCGAATAGAAAAAGTATATTTAAATGCTATAATTCTCGATGTACTTGCTTTATATTCTAGTAAAATAATTGATAAAAAAATTGATATTTTATATGAATTTTCGAATGATTATTTTGTCAAATCCGATAATTATCTGGTGTCCATAATTGTAAGTAATGTCATTTCAAATGCTATTAAATATTCCAATCCGAAAGGAAAAATTTCAATAAATATCTCCAAAAGTGGATCAAAAACTATTTGTTCTATATCCGATAACGGAATTGGAATTGCACCAGAAGATTTAGACAAAATTCTAAATCCGTTTTTTAGATCCAATCCAACACTGCATCCCGAAATTAAAGGATCTGGTTTAGGACTTTCAATTGTAGAAAAAATAACACAATTGCTTACTATTGAATTTAAAATAAAGAGCGAATTAAATAAAGGCACTCAAGTCTTTTTTGTATTTTGAAAATGTACATTTGGAAAAGGACAAGTGAATTAAGCCAATTTTAAAGATTAAATTAAAAGAACATAAGAGAATTACATTATCTTTAAAACAAATAATTTTTTACTCATTAAAACAAATAAAGTTATGAACGACGCACATTTACACATGGTTGTAAACCATTTTCCTATTATTGGAACCATTTTTGGATTTGGTATTTTAATAATAGGTTTAGTTATAAAGAATAAAACATTGATAAATACATCCTATGTATTATTCATTGTTGCCGCTATTTTCGCTGCATTGAGTATGGGAACAGGAGAAGGAGCAGAGGAATTGGTTGAAGATATGCCAAATATAGGTAAGCAAATTATTCATGAACACGAAGAATTAGCCGAAAAACTAGCTATAGTTTTATATGCTTTGGCAAGCTTGTCACTTCTTGGTTTGTATTTGAATTTTAAAAATAATATAAAAGCAAAACTTCTTTCTTTCTTTATTGTAGCAATTTCTACTATTGGTTTGTTTTTGGCGCAAAAAGTAGGAACTTCAGGTGGAGAAATTCGTCATACCGAAATCAGAGTAAATGCTTCAACACTGAATAGCGGAGAAATTCAAAAAACGGAAACCAATGAAGAAGTAAAAGACTAATTTAATTTTCAAAATATTAATAAAGACCCAAAATGGATGTTTGTATTAAAACATCCATTTTGGGTTTTTTGTTTATAAAACAATTATAAAAAATAGTGCCATTTTAAAAATAGAATAATTATTACAAATTGATCATTTTTCATTGAACTTAGTTCAGTATAAATGTTAAAAAAGAAAAAGTTATTCATACTATCACGTTGTCGTAAAGAAGTGATTAACTTGTTGTAGATTTTATTCTATTTAAATGTATACTTTAGGACACTATATTTAAGAATAATTAATTTAAGTGTGTTTAAAATAGTTTTTGATTAAAAATTAACTTTTTTATTGCGTTTACTTATTTTATAAAATTGTTTCATTGATAATTAACAACCCCCAAATTATGAATAAAAGATTACTTTTTAGAAAGGCACTTTTTTTGTGCTTGTTTATGTTTTCAATTCTAGGAGCTAATGCTCAAACTTTTAAAGATGATATAATGTTACAGGCATTCAGTTGGGATGTTCACAATCAAGCTTCAGTAACTGCAGAAGGCGGATTGTATAATTTTCTTAATAATAGATCGGGTAGTTATGCAGCAGCAGGTATTACGGTGCTATGGATGCCACCTCCAAGTAAATCTTCTGGAGGAGTAGGTTACATTCCGACAGAATTGCATAATTTTTCGCAAACGGTATATGGTACAGAAAGCCAATTGACTACTTTGTTGACCAATTTAAATTCAAGTAGCCCAAAAATTCACGCTATGGCAGATATTGTAGTGAATCACAGAGGAGGTTCGACAAATTGGACAGACTTTACCAATCCTACATGGGATTGTAAATCTATAACAAGTACCGATGAAGCTAGTACAGGTGTAATTACCGGTGTAAGACCTTGCGGTACCTCAGATACTGGAGATGATTTTAATGGAGCAAGAGATTTGGATCACCGCGACATTCAAGTTCAAAATGGAGTTAAAGAATATTTAACTAGACTAAAAGCTTTAGGTTTTGATAGTTGGAGATGGGATATGGTTAAAGGTTTTTCTGCTAGCTATGTCGGAACTTACAATACCGATTCTGCTCCACACGGTTCAGTAGGTGAATATTGGGATGGAAATACAACTAATGTTAAAAACTGGGTAGATGGAACAAACAAAAAATCAACGGCTTTTGATTTTCCTTTGTATTATAACTTGAGTAGTGCACTTTTAGGAAATTATACTAAACTAGCTGGAACACCAGGTTTATCTAGTCAGACTGGATATAAAGATTTGGCGGTGACGTTCATTGATAATCATGACACTTTTGTTAAAACAGAATGGATTGCAGAAGCCAATGTAATGAAAGGATATGCTTATATTTTGACACATCCTGGTATTCCATGTGTGTTTTTCTCTCATTATTACGGGGGAACTTTTTCAAAGGATAATGTAACAAGAACTTATACCTCTCATGAAAATGAAATTAATGTTTTAATGGCTGTTCGAAAAACAAATACAATAAATGCTTTAAGTTCAGTAAGTATTCAAACAGCTACAACCGCTGAATATTTAGCAATTATAGATGGTAAAGTAGCTGTAAGACTTGGTAATACAACTACATTGCCTACAGGTACTGGTTGGATTGAAAACGCATCAGGAACTGGGTATAAAGTTTGGTCAAAAGTTGCTGTTAATGTAGCGCCAACAATTGCCATAACTCCAGTTGGAGGCTCGTTTGTTGCAGGAACAACTCAATCTATTACTATTGCTGCTACTGATGACAAAGTTGGATCAATTATTTATTATACAACAGATGGAACCACACCAACAATAAGCTCTTCTGTTTATTCAACTCCAATTAATGTGACAGCAAATACAACGATAAAAGCTATTGCAAAAGATGTTGACGGATTGTTCTCTGGAGTAGCTTCACAAACGTATACTTTTTTGGCTGTGGGTAATATTACAGTTCGTTTTTTACCACCATCCTCTTGGGCAAAACCTATAAATGTTCATCACTGGAATGCAGTTCCTTCTACTAATCTTGCGGGATCTTCTTGGCCTGGTAAAGCAATGACAGGACCTGATGCTGGAGGATATTATTCATATACTTTTAGTAATATAGCTAGTACTAATTTGCTTTTTGATAGTGGTACAGGTGCTCCGCAAACTGCTGATATCATTGGGGTAAATAAAAACACCTGCTACAATATGTCTACAGGAACAATTGTTGAAGAAACCTGCGGAAATTTAGGTTTGGATACTCCGCTAAAAGAAGGGAACAAGATTGCTTTCTATCCAAATCCAGTTTTAGATTCATTTAAAATAAACACAGTGGTTTCAAACCTTTATATTTATGATTTAAATGGTAGAATTGTAAAACAGCAATCGAAATCATTAGAATCAAATACGGCTATTGATGTAAGCGACCTAGGAAAAGGAATCTATTTTGTAACAGCAAAGGATGAAAATGGTTCGAATTTTACTTTGAAAATAATTAAGAAATAAAAAATAGTTAGTGTTAGTTAGTTAAAGAAAGGCTGTTTGAATTGTTCAAACAGCCTTTCTTATTTGTTTTAATGAGTTAAATAATACCTTTAGACTTTAAATTTACCTTTATAAAAAAATCTACTTCTACGTCTGTTCGAGTGTTTCGTTAAAAAATGCGATAGCTTTTTTTAATGAAATGTATCGAGAACCACCACCTTGTAGGCTTCCAAATTACTCCAAGAGACGTTGCTTTTTATTGCAGTAAAATAAAAGGTTAAATGGTATAATTACCTATTACTCAACTTAGCTTTTTCTTTTATAATGTCACCAATTTTTCGATTCTCTATTTTACTTTCCAACCAGGAAATAATATCAAGATAAAGGAATGCTCTTTTCTCATATGTGTTTTTCTCTAATTCTATAAAACGAACTCTTGCTTTTATAAACTCTTTTTTGATATCACTTGGGTATAAAGTGCTTAAATTCTTTAAGAAACGTATGATCTCTTTTTGTACCTCATGTAAATCATTCATTTTAAGTAAAAACTTATACGTGTTTTTGAGTTGGTTTTCCAGATTATAATCATTGCCGAGCTCATAATGTGCAATTAAACACAAAAGTCTTGCAAAACACATCAAATCTTCACGCATAGTAAGATTTTTGTTGTTGATGATTTTTTCTAAATAAACGATGCATTCTTGGTGTTTTTCATTACCAAAATAGATACAGGCAATTTTGTAATAAAACATCATTTCATGGTGCTCATCCAAGTGCTCACTGTGCACTTTCATTTTATTTAAAATAACAGGTACTAAATATTCGCTTTCCGCAAAAGTGCCTTCCAATATATGATAATTCAATTTATTGTTGTACAAATAGAGAAATGAAAGTGAAGCAATATTGTCATTTACTGGAAAACGAGGATCATCTATGGTTTCCTCTAGCAATTCTAAATATTTTTTAAAATTGGATTTGTATTTGAGCATAAACAAAGACTCCAATAAATAATGATTCCCTTTTAGAAAGAAAACAGGATTTAGAAAAATCATATTTTTATTGTCATAGAAAAGTGTTACCCATTTGTAGGCATATTTATAACAAGAAAGAAAATCTTGTACCAAAAAGCTTCTCCAAAGATTGGCATTATAAAACCAATATTTTTCTCTAAACTCAAATTTGGATTGGTCAAAATGGGCAATGTGTTTTAAAAAATAGTCATTTATGTATTTGTATTCATCATCGCTTTTTACAAAACCAGTTTTAAGCATTATGCCATATAATTGAAGCGATAAATTGGATAGTTTACTCGAAATAGTATTTCTGTAATTTAATTCTTTGGCTTGAATAACTAACTCGTCTGCTCGTCCTTGGATACTTCGGGTAATGTATTGCGATTCTATAAGTTTTTCAAACTCAACTATTTCAAAAGCCATGTATTTTTCATCATTTTCGATGGCTTGTTGTTTGGTTTTATCCAATATTTTTAGACTTTGTTTATAAAGTCCTTTGTTGTAAAGGATTGCGGCAAAATCGATTTGTTCTCTCAGTTGGTAACGAATGTTCTGACTTGGTATATTCAAGCGAATACTAACTAATATTTGCTTATACAAGTACGATTTCAGATTCGATAATTGTACTTTTTTGATCAAACCATTCTTTAATATCAGTTTTTCATCATACACTTCAGATTTGTCCAAAATATTAAATAACTCGATAAACTTGGTATTGGAACTAGTCTCCAATCGACTTGCAAATATTTTAAATTGTCTTTTTTCAGATTTGGAAAGGGATTTTATTAATACAAATAAAAAATCTTTTTGATGGTTAGCCATTGTATTATAAAAGTATTTAACGTGTTGTTTATCAGTTTGTTGTGTAGATATTTTTTGCTTTATAAGTAGTATATTTACTTAAAACAGGTTTAGTTTTAAGTAAATGAAAACTATTTTTGTTTTAAGATGTGAAATTACATTAAATAAATTAAAATGAATAGAGAGAAAGTCCAAATTTTTGATACCACTTTAAGAGACGGTGAACAGGTCCCAGGATGCAAATTAGACACCAATCAAAAACTCGTTATTGCCAATCGACTTGACGAAATGGGTGTTGATATCATAGAAGCTGGTTTCCCTGTTTCTAGTCCAGGTGATTTTTTATCTGTTTCTGAAATATGCAAAATTGTAAAAAATGCAACTGTTTGTGGTCTTACTAGAGCAGTTGAAAATGATATTGATGTTGCTGCAGCTGCTTTGAAACATGCTGTTAGACCTAGAATACATACCGGAATTGGAACTTCTGAATCTCATATTATTCACAAATTGCAAACAACTCGTGAAGATGTAATTGCTAGAGCTAAACATGCAGTAGCTCACGCTAAAAAATATGTAGAAGATGTTGAGTTTTATGCCGAAGATGCCGGTAGAACCGAAAATGCTTTTTTGGCCAAAGTTTGCGAAGAAGTTATCAAATCGGGAGCAACTGTTCTTAATATTCCAGATACTACTGGATATTGTTTGCCAGAAGAATACGGTGCCAAAATAAAATACCTTAAAGAAAATGTAAAAGGTATTGAAAACGTAATTCTTTCTTGTCATTGTCATAATGATTTAGGAATGGCAACAGCCAATTCAATTGCTGGAGCGGTTAATGGAGCCCGTCAAATAGAATGTACAATCAATGGAATTGGTGAGAGAGCAGGAAATACAGCACTTGAAGAAGTAGTAATGGTTTTTAAACAACATCCTTATTTGAATTTATATACAGATATAAACAGCAAACAGTTGAACGAAATGAGCCGATTGGTATCTGAAAGTATGGGAATGATAGTGCAACCAAATAAAGCCATTGTTGGTGCCAATGCTTTTGCCCACAGTTCTGGAATTCATCAAGACGGTGTGATAAAAAACAGAGCTACTTATGAAATTATGGATCCGTTGGATGTTGGTGTCAATGAGTCATTAATAATATTGACAGCTAGAAGTGGAAGAGCAGCACTAGCTTATAGAGCTAAAAAAGTGGGCTACGAACTTACAAAAGTGCAATTGGACATTGTATATGTTGAATTTTTGAAATTTGCTGATATAAAAAAGGAAGTTTTAGATAATGATATTCACCAAATTATAGAAGCTAGTAAAATTAATATGAACTAATTAAAGTTAGTTTTAATTCTTTAAAAATATATAATTATGAACTTGAAAATAGCTGTACTTGCAGGAGATGGAATAGGGCCAGAGGTTATTTTGCAAGCTAAAAAAGCATTGTATGCTATTAGTGTTGCTTATGATCATGAGTTTATTTTTGAAGATGCTCTAATAGGAGCAACTGCAATAGAAAAAACTAGAAGTCCGCTTCCAGAACAAACCTTAAATCTTTGTTTGAATACCGATGCAGTCTTATTTGGTGCTATCGGAAACCCCAAATACGATAATAACCCAGAAGCTAAAATTCGTCCAGAGCAAGGATTATTGAAACTTAGAAAGGAATTAGGGCTTTTTGCAAATATCAGACCTATAAAACCTTTTAAAAATTTATTGGATGCTTCTCCAATTAAAAGAGAAGTTATAGAAAATGTTGATTTTGTAATTTTTAGAGAATTAACTGGAGGATCTTATTATGGTGAGAAAGTAATTAATGAAGAGGGGACTTTTGCATCTGATATCTGTGAATATTCTGAAAATGAAATCAATCGTATCACACATCAAGCTTTTAAGGCAGCTCAAGGCAGAAGAAAAAAAGTAACATTAGTAGATAAAGCTAATGTTCTAGAAACATCAAGATTGTGGAGGAAAATTGTTAAAAAAATAGCGCTTCAATATCCAGATGTCAAATTGGAATGCCAATATATTGACAATGTTGCGATGCAAATAATTACCGATCCAAAACAATATGATGTCATCTTAACTGAAAATTTGTTTGGTGATATTCTGTCTGATGAAGCTTGTGCTATTATGGGGTCAATTGGGTTAATGGCATCTGCATCAATTGGAAATAATAATGTGCTTTTTGAACCGATCCATGGATCGTATCCTAAAGCAAAGGGCAAGAATATAGCTAATCCGATTGCGTCTATTTTATCTGCAGCTATGTTATTGGAACATTTCGGATTAGAAAAAGAGGCGAAAAAAGTATATGAAGCTGTAGAAAAAGCCATTGAATATAAAGTAGTTACTATTGATTTAAATCCAGATTCAAGATTTGGGACTAATGATGTTGGGGATTTTATTTCAAATGTCATATTAAGTAAAGATGATTTGTATTTTAAAAATGATAATGTTCAAATTGGGCAATCGACTATCGTTTAATTAGTAAAAATCATAAAACATTGCATTATATCACTAAAAACGATTAGATTGTTGATAAAATGTTTTTTAATTGAGTTTATTTTTAATACTTTTGCAGAGTTAAAAATAAAAAAATGAAACGCATTACCAACGTCCTTGTAGTTCTAAGTGTCATTGTGATTATCACATATGAAAAGGGATTGGTATAAATATAAGTGAAAACATATTTAAAACCTCCCATAATTTTGGGAGGTTTTTTTTTAGGTAAAATTTAAATACACAAATTAACATAGAATGGAATTAAATAAATACAGCAAGACAATTACACAAGATGTTACACAACCAGCTGCACAAGCGATGTTGTATGGAATTGGTTTGACAGAGGAAGATTTAAAAAAAGCTCAAGTTGGAATTGTAAGTATGGGGTATGAAGGAAATACTTGTAATATGCACTTGAACGATCTTGCCAAAGATGTCAAAAAAGGAGTCTGGAATGCAGATCTTGTTGGGTTGATATTTAATACAATTGGTGTTAGTGATGGAATTTCAAATGGTACAGAGGGTATGCGTTTTTCTCTTGTTTCAAGAGATGTAATAGCAGATTCTATTGAAACAGTTATGGGTGCACAATGGTATGATTCAATGATTGCTATTCCAGGCTGTGATAAAAACATGCCAGGAGCATTAATTGCTATGGGTAGAGTAAATCGTCCATCTCTTATGGTTTATGGTGGTACAATTCATTCTGGAAAATGGAAAGGAGAAAGTCTTAATATTGTTTCGGCTTTTGAAGCATTAGGTAAAAAGTTTCAAAATACAATTTCTGATGAAGATTTTAAAGGTGTGATTCAAAATTCTTGTCCTGGCCCTGGAGCTTGCGGAGGGATGTACACAGCCAATACTATGTCTTCAGCAATTGAAGCTTTAGGGATGAGTTTGCCATACAGTTCTTCAAATCCTGCTTTAAGTGAAGAAAAAAAACAAGAATGTCTTGATGCTGGAAAAGCAATCCGAATATTATTGGAGAAAGATATTAAGCCAAGAGACATTATGACTCGTGAAGCATTTGAAAATGCGATTACACTTGTAGCTGTTTTGGGAGGTTCAACTAATGCAGTGATGCACCTGATTGCAATGGCACATTCGGTTGATATCGAAATCACTTTAACTGATTTTCAGAATATAAGCGACAAAACTCCAGTACTTGCCGATTTGAAACCAAGCGGTAAATACATGATGGAAGATTTACATGCCGTTGGAGGGGTTCCTGCCGTAATGAAATATTTATTAAAAGAAGGTTTTATTCATGGAGATTGTTTGACTGTAACTGGAAGAACAGTAGCTGAAAATTTAGCAGCTGTACCAGATTTAAATGACGGTCAAGAGGTGATTCATGAAATTCAAAAAGCATTAAAACCTACTGGAAATATTCAGATTTTGTACGGGAACTTAGCCTCAGAAGGTTGTGTTGCAAAAATAAGTGGAAATGAAGGGGAATATTTTGAAGGAACAGCAGTAGTTTTTGAAAGTGAATTTACCGTAATTCCTGGAATTCAAAGCGGTTTGGTAAAACCCGGAGACGTAGTGGTTATACGTTATTGTGGACCAAAAGGAGGTCCCGGAATGCCAGAAATGTTAAAACCAACTTCGGCCATTATGGGGGCAGGTTTGGGAAGTAGTGTAGCCTTAATTACGGATGGTCGTTTTTCTGGAGGTTCACACGGTTTTGTAGTGGGGCACATTACACCAGAAGCTTATGATGGAGGAGGTATAGCTCTTGTTGAAAATGGTGATATCATTACTATTGATGCTGTTAAGAATACCATTAACTTGAAAATTAGCGACGAAGAATTTGCTAAAAGAAAAGCCAACTGGGTACAACCGCCATTAAAAGTAGCAAAAGGGGTACTTTTAAAATATGCAAGAGCTGTATCTAGCGCATCAACTGGATGTGTTACCGATAAATAAGAATTAATAGCAATTTCAAAATTCAATATCAATTGCAATTACAATTTAAATTTTAACGATTTTTAATATTGAATTTAAACATTGACATTGAAATTGAATTTTAAAAAAAGGCAATTGCCAAAAGAAAAAAAAGTAAAAATGAAAATATCAGGAGCAGAAGCCGTTATCAGATGCTTATTAGCCGAAGGAGTTGACCTAATTTATGGGTATCCTGGAGGTGCAATAATGCCTGTATATGACGAATTATATAAATTTCAAGATCAATTGCATCATGTTTTGGTGCGTCATGAACAAGGCGCAACGCATGCAGCACAAGGGTATGCAAGAGCTACAGGAAAAGTTGGGGTTGCTATTGCTACTTCTGGTCCAGGTGCTACAAACTTAGTAACTGGAATTGCAGATGCTCAAATAGATTCTACCCCAATGGTGTGTATCACTGGACAAGTAGGGAAACATTTGTTAGGATCGGATGCTTTTCAAGAAACAGACATTATTGGAATTTCTACTCCAGTGACCAAATGGAATTATCAAGTTACTGAGGCTCATGAAATACCAGCAATTATCGCAAAAGCTTTTTTTATAGCGAGATCTGGTCGCCCTGGGCCAGTATTGATTGATATTACAAAAAATGCGCAATTTGACGAACTGGATTTTAGTTATGAAAAATGTACCAGTATAAGAAGCTATACACCTAAGCCTGCTTTAAATCTTGAAAAAGTGAAAGAAGCGGCAGACTTAATTAATAATGCCAAAAAACCCTACATCATTTTTGGTCAAGGAATTATTCTTGGCGAAGCAGAAGAACAATTAAAAGAATTGGTTGAAAAGTCTGGTATTCCAGCAGCATGGACCATTTTAGGACTTTCAGCTTTGCCTACAGACCATCCTTTAAATGTTGGGATGTTAGGGATGCACGGAAATTACGGACCAAATGTTTTGACAAACGAATGCGATGTATTGATTGCATTGGGAATGCGTTTTGACGACCGTGTTACTGGTAATTTGGCTACTTATGCCAAACAAGCCAAAGTAATTCACTTTGAAATTGATCCTGCTGAAGTTGATAAAAACGTTAAAACTACTGTTGCAGTTTTGGCAGATGTAAAGGAAGCATTAACAGCTTTGATTCCACTTGTAGAAAGTAAATCACATGAAGCATGGCACAACGAATTCAAAGAGAAATATAAAATTGAATTAGAATCAGTTATTAACGAAGAGTTAGCACCAACTAACAATCGTGGAATTTCAATGGGAGAAACAATTGAAATGATCAATAAACATTCAAAAGGTGATGCTATAATGGTTTCGGATGTAGGACAACACCAAATGTTTACTTGTCGTTACTCTAAGTTCAATACATCCAAAAGTAACATTACTTCGGGCGGATTAGGTACTATGGGTTTTGCTTTACCAGCAGCAATTGGAGCCAAAATGGGAAGGCCAGATCGTGAAGTTGTTGCTATAATTGGTGATGGAGGATTTCAAATGACAATTCAAGAACTCGGAACAATTTTTCAAACTAAAGTTCCAGTAAAAATTGTGGTTTTGAACAATGAATTTTTAGGAATGGTACGTCAGTGGCAACAATTGTTTTTTGACAAAAGATATGCTTCTACCGAAATGATTAATCCAAATTTTATAGCTATTGCCGAAGGGTATTATATAAAATCTAAAAAAGTAACCAAGAGAGAAGATCTGGATGATGCTGTAGCCGAAATGATGGCTTCAAAAGAGTCCTATTTTCTTGAAGTTATGGTTGAAAAAGAAAATAACGTATTTCCGATGATTCCAACAGGAGCTTCAGTTTCTGACATAAGATTATCTTAAAATGGTTTAAAAGTTTAAAATGGTTTAAAAGAAGCTCTGATTTCAGTAAATAGCTTTAAATTTTAAACAAGCTTAAACAACTTTAAACTTTAAACAATAAAAAAATGGAAAATAAAATGTTCACTATTTCTGTTTATTCAGAAAATAACGTAGGCTTATTAAATAGAATATCAGGAATATTCTTAAAACGCCACATCAATATATTAAGTCTAAATGTTTCTGAATCTGAAATCGAAAACGTTTCTAGATTTATTATAGTTGTAAACACTACAGAAAAGTGGGTGCAAAATATCGTTGGTCAAATAGAAAAACAAATTGAAGTTATCAAAGCGTTTTATCACATCGATGAAGAAACAATCTTTTTGGAAAGTGCTTTGTTTAAAATAGAATCCAGTTTGCTTTTTGACGAAAGACAAATTCAAAATATCATAAAAGAAAGCAAATCAGAAATTGTAACGGTTTCAAGAGATTTTTTTGTGATTTCAAAATCAGGAAAACGTTCTGAGATTGAAGAATTATACGCAAAATTAAAACCTTTTGGAATCATGCAATTTGTACGTTCTGGAAGAATATCGGTTTCAAAAGAAAAAATGCAAATTTCAACTTTGTTAGAAACGCTTTCTTAGCTAGTAATCGGTACACAGTCTCAATTTACATTCATAGTTACTGTTTCAATAGAAAGTTCTTTAAATATTAGAACAAAATAATTACAGTTTTTAGAAGCGACAATTTCTTTTTTATTTTTTAGCTTTTTTAGCTTTTTCAATTTTTAAATCAATTATTAAAATTTTACATTCATTAAATATTAAAAAAAATGGCAAATTATTTCAATTCATTACCACTTAGATTACAATTAGAACAATTAGGAGTTTGCGAATTCATGGATAAAGCTGAATTTTCAAATGGAATAGCTGCATTGGCAGGAAAAAAAGTAGTTATCGTAGGTTGTGGAGCTCAAGGTTTGAATCAAGGTTTGAATATGAGAGATTCAGGATTAGATATTTCTTATGCATTACGCGCTGATGCAATTGCTGAGAAAAGAGCTTCTTTTAAAAATGCTTCTGATAATGGTTTCAAAGTGGGAACTTATGAAGAATTAATCCCAACAGCTGATTTGGTTTGTAATCTTACACCGGATAAACAACATACTGCTGTAGTTACAGCAATCATGCCTTTGATGAAACAAGGAGCGACTTTGGCTTATTCTCATGGTTTTAATATAGTTGAAGAAGGAATGCAAATTCGTAACGATTTAACTGTAATTATGTGCGCTCCTAAATGTCCAGGATCTGAAGTGCGTGAAGAATACAAAAGAGGATTCGGTGTTCCAACTCTTATTGCTGTTCACCCAGAAAATGATCCAAATGGTGAAGGATTAGAACAAGCAAAAGCCTATGCAGTTGCTACAGGTGGTCACAAAGCAGGAGTTTTAAAATCTTCATTTGTAGCCGAAGTAAAGTCAGATTTAATGGGAGAACAAACTATTCTTTGCGGAATGTTGCAAACCGGATCTATTTTATGTTTTGATAAAATGGTCGAAAAAGGAATCGAACCTGCTTATGCATCTAAATTAATTCAATACGGATGGGAAACTATTACCGAAGCTTTGAAACATGGAGGTATTACAAATATGATGGATCGCCTTTCTAATCCTGCAAAAATTGAAGCTTATGAATTGGCAGATGAACTAAAAGATATTATGCGTCCATTGTTTCAAAAACATCAAGATGATATTATTTCAGGAGAGTTTTCAAAAAACATGATGATTGACTGGGCTAATGATGATATTAATTTATTGACATGGAGAGCTGCTACTGGAGAAACCAATTTTGAAAAAACAGCTCCAACAACTGCTGAAATTTCAGAACAAGAATACTTTGATAATGGAGTATTGATGATTGCCATGGTAAAAGCAGGTGTTGAATTGGCTTTCGAAACAATGACAGAAGCTGGTATTATCGAAGAATCAGCATACTATGAATCTTTGCATGAATTGCCTTTGATAGCCAATACAGTAGCTAGAAAAAAATTATTTGAAATGAATCGTGTTATTTCGGATACTGCAGAATATGGTTGTTATTTGTTTGACCATGCTTGTAAACCATTATTGACTGAGTTTATGAAAACGGTTGAAACCAATATTATCGGTCAACCTTTTTCTACTACAAATGGCGTAGACAACGCTATTCTTATTGCAGTTAACAAAAGTATTCGTCAACACCCAATTGAAGAAGTTGGAGCATGGTTGAGAGAATCTATGACTGCAATGAAAAAAATTGGATAATTACATAAAATTAGGAATTACCACACATGAGGGTGTGCTGGGATTTGCATAATATCAAATAGGTTTAAATATTTTGAATTAGTAAGCACTTATTGGATAATTGAAAGATATTTATGCATTATTACATTCACTTAACTTCGTATAAGTGTAAGTTAAGTGAAGTAATCCCTAGTTATTATAAAATTGATTTTCTAGATTTTATAAATAAAAATAATTGTTGTTAAATATTGTTAATAAAAGGGCATATTAGTATTCTATTATGTCCTTTTCTTGTTTAAATTTCGAAGATAAATCTAAAATGTTATGGAAAACCTATTAAATTTTGAATAAGTCCCAATTTTTATTATTTTTTTTGGAACATTTTGCAAATTAATAGTTTTGAAAACCGAAGAGATTTAATACTTTTATAAAAAATTAAAAAAGATGAGTTATTTTAAAATTGATAGTTTAGAACAATACTTTAAACATTATAATAAATCGATACGCGAACCAAGAAAATTTTGGGGGAAAATTGCTGAAGAAAATTTCACATGGTACCAATATTGGGATAAGGTTGTCGATTTTAATATGGCCGAAGCTGAAGTAAAATGGTTCGTTGACGCCAAAGTAAATATTACCAAGAACTGTATTGACAGACATTTAGCCAAAAAAGGAGAAAAAACGGCTATTATTTTTGAACCAAATGATCCTTCTGAAGAAGCATTACATATTAGTTATAATGAGCTATACGAACGGGTATCCAAAATGGCAAATGTTTTGCGTGAGCAAGGGATAACCAAAGGAGATCGGGTTTGTATTTATTTACCAATGATTCCAGAATTAGCAGTTGCCGTTTTGGCTTGTGCGAGAATAGGAGCAATACACTCTGTTGTTTTTGCAGGTTTTTCTGCAACGGCAGTTACATCAAGGATAAACGATAGTCAATGCAAAATGGTTATCACCTCTGATGGTGGGTACCGTGGTAACAAAACCATAGACTTGAAAGGAATTATTGATGATGCCTTGGAGAATTGTCCATGTGTAACTTCAGTTTTAGTAGCCAAAAGAACCAATGCCGAAATTAACATGAAATCAGGTCGTGACCAATGGTTACAGCCACTTCTAGATAGTGCAATCAATAATAGTGTTGCCGAGATTATGGATGCCGAAGATCCTTTGTTTATTTTATATACATCTGGTTCTACTGGAAAACCAAAAGGAATGGTTCACACAACGGCTGGATATATGGTGTATACCGCATATACTTTTAAAAATGTATTCAATTATGAGGAGAATGATATTTTCTGGTGTACAGCCGATATTGGTTGGATAACTGGTCATTCTTATATCTTATATGGTCCATTATTGAATGGAGCTACTACAGTAATTTTTGAAGGAATTCCTTCTTATCCAGATTTTAGTCGCTTTTGGGAAACAATAGAAAAACATAAAGTAACTCAATTCTATACCGCACCAACGGCTATTCGTGCTTTGGCTAAGGAGAATTTATCATACGTTCAAAAGTTTCCTTTAAAATCATTAAAAGTTATTGGTTCTGTTGGAGAACCTATTAATGAAGAAGCTTGGCACTGGTACAATGACCACGTAGGAGGGAAGCGTTGTCCTGTTGTCGATACTTGGTGGCAAACAGAAACAGGAGGTATTATGATTGCACCATTATCTTTTATAACCCCAACAAAACCAACATATGCCACATTGCCATTACCGGGAATTCAACCTGTTTTAATGGATGATAAACGGAATGAAATTGAAGGCAATCAAGTCGATGGAAGTTTGTGTATTAAATTTCCATGGCCAGGTATAGCAAGAACTATTTGGGGAGATCATCAAAGATATAAAGACACTTATTTCTCCGCTTTTCCAGGAAAATATTTTACGGGAGATGGTGCATTGCGTGACGAAGTTGGTTATTATAGAATTACTGGTCGAGTGGATGATGTGGTAATTGTTTCTGGACATAATTTAGGAACTGCTCCAATAGAAGATGCAATTAATGAGCATCCAGCTGTTGCAGAATCTGCTATTGTTGGTTTCCCACATGATATCAAAGGAAATGCATTGTATGGTTATGTTATCTTAAAAGAATCAGGTGAATACCGAGATAGAGAAAACTTGACCAAAGAAATCAATCAACACGTTTCAGATCACATTGGACCAATTGCTAAATTGGATAAAATTCAATATGTTACTGGTTTGCCAAAAACAAGATCTGGAAAAATTATGCGACGCATTTTACGTAAAATAGCAGAAGGAGATTATTCAAATTTTGGTGATATTAGTACATTATTAAATCCTGAAATAGTAGATGAAATTGTTCAGGGAAAAATAGTATAACCTATTTCTTACTACATATTAAAGAGCTGCTTCATTATTTGAAGCAGTTTTTTTTATATCTAATGTTAAACTTTTGCTAATACAAGTAACATTGTATTTGATTTACAGTCTATTCAATAACAGTTTTGATGAAGAATTATAATTTAGACTCTGCTATTTTTTAAAGTATAATTTATATAATATCAATTTCTTCAATGAAACTATATGATAAGTTAATAATAAGTTAAAATCAAGTACTATGTGAAACACAATACCTTCTTTTAGACATATATTTGCATAGGATATTATTATATGATTTTAATATCTATAAATCATCAATCAAAGAGCGAACAATTTATTAAAAAAAAATCAATCAAAAAACAAAAATTAATCACAAACAATCAAAAAACAATCATCATGAAAAAATCAATCGTTTATTTAGGAGTAGCTTTTGTAGCTTTTGCAAATGTATCTTTTGCATCAAATTTCAATTCAGTTTCAAACAACAAAAACATTTTAGAATTTTATGATTCATCATCCCCATTGACTGTAGCAATCAGTAAAGGAGATATTGAAGTAGTTAAAAAATTTATTGAATATGGAATGGATGTAAATGAAAAATCAAATGGTATGACTCCATTAATGGTAGCGGCTCGTTACAATAAAGTCGAAATTATTAAAATTCTAATTGAAAAAGGAGCTCATCTTAATGAGAAAGATGAGAATGGTTTCACAGCTTTGAAATATGCTGAGCTTTCAAATGCAACCGAAGCAATTGCATATTTAAAAAAATCTTAAAGAATCTATGATGAAGCATCATTGCTTAAAATGATGCTTCATTTATCAATCATTCAATCAATCAATCAATCAATCAATCAATCAATCAATCAATCAATCAATCAATCAATCAATCAATCATGAAAAGTTTAATTTTTATTTTAGGAATTACATTAGTGCCTTTTATTAGTGTTTGCAAGGCTTCAAATAAATATGAAAAGCAACTTAATTCATTTCAAGAAGTTTATTTATCAACTGATAATTGCTGCATTAATCAAAATCAAATTACAGCAATCAAAAATCCATCTTTAGTAAAGGATTCAGAAGGGTTTAATCCAGATGCAGTTATTGTTTATAATCAAAAAACAATGAAAGATATCATTGATGAAGGGGATGTAATTACAGAATTTTCCGCTTCGGACGATATGAATTTTAAGGAATATGAAAATGCTATGAAAGCAATAATAGCACAATTTGATTTAATTACAGAAAATAGCGTTTCCAATGATGTGTTTCCTCTTACAGAAGCAAGAACAATAGAAAACCAAATTGCTGAATTGGAACAAATTATTGAAAGTAAAGAAACAAACGAATTTAGCCCGTTGGATTTTAATAAAATCAATTCTAATTCAATGATGACAAACACATTCAATTCTAAAAGATTTCTTGGAATGAATTAATTATGAATGCAACTTAATAATAGAAAATGCTAAATTTGGATTTCAAAAAAGCACCATTATAAAGAGTATAATGATGCTTTTTTTATGAGCAAAATCTAAATTATATTTTTGATATTTGTACGTCTTGAATTTTTGAAAATAATACTAAAGCAACAATTGCTCCAATCGTTGCAAACAACATATCCGATTGTGTATCCCAAACATATCCTTGTGTTCCCAAAAAAGCATCTCCACCATCTCCTGTAACAATTGAAACGAGCCATTCAATCCATTCATAAGCAGCGCTAATTGCCAAGCAAATGGATACAATTATAAAATTAAAGAAGTTTTGATTTGCAATGACTTTTTTTCGAATAAATAGTTCTCGAATGATTAAGGCAGGCACAAAACCTTGAGCAAAATGACCAACTTTATCATAATTATTTCTGCTTTGATGAAAAACCTCTTTGATATAATCGAATAAAGGAACCTCGGCATAGGTATAATGTCCACCAATAAATAAAATAATACAATGTATTAGAATCACTGTATAAGTAAAATTGGTAAATCGAAAACTTTTGAATGTAAAAGTCAATGCCAAAAGCCCAATTATTGCTGGAATAATTTCTAGAAAACAAGTAAATCCTTCTTTGGGATTTATTATTGACCAAAGCAAAATTAGAGTAAATAGGGTTAATAAAACGTAGATGTATTTCATTATAGGATTAGATTTATTTAATAACTTGTATCATCAAGTTGTACTTTTCCATTGAAGGTTTTATACAAAAAGAAAAAATAAGCAGCTAATAAAGGTGCGCCAATAGCAACAATTGTCAACATAATTCCTAATGATTTTTGAGAAGAAGCTGCATTGTAAATGGTAACGCTAAACTTAGAGTCAATTGTCGAAATTAAAAGCGTTGGATACAATTGCAAAGCAACAAGAATCAATAAAAAAGCCATTGTCAAAGAAGAAAACACTAGCGCCAACATATATTGTTTTTTTGAAACCAATCGAGGTACATTAGCAACAGCTAAAAAGGAGATAATAGGAACAACAAAATAAAGGGGATTTGCTCGAAAATTAGCTGTTACTTCAGGAATAAAAACCAATGTATAAAGTGTGGTTATTCCGAAGCTTATAATGAAAAATATCATTCCTTTTTGGAGTAAAAATGTAAGTCTAGCATGCAATCTGCCTTCTGTTTTTAATAAAAGATAAATAGCACCTTGTGTCATAAAAATGGATAGAGTTGTCAATCCTACCATTATAGCATATGGATTTAAGAATGAGAAAAATATGCCTCCTTTATAACTGAAATTTGGCCCCAAAGCAAATCCTTGCAATATATTTCCTAATACAACACCAAGCAAAAAAGCAATCAGGATACTAGAAATACTATAAATGACATCCCAACTGTTTCTCCACCACTTCATTTCTTCAACACTTCTAAATTTTATGGCTGCTGCTCGAAGTACATTTAACATCAAAAAAAGCATAAAAGGAACATACATTACTGATAGCATGGTTGCGTACATTACTGGAAATCCTGCAAATAGTGCGCCACCTCCAATAATTAACCAAACTTGATTGGCATCCCAAACTGGAGCAATAGCGTTTATTGCAATTCTTCGGCTTAAATCTTTTCTGAAAAACAAATGCCAAGCGCCTGCGCCAAAGTCAAAACCTTCTAAAATAGCATAACCAGAAAATAATAATCCGATCACTAAATACCATAATGTTGGGTAATCAATGCCTAAAAAAGTTTCCATACTATAAGAATTAAAAGGATTTGAAAGTTATTGGTATATTGGGTTCGTCATAAGGCCCATGTTTTATTTTTTTATTTACTGTATATAGAAATAAAGCTAACAATAAAGAATAGATTACTGTGAACATGACCAATGAAAACACAATTTGATTCGAGGAAACTTCTTGTGAAAACGCATTACTGGTTCGCAATTGTCCATAAACTACCCATGGCTGTCTTCCCATTTCGGCAGTAAACCAACCCACTTGATTGGCTATTTGTGGTAAAATGACAGCAAAAGAGAAAACCCATAAAACCCATTTGGTTTCAAATAATCTTCCTCTCCACCACAAAAAACAGGCGTACAAAGTAAGTCCAATTAAAGCCATCCCAATTGCAACCATAATATGATAAAATTGAAATACTGCATTTATTTGGCTAGGCCTGTCTTCAACTGGAAAATTATTTAATCCTTTTATTGGAGCATTAAAATCCTGATGGACTAAGAATGACAATCCGCCTGGGATACCAATTCCGGTAACTTTTTGATGTTCTTTGTCAACCCAACCCAGTAGGTATAAATCGGCAGGCATGTCCTTTTCAAAATGACCTTCCATAGTAGCGAGTTTTACAGGTTGATTAACAGCAACTCCGTCAGCTGAGCTATGACCTGATATCAATTGAGTAAGAGAGAAAATAGTTGCTACTACCAAAGATATTTTAAATGCTTTTTTTGATATTTCGATATAGCGTCCTTTTCTGATGTAGTATGCATGAACACTTAAAACTAAAAAGGCTCCTGCCAAAATAGCTCCTTGCCAAGTATGAATGATTCGATCAATACTTGAAGGATTGAAAACCATTGCCCAAAAATCGGTTACTTCGGCACGAGCATTTAATCCTTTCCCAACAATATGGTAACCTGCAGGAGTTTGTTGCCAAGAATTGGCAACTACAATCCAAACTGCCGAAAACATTGACCCTAAAAATACTCCTAAAGTAGATACAAAATGGACCCAAGGTTTAACACGATTCCACCCAAAAAGCAATATTCCAAGAAAAGTACTTTCAAGACCAAAGGCAAATAATCCTTCGGCGGCCAATGCACTTCCGAAAATATCACCAACATAACGGGAATATACCGCCCAATTGGTTCCAAATTCAAATTCCATTATTATTCCAGTGGCAACACCTATTCCAAAAGTTAAAGCAAATATTTTAATCCAAAAGCGTGTTAAAATTTCGTAATCTTTATTTCCTGTTTTAAGGTAAAGGCCTTCCGTAATTACCATTATTAAACCAATTCCAATACTTAATGGGGGATAGATATAATGAAAGGCAATTGTAAAAGCAAATTGTATTCGAGCAAGTATTTCAACATCCATAATGAAAATATTTTATCTAAAGATATGCGTAAATTTACGATAGAAACAGGACTATTTGATATAATAAATCAATATAACTATTACTTTTTGCAATGCTTTAGACTACTTTTTTTATGATTCTTAGGGCAAATTTTTAATGGGTTGATATTTAGAATTTAAACATAGAATTTCAATTAAAAAAGTAATTATAAGAAATTGTTTTTCATAAAAAAAGCACCATTTGAAAATGGTGCTTTCGCTTTTATTTAAAATAAGAGAATGTTTCGTTATTTTCTATCTTCAGTAACGTTTCATAAATCAATTTAATAACATTTTCTACGTCATCTCGATGTACCATTTCAACCGTTGTATGCATGTAACGTAAAGGTAAAGATATCAAAGCAGAAGCGACACCTCCATTACTATATGCAAAAGCATCAGTATCTGTTCCTGTCACACGCGAAGAAGCCAATCTTTGAAAAGGAATGCTTTTTTCTATTGCAGTATCCAAAATTAGTTCTCTCAAATTGTTTTGAACGGCAGGAGCATAAGTTACTACTGGTCCTTTTCCAATTTTTGTGTCACCTTCAATTTTCTTTTCAATCATTGGAGTGGTAGAATCGTGACATACATCAGTAATAATAGCAACATTGGGTTTAATGGTTTGCGTAATCATTTCGGCTCCTCGTAAACCCACTTCTTCTTGAACAGAATTGGTAATGTATAAACCAAATGGCAGTTTTATATTGTTTTCATGTAATAAACGGGCAACTTCGGCTATCATAAATCCTCCCATGCGGTTGTCTATGGCACGACAAACAAATTTGTTTTCGTTCATAATCATAAATTCATCAGGATAAGTAATAACACATCCAACATGAACTCCCATTTTTTCAACTTCTTCTTTGGTTTCGCAACCCAAATCAATAAAAATATTGCTTATTTTAGGGTTTTCTTCTTTGTCTCTATTTCTAGTATGAATTGCCGGCCATCCAAAAACGCCCTTTACAATTCCGTTTTTAGTATGGATGTTCACCCTTTTTGATGGAGCAATTTGATGGTCTGAACCTCCATTTCGGATTACATAAACCATTCCCTCATCTGTTATGTAATTGACATACCATGCAATTTCATCAGCATGCCCTTCAATAACAACTTTGTACGAAGCCTCTGGATTAATAACTCCAACTGCTGTTCCATAGGTGTCCGTAATAAAAGTATCTACGTATGGTTTTAAATAATCCATCCATATTTTTTGACCTTCGGCTTCAAAACCAGTAGGAGAGGCGTTGTTTAAATATTTTTCTAAAAAGGCAATAGAGGATGCGTTTAATATTGAATCTGAACTCATAAAATTATTTTTTTGCTAAATTATAAATTTGTCTTTAGAGTTCTGTATATAATGTATAATTTTGTGCTAAAATTATTTCTTTATGAACTTTTACAAATTTCTTGCTTTCGCTTTATTCATCACTATTTCTGTACAAGCACAAGACACAAAAATAGGCAATACAGAAATGGGGTATGTCTTAACCGAAGCCGATAGTATTTTTGGAGACACTATTGTTTTACCAGAATTAGTCATCGAAAGGAATAAATTAAGTGAAGAGGATAGAAAGCAATTGGTATTGTTACAGAAAAGGGTTTATATTACGTATCCCTACGCAAGAATTGCAGCCGAAAGATTGACAGCGTTAAACAATGGGATGGTAAAGTTCACTAATAAGAAAGACAAAAAGAAATATTTCAAGATTGTAGAAGATTACTTGAGTAATGAGTTTGAAGCCAGACTGAAAAAACTCTCCAAAAAACAAGGCCAAATTTTGGTTAAGTTAATAGATAGGCAAACTGGAACTACAACTTATGATTTGATTAAAAACCTAAAAAGTGGTTTTAAAGCTTTTGTGTCCAATACCACAGCTAGTATGTTTGATATTAATTTAAAATTAAAATACCAGCCTTATGATGTCAATGAAGACTATTTAATAGAAACTATACTTGTAAGAGCGTTTGAATCGGGCAGATTAAGAAATCAAGTTCCTGCAAACCCCATAGATTATGATAAACTTATGGAGTCATGGGATAACAAGGCAAGTAAATAGTAGAATTAAAATTATATAAAGACAAAAAAGAGGCAATTACTTAGTGATTTGCCTCTTTTTTTTTGTTAATCCATTAGTTTCAAAATTAGGAGCTAATTCCTGCTATCATTCCAATCTTTTCTGTCTCGAGGAAAAATCGGGACAAAAAAGGACTTTCCCTTCTATCAGGGCTAGTGCCTTGGTTTTTATAAAAAAATTTGTTTTTATAAATTTTCAAAAGGGACACCTTAATATATAGGAAGGCTACTGTGAAGTAAAAACCTGAGTAATCCCTGTAAAACCAGACTTTTTTAAATTGAAAAAGTGATATTGGGCTATACCTTATATATAGGTATAGAAAACAGTAATTAAATTATTGTTGTTAAAAGATAAAGAATCCGTGTAAATACGTGTTTTTGCTTTAGCGAATCCGTTTCATCCGCGTCACATTCATGCTCAGATTAGATTAAATGGGGCTGCAGAGAGAGCTTGGGCGTTAAATCCGGCACTAAATCGGATAAAAGGCGTCATAATATATAGGATAGAAAGCTCCAAAGGCAAAAATCCGCATAAATCCGTTGTATCGGTTAGATCCGTGGCCAATTTTAGCGCGCTAAAACGCAGGTCCAAACCCCCAAACCTCCCTAAAACTGATGAAATCATTAAAAACGCCTATTAGAAATTCAGAAATCCTCAAAAAGGTGGGGTTGTAAATTTCGATATATCAATGTGTTAAAAGATAAGTGTAAAATTAAGGTAAAATAAATGTAAAAAGTCATTGTTTAAACGAATAAAGGGTCTACTTTTGCACCCGCAACAGCGACTAAGTTCTTTAATACATTGACAAGCGAGAAGAGATCGAGAGAAAATTTATTTTCAAAAAAAGATTTAAAAAAGCTTGTGAGAAGTAAAAGAGTTTATTACTTTTGCACCCCGCTAAACGCGCAACGATCCTTGACATACTGCTAAGAAAGCGAGAAGAAATAGAGATTAAATTTTCTAAAAAAAACTTCAAAAATTTCTTGCCAGTAACAAAAAGAAGTTGTAGTTTTGCACCCGCTTCGAGAGACACACAAAGTGAGTTGAATGAGGTGAAAAACAAGAAGAACAACGTTCCTAGACATATTGAATTGACAGCCGTCTCAATCGAAAGAGAGAGACAAAAGAATAAGAGTAATAGAATTGAAAGATTTGAAAAAACCACTAGACCTTCAGTCAAATAAACAAAGAGACGCAAGTCTTAAATAATATACGATGAAGAGTTTGATCCTGGCTCAGGATGAACGCTAGCGGCAGGCTTAACACATGCAAGTCGAGGGGTATAGTTCTTCGGAATTAGAGACCGGCGCACGGGTGCGTAACGCGTATGCAATCTACCTTTCACAGAGGGATAGCCCAGAGAAATTTGGATTAATACCTCATAGTATAGCAGTTTCGCATGAAACCACTATTAAAGTCACAACGGTGAAAGATGAGCATGCGTCCCATTAGCTAGTTGGTAAGGTAACGGCTTACCAAGGCTACGATGGGTAGGGGTCCTGAGAGGGAGATCCCCCACACTGGTACTGAGACACGGACCAGACTCCTACGGGAGGCAGCAGTGAGGAATATTGGACAATGGGCGCAAGCCTGATCCAGCCATGCCGCGTGCAGGATGACGGTCCTATGGATTGTAAACTGCTTTTGCACAGGAAGAAACAACGCTACGTGTAGCGTCTTGACGGTACTGTGAGAATAAGGATCGGCTAACTCCGTGCCAGCAGCCGCGGTAATACGGAGGATCCAAGCGTTATCCGGAATCATTGGGTTTAAAGGGTCCGTAGGCGGTTTAGTAAGTCAGTGGTGAAAGCCCATCGCTCAACGGTGGAACGGCCATTGATACTGCTAGACTTGAATTATTAGGAAGTAACTAGAATATGTAGTGTAGCGGTGAAATGCTTAGAGATTACATGGAATACCAATTGCGAAGGCAGGTTACTACTAATGGATTGACGCTGATGGACGAAAGCGTGGGTAGCGAACAGGATTAGATACCCTGGTAGTCCACGCCGTAAACGATGGATACTAGCTGTTGGGAGCGATCTCAGTGGCTAAGCGAAAGTGATAAGTATCCCACCTGGGGAGTACGTTCGCAAGAATGAAACTCAAAGGAATTGACGGGGGCCCGCACAAGCGGTGGAGCATGTGGTTTAATTCGATGATACGCGAGGAACCTTACCAAGGCTTAAATGTAGATTGACCGGTTTGGAAACAGACTTTTCGCAAGACAATTTACAAGGTGCTGCATGGTTGTCGTCAGCTCGTGCCGTGAGGTGTCAGGTTAAGTCCTATAACGAGCGCAACCCCTGTTGTTAGTTGCCAGCGAGTCATGTCGGGAACTCTAACGAGACTGCCAGTGCAAACTGTGAGGAAGGTGGGGATGACGTCAAATCATCACGGCCCTTACGCCTTGGGCTACACACGTGCTACAATGGCCGGTACAGAGAGCAGCCACTGGGTGACCAGGAGCGAATCTACAAAACCGGTCACAGTTCGGATCGGAGTCTGCAACTCGACTCCGTGAAGCTGGAATCGCTAGTAATCGGATATCAGCCATGATCCGGTGAATACGTTCCCGGGCCTTGTACACACCGCCCGTCAAGCCATGGAAGCTGGGGGTGCCTGAAGTCGGTGACCGCAAGGAGCTGCCTAGGGTAAAACTGGTAACTAGGGCTAAGTCGTAACAAGGTAGCCGTACCGGAAGGTGCGGCTGGAACACCTCCTTTCTAGAGCTTTAGTGTTAGTATTTATACACGCTAAAGAAAGAAGACGAAAAGGAATAGAGGAAACAAATAATGAGATTATATTACTCTTGCTGTTAATTTAAATAAATTAAGATTTAAGAATTTAGATTTTAGATTGCTCTAGGGAGTGGAATCTAAAATCAGAAATCAAAAATCTACAATACTGATGTCTCGTAGCTCAGCTGGTTAGAGTACTACACTGATAATGTAGGGGTCGACAGTTCGAGTCTGTCCGAGACAACAAAAAAAGTATTAAATACTTAGAATTAAGTATTAAGATTAAAAAAAAGAATAAAACACGTTCATTTATACAAAGGAAATTTTAGAAGTTGAGAATTCAACCAAAAGAAATTAGAACTACAATTCAAAAATCTAAAATCTGAATTCATAAAATCTAAAATCGATACGGGGGATTAGCTCAGCTGGCTAGAGCGCCTGCCTTGCACGCAGGAGGTCAACGGTTCGTCTCCGTTATTCTCCACTATCTTTAAGAAGATAGAATATAGAAAAAAGAATATAGACTAAGTCTATTCTCTAAACTCTATGTTCTTTATTCTAAAAAAGAAGAAGTTCATT